>CAVTFP010000023.1:0-346782 GCA_963733645.1 uncultured Alphaproteobacteria bacterium
TTTGGCCGCGAACCAATCTGCCAGAGTTTAGATTATCATTTGGTCTGGCTACTTGGGGTTGGTGGAGCTTTTGATGTCGTTGGTGTTCAGGCCAGCTCGGGCCGAAGAATTGCAGCACGCGCAAGAACTCGTTGTCAGGAGCATCAACGATTTAACGGAACGCCATGGGTTTGGCCCAATGGCATCGGTTCGCCCTGCAACCTTTCAGATTTTCTCTCTCAATGATGACCCCAGGGGCCTATGGATTGCCGAGAATGACGGCGAGATTGTCGGGTCTGCCTTTAGCTGGGTCTGCGGTGATTTGTGGTTCCTTGCTGAGCTGTTCATCGCGCCTCGCATGCAAGGAAACGGCATCGGCAGTGAACTATTGAGACGCACTTTTCAGCATGCCGATCAAACAGCAGTGAAGATCAAGGCCCTGATCACATTCACTTTCAACACAGTGTCGCAGGGTCTCTATGTCCATCACGGAATGTTTCCGCGTCTTCCGATTTACATGTTCAACATCGACCGTGACAGGGTTCTAAGTCAGCGCCATAACATCCAGATGAAATACAAACAGATTCAAAAGTCCTCCTCTGACCTTAGCACTCTGGCCGCGATCGATCTGAGTGCACTGGGAGTGTCCCGGCAGAAACACCATAAGTTCCTACTCGATGACTCTACAATGAACGGTTTCTTGCTTTATGAAGGCGATGATTGCGTCGGATATACGTATGTAGCTTCGAATGGACATATTGGGCCCCTAGGGCTACGAGACCGCGATGACATGGAAGATGCATTCAGCACCTCTCTCAGCATCGCAGCCGAAGGGTCGTCCGATCAAATATCGGCATTCCTTCCCGGAAACAACGAAGGTGCGCTCAGGATAGCGGCGGAATATCGAATGCGTATTATCTTTCCGATGGTGTTCGTATCCAACCGAGAGTTCGGCGACTGGAGTCGATACCTTCCACGAAATCCGGGCTTCATGTGAAGGTCACTCTCAATCCTGTGCACCCGTCGGGCTAATCCGTCTAACGCGCTGCGACGGCTGCGAAGCGGAACTTCCAGACTTGCCAACGGTTAAGCTTGGTTAGGGTATAGGCTAAAGGGTCCTTGAAACGATTGCGTCAAGAAAGCGCGCCACAGCAATGGAGACACGCGAGCGCCTCAGCGCTTCCCTGAGTAACGACGGCCGCTACCGCCTCCTGGTCGAGGCCATAACGGACTACGCCGTCTACATGCTGGACCGTGACGGCACAGTCACGAGCTGGAACCCCGGCGCGCAGCGCTTCAAGGGTTATGAAGCGAGCGAAATCATCGGCCAGCATTTCTCACGCTTTTATACCGAGGAAGACCGAAACATCGGGCTGCCCGCACGCGCGCTGGAGATTGCCCGGCGTACCGGAAAATTCGAAAACGAAGGTTGGCGCGTGCGGAAAGACGGCAGCCGATTTTGGGCCTATGTCGTCATCGATCCGATCAAATTGCCGTCGGGCGAAGTTATCGGCTTTGCCAAAATCACCCGAGACCTGACCGAGCGGAAAAAATCCGAAGAGGCGCTGAAGAAAAGCGAGGATCAGTTCCGGTTACTGGTACAGGGCGTGAGCGACTACGCAATCTACATGCTCGATCCAGAGGGCCGCGTGAGCAGTTGGAATTCCGGCGCGCAACGGATCAAGGGCTACGCGCCCGAGGAAATCATCGGCCAGCATTTTTCGCAATTTTACACGGAAGAGGATCGGACAGCCGGCGAGCCACAACGGGCTCTTGAGACCGCCGCGCGCGAGGGTCGTTTTGAAAGGGAAGCCTGGCGTGTCCGCAAAGATGGATCGCGGTTTTGGGCTCACGTCGTCATCGATCCCATCCGCGCCGATGACGGCTCCATTATTGGATATGCGAAAATCACTCAGGATATTACCGAGCGAAAGGAAGCTGCGCAAAAACTTGAAAAAGCGCGCGAGACGTTGCTCCAATCGCAAAAAATGGAGGCGATCGGCCATCTGACCGGCGGCATCGCGCACGATTTCAATAATCTCTTGATGGCAGTGCTCGGCAGTCTCGAACTGGTGCGCAAGCGCATGCCGGATGACAAAAAACTTGTATCACTCGTCGACAACGCCATTTTGGGAGCCCAGCGGGGCGCCATTTTGACCAAACGGATGCTCGCCTTCGCGCGGCGGCAAGAGTTGAAGAGCGAAACCGTCCATATTCCAGAACTCGTCCTCGGGATGACCGAGCTGCTGCAGCGCTCATTAGGACAGTCGGTCTCGATAGAAACCCGGTTTCCACTTGCGCTCAAGCCAGTCCGCGCCGACGCAAATCAGGTGGAAATGGCGCTGCTCAATCTGGCCGTGAACGCGCGCGACGCCATGCCGGAGGGCGGTCAGATTATCGTGACGGCGCGCGATACGATCATCCGCGATGATGAACCCGACGGTTTGAAAGCGGGCCGTTATGTCTGCCTCAGCGTCAAGGACACCGGCGAAGGGATGGATCAACAAACACTCGACCACGCGATGGAGCCGTTCTTCACCACGAAGGAGGTGGGCAAAGGTACCGGACTTGGCCTGCCGATGGTCCACGGCCTTGCCGAGCAATCCGGCGGGCGCTTTATTTTGAAAAGCCGGAAAGGCGAAGGCACCACGGCGGAACTTTGGTTGCCGGCCGACGAAAAGGCCGACTCCGCTCGTGAGCAAGGCCGGTCGCTCGCTGCCGAAGCGGAGAAGCACCACGCGTTGCTTGTCGTGCTGGCGGTGGACGACGACGGCCTCGTTCTCACCAACACCGTAGCCATGCTGGAAGACCTTGGGCATACCGCTTTCGGTGCATCGTCTGGAAAAGCTGCGCTTGAAATCCTTCGCCAGGATAATTCAATCGATCTGGTCGTTACCGATCAGCTCATGCCGCAAATGACCGGGTTGCAGCTCGCGGCCGCGACCAAGGCGGAGTGGCCGGAGCTTTCCGTCATTCTCGCGTCAGGCTTTGCCGAGGCGCCGTCAGCCGCACGCGGAGTTGAGAGGCTTGCCAAGCCGTTCAGCCAGAAAGAGCTTTCCGAGAAGCTCAGGGCTGTCCATCCAAATCCAGGAAAGGCGCGCGTTCTAAAATTCCCCGGAGCAAGCCCGAAACCCTGAGCCGCGTAGCCTGATCGGCCCAAAGCGGTCGCCTTGAAGCCCAGGTTTTACGCCTTAGCTTCAACGTGATAAGCTCGAAGAATCCCGGCAGGAGAACCGCGATGCACCTCGACGCCCTGGGTTATGTCGGTATCCGCACCAAGCACCTCGAAGATTGGGCGGGGTACAGCACCAAGTTCCTTGGCATGCAGCTCGTCGACAAGAGCCGCGGCACGCTGGCGCTGCGCATGGACGACCGCAAGCAGCGTGTCATTATTCATACCGACGAGGGCGAGGGGCCGTCATTCTACGGTTGGGAAGTTGCCGACGCAAAGGCGCTCGATGCGCTGGCAGCGCATTTGGAAAAAAACAGCGTTCCGGTTGCGCGCGGCTCCCGCGCGCTGGCCGAGGAGCGCCGCGTCAGGGACTTGATTGTTTTCTCCGACCCGATCGGCAACCGGCTCGAGGCGTTCCACGGCGCCGAGGTCGCGAGCGATCCGTTCAAGCCGGGCCGCTCGATCTCAGGCTTCCGCACCGGCCCTCTCGGCATGGGGCACGCGGTGCTGACGGCGGAACGGGTCGAGGACGTGGTGCCGTTCTACACCGAAATCCTCAACTTCAAGCTCACCGATTATTTCACCAAGCCGTTTTCGGCGTGTTTCTTCCACATCAATCCGCGCCACCACAGCCTCGCCTTCATCGGCTCTGGCAAGAACGGCATCCATCACCTGATGGTGGAACTGTGCTATCTCGACGACGTCGGCCAGGGTTACGACATCGCGTTGCGCAACCCGGAGATGATCGGCACCACGCTCGGCCGCCATGTCAACGATCACGTCACATCGTTCTATTCGTGGTCGCCGTCGAAATTCCTGTTCGAATATGGCTGGGGCGGGCGAACCGTCGACCAGGCGACATGGACGCCGGAAGAGCGCACCGAGGGGCCGAGCCTGTGGGGCCACGACCGCAAATGGCTGTCGCCCGAGGCGCTCGAACAGTCGCGCGACTTGCGCGCGTCCGTCGCGGCCGACGGCGTCCGCGTTCCGGTGAACGTGATGGACGGAAACTATTTGCGAGCCGCCGACGTGTGTCCGTGGTGGAACGCCAACGTGGCGGCGCGCAAGACGGGGTGACGTTCGTCCGGGTTCGGACGGGGGGTGCCTGCTTATGGGCGCAGACCCACAATTCCAGTTGCAACTCCTGGGCGGATTTTGCCTCCGCTCCACTCAATCCCATGACGTCGTCGTAATCTCCGCGAAAAAGGCGCGGGCCCTGCTTGCCTATTTGGCCATGCAGGAGCCGACGCGGATGAGCCGCGAGCGCCTGGCAACCCTGCTGTGGCCGGACCGGATCGATCGGCAGGCACGCCAGAACTTGCGCCAATGCTTCGCCTCGCTGCGTCAGGACCTCGCCACCGTTGCGGATGATATGTTGGCATACGACGGCGGGACTATCGGCTTGGCGAAGGGTCTCGACGTCGATGCTCGCCAGCTACGCGATCTTTCCGACACCGACGATACCGCCGCTCTCGAGTATGCAGCGACCCTTTACCGTGGGCAGTTCCTGTCCGATCTGGCGATGGAAGGGGAGGAATTTCGCAACTGGGTCTCATCGCAGCGCACGCAACTGGAATCCGCTGCCGGTCTGATCTTGTCGAGATTGGCAAGCCGCGCCGACGAAACCGGCGACTCGCGAAAGGCGCTTGACGCCGCATCGCGGCTCGTTGCGATTGACCCTCTTCGCGAGGATTGGCTGAGGCTGAACTTGGAAATATCGGCGCGACATCTCGCCCGCGACCAAGCTTTGATGCAAGCGAGGAGTTTTATCGGTTTGCTGAGGCAAGAGCTCGATGTAGAGCCGGAAACAGAAACCATTGCATTGATCGAACGCATAAGAGCTGGATCCATTGCGCCGGCCCGAAATCGCAATATTTCGTCCGCCGTCCCGATCGGCCCTGTGGCGAAGCCGAGACCTGCAAAGCAACAGGCTGCGGTGTTGCTGAAATCTGCAACGCCCGCATATGTCCTTCATCGGCCGGCAACGGTCTCGGCGATCGTTGCGGCCCTCGTCGCGGTTCTGGTTGCATCCTTGTCTGTCGCCTACAAGCCGGGCGGCCGCGTGGGCTGGCTCGGGCCCGCGTCTGTCGACATGACGGCTATCGATCCGTCAACGATCCCGTTGCTGATCCTGCCTGTCCGATCCGAGACCGCGGAGACCGCTCAACTCGCGCACCTGTTGACGGAGAACGTTCTTACAAGCCTATCGCGATTTTCGGGATTGACGGTTTTCGACGGCAGTTCCGCCGCCCGGCCGGGTGGCGACACCGATACGTCGGGTATCCGGTTCGCGGCGTCGGGAACTGTGCGGCGCCAGGGATCGGCCATTCATCTCAATCTGGGCTTGAGCGATACCGCTAATGGTACGCTGGTCTGGGCCAACGACATCGCCTTGAGCAATGATATCGACACCAGCCCGGGCACAGACCTGACTGACCGCATCGCTCGCGATCTGCAGGTACAGACAACGTATGCGCAAGCTCGCGGCGTGAATGACGCCGCGCTAAATTTTGCGGCAACAAATCAGCTCGTCGCCAAGGCGTTGACCATCCAGTATGGCGGAGCCGCAGCCGCCGGCGGTTCTTCGGCTATACCGTTTTATGAAGAGGTGTTGCGGCGCGATCCCAACGCGCCGTTCGCACTGATCGGAATTGCCGCGGAACTCATCACGTCGGGCGCGAATTTGCTGAGTGAGCGGCAATCGGTATCCACGCAGGCGGAAAGGCTGATAAAACGCGCTCTGCAAATTAATCCACGGATCGAGCGGGCCTATTATTGGCTAGGTGTCATTTATCTCGGCCGCGGCCAGCACGACTTGGCATTGCAATCGTTTGACCGTGCCTTGGCGCTGAATCCGGCCTTCATTCCGGCGGAGGCGCATGCAGGCTTTGCGCTCGTCCTGTCGGGGCGGACGGCCGAAGGCCTCGGGCGGATCGAAAACGCATTAGCGGTGGGCTCGCACGATCCGAACGAACGCTTGTGGCTCAGATTCGCCGGGGTCGCACAACTCGAACTCGGCAACGACAAGCAGGCAATCGATGCCCTGTTGGCGGCCGCCTCGCTGGCGGCGCCGACTGCGCCGCTTCGCGCTGCTCTCGCGTCCGCCTACGCATTGACGGGGCAGCGCTCCAGGAGCCGGGAGGAGTTTCGTCTGATGAAAGAGTTGGCCGACCCGGCCGCGCTGGACCATTTGCTCAAATCCGCGTCGCGCAATAGCGGTCCGCACGGTTCGCGATATCTGGAGGGTCTGCGCCTCGCTTCCCTCGATACGCCTTGACCGGTGCCGTGTAGCAACGGCTTTTTTATAATCGTCCCTCCATTAGCGTAGATATTCACGTCCGTTTCACGACGAACTCACGCCGGTTGTCGTAGCGCCCTAGCCGTACCGAGCAGGGAGGCAACGATGTTCAAGTTCGCTGGAGTAGCTGTTTTGCTGTGTCTCGTAGCTATGCCGGGTGCAACTTTTGCGCAAACCGCGTGTCAACAACGCTGCATTACGAGCTGTTCCGGCAAAGGAACAACTTGCATGGACAAATGTGGGACAAGATGCAGCGTGTACGGCACGGCGAAGCGTGGCCAGTCATAAGCTGGCGGTTCAGCTCCGCCGGGCGGCGTCCCAAATCCCGCGGCATTGACCGCCCGCGGCCACCCATGCGCCGCTGCCTCGTGTGCGGTTGAGATGGCCGCGGCCGTTCGCGCTCTGGCCCATGGCGCTGACGGTCACGACGATGAGGCCGCTGCTGTAGACCGCGCCGGAAATATCGTAACCGAACTCGCCGTCGGCCCTCACCACCCGCCCATTGGAGATGATTGCCGGATAGCGCAGGCTGGCCGGACACGAACCGGCCCGCGTGAAGATCGACACGCTCCACACGCCGTCGAATGCTTTGGTCAGGTAGTAATGCTTTTTCGGCGCCGGTTCCGACGCCGTCTGCGCGTGCGACGGCCCGGCCGCTGCTCCCACAAGCAAGACCGCGATTGCGGTAACAACGCCGCCAAATTTCCTCATCGTTCGGCTCCGGTCCGGTCTTCTCAATATCCTGTGACTAAGGCATGCCGTTAACAGAGCCAACGGAAACGACTACGGGCGCAAAGTCGCCGTCCAGGTTCCAGAACATTCGCCGCTGGATGACCGCCACCGGCCGGTGCCGGAAGAACCGTGCAGCCGGCCGGTTCCGGTCGCGCTGCCTTGTTCGTTGATGACAGTGACGGCGGCTACGCCGCTTGAATTCACGGTTCCGGAGATCGCGTAATCGCCGGGACTGCCCACGACCTGTCCGCCTGCAATTTCAACCCCCGCGCGATAGGTGCCGCATTTCCCTTGCACCGTCTGGATTTCCACACTCCAATGACCATCAAATCCGGCGGCCCGAGCTGCGGCACCGGACGATGCGACGCCAATCGCCGCAAGCAATAACGCGATTGCGAATGCCGGAATAACGCGTCTCGAATTGCTCATCAGTTTGCCCCTGTTTTTTCGCCGGTGCCCGGCCCAGTTGCCGGAGGTCCTGGGTAGGCTGGTGGTTGATTGGCAAAGGGAGCGGCGCTCTTGCCGAGGTTCTCGCCGGTCTGAAACAGGGCGCCCATGTAGTCAGGATCGAACGGGCCGCGGCTTGGCGCGCTGAAGTCCGGCGGAATGGAAGCGACGTTGAAATCGACGCCGCTGCGCTTTGCCGCGAGATAGGCGCGATCGATCATCAGTCGCGTGTCGAATTTGACCGCTGCGCCGACCGTCGCCGTGAGAATGGAAGGCGTCGAGCGGGTGACGATTTGAAATTCCGGTTGAAGTCCGCTGTCGATGACGAGGTCGAGTCGCGTCGCCGGCAAGCGATAATCGCTTGTACTTGCCAACAGGGCGGCCGGGGCGACGAAGAACTGACCGCCAACGCCGCCATCGACGTGCATCTCCTGAAACTTCTTGCCGTTGCCTTCGACGTCGATCAGCACCGGCGGAAAGCCGCCGGGGATGGCGCTTGAGGCAAGCAGCACGCTGCGGAATAGATTGAGCGCAGCGTCGCCGCCATGCGCCGCGATGGCGCCCATGTTCCAGACCACCGAGCGTTCGGCGTCGAGATCGGTCGTGACCACGAACAGACGCCGCCCCGCCTTGTGTGCGGCGGCGATATCGGCCAGCAGATCGGGCGTGATCTCTTTCGCGATCAGGTCCTTCAGCGGCCAGGAATCGACAAAGCTTTCTCCGGTGCCGCCGACCTCGAAAATGTCCGCCGCGCTGACTTTCGTATAGGCCGCACGCAATGCGGCGTCGTATTTCGTGCCGGCAAATGCGAATGGCGCCATGAGCGCGCCGCTGCTGACCCCGGTGACAACCGCATAATCGGGGCGTTTGCCGGCTTCGCTCAAACCGTTGAGGAAACCGGCGCCAAAAGCGCCATCGGCGCCGCCACTCGATAGCGCCAGCCAGGGGCCCGGCTGTGCCGGCAATGCGGCGGTGAAATCCGAAACCGAATCTGCCCAAAATCGCGCATCCGGCATGCCGGGAATTGCGGCAACTGCCTCGTCGGCCGGAGTGAAGGGGATACGCGGCGGAAGTTGTTTGGCCTGGGGGGCTGCAACCGCCGGCTTTGCCGGCGCCGTTTTGGCCTGCGATCGAGCGGTTTTATGCTGCGCGGCGGCGGGACCGGTTGCGATCGCAACAAGCAGCGGCGCAGCCAGCAGCGCCGCAGCCATGCAAAGGGACCATCGCGAACGCATTGTCATATTGTATTGGGTATCCCGAACGGCAGGGAAGGTTCGGGCCCCATGCTTGCCCGGTTGAGAAGCACCGTCGCGCACGACGGAGAGCAAATAGGACCGCCGCACCGGAAGTTCAATCGAGCCGACATGAACGTCGCACCCTAAAAACACCCGGTCGGCGCCGCAATCCCCGGTACGGTTCTGTCCACGGTCACGCACCTGTCACCATCTAGGCGCGCCGTTCTGCGACGAATTTGGCAGCCTCGATGAGGGTTGCAGAGGCGGAACCGAATGGCGCGAGCGCCTGTTCGGCCCCGGTGACGAGTTGTTGCAGCCTCGCTTTGGCTGCCGCCACGCCAAGGACGCTGACCATCGTCGCTTTGCCTGCCGCGGCATCCTTTCCGGTCGATTTGCCGACCAGCGCCGGATCGCCTTCGAGATCGAGAAGATCGTCGGCGATCTGGAACGCTTGTCCTACTGCCGTGCCGTAACGCTCCAACGCCTGGCGTTGCGCCGGCGTCGCGGCCGCGAGGATGCCGCCGGCCTCGCAGGCAAAACGCAGCAGCGCCCCGGTTTTCATCGCCTGCAACGTTCGCACGTCGCTCTCGCTAAATTGGGTTGCGCGCTGCTGCACAAAGCGGCCTTCCGCGGCGAGATCAAGTATCTGGCCGCCCGCCATGCCGCCGACACCCGATGCCCGCGCCAGCGCGGTCACAAGTTCGACACGCACCGCCGGATCGGCATGGGTCTGCGGCCGCGACAGGATATCGAAGGCAAATGTGAGCAAGCCATCGCCGGCGAGGATCGCAGTTGCCTCGTCGAAGGCCTTGTGTGCGGTCGGCCGTCCGCGCCGCAGATCGTCATTGTCCATCGCGGGCAAATCGTCGTGCACCAGGGAGTAGCAGTGCACGCATTCCAGTGCCGCGCCCGCCATCAAAGCGCTCTGCCGCGGTACGCCGAACAAGGCTGAGCTCTCCACCACCAGAAAGGGCCGGAAGCGCTTGCCGCCGTTAAGGCTCGAATAGCGCATCGCCTCGATCAAGCGCGTCGGTCGGCTCAATTCACCCTCCGCCGGCTCCGGGGCCAAGAGCCGCTCCAAGAGTGCCTCGGTATCGGCGGCGACCGCATCGAGACTTGAAACAAAAGAGGTACTTTTTGTGTCCATCACGGCATTAACCAGCGGCTCGGCAACCATAGGGGATTCTATAATTGATCCTACATTTACGGGATAACGATGGATCGATCGGATAGGGACTATCTGTGGTCAACGACCTTATAGCGTCAATGGTGCTCGCGCTCTGGCTGTATTTGCTGATGGCGCGGGGTGGATTTTGGCAGTCGGCCCAACGCGATGACGATAGCCCGAGTGGCGGCCCGCCATGGCCGTCGGTTGTGGCGGTCATTCCGGCGCGGGACGAGGCGGCTTGCGTCGGTGCGACCATTTCCTCGCTGCTGCGGCAGGACTATCCCGGCCAATTCCATGTCATCCTGGTCGACGACCAGAGCCGTGACGCTACCGCCCAAGTGGCACGCGAGGCGGCGGTGGCGCTGGACTGCGGTGACCGTCTGACCGTTCTGCCGGGACGCGCGCTGCCGGCCGGATGGACCGGCAAACTGTGGGCGCAGGCCCAGGGCGTCGAACGCGCCGAACAGAGCCCGCAGCCGCCGGACCTTCTGCTATTCACCGATGCTGACATCGTTTACGCGTCGGATGCGCTGACAAATCTCGTGGCGCGGGCGCAAGCCGGGGGTTTTGTTCTGACATCGCTGATGGTCAAGCTGCGTTGCAAAACTTTTGCCGAGCGCCTGTTCATCCCGGCGTTCATTTTCTTCTTCCAAATGCTCTATCCATTTGCATGGTCGAACGATCCGCGCCGCAGTACGGCCGCCGCTGCCGGCGGCTGTATGCTGGTTCGGCGCGAAGTGTTGCGTGACGCCGGCGGCATGGCGGCGATCCGCGACGCCTTGATCGACGATTGCGCGCTGGCGAAAGCGCTCAAGGCACACGGCCCGATCTGGCTCGGCTTGACCGAGCGCGTGCACAGCATCCGCGCCTATGCTTCGGTCGACGACATCCGCCGCATGGTTTCGCGCACCGCCTACGCGCAGCTTCGCTATTCGCCGCTCTTGCTCGCGGGCACTGTGTTCGGATTGGCCATCACCTATCTGGCGCCGGTGGCGCTCGCCTTCTTCGCGACCGGGTTGGCGCAGTTCCTCGGCATTTTCACCTGGCTGCTGATGGCTTTCGCATTCAAGCCGACGCTGCGGTTCTACCGGCTAAGCAGGCTTTGGGGGCTGGCGCTGCCGGCCATCGCGGCGACCTATATGGCGTTCACGCTTGATTCCGCCTATCAGCATGCGCGCGGGCGCGGCGGTATGTGGAAAGGCCGCGCACAGGCCAACGTTTCGGAACTGCGATGAACGATGCAGGCGCATTACGATCGGGCAAGGGCCACAGGAATGAAAATTTTCCGGTGGCATCGTGGCTTATTGATCCGCGCCATCGCGGACCGATCCTGGCGTTTTATAATTTCGTGCGCACCGCCGACGACGTCGCCGATCACGCCACGTTGGCGCCGCAAGAGAAGCTTGCGCTGCTCGATCGCCTCGATGCCGGCCTCACCGGCCATGACGATACCGATGCGACCGCGGTTCGTCTGCGGGCGGCGCTGGCCGAGCGCAAGCTGTCGCCGAAGCACGCGCAGGACCTGCTTGCCGCATTCAAGCTCGACGTCACCAAGCTGCGCTATCGCGATTGGGACGATCTGATCGGCTATTGCTCGCTGTCGGCGATGCCGGTCGGCCGCTTCGTGCTCGACGTCCACGGCGAGAGCCGCGACTGTTGGCCGGCCAACGATGCACTGTGCGCGGCATTGCAGATCATCAATCACTTGCAAGACTGCAAGGAGGATTATCTCAACCTCGACCGCGTCTACGTTCCGCAGGATGCGCTCGCGGCGTGCGGAACGCATGTCGAAGCGCTTGCCGCACCGCGCGCATCGCCGCAGCTTCTTAATTGCCTGCATGGTCTTGTCGAACGCACCGAGCGGCTCCTGAGTGAGAGTGATGTTTTCGCCGTTTTGATCGACGACTGGCGGCTGGGCCTCGAAGTTTCCGTTATCAACACGCTGGCGCATCGGCTAACGCACATGCTGATGCAGCGCGATCCGCTGAGTGACCGCGTGCATCTCGCCATGCCCGCTGTCGCCGGTCTCACCCTTGCCGGCGTGATCTCGGGCGCCTCGCGCCGATTCGACCGCCGGCGCGCTGCCGCGCAAAAGCCGCGGGGTGTGTAGGTGAACGCGACCTCACAAGCCGCCGAGCGCGCCTCGGGCAGCTCGTTTTATCGTGGCATGCGGATTCTGCCGCGGCCGCAGCGCGAAGCGATGTTCGAAATTTATTCGTTCTGCCGCGCCGTCGACGATATTGCCGACGATCTTGGTCCGCGCGAGCCGCGGCGCGAACAGTTGCAGCGCTGGCGCTCCGACATCGATGCAATCTACGGCGGCGCGCCGCCATCGACGCTTCGCGGCCTGGCGCAGGCGGTGCGCGCATTCTCTCTTCAGCGCGACGACTTCATGGCGGTCATCGACGGCATGGAGATGGATGTCATCGCCGACATCCGCGCCCCCGACTGGGCGATGCTCAATCTCTATTGCGACCGGGTTGCGTGCGCGGTCGGGCGGCTGTCGGTGCGTGTTTTCGGCATGGAGCGCGACGCCGGCCTCGCGCTGGCCCATGAACTGGGCAGCGCGCTTCAGCTCACCAATATCCTGCGTGACCTTGATGAGGATGCGTCGCTCGGGCGTCTTTATCTGCCGCGAGAAGCGTTGCGCGACGCGGGAATTATCAGCGCCGATCCCGCCATCGTATTGGCAAATCCGATGCTCGGCGAAGCATGCAACGCTGTGATCGAGGCGGCACAGCGGCATTTTGTGGCCGCCGAGGCGATCATGGCGAAAAGCCCGCGTCGTCTGGTGCGCGCGCCGCGCATCATGGGCGAGGCCTATCTCGCCATTCTCGACAAGCTTGTCGCTCGCGGCTTTGCGCCGCCGCGAGCTCCGGTGCGGCATTCGCGCCTGAAGCTGCTTCTTATCCTGCTGCGCAACCTGGTGTGATGGCGCGAACGATCCACATCATCGGCGCCGGTCTTGCCGGCCTGTCCGCCGCGCTGAAATTGTCCGCGCGTGGCGACAGCGTCCACGTGCACGAGGCGACGGCGTTCGCCGGCGGCCGCTGCCGCTCCTATCACGACGCAACGCTCGGCATGACAATCGACAACGGCAATCACCTGCTGTTGTCGGGCAATCGCGCCGCACTCGACTATCTGCGCGACATCGGCGCCGAGGATCGCTTGATCGGCCCGGCGCATGCCGAATTCCCCTTCGTCGATCTGGCGAGCCATGAGCGCTGGACGCTGCGTTTCAATGACGGCCGTCTGCCGTTGTGGATACTCGATAGCCGCCGGCGCGTGCCGGGCACAGGTCTGCTCGACTATCTGCCGTTTTGGCGGTTGCTGCGGCCCGCGCCCGGCAAGGCGGTCGGCGAAGTCATCGCCTGCGACGGCCCGGTCTATAAACGTCTGGTCGAGCCGCTCTTGCTCGCCGCGCTCAACATCGATCCGCCGCATGGCGCGGCCAAACTTGCGTCGGCGGTCGTTCGCGAGACGCTCGGCGCCGGCGGGCGGGCGTGCCGGCCGCTGCTCGCCCGCGATGGCCTTGGCCCGGCACTGATTGGCCCGGCGCTCGCCACGCTGGCGCAGCGCGGCGGCGGACTACGCCTGGGCCATCAACTGCGTGAGATGCGCTTTGCAGATGACCACATAGAGGCGCTGGAATTTGGCGGCGAGACTGTCGCGCTCGCGCTCGGTGACGCCGTCGTTCTGGCGGTGCCGCCTTACGCCGCCGCGGCGCTGGTGAAG
Source organism: uncultured Alphaproteobacteria bacterium (assembly GCA_963733645.1). Taxonomy (GTDB): domain Bacteria; phylum Pseudomonadota; class Alphaproteobacteria; order Rhizobiales; family Xanthobacteraceae; genus BOG-931. Next base: position 13,767 of record CAVTFP010000023.1, read on the forward strand.
GGCCTCGACGTGCCGAACGAATTTCGCGCCATCGTCAACGCCCATTTCCGCATCGAGCCGCCGGCCGGCGCGTCGCCGATCCTCGGCGTGCTCAATGGCATGGTGGAATGGATCTTCACTTTTCCGGGACGGGTCTCGGTCACGATCAGCGCCGCCGACCGTCTTGTCGACTCTGCGCGCGACGTGCTGGCGAAGTCGATCTGGGATGAAGTTGCAAGCGTGACAGGCCTGCCGGCGGCTTTGCCGCCCTGGCAGATCGTGCGCGAGCGCCGCGCCACCTTCGCCGCAACGCCGGCCCAGGATGCCAAACGCCCGGGCGCGCAAACGCGCTGGCGCAATCTCGTGCTTGCCGGTGATTGGACCGATACCGGCTTGCCGGCCACCATCGAAAGTGCGATCCGCTCCGGTCATCGCGCCGCCGCCGTTATTGCCGGGTCGCAATGATCGACCAGAATCTCGAACACCATATTCAATCCGCCGCCAAGGCGCTGCTCGCCTGCCAGCGTCCCGATGGTCATTGGGTGTTCGAGCTTGAGGCCGACGCCACCATTCCGGCCGAATATGTGCTGCTGCGGCATTATCTCGGCGAGTCGGTCGATGCCGCGCTCGAGGCCAAGATCGCGGTCTATCTACGCCGCATCCAGGGCGCCCATGGCGGTTGGCCGCTATTCGCCGATGGCGATCTCGACGTCAGCGCGACGGTGAAAGCCTATTTCGCATTGAAGATGATCGGCAATTCCATCGACGCCGATCACATGCGCCGCGCGCGTGATGCGGTGCGCGCCCGCGGTGGCGCCGCCAAGGCAAACGTGTTTACGCGCATCATGCTGGCGCTGTTTGGATTCATTCCCTGGCGCGCAGTGCCGGTGATGCCGGTCGAGATCATGCTGCTGCCGAAATGGTTTCCGTTCCACCTCGACAAGATCTCATACTGGAGCCGCACCGTCATTGTCCCGCTTCTGGTGCTGATGGCGAAGAAGCCGCTGGCGCGCAATGCCAAAGGCGTGCGCATCGACGAGCTTTTTCTCGAACCGCCCGGGACCATCGGGCCGGTGCCGAAAGCGCCGCAGCAGAAGGCGTCGTGGTTCTGGTTCTTCCGCGCCGTCGACAATGTGCTGCGCGCGACCGAGCCTTATTTTTCCCAGCGCACGCGGCAGCGCGCGTTCGATCGCGCCGTCGCCTGGGTGAGCGAGCGGCTCAACGGCGAAGATGGTCTCGGCGCGATTTTTCCCGCCATGGCGAACAGCGTGATGATGTTCGACGTGTTGGGCTATCCCGAACATCATCCGCAGCGCGCCATCGCTCGTGAGTCCATCGAGCGCCTTCTGGCGGTGCACGAGTACGAGGCCTATTGCCAGCCTTGCGTGTCGCCGATCTGGGACACCGGCCTGGTCTGTCATGCGCTGCTGGAAGCCGGCGGCGAGCGCGTCGCGGCGCCCGTCAAGCACGGGCTCGATTGGCTGGTGCCGAAGCAAATCCTCGACGTGCGCGGCGATTGGGTCGCGCGGCGGCCGGAGCTTCGCCCCGGCGGCTGGGCGTTCCAATATGCCAATGCGCATTATCCCGACGTCGACGATACCGCCGTGGTCGCTATGGCGATGGATCGTGTGCAGGGCCAGACCGGCGGCAAGGACTTCGATGCCGCGCTGGCGCGCGCGAAAGAATGGATTCTCGGCATGCAGAGCGAAAACGGCGCCTGGGGCGCGTTCGATGCCGACAACGAATTCTCTTATCTCAACAACATCCCGTTCGCCGACCATGCCGCGTTGCTCGACCCGCCGACCGAGGACGTCACCGCGCGCTGCGTATCGATGCTGGCGCAATTCGGCGAAAACGCCGGCAACAGTCCCGCGGTGGCGCGCGCCGTCGATTATCTGCGCTGCACCCAGCTCACGGAGGGCAGTTGGTACGGCCGCTGGGGCATGAACTACATCTACGGCACATGGTCGGTGTTAAGCGCGCTCAACGCCGCCGGTATCGATCATGCCGCGCCGGAAATGCGCAAGGCGGCGGACTGGCTGGCCGCGATCCAGAATGACGACGGCGGCTGGGGTGAGGACGGCTCAAGCTACAAGCTCGACTACAAAGGCTACGAGCGCGCGCCGTCGACGGCGTCACAGACGGCGTGGGCGCTGCTCGGATTGATGGCGGCGGGCGAGACCGATCATCCGGCCGTCGCGCGCGGCATCGCCCATCTCGCTACAACACAGGGCGCCGACGGATTCTGGATCGAATCGCGCTACACGGCGACGGGTTTTCCGCGCGTGTTCTATCTGCGCTACCATGGTTATGCGAAATTCTTCCCATTGTGGGCGATGGCGCGCTACCGCAATCTCAAGAGCGGCAACATGCGCGCGGTGGCATTCGGGATGTAGCAAGAAGCGTTTCGTGCCTGACGATACCTAAGGCCCGCCGGCGTGATTAACCGCGTTCTGTTTCTGCCGATTGTTTTGGGTTACCCTTTCGCTATTCTCGATTGCACATTGAATAATCCTTGGGATTAGTCACATGAGCAAAACCGAAACTGGAACGGGTGACTCACCTGAGACCCCGCGATCCGACATCGCGCAGTTTGCCATCAAGACCTGCATCGTTGCCGCCGCGATCTCTGTTTGCACATTATTCGTCTCGACTTGGATAATCGAAACCATAGAAGACTCCACCTCGCGCACTATCGATCAAATCCGCGCGCAATTGTTGCCGCATGGTCCCATAGGTGGTTCGCAATTCTGGAGTAAAATCGAGAAAGGGCTGGATGATGCGGCCGAACCTGACCCCGATTTTCCGCCAGAAAAGAAGCAGAAGCTTCTTAATGACGTCCATGTCATTATTGCTCGATGGCGTCCCTTTATCGACGCAATACGAGATGAAATGCAGAAGCCTCCCGAGAAATCCAATTAAAGCGTGATCCGGAAAACCGGTCTCCCCCTCGGATCAAGTCCAAGGGCAAGCTTTTTCCAGTTCATGCTCTAACGATGGCAATGCGCGCGGTGGACGCAGTGACCTACGCCGCGCTCGCCGACGTCTTGGCAGCTTTCGCCGCCTTCTCTCGCGCCTCGTTGGCGCGGATCTCGGACAATCTCTGCTGCACCTGACCGTCGAAGATGTATTGCGCCGGCCGCTGGTCTTCGAGCGGAATTTCCGGCGCCATCTCGCCTTCGGTCTTGATGCCGCGCCAGGCGATCATCGCGGCCTGGAGCGGATGTTGCACCATCGCCTCGGCAGCAGTCGGCTCGTAGCCGCAATGCGCCATGCAGTTCGCGCACTTCTCGTAGCGGCCGGTGCCGTAGAGGTCCCAGTCGGTGGTATCCATCAATTCGTCGAAGGTCTTGGCGTAACCCTCGCCAAGCAGATAGCACGGCTTCTGCCAGCCGAAGATGTTGCGCGTCGGCATGCCCCACGGCGTGCAGTGGAATTCCTGGTTGCCGGCGAGGAAGTCGAGGAACATGCCGGAATGGGTCAGATTCCACTTCTTGCCTTTGCCCAGTGCGAAGACCTTGCGGAACAGATCCTTGGTCTTGCGGCGGCCGAGGAAATGCTCCTGATCGGGTGCGCGCTCATAGGCGTAGCCGGGCGAAATCGAGACGCCGACGCCGAGTTCTGCAGTCAGGTCAAGGAATTTTGCGATGTCTTCGGCCGGGTGACCGTCGAACACCGTGCAGTTGACGTTGACGGCAAAGCCTTTGGCCTTGGCGGCTTTGATCGCGGACACGGCCTTCTCGAAGCCGCCGTCCATGCACACCGACTTGTCGTGATGCTCTTTGATGCCGTCGAGATGCACCGAGAAGAACAGATAGGGCGACGGTTCGAACAGATGCAGCTTCTTCTCGAGCAGCAACGCGTTGGTGCACAGCGACACGAATTTCTTGCGCGCCACGATGCCTTTGACGATCTCGCCGATCTCCTTGTGGATCAGCGGCTCGCCGCCCGGGATGGCGACCATCGGCGCGCCGCACTCGTCGACGGCTTCGAGGCAGTCTTTCACCGAAAGCCGCTTGTTGAGGATAGCGTCGGGATAATCGATTTTGCCGCAGCCGGTGCAGGCGAGATTGCAACGGAACAGCGGTTCGAGCATCAGCACCAGCGGATAGCGTTTCCGGCCCATCAGGCGCTGTTTCATGATGTAAGAACCGACGGCCGTCATTTGGCGTAGAGATACAGTCACAACCACATCCTCTCAGGCGTTTTCGTTCGGGTATTGCGGGCTCGCCGCGATTAGACCTTTGCCGTCGCTCGCTGGCCGGCGGCGCTGCTCCCGGTCAATTCCGGCGGCAGGCGGAACTCGATGGTTTCCTGGCGCCCGGTCAACTCGCTGACCTCGACCGCACCAAGCCGGCGCAGTGCATCGATCACGTCTTCGACCAACACCTCCGGCGCCGAAGCGCCGGCCGTGATGCCGACAGTCTTGGCGGTGCGGACCCAGTTTGATTCTACCTCGCTGCCGTCGGCGATCAGATAGCTCGGCGTGCCGGCCTCTTCGCCAATTTCACGCAGCCGGTTGGAATTGGAACTATTCTTGGCGCCAACCACGAGAATAACGTCGACAAGCTTGCTAAGTTCACGCACAGCCGTCTGCCGATTCTGCGTCGCGTAGCAGATGTCGCGCGTCTCCGGCCCGACGATATCGGTGAATCGCTCATGCAGCGCCGCGATGATGCCGCGCGTGTCGTCGACGCTAAGCGTCGTCTGCGTGACATAGGCGACGGGCGTATCGGGTGGAATGTCGAGCGAGGCGACGTCGTTCTCGGTCTGCACCAGCGTTACCGGCTCGGAGATCTGGCCCATGGTGCCCTCGACCTCCGGATGTCCGGCATGGCCGATCAGGATGAGCCTCCGTCCCTGGCCGACATAGCGTTTGCCCTGGTTGTGGACTTTGGTGACCAGCGGACAGGTCGCGTTCAACACCGGAAGCTGCCGTGACGCGGCCTCCTCTTCGATGCTCTTGGCGACGCCGTGAGCGGAAAAAATCGTCACCGCGTTCGGCGGAACTTCAGAGAGTTCCTCGACGAAACGGGCGCCTTTTGCTTTGAGACTTTCGACGACGTGCTTATTGTGCACAATCTCGTGGCGCACATAGACCGGCGGCCCGTATTTTTGCAGGGCGCGCTCGACTATTTCGATAGCGCGCACGACGCCAGCACAAAAACCGCGAGGCTGGGCGAGTATCACTTTCATCGTCAAAATACCTCTAGATCGAATAAATCACCGCGAGGCTGGGCGAGTATCACTTTCATCGTCAAAACACCTCTAGATCGAATAAATCGAAGTCCCGTATGCGTCTATGCGCCGCAACAGCCGCCCGGCTACCGCCAGCATGCAAGGTCGTCCCGGTTATTTCGGCAAGAACAACGCGACAATCAAGCCCGGTCTTCGTAACCGTCGGGCAGCCGATCAATCGTGGACACTTCCCCGGGAACCTTTGAGCATAATCCCGGCTGTTGTCCAGCGCCGGTCGCCGCCAATGGCCGGAAACCCCTTGAATCGGCGGCCGGAGAGCCCTAACCAAGACTAGGAAAATATCCTTGGTTTCACTTTTGCGGCATTTCGGGGCATCTAGACTGGCCTTTCGCCCCCGAATTTGCGGGGGTCGAAAGGCGGAACACAGCGCCTCCTTTTCGCCTTTCTCTTGACGCCTCAAACGGTAGTTAGAGCCCAGTCATTCCATCCTTTGACCATCCTGTTCCGCTGGCCCCATGAAAAGCATCACCGCTACCGTCGTCCGCGCGATTGAATTTTGCGCGCGTTTTGCGTGGCCGGTCATTGGCGCCGCGATATTGCTCACCGTGGCATCGTCCTGGTACGCGGCGACGCATTTTTCCATGACGACAGATATCAATAAGCTCATCTCCACGAACATTCCGTGGCGCGAGCGCGAAGCGGCCTTCGAGAAAGCTTTCCCGCAATATGAGTTGATCGCCGCCGTGATCGATGCACCGACGCCGGAACTCGGCCAGGAGGCGACCGAGGCGCTGGTCCGGCGATTGTCGCAACAGAGTGATCTATTCCGCACAATCCAGCAGCCGAAAGACGGCGTGTTCTTTCAGCAGAACGGCTTCCTGTTCGAATCGCTCGATGAGCTCAAACCGCAACTCGGTATGCTGAGCCAGGCGCAGCGCCTGGTGCAGGTCCTTGCCAGCGATCCGAGCCTGCGCGGAGTGGTGCAAGCGTTGCAATTCGGGCTACTCGGCGTGCAGGGCGGTCAAATTACGCTCGACAACATGACCTGGCCGATGACGCTCGGTGCCGACGCCATCGAGAAGGTGAATGCCGACCAGCCGGCGAGCTTCTCCTGGCGCGACATGGTCGAGGGCCACGCTTCCAGCAGCAGCGACCTGCTGCACTTCGTCAATATCCAAGCCGTGCTCGACTATTCCGAGCTGGAACCCGGGCAGAAGGCGACCGACGCCATCCGCAAAGCTGCCGCCGATGCCGATTTTGCTTCGAAGTATCACGCACGTCTGCGGCTAACCGGCCCGGTGCCGATGGCCGACGAAGAATTCGCCACGATCAAGGAAAATGCCGCCCTCAATGCCAGCGTGACCATTGCGATCGTGCTGTTCATTCTGTGGATGGCGTTGCGCTGGTGGCGGATCATTTTTGCGGTGTTTGCCAATCTCGTCGTCGGTCTGTCGATCACGGCGGCAGCCGGCATGCTGATGGTCGGCACGCTGAATTTGATATCGGTCTATTTCGCGGTCCTGTTCGTCGGGCTCGGAGTCGATTTCGGCCTTCAGTTCAGCGTGCGGTACCGCGCTGAGCGGCATGAGGTCGATGATCTGAACCAGGCGTTGCTGCGAACGGGGCAGCGCGCCGGTGCTCCGCTGACGCTGGCAGCGCTGGCCACCGCGGCCGGCTTCGTCTCGTTCACCCCGACCGCATACAAGGGCGTTTCCGAACTCGGCCTGATTGCCGGCGTCGGCATGCTCATCGCTTTCCTCACCAGTATCACCCTGCTGCCCGCCCTGCTCAGCCTTCTCAAGCCGCCGCGCGAGCCGGAACATCTGGGCTACGCCTACCTGGCGCCGGTTGACGGTTTCCTCGAACGGCACCGTATGCCGATCCTGATCACCACTCTGCTCGTCGTCGCTGGCGGTGTGCCGCTGCTGCACTGGCTCCACTTCGATTTCAATCCGATGAACCTGCGCAGCCCGAAGGCCGAATCCGTAGCGACCTATCTCGAACTCAAGAGCGATCCGGAGAGCGGCGCCAACGACATCCAGGTGCTGGAACCCACGCTCGCGCAGGCCGACCAGGTAGCCGCCAGGCTGCGGGCCCTGCCTGAGGTGTCCCGGGTCACGACGCTGTCGACTTTCATCCCTGACCACCAGGACGAGAAGCTAGCGCTGATTCACAATGCGGCGCAGACGCTCGATGCGGCGCTCAATCCGAAGACGCCGGCATCGCCGACCCCAGACGCCCAGACCGTGAGCATGATCAATTCGACGGTTGATGCGCTTAATCGCCTCGCTGGGAATGGCGCCGGCACCGGAGCGGTTGCGGCGCGGCGGCTCGCCGCGGCCATGGCTGCATTGGCCAAGGCCGCTCCTGCGACCCGGCAACGGGCCGAGTCGGTCTTTGTTCAGCCGCTGAGGACGATCCTCAATAACTTGCGCGATTTGCTTAAGGCACAGCCGATCACCCGCGACAATCTGCCGAAGGATTTGACGCGTGACTGGGTGACGCCGGACGGACACGCGCGCGTGGATGCCGCGCCAAAGGGCGATCCAAATAACAACGACGTGCTGCAGCAGTTTGCCCACGCCGTTGTTACGGTAGCGCCGGACGCGACCGAAGGGCCGATCTCGATTCTCGAAGCGCGCCGTACCGTCGTCACCGCCTTCATCGAGGCCGGCGGTTGCGCACTGATTTCGATTACGATCATCCTGTGGATCACGCTACGCCGCATCAGCGATGTGCTTTTGACACTCATTCCGCTGCTGGTGGCCGGCCTCGTGACGCTCGAGATCTGCGTCTTGATCGGGTTGCCGCTGAATTTCGCCAACATTATTGCGCTGCCGCTGCTGCTCGGGGTCGGCGTCGCGTTCAAGATCTACTACATCATGGCCTGGCGCGAGGGGCAGACCAATCTTCTGCAATCGGTACTGACGCGGGCGGTGACGTTCAGCGCGCTGACGACGGCGACGGCCTTCGGCAGCTTGTGGTTCTCCAGCCATCCCGGCACGTCCAGCATGGGCAAGCTGCTGGCGATTTCGCTGCTGACGACGATGGCGGCTGCGGCGCTGTTCCAGCCCATCCTGATGGGCAAGCCACGGGAAAGCTAGGTCGTTCCAGTGAGCTGATTATGGCTTCGGCGCCATTGCCGGTTTGCGTACAGGCGGGGCAGGTGTCGCCGGTGCCGGGCTGACTGCGGCCTTGGGATTAATCGACGGATCGAGCATGCTGTAGGCGGAATCCGGCAATCGCGTCCAATATTGATTGCGGCCGAGCATTTCGACGCCGAGATAGCCGCGCACGACAAGCGTCTGGCCATCAGGCGTGACTTTCATCGTCGCGTGATAGGTTTTGCCGTCGCGGGGGTCGAGGATCGTTCCGCCAGTGTACTTATCGGCGCTTTCCTGTTGCATGCCGCGGATCAGCTCGAGGCCGAGCCACGGATGATTATGGCGATCGTCCTTGCATTGATCGCACACCGCGTTGGGGTCTTCGCCGGGCTTAAGAAACATCTTGGCGATGATGCCGGTATACACCCCGGCTTGCTCGGTAATCAGAAACCAGCCCGTCGGCTGCTTGGTATCGTCATCGACTGCTTGCCAAAGGCCGACCGGCGTCGGATCCGCGTTCAAGCCACGAACACAAGCGAGAATGGAAACGAGCGCTAGGGCGGATATCAGCAATCTTGCTTGCATAAGTGGTGCTCCGGGTGGAGGCGCTCAACCGAAATGACGCCTGGGCGATTGGGTGCTTTATGATCCGAATGATCCGCACGAGGTAATTTTGCAGCATTGCCCGATCACGCGATCGAAGCGCAATCCCATCGATGTACCGGGCGGAGGCCACCCGCATCAACCTTGGCGGTTGCGATGCGGCGAACTTTTTCTTTATTCCCCTGCGGCCACATGACGCCCCGTCATCGAGGCGCTTGCCGTAAAAAACAGCAGGCACGGCGTAAATTTTGTGTAAAATAGGTGTGTACGTTATCGTACGGGTGCCAGTCGGGGACAATTTCTTCGACAAATAAGCGGCCAGCGGGGGCGGGCAGTTGTGAGTTATCAATGGGTGGATTGCGACCGCAGCGCGGTCAGCAGTCGCTATGATCGTATTGCGCATCTCATCCCGCTGTTCGATCGGCTGTTTTTCGTTCCGTGGGACCTTCGCCGCAACGCCGCCAGGGAATTGGGGTTGAGCCGCGGTGACTGCGTGCTCGATATCGGCTGCGGCACCGGCAGGAATTTCCCGCATCTGCGTGACGCCGTTGGTCCGGCTGGCCGGATCTTCGGCGTCGATATTTCATCCGGCATGCTGCGTAAAGCGAAACAGCTTCGCGATAGCAACGGCTGGGCCAATATCGAATTGACCCAATGCGACGTCGCCGAATATTCGGCGCCGATGCGACTTGATGCCGTGCTGTTCAGCCTTTCGTTCAACACGATGCCGCATCATCGCGCGGTGTTGCAGTGGGCGTGGGATCAGCTTCGGCCTGGCGGCCGTCTCGTCATCATGGATGCCAAGGTCCCCCCGGGATTCGGCGGGCGCTTGGTCCTGCCATTCAGCCTCTGGCTGATGAAGCACACCATGCTTGGCAACCCGCTCATCCACCCCTGGGAGGAACTGGCCGCTATCGCCGAGCATGTCGACATAAGCGAGAGCATGTTCGGCTCGTACTACGTTTGCTCGGCTACGAAGCCGCTGAACGGCAATGCGACTGGCGATTGCGATCCCGGCATGGACTATCGGATCGCCGCCGAATGATGATCCGGCGCCTCCCGCGTCGCTTGTAGTCGGGCTGCTCGCCCCGGTACAATTCGACATTCCGACCGGGGAAAATCGTGCGCATCAAATCCATCGAGCCCATCGCCGTCAGCCTGCCGATGAAAAAGCCGGTGAAAATGGCCGGCGAAACGGTGACGCGCGCCGAGAATATTCTGGTCCGCATCGAAGCCGATAGCGGCGCCGTCGGCTGGGGCGAAGCTGCTTCGGCGCCGACCATGACCGGCGAAACCGTCGCCGGCATAATGGCGGCGGTGGCCCACATGGCCCCCGGCCTGCTCAAGCGCCCTGCCGACGATTTTGCCGGCGCGTCGTCGGCCATGGACGCGCAGATGTACGGCAACAGCGGCGCCAAGGCGGCGATCGAGATCGCGCTGCACGACCTCGTCGGCCGCGCTACCGGGCAACCGCTGCATGCGATGCTCGGCGGCAAGCGGCGCGATCGCATTCCGCTACTCGCCGTCATCGGCTCAGACGATGCGGCGGCCGACTTGCGCGAGGCGCAGGATCGCCGCAAAGCGGGCTACGTCATCTATAAGGTGAAAGTCGGCGTTGGTGCACCCGAAGCCGACGCCGCGCGCACGCGAGACGTTTGCGCCGTGCTCGACAGCGATTGCCTCATCTCGGCCGACGCCAATCAAGGCTGGAATGCCGAGGAGGGGGTTCGCTACGTCCGTGCGATCGGCGATTGTGGGCTCGGCTTTTTCGAGCAGCCCGTTCCCGCGCACGATCTTGCCGGCATGGCGCGCGTCGCCGCCGCAAGCCGCGTGCCGATCGGCGCCGACGAGGGCATTCATTCGCGCGACGACATCGAACGCCATCACCAGCAAATGGCCGCGCATGGCGTGAGCCTCAAAGCAATCAAGCTCGGCGGCGTACGCGCGGTGTTTGAGGCCAGCCGGCTGTGCGACCGGCTCGGCATGAAACTCAATATTTCCTGCAAGACCGGCGAGACCAGCGTCGCCTCGGCGGCGGCAATGCACCTCGCCGCCGCCGTTCCGTCGCTGGCGTGGGGCCTTACCGTGACCAGCCCCGGTCTTGCCGAGGATGTCGTCGCCGATCCGCTTCGCGTCGACCATGGCCATCTGACGGTGCTCGACAAACCCGGTCTCGGCGTCGAGGTCGACGAGCGCCGCGTGCGGCGCTGGCAGCAGGAATTCAACGCCAGGAAGGTGGCGTAGGCCGCAGAGCTTTGCCCCGACACATGCGGGCTGCCGATTATCTATTCGAGCCTCTGCAGCGATCTGAAGGACGAGGTGCAGCAACTTGACTGAGCCCAAACAGCATAAGGACCTCGGTATCGCCGTCATCGGCTCCGGCCGTATCGGCACTTTGCGTGCGCGGCTTGCGGCGAAACACCCGGCGGTGCGCTTCGTCGCCGTGTCGGATCGGGATCCGGCGAACGCAAAAAAATTAGCAGAGCTGGCCGGTGCTGACTTTTATTCCGCCAACAATGACGAGGTGATTGCGCGCCCTGAAGTGAACGCCGTATTCGTCTCGACACCGGAGGGCGAACACGCCGCGGCGGTGTGCAAGGCGCTGGAGCTCGGCAAGGCGGTGCTGGTGGAGAAGCCGCTGGCGCTGTCGCTCAATGACGCCGAAGCCATCGTCAATACGCTCAAGGCCACCGGGGGCACATTACGCGTCGGCTACAGCCGCCGCTTCAAGGAATGTTTTCTGCGCGCCAAGGAACAGATGGTTCGAGGCCGTCTTGGCCGGATCAGCGGCGGCCTCGCCCGCGTCTATAATTCACGCGCGCAGACCTTCGCCATCCTCAAGCGCGATCCCCATGCCACGCCGGTGCTGGATGTTCTGACCTATTACGTCGATCTGATGTGCTGGTTTCTCGACGGCAACAAGCCGGTCGAGGTGGTCGCGCGCGGCCAGTCGGGAATTTTCCGCGACGCCGGCTACAGCGCGCACGACGTGACCTGGGCGATCGTGACGTTTGCCGATGGCGCGGTGGTCAATTTCGGCATCAGCTATGCGCTGCCGGCTGACTATCCGACGCAAGGGCAATCGGATCGCGTTGAGCTCCTTGGCGCCGAAGGCACCATGATCATCGACGACGATCACATGGAGCACCTGATTTTTTCCGAGAAGGGCATCCCGCATCCCTACGTGCCGGGTCATTCCGTCAATTTGGCGTTTCTCGGCAGCAACACGGCCGGCGATTGGGCGATGGGCGATTTCTGGGGCCCGCTCGGCAACGAGACGCGCTCCTGGCTCGATTTCCTCTCGACCGGCCGGGGCGGCGACGTCCACGCCACGCCCGAGCAGGCGATGCTCAACCTGAAGACGACTTACGCCATCGAGCACGCGGTCGCGACCGGACGGGCCGTGCGGCTGGATGAGATGACATGAAATCCGAAATTCGCGACGGCATGCAGGTCGACTGGGATGCGCCAATCGCGATGGACGACGGCGTGGTGCTGCGCGCCGACGTCTTTCGTCCAACCGGCGACGGCAAATATCCCGTCATTCTCAGCTACGGTCCCTACGCCAAGCGCCTGTCGTTCCAGGAGGGCTACAAAGGCAATTGGGCGCGGCTGACAGCGTCGGCGCCCGAGGTGCTTTCGGGCTCAACCAACAAATATCAGAACTGGGAACTGGTCGATCCGGAGAAGTGGGTGCCGGACGGCTATGTCTGCGTGCGCGTCGATTCGCGCGGTGCCGGCCGCTCCCCGGGCGTGATCGACGTCTGGTCGCCGCGCGAAACGTTGGACTTATATCACTGCATAGAATGGGCCGGCACGCAGCCATGGAGCAACGGCAAAGTCGGCATCAACGGCATTTCCTATTACGCGATGAATCAGTGGACCGTCGGCGCGCTCAAGCCGCCGCATCTCGCGGCGCTGTGCATCTGGGAAGGCTCGTCGGATTATTATCGCGAGCTATGCCGGCACGGCGGCATCCTCAGCGATTTTTTTGCCAGTTGGTATCCGCGTCAGGTGGCGAACGTTCAGCACGGTGTCGGCAGCCGCGGCGCCAAAAGCGTGGTCACGGGCGAATGGGTTGCCGGTCCGGAAACGCTGCCGGATGCCGAGCTTGCCAGGATGCAGGCTGATTCCCCCGGCGAAGCAAAGCGTCGAAGACTGTTCGATGAATATCATGCCGGGCGCATCGCTGATTTTGCGGCCATCGAGGCGCCGCTGCTGTCGGCCGGTAATTGGGGCGGTATGGGTCTGCATACCCGCGGCAATTTCGAAGGCTATCTGCGGGCCGGGTCCAAACAAAAATGGCTGGAAGTGCATGGCGACACCCACTTCACGCATTTCTACAGCGACTATGGCGACGCGCTGCAACGGCGATTCTTCGGCCATTTCCTCAAAGACGAAGACACCGGCTGGGACAAGCAGCCGCGCGTGTCGCTCAACGTCCGCCATCCGCACGAGACGTTCGTGCTGCGTGCCGAGAACGAGTGGCCGCTCAAGCGCACGCAATGGACCAAATATTTTCTGCAGCCGGACGGACTGTCACTGACATCGCAACCGCCGTCCGCCGATAGGACGTTGAGCTACGAAACAACCGGCGAAGGTTTGACCTTTCGCACGCCGGTCAGCAGCAAAGAATTCGAGGTCACCGGACCGGTCGCCGCAAAGCTCTGGGTGTCGTCGCCGACCAGCGACGCCGACCTGTTCCTGGCGCTACGGCTCTACGACCCGAACGGCAAGGAGATCACTTTCATCGGCTCCAACGATGCGCGCGTGCCGGTTGGGCTCGGCTGGTTGCGTGCGTCCCATCGCAAGCTCGATCCCGCGCGATCGCTGCCGTACCGGCCCTGGCACAGCCATGACGAGGAATGGCCGCTAACGCCAGGCGAGCCGGTCGAACTCGACATTGAAATCTGGCCGACTTCGATCGTCGTGCCGCCGGGTTACCAGCTTGCACTCAACATTCGCGGCCGCGACTACGAGGTCGACGGCACGGACCTCGCTCTGCCGGATGCGCCCTATCCGATGAAAGGCGTCGGCCCGTTTTTGCATATCGATCGCGACGACCGGCCCGATGCAGTCTTTGCAACGCGGAACACGCTGCATTTCGCGCCTGGCCGTCAGCTTTATCTGTTGTTGCCGATAATTCCGGAACGATAGAGGCCGTGCATCATCAGAACGCCCAGCTGCCCGTCACATACGGTCCCTGGGTCGTGAAGTTGCTCTGCAGATGTTGCGCCGTTGCCAGGAAGACTCCGACGGGCGGCAGCATGAGGCTTGTCGGCACCTGGGTGAGTGAATACTGACTGACCGCATTGAAATAGACCGCCGCCTGATAGCCCAGCTCGACCCTGAATTGTCCGTAGGTGCTGGCCGGAAAGGAATAGGCGGTGGCCAATCTGGCGTCGATGCTGGGAATGACCTGCGTTGCGTCGGGCGACGTTAGAGACTGATTGTTGAGTCCTACCGTCGGAGAATTCGCGGAGAAATTGATGCGGCTCTGCGAAGTGCCGATCAATGCCGCAGCTGCCACTTCGCCGATGAATTGGATTTCGCCTAAAGCATACTGGCCTTTGAACCCCAAACGGGGGCCGGCGCCGGTAAACGACGAGGTGGTGGTGTACCCGCTTGAGTCGGTGCCGTCCGGGCTCTCGAAGAGTCCGTTCAGGTTCTGGCCGATGTGCGCAACCTCGACGCCGCCGAACAGCCGCATTTGAAACGGGCATGCAGTACAGAAGGTATGTCCTCCATCCAGATCAACCGCATCGTATTTGGACTGCACCGCGCCGAAACCGACCTTGTACAAACCCGCTTCCGGACCAATCAAATAAGGTGGCCCAACCATTTGCGTGGGCGAGCCAGCGAAAGAGGCATTTGCCGTGGTGTTCAGATGCGTCCAGTTCAGCCGGATATCATCGCCCTCGGTGACCATGTAGCGGACGCCGAAGTTGAAGGCGGGACTGAAGTCGGGCTTGAGCGACTGATTATTCCAATGCGGCGTTGCCGCGGGCAATGGAGTTACCAAGGTGCCGTATTCGAGATTGCCGGCACCCGGCTGCAAGTACAGCAGCGATCCGCTGACCTCGAAGTGCGGCTGCGGCTTCGATATGACGATATTGGGGGCTTTGACAAAATTATCCCGAAGCAGCCCGTTCGAACTGGCCGCCAGATCATTTGCATTTTGGAGCCGCGCTCGCGGCTCGATCGCCGCTTTGGATGTTTCGAGCCGATTGACGCGCGCGCGTAATGCGGCGTTTTCCTTTTCCAGGGCATTGAAACGCGCCGCGATTTGCTCGTCGAGCGTGGCGGCATGCGCCGCGCAAGAGCCGGCAATGGCCGTCAATGACAGAGACAGCACACACGTAAGTTTGGTCAGCCTCTCCATAGTCCCCTCCTGCTCACGGCAAGCCGGCGCGCCAAATTTCTTAGCGCCTTCGACCTTGTTTGAGTGTCAGTCCCCAATCGGCGTTTGGATGCGAGTTGATCTCGAGCACGCAAACCCTGGCCGCTGCACGACACCGCTAAGGCGCGTACAAAGGGCCTTCGTACTGAACGCTATGGAACGCGGAAGACCGACGACAATGCGGCTACAAATCAGCATTGAAAAGGATTCGCATAATTAGCTCACAACTGTGCGATTTTGCAAGTGAGGCACAATCCGCATAAATACGTAGAGTCCTCTTCCCGGCCGGATACCTGCTGCATCAGCTTACCGTCGGCGCGAACTTCTCCGATGGATGCCGGCGGTCTCCGACAGCCAGGACTACGAGCGCCGCGCTGACATCTTCCCTCGCAAGTGGGAAGGCTTAAGAATACGGGTGCGGCGTAGTAAGTAAGTGCAGTTACCGGCTGCCAGCGAGGTCCGATGGACGACAAGATTAAGCCGGACGAAACCGGTTACCGCTTCATCGGCAAGCCGATGCCGCGCAAGGAGGACCAGCGCCTCATCACCGGCAAGGGCTCCTTTACCGACGATTTCAATCTCGACGGCCAGGCCTATGCGGTCATGGTGCGCTCGCCGTATCCGCACGCGCGCATTGTCAGCATCGATGCGGCGGAGGCGAAGGCGATGCCGGGCGTGCTCGGCGTGTTCACCGGTACCGATTGCGTCGCCGACAATGTCGGGCCGATTCCGCATGATCCTGTGCCGAAAACCAAATTCGACATGAAGCTCACCGGGCCTGGCGGCAGCAAGGTGTTCGCCGGGCCGCACATGCTGTTGCCTTCGGACAAGGTGCGTCACGTCGGCGAAGCCGTTGTGATGGTGGTTGCCGAAACCAAGTTGCAGGCGATGGACGTCGCCGAAGCCGTCGTGGTCGAGTACGAGGAATTGCCCTTCGTGCTCCAGTCAGAAGACGCGATGCAGCCCGGCGCGCCCACGCTGTGGGACCAGGTGCCGAACAACATTACCGTAGAAACCTTCTTCGGCGATGCCGAGGCCACTGATCGTGCTTTTGCGCGCGCGGCCCATGTCGTGAAGAAGAAATTCAATATCGGACGCGTCACCGGCGTGCCGTTGGAACCGCGCTCCGCGGTCGGACAGTATGATGCTTCGACCGATAGTTACTTCCTTCACGCCGGCTCTGGCGGCGCGGTACGGCAGAAGAACGAATTGATCCATGTCGTCGGCGTGCCGCCCGAAAGGCTGCGCGTCATCTCTGCCGACGTCGGCGGAAATTTTGGCACGCGCAACCGCACATACGTCGAATTTGGTCTCGTGTTGTGGGCGGCAAAAAGACTTGGGCGGCCGGTGAAGTTCACGGCGACCCGTTCGGAGGCGTTTCTCAGCGACTATCAGGGCCGCGACCTTGTGACCGCGGTCGAACTGGCGATCGATGACAAGCACCGCTTCATCGGCATGCGCGCCACCAATATCAGCAATGTCGGCGCGCGTTGTGTGTCGTTATCGCCGCTGAGCAAGGGTTCAGGCCTCATTCCAGGCTCGTACGCCATCCCGGCGACAAGCCTGCGCTCGGTGGCTGTTTTCACGAATACCATGCCGACCAATGCGTACCGTAGCTCCGGACGGCCTGAGGTGACTTTCGCGGTCGAGCAGCTCGTTGACGAAGCAGCCAGGCAGCTCGACGTCGACCGCATCGCACTCCGCCGCAAGAATCTCGTTTCGCCCAAGGCGATGCCATATCGCAACTCCGTCGGCATGCTCTACGACAGCGGCCGTTACGAGGAGAATATGGACTGGGCGATGGATATCGCCGACTGGAAAGGTTTTCCGGCGCGGCGGCGGGAAGCCAAACGTCGCGGCAAACTTTTGGGCCGGGGACTCGCCAATTATGTCGAGTCGTCAATCGGTGCCGCCAAGGAACAGGCGCAGATCAAGGTACGCCCGGACGGCCGTGTTGATGCCGTGATCGGCACGCAATCGAACGGGCAGGGCCATGAGACCAGCTTCGCGCAGGTTGTTGCCGATCTGCTTCATGTGCCGGACGAGGCCGTCAAAATCATCTACGGCGACACCGCGGTGGTGAAGGTCGGCGGCGGCTCGCACTCCGGCCGTTCGATGCGGCACGCCGCGACGGTTTTCTCAAAAGCTGCGGTCGATATCATAGCCAAGGGCACGCAGATCGCGGCCATCGTGATGGGTGTGACGCCCGAAAGCGTTTCCTTTACCGATGGCCGCTTTCGCTCGCGCGATACCAATCTCAATTTCGATTTCCTCGAACTTGCGAGCGAAGCGGCGCGGCACGAGTTGCCCGGCGCGCTGAAGGACGGCCTCGCGGTTGTCACCGACAACGAGATGCACGAGCCGGTATTCCCCAACGGGACGGCGATCTGCGAGGTCGAGATCGATCCCGACACGGGAGAAATAGTGATCACGCGTTACGCCTGCATCGATGACGTCGGCCGCTGCATCAACCCGCTGATCGTCCATGGGCAGACGCACGGCGCTATCGCTCAAGGTGTCGGTCAAGCATTGTGGGAACAGTTCTATCTTGAGCCCGACTCCGGCCAGCCGCTCACCGGTTCTTTCATGGATTATGGGATGCCGCGCGCCGACTACTTGCCGTCATTCCGCACCGAGATCGCCGAAGTGCTGTCGCCGACCAATCCGCTCGGCATCAAGGCCGGGGGCGAAGGTGGTACCACGGCCGCGCCCGCCGTCGTCGTCAGCGCTATTCTCGATGCTCTTGGCGAATTCGGCATACGCGATATGCCGATGCCGGCGACGCCTTATAGGATTTGGACGGCCATTCAGCGGGCAAAGGCTCGCGACAATTTGGGCGTCCCCAATCAGGGCTAGCAACTCCGAAAGCCTGGAACGGCTTTGGCTCTCGTTCGTTTAATACCGGGGCTATTTTTGCATTTCTTTGCCGGTGAGTACCTAAGTCCATGACCGCGCGAGCTATATCCGCACATTCACATTCGCGACCCGCAGCCAAGCCGGCGCCGAAAATCGATCAGCTATGCGTCAACACGATCCGGACGCTCGCCATCGACGCCGTGCAGAAAGCCCAGTCCGGCCACCCGGGAACGCCGATGGGTGTGGCGCCGGTCGCCTATACGCTGTGGCAGGAATTTCTGCGCTACGATCCTGCCGACCCATTGTGGGTCAATCGCGACCGCTTCGTGCTCTCGGCGGGCCACGCCTCGCTGTTGCTCTACGCGCTCCTTCACCTTGCGGAGGTACGGCGCGTTGACGGGCAGCGTGTCACCGAGCGACCGGCGGTGAGCCTCGACGACATCAAGAATTTCCGCCAGCTCGACAGCGTCACGCCTGGACATCCCGAATACGGCCACACCACTGGCGTCGAGACCACAACCGGGCCGCTCGGTCAGGGTGCCGGCAACAGTGTTGGCATGGCGATTGCCTCGCGCTGGCTCGCCGCGCGCTACAATCGGCCGCGCTTTACGCTGTTCGATTTCGACGTTTACGCAATTTGTAGCGACGGTGACCTTATGGAGGGTGTGGCGAGCGAAGCGGCGTCGCTTGCCGGCCATCTTGGCCTCGCCAATCTATGCTGGATTTACGACAGCAATACGGTGACCATCGAGGGCCATACCAAGCTCGCCTTCAGCGAAGACGTGGAGAGCCGGTTCAAAGGCTATCGCTGGAACGTGATGCGCGTGCGCGACGCCAATGACCAAGAGGCTTTCGCAGAAGCGGTAAAGACATTCCGCCGCACCAAAAACAAACCGATGCTCATCATCGTCGACAGCATCATCGGCTACGGCTCCCCGCACAAACAGAACACGGCCGCCGCGCACAGCGAGCCCCTCGGCGTGGAGGAAGCGCGCCTAACCAAGCGTTTTTACGGCTGGCCCGAGGACGCGCAATTCCTGATCCCGGACGGCGTCTACAATCAATTCCGCGAGGGCATCGGCCGCCGCGGCCGCGCCTTGCGCGATCAATGGCAAGCGACCTTCGCTGCCTACCGGCACGAATATCCGCAGCCTGCGCGCGAGATCGATCAGATTATGTCCGGCGAATTGCCCGACACGTGGGATGCCGATCTGCCGGAATTTCCGCCGGACGATAAAGGCATCGCCACGCGCGAAGCGTCCGGAAAGGTGATCAATGCCATCGGTGAGCGCGTGCCGTGGCTGATTGGCGGCGCCGGCGATCTCTCGCCGTCGACCAAGACGAATTTCACGTTCAAAGGCGCCGGTGAACTTGAGCCCGACGATCCAGGCGGTCGCACCATGCACTTCGGCATCCGAGAGCATGCCATGGGCGCCATCGTGAACGGGCTTGGGGTGTCGAAGCTACGGGCGTTCGGCGCGACATTTCTCACCTTCAGTGATTACATGCGGCCGTCGATCCGGCTGGCGGCGCTGATGAAGCTGCCGATTTTTCATGTCTTTACCCATGACTCGATCGGTCTTGGCGAAGACGGACCAACCCATCAGCCGATCGAGCAACTGGTAGGGTTGCGCGCGATTCCGAATCTGATTGTGCTGCGCCCCGCCGACGCCAATGAGGTGCGCGAAGCCTACAAAGTCATTTTCGGCCTGAGCGATGAGCCTGCCTGCCTGGTGCTCAGCCGTCAGAAACTGCCGGTGTTCGACCGCAACCGCTACGCGCCGGCCTCCGGTTTGGCGCGCGGCGGCTACATCATGGCAGACGCCGACAACGGCGATCCACGGGTCATCCTGATTGCCACCGGCAGCGAGGTTGCGCTTTGCATCGAAGCACTTGAAAAATTGCGGCATAAAGGTATCGCGGCCCGTGTCGTCAGCTTGCCCAGTTGGGAGCTATTCGAGCGGCAGGATGAAACCTATCGCAATACGGTATTGCCGCCGGGCATCACGGCCCGCGTTGCGGTTGAAATGGGTTCGGTCATCGGCTGGGATCGCTACGCTGGCTTGGGCGGTGCTATTATCGGTATGCACAGTTTTGGCGCGTCGGCGCCGATCAAAGATTTGCTGCCGAAATTCGGCTTTGTGACGGACAAAGTGGTTGCGGCCGCCGAAGCGCAGATTGCAGGGACGACGCGATCATGAATCCTTTGAAGTCGCTAGCCGACCACGGTCAGGCCGTCTGGCTCGACTTTCTGTCGCGCGGGTTCATGGCCAACGGCGGCTTGAAGAAGCTGGTCGACAACGACGGCTTGCGCGGGATGACGTCAAATCCGTCCATCTTCGAGCAGGCAATCGGCCACTCGGATGAATATGACGACGCCATCGGACGGATGTTGAGTGCGCAGGACCGGTCTGTCGGCGAAATCTTCGAAGACCTTGCCATAGAGGACATCAAGCAGGCGACAGATATTCTGCGCCCCGTATATGACGCGGCACATGGCGCAGATGGCTTTGTCAGCATCGAGGTCTCGCCTTATCTCGCGAAAAATACCCAAGGCACGATCGACGAAGCCAAGCGGCTGTGGCGGGAAGTCGACCGGAAGAATCTGATGATCAAAGTGCCGGCGACGCAGGAAGGCCTGCCGGCAATCCGCGATCTGATCGGCGACGGCATCAATGTCAACATCACATTGTTGTTTGCGCAGCAGGTCTACGAGCAGGTCGTCGAGGCCTATTTGTCCGGCCTCGAGGCGCTGGCGAAAAAAGGCGGCGACGTATCGCCCATCGCCAGCGTGGCGAGCTTCTTCGTCAGCCGCATCGACACCGCCGTCGACAAGTTGCTCGACGAGAAAATCGCCGAAGCCAACGACCCGGACGAAAAAATCCGGCTCAAGGCGATCAAGGGCAAAATCGCTATTGCCAACGCCAAGATGGCCTACCAGCGCTACAAGCGGCTCTTCAGCGGCAAACGGTGGGAGTCGTTGGCGGCCAAAGGCGCCAAGGTGCAGCGGCTGCTGTGGGCCTCGACCGGCACCAAGAACAAGGCTTACAGCGACGTGCTCTATGTCGAGGAATTGATCGGCCCCGACACCGTCAACACCATGCCGACCGCCACCATGGATGCGTTTCGCGATCACGGCAGGGTGCGCGATACGCTCGAAGACAATGTCGCCGACGCGCAGCGGGCTTTGAGCGATCTCGGTCGCGCCGGGATTTCGCTCGACGCCGTGACCGACAAGCTGGTCGAGGAGGGCGTGCGGCTCTTTGCCGACGCCGCCGACAAGTTGCTCGGCGCGGTCGCCGAGAAACGGGCCAAAGCGCTCGGAGGCAGGATCGACGGACAAAAGCTCGCGCTGGGCGATGCGCTGACAAAGAAGGTCGATACGGCCGCCGAGGATTGGCGTGCCCACGGCAGCGCCCGAAAACTCTGGCAGCGCGATAAATCCCTTTGGACCGGAGCCGACGAGGACAAATGGCTCGGCTGGCTCGACAGCGCCGACGCCGATCAACTCGGGAGCTATACGGCCTTTGCCGAAGAGATAAAGCGCGAAGGATTCAAAGACGCGGTCTTGCTCGGCATGGGTGGTTCGAGCCTCGGCCCCGAAGTCCTGGCGGAGACGTTCGGCCACAAGTCCGGCTGGCCGCGGCTGCGCATTCTTGATTCTACCGTGCCGGCGCAGATCAAGGCGCTGGAGGGCGCGCTCGATCTGGGCAAGACGCTGTTCATCGTGTCGAGCAAGTCGGGCAGTACCACAGAACCGAATGTCTTTAAGGATTATTTCTTCAAGCGGGTCTTGGGCACTGTCGGCGAGGCCAAAGTCGGCCGGCAATTCGTCGCGATCACCGATCCCGGTTCGTCCTTGGAGAAGACCGCAAAGACGCAAGGCTTCCGCAAGATATTCTTCGGTGTGCCGAGCATCGGGGGCCGTTACTCGGTTCTTTCGGCGTTCGGCCTGGTGCCGGCGGCAGTCGCAGGCATCGACGTGGCGCAACTGATGAAGTCGGCGCGGATGATGATGCACTCCTGCGGTCCTGACGTGCCGCCGTCGCAAAATCCCGGTGTCATGCTTGGTCTCGCGCTTGGCACCGCCGCGCTGCGTGGCCGCGACAAGGTCACGATACTGACGTCTCCCGATCTCAGCAGCTTTGGCGCCTGGGCCGAGCAGCTTTTCGCGGAATCGACGGGAAAGAACGGCAAGGGTCTCGTTCCGATCGACGGCGAACCGCTCGGCGTGCCGGGGGTTTACGGCGACGATCGTTTTTTCATTTCGCTCACGCTGGATGGCGACGATGGACTGTATACGGCCAAACTGAAGGCGTTGGAGAGCGCCGGCCATCCGGTGGTCCGCATCGTGCAAGCATCCAAGGACAATATCGGCCAGGAATTTTTCCGCTTCGAGATCGCGACCGCGGTGGCCGGCGCAGTCATCGGCATTGATCCATTCAATCAGCCGGATGTTGAGGCAAGCAAGGTCAAGACGCGCGATTTGACGGCGGCTTTCGAAAAGAGCGGCGCACTGCCGGCCGAAACGCCGGTCGCTTCGGGCAAAGCTATCGATCTCTATACTGACGAGAAAAATGCCGAGGCGCTGCGCGGCGCTGGCGCCGATTCGAGTGTCGAGGGCTGGATCACGGCACACCTCGGCCGTGTCCACTCCGGCGATTATGTAGCGCTCTTGGCCTATATCGCCCGCGACGACGCCAATGCCGAGCCATTGCAACGAGCGCGGCTCGCCATCCGCGATCGGCGTCACGTCGCAACTTGCCTCGAATTCGGCCCGCGATTTTTGCATTCGACCGGTCAGGCCTACAAAGGCGGGCCCGACAGCGGCGTATTCCTGCAAATCACCTCCGACGATGCCGAGGACCTGGCAATCCCCGGGCACCGCGCCAGTTTCGGCGTCGTGAAGGCGGCTCAGGCGCGCGGCGATTTCGGCGTGCTGGTGGAACGCGGTCGCCGTGCATTGCGCGTGCATATCAAAGGCGGTCTGGCCACAGGCCTCGCCGAACTTGAAACCGCGGTGAAACGTGCGCTGGCGTGAACGGAGTTAAGTGATGCAGATTGGCGTGATCGGTCTGGGGCGCATGGGCGGCAATATTTCGCGCCGCCTGATCCAGAACAAACATGAGGTCGTGGTTTACGACCACGACGCCAAGGCCATCGCCGACGTCACCCGAGACGGCGCCAAAGGCGCCGACGGTCTCGAGAAATTGGTGCAGCAGCTTGCCGCGCCGCGTGCGGTCTGGGTCATGCTGCCGGCCGGCAAGATCACCGACGACACCATTACCCAGCTCGGCAAGATTCTCTCCGCCGGCGATATCGTGCTCGATGGCGGCAACACATTTTGGCGCGACGACATTCGCCGCGCCAAAATGCTGCGCGAACGCAACATCCATCATGTCGACGTCGGCACGAGCGGCGGCATCTGGGGCCTTGAACGCGGCTATTGCATGATGATCGGCGGTGACAAGGCGATCATCGATCACCTCGATCCGATTTTCTCCGCGCTCGCGCCCGGGCCCGGCGATGTGCCCCGTACGCCCAAGCGCGATGGCCGCGATTCGCGTGCCGAGCGCGGCTATATTCACGCCGGTCCGAACGGTGCCGGGCATTTCGTCAAGATGGTGCACAATGGCATCGAATACGGCTTGATGCAGGCCTACGCCGAGGGTTTCGACATCTTGAAGAACGCGGCCAATAGACCGGCCGACGACGGCCGCTTCGATCTCGACCTACCCGACATCGCCGAGGTCTGGCGGCGCGGCAGCGTCATCAGTTCATGGCTGCTCGATCTCACGGCGAGCGCGCTCGCCGCCGACGGCAAGCTCGATGGCTTCGAAGGCGTGGTCGAGGATTCCGGCGAAGGCCGCTGGACGCTGATGGCGGCGATCGAGGAGGCGGTGCCGGCGGACGTGCTGTCGGCGGCGCTCTACACGCGCTTTCGCTCACGACAGAACCATACGTTCGCGGAAAAAATCCTCTCGGCGATGCGCAAGGGTTTTGGCGCGCATGTCGAACCGAAAGCCGCGCCGAAAGCCAAATCCTCATGACGGTGAAAGCGGTGACGGCGCGGCCGGCCGATCCATGCTGCCTCGTCATTTTCGGCGCGTCCGGCGACCTGACGCACCGGCTGCTGCTTCCGGCGCTTTACAATCTCGCCGCCACCGGATTGCTGCCGGACGCGTTCGCCCTCATCGGCGTGGCGCGCAGCGAGTTCGTCGAGCGAGGCGTTTCGCGATGACCTGGCGAAAAGCCTGCCGAAATTTGCGACCAGAAAGGTCGATGAAGCGATTGCCAAGAAAGTCCTGGCGCGCGTCGCCTACGTGCAGGGCGAGCCTGATGACCCGAAAACCTACGACAAGATCGGCAAGGAACTCGCGCGAATCGAAGCCGAACGCAACACCAAAGGCAACCGCCTGTTCTATCTGGCGACGCCGCCGGCGGGCTTCGCGCCGATTGGGACGCACCTCGGCGAATCCGGTTTGGCGCGCGAGGACAACGGTGCATGGCGGCGCATCATCATCGAGAAGCCGTTCGGTACCGATCTCGCCTCGGCGCAGGCGCTCAATCAAAAGCTGCTCGGCATCCTCAAAGAGGATCAGATCTTCCGTATCGATCATTATCTCGGCAAGGAGACCGTGCAGAACATCATGGTGCTGCGGTTTGCCAATGGCTTGTTCGAGCCGATCTGGAATCGCGACCACATCGATCACGTGCAGATCACGGTCGCCGAAGCGCTGACCGTCGGCCACCGCGGCAATTATTACGATGCCACGGGCGCGCTGCGCGACATGGTGCCTAACCATTTGTTTCAGCTTCTCTCCCTCATTGCCATGGAGCCGCCGTCGCGCTTCGCCGCGGATTCGGTGCGGGCACAAAAGGCGGAACTGCTCGATTCGGTGCAGGCACAAAGCCGCGACGAGGCGCTGCGAAATTCGGTGCGCGCGCAATATGGCGACGGCACAATCGACAATCGCGCTGTCGAAGCCTATCGCGCCACCAAGGACGTCGATCCGGACAGCACGACAGAAACCTATGTTGCGCTCAAACTGATGATCGATAACTGGCGCTGGGCCGGTGTGCCGTTCTATTTGCGAACCGGAAAGGCGCTGCGCTCGAAACTCAGCGAGGTGGCGATCAAATTCAAGCAGGCACCGATCGCCATGTTTCGCGACACGCCGGTCGAGAATCTGGCGCAAAATTTCCTGGTGTTGAGAATCCAGCCGCAGGAATGTATCGGGCTCGAATTCAACGCCAAAGTGCCGGGCCCGTCGATTTCGATCGGCGGCGTCGGCATGACTTTCAAGTACGAAGACTACTTCGATGTCGCGCCGTCGACCGGCTACGAGACATTGATTTACGATTGCATGATCGGTGACGCAATTCTCTATCCGCGCGCCGACGGCATCGAGGCGGGATGGCGCATCGTGCAGCCGATCATGGAAGCCTGGCACGCGGTGAACGGCAAAGGCCTCTCGACCTACCGCGCCGGAAGTGACGGCCCGGCCGAGGCCGATGGGCTGCTTAACGCCGACGGCCGCCGCTGGCGCGCGATCGCCTGAGGCTCCGCATGGCCGCAAACACAAAACGCCAGATCATTGTTGTCGCCGACGAAAATGTGCTTGCCGAGACGGCGGCAAAGCGGCTGATAAGCCGGCTTAACGAGGCGCAAGGCCGTGTCGCCGTCTGCCTGACCGGAGGATCGAGCCCGCAGGGACTTTATCGATTGCTCGCCGAAGAACCGTGGCGCGAAATGGTGCCGTGGGAGCGCGTGCACTGGTTCATGGGTGACGACCGCTTCGTGCCGGAAAGCGATCCGCTCAGCAATATGGGCATGGCGCGCCGGCTGTTTCTCGATCGCGTCAAGGCGCCGCGCGGCAATGTCCACGCAATCGCGACCGACACCAACTATCCCGAAGGCGCGGCCAATCTCTATCAGGACACGCTCAAGGAATTCTACGGCGCCGAGCGGCTCGATCCGGCGCGGCCATTGTTCGATCTTGTGCTCTTGGGTCTTGGCCACGACGGCCACATCGCGTCGCTGTTTCCGCAATCTCGCGCCCTCGAAGAAAAAGTCCGCTGGGTGGTCGGCGTCGCCAAAGCCGGCACGGAGCCGTTGGTGCCGCGCGTCACGCTGACGTTTCCAGCGCTCGCTTCGACGCGTGAAATGCTGTTTATCGCCGAAGGCGCGGGCAAACGCGATGTCGTGGGCCGCGTGTTCGCCGGCGACGATCTGCCTGCAGCGCATGCCTATGCAAACGGCGATCTTATTTGGCTGCTCGATCGCGCCGCGGCGCCGGAGGATGGTCATGGCTGATGCCGGCGCGGCCGCGCCCTGCGTGCTCGTGGTGATGGGGGTCTCCGGCAGTGGCAAGAGCACGATTGCCGCGATGCTCGCCCATCGCCTGCAATGGACCTACGAGGACGGAGACTGGTTTCATCCGAAGTCGAACGTCGAGAAAATGCATCATGGCGAGCCATTGACCGACGAGGACCGCTGGCCGTGGCTGCGCGCTATCGCCGCCTGGATCGACGACACGTTGAAGGCGGGCAATCACGGCATCGTGGCCTGCTCGGCGCTCAAGCATGCCTATCGCGACATTCTGGTCGGGGACCGGCGCAATGTGCGGCTGGTCTTTCTCAAAGGCGACCGCGAACTGATCGCGCGGCGCATTGCCGCGCGGGACGATCATTTCATGCCGCCTTCGCTGCTCGATAGCCAATTCGCCACGCTCGAGGAACCGACACCGGACGAGCATCCGATCGTCGTTTCAATCGCCCCGCACCCCCGCCAGATCGTCGATGCTGTCGTCAAGAAGCTCGACATCGGCGCCACAGAAGCCGCTGCCGCAAAGCCAGCCGCGGCGCGCTGAGCGCATTTTTTCGCTTGAATGAAAAGTGGTCCTTGACCAAGCTCGCGCCGCGCGAGAATGAAAGCCGCGGCGGCACGCCGTGAGGCCGAGCAGGGAGAAACGAACAATGGCGAAGGTCATCATCAGTTGCGCGATTACGGGCTCGATCCACACCCCGACCATGTCGGAGGCGCTGCCGATCACGCCAGACCAGATCGCGACACAGGCGATCGACGCCGCGGAGGCCGGGGCCGCGATCCTGCATCTGCATGCCCGCGATCCGAAAGACGGCCGCCCGACGCCCGATCCGGCCGTCTTCATGCAATTTCTGCCGCGCATCAAGCAAGCCACCGATGCCGTGGTGAACATCACTACCGGCGGCGCCGTCACCATGACCGTGGAGCAGCGCATTTCGGCGGCGCTGCAGCTGTCGCCGGAAATGTGCTCGCTCAATATGGGCTCGATGAATTTCGCGCTCTATCCGATGGCGAAGCGTTACAAGAACTGGAAGTACGATTGGGAGGAAAGTTACCTTACCAATTCCGATGCCTATATCTTTCCCAACACGTTTCGCGACATCGAGAAGATCTACAAGCTGCTCGGCGAAGGTCACGGCGTGAAGTTCGAGCACGAGTGCTACGACACCGGCCATCTCTACAATCTCGCCCACTGCATCGACCGCGGTCTGTTCAAACCGCCGGTGTTCTTGCAACTCATTTTCGGCATTCTCGGCGGCATCGGCCCCGATCTCGATAATCTGTTCTTCATGAAGCGCACCGCCGACAAGCTATTCGGCAAGGATTATCTGTGGTCGGTGCTGGCGGGCGGCCGGCATCAGATGAATTTCTGCACGTCGGCCTCGATGATCGGCGGCAATGTGCGCGTCGGGCTCGAGGACTCGCTCTATATCGGGCCGGGTAAACTCGCCAAAAGCAATGCCGAGCAGGTGGCGAAAATCCGCCGCATCATCGAGGATCTCGGCAGTGAGATCGCGACGCCCGACGAAGCCCGCAAGCTGCTCGGACTCAAGGGCGCCGACCGCGTGAAATTCTAGGTCTCACGTGAACACCATCGATCTTAAAGGCCGCACCGCCGTCATTACCGGCGGCGCGCGAGGCATTGGCTACGCGGCTGCGCAAAAGATGCTTGCAGCGGGCGCTGCGGTCGCGCTGTGGGACATCGACGCTGCGGCACTCGCCAAGGCTGCGGGAGCGCTCGCGAAAGACGGCAAGGTTTACACCGCCGTGGTCGAATTGACCGACGAGGCGGACGTCGAAAAGGCCGTCGATTCTCTTATCCGCGACGCCGGCAAGATCGATATCCTCGTCAACAATGCGGGCATCACCGGCGGCAATGCGCCGCTTTGGGAGCTCAAGCCCGAGGTGTGGCGGCGCGTAATCGAGGTCAATCTCGTTGCGCCTTACCTGACGTGCCACGCCATCGTACCGCACATGGTCAAGGCGGGTTACGGCCGCATCGTCAATGTTTCGTCAATCGCCGGCAAGGAAGGCAATCCGAACGCCTCGCACTATTCGGCGTCAAAAGCCGGCCTGATCGGATTGACCAAGTCGCTCGCCAAGGAAGTGGCGACCAAAGGCGTTCTGGTGAACGCCATCACGCCGGCCGCCGCCAAGACCGAAATGTTCGGCCAGATGACGCAGCAGCACATTGGCTACATGCTGTCCAAAATCCCGATGAACCGCTTCGTGACGGTTGAAGAACTGGCGGCGATGATCGCCTGGTTGTCGTCGGAAGATTGCTCGTTCTCGACCGGCGCCGTATTCGATATTTCGGGCGGCCGCGCGGTTTATTGAGCGCGAACCGGCCCCTCTGGCGCGGGCTTGACCCCGCGGGCGGCGCGACGTTAAACCGTCCGCACTGGCCGGGCGGTTAGCTCAGCGGAAGAGCACTTCCTTGACATGGAAGGGGTCACAGGTTCGATCCCTGTACTGCCCACCAGCCTTCGCTCGCGTAGCAGAGCGAAGGCTGTCGCGCCGTAGCGAAGCGAAGGCGGACGAACAAGCCGCCGCAAGCTACGGCTCGGTGAACCAGCCTTCGACGGTTCCTGCCTACGAGAATGCAGGCGATCAGTTCTTCTTCGGAGCCGCGGTTGCGTCTGTCGTGCACTTTTTGACGAAGCTCGTCGCCGCAGCGCCGTGCAGGTTCGCAACCGTGGCTGCATCGGTGCAGCATTTCTTGGCGGAGCTTGTCAGCGCGGCGCCGTGCAGATTCTTGGGGGCCACCTGAGTTTGGCAGGTCGCGCCGGCGGCGTCGGCCGGTGCGGGCGTTTGCGCCATCGCGGCGCTTACCAAACAAAACGAGCCGATGATAATTGCGATCGTCTTCATTGTTCTCTCCCTGGTGAAGTTATAGGAAATGTCCGCGTCCGTGTTACGCCTGCGGCTGCACCACGCCTTTCGGGCTCGCCTTGTCGACGATCTCCGGCAGGAATTGTGCCATCAGCTTGAGGAGCTCGTCGACCGGCAACCCCATCTGGCGGGCAAAATTCTGAACTTCGCTGTTGCCAAGAACGGCTTTCAATTGATCCGCCGTAATCGGCATATTGGTGCCGTTGCCGAGCCATGACTGAACCTGCGGCCCAAGGCCGCCCTTCTCAAGGGCTGCCACGAGGCCGGGCAGATCGTGGTACTGTGTCTGCGCCAGCGCGGTATTGAGTAATGCCGGCAAAGCCTCGGATTCCAGCGCACCTTTCAGACTATCGAATAAACCCATGATCGTGCTCCTCGCGTAGCTACAAAAGCTGTTACGTTAAAATCGTGTGAAAGCGGCGACGGAAGATTAGTCCATCGCCGTGACACCTACCAGTGCCATCCGGCCACGGGTTTGTTGATTATTTGCGCAGCTCGTCAGGCACTTTGCCGCCATTGTCGGCAAGTTTTTGCATGACCTGCTTTTGCAGCCATATATTCATGGTCGCGGAGTCATTCTTGTCGCCGCTGTAGTGCAGTTCGGTGGCAAGCTCCTTGCGCGCCGCGAGGCTGGAATCAAGGTTCAAAAGCTTCATCAAATCGACGATGGAGTGTCGCCAATCGAGTTTTTCCTTGTTTTGCGCGGCGAGTTTCGTCAGCACCGCCGCGACATCGACCGGAGCCGAGCCGCCAGCCCCTGCTGGCGCCGTTGGTGCAGACTGCGGCGCCGCCGTCGCGGAGCCGGAAGAGGAGGTGGACGGTGAGGGCGCGGATGGTGCAGGAGCTGCCGGCGCGGGTGCGGCGTTGGCGTGATGAAAGATCGCTGACATAATACTTCCGAATATACTCATGGCTCTCTCCTCGATGCGGTTTGCGGCGTCGCCTGGCAAGCGCCAGCAGATAGACACAGTCTACAATGCGAGTGCGCGAGATACACTACAAGGGTGTGACGCCGCTCGACCGTTAAGCGGCGCGAGGCTTGCGATGGATAATATCCGGCTGACGCTGCGGATCGATTTCGGCCCGGACCGTGCGCTCGGACCCGGCAAGATCAGGCTCCTTGAAGCGATCCGCAAGACCGGCTCGATTTCGAGGGCCGGCCGCTCGCTCTCGATGTCGTACCGGCGAGCGTGGCTGCTGGTCGATGATATGAACCGTTGCTTCCGCGAGCCGGTGGTCGTGACACAACCCGGCGGTGCGCGCGGCGGCGGTGCGGCACTGACGCCGTTCGGCGCCGAACTGATCGAGAAGTACCGCGCGATCGAATCGGAAGCCGCTGCGGCGGCCACGGCTCAGATACGCGCGCTGGAGACCTCGCTGCGTAAACGCCCACGCCGCGCGCAAAAGCGATTGAAGACGTCGATCAAAGCGGCAACTGCGCGCTGACCTGTTGCGATTTGCCGAAGCCCGAAATTTTGCTGAAGCCAATGTGTCGACTATATCTCGCCGAATCCAGCGCGGCCAACCTGAACCTGAGGCATGCCACAAGATTCCACATATCACGCGAGCGACGGTGCCGCGTACGAGATATTCCTCGGCCGCTGGACCAAGGAACTCGCGACCCGGTTTCTCGACTTCGCGGCATTCCCGGCCGACGGTCATCCCTTGCTTGACGTCGGCACCGGGACCGGAAGTCTAGCTTTCGCGATGGCGAAGCGCTGGACGCTTCGCCAAGTTGTCGGGATTGACGTCGCCGCGCCGTATGTTGCCTATGCCCGCGCGCAGGCAAAAGGTTCGTCGCCTGCGTTTGAGGTCGGCGACGCGACGGCGATCCGCAAAGTTGATGGACTGTACGCGGGTGCGGCAGCGCAGCTCGTTCTTAATTTCGTGCCCGACGCGCCCGCCGCGGTACGTGAGATGAAGCGCGTGACGCGTTCCGGCGGTACTGTCGCCGCCGCGGTGTGGGATTTTCGCGGTGGCCTGGTCTATCAGCGCCTATTCTGGGACACGGCGGCGGGTGTCGACGTGAAAGCAGCCGATGCGCGCGACAAGCTTTTTTCCGGTGCACTGGCGCTGCCGGACGGTCTGCCCGCCTTGTTCAGGGACGCTGGTCTGGCCGGCGTCGAGCGCGGTTCGCTGACGATCCGCATGAATTACGCCAATTTCGACGATTACTGGATGCCGCTGCTCGGCGGGCAGGGGCCGGTCGGTACTTACGTCGCGGCGCTTGACGAGACATTGCACGGCCGCATCGAGGAGGCGGTGCGCCGTTCCTATTGTTCGGGAGCGCCCGACGGCGAGCGCTCCCTGACTGCGACCGCGTGGGCCGTGCGCGGCACCGTTCCGTGATGGGCGATCAGCCCGCCTGTCGGCGGCCGAGAATGCCGTAAAGCGCGACCGCCGCCAGCAACAGCGAGATCAAGACGTTGTAGCCGGCCAGCGAAATGCCGAGAAAGCGCCACGCCGCCTCGTCGCAACGCACCACGTGGATCGATTGCAACTGATTGAGCAGCGCACCGCCGGCCTTGATATCGCTGATCGGCCCCGAGCAATCGGCCGGACCGGCCCAAAGGTGCCATTCGACGCCGGCGTGATATGTGCCGAGCGCCGCGCCGCATAGCACGGCGGCGATGATGACGAGGAAACCGACGGTGAGGAGTTTTTGCGGCGCGTGAACGAACGCCGCGATCGCCATGAGCAGCGAGAGCGGAATGATGACATGGTACGGAATGCGCTCCTCGAGGCAGAGCGGGCAGGGCGGCAGCTCGATCACGAATTCAAAAAACCACGCGCCCGCGATTGTCGCCGCGCTCAAAACGAAGATCGCCACCGCCGCGGCGGCGGCTGGCTCGGCGTAGAGCCGATTGACCCAGGTCTGCTTCATCGAATCTGCCCTATTCCGCCCCGATCGCGCGGCAGCAATGTGCCGATCCTGAAGGCAGAAGCAAGGCCATCGGGAGCAGCCGGCGCGGTGGCACGGACGGCCGATAGACGCCAGCGTCAGCCGAATATATAGAATTCGGTCCATGCCCGTGTGGCGGAACCGGTAGACGCACGCGACTCAAAATCGCGCTCCGCAAGGAATGGGGGTTCGAGTCCCTCCACGGGCACCAGCCTTCGCTGCTTCGCAGCTACGGTTGGCAAGCCAGCTTCACAAACCTCTGCGAAGCAGCGAAGGCTGCCCGTCGTGGCGTGACCGTTCGCATGGGGATGGGTGTGTTCAAGTAGAATGACGAGAGGATAGCCAATGCAGGTTTTCATTCACCAGGATCAGCCGCTGGAGAAGTGGCGCGACGGCGTCATGACGCGAATGCGGGTGTCCGCGGTGAACGGCGGCCGGCAATTGTGCATCTTCGATCAGTTCTGCGAAGAGGGCCTCGGCGCACCCACGCATGTCCATGCCGTGGAGGAGGTGCTGGACGTCATTGACGGCGCCGCGGAGATTTGGCTCGGCGAGGAAAAATCGATCGTACGGGCCAACCAGTCGGTCTTGATACCGGCGGGGTTCAGACACGGGTTCCGAAATATCCTGACGACGACGCTGCACGTGCGTGCAACGCTCGCGGCGAGCATCTTCGAGGCGTCCTACGATAACAAGAATAAATCGTCGCGGCGCTGGTCCCCCGACTTTTCCATACCGCAGCGCAGCTAGCCGCTAATTTGGAAATAGCCGTATTTGGAGAACGCCGTTCGGCAGGTGGCTAGGCCGATTGCCGGAGGTCCCGCTCCGTCACGGAAGTTATCTTGGCGGCTCCGTTGCCGGTTGCGGCTGTCGATTGATGTGCCGCAAGCGTCACCAGCTTGCTGCGATAATGATCGAGCACGAACAGCCGGACACTCGATGACAGGTTGGTTTGGCGCCGCCCGGTGTCGATTCCACCGAGCAAACTGGAGAGCGTCATCTTCCGATCTCTCGCCAGCTCTTTGAAGCTGCTCCAAAACTCATCTTCAAGGCTGATGCTGGTCTTATGCCCTGCGATAACAACTGAGCGCTTTACGATCGCGGTGTCCATGTTGGTCCCCTTTGGTTCCCCGCTGCGCAGCGACCGATCTCTCGAACGTGCCATTGATCACGATGTCGGCCGCCCAGCTATTCGTTCCAAAAAACGGACGCAACAACGATTGCAGAACACAAGCGGCCCTCGGATCGTTAGTGACCGGAGCAGAGCCATACCACTCTATCGTCGAACATATGCCACAGTGCCATGCGTCGGTCTGTGCTAAATGATACATACAGCAACAAAATGTTTGATTGGTATTCGGTAGTATGCTGATGCCGCCTTTTGCGAGATCACGCGGGACGCCTGCGCATCTAAAAGTCACTCTTCCAATGTTGAAAAACACAGATCTGTTTTTGTTAGAGTCTGTCAAAGTCCTCGGCGGGAAGCAGCAACGGGAAAATGGATAAAACCCGTCACTGTGGGCCAATCCATGATCGCTATGACGACGCCGAAAACAATTGCTGCCATGAGGAATATCATGGGCGCGCAGATGCCCTACCGCACTGTCTTGGCAAACTTTATGGTCTCTATGACGAATGCTGACGATGCTGATAGTTTGATGGTTTCAGCCGTGTACGCCGCACGGGGCAGGGAGCAAAAGTGACAAGAAATACCGTCAACACCTCACCGCTGGGAACCCCATGAAATTCGCCCACTTCACCCACATCTGGGCCAAGCCCAATATGACGCCGCACGATCGCTACGAGCAGCTCTGGCGCGAGCTGCAATTGTGCGACGAGCTCGGCTTCGACCAGTCGTTCTG
This sequence comes from uncultured Alphaproteobacteria bacterium, assembly GCA_963733645.1. GTDB lineage: Bacteria > Pseudomonadota > Alphaproteobacteria > Rhizobiales > Xanthobacteraceae > BOG-931. The sequence continues at coordinate 47,893 of CAVTFP010000023.1, forward strand.
CGTCGAGCATCATTTCCGTCCCGACGAGAGCTGGATGTCGTCGCCGAGTCTCTATGCGGTCGGCGCCGGCGCGCGAACCAAGCGCATGCGCATCGGGCCGATGGGTTACATCGTACCGCTCTATCATCCGCTCCGCCTCGCCGAGGAAATCGCCATCGTCGACCAGATGCTCGGCGGCCGCATGGAACTCGGTCTGGTGCCCGGCATCAATCCCGATTATTTCCGTCCGTTCGGCCTTGATTACGGTCAGCGCAAGTCGCCGACACTGGAATTCGTCGATTACATGCGCGCCGCGTTCGGCGAGACGCAGCCGTTCTCGTACCATGGCCAGGAGTTTCACACCGATAACGCCCAAATATCCGTGATGCCGGCGCAGCGCCCGCATCCACCGCTGTGGATGATGAGCCGCGATCCGCAGACGCTGGAATTCTGCGCCAAGCACGGCGTCAATCCCGGCTACTTCCTGGTTTATCCGCGTTCTGATGCCGCGCCGCGCTACCGCAAGTTTCTGCAGGACTGGCAACGCACCGGCTGGCCGGACAAGCCGAATATCGCCTATTGCTCGGTGGTCTACGTCGACGACACCGATGAGAAAGCGATCGATAATGCGCTATTCCGCGCCAGCCGCGCCTATGAGGGGTTTCTGAAACCGGGGAAGCCGGGGGAGACGTTCGAGGAACGCGCCCGCGAGCATGCCAAGATGTTCGTCGGCCGCGGCGAGCCCGGCGCGTCCGAGATCATGCAGCATCTGTTCGACGGCGATTACCTGTTCAAGAACGACCTTGTCTTTATCGGTTCGCCCGAAACCGTCGCCAGAAAAATCCGCGCCGCCGCCGAGGCCGGCGTGTTCAACGTGTTCATGGGCGAATTCAACTTCGCCGATCTGCCCGAGCCCGAGCTGATGCGCTCGATCCGGCTGTTTGGCGAAAAGGTGCTCCCGGCGTTACGCGGCTATGAGCCGTTCTAGCCCATCGTCACGGCCGGGCTTGTCCCGGCAATCCCGATGTGGCGACGCCATGCCATTGCTAATCAAGATCGCCGAGACAAGCCCGGCGATGACGCCGGATAATTCCTACTGCGCCTTCGCCAAAACCGGATCGGCGGCGACCCGCGCACTGACGAGCTTATAGACGATAAACGTCACCACCGCGCCGACGGCGAACGGGATCGCCGACCACATATAGAGTTCCGGCACCGGCAGGCCGACGAACAGCGCGCCGACCAGTGGACCGGCGATGGCGCCGAACCGGCCGATGCCGAGCTGCCAGCCTGAGCCGTTGGCACGCAGCGACGTCGGATAGATCATGGCGCCGACGACGTTGATGCCGGACTGGATGCCGAGCACGATGAAGCCGGCGAAGAACGTAATCAGGATCAGCGCTGTCGTTGAGCTCAAGCCGGCATAGCCGATCGAACTGACGATCGGCACCGCGATCACGAACATGATCGCGATGGCGGCAAAGCGTGCCCGTTGCAGCCACCAGCACAGCATCAGTGAGCCCACCGTGCCGCCGACTTGCAGCGCCGCGCCGGCGAGCGCCGCGGTTTGCGGCGGCACGTGAGCGGCGCCCAGCAGCGTCGGCGTCCAGCTGATGAGGAAGAAATATCCCATCAGATTGCAGGCGAACATCAGCCAGGTGAGCGGCGTGATCGCCGCCAGGCCGTCGCGGAACAGATAGATCGGATTGCTCGGCGATTGCTTCTCGTCCTCGATCACGAAGCGCGCGTTGGGCGGCACCGTGAAATCCGGGCGGATGGCCTTGAGCAGAGCCAGCATCTTCGGGCGCTGGCGTTCATGGATGGCCATGAATTTGATCGATTCCGGCAGGCCGAAAACGGCGAGCAGGGCGAAAACGACCGGCACGATGCCGCCGATCTCGAACAGGATTTGCCAGCCATGGGTCGGGACCAGCGCGGCACTGGCAAAGCCGGCCAGCGCACCGCCGAGCGGCACCAGACCGGTGGCGATGATCGCCAGCGTCGCGCGCATATTGCGCGGCGCGGACTCGGCGTTGATGGAGACAAGGTTCGGAATGACACCGCCGATGCCAAGGCCGGCGACAAAGCGAAGCTCCGAAAGCTCCGTGAGATTGGTGGAATAAGCAGCGATGAACGTGAATACGCCGAATAGCAGATTGGCGGCGATGAGCGCCGTCTTGCGGCCGTAGCGGTCACCGATCCAGCCGAAAATCTGCGAGCCGAACAGCACGCCGAAGTTGCTGGCGCTGAGCACCAGGCCGAGATCCTTCGGCGCCACGTGCCATTCTTTGATGAGACTCGGTACAGCAAACGCGATTGCGCCAATATCGTAGCCGTCGATCATCGCCAGCAAGACGGACCAGATGATGAGCTTGATCTGGAACGAGCCTACCCCGTACTCGTCGAGAAAGTGCGAGACTTGGACTTCAGGTTCGCCGGCCATCGTTTCCCCCCACAGGTTTTTTATTGTGGCGAGAGCCTATGGCACTGGCCGCGCAAAGAAAAGCGGCAAACCGGCGCGGATTGGGCGGCGGCCCGTCAGTCCGCACCGAGCGGCTTGCCCGCCTTCTCGCGCAACGCCCGAAACACCGCCTCGGGCGTGAGCGGCAATTCCATCAGCCGCACGCCACAGGCATCGTCGAGTGCATTGGCGACGGCCGGCGACAGCGGCATGGTCGAGGATTCGCCGACGCCCTTGGCGCCGAACGGCGCATTGTGCTGATAGGCGTCGATGGCCTCGTTGATCATCGGCGGCACGTCGGCAATGCCCGGTATCCGGTAATCCGCAAGCGATGCATTGGTGATCTGTCCTGAATCAATGTTGATTTTCTCGAACATGGTGAAGCCGAGCTGCATCAGCGCCGCGCCGGAAATCTGCGTCTCGACGATGCGTGGGTTCACCAGCGTGCCGCAGTCGACCGCATTGACGAGTTTTTCGATGCGCACGCATCCAGTTTCGGTGTCGACCTCGACTTCGGCTCCGGTGGCTGCCACCATCCAGAACGGCGTGATTTCCGGCGACAGGCCGGTTTCGTGGTCGGGCGCGACATAGTCGGGTTTGTAGCTGCCGGTGCCGACGATGTTGCCGGCTTTCATGCCGTATTTTTTGATGAACAGACCGGACGCCGGCGTGTTGCTGCCTTCCGGTTCGCCAACTTCGCGCCGCAACGCGTCGATCTTGTTGCGCGCATCCTCGGCGGCGAGCCGCACCGCATGGCCCATGTGGAATAGCGAGCGCGAGCCGAGCGTGCCCATGTCGTAGGGCGTTATGTCGGTGTCGCGGGCAACGACCCGGACCTGTTCCGCCGGCATGTTGAGCACCTCACCGACGATCTGCGCCATGCCGGTGTCGGAGCCTTGCCCCATGTCGACCGTCGAAATGTAGAGCGTTGGGCTGCCGTCGGCGCCGACATTGATGATAGCGACAGAGGTGGTCGGGGAGACGCAGGCCTTGAGCGCGAATGCAATACCGCGACCGCGCTTGAGCGTACGGCTGCCGCGGTCGAATTTTTCCTGCCAGCGCAGCCGGTCGGCGACGTGATCGAGGATCGCCTCGAGCGGCGCATCTTTGAGGATGGTGCCGGTCGCCTGCGGGCGGCCGTTGTGCAGCACGTTCTTGCGGCGGAATTCGACCGGATCGATCTTCAGCTCGCGCGCGATCATGTCGGTATGGCTCTCGTGTGCGAACACGAGCTGCGGCATGCCGAAGCCGCGCAGCGCGCCGGCCGGCGTCAGGTTCGTGTACATCGCATGCGAGTCGATCCACACATTGTCGATGTCGTAAGGACCACCGGCGGTGAAGCCCGATTTGTGCGTGACGCGTGGTCCGATATCGGCATAGGCGCCGCCGTTCCAGAATATTTCGCACTTGCGCGCCGTGATGCGGCCGGATTTGTCGACGCCGGATTTGATGCGCACGGTCGCCGGGTGTTTGGTGATCTGATAGAATTGCTCTTCCATGGTGAGCGCGATCTTTACCGGACGCCGCGCGATCATCGAGCACGCCGTTACCAAGGCTTCGAGCTTGATGTAAAGCTTGCCGCCGTAGCCGCCGCCGAGATACGGCACTTTTATGCGCACGCGGTTTTCCGGCCAGTTCAGCAGCCGTGCGATCTCTGCGCGCACGAAGGACGGTCCCTGTGCGCCGCTGTGAATCGTAAGGCCGGATTCTTTGTAGTCGGCGATCGAGCAGAACGGCTCGAACGGCACGTGCAGGCATTTTTGCGTGCGGAATTCGTGTTCGAACACATGCGTGGCTTCGGCGAATGCCTTGTCGACGTCACCGCGGCGCAACTTGGCGGTGAGCGCGAGGTTGGTGTTCTTCTGTCCCTTGAGGTGTTTGAGGTCGGCGAAGCTGCCGGCCGGCTTGAGCTCGTCGTGTACATAGGCTTTCGCCGTCATGGCTTCGACTTCGCCGTAGACCGGCTCCATTTCCTCGTATTCGGCGACGATGGCGTGGGTGGCAGCTTCGGCGACGTGAGGGTCGGCGGCGAGCACCACTGCGACCGGCTCGCCGACGAAACGGACCTTTTCCATCGCCAGGATCGGCTGATCGTGGAACGCTGGGCCGTAATAGGGATTGGGGATGACCTTGACGACATCCTCTGCGGTGATGACGCGATAGACGCCGGGCATTTTTTTCGCCGCGCTGGTGTCGATCGATTTGATGCGGCCATGCGCGACGGTCGAACGGAAGATCTTGCCGTGCAGCATGCCAGGCAGACGCATCAGATGCGTGTACTCGGCGCGGCCGGTGACCTTTTCGTGCGCTTCGAGGCGCGGCACCGAGCGGCCGATCTGGCCGCCCCCTATCGGATTGGTGGGCATCGGCGATTCTGCTCCTTGTTGCCGCAATGCTGGCACGGCTTGCGGCCGACGCCAAATGGGAAATGACTATCGATATGTCATGCACGTCAACTTATGATGCATGAAAGCCGGGGGACCGGCGAAAAAGTGAGGAACTGTCCATGGATATGAGCGTTCCGGTCGCGCCCGAGAAGCGGGAAGTGAAAAACCAGCCATCCGCCGCGCCGCGGAGCCCGAATTCCAGCGATCTCGACGAATGGATGTCGAAGGTCGAGGCGATGGGCGAGCTCAAGCGCATCACTGCCGAAGTCGATCCCGATCTCGAGGCCGCCACCATCACCTATCTGGTCGGCAGCGAGAAAAGTCCGGCGCTCTTGTTCGAGAATATCAAGGGTCATCCCGGTCATCGCGCGCTCTACAACATGGTCGGCTGCAATCTGTCGCGCTTCTGCCTGATGATCGGCGAGGAGCCGGTCGATCATCCGCTCAAGGCGGTTCAGGCATTGCAACGCAAGATGGGCCGCACCATGAAGCCCAAGGAGGTGCCGGCGGAAACCGCGATCTGCAATCAGAACGTCGTTACCGGCGACAAGATCGACATCCGCCAATTCCCGGCGCAGCGCATGTGGCCGCTCGATGGCGGGCTCTATCTCGGCACTGGCGATGCGGTGGTGACGCAATGCCCGGAGACCGGCCGCATCAATGTCGGCACCTATCGCATGATGATCAAAGGGCCGCGCGAGATCGGCGTCTATACCTCGCCGGGCAAGGACGCCACGCTCGACCGTGAGAAGTGGTGGAAGATGGGCAAGCCGATGCCGATCGCGGCGGCCTACGGCATCGATCCGCTATTGTTCCTGGTTGCGGCGACAAGCTTTCCGAAGACCGAAAGCGAGTACGAATATTATGGCGGCATCAACGGCGCGCCGATCGAACTGTTCAGGAGTGATGTCACCGGCCTGCCGCTGCCGGCCCGCGCCGAGATCATTCTCGAAGGCTTCGTCTATCCCGATGAGACTTTCGCCGAAGGACCGTTCGGCGAATTCACCGGCTATTACGGCCGACCGAGCGGCGCCACGCCCTACATGCGCGTGGAAAAAATCCGCTTCCGTAACAACCCGACGCTGACCTGCGCGCTGATGGCGGACGGGCCTGCCAACGAAGCCGGTTTGTTCTGGGCGGCGCTGCGGTCGGCGGCGATCTGGTCCGATCTTCTCAAAATCGGCATACCCGGCATCCAGGGCGTGTGGTCGATCCCGGAAGCCGCCGGCTGGGGCATCACCGTGGTGTCGATCAAGCAGATGTATCCCGGCCACGCGGCGCAAACGATGGCGCTGGCCGCGCAATGCACCGGCGGCGCCTACTTCGGCAAGTATGTGATTGTTGTCGACGACGACGTCGATCCGACCAACGTGCATCAGGTGCTGTGGGCGATGGCGACACGGTCACGGCCGGCGCAGTCGATCGACATCCTGCGCGAGACCTGGAGCACGTTCCTCGATCCGAGCCTCAATCCGCCGGAGATCCGGCCGTGGGGATCAAAGGCGTTGATCAATGCCTGCATGGACTATCGGCACATCAAAAATTTTTCCAAGCGCACCAAACTGTCGAAAGCGACCTACGATCAGGTCGTGGCGCGCTGGAGCGAACTGGGCTTCTCCGGCCAACCGCCGGTGCAGACGGTGTTCGAGGACGCCGCGCCAGGTTCAAGCGTCGGCTAATCGCCGGCCCGCTGCTACTGCGCCGCGGATGCGAGCGCGGTCTGCCGGTTTTTCATGTTGGTGTACATACGCCGCAGGCTGCGCTTGAGAATTGCCAAATCTCCGGCTGACAAACCGGAGATCGCTTCTGAACTCGTATTCGAGAGCGATCGGAATAAGTCTCGAAACCAGAGCGTGGCCCTTCGCCGAGAGCTTGACGATGACTTCGCGATTGCTGCTGGCCGAGCGCGTCCGTGTCACAATGCCGGTGCGCATCAGGCGACTCACCAACCGTGACAGTGTTGAGGCGTCGATGCTGGTCAGGTCGGATAGGTCAATCTGGCGCTGGGCGCCGTTCGAGGCCAGCGCCGCCATCACCCGCCACATCGCAATGCTAAGGCCATGAGGCACCAGCGCTTCCGCGCCAAACTGATCGGCGACGATACTGCCGACGCGGTTGACGAGATAGGGCAGGTATTCGGCGAGATCGAGTTTGGCGGGGGTCTTCACGGCGGGTGGCTCGGGTCAGATTAGTGCATTTACAATAGATGCATTATCATCTATTCTGCCGGCAATGGCAATGGAAAAAATGCCTGAGCCTGTGGGAGGACGTCATGGATTTCGGTTATTTCACGCTGAGCGACAATCACTACGAGAACAATACCCGGTCCTCGAACCAGTTCATCGCCGACATCACCGCCGAGGCGCTCTACGCCGAGAAACTCGGCATGAATTCGGCCTGGATCGGCGAGCACCATTTCAACTCGCTTGGCGTGCTGTCCTGTCCGGACATTGTGCTCGCCTATGTCGCGGCCAACACCACGCGCATCCGCCTGGCGCCGGCCGTCACCGTGTTGCCGCTGCATCACCCGATCCGGGTTGCGGAGCAGTGGGCGACGCTCGATCTTCTTTCCAACGGCCGCGTCGATTTCGCCTGCGGCCGCGGCTACGACAAGCGCGAATATCTGCCGTTTCACGTCTCGTTCGAGGACAACCAGAGCGTCTTCGAGGAGGGCCTGGAGCTTGTTCGCAGATTGTGGGCCGCGGAGGGCCGCATCTCGCATCACGGCAAGCACTATTCGTTCGACGACGTACGGATCACGCCGAAGCCGGTACAACGGCCGCTGCCGACCTATGTTGGATCGTTCTCCAAGCCCTCGATCGAGCTCGCCGCGCGGCTTGGCTGCGGCCTGATCGTGGCGCCGTTCGCCGCCGCGATGAGCTACGGCGGCTTGCGCCAGGTCGCGGACCTCTACAAAGAGACCTGCGCCAAGCACGGCAGGGCGCCGGGCCGGCTGATGTGCAGCTACTTCATGCACTTCGCCGATACCAAGGCGGAGGAAGATGCCCAGCGCGAGCGGCAGGTCCGCTACTACAGGGAATGCGCCGTTCCGGCATTCCCCGGCGATCCGAAGACGGCGCCGCCGAGCTATCACTACTTCATCGACATGGTTGAGCGGATGAAGAAGGTGAAGCCCGAGGACCTGACCGAGAATGCCGTGCTGCTCGGTTCGCCGGCCAGGATCACGGAGATTTTGAAGAAGGTCGAGACCGCGGGCTTCGACGAGGTGATTCTCTACGTCAATGTCGGGCTCAAGCCCCACAATCAGGTCAAGGACGAGATGGCGCGCTTCATGACCGAAGTCGCACCCGCCTTCGCCGGCGCGCGCAAAGACGCGGCGTAGCAATCAGTCAACCTTGGCGCCCGAGAACTTGACAACCTTGGCCCACTTCTCGGTGTCGTCGGTGAGCAGTTTGCCGAATTCGGCTGGCGAGTTGGTCAGCGTCGTGCCGCCGATCTCGGCGAGCCGCCCTCGCGTCTTGGGGTCGGCGAGCGCCGCGTTGACCTCTGAGTTGAGCTTGGTGATCACCGCGGCGGGCGTGGCCTTCGGCGCGCCGAGGCCGTACCACTGGCTGGCCTCGTAGCCGGGGACGAAATCGCCGATAGTCGGCAGATCCGGTAGCAGGTCCACGCGTGTCGCCGTCGTCACCGCCAGTGCGCGGATCTGGCCGGCTTTGATGTGCTCGATAGAGCCGGGCGTTGTGTCGAACATGACCTGCGTCTGTCCGCCGAGCAGGCCAACCATTGCCGGTCCCGCGCCATTATATGGCACGTGCACCATATCGATTCCGGTCATCATCTTGAACAGTTCGCCGGCGACTTGCTGAACGCTGCCGCTGCCGGCCGACGCCATGTTGAGTTCGCCCGGGTTGGCTTTGGCATAGGCGATAAATTCGGGAACTGTTTTTGCCGGAACAGTCGGATTCACAACCATGACCTGGGGCACACGCGCGATGCTTGCGACCGGCGCGATGTCGCGGATGAAATTGAAATTGAGATTCGTATAGAGGGTGGCGTTGATTGCGTTCGCTGCTGAGACCAGAAAGAGCATGTAGCCGTCGGGGTCGGCGCGCACCACCACCTCGGCGCCGATATTGGTGCCGCCGCCCGGCCGGTCCTCGACGAGGAAATTCTGACCAAGACGTTCCGTCAGCGCCTGGCCGATGACGCGTGCAGCGATGTCGATCCCTCCACCGGCGGCTGTGCCGACAATGATGCGCACCGGCCGCGACGGATAGGACTGCGTATTCGCAACGCGTGTCAGGGCTGGCACGACGGCGGCGCCTGCCGTGAGGGAGATGAATTGGCGTCGTGGGATTTTCATCGTGACTGCGAGGCTATACCAATTCCCCAACCGCGTGTAGGGAGCGATGCCGTCCTTTGGCACGCCTTTTTTTGCGGAGACTTGCGGCAACAAAGATGGAGATGATCGATGACGTCATCGTTTGCGTGGCCGAATGGGAAACGAATCGCGGTGACCGTCACCGTGCTGCTGGAGACCTGGTCGGGCGGCAAGGCCGCGCCCTATTCAATCCAGACAACCTCGCTGAAGTCCGGCTTCGTCGATCACTCCGGAATCGCATGGGGGCAGTACGGCGGCAACGAGGGAATTTGGCGTCTGATGCGGATTCTTGATCGCTTCGGGGTGCCAGGTACTTTTTGTCCTAATTCCCAGAGCGCCAAGCTTTACGAAACTGCGATCCGCGAGGCGATCAAATCCGGCCATGAAGTTGCCGGTCACGGCAATTTCCAGGATCAACTTATGGTCTACATGCAGCCCGAAGATGAGCGGGCATTGATCCGGCAATCCCTCGACCTTCTGGCACAGATAACCGGCGAACGCCCCAAAGGCTGGTGCAGCCCGGTACTGGCTTGGAGCGAGAACACCTTCGATTTCCTCATCCAGGAAGGCTTGCAATGGCACGGCGAAGCCAAGGACTTCAGCATGCCGCGCAAGATCACAACCAAAAGCGGAAGTCTTGTCGCGCTTCCGGTCAGCGATTTCGCCGACAACCGGGTGCTGCGTTCCAGTCCGCTCGATTTTTACGACGTCTATAGGGAGACATTCGATTATCTCTATGCGCATGAACCAATGGCCATGCTGCCGATCGCGATGCACAGCCACTGGGGCGGCCGTCCGCTGATGGCCGCGATGTTGCAGAAGATCCTCACCTACTTCGTTCAATTCCCTGACGTCTGGTTTGCTCGCAGTTGCGAGATCGCACAGTGGATGGTCGAGCGGAACGTCGACAACGTTCCGTATGACCAACGCTTCTCTGCCTAACGGAGAATTCGGCGGCGGTTTCGGCCGATCTGACATTAAAATAGATGCCGTTTCGCTGTTGGCTCGTCCGGGATTTGAAACGCGCGATCTGGCATCGCGGTATTAACTGAATTTGATCCCCTTGGAGGTATAAATGCCGGCGCCAATCAGGCGGCCTTAGCAACGGTTCGGTAAGCATGACTGGCTCCCCGCCCAATTCGCGCGGCCTTATCGGAAGAGTCACCTCGGTCTCCGGCGCGCGGGCCAACCTGAGCCTGACCGCAATGACCGCCGCAAGCGACGACGATCAGCCGACCGTTGGAAAATTCGTCGGCATCGTGAGCGGCCGCGCCCTGATCGTCGGGCTGATATCGGAAGTCAACGAAGAGGTCGACGGGAATCAGAGTGGCCGTACGAGCCGGAGCGTCGCGCACCTCGAATTGATTGGCGAAATCGGAGTCCACCAAAACGGTGCGGCGCGTTTCCAGCGCGGCATCAACGCCTATCCCAAGATCAGCGATGGCGCGGTCCTGATGAGCGAAGCTGAGTTGCGGGTGATGTATGGCGCTGCCGATAGCAGCCGCGCACACATTGGCGACTTGCAGCAAAACACCAATATCGGCGTTCACATCAACATCGACGAACTGGTCAGCAGGCATTTTGCCGTGCTCGGAACCACCGGCGTCGGCAAATCGAGCGCGGTGGTTATCCTTCTGCAGCAAATTCTCAGCACACGTCCAAACCTTCGCATCTTCCTTGTCGACCCGCACAACGAATATTCCAACTGCTTCGGCGACAAGGCCCAGGTTTTTACGCCGCGCAATCTGCGGCTGCCGTTCTGGCTGTTCAATTTCGACGAAATCGTCGAGGCGTTCCTGGGCGACCGCACCGGGCTGGATGAAGAAGTGGAAATCCTGTCCGACGCCATTCCGCAAGCGAAGGCCGCTTATCTGCAATATCGCGGAGCGGATCGGCAACTCACCAAGAAGCGCGAGGGCAAAACGACCGGCTTCACCGCCGACACGCCGGTGCCGTATCGCATCGAAGATCTGATTGGTATTCTCGACGAGTGCATGGGCAAGCTCGAAAACCGCTCCACGCACATGCACTATCACAAATTGATCACGCGGATTCAGGCGGTCCGCAACCATCCGCGCTATGCCTTCATGTTCGAAAACGCCAATCTCGGCGGCGACACCATGGCGGACGTTCTCTGTCAGCTGTTTCGCCTGCCGCCGGACGGCAAGCCGATGACGATCATGCAACTCGCCGGCTTTCCGGCCGAGGTCATCGACTCCGTCGTGTCCGTGCTCTGCCGCATGGCTTTCGACTTCGGCGTCTGGAGCGACGGAGCGGCGCCGATGCTGTTCGTCTGCGAGGAAGCCCACCGCTATGCGCCGGCTGACTACAAGATGGGGTTCGTCCCGACGCGGCGCGCGCTGTCCCGGATAGCCAAAGAAGGCCGCAAATACGGCGTCTATCTCGGGTTGATCACGCAGCGTCCATCTGAAATCGATCCGCCGATCATTTCCCAATGCAACACGCTCTTTGTCATGCGTCTGTCGAACGATCGCGATCACGCGTTCATTCGTTCGGCGGCATCCGACGCTACGCAAAACCTGCTTTCGTTCATTCCATCCCTTGGCCCGCGCGAGGTATTTGCGTTCGGCGCAGGTATCGCGCTGCCGTCGCGCATGCGATTCAAAGAATTACCGGCGGCCATGCGCCCGAATAGCGAAGCTACGGGCAGTACGCGCTCGGATGCCGGTGCGAGCATGTCGCGTGACATGATCCTCTCCGTAATCGAGCGCTGGCGTGGCGCGAGCGGATACAAGAGCGGGTCTGAAGCGGATTTTACGGAGCTCGAGACGGCGCCGCGGGTAGCGGTGGCTCTATCACCGCCGTTGGCCCCAACGCGCCCGTCTGCACCGGCAGGCGATCCCACCCGGCATGGCCTGCTGAAAAAGCCGCTCGCGGCCAGCGGTCAGCCAAGCGCTCCGCCCGGCTATTCGCGTCCGCGCTAGCACGACATTATCAAGACGGTTTCGGCCGGAACGTCAGCGCATCCGTGGTCGCTTCACTCTTGGTTGTATAGCGCGCCGGCAGTTCGCCGGCGGCTGGCAGCACCGGATAAGCGACCGAGCAGATATGCGAGTGAATGCGCTTGAGATCGCTCAAAATGTCGAGATGCAGTGACGTGGTTTCGAGGCTCTCCGGCCGGCCTTCGCGTAGCCGCTCAAAATGCCGGTCGGCGGCTTCGAGTTCAGCTTTTCGCATCTCGGCCTTCTCGCGCAAGAGTTTGCGCGCGGCCTCGACGTCACCGGTCATAAAGATGCCGAATGCGGCCTGAAGGCATTCGCAGACCCGCTTGTGAAAGGCCGTGAGTTCGGCGGCACCTTCCGCCGAGAATTGGTAACGCCGCTTGATCTTCTTTGCCGCCAGTTCACAAAGGTTCTTGTCGATGATGTCGCCAATGTGCTCCAGATTGATCGTGAACGACACGATCTCCATGGCGCGGCGACCCTCGCGCTCGTCAAGCGCGTCGCGGGTCAGCTTGGTGACGTAGAGTTTGATCGCTTCGTTGAGGTTATCGGCGACGTTGTCCATCTTTGACACGTCGGCCGCGAGCTTGCGGTCGTTGGTCATGATCGCCGCCATGACGTCGCGCAGCATGGCCTCGATGGCGTCGCCCATGCGCAGCGTCTCGCGCGCGGCGTTGGCGAGCGCGAGCGGCGGCGTCTCCAGCGCTGCCTCGTCGAGGTAGCGCGGCACCGAGGCGTCGGTGATCTGCTTCTTCTCCGGCAGCAGGCGCACTAGCAGCCAGGCCACCGCGTCAAGCGGACCGATGAACATCGCGGCCAGTACAACGTTGAAGGCCATATGAAATTCGGCGGTCATTTTCGCCATGTCCGGCTGGAACGCCAACATTTCGCGTGCGATCTGCGCCAGGAACGGCACGGTGATGAGGATGCCGACGAGGCGGTTGAGGAGGTTGCCCGCGGGCAACCGCCGCGTCGCCGGATCGCCGCGGACGCCAGCCTCGATCAGCGGATTGATGGCGCTGCCGAGATTGGCGCCGAGCACCAGCGCCAGCGCGGCCTCCGGCGTGACGAATTGCGAATAGGCAAGCGACATGATCAGCAGCACGACCGCCACGCTGGAATGCGCCGCCCAGGTTAGCGCTGCGGCGATGACGATGCACAGCACCGGATCATTGGTGATGGAAGCCAGCAGCGACCGCACCGCCGGCGCCTGTTCGGCCGGCGCCAGGGTGTCGAGCAGGATATGAAGCGCCAGCAGCGTCAGGCCGAGCCCGATGGCGATACGCCCGACCGCCCGCGTCAGGCTGGAGCCGCCGATCCGAAAGGTCACAAGGCCGATAACGAACAGCACCGGCGCGACCGCCGTGATGTTGAAGGACAGGAGTTGCACGATCAGCGTGGTGCCAACATTGGCGCCGAGCATGATGGCGAGTGCCGGCACCAGGCCGACTAGGCCGTCGGCGGCGAGTGATGCTGTCATCAGTCCGGTCGCGGTGCTCGACTGCAACAGCGCGGTCAGGCCAAGCCCGGCGGCGAAAGCGCCGAAGCGATTGCCCAGCGCTTTGCTTAAGAAGCGGCGGAGGTCGGGCCCGAACGCGCGCAGCACGCCGCTCATGACCATGTGCAGGCCCCACAGCAGCAGCGCTACGCCACCCATCAGATCGAGCAGGACGAGCGATCCCATCGTGTCACAAACTCCGCAATGTCAGTTCTGGCATCGGCACAATGTGCCGGCGCACAATTTGCGCATGTATGCCCATAGACGAATGGACACAACCTTTCAGTTGTTCCGCAGCGCAGCAAAAAACAAATGGCCGGCGAGCCTCGGCCATGATGTGTTGCGCAATCGACCGGGCCTATGGATCGAGCTCGGTGTCCCAATACAGATAGTCGAGCCAGCTATCGTGCAGATAGTTCGGCGGGAACAGCCGGCCGTTGCGATGCAGGTGTTGCACCGTTGGCTGAAATGGATTCTGCGACGGAAACATTTTCGCTTCGTCCGGCGTCAGATTGCCCTTGCGCAGATTGCACGGCGAGCAGGCGGCGACGACGTTGCTCCAGGTCGTGTGACCGCCGCGCGACCGGGGAATCAGGTGATCGAATGTGAGGTCATCGCGCGCGCCGCAGAACTGGCAGGAAAAACGGTCGCGCAAGAATACATTGAACCGGGTGAATGCCGGATGGGTCGAGGGCTTCACGTAGGTCTTGAGCGATACCACGCTCGGCAGCTTCATCTCGAAGCTCGGCGAGTGCACGGCACGGTCGTAATTGGCGACGATGTTTACCCGCTCGAGGAAAACCGCCTTGATGGCGTCCTGCCAGGACCACAGCGACAGTGGGTAATAGCTCAGCGGCCGGAAATCCGCGTTCAGGACGAGTGCCGGAAAGCCCGATGGCGATACATGAGCGTTCAAGACCGAGGCTCCTACCTCGACTCAATGCCGCAGTGCGGCGTTGGCCACAGTTTATAGGCAGGCGTGACAGGATTGTGAAGCCTGTCCCGGGGCTTACCAGCCGGGCCTTTATTACTGCCGCGACAGTTCGGAGGCGCCGGCGAGTCGCACCGCTTCGAGCGGCTGGCGGCCGCGAATCAGGTCAGCGGCCTTTTCCGCGATCATGATGATCGGCGCGTTGATGTGGGCGCCGACCAGGTCCGGCATCACCGAACCGTCGACAATGCGGAGCCCTTCGGCGCCGAATACGCGCAACTCCGGATCGACCACCGCCATGGGATCGGTGGCGACGCCCATTTTGCAGGTGCCGAGTGGATGGTGCACGGTGATCGAGTTGGCGCGGACATAGGAGTCGAGATCGGCGTCGGATGTACTGCCGTTGCCCGGCGCGATCTCGCGTTCCATGAACGCCTGCATCGGCGCCTGGCGGCAGACGTCTCGGACCATGCGCAGGCCGGCGCGGAAGGTCTTCCAGTCGTTGTCGGTGGCAAGGAAGTTTTGCCGGATGCGCATTGCCTTTTTCGGATCGGCCGAAATGAGCTCGACCCGGCCGCGGCTTTCGGGGCGCAACACGACGGCGCGGCAGGCATAGGCATCCGCATAGGGACGCCGAAACGGCATCAGGTACGGCATCGCCGTAAATGGCGCCGCGTTGAAGATGAACTCGATATCGGGCAGCGAGACGTCAGGCCGGCTTTTGAGGAACGCCATCTGGCCGGTCGGCATTTCGGTGGCAAGCCCTTCGCCGTTGAAATAGGCCGAGCCAAGCGCCCGCACGATACGGTCGAGCCGCATCTCGCGATGCACGGGACCTGGCGTCTTGCGCGCATAAGCGATGCTTGCCGAAATATGGTCCTGTAAATTCTTGCCTACGCCCGGCAACGCCACTTTCACGCCAATGCCGTGGTCGCGCAGCTCGTCGGGATCGCCGATGCCGGACAGCATCAGAAGTTGCGGCGAGTTGATGACGCCGCCGCAAAGGATGACCTCCCGCTCCGCATACGTAGTAACGATCTGCCCGCGCTGGAGATATTCAACGCCGCAGGCGCGTTTGCCATCGAAGATCAGCCGCGTCACCAACGTATGAATTTCGACAGTCAGGTTTTCGCGTGACAGCGCCGGTCGCAGATAGGCGTCGGCGGCGCTACAGCGGTGGCCATCGCGTACCGTCATTTGCAGGGTGCTGAAACCTTCCTGCTGGGCACCGTTGCAATCGGGCGTGGTCTTGAAGCCTGCGGCCTGTCCGGCAGCCGCGAAGGCCTCGACCAGAGGCTCGGAAAAATTGGACATTTGGGTCGACAGCGGGCCGTCGCCGCCGCGGTAAAAGCTCGGTCCGCCTTTCCAGCTTTCCTGACGGCGGAAATACGGAAGCACGTGGGCATAGGACCACGCCGTAAGCCCCGCCGCCGCCCAGCGGTCGTAGTCGCCGCGATTGCCGCGGGTATAAGTCATGGCGTTGATCGACGACGAGCCGCCGATAATACGGCCGCGCGCGCATTCCAGGCCGCGCCCGCCGGTCGTGGTCTCGGGCTCGGCGAAATACATCCAGTCGTGCTTGCGCTTGAGCAGGAGGCGCGGCCAGCCGAGCGGGATCTTGATCCAGGGATCGCGATCCCAACCGCCGGCCTCTAGCAGCAGCACGCGGCAAGATTTGTCCTCGGTCAGCCGCGCGGCCAGCGTACAGCCCGCCGAACCGGCGCCGATAATGATGTAATCGTAACTGCGGCGATCGGGCATGATGTCACCGGATGCTGTGCGGCGCCGATTAAAGGAAGGTTTCGCTGGCCTGTCCATCGCAAAACTTGCCAGGACAGTATTGCGGGCGCAGCGTGGCGCGAGATTTCCGTAGGACTTTTATAGCTTCGCAACGTGGCAAGAGACCGCTATGTACCCGCCCGAGCGTATCGTTTGCCTCACTGAGGAAACCGTCGAGACTCTCTATCTGCTCGGCGAAGAAGGCCGCATCGTCGGCATCTCGGGCTATGTGGTACGGCCGCCTCGGGCGCGCCGGGAGAAGCCACGGGTTTCCGCGTTCACGTCGGCCGATATTCCGAAGATCGTTGCGCTCAAGCCCGACCTCGTCCTGACATTCTCCGATCTCCAGGCGGATATCGCCGCGGCGCTGATCAGGCATAGCGTCAATGTGCATGCTTTCAATCAGCGCACGGTCGCCGAGATCCTCGACATGATCCGCATGCTCGGCTCGCTGGTCGGTGCGGGCGGGCGCGCCGCGCAACTCGCCGATGAACTGGCCGCCCGGATTGCCGCCGTGCGCCGGCATTCGGCCAGACTGTCGCATCGGCCCAGGGTCTATTTCGAGGAATGGGATGAGCCGATGATTTCAGGCATTGGCTGGGTTTCGGAGTTGATCGAGGCGGCCGGCGGCGACGACATCTTCGCCGATCGCGCCGGCTGCAAGTTGGCCAAGGATCGCATCGTCACAGCGGAAGACGTCGTCGCCCGCGCGCCGGACATCATTATCGGTTCGTGGTGCGGCAAGAAATTCCGGCCGGACAAGGTCGTGAGGCGGCCGGGCTTCGAGCAAGTGCCGGCGGTGCGGCACGCGGCGCTTGCCGAGATCAAATCGCCGCTGATTCTGCAGCCTGGGCCGGCGGCTTTGACCGATGGGCTCGCCGCGCTTGCGGCAATCATCGCCGGCGCCGGCCAAGGCGGCGGTTTGCTGAACAAATAGCTATCGACGTCGTTCAAATTTGAATTGATCGAGCCTGAACCGGCCGCCCCGCGCCCGCCCGGGGTTGCTTCAGACCGCCGAGCAAGCCGCGCCGCACTTGATCGTGGTTAACGGCGCGCTTTCGTCTCCGCCAAGGGGGCGGGTTTATGCTCACGGAGCAACCGAAAATCAAGGTGTCTCAACTAGTAAAGTAGAGCGAACGCCCCGTCTGGCAGCAGCGGCTGGCCGGCAATATTGGATACGCTGGTTATGTTGCAGAATCTGGCGAAGTGTTTTCAGCGTCCGGCGAGAAATCTCTCCGGCTTTTGCGTCGCGCAGCGCGGCACGACGGCGGTCGAATTTGCTCTGGTCGCTCCTGCGTTCATTGCGCTCCTTATCGCCATTTTCCAGGTAACGGTTTTTTTGTTTGCGCAGCAATTATTGCAAAACGCCGCTGTCTCTGCCGGCCGCCTCATCATGACCGGGCAGGTTCAGAACGGCAACGTCACGCAGAATCAATTTGCCACCGATGTTTGTCCGATGGTCCAGGCGCTGTTCACTTGCGCCAACGTGATGATCAATGTGCAGAACTATAGCGGCTTCTCCAGTGCCAGCACCGGCGAGCCCACGCTGACCTATAATCCCAATGGCACGGTCAGCAATACCTGGACGTACAGTCCCGGCAATCCCGGCCAGGTCATGGTGGTCCAGCTTATTTATCAATGGCCGATCGTCAGTGGACCGTTTGGATATGTGTTGTCCAACCTCGGCAACAACAAGACCGAGATGATGGGTGTCAGTGCTTTTCGGGTGGAGCCCTACTGATGAGGTTGTGGCTGACCCTCACTTCCCGGCGTTTCGCCGCATCGACACGCGGCGTCGCGGCGATCGAGTTCGCCATGGTTCTGCCGGTCCTAGCGGTCATATTTCTGTCGACCTTCGACGGTGGGCGAGGGCTCGCCGCTTACATGAAGGTACGTGCGGCGACCTATGGGCTGGCTGCGATCACCAATCAGTATGCGACGATACAGTCCACGGATATGACGGCGATCCTGGGTGCGACGTCGGTGGTGATGGCGCCGTATAACAGCGCGACGCCTGCCGTCACGGTTTCGCAAATCAAGATCAACGGCTCGGGCGTGGCAAAGATCGAATGGAGTGCCACGCAGGGCGGTACCGCGCGCACCGTCAACTCTACCGTAACTGTTCCGACGGCACTCCAAGTCAACAACTCTTATCTGATCTTCGCCGAAGTGAGCTATACATACACCCCGCTCTTTGGATTTTTCGGCTCCGGCGGCATTACCTTGTCGGATAACCTGTATGCGACGCCACGAAGCGTCTCCTGCATCGTCTACGTTCCACAGAGCAGCACCTGCTGAGCAGAAGTCGCAGTTGATCGGGTCGCGCAAGGGCGCTCGAAAAGACTTCCTTTCTCGCAGGAAATTGTGCGTTCCGGCATTGCAGACTGAGGGTCGCGCTTCCTACGCCGCCTATCACAGGATTCGCGTCTTGCTCGGCTCGCCGCCATGGGCTGCGGCGGCGCGGACTAGGTTCGGATCGTGCTCGGAGCGGCTTATTCGCCGGCGCCCTCGCGAGATCAGTTCGTAATGTGGGCAGTGCTCACGGCCTGCTCGAACATCGCGAGTAGCGCGGCATTGATGTCAGCGGGCGTATTCGCGGTGTAAAAGAAGCTGGGCGAGGCACAAGTCTGCAGGGCTCCCGGAATATTCGGGATGTTGTTGTTGGCATAGACATCTTCGCTGTTGGCGAAGCTAGTCGCATTCTGGATCGTCTCATAAGGAATGTAGAGAATCGCGATTGTTATTCCGCGGTTCTTGATCGTCGTGCAATAGTCCGTGGACGTGACCGTGTTAGGCGGGATGACTGTCGCCGAATTGCCGTAGGGAACCGACCCGGTCGACGAATAGTTCTGCGACGACCAGCCTCCGCTCCATTGGGTTTGATAATTCTGCGAACCGTCGGTGATGATAAAGACATAGGGCAGTGCGTTGGACGAACTTATTCCGCTTCCGACGCTGGTAATCAGGGTATTCATGCTGGAGAGCGCATTCTCAAAATGCGTGCCGCCAGAGCCGAGGTTCGAATTGGCGCCGGTGTCCAGCAGCGAGGCGAGCTGGGACGCAGCATTGCTGATCGATCCTGAGCCTGTTGCGGTTAGATTCGTGGTCAGCCCGAAGTAGGAATAGAGATATTGGATGAACGGAAAGAGTCCGACCTTGTATTGATTGGTGACCTGTTCGGCAGCGGCTGCAGTGCTCAGCAGGGTTGTCACCGCGTAGCCGACCGCGTCGGCGCGTAATTGTATGCAGGACGTCGTTCCAGCCGTGGAGCAGGACGTCACCTCCGTGTTGGACCAGTTGATACTGCTCGGGGTGATGGTTCCGGTTGCTGGCGTCGTTCCGAGGCGCGAGATGATGAAACCCTGACAGTAGCCGTTCGAACCCGGATTATATGTGCTCACCCATGCGCTCGGCGGTATATTGGATCTTTGTTCCGACTGGGTGCATGCGCCGGCCGAGGTGAAGTGGCAGGCGAACGTGCAGCCATTGGGATAGAGCGTGTAGTTGTCAGGGTTGACCGACTGCAGTCTTGTTTGTTCCGCGGTCGTTGAAGGAAAACTCATCGATCCGGAAACGTCCAGCATCAGATAGAAATTGATGTAGGTCGGAAGCGTATAGCTCGCGGTCGACGAGCCGCTTACGGCGATCGTGCTGCGGCCCAAGACCCCCAGGAAGTATGTGGGAACGTTGGCGGTAAAGGATACATTGGCGGTCATCGTCGTTCCGGTCAACGTAACGGTCGACGTCGGTGTTAGGTTCGTATAGCCGAGATTTTCCGGCGATGTGCTGAGGTTGGCATTGAAGAAATTGGTTGCAAATGTCGAGCCGCCCGACACGGTGCCACTGCTGCCCATGGCCTTGGCGGTGGTAACGACCGACGAATTGACGGAGACGGCTCCAAGCGCCGCCGCGTCGGCGGCCGCCTGAAGCTTCGTCTTGATCATGCTCGCGTCCGTATAATCGATGACGCAACCGACGGCGGCGATCATCGGTAGCGTTGCAAGGGCGGTAATGACCGCGACATTGCCGCGGGTATTACGCCTGAAATTTGAGGTCAGCGCCCGGATTCGCGCGAATTGAGCGCGCTGGCCCAGCCGCTTCATCATTGCTGTGAACATGGCGCACCTGCTCCTATGGTGCGCTTGTAGGCTGAAAGTGCTAGAAAATCGTTACTAGATACTGGTGTCGGAGGTTAAAACTACCTGTGTTTTCATAGTCTTAGGTTAAAGCGCCGGGTCAGGAATTCGCCGCCATGGCGCAATCCTTCGCCGTCGATGCCATGGCCGATACCGGGCGACAGATGCCATTCGACCGGCACTTCCAGCGCCGCGAGACCCTGGGTCGCCTGGAACAGCGCTTGCGGCGGAATGAGATCGTCCCGATCGCCGTGAACCAGCAGCACCGGCGGGCGTACTTTGATCCCGGCGGCGAACGCGTCGGCATCGACATCCGGCGGCGTCACCAGAACGCCGGAATAGCCGACGATCGCCGCGGGAGCGACTGCGCGGCGCAGTCCGACATGAAGCGCCATCATCGTGCCCTGACTGAAGCCGACCAGCGCCAGCGCGGAGGGTTGTAGCTGGTGGCGCGCCAATTCGGCATCGAGAAATCGCTGAAGCTG
The DNA here is from genome assembly GCA_963733645.1 of uncultured Alphaproteobacteria bacterium. GTDB lineage: Bacteria > Pseudomonadota > Alphaproteobacteria > Rhizobiales > Xanthobacteraceae > BOG-931. The sequence continues at coordinate 68,854 of CAVTFP010000023.1, forward strand.
CGGCGCGGCTTTGTTGACGCCGAGCCAGCGTTCGTTCGGATCGCGGAAGGTAAGTGAAAACCATTGCCGGCCCACCGGCGCTTGGCCGCACGGCTCCGGCGCATGCGGCGACACGAACGCCGCGTGCGGCAGGATCTGCTGCCAGGCGCGGCCGATGTCGATCAAGTCATTGCCGTCGGCGCCGTAGCCATGCAGAAAGACGACAAGCTGTTGCGCGGCTCCGGATCTCGGAGCCAGCCGCGGGCCATCGAGTTCAGCGGCCATTCCTGCCTCTTCTCCTCTTCCCGTTTCCTTCGCTCCTTGCGGGGGAGGGTGGGGTGGGGGCCGGTGCTACAGGCGCGCCTTCGCGCCCCTTGATTGAGCGATAGTAGGTCCATAGCACCCGTGCTGCCACGGCGCGCCACGGTCGCCACGGCTCGGCGAGCACCGCCATTTCCTTGGCCGTCGGCCGGGCGCGCAGACCGAAAGCAATGCGCGCTGCTTCCTGCAGCGCGAGATCGCCCGCCGGCCACGCATCGGCATGGCCGAGACAGGACAGAAGATAGATGTCGGCGGTCCACGGTCCGATGCCGTGAATCGCGGTCAGTGCCGCGTGCGCTTCGTCCGCCGGCTGATCGGCGAGCGCCGAAAGCGGTAGTTTGCCGTGCGCGACAGCGCGGGCGATCGCCTTGAGCGCGCGAATCTTCGCTGATGACAGACCGGCCCGGGCCAGCCGGGGCGCGCGGGCGCGCATGATGGCCGCAGGCTCGAATGGATCGAATGCGGCGGCAAGCCGACCCCAGATCGCGCCGGCGCTTGCGGTCGAAAGCTGTTGCGACACGACCGTTGTCGCCAGCCCGGCGAAACCGTCGGGGCGCCGCCGCAATGGCGGCCGTCCGGCGGCGGCGATCAGTGCTGCGAAGCGTGGATCGGCCTGAAGGAGTGCGGCGATGGCTGCGTCGAGATCGCGCTCGGTGCGGATATGGGACAGCTTGGCCATTGGTGTTATTGGCTTGATTGACGGGAGAGCGCCGGTCAAGCTCTACAGTTCACGAGCGAAGCGTCGATGTATACCCGCATCCTGCGTTTTGCGCCGAGCCCGAACGGATTCCTGCACCTGGGGCATGCCTATTCGGCACTGCTCAACGCCGATATGGCGCGCGATCTGGGCGGCCGGCTGTTGCTGCGCATCGAAGATATCGACGCAGGACGATCGCTGCCGGAATACGAAGCGGCGATCTATGAGGATTTGACCTGGCTCGGAATCTTCTGGGAGCCACCGGCGCGGCGACAGAGCGAACATTTTGCCGACTACGAAGCGGCTCTCCTCAATCTCGACGCGATGGGGGTGCTGTATCCGAGTTTCGAGAGCCGCAGCGAGATCGCCGCGCTTGTCGCCGAGCGCGACAAGGCCGGCCGTTGGCCGCGCGATCCCGACGGCGCGCCGCTTTATCCGGGGCGCGGTCGTAAACTGTCGGCGGCCGAGCGCAAGCGCCGGGTTTATTCCGGCGAGCCGTACGCGTTGCGGCTTGCCATGGACGCCGCAGTTGCGCGCGCGGGCGTGCTGACCTGGAACGAGACCGGCCTCGGGCCGCAGGCCCAGACCGGCCAGGTCATCGCCGTGCCGCAAATGTGGGGCGATGTCGTGCTCGCGCGCAAGGAGACACCGGGCAGTTATCATCTCGCCGTCACCGTCGACGATGCCCTTCAAGGTGCGAGCGACATCGTGCGCGGACAGGACTTGTTCTGGGCCACCAGCATCCACCGCCTGCTGCAAGCGCTGCTCGGCCTGCCGGAGCCTAGCTATCACCATCACTCGCTTGTCCTCGACGCCGACGGCAACAAGCTGTCGAAATCGAAACAGGCAAAAAGCCTGCGCGAGCTGCGCGCCGGGGGCGCCACCGCGGCGGATATCAGACGCATGGTCGGGCTTGGCCGCTAAAGCATGATCCCGAAAAAGCCTGCCCTCGGATTTGATCCGAGGGTGGAAACCGGTTTTCGGAGAAGAATATGTTCAAACAAGACACCTAGACCCTGCTTCAATTCAGTGGAATCGGATCAGGGTCTGGAGCCGGTTTTGTTCTGTGCGGCACCGTGCCATTCTGGACAGGGCTGGCAGTCATGGTGCGATCGAGGTCTAGCAAAAAGTCCGCCGCGAAGCCGGCGCGCCGCCGCAAGGCGCGCCTTGGCCGTACGCGCCGCAAGACGCACCCTGACAATGCGGCGCGAGCGACCGAGGCCGCGTTGGCGGCATTCGCACATGATATCCGAACCACGCTCACCGGCATCCTCGCACTCGGCGAGCTGCTGGCGAGTTCCGGCCTCGGCGAACGCGAACGGCGCTGGGCCGCCGGTATCAAGACCAGCGCCGAGCATCTCGCGTCGCTGACCACGTTGGTGATCGACGCCGCCAAGTCGGATGCCGGCGCGCTGGTGCTGCAGCAGCAGCCGTTCCGGCCGCGGCGTCTCGTCGACAATCTGACTGAAACCTTGACGGCGCGCGCGGAGACCAAGGAACTTGGCGCCGAGGTGACGGTTACCGGCGACCTGCCGGAATTGCTCGTTGGCGATGCGGTGCGATTGCGCGCCGCGCTCGAGAATTTGATCGACAACGCGGTAAAATTCACCGAGCGCGGCGGCGTACATCTGGACGTACATTCGACGCGTGCGTCGCGCGGCCAGGTGAAACTCGTTTTCACCGTTGCCGACAGCGGCATTGGACTGACGCGCGCCGAGATCAGCCGGCTGTTTCGTCCTTTCACGCAGGCGAGCCCCGACATCGCGCGACGTTATGGCGGGGCAGGCCTTGGCCTCGTCGTTGTCAAGCTTCTGGCCAAGCTGATGCACGGCGACTTGACGGTGACCAGCACGCCAGGTCGCGGCTCGCGCTTTCGCTTCTTGGCTGTGCTGCCGGTCGCGCCAGTCGACGCTGCGGCCGCCACGCGTTCACAGGGTACCGCACCACTGGCGCGCCGCCTTGCGGTATTGTGCGCGGAAGACAACCCCTACGGCCGCGTCATCCTCAACACCATCCTTACCGAGCTTGGCCATCGCGCCGATTTCGTCGGCAGCGGCGAGGAAGCGGTCGATGCGGTCAAGCGCGGCTACGACATCGTGCTGATGGACGTGAAGCTGCCGGGCGTCGACGGGCTGGAAGCAACGCGTCGCATTCGCGCGCTGACCGCGCCCCGCGGACGTACGCCGGTCGTCGGAATTTCCGGCCGCACCGAGAGCGGCGACGAAGAGGCGGCGCACGCCGCCGGCATGAACGCTTACCTGCGCAAGCCGATCAGCCCGAGCGCACTCGCTGCGGTCATCGCGGCGGTGCTGCCGGCCTGACGCCTGACCCCGGAGAATGCTCCCGGCGTTGGCAGAGCAAACCGGTTTTTTTGTCGCTCGTCACTGTCTAGAATATGCTATTTTATCTAAATTATGAGACAGGCGGATTGAGGGCAATGACGGAACTGGGCGAGATTGGGCGTCGCCTCAAAGCCCATAGGATCGGCCGCGGTCAGACCGCGGATGACATTGCGGAAAAGCTCGGTATTTCGCGGGCGGCGGTTTATCGCATCGAGAGCGGCGATGTCGTAAAAATCGAGATCCTGGAACGGTTAGCCTCGGAGCTGCACACGTCGCTGGCGTCACTGCTGGGTGTCAGCATCGAATATCTGCCGACAGCCACCAGCTATTTTGAGCGCATGAGGCAGATCGAGGAAGAGTTGGATCAGGTCGTCGCGCACTTTCCGCCTATTTCGTATCTGCTGACGTCCGACGACTATCCAACCCATCTCAAAAAGATGCTGGTGGAATCTCTTCCTTCGTACGTGAAGGAAAAGAAGAAGGCGATCGGCGAGATCGACGCCGTCATTTCGATCCTCGACGAACGCAAGAAGGCGCGAGCGCTGCGCAGATTAAGCGTAGTGAATTTCGTGACCATTCCCGAGATCGAGCGTTGGCTGAAGCTCGGTGTGGTGGGTCGCTTCGATCTGCCAAACGATGAAATCGCAATCAGGCGCGCTGCCGCGCGCGCGGAAGTCGAGCATTTGATGAGTCTCGTTGAAGGTGAGCCGATGGGGATACAGATCGCTCTTCTCGAAGAGACGCTGCCGAATATAACGTTTCAGCTGTTCCGCAGCAAAGGACAAACCAGTCTCGGATTGAGTCCGTTTCGGCTGGGCGGCGAATTGCCGAACATCCGTCTCGGCCTGGCGATGGTGACGTCCGACGCGCATGCTGTGGAGCTCTATGAAAAGCTGGCCGAGGATCTTTGGCGTTTCGCACACAAAGGAAGCGATGCAGTCAAACTTCTTAAAGCCGCGATCGATCGGTCCGGCATCAAGCGCGAGAGCGGGGCGTCGTCGGCTCGTGGCCGGCTTAAATCGGCACGCCGCGCGGCGCGACGTTAGCCGCGGGAGGATCGCGCCGCGCGCCCGCCATGGCGGGTGGACCATGCCACCGGATCGTTCAGGAAACGTTCGATCTCCTTGCGATCTTCTGCCGCCAGCCGTTCAACCGACGCGACCTGCAAGACGTCGTCCCAGGTTGCAAGCGCGTGCAATTCGAGATGCGCTTCTTTCAGATGCTCTGATGCGCCGGAAAAGGCGTTGTGGTAAAAAATCGTCAACGCGTGTTCGACCGTGGCGCCGGCCGATCGCAGTCCGCGGGCGAATGCGAGCTTGCTTGCGCCGTCGGTAGTCAGGTCGTCCATCAGGAGAACGCGCGAGCCCTCAACGGATCCACCTTCGACCTGCGCATTGCGTCCGATGCCGAGAGGACGTTTGCGGACGTAGCGCAATTCCAGTCCGGAGTGTTCGGCGAGCAGCGTGGCGAACGGGATGCCGGCCGTTTCGGCGCCGGCAATCGCGTCGAACGAACTCGCCGGAAAGACCGACGCGAGGTACGCGGCGGCAAGCTCAGTGATCACGCGTCGCGTTTCGGGCTTGCCAATGAGGACGCGGCAATCGACATAGGCCGGGCTCGCCCAGCCGGCAGCGAGGATAAAGGGCTGCTGGCGGCTGATGTGGATCGCGCCGGCCTCGAAAAGCAGCAGCGCAACGCGTTGTCCGATATCGCTTCGAGACATCGCCTCGCTCACGGCCGCACCTCGGCGATGGACCAGGCCAGGTTTTCTCCGCCCCGGAACACCAAGACTTCGTCGCCATCGACCGCAACCGACGGAATGACGCGGTACGGCTGCCGTTTAAGCACCATGGTGCCGGAATTGGGCTTCACGCCGTAGAATTGAGCGCCGTTCAGGGACGCAAACGATTCAAAGCGATCCAGTGCATTTTCCTCGTCGAAGACCTGGACATAGGTTTGCAGGGCCACGGCGCCGACGAAGATGCCGGCGCAACCGCAAGCCGCTTCCTTCAGGCTCTTCAGGTGCGGCGCAGTGTCGGTTCCGATGAAGAAGCAACTCGACCCAGAGGTCGCGGCCTTGCGCAGCGCCTGGCGATGCCGTTCGCGCTTGGCGACCGGGAGGCAGTAGAGATGCGGACGCAGGCCGCCTTGAAAGATCGATGTACGATTGATGACGAGATGGTGCGGCGTGATGGTGCCCGCCACGCGGGGTGCATGCGCGCGGACGATGTCGGCGGTTTCAGCCGTCGTGACGTGTTCGACGACCACCTTCAACCCGGCATGCCGCTTGAGAAGCGGCAACAGGCTCTGCTCCATGAACACGGCTTCGCGGTCGAAAATATCGATGGCTGGATCGGTGGCCTCGCCATGAATAAGCACCGGCATGCCGATTTTCTCCATGCGCTCGAGTACGCGGGAGATGCCGACGATAGCGGTGACACCGTGGTGGGCATTCGTGGTTGCGCCGGCCGGGTAGAGCTTGGCCGCAACCCAAACTCCTTCCGCGTGGCCCTTCTCGATTTCGTCGGGCGATGTCGTGTCGGTGAGATAACAGGTCATCAGCGGCTGGAAATCGGAACCCAGCGGCCGGGCGGCGAGGATGCGGTCGCGATAAGCGGCGGCCGCTGCGACAGTTGTCACTGGCGGCACCAGATTGGGCATGATGATGCCGCGCGCGAATTGCGCCGCGGTGAACGGCAGCACCGCTTTGAGCATCGCCCCGTCGCGCAGGTGAACGTGCCAGTCATCCGGCCGGCGGATGGCGATGGCGGCGTTGGTCGAGTTCGCTTTGGGCCGCTCGAACAACTGATCGATGCTCATGCGGCGGCCTCCTTCAGCGCTTCCCGCATGATTGCGACCCCCGCGAGAAAGTCGGCCATTTCCATGGCCTCGTCTGGATTGTGAGAGCCGTGTTCATTGCGAACGAAGACCATGGCGCTCGGGATGCCCTCATTGGCGAATACCGCGGCATCATGGCCAGCGCCGCTCGGGATTTCCTCGTCCGGTAGGCCGAGGCCGCGTGCGACGGCTTTCAGCCGACCGACCCACTTCGGGTCCATGATAGCGGGGGCCGATTCCAGTCTGCGGTCAAGCCTGAATTCTACTCCACGTTCATCGCCGACCAGCCGGCATTCAGAGAGGAAAAGGTCGTAGAACGCCTCAAGGGTCTCTTTGCTCTGGCTCCGCAATTCGAAGCTGAAACGCAAGAGTCCTGGGATGCGGGCAATGGCATGCTCGCGGGGGTCGGTCGTCACGACCCCCGTCGTGATGACCAAGTCCCGTCCTCTTTCCAGAAGGGTACGCCAGTGCCGATCGAGGTGCGAGATAAGCTCCGCCGTGGCGAACATCGCATCGTGCCGAAGCCATCGCGGGACGGCGCCCGAATGGCCCGCCGTGCCAACGCACTCGATGAGGCGGTGACGGATATTGCCGCGAATCCCAGTGACGATTCCCACCGGCAGATTTCGCGCCACCAGGACGGGCCCCTGCTCGATGTGCAATTCCAGCCACGCCGCGAAGGTTTTCGGATCGGCCAGCGGTTGACTGTTCTTGACCCGATCGACATCGACGCCGACCTCGCGCATGCACTCGCCGAGCGTCCGATCGGAGTCGGTTGCCTTCACGGCGAGATCATCCGCTGACAATTTGCCGAACAGAGCGCTCGATCCCACATAGGCCTTGCCGAACCGGGCGCTCTCTTCGCCGCGCAGACCGTAAAGCCTCAACGTCCGACGTGGCCGGCAACCTTCTTCCTTGAGACCGGCAAGGACGATCAACCCGGCGACTACGCCGGCGGCGCCGTCGAAATTCCCGCCCTGCGGCACCGAATCGAGATGGGAGCCGCATGCCAGGAACGGCAATCCCGGTTCGGAACCGTCAAGGGCAACAACCAGGTTGGCGCCCGCGTCGCGCTCGGTTCGCAAGCCGAGTGCTCGCGCCTTGGTGTCGATAATGTCGAGCGCCGCGTTCTCGCCTTTGCCGTAACTGGCGCGCGTAATGCCGACACCGTCGCCGGTCGCCGTACGCAGCGCGTCGAACAGTTCTGTCGCCAGCTCGCGGGCTCGCGAGTCATTCCTGGACGGTGCGGCTGACGCGGTTTCCGTCCCGGCACTCATGTCGGCGGATTGAGCCATGCGAGATCGGGCTCGTCGGCCTCCTCGATCACCACGCCTCCCGTCAAATCGGCCACACGGGCAATCTCGCGATGCATGCAGAATGCCTCAATGCCGTCGATGATCGTCGTCATCGCCGCTGGCTGCACGAAAGTCGCCGTGCCGACCTGGACGGCGCTGGCTCCGGCCAGCATGTATTCGACGGCATCGTCGGAGTTCGAAATACCGCCGCACGCGATAACCGGGATGCGGACCGCTTTGGCGCACTGGAACACATGCCGCAGGACGATCGGTTTGATCGCCGGTCCGGAAAGTCCGCCCATGATGTTGCCGAGACAAGGCTTGAACGTTTTCAAATCGATTGCCATCGACAATATGGTGTTAGCAACCACGACGGCATCCGCGCCGGCCGCTTCTGCAGCCCGCGCCACTTCGGGCATGTCTCCGGTATTCGGCGTGAGTTTCACCCAAAGCGGCAGCTTGGTGGCGTTGCGCAGCGCTCGGGTGACCTTTTGTGTGGCTTCGGCCTCCATGGCGAATGCCTTGCCATCTTCCTCGATGTTGGGGCACGAGATGTTCGCCTCGATCGCCGCGACGCCGGGCAACGTCAGCTCCGCCGCCAGACTTGCGAAGCCATCGGCGGTCGGCGCCGAGATGCTCACCACCAGCGGCGGCTCATAGGGCGCGTAATATGGCAGGGTCTCCTCGACGAAGTGCGCCACCCCCTTCGACGGAATGCCGATCGCGTTGATCAGACTGCCGGGACGCTCAACGACGCGGGGGAGGGGATTGCCGATACGTAGCTCGCGCGTGATCGTCTTGGTGACGAATGCGCCGAGGCTGTTGAAATCCATGACCCGGTCGAGGCCCTCGGCGAATGTGCCGGAAGCGGGCATGACCGGATTGCGCAGTGTCAGTCCGCCAATCCGCACCGACATGTCGACGGTGGTCATGACGCTCATGGCAGCGCCTCCATGAGATCGAACACCGGTCCTTCCCAACAGACGCGGCGTTGCATGATCTCGCCTTCGATGTTGAAATCGCGCACGCAACAAAAGCACAGCCCGAGGCCGCATGCCATTTGCTGTTCCATCGCGACCTGACCGGGCAGATCGAACTCGCGCGCCAGCCGTTGCTGCACCCGCATCAGCCGGGCGGAGCCGCACGTAAAGAACGCGTGGCAGCGGTCTTGCGCAAGCAGGCCACGGAGGATGCGTTCGACATTCGCCGGTCCGCTTGTCGATTCCGAATCCGTTACGACAATCACTTCCGCGCCGTGCCTGCGAAAAAGATCGACGGAGACGACCAGCTCGGGACGCCGCGCGCTGAACACCGCGGTCACGCCGATGCCGGCGTCGCGCGCAGCCTGGGCAAGCGGCGCCAAGGTCGCAAGGCCGGCGCCGCGCCCGACGGCGACAATGTGGCGCCAGTCCCGACTGAGCGTAAATCCGATGCCGAGCGGGCCCATGATGTCGAGACTGTCACCGGCTTTCAAAGTGTGCAGTCCGCGCGTGCCGGCGCCCGTGACCTTGTAAAGAAATTCCACCTCGCGCTTGGCGGCATTGGCGCCATAGATACTCATCGGGCGCCGCAGGAACGGCTGCTCGCCGGCGGGCTGTGGGCAAAGCAGCTGAAAGAATTGGCCAGGCACTCCCGCGGCCGCGGTATCGCTGCAGCGGGCTACGAGGTGGCGGTATTCTGCATTGACCGAGTCATTGGCGATGACTTCTGCCAACTCCGCCACCACGCTCGCCTTCCAACCCATCGACGCACTATCAATCGCTCAAGATCAGGAAAGCGCAGCGCCGCGCCGCTCGGGTATCAGCAGCCACAGCGCGATGATGTCGAGCACATAGAGCGTTGCCAACAGCGCGATGGCGAATTCGAAGCTGTAAAGGCTTGCCACGGCACCGACCACGACGGGCCCGAAGCCGCCGATCGCTCGCCCGACATTGAACAGGACGTTCTGGGCGGTGGCCCGGGCCGAGGTCGGAAACAGTTCGCTGATCAGCGCGCCGTAGCCGCCAAGCATGCCGTTGACAAAGAAGCCCATTACCGCGCCGGCAACGAGGAGGTAAATAGGATCGGTGAGGCGGGAATACACCACCACCATGACCGCCGCTCCGAGCATATAGATGAAGAACGCCGGCCGCCGGCCGATCCGATCAGCGATATGGCCGAACATGAAAATACCTACGGCCATGCCGGCGATCGTCACTATCGTCCAAACTGCCGATTGCGTCAGCGCGAAGTTGAAGCGAGTGGACAGATAGCTCGGTAGCCAGATCATAACGCCGTAGTAACCGAAGTTCTGCACCGAACAGAGAATGATCATGCCGATGCTGAGCTTGGTGGTCTCGGTGTCCTTGACGAGGAGATACAGAGCGGATTCTTTCGGGTGATCGTGCGACTTCTGCACGAAGACTTCCGGCTCATGGAGCGAGCTTCGGATGAAATAAGCCGCTACTGCCGGGAAAATGCCCAGCATGAACATTCCGCGCCACCCGATGACCGGCAACAGGATTGGCGTAACGATGGCTGCCGCCAGCACGCCAAGCTGCCAGCCGAGGCCGACATAAGATGAGGCGCGGGCACGCATGCTCGCCGGCCATGCTTCGGCGACCAGCGCCATGCCGATTCCGAACTCGCCTCCCAGTCCGACGCCGGCAAGAGTCCGATAGAATAGAAGGTCGTAATAACCTCGGGCAAAGCCGCATAGGCCGGTGAAGACGGCGAAGACGACGATCGTATAGGTCAGCACGCGTACCCGTCCGATGCGGTCGGACAGCATGCCGAATCCGATGCCCCCGATCACCGCGCCGATCAGTGTCGCCGTTACCAGCGAGGCGCCTTGCGCCGGGCTCAGCGAAAGATCGTGTGCGATGAGTTTGAGCATGAAGCCAAGGATCAGAAGATCGAAGCCGTCCATCGCGTAGCCGAGCGCAGACCCGATAAGGGCCTTGATGGCGTCGCGGTCGACTGTGACTGGTCCGGAGGCTTCGGCGAGGTCGGCAGTTGCGGCGTATGGAGTGTTCATGGCGGTGTCCTCTCACGGCAGGTCGTCCTCGCATGAGGACGTACTTTCGGAAGACACTTGCATCTGCCATCGCGCCGCTGGAGGCTGCGACGTCAGTCCCGGAGGGCAAGCGGATGGCCAAAATGGCCATATTAAAAGTGTTTCACAGCTTAATATCGAAATCAAGACTGATCTAAATTATGAGACTAAGACCGCGCACTCGAAAAAGTCGGCGAGCTCACGCCTGAGCGGCAGGTGTGGTGTTGCTTCGTGGCAAGCTGGCCGCAGTCGAGTAGTGGCATTGGCGGGCATAGCGGAGCCTGTGCCTTGAGCGCGATACAGAAAAGCGCGGGAATGGTCGCAGGCCTATTCCGCCGCATCCGCCTTTGCGGCGCCCGCCGAGCCTTCGACGATGCGCAGCACATCGGCCATGATGCGGTTCAGGTCGAAGTCCTTCGGCGTATAGACCGCGGCGACGCCGGCGTTCTTGAGCGCCATTTCGTCTTCCGGCGGAATAATGCCGCCGACGACCACCGGCACGTCGTCGAGACCGGCAGCCTTCATGCGCGTCACCACGTCGTGCACCAGCGGCAGGTGTGAGCCGGAGAGGATCGACAGGCCGACGACATGCACAGGGCCGTCGGCCGCGGCCGCGACGATGGTCTCGGGCGTCAGGCGGATGCCCTCATAGACGACGTCCATGCCCGCGTCGCGCGCCCGTACCGCGATCTGCTCGGCACCGTTGGAATGACCGTCGAGGCCGGGCTTGCCGACCAGGAATTTTACGCGGCGGCCGAGCTTCTTCGACACCCGGTCGACTTCGCCGCGGATGCCGTCAAGTCCTATGGTGTCGTTGCGCGCGGCGCGGCCGACACCGGTCGGCGCGCGGTATTCGCCAAACGCCGAGCGCAGCGCAAATCCCCATTCGCCGGTCGTGACGCCGGCTTTGGCGCAGGCAATCGACGGCGGCATGATGTTGCGGCCGTCACGTGCGGCGGCCCGCAAATCGTCGAGTGCTGCCGCGACGGCTTTGGCGTCGCGCGCTTCGCGCCAGGCGTTTAGTCGCGCGATCTGCTCGGCCTCGACCTCGGGCGGCACGGTCATGATCGTGTCTTCGCCGGTCGTCAGCGGGGAGGGCTCGGTTTCCACGAACCGGTTGACGCCGATGAGAGCCAGCTCGTTACGCTCGATCGCCTCGAGCCGCGCTGTGTTACTCTCGACCAACTGGGCTTTCATGTAACCCATTTCGACCGCGGCAATCGCGCCGCCAAGCCGCTCGATGTGATCGAGCTCGTCAAGCGCGTCGCGCTTAAGCTCGGCCACCTTTTTCGCGATCACCGGTGAGCCGTCGAACAAATCGCCATATTCGAGCAGGTCGGTTTCGTAGGCCAAAATCTGCTGCATGCGGATGGACCATTGCTGGTCCCAGGGCCGCGGCAGACCGAGCGCCTCATTCCAGGCCGGAAGTTGCACGGCGCGGGCGCGCGCGTCCTTTGACAACGTCACCGCCAGCGTCGAAAGCAGAATCCGATAGACGTTGTTTTCCGGCTGCTGTTCGGTGAGGCCGAGCGAGTTAACCTGCACACCGTAGCGGAACAGTCGCTGCTTGGCGTCGGTCACGCCGTAGCGTTCGCCCGTGATCTTGTCCCACAATTCGGTGAAGGCGCGCATCTTGCACATTTCGGTGACAAAACGCGTCGAGGCGTTGACGAAGAACGAGATGCGCCCGACCACTTCGCCGAAATCGTTGACGCCGCCGGCCGCTTTCACGGTGTCGAGCACCGCCACCGCGGTTGCGAGTGCAAATGCGAGCTCCTGCACCGGCGTCGCGCCGGCTTCCTGCAGGTGATAGGAGCACACGTTCATCGGATTCCATTTCGGCAGTTCACGGGTTGTGAACAGGATCATGTCCTTGATCAGCCGCATCGACGGCGCCGGCGGGAATACGTAAGTGCCGCGCGACAGATATTCCTTGATGATGTCGTTCTGGGTCGTGCCTTGCAGCTTCTCGCGCGGCACGTTCTGTTCATCGGCGACCGCGATGTAGAGTGCAAGCAGCCACGCCGCAGTGGCGTTGATGGTCAGCGACGTGTTCATTTGGTCGAGTGGAATGGCCTCGAACAGCGCGCGCATGTCGCCGATATGCGAGATCGGCACGCCGACCTTCCCGACTTCGCCCTTGGCCAGCGGGTGATCGCTGTCGTAGCCGGTTTGCGTCGGCAGATCGAAGGCGACCGAAAGGCCGGTCTGCCCCTTGCTCAGGTTGTTGCGATAGAGCGCGTTCGATGCCGACGCGGTCGAATGACCCGCATAGGTGCGGAAAATCCACGGTTTGGCGCCCCGTGGCTTATCGGTCTGTGGCTTGTCGCGTGGTTGGTCGAGCATAGGTGCTGCGCGCCTTCCGGCAACGCCAATGTGACGCGGTTTTTGCTGCGATGCAACATCAACTTCATCGACTTTTAAGGCTGCGGTCCTAGCTTGCCGCAGACGAGAACGGGGAGCCTCGTTTCCGATGTCCTTGCCGGCGGTCACGTCCGAAACCAATCCAGATCAGCGGCGCGATACCCGCAATTTCCTGCTGCTGATGTGGGCGGTCGCGGTGTTCTCGCTGTGCATGGCTTCGGGCATCAACAGCCTCTCGACCGACGACGCCATGCGGCTGGTCGAGGTGCGCGATCTGCTGGCGGCCCAAAGCTGGTTCGACATGACGCAATATCGCCTGGACCCGCCGGGCGGCGTCGCCAGTCACTGGTCGCGCCTGATCGACCTTCCGCTCGCGCTGATCATCAAGTCGACTTCATTGTTCGCCTCGACAGCTTTTGCCGAAAAATTCACGCTGATCGTATGGCCGACGGGTCTACTGCTGATGTTTCTCGCCGGAATATCGCGGCTCGCACGCGAACTTGCCGGCCACGCCGCGGCGCGACTTGCACTCGTTCTCGCGGTGCTCATGGTGCCGGTCCTGCAATATTTCCGTACCGGCGCCATCCATCACCACAATATGCAACTCGTTTTGCTGATCTGGGCACTAGCGTTATTCGCGCGCACGCCGTCCCGGCCACGCGATGCCGCTGCCGCCGGGCTTCTCGGCGCATTGTCGGTCGCGGTCGGGCAGGAAATGGTGCCCGCGGTGGCGATGCTTGCCGCCGTCGTAGGTTTGCGCTGGATCGTCGAGGGCGACGGCTGCAAAAACGCGACCTTGGCTTACGCCGTTGCGCTGGCGACGGGAGCGATCGTCCTCGCCGTGTCGACAGTCGCGCCCGGCGCTTATCTCACCATCCATTGCGACGCAATTTCGATCGGCCAGGTCGGGATGCTTGTGATCGGCGGCTTCGGTCTTGCCTCGCTCACCACGCTGCCGCGCCTTCACTCGATCGCAAGGCGTGCGATCGGCGCGGCCGGCGTCGCTGCGCTGCTTGCCACTTTCGTCGTGACCAACGCGCCGCAATGCTTCGCCGATCCCTATGCGCAACTCGATCCTCGGCTCTTGGCGCTATGGCTTTCCTCGGTCAATGAGGCCCGTAGTCTGGTCTCGATGCTGCACGATCTGCCGCAACAGGTTCCAGCCTATTTCGGCATCCCGCTTGCAGCGCTGGCGCTCGGCATCATCCGGTGCGCGCGGGAACAGGGCGAGCGGCGCTGGAACTGGATTGCCTGTACTGCGTCGCTTGCCGCGCTTGTGCTGGTGTCGGTCTGGGAGGTGCGTGGCGCTGGCGGCGCCAACGCATTGGGCGCCGTGCTCGTTCCCGCCGCCCTGCTGCAAACGCTGCCGGCTCTGGAAAATCGGCCTTCCTATTTCGGCGTATCCCGCGTCGCACTCATCGCCATGCTGTTTCTCAACCCAGTTACGCTGGTCGCGCTCGGCAGCGGTGCGGCCCATGCTGTCATTGTCACTGGCGTTATCACGCCACAAATCGTCAAGAGCGGCGACGCCGGCACTTGCCAGAACGCGTCCGACTACGCGCCACTCGCCGCGCTGCCGCCCGGGCGTGTGCTCGCGTTCATCGATGCCGGTCCGTTCATTCTGCTAGAATCGAAACACGCAGTGCTGGCCGCGCCTTATCACCGCAATCAAGCCGGCAACCTCGCCGTGCTCGACATGTTTCTGGCGTCGCCGGATGCCGCCAGAATCCGCATGGCCGCGCGCGGCATCGATTATGTCGCGTTCTGCCCCGGTGCTCCGGAGCGCTATAATTATGTCGCGGCAGCGCCGGACAGCCTTGCGGCTGCACTGAGCAAAAACCAGCCGCCCGTCTTCCTCGAGGGGATTCCGGCCGACGTTACCGATCTTATGATCTATCGCGTGCGGCGCTGAATAGAGTTTGCGCCGCTCGCGATCAGACGCGTTTGACCAGCCTGAGAACGACCAGGAGGATCACCGCACCGATGAAGGCATCGATGACCGCAGCAATGAAGCCGGTGCCAAGAGCGACACCAAGATACGGCAGCAACCAACCGGCAATCACGGCGCCGATGATGCCGACGACAATGTCGCCGATCAGTCCGTAGCCCCCGCCACTGACAACTTTTCCGGCAAGCCAGCCGGCGATGGCGCCGACGATGAGCCAAATGATTATGCTCTGTAGGTCCATGATTTCCCCCTGAAGTCCTGCCCGGCAAGGGTCAGGTCGCTGCGTAGTCAATGCCACGCTCCCACGAAGCTTAGGACTTCGGTGCATAGCTGTCAGCGGGAGGGCCTTATATATCCCCTGAACTTATTGTTGCGCCGCAACATGAGGTGCGGCAGACTGTTGGCAAGAACTATCGCGACGCAAGCCTCGCGATATCCTGTCGACCGGAACCCGTCATGGCCGTCGCGCAAAAGAAACCGTCAGCAGCGCCCCTCAAGGATCTTTACGACATTGGCGAGATTCCGCCGCTCGGCCACGTGCCCGCGACCATGCACGCCTGGGCAATCCGCAAGGAGCGCCACGGCCCGCCGGAAAAAGCGATGCAGAGCGAGGTCGTGCCGACCTGGCCAATCGCCGAGGATGAAGTTCTGGTCTACGTCATGGCCGGCGGCGTCAATTATAACGGCGTGTGGGCTGGCCTCGGCACTCCGGTTTCTCCGTTCGACGGCCACAAGCATCCGTTCCACATCGCCGGCTCCGACGCGTCCGGCGTGGTATGGGCGGTCGGCTCGAAAGTGAAGCGCTGGAGCGTCGGCGATGAAGTCATAATCCATTGCAATCAAGATGACGGCGACGATGAGGAGTGCAACGGCGGCGACCCGCTGTTGTCGCCGTCGCAACGCATCTGGGGTTACGAAACGCCGGATGGCTCGTTCGCGCAATTCTGCCGCGTGCAGTCGCGCCAGCTCATGCACAAGCCGCCGCATCTGACTTGGGAGGAAGCGGCCTGCTATACGCTGACCTTGGCTACGGCATACCGCATGTTGTTCGGCCATGCGCCGCATATTCTCAAACCCGGCGACAATGTTCTGGTCTGGGGCGCGTCGGGCGGTCTCGGCGTCTTCGGCGTGCAGCTTGTCGCGGCGTCTGGCGCCAATGCCATCGGCATCGTCTCCGACGATTCCAAAAACGAATACGTTTTCAATCTCGGCGCCAAGGGCGTCATCAACCGCAGCGAATTCAAGTGCTGGGGTCAGATGCCGAAAGTCGGTACGCCCGAATACGACACCTGGGTGAAAGAGGCGCGGCGCTTCGGCAAGGCGATTTGGGACATCACCGGCAAGCGCGACGTAGACATTGTCTTCGAGCATCCCGGCGAGGCGACGTTCCCGGTCTCGTGCCTGGTGGTCAAGCGCGGCGGCATGGTGGTGTTCTGCGCCGGCACCTCGGGTTACAACATCACGTTCGACGCCCGTTACGTCTGGATGCGGCAGAAGCGTATCCAGGGCTCGCACTTCGCGCATCTCAAGCAAGCCAGCGCCGCCAATCAATTCGTCATCGACCGGCGGATCGATCCGTGCATGAGCGACGTATTCCCGTGGGACAAGATTCCCTACGCCCACGAGTTGATGCGCACCAACCGGCATAAGCCCGGCAACATGGCGGTGCTGGTCAATGCCCCGCGCGCGGGGCTGCGTAACTTTGAGGATGCGCTGGAAGCGGCGTCGCTGCCGGAATTGAACCGGCAATCGACGCGGGGCTGACCCGGCGTCAACTGGTTTTCGCCCGCTCGATCCGCTACAATCCGGTCCGAGCGGGAATGGGCAGCCATGGGGCATGAACAGCGGACCGATGCGGCGGGTGCGCGCATGCGCTTCCGCGTCATCCTGGTTAAGCCGTCGCATTACGACGACGACGGCTATGTCATCCGCTGGTTCCGTTCGCCGATGCCGGCCAATTCGCTGGCCAGCGTCTACGGGCTCATCGACGACTGCGCCCAGCGCAAGATTCTCGGTCCCGACGTCGATATCGACATCATCGCCGTCGACGAAACCAATACGCGGGTGCGCGTCGATCGTATCATCGCCGAGATGCGCGCCAACGATAATTTCGGCTTCGTCGGCCTGGTCGGCGTGCAATCGAACCAGTATCCGCGTGCGCTGCACATTGCCAAGCCATTGCGCGCCGCCGGCATCACGGTCATCGTCGGCGGTTTCCATGTCTCCGGCATGCTGGCGATGTTCGATAAAATAGGCCCTGACTTGCAGGAGGCGCTCGACATGGGCGTCACGCTGTTCGCCGGCGAGGCCGAAGGCCGCATGGACGAGGTGATACGCGATGCCGCCGTCGGTGCGCTCAAGCCGGTATACAACTACATCGACGATCTGCCGGCGCTGGAAGATGCGGTGACGCCGTTCCTGCCCGGCAATTCGGTGCGCAAGACCATCGGCAACGTCACCACCTTCGACGCCGGCCGCGGCTGTCCGTTCCAGTGCTCCTTCTGCACCATCATCAATGTGCAGGGCCGCAAATCGCGCCGCAGAAGTCCTGATGACGTTGAGCGGATCCTGCGCAAGAACTACGAACACGGCATCGACCGCTTCTTCATCACCGACGACAATTTTGCCCGCAACAAGGATTGGGAAATAATCTTCGACCGCATCATCGAGTTGCGCGAACAGCACGGCATGGACGTGCGCTTTTTGATCCAGGTCGACACGCTGTGCCACAAGATTCCGAATTTCGTCGCCAAAGCGAAACGTGCCGGCGTCACCCGCATCTTCATCGGGCTCGAGAACATCAATCCTGATAATTTGCTCGCGGCGAAGAAGCGGCAGAACAAGATCACCGAATACCGCAGCATGCTCTTGGCCTGGAAAGCGGTCGGTATCTGGACCTATGCCGGCTACATCCTCGGCTTCCCCAATGACACGCCGGAATCGGCGCGGCGCGACATCGAGATCATCAAGAAGGAAATGCCGCTCGACGTGCTCGAGTTCTTCTTCCTCACGCCGCTGCCGGGCTCAGAGGATCACAAGGTGCTGCGCGGTAAGGGTGTGCCGCTCGATCCCGATCTGAACAAATACGATCTCGAGCATGCGCTCGTGCAACACGCGCTAATGACCAAGGCGGAATGGGAAAAGCTCTACCGCGATGCCTGGGAGATTTATTATACGCCGGAGCACATCGAGACGATTTTGCGCCGCGCGCAGGCCTACGGCATCAACATCCTGAGATTGGCGCAGATCATCCTGTGGTTTGCGCAATCGCTGACCATCGAGAGGGTGCATCCGCTCCAGGGCGGCTTCGTCCGGCTCAAAAGTCGGCATGAGCGTCGCCCCGAACTGCCGCTCGAGCCGGTATGGTCGTTCTATCCGTCAGCGGTTTGGGAATTCCTGGTCAAGCACGCGCGCGTCGCCACGGCGGCATGGCGCATCTATCGCATTTATCGCCGCGTCGCCGCGAGCGCTACGGTTCCCTATACCGACCTGGCGATGACGCCGGTGCGCGAGGACGAGACGCTGACGTTCGAACTTTTCACCCACAACAAATCGGCGCGGGACGCCGTCGATCATGCGCGCAAGGTCAAGACGCTAACAGGCGCAGGAGACCAATCTCCGCTCATTCCCGCGTAAGCAGAAATCCAGCTCGATCCGCTTTCGCGGGGACGAGCGGATCGGAGCCGGATCAATTCTCATTTCACGCCGCAGCGTTACGCTCACGCGCGATCGCGGCATTGAGCTCCCCGCCGTAGATGAAGATCAGCGCGGTGAAATAAAGAAACACCAGCGCGATCATCGCCGAGGCCAGGCCCGCGTAATAGGTAACGTAGGCGTAGGAAAAATCGGACAAATAGCGGCCGAATACGAAGCCAGCACAAAGCCACATCAGCAGCGTCGCGATGATGCCGGGCCAGACGGCGCCGAACGGCCGGCGTCCGGCCGGTAGCCACATATGCAGGATCAGGAGCGACGTTGTCAGCAGAACGGTCGCAATGGCGAGGCGGCCGATATCGTAGTGGTGCTCCAGGGGATCGAGCCAAGGTGCATAGGTCAGCGCCGCCCTGAAGACCAATGGACCGAGCACGACGAGAAAGGCCAGCGCCAGCAGTCCGATCGCGCTGACCAGCACATAGCCAATCGATTCCAGCCGGCACAGCCACCACGGCCGCGGATCGACCAGACCATAGGCGCGGTTGAGCCCGATGCGCAGGCTCTCAACCCCGCTCGACGCAAAGTAGATCGCAAAAATGGCACCGACGGTCAGAACGTCGCCTCGGGCCGTGGTGAGTACGCTGTGGATCTGCTCGGCGATGCCTTCGGAAACCTCACGCGGCCACGCCGCGATGATCAAACGAGCCACCTCGTCGGCAAGATCGGTTGAACCGATGAAGCCGGCGATCGCCGTCACCAGGATCAGGAACGGAAACATCGACATCAGCGTCGATAGGGCGATATGACTCGCGATCGCCCAGCCGTCATCGGCGTTGAAGCGATAGAAGGCGTCCATGGCGACACGGTAGCAGAGATGGATAGTTTTCAAATTGAACGGGTCCCAACGGCGAATATGTCAATCATAACACATGCGCGGCCGGTTCCTTCTGCCCTGTCAACGACGCGGTCCCCGACGGGCGCTGGCTCGCTGTCGCCCGTAACGGTCTCGATCCGGTCATCCTGCCGGATTGCGAATTCCTCGAACTCTAAAATGCATTCTTGCATGGCCGCCACTTGCCAACGCCGCTAGGCGGATTGGCGCCCGAATGCGAATGAGTGGAGCAGAGCAGGCCGCAATCAATTCGTTGTCGATAGCTGCGATACTCCGACCGCCAAGTCTTTCCTTGAAGCAATCTCTCCTTGAAGCAGTATTTCCTTGAAGCAAGTACTTCCTTGAGTATTGTTCCGGAAATCACCGCACCACCGCCGGCTGCGTCGCAGTCCTTCGCAGCGATGCGCCATCGCGGCTTCCAGGCTCAATTTGGCACTTACGTCATCGCAATGATGGCCGACAACATCGAGCACGTCATCAGCTACTGGATGCTATTCCAGAAATTCCAATCGCCGGCGTTGGCGGGTTTCGCCGTCGTGTCACATTGGTTGCCGTTTCTGTTGTTCTCGGTGGCAAGCGGTGCAATCGCCGACCGTTTCGATCCGCGTCGCATCATCCAGTGCGGGATGGGTTTGTTCATTATCGCCTCACTCGGCTGGAGCTACTTCTTCTTCACCGGCACATTGCAGATGTGGCAAGCCATGGTGCTTCTGGTCATTCATGGCTGCGCTGGCGTGCTGTGGCAAACGCCCAATCAGTTGTTGCTCTATGATATCGTCGGCCCCGCCGACCTGAGCAGCGCGGTGCGTCTCAACGCCACCGCACGCTATGCCGGCGTGCTTATCGGCCCGGCAGTCGGCGGCGTGATACTGCTGGCACTGGGGCCGTCCTGGGGGATTCTGCTCAACACAGTATTTTACGCGCCGCTGGTGCTCTGGCTGGTGAACGCGCCCTACGGACCGCGTTTTCGCTCCGGCAGCACGGCGCCGCCGCGGGCGGTACGAGGCGTGGCCGATATCGTGCAGGCGCTCCGCGATGTCGCCGAGCATCCGGTCATCATCGCGATGACGCTTCTGGCCGGCTGCTCATCGTTTTTCGTCGGCAATGCTTACAACGCGCAGATGCCGAACTTCGCGCATGATCTGGGCCACGGCGATCCGGGAGTGCCCTACAGCATGCTGCTCGCCGCCGACGCCGGCGGCGGATTTCTTGCCGGCACGGTGCTTGAGGGGCGGGGATTGCTGCCGCCCAAGCAGCGCACCGCGATTATCCTCGCCATGCTGTGGTGTTTGTCGCTCGCCGGCTTCTCATTGGTGCGGAGCTACCCGCTGGCATTGGTGCTGCTGTTCGCGGCCGGCTTTCTTGAACTGTCGTTCAACGCCATGGCGCAGACGCTGGTGCAACTCAATGCGCCACCTGATATGCGTGGCCGGGTCATCGGTCTATTCAATATGGCAAGCCTTGGCCTGCGTGCCTTCTCGGGCATTTCAGTCGGATTGCTCGGCAGCTTCGTCGGCGTGCACTGGTCGCTGGGGCTGTCGGCGCTGGCGATGCTGGCGATCGCGACCGGCCTTTTGGCGCTGCCGTAGCTAGGGTCTTATCGGTTTTGATCGGATCGAAACCGATAAGACCCTAATATTGAGCATGATCTTTTCCGAAGACCGGTTACCACCCTCGGATCAAGTCCGAGGCCAGGCTTTTTCGAGATCGTGCTTTAAGCCGCCTGCACTTCGGTGAGGAAGCGGCGGACTTCGCCCTGCAAGCTTGCGGCCTCGGCGGCGAGTGTGTCGGCAAGTTCCTTGACATCGGCGGCGGTGGCGCGGGCGCCGATGGTCGCGCCAGCGACCCGGCTCATCGCCTCGGCGCCGGTGCTCGCCTCGATCGAAGCACGGTTGACGCCTTCGGAGATCGACGACACCGCGCTGTTCTGTTCCTCGACCGTGCTGGCGACGGTGGCGGCGATCTCCGACATGTCGTCGATGATCGAGGAGACCTGCTCTATCGCCTGCGCGGCATCGGCGGTCGCCGACTGGATCGAGCCGATCTGAGCGGCAATGTCCTCGGTGGCGCGCGCTGTCTGCGCGGCGAGCGATTTCACTTCGGTGGCGACCACGGCAAAGCCGCGGCCCGCCTCGCCGGCGCGCGCCGCCTCGATGGTGGCGTTGAGCGCCAGCAAATTGGTCTGACCCGCGATCGCCTGAATGAGCCCGATCACTTCGCCGATGCGATTGGCGGCGCTGCCGAGATCGGTCATGGTGTTGACGGTGCGTTTGGATTCCGCAACGGCACGGCCGGCGACTTCGGTCGAACGCGTCGCCTGCAGTGCGATCTCGCCGATCGAGGCGGCCAGCTCCTCGATCGAACTCGCGACGGTTGTGACATTGACTGCGGCGGTGCCGACGCGGTTCTCGGCGTCGCGCGCTTCGAAGCTCACCGAATCGGCCGCGGTATTGAGTCCGCTTGACGCGGCTTCGAGCCGGCCCGCGGCGTCGCGCAAGCGCGCCAGCGCTTCTTCGACCGAGGCGCGGAACTTGTCGATCATGGCCGAGATCGAACTCGCCGCGTTTCACCCGCGTGGTATTGGTCTGCTGCTCCACCGCCGACAGGCGCTCGCGCTCGATCATATTGTCGCGGAATACGATCACGGTGCGCGCCATGGCGCCGATCTCGTCCTGGGATCTGGTGGCCGGGATGGCGGCCGACGTGTCGCCGGCGGCGAGTCGTTTCATCGCGCCGGCCAGGCCCTCCAGCGGCTGGGTGATGGAGCGGCCGATCCGCCAGCTGCAGGCCAGCCCGATCATGACCACGACAAACCCGACCCACGCGATGAAATCGCGGATGTGCGCCCGTGACGAAGCGAGCGTGCTGGCGGCTTCGTCCGCGCTG
Source organism: uncultured Alphaproteobacteria bacterium (assembly GCA_963733645.1). Lineage (GTDB taxonomy): Bacteria > Pseudomonadota > Alphaproteobacteria > Rhizobiales > Xanthobacteraceae > BOG-931. Next base: position 91,104 of record CAVTFP010000023.1, read on the forward strand.
TCGCGCGACGCGGCGATGATCTTGTCTGCTTCCGGCAGCACACTCTCGGTATCGTGCGCGATCAACTCGACCAGCGGCTCGATGTTGTCGGTGCTGGCGACCCATTGCGCGAAGGCGTAGCTGTAAGTCTGCACCTGATCGCTGAGCTTCTTCTTCATTGCCGGTGCGCCGTCGACCGAATCGAACAGCCCGTTGAAATTCTTTACCTCGTCGAGAAAGTGCCTTTCGGCAGTGCGCGCGCGCGTGAGCCGGTATTCGATCTCGTCGCGGCGCATGGTCAAAAGCGACGTCAACAGCCGCGCGGCGTCGACGTCGGCGACCCACGACAAATCGTCGTGAATGATCTTCTCGACCGCTGTGCTGGCGGCATTTAGCTCGGCATTGTCGCCGTCGTGCTCGGTGTAGCCCAGCGATTTCTGCTCGTTGACCAGGCTTTCAAAGCTGGTCTTGAGATCGCGCACAGTGATGCGCAGCGGTGTGATGACATCCTGTTCGGACGTGCCCAGCACCGAAGCGATCCGATCGATCGATTTGATCGCCAGCTCCTGGCCTTCGGCGAAATCCTGGACTTCCTGGTCGGATGGCCGGGCGGCGTATTCGGTGGTCGCCGCGCGCATCATCAACAGCCCGGTTTTGAGATCGCGGCTGGCGTCGGCGACGGCCGAGTCGCGGTGCACGCTGTCGAACGCGTGGCCGACCTCGAAATCGCCGGTCATATAGGCGAGCCCGATGGCGAGGAAGCCGATCACCGGGATGACGGCCAGCACGACGATGCGGGCTCGGACCGACAGCTTGGAGAACATTTCTGGCATGAACATGGGGACCGAAGCGGGATCTTGGCTACCGCGCCGCAACCCAGCGGCATTTCACGTAAGCAAAACGGAAAATGGTTAAGATTTGGCGATAAACGCTCTCATATTACGGCTTTTCTGCCGCCGTCCGGGGTGCCGCGCGCTGCACGGGCCGGCAGTCATGAGCCCACTCCGCAGGGGATGGAAAAAGTGGGGACGTTGGCTTTTGTGCAGTGCACGCGTAGAGTTGGAGGCCGTCCGGGCGGCTAGAAATTCAGGTCTTTGGAGGCCTCCATGTCGCTTGCCGTATCGACGAAGCCCGTCGGCGATGAATTGAACACCGCGTTGCACGACGCAGTCGCCGCCGCCGAGGCGTTGTTTGCCGATGCGCGCGGCACTGTCGCAGCCCGGGTGACGGTTGAAGGCCGCCCGATGGCACGCGTGTTCGATCGCGAGCAGCGCGCTACGCATGGACTTGCCTGGCTCGCGACGTATGTCGAAGCCATCCGGCAGCTTGCCGCTTATGCCGAGCGGCTTCAGGCGGCGGGCTCCTTCGGCGAGACCGAAGAACTTCTGGTGCGGATTGGCGCCGGCGAATTTTTGGCGCAGATACTCGGCGGCATACCGATGAGTCAGGGCGAGATCGTGCGCCTTGCCGATCTCGGACTGAGCACGTCGGCAGTGGCGGCGCGCGTTACGGCCGCCGTCGATCATCTGATCGCCACCGGCAACACTGCGCCGCGCCGCGCCCGGCTCGCCGAGCTGATGCGTGATCGGCCGGACGTGACCGTCGGCGCCTGCGGCCTCGACGAAACGCTCGATTCGATCCGCGAGGAAATGCGCAAATTTGCCGACGGTCAGGTCGTGCCGCATGCCCAGCAATGGCACCTTCGCAATGAATACATTCCGCTCGAGGTTCTCGAGCAGATGTCCGAGCTCGGCGTGTTCAGCCTCACGATTCCGGAGGACTACGGCGGCATGGGGCTCGGCAAGGAGTCGATGTGCGTCGTGTCCGAGGAATTGTCGCGCGGCTATATCGGCGTCGGCTCGCTTGGCACCCGCTCGGAGATCGCCGCCGAATTGATCCTCGGCTCCGGCACCGAGGATCAGAAACGCAAATGGCTGCCGATGATCGCGTCGGGAGAGGTCCTGCCGACCGCGGTGTTCACCGAGCCGAACACCGGCTCCGATCTGGCGAGCTTGCGCACCCGCGCAGTGCGCGAGGGCAACACTTATAAAGTCTACGGTAACAAGACGTGGATCACGCACCCGGTGCGCGCCGACCTGATGACGCTTCTGGTGCGCACCAATCCGGTGGAGAGTGGCTATCGCGGCTTGTCCATGCTGCTTGCCGAAAAGCCGCGCGGTGACGACAAGACTCCGTTCCCCGCCCCGGGCATGAGCGGCAGCGAGATCGAAGTGCTCGGCTATCGCGGCATGAAGGAGTTCGAGATCGCGTTCGATGGCTTTGCCGTCAAGGCGGAAAATCTCCTCGGTGGCATCGAAGGTATGGGGTTCAAGCAATTAATGGCGACGTTCGAATCGGCGCGCATCCAGACCGCGGCGCGCGCCATCGGCGTGGCGCAGGCGGCGATGGAGCAGGGTCTGAGCTACGCCACGGCGCGCGTGCAGTTCGGCGAGCCAATTGCGGCCTTCCCGCGGGTCTCCGACAAGCTCGCCATGATGGCGGTCGAGATCATGATTGCGCGCCAGCTTACTTATTATGCCGCGCGGCAGAAGGATTCCGGCCGGCGCTGCGATCTCGAGGCCGGCATGGCGAAACTCCTCGCCGCGCGGGTTGCCTGGGCTGCGGCCGACAATGCCGTGCAGATCCATGGCGGCAACGGCTTTGCGCTCGAGTTTCCGATATCGCGCATTCTGTGCGATGCTCGCATCCTCAACATTTTCGAAGGTGCCGCTGAAATCCAGGCGCACGTCATCGCGCGGCGGCTGCTGGACGGGACAAACTAAGGCGCGCTGACGGTTATTCGTCTTATCAACCTGGAGCGTGCCGAAAGGTCGCGGGATTGACGGTGCCGTTCACGTCAGTGAATGTCGCCCGGTGGAAACGCTCGCAAAAAAGCCTCTAGGCGAAGAACCTCTGCCCGATTCGGGACAGGCGTGGCTGCGTCTCGCCGCGACCATGCTCGTCTCCACCATCGGCGGCGTTGGGATGTGGTCGGTCGTGGTTGCGCTTCCAGCGGTACAAGCGGAATTCGCCGTTCCCCGTGCGGAAGCCTCATTGCCATTCACTTTTGCAATGGTGGGATTTGCCGTCGGCGGCGTGATCATGGGCCGCCTCCTCGACGTTGCCGGGATTCTAGGACCGCTCGCGGTCGGTGCGGTTGCGCTGAGCCTCGGTTACCTTGGCGCGGCCAGCGCCGGCAGCATCGTCGCATTCGCGCTTGCGCATGCCGTGATCGGCTTCGGCAGTTCAGTGACGTTCGGTCCGCTGATGGCGGACATTTCTAACTGGTTTGTGCGCCGGCGCGGAGTGGCGGTCACCTTGTGTTCTGCAGGGAATTACGTTGCCGGGACGGTGTGGCCGCCGCTGTTGCAGCAATTCATCGCGCTTTACGGCTGGCGCGAAACCCATGTTGGCATAGCGCTGTTCTGCGGTGCGGCGATGTTGCTGATCGGTGTCTTTGCTTTGCGGTCGCGCGCGCCGGTTGTTGTTCCGAGTTCAAGCCCTGCGTCGCGCACGAGTTCGTCCGCGGCGCTCGGCCTCACACCGGGCGCGCTGCAAATCCTGCTGGCGCTCGCTTCAGTCTGCTGCTGTGTCGCGATGTCGATGCCGCAAGTCCATATCATCGCGTATTGCGGCGACCTCGGTTACGGCGTGGCTCGCGGCGCCGATATGCTGGCGCTGATGATGGCGTTTGGCATTGTCGGCCGTGTCGGTTCGGGATTCATCGCCGACCGCATCGGCGGCATGCCTACGTTGATGCTGGGGTCGGCTTTGCAGGGTGTCGCACTGCTGCTCTATCTGCTTTACGACGGACTCGTCTCGCTCTACGCCGTCTCGGCGCTGTTTGGCCTGTTTCAGGGCGGCATCGTTCCGAGTTACGCCATCATCGTGCGGGAATATTTTCCAGCGAAGGAAGCCGGCACGCGCGTCGGTATCATCTTGATGATGAGCCTGTTTGGCATGGCGCTCGGCGGCTGGCTGTCCGGATACATTTTCGATTTGACCGGTTCGTACCGGGCTGCATTTTTCAATGGCCTGTGTTGGAACGCCGTCAATGGCGCCATCGTGCTGTGGCTATTGTTTCGCCGCCACTCACGCATCGCTTATGCGTGAACTTCTTTCAGCTGGCTATTTTCCCTTGAGCAAAAGTCCGACGTTGCCGGAGAGAATGCGCTCGCCGTCCGCGCCGAGCCCGCGGATGTCGCGCACGAAATCGCGCACGATTTCGCGCTTGCGAATTTCCTGGGGATAGTCGGTAGCGAATACGATGCGCGAAGCAGGGATTTCGCACAGCCCGGCCTTGACCGCGCCGATGCCGCCTGCAAATCCTGCGGTGTCAAACACCAGATTGTGCGCGATGTAGTGATCGAAATCGTGCTTTGGCGCGATGCCGTGGCGCTTGTTGCCGGCGGTGCCCCAGAACTCCTTGTCCTGGAAGCAACGGATGCGCGACAGCATGCCGGCCATACCACCCGACAGATGTGCCATGTGCACGGTGAGTTCGGGGTGGCGGTCGAACACGCCGGAATTGACCAGGCGGATGGTTGCCATGATCAGCGAGAACTCGCGGCCGACACCGCGCGCGGTGTCGTAGGCGTCGAATTGCTCGGCGCGGTTGAGCTTGAGTGCGGGATGCACGAACACGAACATGCCAAGCTTGCTCACCTCATCCCAGAACGGCTCGATCGCCGGATCGTCGATCCACTTGCCGTCGAATTCCGAGGTGATGGTGACGCCCTGATAGCCGAGCTCATGCCGGCAGCGCGCCAATTCCTTGAACGCCGCCGTGCCGCCGAGCGGATGGGCGTGTGCGGCGCCGATAAAGCGGCCGGGATAATCGCGCTCGGCCTTCTTGGCTTTGTCGTTGATGAAACGGGAGGTTTCGAGATCGGCGCACATGCCGGCGGCGCTGGTCAGCCAGGCGGCGTCGATGCCGGCGACTTCCATCATGCGCACATGCTCGTCAAGATCATAGAGCAGCGAATGGATCGTATAGCTTGGCGCGCCCGAGGCGTCATAGTTGAGTATCAGGCGGTCGCCCGGGTCTTCCTTGATCAGTTCGCGCGGCGTGAAATGGTGCTGGAAATCGACGATCATTGCGGGTGTTCCTCTGCGTGTTTCTGCGTTCTCTTAGCGCATGTCGCCACACTCGTCATTCCGGGTTGCCGCGAAGCTCGTCGCTTTGCTTGGCCCCGGAATGACAGGGCACTCAACCCGGGCTACAAGTGCGCCATGGCCGATTTCATGTCTCACGTCGCCGTTCCCATCGCCATCGGCGCGGTGGCGCTTGTTCTCTTGGCAGGCCTTGTCAACATGATGCGCGGCGGTTCGGGCAATACCTCGCAGAAGCTGATGCGGCTGCGCGTGCTGCTGCAATTCATCGCCATCATTGTCATCATGTGCACGCTCTGGGTCATGCACAAGTGAACCGAATTTAATCGGGCAATGGTCAAGCTCAACAAGATCTATACCCGCACCGGCGATGACGGCACGACCGGACTCGGCACCGGCGAGCGGCGCAAGAAATACGACCTGCGCATCGCGGCCTACGGCACCATCGACGAGGTCAACGCTGCAATCGGTGTGGCGCGGCTCCATAGCGGCGGACAAGATGCTCCACCCGAAGCCGTCGCGCTCGATGCCGCATTGTCGCGTATCCAAAACGATCTGTTCGACGTCGGCGCCGATCTGTGCACTCCCGGCAAGGGCAAAGGTCCCGGCGGTGCACGGCTCACGGTGACGCTGGCGCAGGTCACGTGGCTCGAAAAGGAAATCGACCGGCTCAACGCTGAACTCGCGCCACTGAAATCGTTCGTGCTGCCGGGCGGCAGCGCGGCGGCGGCCTTTCTGCATGTCGCGCGGACGCAATGCCGGCGGGCCGAGCGGCTCATTGCCGAACTGAAGGACAAGCGCGGCGAGGCGGTGACGCCAGAAGTGCTGAAATACGTCAATCGCCTGTCTGATTATCTTTTCGTCGCCAGCCGCTACGCCAACGGCAAAGGCGCGCACGATGTGCTCTGGAAGCCCGGCGAAAACCGCTGAGGAATAGCGCGCGATGGTGATGCCGCTTTACGATCACAGCCCATTCCGGTGGCCGACGCCGCCTTACGTCATGTGGTCCCTCATCGCCATCAACGTCATCGTCTTTGTTGCGCAAAGCACACTCGGACCAGAAGGACTCGCAGAGGTCGAGCACGCGGCGGGTCTCATTCCGGTGGCGCTCACGTCCGGCCAATGGAGTACGGGGCCAATTCCGCCGCCACTGACGCTCATCACCGCCTTGTTCGTGCATGCCAACGGCATGCATATTTTCGGCAACATGATTTTTCTGTTCGTGTTTGGCGATGACATCGAAGACGCGCTCGGCCATTGGCGTTTCCTCCTCTTTTATCTCGCCTGCGGCCTTGGCGCCGATGCCGCCTTCGTCCTGAGCGATCCGACGTCGAACATCGATCTGATCGGGGCGTCCGGCGCCGTTGCCGGCGTCATCTCGGCATATTTGCTGTACCGGCCGTGCGCCAAGGTTACGGCGCTGCTCGAACTCATACCGCTGCGGCTGCGCGCTTATTGGCTGATTGGCCTCTGGGTGATCCTGCAGATCGGCGAAATCGCCTCCAATGCGCAGGATGGCGTTGCCTATTGGGCGCATATAGGCGGCCTGATCACCGGCGCGGTGCTGTTCGTCCTGATGCGGCCCCCGGGGATCCCGCTGTTGGATTGCGTGCATTCTGAGCCGTTTCCGGCTACCGGCCCGGCCGCGCCACCACGTTGACCGCAAGCGCTGTGGCGATTAGGTTTCCGCACCGCAGCATCGGCAGCGCCACGCGGCCGATGGCAACGGAAACAGCTAAAAAAGCCATCTTCAGCCAAACTTACGCAGCCAGCTTGAAGTCATGAAAATTCTCGTGCCCGTGAAACGGGCTGTCGACAAAGACGTGAAAATCCGCGTCAAGGCAGACGGTTCGGGCGTCGAGCTCGGCAACGTCAAAATGTCGATGAATCCCTTCGACGAGATCGCGATCGAAGAGGCGATCCGGCTCAAAGAGGCCGGCAAGGCGACCGAGATCATCGCTGCCTCGATCGGCCCGCAACAGGCGGCCGAAACCATCCGCACCGCGCTCGCCATGGGCGCCGACCGCGGCATCCTGGTGAAGACCGAAGGCGCCGTCGAGCCGCTCGCGGTAGCGAAAATCCTCAAAGCCATCGCCGACGCGGAAAAGCCCGGCCTTATCATTCTCGGCAAGCAGGCGATCGACGACGATTGCAATCAGACCGGCCAGATGTTGGCGGCACTGCTCGGCTGGCCGCAAGGCACGTTCGCGTCGAAGATCACGCTCGACGGCGATGCCATCATGGTCACGCGCGAAGTGGACGGCGGCTTGCAGACCGTGAAGCTGAAAATGCCGGCTATTGTCACCACCGATCTGCGCCTGAACGAACCGCGCTACGCTTCGCTGCCGAACATCATGAAAGCCAAGAAGAAGCCGATCGACGACAAGACCGCCGCCGACTATGGCGTCGACATCAAGCCGCGGCTTGAAGTGGTGAAGACCACGGAGCCGCCGGCGCGCAAGGCCGGTGTCAAGGTTAAGACTGTCGGTGAATTGATCGACAGCCTGAAAAACGCCGGGGCGATCTGATGCCGACGTTGTTGCTCGCCGAACATGACAACAAGACCTTAAAGGACGCGACCAACAAGGCGCTGAGCGCCGCCAAGGCGATTGGCGGTGAGGTGCATGTTCTGGTCGCTGGCTCAGGCTGCAAGGTGGTGGCCGAGGCCGCGTCCAAGCTCGATGGCGTCGCCAAGGTCCTGCTCGGCGACGCACCCGCTTACGACCACATGCTGGCCGAGCCGACTGCGGCGCTCGTTGTCGCGATCGCCGGGCCTTACGACACCATCATGGCGGCGGCGACGACGAGCGGAAAAAACATCATGCCGCGCGTCGCGGCGCTGCTCGACGTCATGCAGATTTCCGAGATCAGCAAAGTCGTCGCGCCGGACACGTTCGAGCGGCCGATCTATGCCGGCAATGCCATCCAGACCGTGCGCTCGGCCGAGGCCAAGAAGGTGATCACTGTGCGCACCGCGGCGTTCCAGCCGACAGGCGAGGGCGGCGCCGCCGCCCCGGTGGAGCCCGCTACCGCCGCGGCCGATCCCGGTATTTCCGGCTTCGTCGGCGAGGAACTCTCCAAGTCGGAACGCCCGGAATTGACTTCGGCCAAGATCATAATTTCGGGTGGCCGGGCGATGCAAAGCCGCGAGAACTTCACCAAATATATAGAGCCGGTGGCCGATAAGCTTGGCGCCGCGGTCGGCGCGTCGCGCGCCGCGGTTGATGCAGGCTACGCGCCGAACGATTGGCAGGTTGGCCAGACCGGCAAGGTCGTGGCACCCGAACTCTATATCGCGGTCGGCATTTCGGGCGCTATTCAGCATCTGGCCGGCATGAAGGATTCGAAAGTCATCGTTGCCATCAACAAAGATGAGGAAGCGCCCATCTTTCAAGTTGCCGACTTTGGATTGGTGGCGGACCTCTATACGGCCCTGCCGGAACTGGCGAGCGAGCTGGACAAGGTCAAGCGCTGACCGAATCTGGCGCTGGACCTCAGAAAGCACTAAGGTGAACTGACATGGTCGAGGTCAAAGAACGGCCCAAGCAAGGGGCCCAGACCCGCGGCGAGCGGACCCAGGGCATGGCCCATTCAATTCGTAAGATCGGCATCGTCGGCGCCGGCCAGATGGGTAACGGCATTGCCCATGTCTGCGCTCTCTCCGGCTTTCACGTGATGCTCAACGACGTCGCGCCCGACCGGATCACCGAGGGGCTCGCCACCATCAGCGGCAACCTCGCGCGCCAGGTCAGCCGCCAACGCATCAGCGACGAGCAGCGGCAGGCGGCGCTCAAACTCATCTCGCCGGCAAAAACTCTCGATGATCTCGGCGACTGCGATCTGGTGATCGAGGCGGCGACCGAGCATGAGGAGACCAAGCGCAAGATTTTCAGTGCGCTGTGCCCATCACTGAAGCCGGACGCCATCGTCGGCACCAATACCTCGTCGATCTCGATCACGCGGCTGGCCGCCGCAACCGACCGTCCGGAAAGCTTCATCGGCATTCACTTCATGAATCCGGTGCCGCTGATGGAACTGGTCGAGATCATCCGCGGCATCGCCACCGACAACTCGACGTTCGATGCGACCAAGCAATTCATCACCAAGCTCGGCAAGCAGATCGCGGTCTCTGAGGATTTCCCCGCCTTCATCGTCAACCGCATTCTGCTGCCGATGATCAACGAGGCGATCTACACGCTCTATGAAGGCGTCGGCAATGTCGAAGCGATCGACAACGCGATGCGGCTCGGCGCGCACCATCCGATGGGCCCGCTTGAGCTCGCCGATTTCATCGGGCTCGACACTTGTTTGTCGGTGATGCAGGTGCTGCACGAGGGGCTCGCGGATTCCAAATACCGCCCATGCCCGCTGCTCGTGAAATACGTCGAAGCTGGCTGGCTCGGCCGCAAAACGCAGCGCGGCTTCTACGACTATCGCGGTGAGAAGCCGGTGCCGACGCGCTGATTTTTCTTAATGTGACTCCGTCTTGCGCGCCTGGTGCTTGTCGATGGCGGCTTGGACCGCGGCCCTCGACTGCGCGCCGGCCGTCTCGTGCTTGGCCTTCGCATCGTCGTAGCTCCACTGCCGCAGTTCGTTGGCGTTGTGCTGGAAGTGCGGGTGGACGTAGCGCGCCATCAGCTCGTAGCTTTTTTTCGTCGCCGGCCAATCCGCCCAGTTGTGCGCAAGAAGAAGGACGCCTCCGAAGCCGCCGTTCGAGCCCTGCCACAGCCGCTCGAAGTGGCGGATGCAATCGTCCGGTGTGCCGATGCACGCGATGCCTGACGAGATCAGGTACTCCGCCGGGTCGCCCGTAATGTCTGGCGGCACGATGGGGAAGGTCCCGACTTCGACGAAATAGCGCTTGAAGTCCTCCAGGCCGAAATTGACGTCGGCCCGCGCCTGCTCGCGTGTCTCCGCCACATGCGCAAAGGTGACGATGCGCCATTTGCGGCGGTCAGGCGTATGGCCGTTGGCGCGCGCGGTCTCCTCATAGACACCCCAGTTGTCGGCGTGCGCTCTGAGTGCATCGTCCGAGGTGCCGCCGATGGCGAGCATGCCGATGCCGTGTTTGCCGGCGGTGATCGCGCCGGTTGGCGAACGCGCCGACGCCACCGCCATCTCCATCATCGGCTGCGAATAACTTTTGAATTGCAGGCGTGCCTCTTGCAAGTTGAACCAGTCGGTCTTTTTGGTCACCATGCGGCCCTGCATCAGCTCCATGATGACGTCGAGCGACTCGTCGAGCTTGCGGCGTTGGTCCTCGGCTTTGATCCCCATCTTGACCGCATCGTAGACCAGAGAACCGGGCCCGACCCCGAACATGGCGCGGCCGCGCGTCATATAGTCGAGCTGCATCATGCGGCCGGCGACGGTGAACGGGTTGTGATAGGGCAGCGAGACGACGCCGGTGCCAAGCCGGATGTGGCGCGTGCGCTCGGCGGCAGCCGCGATGAACAGTTCCGGACAGGCGATGATTTCGTAGCCGCCGGAATGGTGCTCGCCGATCCAGGCCTCATGATAGTTCAGCCGATCGAGATGGACCAGAAGTTCCATGTCGCGATCGAGCGCCAGCAGCGGATTTTCTGAAAGCGGATGAAACGGCGCGAGGAAAATGCCTGTCTTCAAAAACCTGTCGTTAGATCCGTCGTTCATGGGCTCGGTCTTCTTCCCGGTCATGCGGTTCCACTGATCGTAGCGATAACCGATAGACGAACAAGCCGACCGCAACCGGACGATGCAGTGCGGAGTTACGCGATGATCGCCGGAAAATGCCAGTTCTGGCGCGAAAGATTTCCGTGGATGGCGGACAGCCGGCGCTGGCGAACAATGGCTCGCGCTTTATAACAGCTTCGTGAATGTCGTAGCGTTTCGTCGGGAAAGCGGAATTGTATCGCCTCGTAAAGGGGGCAGTGTCGCGATCGATATCGATCGCGTGGCTGCGGCTGTGCATTACGTTATTTTCCGCACCGACGCCGGCAAACTCGGGCACGTCAAGCTCAACCGGATCCTGTGGTACGCGGATCTCGAGTATTATCGCCGTCACGGCGCATCAATCACCGGACTCCAGCACTATTCGCGAGCGCCGCAAGGTCCGCTTGCGCCAGAGGTTTCCCGCGCTGTCGGGTTGCTGGCGCGGACGGGGAAGGTGGCCGAACAGCCCGTTGCGGTCGCTGACTATACTCGCAGGGAGATGATCAGCTTGCGTGACCCCGATGTCCTTGCGTTCCGCAGCGACGAACCCGCAATCCTCGATCGCATGATAAGCGTCGTCGCGCCGCTGTCGGCGCGTCAATTGGTGCAGATGACATCCGACGATCCGCTTTGGCAGGAGATCAAGCCGGGCGAAGCCATGGTGATCGCGACGGGCTCGATCGTCACGCAAGCACCGTCGCCGCAGTTGTGCACGCCGGCTGTTTTGTTCGAACCAAACCGGCTCTCACATTTTTGAGTAGGTATGGTCTTTCCCGAAAACCGAAGACTACTTTTCGGGATCATGCCCTACATCATCAATTCGACGAACAGGCCGATCACCACCACATAGCCGAGCGTGAATACGATGGTGCGGATATAAGGAATCGCCGCCCAGTAGACGACGGCGTGCGCCAGCCGCAACCAGAAGAATGACGCCGCGAGCAGCGCGGTCGTCCCGTTCGCCTTGCCGGTCATCTGGATCAGGATCACCAGGACCGCAAAAGGGGCCAAGGTCTCGATCGCGTTGATATAGACGCGGTCGGCGCGTTTACCCCACGGCGGCAGCGGCCGCTGTGCCGGATCGACGTAGTTCGGCGGCGTGAGCGGCCCATTGGTCATCACCTGTGCGACGACGTAGGGAATCCACAGCGATGCCGTCAGCATCGCCGTTAGAGCCAGATATTTAAGATCTGTCGACATTTGCGAGTTGCCCCCTGTGGTCGTGTTGATCGCTTGAGAACGGCCCCTATTTCAAAACAATTTCTGGCCGGGACAGGGGCGAGCGAAGCGACGCCGTCGTTCGAACGCCCATGCCCGGCAAGATGCCTTGTTCGTGCAATCCCTGCCGCTACGCCGCCGCGGCCATTTGCGGTGCGGTCTCGCCCCAGCACGGCAGCGTCGAGACGCGTTCGAACCAGCTCCGCACGTTGGCATAGGGCGCCACCGGCATTCCAGCGCCTTGGGCGTGGAACAGCGGCGCCGCGACCGTAAAGTCGGCGAGAGTGACCATGTCGCCGACCAGATATTTGCGCTTAGCAAGGTGCGCGTCCAGCATCTTGGCTTCCTTGTTGAAGGCTTCCGTAGCTTTCGCGACGGCAGCCTGGTCGGGCGCGCCGAGATTGACGAATTTCTTCACCAGGTTCTCGAAGGTCAGCGGTCCGCAGGCTTGCGCGCCCCAATGTGCGAGCTCCCAGCATTGCCACCGGGTGATGTCGGCGCGGCTCCGGGCATCGTTCGGCCACATCGTCGTCGGGGCCTTCGACGCAAGGTACTGCATGATGGCGCACGATTCCCACAGCGTGAAATCGCCGTCGACAAGCGTCGGCGTGCGGCCGGTCGGATTGAGGGCAAGATAAGCCGGCGCGTATTGCGCACCCTTGGTCAAGTCCACGAATTCGAATTCGAGCGGCATCTTGAGATAAGACGCCAGCGCACGAACTTTCCAGGTGTTTGGCGAGGCGGGGAAGCCATAAAGTTTCATGATCAACTCCTACGGTTGAACAGACAAGATGAGTGGTTGCGACGGCGCAAGCCTAGTCGCAGCATGAGGCGGATTTGGGTTGCTGGTATGACGCATTTGTATCGACCACGGCGCCCTCATACTCATCGTGGCGGCGCACCCAGGCCATACTGAATTTCAAGCCCTCCTCGTCGCGGCCTTTCGGCGCGAGGTCGAGCAGATGATAGGTGCCGACTAGCATATCAAGGCCGCGGCCGTAGCTCGAATAGGTGTGGAACACCTCGCCGGCCGCGTTCTTATGGAACACGCTGGCACCGGGCCGCTCTTCGCTCGGGAACTCGGTGACCTCGTAGTTGTACATCGCCTTGCCGGAGACTTTCTCGTCTGGCGACTCCGATACCTGATAGTCGTGGTTGAAGTCGGAGCCGAACGACGACACCCATTTGAACTTCCAGCCCATGCGGCTTTTGTACTTTTGGATTTCCGGCAGCGGCGCGCGCGATACGACGAGGAACGTGACGTCGCGCTGCGCCAGATGGACCATCGTGCCGTCAAAATGATCGGCGAGATAGGAGCAGCTCGGGCAGCCGGCTTCCCAGCCGGGACCCAGCATGAAGTGGTAGATAATGAGCTGGCTCTTGCCGCCAAACAGATCGGCCAGCGACTGTTTGCCGTCGGGCGTGTCGAATACGTAGTTTTTATCGACCTTCACCCACGGTAGTTCGCGGCGCTTTTTGCTCAATGCGTCGCGCGCTTTGGTGAAAGTCTTTTCGTCCGCGAGATGCGCCTTGCGGGCGGCGATCCATTCATCTTGCGATACGACTTTGTGCGGTTCCATGATGGTTCTCCCCACCTCCGGCGTTACTGCTGCGCGGCAGGTGTGATCCAACCGACGCCGGCGCCGCCTTGCTCCAGCAAGATCGCGATGCGGCCGACGCCCGGCACGTCGAACGGCTGCTTCATGACTTTAGCGCCGGCCTTGACCGCCTTTTTGACGCGAGCGTCGACGTCATCGACCGCGATATAGGACATCCAGCCTTCAGGAACGCTTTCGTATTCGTTACCGCTGATGTCGAAGATGCCGCCGACGGGTTCGCCGCCCATCGTGGCAAGCCAATAGGTGCCGCCGGGCATCGGCATGCCTTCATAACTCCAGCCCATCGTATCGGCGTAGAATTTCTTGACGCCTTCGACGTCGCGCGTGGTTCGCTCGTTCCAGTAGAAAGTGCCGTGTGATCCGCGCATGATTTAACTCCCTTGAGGTGTAGCCCGGATGGAGCGCAGCGACATCCGGGATCTGATCCCCGGGTTTCGCTGCGCTCAACCCGGGCTACATTTGCTTCCGCATTACGCCGCGACGAATTTCTCCATCTTGTCGAGCGCGCCGTTCCATCCGCCCTGATGGCGATCGCGAGCATCTTCGTCGAAGAATTGCTCGTGCGTCAGTGTCAGCAATGTGCCGTCGCCGTCGGGTTTGAGCAGCACCGTGACGATAGATTCCCGTTCCGGCATGGTTTTCCAGGCCCAGGTGAAGACGAGCTTCTCGTTCGGCACAATCTCGCGGTAGACGCCGCCGACATCGTGCTCTTCGCCGCTCGGCGCCAGCATCACCCAGCGATAGTGGCCGCCGACGCGCACGTCGGCCTCGGCGTGCTTAGCCTTCATCTCGCCAGGACCCATCCAGCCTTTTACTTTTTCCGGATCAGTCCACGCCGCGTAGACTTTGGCAGGCGGCGCTTTGAGGCGGCGTTTGATGGTGAGGCTTGGTTTGGTGGCTGTTGTGGTGACCATGATTCTTCCTTTCGTGAGGAGGATTCATCTTCCTCCAGAAATGCGGCAAGGCGATCGAGCCGCGTGGACCAGAACTTTTCGTAGCGGTTGAGCCATTCGAAGGCGTCGCGCATCGGCGCGGCGTCGAGCCGGCAGGCGACGACGCGCCCGGTTTTCGCACGCGCGACCAGCCCGGCATCGGACAGCACATCGAGATGCTTTATCACCGCTGGCAGCGACATCGAGAATGGCGCGGCCAGTTCGCTGACCGACAGCTCCGGCCGCTCGGCAAGCCGCATCACCAGCGCACGCCGGGTCGGGTCCGACAGGGCGGCAAATGTACGGTCGAGCGCGGCGTCTTGAAACTTAACCATTTGGTTTAGTATAGGGCGGCGAACCAGCCTGTCAAGCGTCGCGGCGGCGGATTAATCCGGAATGACAAAAGCGTTACTGTTCCGATTCACCCGTTCTTAAATCTCGCGGCGCTTAGTGGGCCGGGCATGGACCCGGCAAGCCTCATCACCGCACTCATCGGCTCGCAGACCGGGATGCTGCAACTCGCGGTCGCGGCGCGGCTGACGCGCATGGACGCTCAGGACAGCAGCACCTCGGTCGCAAAATTGATCGACGCCGCGCAGCAGAATTTCAATTCGCTCGCTAACGTCCCCGCCGGGATCGGTACGAACCTCGACGTCAGCGCATAAACATCACCGCGCTCATCGATCCTCAAATTATTTCAGCCGTTGTCCCGCCGCTTCGATCAGGCTGAGATCGACATAGGGCGTCGGATCGAGCCTCACCGGCAGGAATCCGAGATCGTGCAGCATTGACAAATTCTGCTTCAGAGCCGGGATGTTCGGCCGTGCTGAGGGATCGTGATAGAAATCTCCCTTGTCGAAGGCCCAACCCTCGAATTGCGTTTCCGGAAGTTTGGTGAAATTCGCCAGGATGCGGATCGCCTCCGCGCGGTGCGAAGGATCGAGGAACCAGCGCAGCGAAACCAGGTAATCCTCAAAGAAATCGACCAGTACCGCGTGGTGCTGTGCGATGAAATCGGCGCGCGAGGCAGTGATAAGCTGCTGGATAGGCCCTATTTCGCTTTCGAGCGTGAAGAGCGCATGGGCCATCCGCCAACCATGGCGGGGCAAGTGGCTTCGGGAAATGACGGGCTGACTTCTATTATCCGCATTGAGGGTTCCACACGATGGCGAAGATACAGCGACGGGAGTTCGTATTCCTCCTCGGCGGCGCTGTCGCTGTTTGTCCACGCGCCGCGCCAGCACAACAGCCGGAGCAGGCAGGCGTCCTCACAAAATCACAACTGGATGCGCTCAGTGCTTACAACGATGCCTTAAACGGCTTTCGCGAAGTCTTGCGTGAGCGGCGTGGTCAGCTCAATTCGAATCAGCCGTTGCCGAGCTTGCCAGGGCAGGCGCTTTACCTCGCGCGTATCCGCATGATGAGTGCCTATAAGGACTTTACCGATGTTCTTCCGTCGAAAATTGGAAGAAGCAATAAATTTGGGATTCCTCCCGCGTACTTCGATGCCGACAGCGAACCGCTTATCGATGAATACAGAGCGGTCTTCGACATCCTTGAGGCGCCTCCGGCTAACGCTCAGAGCTCGGATACGCCATTCAAGGACGTCGTCGATCTGGGGAATGCAATTGCGCGCGCCAAGGGCCTTGATGCACCGAATTCTGAAGTTGCCGGCCGAATCTGCCTGGGCCTCTTCTTTGCTGAAACAAATGGCAAACAAAACGTCGGCAATGCCCGCTCCAATACTTACAAAGGAAGCTTACAAACAGGCCCCTCTGAAGACCAGAATGGTCAGAAGAAATGGGCGGCGATGAAAATGTCTATAGCGGCCTTCAATCCCGCCCTGAACGCGCGTGACGACAGGGAAGAGGCGAGGGTCGGCAATCTGGATCATCGGCTCAATCACTGGACTGCCGTGAGAGACGGCCTTGCCAACGCCCATGCAGATCTTTTTCAGGACATACCCGCGATAGCGAAAGCGCTGCCAGATCCGATTGATCAGATGAAACTGTTCGAACTCATTCAGATCATTCCAACTCCAACCAGAGCGGCCCTTAAGTCCGGTGACTTGACCAGTTATAAGGTTTCGGACCCCCGAATCATGGGGTTTCTCCGAAACAACAGCATCTTCACTTTTGGAAAGGCTGACAGGGCGAAAACATCCGCGACGATCCGCGAGATTTTCGATGCGATGTGGCTCTTCAATGATAAATTCGACCGAGCGCTCTCTCTATTCAGTCAAATCAGTTCTCGGTCGTAAGCTGACTGCCGCTTCTTGCGTACCCATGCTATTCACGACCGCGCAGGCGAGCCCACTCTGGCGTTAGCGCCTCATCCTAACGGTGAGCGTAAGCCAGATGGTGACACTGGCTTCCGGGTGGGCTCACCTGCGCGGTCTCTTATTCGTCATTGCGAGGAGCGTGGCGACGAAGCAATCCAGGGCGGCTGGCATTGAGCGCTGGATTGCTTCGCTGCGCTCGCAATGACGGTTGACAGATAGAGGTTATTCAATCCGCTGTTATTTCGTGGAGTCCGATTGAATAGTGCAGGACCCGCTATGAACATTCACCGACGCGATTTTATCCGACTCATTGGCATTCCGCCGTTATCGACGATCGCAGGATATGCGAACGCCCAGGATAGCTCATCACATTACCCATCACGGGCCGTCCATGTTCTCGTCGGGTTTCCCGCTGGCCTTGCGGCGGACCTCCTCGTCCGCGTGGTGGCACAGTCAGTTTCGGAAAAGCTCGGCCAGAGTTTTGTCGTTGAGAACCGGCCAGGCGCAGGCGGCAATATTGCGGCTGAAGCCGCCATCCGATCGCTTCCGGATGGCTACACGCTGTTCGCGATCTCTTCTGCCAATGCCGTCAACGCAACCCTTTATCAAGGGCTCAACTTCGACATCGTCGCGGACACGGCGGCTATTGCCGGAACGCATCGGGCGCCGAATGTCATGGTCGTGACGCCATTGCTTCCGGTCGAAACCGTTCCTGAATTTATCGCGTACGCCAAAGCTCATCCCGGCCAAATCAACTACGCATCGGCTGGATACGGCACCACCAACAACATTGCCGGCGAATTATTCAAGCAGATGACCGGGGTGAACCTCGTCCACATTCCTTACAAAGCGAGCTATTTGCCGGACCTTCTATCCGGGCAGGTTCAGGTCACCTTTGCACCTGTTGCCGCCTTCATTTCGCATATCCGGGAGGGAAGGCTTCGTGCACTTGCCGTGACCGGCACCAGCCGGATGGACGCGTTGCCAAACGTCCCGACCGTGGCAGAATTCGTGCCTGGATATGAGCTTTACATCTGGGGCGGCTTCGTCGCGCCCAAAAATATACCGCAAGACATCATTGCGAAGCTCAACAAGGACATTAACGGGTCGCTTGCCGAAGCCGAGGTCAAAGAGAAATTGACCGCGATGGGCGCCGAGCCTCTCGTGCTGTCCTCCAGCGATTTTGGCAAATTCATTGCTGACGAAGTGAAGAAATTGGGAGCGGTAGTCCGAACGGCCAATATCAGGGCCGATTGATATTTGAGCGAACACGAAACTCAGTTCCGTCATCCTGAGGTGCTCGGCGCGAAAGCGCCGAGCCTCGAAGGGCGACGGCCCCAGCGCCTCGGCTGTGCATCCTTCGAGGCTCGCGGAGCCTGTCATCGGGCCGGCCACTTCGGGCCGGACCCGTTGGCTCGCACCTCAGGATGACGGTATAGCGGGCATCGGCGGCTTGATTTATGAGCGATTACGAA
This sequence comes from uncultured Alphaproteobacteria bacterium, assembly GCA_963733645.1. Taxonomy (GTDB): domain Bacteria; phylum Pseudomonadota; class Alphaproteobacteria; order Rhizobiales; family Xanthobacteraceae; genus BOG-931. Next base: position 109,411 of record CAVTFP010000023.1, read on the forward strand.
GGGATTACCCGCGCGCGCCGATTGTCCCGTCTTTGTCCCGAAATCGCTGGCGTCATGGCGATCGCGCGCCACCGATGTGTTCACTCTTCCTTGAGACCGGTCGCCGCTGCGAGTTGCCGATAGGTTTCGATATCATGCTTGAAAAAGTCCGTGTAGCTTGCGGCCGATCCGCCGCAGACATCGTAGTCCAACTTCTCGATCCGCGCGCGAACGTCGCTGTCCATGAGCGCTTCGTCGGCCACAGCGTTCCAGCGGTCGAGAACCGCCTGCGGTGTGGCGGCCGGCGCCGCCAGTGCGCACCATGCGACGATCCGATATCCGGGATAGCCGATTTCGGCGAAGGTCGGCACGTTCGGCAAATGTGTGGATCGCGTCAGCGAGGTGATCGCGAGCGCGCGCAAATCGTCGTTTGCCAGATATCCTCTGACCGAGCCGGTGCTGACGATCATAAAATCGACTTCGCCGGCAAGCAGTCCGCGCACGGCTTCAACCAACCCCCGGTAAGGCACGTGGGTCGCGGAGTCCTGTGGCAAACCCGCGCGTTGCAGCATCATCGCCGTGGCGAGGTGCTGTTGGGTCAGGTAGCCGGCGCTGGAGAATTTCAGCGCGCCCGGCCGCGCGCGGATGAGCGCGATGAGTTCCGCCACTGAATTGACCTGCACCTGTTTGCCGACCAACAGAACGAGCGCGCCTTGCGCGAGCAGGATGACCGGCGCGAGATCGCTGTAAGGGTCGTAGGGCAAGGCGTGATTGAACGCCGGCTCGGACCCATGCGTCGCCGCGCTCGGCACGACCAGCGTGTAACCGTCAGGCAGCGCCTGTTTCGCCGCAACCACGCCGACAATGCCGCTTGCGCCGGGACGATTCTCCGACGCAATCGTCCAGCCGTATTTGCGGGCAACATAATCCGCGACAAACCGGGGAATGAGATCGTAGGGCCCGCCCGGAGTGGCAGGCACGATGATACGGATTGGCCTTGTGGGATAAATTGACTGTGCAAAAGCCCGCCGCCCGGCACCGGTCGTTACCGTGGCGCCAAGACCGCGGAGCATCCATCGTCGATTGATACGCATGTCCTCTCCCTGTCGGCAGGCCGGGGGATCAGCGTAGCGCAATCTGCCGTCCCGCCGGAATGGGCGGTAGGCGTAAGGATCAGTGCGTATCTGCGTCCGTTTGTCCCGAAACGTATTTCCGGTTCGCCAGCAGGATCGCAAGACCGATCAGCGCCGTCGCCGCCATCACTGCGTAAATCGGCAAGCTCGACGACGCATGCAACACCCCGACGCCGGTCGAGGCCAAAGCGCCGATCCCCATTTGCAGAAAGCCGAGTAGCGCCGACGCGCTGCCGATATTCTTGTTGAACGGCGCCAGCGCCAGCGCGGCGGCGTTCGGATAGGCAATTCCGCAAAACGGCAGATAGCACAACAGCAGCGCGACGTTCGCCGTCAGTCCGTACCAGCCGAAGGCGGTGCCGAGTAAAATCACCGGCATGATGACGTTCTGGCAGATCACCGCGGTATGGAAAATCTTGCGGTCCTGATGCCGCCGCGACAGCCATATATTGAACTGGCTGCCGCCGATGAAGCTCAACGCGATGCCGGCAAATATCAGCCCGAAGGCGCGCGGCCCGACGTGAAACGCGTCGATGAAGATGATCGGTGCGCCCGTTACATAGACGAACAATCCGGCGAACGCGAAAGCGCCCCCGACCGCATAAGTATGAAATTGCGGCAGTGCGAGGATGTTGAGGAATTCCCCGACTATGGCGCCGGGCCGCAGCGAGATATCAGGGTCGGGTTTGTGACCTTCCGGAAGGAACAGCCAGAGCAGCGCCATCACGCCGAGCGCAAAGCCGGCGAGGATGACGAAAATCCACTGCCAGCCGATTGTCGTCGTCACGTAACCGCCGATCGTCGGTGCGAAGAATGGCGAGACGCTCAAGACCAGAATCAGCATCGACAAGATTTTTGCGCTTTGCTCCACGGGGAAAAAATCCCGCACCATGGCGATGGCGCCGACCTGCGCGACGCAACCGCCAAGCGCCTGAAGGAGCCGGAATGCGATGAAAAGTGTCGGTGATCGCGCCGTCATGCAGCCAAGCGACGCCAGCACGAACAGGCTCAGTCCGCCATAAAGCGGCTTCTTGCGGCCGAACCGATCGAGCAGGGGCCCGTAGAACAGTTGTCCGAGCGCCAGCCCGATGAAATAGCCGGATACCGACAGCGAGATTTCCGCGGGCGTGGTGCCGAGGTCGCGCGCGATCTGCGGGAATGCCGGCAGATACATGTCGATCGAAATCGGACTCACGGTGCTGAGCGCGCCGAGGATGAGAATGATGAGAAGATCGCCGCGGCGTGTGCGCGTCATGAGGACTGCGGGTTTGGGATTTCAATTTGCTTGGGAGAAGACCGGGCTACTGATTGGCGATCGCCGCGCTTACGAGCTTCACGCCGTCGTCGCTCGACCATTCCGCCGGTCCCGCCATGTTGCCGATCTCGCAGCCGGAGCGGTCGACCAGCACGGTTGTCGGCATGCCGAAGGCTTTGCCGGCGGTTTTGAGGTCCTCGTAGACGTGCGCGCTCTCATCGGAATAATAGGCGAGGTGGCTGATGCCGACGTCTTTGAGAAATGCCAGCGGTTTCTCCGCATCGCGGGTGTCGATGTTGATGGCGACGACTTCGAAATTCGGGCCGCCGAGATCGCTTTGCAGCGCGTCGAGCGCCGGCATTTCCTTGCGGCACGGCACGCACCATGTCGCCCACAGGTTCAGGAGTACGGTGCGGCCACGCCAGCCAGCAAGCTTGCGGTCGTGGCCGGCGGCGTCCTTGAACGCCACGTCAGGCACCTGGAACGGCCGTTGCGCGACAGTCAGCGCGGCGACCTCGCCGTGCACCAGCGGCACGAGCTTTGCCGCCGCATCGACAGCGGGCTGACAGGCGGTGTCGCCCGGATTGCTTCGCAAGTGCCCAATCCCGTATACCCCGGCCAGGATCGCCAGCAGGATCACCGCGGCAACGGCGGACAGCAGGCGGAGCCGGCCGATTTTGCCAAGCGAAGGGTCGGATTGTTCGGTCATTAGCGGTAGAACCTCGGCGCAACTTTCACCAACGGCGTGTCATGAGCAACAAAATGTGGGGCGGGCGCTTCGGCTCCAAACCCGACCCGATCATGGAGGATATCAACGCCTCGATCGGGTTCGACCGCCACCTGTACCGGCAGGACATCGCCGCCAGCAAGGCCCACGCCGCAATGCTTGCCAAAAAGGGCATCATCACGGCGCAGGATGCAAGGAACATCGCTCAAGGTCTAGACACGATCCTGTCAGAGATCGAGCGCGGCAAGTTCACCTTCAAGCGCGCGCTCGAAGACATTCATATGAACGTCGAAAGCCGGCTTGGCGAATTGATCGGGCCGGCGGCCGGACGGCTGCATACCGCACGGTCCCGCAACGATCAGGTCGCGACCGATTTCCGGCTCTGGGTGCGCGATGCGATCGACGGCCTCGATGCGCGGCTCGCCGCCTATCAGCGCGCGCTCGCCGAGAAGGCGCTGCAGCACGCCGGCACCGTCATGCCGGGTTTCACCCATCTGCAAACGGCGCAACCGGTGACGTTCGGTCATCATCTGCTCGCCTACGTCGAGATGGCGGCGCGCGACCGCGGCCGGTTCGCCGACGCGCGAACACGACTCAATGAGAGCCCGCTCGGCGCCGGCGCGCTGGCCGGCACGTCGTTTCCGATCGATCGCGCAATGACGGCGAAAGCGCTCGGCTTTGCGCGACCGATGGCCAATTCGCTCGACGCGGTCGCCGACCGTGATTTCGTGCTGGAAACGCTGTCGGCCTGTGCGATCACGGCGATCCATCTGTCGCGGTTTGCCGAGGAGATCGTGATCTGGTCGTCGCCGCTTGCCGGCCTGATCCGGCTGTCGGACAAATTCACCACCGGTTCCTCGATGATGCCGCAGAAACGCAATCCGGACGCCGCCGAGTTGGTGCGCGCCAAGACCGGACGCATCGTCGGCGCGCTGACCGGACTTGCGATAGTGATCAAGGGTTTGCCGCTCGCCTATCAAAAAGACCTGCAAGAGGACAAGGAAGGCGCGATCGATGCGATCGGCGCGCTTACGCTGTCGCTGACGGCGATGACCGGCATGGTGCGCGATATGGAGCCTGATATCGCGCGCATGGCGGCGGCGGCCGGGGAGGGCTATTCCACGGCAACCGATCTTGCGGATTTTCTCACCCGCACGCTCAAGCTGCCGTTCCGCGAAGCCCACCACATCACCGGAAGGATCGTGGCCGCGGCGGCCGAGGCGAATCTGTCGCTCGACAAGCTGCCGCTGAAAGCCATGCAGGCCGTCGAGCCCAAAATCACCAAGTCGGTGTTCGGCGTGCTGTCGGTCGGCAAGTCGGTGGCGAGCCGCAAGATCTACGGCGGCACCGCGCCGAACCAGGTCCGCGCCCAGGCCAAACGCTGGCTGAAACGGCTGAAAAGCAAGGCATAACGGGATGGCAAGACCTTGCCGACACAATCTCGCCGCCGCGGCCTGATTTGCTGGAATTGCGGTAGGGGAGCTTGCTTTGGCTGTTGTGCGACCTGGAATTGGCCGAACGCTGGCATTCGGCGCGGCGATAGCACTGTCGCTGTCGGTTGCGGGCTGTGGGCGTAAGGGACCTCTCGATTTGCCGCCGAGCGACACGCCGTCGCCGACCGCCGACAGATCGAACCTGACGCAGCCGGCCTTGCCCTCGTCGTCGTTTCTATCCGGCAGTTCGGCGCCGGATGATACCAAGCGGCCAAACACCGTCGATTCCCAGGGCCATGCGATCTACCAGCCGCCCCCGCAGGGAAAATCGTTTATCCTCGACCCGCTGCTTCAGTAGTTACACGGTCGCTGTAGCGATCTCGTTCGTCTCACGCTAAACACCTCCCATGCATCACTTCGCGTATCGCGACGGCGTGCTGCACGCCGAACAGGTCAACCTGAGCGCGCTGGCGGACGCCGTCGGCACGCCGTTTTATTGCTATTCGAGTGCGACGCTGGAGCGGCACTATAAAGTGTTCGCAGGCGCGTTCGCCGATGTCGACGCGCTGGTCTGTTACGCCATGAAGGCGAATTCCAACCAGGCCGTGATCGCGACTTTGGCAAAACTCGGCGCCGGCGCCGACGTCGTCTCCGAAGGCGAATTGTTGCGCGCGCGCGCCTCAGGTATCCCGCCCGACAAAATCATGTTCTCCGGCGTCGGCAAGACCGAGCGCGAACTGGCGCTCGCGGTGGACGAAGGCATTCTCTGCGTCAACGTCGAGTCCGGGGCAGAACTTGAACTCCTTGCCGCGATTGCCGCCGCCAAGGGCCGCGCCGTTGCGATCTCGGTTCGCGTCAATCCCGATATCGATCCAAAGACCCACGCCAAGATCGCCACCGGCAAGGCCGAGAACAAGTTCGGCATTCCGATCAGCCGCGCCCGCGAAGTTTACGCCCGCGCCGCCATGCTCAAGGGCGTGCGTGTCGCTGGCGTCGACATGCATATCGGCAGCCAGATCGTCGAACTCGATCCGTTCGGCGACGCGTTCGCACTGTTGGCGGATTTCGTGCGCGTGCTGCGCGTCGACGGCCATGCCATCAGCCACGTCGATCTCGGCGGCGGCCTTGGCATTCCTTATCGCGACGACAACGCGCCGCCGCCCGATCCCCATGCCTACGCGGCGGTGGTCAAGCGCGCGACGCAGGATCTCGGCTGCAAGCTGATCTTCGAGCCGGGTCGGCTCATCGTCGGCAATGCCGGTATCCTGGTCACCCGCGTGCTCTATGTGAAACCCGGCGAGGCCAAGACCTTCATCATCATCGATGCCGGCATGAACGATCTGATCCGGCCAACGCTGTATGAGGCGCATCACGAAATCTGGCCGGTGCGGGAGGCCGCGCCCGGCGCGCCGCGAATCATTGCCGACGTGGTCGGGCCGGTGTGCGAGTCGGGCGACTATCTTGCGCTCGATCGCTCGCTGCCGGAGCCGCGGCCGGGCGATCTCCTCGCCGTGATGTCGGCCGGCGCCTATGGGGCGACCCAGTCAGGCACTTACAACACCCGCGCGCTGATCCCCGAAGTGCTTGTGCGGGCTGGCGAATGGGCGCTGGTGCGGCCGCGGCTCGAAGCCAATGCGCTGATCGCGCTCGACCGCCTGCCGGCATGGCTCTGATGATGGCTCTGATCTTGCATTGCTGAGTTGCCCGAGGCGGCGGGTGGCGGCGAAAGTGCCATGAACCCGCCCTCATGTTACTGTGTTGTGATGCACAATCGCGCTGTGCGGAGCACTTTGTGACGGAGACAATTTTACCTGATCCGGTGCCGGAGCGGCCCAGTGCGGCTGCCGTTCAGCCGCCCTTGGCGGCGCCGCTCAAACATGCCCGCTGGGTAATTTTCTGGGAGCGGCTGTGGCCGGCGCTCACCGGGCTCGCCGCCGCGATCGGCTTGTTCCTCACCCTGGCCTGGCTCGGCGTGTTCCTGTGGCTGCCGCCGCTCGGGCGCGCTGCAGCGGTGATTGCCTGTGGCGCGGTCGCGGGTGCCGCGATGTTTCCGTTTCTGGTTCTGCGCATCCCCGGCCTTCGCGACGGCTTGAGCCGGCTCGATCGGTCGAGCGGGCTGCGCCATCGACCGGCGACCGCGATCGCCGACGATCTCGCCGTCACCTCGAAGGACCCATACTCGCTGGCGCTGTGGAACGCTCATATCGAGCGCACGCTTGCGGCGGCGCGATCGTTGAAGGCAGGCTGGCCGTCGCCGCGGGTGTCGCGGCGCGACCCCTATGCGTTGCGCGCACTGGTACTGATCGCCTGCGCCGCGACGTTTTTTGCCGCCGGTGGCGAACGCTGGCACCGCATCGCGGTCGCATTCGACTGGCACGGCGTCGTGCTGCCGCCGAATTTCCGCGTCGACGCCTGGGTCGTGCCGCCGGCCTATACCGGCAAGCCGCCGGTGGTGCTGCCGGGCATCCATCCCGGCGAGACCGCGGCGCTGCCGACGAGCGGCATCATCGCGGTGCCGGAGAATTCGACGCTGGTCGTGCGCTCGACCGGCAAGCTCAGCCTCGACGTTACCGGCACGGGCGGCGTCACGCCGGCGAAGGATGCGGTGAAAGCGCCGGCCGGCACCGAGGAGCATCGCTTTGTCATTACGGCGACCGGCGCTGCGACCTTGCGCGGCGCCGGCGACGATCTGAGCTGGGCGTTCAACGCCATTCCCGACAAGCCGCCGACCATCGCGCTGACCAAGGATCCCGAGCAGCAGCAGCGCGGCTCGATGTTGCTGTCGTATCAACTCGAGGACGATTACGGCGTGAGCGAAGCGCACGCCACGTTCGCCCGCAAGGACGACGGCACGGCGACAGGCGGCGCGGCAGCGCATCCGCTCTACGGCCCGCCGGATTTCCCGCTGGTGCTGCCGCAGGCGCGCACCCGAAACGGCGTCGGCCAGACCATCAAGGATCTGACCGATCATCCCTGGGCCGGCGCCGAAGTCGTGATGACGCTCACTGCCAAGGACGACGGCGGCAACGAGGGCAACAGTGAGCCGTTCGCGTTCCGCCTGCCCGAGCGTGTTTTCACCAAGCCGCTCGCCCGCGCGCTGGTCGAGCAGCGCCGCAATCTGGCGCTCGACGCCAATGCTCGCCCGCTGATCGTCACCGCGCTCGACGCGCTGACCATGGCGCCGGAGAAATTCGAGCCTGACGCCGCCACCTATCTCGGCCTGCGCGGCATCTTTTGGTCGCTGGTTCGCGCCAAGAGCGACGACGATCTGCGTGAGACAGCGCAGCGCATGTGGTCGATGGCGGTACAGCTCGAGGACGGTGACATTTCCGACGCCCAAGCCGGATTGCGCAATGCCGAGGAGGCGCTGCGCCAGGCGCTCGAGCGCGGCGCATCCGACCAGGAGCTCAAGTCGCTGATGGATCAGCTGCGCGCCGCGATGGACCGCTTCATGCAGGCGATGGCGCAGCAACTGAAGAACAGCCAGCAGCTCGCACGTCCATTGAGTCCGAACCAGCGCGTGCTCAGCCAGAAGGATTTGCAGAGCATGCTCGACCGGCTCGAGCAACTATCGCGCAACGGCGCCAAGGACGCCGCACGCCAATTGTTGCAGCAGCTCCAGCAGATGATGGAAAACCTGCAAATGGCGACGCCGGGCGACGACGGCGATGACTCAGACGACATGATGTCGGAGCTCGACGAGCTCGGCGACATGATCCACCAGCAGCAGGATTTGCGCGACCGCACCTTCAAGCAGGGCCAGGACCAGCGCCAGCAGGGCCAGCCGCGCGGCGGCCAGTCGCGGCCAAACCAACAGCCGAATCCGCAGCCCGGCAATTCCATGGGCGACCTGCAGAAGAACCAGCAGGCGCTGCGCGACCGCCTCAACAAGCTGCTCGACGATTTGAAGAACCGCGGTTTCGGCCAGAACGGCCAGAAGGGGCAGCAAGGCCAACAGGGGCAGGGCCAGGACCAGATGGATCAGCTCGGCCAGGCTGGCAGCGCCATGGACGAGGCGCAAGGCGAACTCGGCGACGGCAATTCCGACAGCGCGGTGGATTCGCAGGGCCGCGCGCTCGACGCCATGCGCAAGGGCGCGCAATCAATGGCGCAGGCGATGCAGCAGCAGATGGGGCAGGGCGGCAATCCCGGCCGCAGCGGGCGCCTGGGCCAGCCGCGCGCCGATCAGGATACCGACCCGCTCGGCCGGCCGATGCGCGGCCGCGATTACGGTGACGACACCACGGTGCGGGTGCCCGGCGAGATCGACGTGCAGCGGGCGCGGCGCATCATCGAGGAATTGCGCAAGCGCTTCGGCGACTTCTCCCGCTCCCAGGAAGAGCTCGACTACATCGAGCGGCTGCTGAAGGACTACTGATTCGATTTCCCGTCATCCTGAGGTGGCCGCGCAGCGGCCCTCGAAGGACGACGGCCCGGGCCGTGCATCCTTCGAGGCCCGCCTCGGCGGGCACCTCAGGATGACGGTTAGAGTTTGAACAGCTCTGCGACTTTGACGCTTTCCAGATCGTTCAGCCGCTCCAGCAGTTCGATGCGCGGCTTTTCACCGAGCACGGTCGACGACAGCTTCAGGAATTTCTGCTCCAGCCGCTCGCGGGTCAGCGGCGACGTCGTGGTGCCTTCGAAATCGGTGCGTGCGATGCTGAGCGTAGGGCCGTCTTTCAGAGTGATGTGCAACCGGCACGCCATGTCGTTGCCGTTCGGTCCGGATTTCTCATAGGGCTCGAGAGCGACACGTTTCGCCAATTCGAGGATCGCCGGATTCTGGTTCGGCCCGTCGAGGAAGGCTTGCGGATCGCCGGGGTCGCGGAACAGCGCGAGCGCGATGGTAAACGGCAGGCTGTATTGCGCCGTCGCCACATCGCGCGGTGCCGGGTCGGCGTGATGCGACAGCACCTTGTCGGAGACTTCGATGACGATCCTGGCGACGTCGGCGGGCGCGAACGAATGTTGTGCGCGCAGCGCCAGCAGCGCCTGCACCGGCGATTGCGAGGTGACGTGGCAGGGAAACGTCTTGAACGTGATGGTCAGCGTTTCCCAGCGTTCGCCGAGGCCGACGGGGATGACGGAAGGATCGGCGTCGCGCGCGAAAACATCGAGCACGCCGAATTTGCCTTCGAGGATGACTTCGGGACCCTCGAAGCCGCGCGCCGCGAGGTTCGCCGCGGTGACGCCGCCCTCGGCGGCGCGGCCCATGTGAATGCGCTTGACCATGCCGCCCTGGCCGGATTTCACGAACGCCAGGAGGCCGGAGCAGAACGAGCCGCCGATGCCCATCGCCATGGTGGTCTGCGCGGCAGAGAGTTTCATGATCTTGCTCGCGGCGACGGCGGAGCCGATCACGCCGGTCATGCCCGGCGCGTGGAAGCCGAGCTTTTCGCTCGAGCTCTTGGCCGCAAGCGCGACACGGAACATGCATTCAAGCCCGGCGACGAAGGCGGTGATCAGATCCTTGCCGGTGACTTTGGCTTCCTCGGCCGCCGCCAACGCGCCGGTCAGCACCGTGGCGCCGGGATGCACGCCGGTCGACGGCTGGCGCAGATTGTCGAACTCGAACGCGTGCGCGAAGGCGCCGTTGGCGAATGCCGCGCCCGGAGCGCTGGTGCGGTGGAAGCCTGCGTCCAGCACGGTGCTGACGCCGGTGCCGGTGTGCTGCACGTAGTCGTCGACGATGCGGCTCCACGGCAGCGTCGAGCCGAACAGCACGACGCCCACGGTGTCGATGATGCTGGCCTTGGCGATGGCGACGGCCGTAGGCGGAATATCCTCGTAACGCAGAGTAGCCGCGAATTCCGCTAGCGCTTTCGTTTCACCAGGCATGATAGTTCCCTCGTGCGGAACACCGCATAGTCCGCGGGAGAATGCGTGTAAACCGCACTTGATCCGTCATCCTGAGGCGCTCGCCGCGAGAGCGGCGAGCCTCGAAGGACGACGGCCCGGGCGCCTCGGCCGTGCATCCTTCGAGGCCCGCCTTTGGCGGGCATCCTCGGGTCAAGCCCGAGGACAGGCTCTCAGGATGACGGGAAAGGGTGATGCGCGCGCAAGGCTGAGTCTCATGACAGCGCGTTGACACCCCGCGCCATCGGCCTATTTTAGAGGGGTTCCGAGGGGTGCCCGTAACGGGCTGAGAAAAACCCTTTGAACCTGATCCGGGTCATGCCGGCGAAGGGACGGAAACTTCTTCCAAATTCCGCCCCAACTCGGCAAGTACCGGAACAGTCTCGGAACCTCATCCTGAGGAGGCTGCGAAGCAGCCGTCTCGAAGGATGAACGGATAGGTCTCATGCTTCGAGACGCGCGTGCCGCGCTCCTCAGCATGAGGAGAAATTGCGAGGAGCGACCCGATGAACAAGCCGCTGTCCGAATCCGATCTCGCCACGCCCACGGTCACCACCGGCCCGGTCACCGGATCGCGCAAGACCTATTCGTCGCCCGAGGCGGCGCCGGATCTGCGGGTGCCGTATCGCGAGATCGCGCTCGATGCCAGTTCGGGCGAGGAGCCGGTGCGGGTTTACGATCCGTCGGGCATCTACACCGACAACGATGCGGCGATCGACGTCGAAAAGGGCCTGAAGCGGTCGCGCATCGAATGGGTCAAGGAGCGCGGCGGCGTCGAGGAATACGAAGGCCGCCCGATCAAGCCGGTCGATAACGGCAATGTCACCGGCAAGCACCTCGCGCGTAATTTTGCCAACACCCCGAAGCCGCTGCGCGGTCTCGACGGCCACCCGATCACGCAGCTCGAATGGGCTCGCAAGGGCGTCATCACCAAGGAAATGATCTACGTCGCCGAGCGCGAAAATCTCGGCCGCAAAAAGATGCTCGACGTCGCCCAGGAACGCCATGACGACGGCGAGAGCTTCGGCGCCTCGGTGCCGCTGTTCGTGACCCCGGAATTCGTGCGCGAGGAAGTCGCGCGCGGCCGCGCCATCATCCCTTCCAACATCAATCACGCAGAGCTCGAGCCGATGGCGATCGGGCGGAACTTCCTGACGAAAATAAACGCCAATATCGGCAACTCCGCCGTCACCTCGTCGGTCGAGGAAGAAGTCGAGAAAATGGTGTGGGCGATCCGCTGGGGCGCCGACACGGTGATGGACCTCTCCACCGGCCGCAACATCCACAACACCCGCGAATGGATTTTGCGCAATTCGCCGGTCCCGATCGGCACCGTGCCGATCTATCAGGCGCTCGAAAAGGTCGACGGCGATCCGGTCAAGCTCGACTGGGAGTGCTACAAGGACACGCTGATCGAGCAATGCGAGCAGGGCGTCGATTATTTCACCATCCATGCCGGCGTGCGCCTCGCCTACATCCACCTCACCGCCAATCGCGTCACCGGCATCGTCTCGCGCGGCGGCTCGATCATGGCGAAGTGGTGCCTGGCGCATCACAAGGAAAGCTTCCTCTACGAGCGCTTCGACGAGATTTGCGACCTGATGCGCAAATATGACGTCTCGTTCTCGCTCGGCGACGGCCTGCGCCCCGGTTCGATCCGCGACGCCAACGACCGCGCGCAGTTTGCCGAGCTGGAAACGCTCGGCGAACTCACCAAGGTCGCCTGGGCCAAGGGCTGTCAAGTGATGATCGAAGGCCCCGGCCACGTGCCGTTGCACAAGATCAAGATCAATGTCGACAAGCAGCTCAAGGAATGCGGCGAGGCGCCGTTCTATACGCTCGGCCCGCTCGTCACCGACATCGCGCCGGCCTACGACCACATCACCTCGGCGATCGGCGCCGCCATGATCGGCTGGTTCGGCACCGCCATGCTCTGCTACGTCACGCCGAAGGAGCATCTCGGCCTGCCCGACAGGAACGACGTCAAGGACGGCGTCATCGCCTACAAGATCGCCGCCCACGCCGCCGACCTCGCCAAGGGCCATCCGGCCGCGCAACTGCGCGACGACGCGTTGAGCCGCGCGCGCTTCGACTTCCGCTGGAAGGACCAGTTCAACCTGAGCCTCGATCCCGACACCGCGCTCAAATACCACGACGAGACGCTGCCCAAGGAAGCCCACAAGGTGGCGCACTTCTGCTCGATGTGCGGCCCGAAATTCTGCTCGATGAAGATCACGGCGGATGTTCGCGATTACGCCGCCGGGCTCTCGGACAACGAGAAGGCCGCGCTGTATCCGGACGTGGCGAAGCAGGGCATGGCCGACATGTCGAAGAAGTTCTTGGACATGGGCGCGCAGGTTTATGTCGATAAGGCGGAAGCGGCTAAAGAGGCGAACAAGGCGCTTTAGTTACCGTCATCCTGAGGTGCCCGCGCGCAGCGCGGGCCTCGAAGGATCGGGACTCCGCCGCTCCTCCGCCGTCGTGCCCGGGCTTGACCCGGGCATCCATGCTGAGATGTGCCATGAAGGCTCGAGACGACAGACCACTAGGAATTGATTTTGAGAAGATGGAGGCCGCCCTGAAAGAAGCCGCCATCAGGGCGACTTACGGAACGCGCGAGGACCGATCGGGGCGCTTCCTTCCGGTGCGATCATCGGTGATAACGTCGGTCAAATATAATGAAGCCGAATTAGCTTTGGAAATTACGTTCACTAGCGGCAAAACCTATCGCTATTCGAACGTTCCACCGGACCTCCACATCGGCCTGCTCGACGCCGAGTCGAAGGGCGCGTATTTTCACGACAATATCAGGGGTGCGTTCGCTTTTGCGGAGATTGATGACGCTTAAGTCCGGCTGCGGCATCTCCGGCCGCTCTCTCCGCCGTCATGCCCGGCCTTGTGCCGGGCATCCACGTCTTTAAATTGTCTAGACAGATTTATTTCGTCAACGGCGGCGAGATTATTGGACGACATGGGCAGCGCTCGGGAGATTCGGTTAGTTACTAAGAAGCAAGCAAGCTTGAGGCAGTTGCATGCTGCTAAGGGCCGCGACGCGAGCGGCCCGGCTCTCAAGAAGCTTATCCACCTTGTTGAAAATACTGCTTCCTGCAGTATGAAGCTTTCCTCGCAGAGCCAATTCGATGGCATGTCTAAAGAATTGAACTTTGCTGATAGTTGACGCATTCATGCGAATGTATTCACCCGCCCGGAACGCTTCAGATTCCTCAGCGCCATCCAAAAATTGTTTGGGGAGATCGCCCTGTAAAAGTATTAGTGACTTCATTCTGGGGTCTGGTGCGTATGGAATCCTGCCGATAACTTGATTCGAGTGCCAGACTATAAGATAGCTTACAACGAATAATATCTCGACGTGTGTTTTGTTCGTTGTCCCGCAACACCTAAAACAGGTGTCAGCTTCTATGTGCTGGCGCTGTCCTGGTGCGGCGCATAAAGTCCTCGATTAAGGGAATGAAGTTGATCGGCGTCACGTTCGCCCGCGCTCTAGTGATCTCTGCGGCTGTCGCCGGCGCTTTGGCGCCGGTCGGGTGCCTTGGCGAGGGCGCGCCGGCGTTGCCTGAGAAAGCGACGCGGGAGCTGCCGGCCGCACTGCTGTCGCTGCTGGCGCAAAAAAAGACACCCAAGCATTCGCCGATCCTGTTGCGCATCTTCAAGGAAGAATCGGAGCTTGAAGTCTGGAAACAGACGGCCGCCGGCCGTTTCGAGCTGCTTAAGCTCTACCCGGTCTGCCGCTGGTCGGGCGAGCTCGGGCCGAAGCTGCACGAGGGCGACTATCAGGCCCCCGAAGGCTTCTATGCCATCACGCCAAAGCTGATGAACCCGAATTCCAGCTACTATCTGGCCATCAACATCGGCTTTCCAAATGCCTTCGACGCGGCGAATGACCGCGACGGCTCCTTTCTCATGATCCATGGCAATTGCGCATCGGTCGGCTGTTACGCCATGACCGACGAGCAGATCGGTGAAATCTACGCGCTGGCGCGCGACTTTTTCCTCGGCGGCCAGCTGGCATTTCAGGTCCAGGCCTATCCGTTCCGCATGACGCCGGAAAATCTGGCGCGGCACCGCACCAATCCGAACATGCCATTCTGGCAGATGCTCAAGATCGGCAACGATCATTTCGAAGCGACGCATCTCGAGCCCAGGGTGGACGTGTGCGATCGCCGTTACGTGTTCGATGCGCGGCCTGTGCCGGGATCGTCAACGTCTCTGATGTTCGGCCCGGGGGAGCAATGTCCCGCCTTCGTCGTCGCCCCGAAGGTCGCGCAGCCGGCGCTGGAGAAACAACGCGCCGATGAAGCCGCCTATGCGCAACTGGTCAAAGACAACATACCGGCTGCCCCGATCCACACCGGACTAGACGGCGGCATGAATAAGGTCTTCCACCCTCCCTTCCCGTATAACTTCATATCGCTTGCGAAGGTGCTGCTGGACGGATCTCTGGAGTTGCCGCCATTGCACCCGATCCCGTACCTCGACGGCTATCGCTCGATGACGGGACCGTAGCAAGCGTAGCCCGGATTGAGTGAAACGAAATAAGCCTCGCGGCACGGCCTCGGACTATTCTCCGGCTTGCTAAGCCCATCGCCGCTACCGTCACCTCGATAATGTGCTGCCTCACTCGCGATTACGATTTGGAACCGTCACCACCGGGGCAGGGCTGTTCGAAGACCAAGTTCATCCCGCCTTAAGTTTCCGCGCCTTGCGCAAATCCGCGTTGATCCGAGTCTGCCAGCCGGTGCCGGTCTTGCGATAAGCCGCGAGCACGTCGCTGTCGAGGCGGAGCTTCACGGCCTGCTTCGGATTTGGTAGCGGCGGTGGGCCACGGCGGACAACTCTGTTGCCCTGCCGGATTTCAGCCCGGTCGAAAAACTCTTCCGTCAACTCCGGCGCGTCGTCGGGATCAACCCGTGCGGCGGAGCCAGATTTCTTCTTCCTTGGCATGACAGTGCCTCATCGAGATGATGTGGCGCGTATCGCCACGTTGCGTCCAGATCACTACCGGCCGGCCGTCGAGTTGACCGGTGCTGATGAAGCGCATCTCGCCGTAGTCGAAACGGCCGTCGACAATCGTCGCGGTGCGGAGAGCGAAAAATCGAGTGCGTGTGAGCACTGCGCGGATGCACATGCATCGCGAGAACGGGATTGTCTGCGCCTGTTCCCCGTCATCCTGAGGTGCGAGCGAAAGCGAGCCTCGAAGGATGAGGGGCCGAGGCGTCCGGGCCGTCGTCGTTCGAGGGCCGCTGCGCGGCCACCTCAGGAGGACGGAAGTAGAGCTGGCGGCTCGAAGATGATTAGCGTCGCTGTTTGACATTGTGGATCAGGATAATGCGTAGCACTCGCGTCATTGCGGGCGCACGTAGAAAGGAAGGACGATTCCACAAAGAGCGCCGCTTATATGGAGGATATCTACAAGGCAATCGTCGACGCGTGGTATGTTTGGGACAGTCCAAGGGAAACTTCGCGCTGTCGACATCGTGGGATAAAAATGAGACGTTTCTTGCCGATCAAGTCGTCGGTGATGACCGCGATCGAATACGATGAGGCCGCCGCAGAGTTGGACATCACATTCACAGGCGGCAAGACCTATAGATACCGGAACGTACCCGTGGAAATTTATGCTGGACTTCTCGACGCGGAATCAAAGGGCCGCTTCTTTAATGAGAACATCAAAGAAGCCTTCGCGTTCGCCGAAGTGAGACGGCGCCAGCGCTGACCTTTCGCATGATGGCGTGCGCAAAGACGACGACGAGGAGAATTGCTTCGGCGATCGCCGTTGCGGACCTCGAGCGGCTTTGAGCCTCACCGCACCGTAATTATCAGGCCGTTGAGGTCCGCGCTGACGATCGCGCCGACCGAACTGCCAGTCAAAGACAACACGGCGCCCTTTTCGTTGGCGAGCACAATCGCCTGCACGCCGCGCCCGACGGCCGCGCCGACATTGCCCGCGGCATAGACACCGGCGACATCGGACGGGCTGCGGATGTTGCTCACGGTGCCGCGGAAGCGTGTCTCGGAAGCGCCGAAGGTGAAGCCGTAGCTGAGGCCGCCGATCGAAACCGGGTACTGCCTGCCGTGGAAAACGAGCGTGCCCGAGCCGCCCGAGCCGCCGATGATAATGCCGGCCTTGACCACGCTGAAGCTGATGCTGCCGTCGTCGGCGTATGTGGCTGACGCGAACGTGACGCCGGCGAGCGCCAGCAAGGCAACCAGACCTGAACGGAATGCGGTGCGCATGATTTTTGCTCCCCAGGATGTGTCGAAAACGAATCGGCTTTTGTGTCGGCAACACTATCGTGTGTGCGGCCTGATTGGCGAGGTGCTGCCTTTATGCTTTCCCTCCCCGCCACAGGCGGGGAGGGTGAGGAAGCGCGCGGATCGTTTCGCTAACGCTCGCGATGACGGAGAGAAATCATCCGCGCCCGCGAAGCGGGGGCAAAACGAAGCTCAGAAGAAGTGCTTGAGCGCGGCCAACAGGTTGACGTTTGCAGGCGGCGGCTGCGGCGGCAGCCTTCCCGAACTGGCCAGCAGGCGGCCGGCGCCGCTCATCGGAGTGGGATCGGAGGGCCATGCATCCGGCTCGACCGGGAGCGGCGCGTCGACGGCGGCGGCGACCGGCAGCGATCTGACCTCGGTCGCATCGAGCGGCGGGACGACTGCGGGTACCGATGCGGTGGTCTCGGGTGTATCCGACGCCGGGGGCTGTGCGGTCGCTACGACCGGCGCCGCCCGGCTCACGTCGTGGCTCGCCAGCGCGGCGCGAACCGTGGCTTCGATCGATGCGTTCTCGCGCGGCGCGGTGGGCCAGCCGCTCACCTGCGCGGCGGCGATGGCTTGACAGCGGCCGGCGTCAAAAAGGAGAAAAATGCCAGATGCCCGGTAATATATGCGACGAGGTATCCGCTCACCGCCGTGCCGATTCCAGCCGCCACGATCTCGACAAACTTCCCCGCGAACCGCCGCACGTAGGAGACTTCGCCCGCCACAGCCATCGTCAAATACCGCTCAAATCGCATCGTCGCACACGCATACAAACGCCAGTATTAGGCGAAATTGAGATGGACCTTAAACGGCTGTTCGGTTTTTCGGCCTGTACACAACCACTTAAGACCTTACTCGGCCACCATCGACGTTGAGCGTCTGGCCGGTCATGAAGGCAGAGTCGTCGCTTGTGAGAAACGACAGCGCTCCAACCAGATCCTCGGGCACCTCGACCCGCTTGATCGCCTGCAAGCTGGCGACGGCGGCAAATTCCGCATCCATGTCGGTGAAGCCCGGCCGCGGCTTGCGCACCAGCGTGCCGGGCGAGCGGGTCAGTCCCGGTGCGATGGCGTTGACGGTGATGCCGTCGGCGGCGACATCGCCGGCAAGCGCGCGGGTGAAGCCGATGATGCCGCCCTTGCTGGCGACATAATGCGCAAAGCCGGTGGTCACCGAGCCGAACGTGCTCGAGGCCATGTTGACGATGCGGCCCCATTTCCGCGCCCGCATGCCCGGCACGAATGCCGCGGTGACGAGAAACGTGCCGTCGAGATTGATCGAGAGCACCTTGCGCCAGTCGGCAAACGTCATGGTGGCGAAATCCTGCTGCGGATAAATGCCGGCGCAGTTCACCACAATATCGGCGCGGCCGAATTTCGCCTGCACCGCCTGGGCCATCGCCGCGACCGAGTCCGGGTTCGCCACGTCGCACTCAACCGCAAGCGCGTTGCGCCCGGCGGCTTCAACGAGCTTTACGGTCTCCTGTCCATCGGCCATGTCGGCGATGGCGACGTGTACGCCATCTTCGGCAAGGCGTTTCGCGAAGGCTTGCCCGATGCCGTTGGCGCCGCCGGTGATGACGGCGACTTTATCCTTGTGTCCTTTAGCCACGAAATTTCTCCCGAATTGGTGGCAGGCGGCGGGTGGGTAAAACTCTTGCGACACCCATCAGGCGCGTTGTGCGGGCCTGCGCTATTTGGTTTTGATCTGTGCTGGATCGTTCAAAATGATCTCGGTCCGGCCTTGGTAAAACTTAATCGTCCCGGTGATATCGACGACCTTGCCATCCAGCGAATCTACTCCGGGGAATTTGCTCGCATCGTCGGTGAAGATGACACCCGCAAACACATTGTTCGGATAATGTCCTCCCATGTCGATGAATATCATCTTGCCCGATGCGGCGTGATCAACTTCGCTGACTGGGCCTTCGACAGTCACGTTCTGGCCGACATGGTCCTTTGCCTCCATCGGCGAGATGGTTTGCGCAAAGGCAGGCGCTGCCATCAGCGCAAGGCAAAGAGCGAGAACGAGAGCCTTCATTTCCATTCTCCCACTCAACCAAGAAGATTTAGCATTGGAGGAGGCGAAATCTCAAACTAGCGCTCGCCAGCGCCAATTACCCAGGCGGCGGGCCAGATTTTTTTCTTCTTTCGCATGACAGTATTGTAGGATGGATAGAACATTGGCGAAACCATCACTAAACCTCGCCGCCTCACGATGGGGTTTCGCGGAACTTGTCATCGGGTCGGCCACTTCGGGCCGGACCCGTTGGCTCAATCCGGGCTACACTAAGCCTCATGCTCACCCTCTACTCCTACCCCCAACTCTTCGGCGTCGCCGACAACAACGGCTATGGGCTGAAGGTGTTCGCCTTCCTGCGCCTCGCCGGCGTGCCATTCCGGCATGAGCATATTTTCGATGCTTCTGCGGCGCCGCGCGGGCAGTTGCCCTACATTGTCGACGACGGCGAGACAGTCGGCGACAGCGAGAGCATCATCGCGCACGTCACCGGCAAATATCGCGTGACGCTGGACGCAGGCCTGACGGCGGCGCAGTGCGATCAAAACCTGCTCATCACCCGCATGCTCGACGATCTCTATTGGGTCATGTCCTATTCGCGCTGGAAGGACGAGCGCTATTGGCCGGCGTTCCGCGATGCGTTGATGCGCGAGCATCCAAGCCTCACCGAAGCCGGGTTGCTGAAAGCGCGCGACTTCAATTTCCAGCGCTACCACTACCAGGGCATCGGCCGCTACGCGCCCGACGCGGCTTACGCCCGCGGCCTCGCCGATCTCGCGGTGCTGTCGCGTGCGATCGCTGCCGGCGGTTACGTGCACGGGCCGAAACCAACCAGCATTGACGCCGGCATCTACGGCTTCATCGCCAATATATGGTTTTTTGCCATCGACACGCCGTTGAAAGCTTACGTCGCGTCGCAGCCTAATCTGGTGCGCCTTTGCGAGGCGATCCATGAGATGGTGATACGGGTACGCTGACGCTGGAAATTTGTTGGCCTCCTCTATGCGTCCTCCATGGTGAACCGACTTTCAGGGTCGCCTGATAATGCTGGACCTCGCCTTGGTCGATATGGCCGCTGGTGCGAGCACCCTCGAACCAGCGGCCACGTTCGGGCGGATGCCGCGATTCCGGGCCGGCTCATACGCCGCCTTGCTCAAATCGCCTTCGCCCCGAGCCCGACCTCCTCATAACCGCCGCCGGACTCGTCCGGCCATGACACCGCGGTTTTGAACGCGGGCCGCGCAGCGAGCTGCTGATACCAGGCATTGACGCGCGGCCGTCGTTCCGCTGACCAGAACTGGTCGGCGCCGAGCGCGGCGAGGCGGAACATGTAGGGCGCGATCGAAATGTCGGCCAGCGTGAACGGCTCACCGACAATCCACGGTCCCGGCGCAAGCGTGCGCTCGAGCTGATCGAGCAGTTCGTCGATTGTGCCGCGCGCCGTGGCCAGTTCATCGTTCGTGATCTCGCCACGCACGGCGCGGCCATGGAAATCCTGATAGAATTTGGTCGGCCGCCGCGCGGCTTGCTTGCGCAACTCGTCATCGCCCCAGCGGTTGCGCAGCTTCGGCAGGATGTACTTGACCAGCGTCAGCTTGGCGATTGCCGTAAAACCCTCGTCGCAGAGAAAGACGAATTCGCGCATGCGCGCAGCGCCGAGCGGATCGGGCGGCGTCAGCGCCGGCCCGGCGAAGGCGGCGTCGATGTATTCGTTGATGACCGAGCTTTCGCGCACCGCGTTGCCGTCGTGCACCAGCGTCGGCACCATGCCGCGCGGGTTGATGGCGAGGTATTCCGGCTTCATCTGCTCGAATTTGAACAGATCGATGTAGCGGCTCTTCCATGGGACGCTCTTCTCCTCAAGCGCCATGCGGCAGCGCACCGAGCAGACCGAGCTCCAGAAATGATAAAGTTCGACGGCCATCGTGCATCCTCCCCGGTGATTATCGTGGTGTTTCTTGTATCGGAAGCATGCCAAGCCTAGCCTGGATTTCGCTCCCGCCCAATCCGCGCTACGCTTGTCCGCCTGACGGAGGACTGCGGCGCTCGCGCCGTCTCGACGCCAGGGGCGGGGCTGGCTCGGACGGAGAAACAACCTGATGACAATGTCACGCCCGATGAACGCGCTGCGTTCCGGCATCGCTTTCGCCGTTTGTGCTGTCGCCGGAACATTGGCCTCCGTCGCGCTCGCCGCGCCGGCGGTCACCACCGCCAACGTCAATCTGCGCCGAGGTCCGTCCACCGATTATCCGGTCATCGTCACGGTGCCTGCGAGTGCCGCCATCGATGTCGAGGGCTGCGCCAGCGGCTGGTGCAAGGTCGACTATGCCGGCTCCGCCGGCTGGATCAGCGAGGATTATTTGCAGGGCCTGTCGAACCCGCCGGTTATCGTGTTGCCGCCGCCGGTCGTCGTGCTGCCGGGCCGCCACCATCATTATTATCCGCCGCATCATCGGCCTCCGGTCGTGGTGCCACCGCGGCCGCCGCATGGCCGCCCGCCGCATCATCGCCCGCCCGGAATTTATCCGCCGCCGCAGCGCCCACCACATCAGCGTCCGCCGGGAACGCGCCCGCCGCATCATCGTCCGCCCGGAATCCACCCGCCGCCGCATCAGCGCCCACCGGGAACGAACCCGCCGTCGCATCGCCCGCCTGGAGGTGGCGGTGGTGGAGGCGGCGGCAGGCCGCTTCCGGGCGGCGGCCGGCCAAGAACACAAAACTGACGCGGCGCTATTCGTCGTCGCCAGTTGCAACTCGGATGCGAACGCCTTCTTCATGCCGTCATCACCGGGCATAGCCGTTCGAAGAACGGCGTCGCTTGGCTTGCCTATGTCCCGCGATCTCGCTTAGGCGGGCACTGAGCCAGATGATCGGGATGGCCGGGACAACTCGGCCATGACACGGTGAAGTCTGGGAGGAAACGAACGGCACGATGACAAGGCGGACTTGTCGAAACGCAACGTGCCGATCTAGCCTACTGGCTTCGTCAGCTATTGCGGCCTTCCTTGGATTGCCCGTCCAGCCAGTCCGATAATTTGCCGGCTGGGGCCTTTTTCTTGGCTTTTCGTTTCGGCGCGGCCACCGGCAGGGGATTGGCGGCGTCGCGCTCCAGCCGCAGCGCCTTCAGCCGCTCAGTTTTGGCACGAATTGCCGCAGCCGAGGATTCGTACTCTTGGGTCGCCTTTTTGGCGTCCTGGGCGCGCTGGGACTTGGCAAACTGGGCATTTGCCTGATGTTTATTGGAGTTATCCGCCACAATGACCATCCTTTTTCAGAGATTATGAACATTGGGCCTTGTCATAGCAGCAAACGCCGGCCGGATGTGGCGAAGTTTTGCCTGCCCCCCTCAGCCCCGGCTGATGAACGAGCGCATGTGATTCGGCAAAATCGTCGCCTCGTACAGATTGACCTCCGGCGGCAGCGCCGCCATCAGCACCGCGACCTTGGCGACGTCTTCGGCGCTCATGACATAATCCTCCGGCGTTTCGCCGGCGCCGGCCTGGGTGCGGCCGCGGCGCGTCGTGAACGACGACAGCGTCGCGCCGGGATGAATAATCGAGGCGACGATGTTGTGCTTGCGGCCGTCCATGGTGAGCTGGTGCGTCATGCCTTGCAGGCCGAATTTGGTCACGGTGTAGGGCAGCGAATCCGGCCGCGGCGTTTTCGCCGAAACGCTGCCGATATTGATGATGCGGCCACCCTTCGGCGTCTGCGCTTTCATGATGCGGATCGCGTCGCGGGCGCACAGGAAGGCGGCGGTGATGTTGATGTCGAGCGCTTCGCGCCAGTAGTCGAGCGTGATGTCCTCGGTGTTTTTGTGGGTGGCGATGCCGGCATTGTTCACCAGCACGTCGAGCCGGCCGTAGGTTTCCCGCACCTCGGCGAACAGCGCGGTGACGGTTGCTTCATGCGTCAGATCGGCCGGCGCCGGCAGCGCATGGCCGCCGCGCGCCTTGATGCCGGAAGCGACCTCGCCGAGCAATTGCGCGCGGCGCGCGACCAGCACGGTCTTTGCCCCCTCCGCCGCGAAAGCCTCGGCGATGCCGCGGCCGATGCCGTTGCTGGCGCCCGTGACGATCGCGACCTTGCCCTGCAGTTGCTTGGCCACGTTTATTTCCCCGCCGCCTTGCGCAGCGCCGCGTTGATGCGATCCTGCCAGCCCGGGCCGTCCTCCTGGAAGAAATCGAGCACGTCGCGATCGATGCGCAGCGACACCATTTCCTTGACGCCCGGCAATGACGCCGGCTTCGGCGCCGGCTGCTCGACGGGCTTTGTGGTTGCTGCTTTGAACGCCTTCTCGGCGGCGGTTCGCGGATCGTAGGTCGGTCGTCGGCTCATGTTTTCTCTTACCACGCTGCGATCGTTTTTGGCGTGCCGGACGTATCTTGGGCAGCGGCGATCAGCGCCGCAAGGAGAATGCCACGGCAACCGATCTATCGGATATCCGATTCGGCACCACGCGCGCGGTCATGCGCTGGATTCTTGCGGCGTTTTTTGTGGCTGCGGGCGTCGCGCATCTCGCCGTGCCCGATGTGCTGGCGTCGATCACGCCGGACTGGGTGCCGTTCGCGCCGCAGGTGATATTCATCACCGGCTTGTGCGAATTTGCCGGCGCTGCCGCGCTGGTCACGCGGCCGCTGCGCCGTTCCGCCGGCATCGCGTTCGCCGTCTATGCGGTCTGCGTTTGGCCCGCCAATTTCAAGCATGCCGTCGACGGCATCGATATCCCGCACATCTCGTCGAGCTGGTGGTATCATGCGCCGCGCCTGGCCTTTCAGCCGGTTATCGTGTGGTGGGCGCTGTTCAGCGCGGGCGTCATTGAATGGCCGCTGGCGCGGCGTCGGGAAACCGGGGCCGCATTGATCGGACCGCGCGACAATGGCAAGACTCCGCGCGGCAAAGAACGTGATCGCCGCCGGGAGGAACAGGGATGAGCGAGGCCACCGTCGATATCACCGCGGTTCTGGATCGCCAGAAGATCACGGCTTTCAATATCCGCCTCGTCATCCTTGCCTTCCTTGTCATGATGACGGACGGCTACGATCTCGGCGCCGCGGCTTTTGCCGGGCCCGGTCTGATCAAGGAGTGGGGCCTGCGCGGGCCAGAGCTTGGCGTTCTGTTGTCGAGCTCGCTTGCCGCCGGTTTTTTCGGGCCGCCGATCCTTGGCTATCTCGCCGACCGCTTCGGGCGAAAGCGCATCATTGTTGGCGGCGCTTTTGCCTTCGGTCTGTTTTCGCTGGCCGCGGTGGCGACGACCTCGCTCAATCAGCTTGTCCTCACCCGCATCCTGGCCGGCGTCGCACTCGCCGGCACACTGCCGATCATGGTGTCGCTGATCAACGAGTTCGCGCCGAAGCAGGCGCGCGCCACCATGGTGGTGCTGATGTTCACCGGCGTGACGTTCGGCGGTGGCCTGCCGGGTTTGATCGCGGCGAAATTCATGGCGGTTTATGGCTGGCGCATCCTGTTCTGGGTCGGCGGATTGGCGCCGCTTGCGATCGCTGCGGTGCTGATATTTGCGCTGCCGGAATCGGTGAAATATCTGACGCTGCATCCGGCCCGCCGCTCCGAACTGGTGGCGCTCCTCAAGCGCATCGACGGTATGTTGCAAATCGGCCCCGACACCCATTTCATCATTACCGGCGAGCAGAACCGGCCGCGCTTTCGGATCGGTGCGCTGCTCGAAGGCCCGCTCGCCATACTCACGCCGCTATACTGGGCATCGAACCTGGTATGCCTGATGGTGTTCTATTTCATCAACCAGTGGATGCCGACTGTGCTGTCGAGCTCCGGCGTGACGATCGAACAGGCTGCTATCGCGACGACGCTGTTCCAGTTCGGCGGAACGCTGGCCGGGCTACTGTCGATGCGGTTTCTCGACAAGGTCGGCTTTCTGCCAGTACCAATCCTGTTCGCGTGCGCCATTCCGATCGTCATCGGCATCGGCATTCCCGGCCTGCCGCCCGCTGCTTTGATCGCGCTGGTCGCCAGCGCCGGCTTTTGTCTGCTCGGCTTGCAATTCGGCAACATCGCCACCGAAGCCAACATCTATCCGACCTATATCCGCGGCTGGGGCATCGGTTCGAATTTCGCCGTCGCGCGGATTGGCGGCGCGCTCGGGCCGCTGCTCGGCGGCATGGCGTTTGGCGCGCACATGCCGGCGCAGCAGATCTTCGCCATCGCCGCGGCGCCGCTTGCCGTCGGCCTGATCGTGGCGCTGTTGATCGTGCCGCGTTATCGCGCCCAATTGCAGCGCCAGCAGGACGAAGCCACCGAGCCGTCGCTGGCGGGAGCGCGCGCATGAAGTGGGGGTTTTGCGTCGCCGTATTGCTGGCAACGGCCACCATGGCAAGTGCACGTGACATTGCGGCGATCTGCACGGAGAAAAGCGGATCGAGGACCGCGAGCGGCGAGCCATTTTTACCCGAAAAATTGACGGCCGCGCACCGCACTTTTCCGTTCGGCACCATTGTGCGCGTCACCAACTTGAACAACGGTCGAACCGTCGTCGTGCGCATCAATGATCGCGGGCCTTTCAACAGGAGCCGCGTCATAGATGTGACGCCGGCTGCGGCGGCGCAACTGCATTTTTCCGGCCTCGCGCCGGTCGCGCTCGTTGTCGTTGCGCCGGAGCCCTGAGCACGGAACCATTACAATCAGAAATCGGGTGGTTCGCGACACACCTTCGGCCCATCTTTCCTTCAACGAATGAACTGGGGGAACGATCATGCGCTATCGTATTCAGGGCCTGTCCGCCGAAAAATTCGCGCCGCTGTTCGACATGTCGGATGCCGAGCTTTCGGCGCACGGGGCGATGCGGCGGATCGCCGATGCGCGCGAGCGCGGTTATCCGTGCCGCGTCAGCCTTACGGATTCCGAGCCCGGCGATGAGTTGATCCTGGTCAACTACGAGCACCATGCCGTGGCGTCGCCATACCGCATGCGCTTTGCCATCTATGTGCGCCGTGGCGAAGAAACGTTCGACGCCATCGACGCCGTGCCGGATCAATTGCGCGGCCGCATGCTCGCGGTACGCGCTTTCGATACCGCCGGCATGATGGTGGGCTGGGATTTGGTCGAGGGCGATAAGCTCGAGGGCGCAATCGAAAGGCTCCTTGCCGAGCCGCGCGCCGACTATCTGCACATTCACTTCGCCGCACCAGGCTGCTACGCCGCGCGCGTCGAACGTGCCTGACTTCAGCTTTTGCCCGTTGCGTCGCTGATGGCAGCAAGGAGCGGCAGCAGCGCACGGTTGATCGGCGTCGCGATGCCGAGGCGTTCGCCGGCGGCGACGATGGCGCCGGTCAGCGCCGCGTGCTCGAGCGGGCGTCCGGCGAGCCGATCGAAATACATTGATGTGCCGGCGTCGGGCGGAAACGTGAATAGCGCCGCCATAGCACGCTCGGCCTCGTCATCGGTGAATTTGGCCCCTTCGGCGCGGCCGACGGCGATCGCTTCGCCGAGAATAGCGAGACACACCTGTTTCATGTCGGGCCGCCGCAGCACCGCCTGGCGCTGCATGGTCAGCGCGGTGATAGGGCTGGCGATGGCGTTGATCAAAAGCTTGCGCCACGCCGCCGTGGCGAAATCCGTGCTGTTGCGGACGCGAAGCGGCGTGCCCTCAAACAGTTGTGTGAAGGCGCGGCCGGCGTCGTCGTCCGCCGCCAGAAGGTCCTGGTCGGCGCCCTGCCGCAACCGCACGTGCAAAAGCTTTGTGTCGCGGTCTGGCTGCTGATCTTGGGCCAGCCGCTCGCCATTATAATAAACGATGACGGGCACTACTTTTGCGCCGTGTGCGAGCGGGGCGACGCGGGCAACGTGATCGATACCGTTTTGCAGCACTGCGACACGCGTCGCCGGCGTACACAGGCGCGCGAGCCACGGCGCCGCCGCAGCGGTATCCTGCGTCTTGGTGCAAAGCAGAACCCAATCGGCCGGCTCGGCGTTCGCCGGATCGGTGAGCGCGCACACCGGCAATTCAGCCGTGCCGTCCGGCCCATCGAGTTTCAGCAGCGCAACCGGCTGACGCATGCAGGCGACCACGCGGTGGCGTCCGGCTTTGGCGAGACAGCCGACGGCGACGCCGCCGATGCTGCCGAGCCCGACCACGGCCACCGTCGCATGCTGTTTCGCTGTTTCCGGCCTCACTATGCTGCATCACTTTGGCGTGCTGGCCTGCCGGGCGAGGGGAAGCTCCGCGCCCGCATCGCGCGCGTCAATCTCCCGTCCGCCGCGGCCGCGCGCATTTTGATCGCTGTTGTCGCGATGTCGGGAATGGACGTAGCCGCCGTTCGACCGGCTGATTGCAGCACCGCTATATGGTACGCCGAAATTACCGCCGGACTGGCTCTGCGCCAAGCTCGCCGCCGGCGCGCTCAGCAAAATGGCCACCGAAACTAAAAGTGGCTTCGCCACCATGGTTCGAGCTCCCCTCGAACCACCCTAGCGAAATGCTGTCGTTCTGAAAACTGCAAACGACGTGTCCTTCATTAGCCGCGACGGCCGCTGGGACAACGCGACGCTACGCTGCCGCTGTACGGCGCGCCGTAACAATCGGCCTTCGCGGGTCCGCCGGGGCCGTAATTGCGCTGGCTCTGCGCCAGGGTCATCGACGTCGCGCCGACGAGCAACGCTAGTGCCAGCATAAGCTTCGTCATAATCCGTCTCCGTTTTTCGGTTTGCACCGTACACGATAACGCCCACAGTCGGATCGCGTTCGCTCACAAGATTTTGTCACCACCGCAGGGAACGCTCCGATGAGTTACGGCGAGCGCCGTATGACTGAACCGTTGCGGTTCCCTTCGCGGCCGGGCTACGCTTTATGCCGCATGCAAGGGGCTCGCTACTTATGACTGATTATCTGGAAATTGATCCGGCGACCGTCGAAAAGCGCCAAGTTTATCGCATGCTGGTCGGCTCCGTGGTGCCGCGGCCGATCGGCTGGGCTTCGACACTGAGCAAAAGTGGCGTCGCGAATCTCGCGCCGTTCTCCTTTTTCACCGTGGTCTGCGTGATCCCGCCGATGATCTCGCTGACGATTGCCCGCAATCCGGACGGCAGCGAAAAGCACACGCTGAAGAACATCCGCGACAGCGGCGAGTTTTGCTTCAACATTGTGACCAATCCGGTGTGGAAGGAAATGGTCGACAGCGCCAACGGCTTCCCGGAGGAGGACTCCGAGTTCGAGAAGACCGGATTGACTCCGCTCCCGGCGGTCAAGATCAAGGCGCCCCGCGTCAAGGAAGTGCCGATCCATTTCGAATGCAAGCTCGATCGCGTGCTCGAACTGGGGCCCAACCGTCACCCGCTAGTTATCGGCGAAGTGATCTACATGCACCTCGATCCGGCCTGCATGACCGGCAAATATATCGACATGCGCAAGCTCGATCCGATCGGCCGCCTCAACGGCTTCTCCTATTGCACGCTCGGCGAAATCTACGAGCGGGAGTTTGTGGACGGCCAGCCGCGCTAGCGGAAATTGCGCGTCAAGCTCGAGAGATCAGGTTCTTTTTTTTCCTGATCACCAGTACGTATACGTGTGGCAGGCGTATTTGCCGATGACAAATTCGCGGTAGCATTTGACGATCTTGGTCTTGCCGACGCGATGCTCGGAATATTGCGCCTGCGCGCTTTGACAAAAGGCAAAACCAATAACAGCGGCAAAGCCAAGAGCGGCTATCGTCTTTTTCATGGATTCTCTCCCCAACCCGTCGCACCCCGAATAGGCTAACGCGCGACATTCCAGTTCGGCAAGAGCCTACTTCTTCTTGAACACGTCGAGCCGTAGCGGCAGCACGACGCCGAACCAGGCGGCGTGGGCGGAATGGTCGGTATAATCGTCGCCGGTTTCCGGGTGCAAAAGCACAACCAAACCGTCGCGATTGAGCATCAGCCACGGCACGAAATCCGCCAGCATCGCGACCGGAAATGCGATCTGGAACATCGATTGCGGATGTGGCCCGACCAGTTCGTCGTGCCAGCGCCCAAGCTTCGCTTGCGGAAATGTCGCCCCAGCGTGCTCCCGCAAACGCTCGGCCTTTGCCCGTGTCGTTGCCGGATCGTAATAGATGTGGGCGTGATAATCCGTGATCGCGGCGGGGTTCTTTGTCGTCATTGCAAGACCTCATGGAGCGGCAGCCAGTAAAGCATGTTGCCCGGTTGAAACGGAAGCAACAGGGAAAGCTCAGTTCGTTGCCGCCAGCCGCGGACGCGACACCAGGCTCGCAAGCAGCACCGCTAGAATGCTGGTCAGGAAGATGCCGTCGAAGGTTCCGGCGCCGCCGATCGAGGCGATCGGCGCGCCCAAGCCGCGGACCTTGTCCAGATTGGTGATGTCGGCGCCGATCAGCGTACCGAGCCCGCCGGCGATATAGGCGAGCGGCGCAGCATCTTGGCGCGACAGCACCAGAGCCACGATCGCGGTGATCACGGCAGGCTCGAATACCGGCACCGCGATGCCGATGCCGGCAACGGGGTTGGCGAGCCAGTGGATGACGAGCGCGACGATGGCGGTCGCCAGTAAGCCCTTGCCCCACAGGTTCAGCTTGGCGAGCAGATAGATCGACATCAGCGTAGGAATGACCGCGCCGCCGATATTGACCGCGATCACCGGCTGCGACAGGTCGACCAGCGGCACGGCGTAATGCATGCCGAAGAAGTCGACCACCCGGTCGGACATCATCCGTTCGGGCGGCAATTGGGCCACCGGGATGTTGAAATAGCTGCCGATCAGCGACCCTAACAGCAGCAGAAGGGCGCCGCGCGGACTGAGGCCGAGGCTGAGATAGGCATAGCGCAACAGCCGTAATTCCACGATGATCAGCAGGATGAAGAAAGCGCCGATCAGTAAGGAAAAGAAAACAGGCGTCAGCGGCAGGTAATGAAATTGACTGACTTGCATAAACCACTCTCCAAAATCGGCCGGTTCGGCGATCATATGTGCCTTGCACCCCCAACGCGCGAGTTTATAATCCGGCGCTTCCTTCGCGCAGGGGATTTTTGGTGCCGCCGCTGGGAGCGAAACCCGTAGCTATTATCATGGGCAGCCAGTCCGACTGGCAGACCATGAAGCATGCAGCCGAGACCCTCGACGCACTCGGCGTGCCGTACGAGACGCGCATCATCTCGGCGCACCGCACGCCGGACCGTCTCTACGCATTCGCTAAAGGGGCGAAAGCCGCCGGCTTCAAAGTCATCATCGCCGGCGCCGGCGGCGCGGCGCATCTGCCCGGTATGACGGCGTCGCTGACCAGCCTGCCAGTGCTCGGCGTGCCAGTAGAGTCGAAGGCGTTGTCCGGCCAGGACTCGCTTTATTCCATCGTACAGATGCCGCCGGGCGTTCCGGTCGGCACGCTCGCGATCGGGCCAGCCGGCGCGGTCAATGCGGCGCTGCTTGCCGCCAGCGTGTTGGCGCTCGGCGATCCGACGCTTGGCAATCGTCTCGATGACTGGCGCAAGCGGCAGACCGAAGGTGTCGCCGAGGCGCCCAAGGATTCCGGCGCGTGAGCGAAGCGGCGTCCGTGCTTCAGCCCGAGGCCACGATTGGTATCCTTGGCGGCGGTCAGCTCGGGCGCATGCTGGCGCTTGCCGCCGCGCGGCTCGGTTTTAAATGCCATATCTTCGCGCCGAGCCCAGACTCGCCCGCCTTCGATGTCGTGCACCGGGTGACGTGCGCCGACTACACCGATACCGAGGCGCTGGACCGCTTTGCCGGCGATGTCGATATCGTCACCTATGAATTCGAGAACGTACCTGCAGAGACCGCGACTTTTCTCGCTGCCCGCGTTCCGGTGCTGCCGGATCCGAATATCCTGGCGACGACCCAGGACCGGCTCGCGGAGAAGAATTTCGTCAACGCGCTCGGCATCGGCACCGCCGCCTATGCTGACATACCCGACCCTTCGGCACTTGCGCCGGCGATCGAGAAGATCGGACGTCCGGCCCTCCTGAAAACGCGCCGCTTCGGCTATGACGGCAAAGGCCATGCCACGATCAAGAACGGCACCGATGCGGCGGCGGCTTGGCGCGACGTCGGTGGCCAGCCCTGTATCCTTGAGGCTTTCGTGCCGTTCGAGCGCGAAGTATCGGTGGTCGCCGCGCGCGGCCACGACGGCGCCGTCGAGTGTTTCGATGTGACTGAGAATGAGCACCGCGATCACATTCTCAAAACGTCGCGGGTGCCGGCTTCGCTGACGCAGGAGGCGGCCGACAAAGCGCTGGAGATCGCCGAGACGATCGCGCAAAAATTCAATTATGTCGGCGTACTGGCGGTTGAGATGTTCGTGCTGCGCGGCGGTGGCATTCTGGTCAACGAGATCGCGCCGCGCGTTCACAATTCCGGGCATTGGACGATCGATGGCGCGTCGGTGTCGCAATTCGAGCAACATATCCGGGCGGTGGCCCGATGGCCGCTGGCCAAGCCGATCCGCCACGGCCGGGCGGAAATGACCAACCTGATCGGGAGTGAGATCGAGGACTACCGCTCCTGGCTCGCCGTCCCCGGAACCGCGGTGCACATCTACGGCAAGACCGCGACGCGGCCCGGCCGCAAAATGGGACATGTCACGCGAGTGTTCGCGGACTAGCTTTTTCGCACCGATTCTGCTAAATACCGCCGGATGGCAGCGCAGGCTATTAGCCAGTGCCGCCACGCAATCCCACGACCGACTGCAAACCTACTGCAAATAAAGGAGCACGCGTGCAGGTTCTCGTCCGTGACAACAATGTCGACCAGGCTCTTAAGGTGCTGAAGAAGAAGATGCAGCGCGAGGGCGTCTTGCGCGAGATGAAGCTTCGCGGCGATTATGAAAAACCATCGGAAAAAAAGGCGAGGGAGAAGGCCGAAGCGGTCCGCCGCGCCCGCAAGCTTGCGCGCAAGAAGTTGCAGCGCGAGGGCCTGTTGCCGATGAAGCCGAAGCCGACCACCGGTCCCGGTGCCGCCGCCGGCCCCGGCAGATCCGGCCCACCTCGCACCCTCCGCTTCGGGTAGAGCGGCGAATCGATCGGGTTATGACTGTGGCGCGGGCCGGTTCGCCCGCGCTGTTGTTTTTGCGGGCTGGGCATTATCGTCATGGACGGCCGCCCGCAGGGATGCCACGAGGCATCGCATGACAAGTTCGAAGATCGCTCACTCCGGATGCAGGAGCGCGGCCGCGCTTTTCGCCGCGTTGGCGCTCGCCGGTTGCAGCACGCTCGGCAATGCGCCGGCCGACGAGAAGGTCGATCCGGCCTATGCGGTTGCGCAGCCGAATTTGTCGTCACTGAGCGAGATCATCGCGCAGCATCCCAACGATCCGCAGGCCTATAATATGCGCGGCTCGGTCTACGGCGAAGCCGGGCAAACAGAACCGGCGCTCGCCGATTTCAGCAAGGCGATCAGCCTCGATCCCAATTACGCGCAAGCCTACGCCAATCGTGGCCTGGTCTACCGCAAGACCAACCAGCCCGATCTGGCGCTGGCCGATTTCGACAAAGCCTTGAAGATCGATCCGTCTTACGCGCCGGCTTATGTCGGGCGCGGCATTGTCTATACCCAGCAGGGGCGCAGCAGCCAGGCGCTTGCCGATTTCAACAAGGCAATTTCACTCAAGCCGGATAATCCTGAAGCCTATTACGGTCGCGGACTGTTGTATCAGGCCCAGCATCAGCACCAGTTCGCCATTGACGACTTCACGACGGCGCTCGGATTGTCGAACCAGAAAACGGCGATCTTCATCGCGCGCGGGCTCAGCTATCTGGCGATGGGCGACAATAAGTCGGCGTCCGGCGATCTCGACGCCGCGGTGCAGGCCGACCCGCAGAACGCCAAGGCTTGGGCCAGCCGCGGCCTCGCCTATGAGCGGCTTGGCGACAAGGACAAGGCGGCGGGCTCTTATGCCAAGGCGCTCAACATCAACGACAAATACGAGCCGGCGAAAGCCGGCTTCGCCCGCGTCGGCGGCCAGGTCGGGCATCAGTATCAGACCTTCTAGCGAACGGAGGAAGGCGGCAGCGATGACCATCACGCTTAATCACGCCATCGTCCCGTCGCGCGACAAGGTCGCGGCGGCGAAATTCTTCGCCGGCATATTCGGCCTCAAGCGCGGCCGCATCGGTTATTTCGCCCCGGTCAAGATCAACAAGAATTTGACATTGCTGTTCGACACCGATCGGAAGTTCGAGAGCCATCACTATGCGTTTCACGTCAGTAACGCTGAGTTCGATGCCATTTTTGCGCGTATCAAAAAAGCCAAGATCGCCTACGGCAGCGCGCCGTGGAGCCTCGATGACGGCAAGCTCAACGATTGGGGCGGCGGCCGCGGCGTCTATTTCCACGATCCGAACGGCCACCTGCTGGAGTTGATGACGGTGCCGCAGTAGTGCTCGTCATTCCAGATTGCCACCGATCTCGGGTTTGCCGAGATCGGCATTTACATCAAGTTGACTATAGCCGACTGGGATGGCGGCAAGTCCGGAATCTGTAACCCCAACGCAGGGCTAATCCAGATCGCCGGCGAGGAAGCGGCTGACCGCGAGCAGTGCGCCATTGTTGTCAAGGTCTTCGTGGCCGCCGTCGAGGAATTTGACGATGTGCTTTGGCTTGTTGGCGAGTTCGAACAACTGTTCGCCCTCGGCGAAGGGCACGGTCTGGTCTTTCACGCCGTGCAGGATCAGTAGCGGTGCCGTCACTTTGGCGATGCGTTCGTCGGAGTTGAATTGATCCTTCATTAGCAGGCGTACCGGTATGTACCAATAACGCTTCTCGCCGACCGCGACGGCCGACGTGAACGGTGCCTCCAGAATCACCCGGCCGAGCGGCTTTTCTGCCGCCAGCGCGACAGCGACGCCGGTGCCCAGCGATTCGCCCCAGACCACGATCTGAGGAACGGAATATCGTGCGGCGGCAAACGCGTAGCCGGCTTCGGCGTCGGCGATCAGGCCGCGCTCGCTGGGTGAGCCGGTCGAGCCGCCGTAGCCGCGATACTCGACCGCGACAAGGCCGATGCCGTCGGCGATGAGTTTATCGAAGCGCGCGACGCGATAACGCAGCGCACCGCCATTGCCGTGAAAGTAGAGGATGACCGGCTTGCCGTCGCTCGGGGCCACATGCCAAGCGAAGATGTGCTCGCCATCGGAGGTCGTCAGCGTGAGTTCCTCGGCGCGCGACAGCCCGGCTTGCGCCGGCGTGGTGTGGCTGGTGTCCGGGAAATACATCAGCGAGCGCTGGGTGAAATAGAGCAACGCGGTGAAACCGACGTAGAGACACAGCCCAACCGCTGCGAGCCCTATCATCGCCTGCGACAGCCATGCCGGGCGGTGCTGTTTTGGCCAGATGCGCGTGCCGATGCCGGGTAAGACGGCCAGTGCGCGCCGCGTGAACACCCGCGCGGTCTTGATGCCATGCTGTATCGCATCGCCTACTCGTCCATCCTGATGTGTCGAGATGAAGCGGACGATCAAATCTCTCGTCGTCTCTGGCGGCATGGTCTAGGTTTTTCGCTGGAGCATGATCTTTCGGAAAATCGGCATCCACTTTTTCCGGATCATGCTGTGGCGCGATTAATTCGGCACTCTGTCACGGCGATCATGACATGCGCACAAAAAACAACCGGCCGGCTTACGCAAGCCAGCCGGTCGGAATTTTCATTTTTCAACCGATCAACAAATCGTCTTACCGACAGATCTGGACGGGCCGGACCTGGTAGCCGTAGCCCTCGACCCAAACCCGGCGCTTTCCCCAGTAGCAGCCCGGCGCGAGCTGCGCGTAGCCCTCTGCCGGATAGTAACCGGGCGGCGGCGGGGGTGGCGGGTAATAGCCGGGCGGTGGCGGCGGCGGATTATTCGCGATGGCGCTGCCGATGATTGCACCGGCGGCGACGCCGCCGATAATGCCTGCGCCGACAGCGCACCCATAACAGCCTGCATTGGCGGTGCTTGGGACAGCCAGCGAGGCCAGCCCGATGCTCGCTACGGCAGCGAGCCCGATGAACGACTTATGCATGTATGCTCCTCAAACGACCGGGCGGGTGCCGATCTGAAATCGTGCTGAGCGGGAGTCCCCGTGCCACTCCCGCGTTATCGCGGCACATCTGTTCGCCAAAGCCACTAGAGACGGTACTCTTTGGCGGAAGTTTGATGACGAATCGCGTTCCCGCCGTCTTAACGCGGGAAAGTTAAGCAGATTCAAACCGGCGGCATCCCAATACAGGTGACGCCGCCGGATTTGCCGGAAATAGCTGATTCTCAACCGAATGAGGTTGGTGCCCGCGACGTCACACGCAGGCGCGAACCCAAGCATAGCCGTTCCACACCCTCCGCCACGCGCACGCCGGCGCATAGGGGTATCCGCCATAGCCGCCATAGTATCCGCCATAGGGGTAATACCCGTAGCCGTACGGATAGGCCAAAGCGCCGCCGATAAGCGCGCCGGCAACAAGTCCGGCTCCGGGGCCCCAGCCATATCCGCCGCCGCGCCAGCCATATCCGCCACCGCGCCAGCCATATCCGCCATGCCAGCCGCCACCATGCCAGCCGCCGCCGCCACCGTGCCACCCGCCGCCACCGCCATGCCAGGCGGCGTCTGCGGTGCTCGACATCGATATCGCCGCCGCCGCGATGCTCGCCGCCGCGACAACAGCAGTTACAATCTTCCTCATGACATCACCTCGACGTGGATGGGGTCATTGCCCCAGAGCCCAACCGCCCCCCGGCGCCTTAAGTTCCCATATCGCGGTGAACGTGAACTGAACGAAGATGCCTGAATATCGCCATCATTGAGCATCGAAACCACCCCGCCTCTGCATGTCCCTGATCTACGCCATTGGCGATATTCACGGCTCGTTGGACAAGCTCCGGCGGCTCATGTTGCACTGCGAACAGGACGCCGGCGGCCGGCCGATGACGTTCGTATTCCTCGGCGATTACATCGACCGCGGGCCGCAATCGTGCGGCGTCATTTCCTTTTTGATCGATCGGCAATCGCGATGCGGCGATCGTGTCGTTTTACTCAAAGGCAATCACGAAGCGATGGCGCTCGGTGCAATCGACGGTACTGGGCCGGTGCGCGTGTGGCTCGCGCAAGGCGGTGTGGCGACGCTCGAAAGTTACGGCAATGTGTCTCCGGCCGAACTTCCGCGCGCGCATGTCGACTGGATGCGCACGCTCCGACTGAGCTACGACGACGACCGCCGTTTTTTCGTCCACGCCGGTGTCGATCCCCGCAAGCCGCTGGCAGAACAGGAGGCCGTCGACATGCTGTGGATCCGAGAGCCATTCCTGTCCGACACCCGCGGCTATGGCCGGCTGGTGGTTCACGGCCACACGCCGATGATGACCGGAGCCCCCGATCTGCGCGGCAACCGGCTCAATCTCGACACCGGCGCGGTGTTCGGCGGGCCGCTGAGCGCGGCGGCGTTCGATGATACTCAGACCGCGCCGCTCGCCTTCCTTCAGGCGACTTGACCGGCGTCGCGCGGCAGCATTGTGACAATCCGTCGCAGGGTATGATCGCCTCATAATACCGGTAATTTCTGCGGATTGCCGCGCCGGCTGTGTGCGCCGGCTGCACGGGGTATTCTGCCGCCGCGATTCGCGCGACGGAAATGACAGGGCATGCGAGACAAGGCAGCCAAACCCCGGCACAGAGCAAACCGGTCGCGGCGGCCGCAACCGAAATCACTCCGCGCGAGTACCGACAAACGGGCCGGCGAAGCGCACAAGCCGGCCCGGACGCCGGCGCGCGCAGCAGTGATGCGGCTTGCCGCCGAGGTCGATGCGCTGGCGGCGCAACTTGAAGAGTCCCGCGCCCGCATTTTGGATCTCGAGGCGCGCGTCGATGTCGATCCGCTCACCGAGACGCTCAATCGCCACGGCTTCGAGCGCGAGCTCAAACGCTCGCTCGCTTACGTCAAGCGCTACGGTGCTGGCGCCGCGCTGGTTTATCTCGATCTCGACGGCTTCAAGCCGATCAACGATCGCCATGGCCATGGCGCCGGCGATGCGATGCTCAAGGCGGTAGCGGCGACGCTCATACGCAACGTGCGCGCCTCCGACGTGGTGGCGCGCTTCGGCGGTGACGAGTTCGTGCTGTTGTTGTGGAACGTCAGTGGTCCCGCGGCCGCGGCGAAGGCACACGCGCTGGAAGCGGCCGTTTACGGCACGCCGATGCAGTGGGGCAGTTCGACGATTGTGGTCGGTGCGTCCGCCGGCGTGGCGTTTCTTGGCGCGCTCGACAGCCCCGCCGACGTGCTGGCGCGCGCCGATACGGCGATGTATGCGCGCAAAAGCGCGCGCAAGGGAATTGCCCCGGTGCGCCCGGAGCAGAAGCAACTCACGCAATAATGTCGGGCGTAAGCTCGTCCTCGATGAAGGTGATGCGGTCGCGCAAGTAGAGCTTGCGCTTCTTCAGCCGCTGCACCTGGATCACGTCGGCGCCGAGCGAGTCCTGCAACGCCGCTATCGCGGCGTCGAGGTCGCGATGCTCCTGTTGCAAGCGCGCAAGCTGTTCGCGCAGCTCGCG
Source organism: uncultured Alphaproteobacteria bacterium (assembly GCA_963733645.1). Lineage (GTDB taxonomy): Bacteria > Pseudomonadota > Alphaproteobacteria > Rhizobiales > Xanthobacteraceae > BOG-931. The sequence continues at coordinate 146,588 of CAVTFP010000023.1, forward strand.
TTCTTCCTCGTTCGTCATCGCCGCCTTGGTCGCGCCAGGGTGCGCCGTTAGCCCGGTAAGTGGTTATGGAGTATCGCGTTTTGGTTAATGGCCGACAAGCCCGCCGGGCTCTGCGACATGGCAGAACAATGCACAGCGGGGATTTTCCATTGCGCCAAAATGGAGTATGCTTGAAGACAGTTGTGGTCGTGCAGGGGTCGAACAGCCATCTAACGCAAGGAGAGATGCCACATGGCGATTGAAGCGCATCTTACGGAACTTGAGAGGCGGCACGAGGCGCTAAAGCAGGAAATCCACGACGCTCTTACCCATCCGTCAGCCGACGATTTGCAGATTGCGGAATTGAAGCGGCGAAAATTGCAGGTAAAGGACGAAATCTCGCGGCTTAAAGAAGCGTTCGTCCACTAGTCAGCTTATTTCAGGCAGTATCGCTAACCCGCTCGTCCCCGCGAAAGCGGGGACTTGGTGGCATTTGCTTTACTTAGAAATCGTTGTCCGGCTTTCCGCCAGCGAGACGAGCCGCCTTCTTTGCTCGATTGACTTTCGGACAAATTTGTCCGAAAGTGCGCGGATAAAGAATTTGCTTCCGATGACTGGCAATGGACAAGCGCGACAAATTCATTGCCGAATTACGCGACCAAGCGCGCAAAAATGGTTTGCCGTTCCGGGCAGAGAAGTGGCGCGGTAAGGGCGGGCACATCATGGTGTTCGTCGGTGATCGACTGACCACTGTGCCGTCGCGCGAAATCGATCCTAAGACGGCGCGGAAGATCAGGAAGCAACTCGGCTTGGCGGAATAGGGAGAACAACAACCATGAAGGCCTATGCCTATCGCGCATTGTTCGAACCCGGAGACCGGCGCGGCAATATTGTTGTCATTTTTCCCGATGTGCCGGAAGTCGTCACGCAAGGACGCGGCGAGGCCGATGCGCGGGCGATGGCGGAGGAGGCTCTTGGTCTCGTGCTGCTGAGTTACTTGGAAAGAGGCAAGCCGCTGCCGAAGTCGCGCGCCAAAGGCCGCGGGCTTGTCGATATTGCGGTCGCGCCAGACGTGGCCGCCAAGCTCGCGGTGTTGGAATCCTTCGCCGCCGCCGGAATTACCAAAAGCGAACTGGCGCGCCGCATCGGCAAGGACGAAAAGGAAGTGCGCCGTATTCTCAATCCCAAGCATCCGACCAAATTGCCGACTTTGATTGCCGCCCTGCGCGCGCTCGGTAAGCGGCTGGTGGTCGGCGTGATCGAGGCTGAGGCGGCGTAGCCTGGACTGATAGTCTACGGCCTTTGTCCTTGACCTGAGGATGGGGCTTCAACGCGGAGCTGAATGCGTTGGTCTTGCACTGGGCTCCGACTTCACTCTCAGCCTTGACCTTGAGCCGTCACTTAGTGATTTGTAAGTGTTCATCACCTCTCCCCGCGTGCCGGGAGAGGAAATCATGTCTCCTTTGCCATTCCGCGCAACTTGAATTTCTGAATCTTCCCGGTGCTGGTTTTCGGGATATCCGCGAACACGACGTAACGCGGGCATTTGTAGGGGGCGAGGTTTTGGCGGCACCAGGCGATCAGTTCTTCGGCGGTTGCGGTCGCGCCGGGCTTTAGTTCGACGAAGGCGCACGGCGTTTCGCCCCACTTGTCGTCGGGCTTGGCGACTACGGCGACGACCTGCACCGCCGGATGCTTGTAAAGTGCCTCCTCGACTTCGATCGACGAAATGTTCTCGCCGCCGGAGATGATGATGTCTTTGGAGCGATCCTTGAGCTGGATATAACCGTCGGGATAGATCACGCCGAGATCACCGGAGTGAAACCAGCCGCCGGCGAACGCCGCCTCGGTCGACGCTTGGTTCTTCAGATAACCCTTCATCACCACGTTGCCGCGGAACATGACTTCGCCCAACGTCTCGCCGTCGCGCGGCACCGGCGTCATGGTTTCGGGATCTAGCACGTCGAGCGCCTCGAGCACCGGATAGCGCACGCCCTGGCGCGCCTTCTTGGCCGCCTGATCCGGGGCAGATAGCGCATCCCATTCGCGGTGCCAGTCGTTGACGCTCGCCGGGCCGTAGGTCTCGGTCAGCCCGTAAACGTGCGTGACGTTGAAGCCGGACGCCTTCATAGCCGCCAGCACAGCCTCGGGCGGTGGTGCCGCGGCGGTGACGAACTCGACGAGATGGGGCAGGGGCTTCCGTTCTTGTTCCGGCGCGGTGAGCAGCGTCGACATCACGATCGGCGCGCCGCACAGATGCGTGACCTTGTGGGTGGCGATGGCGTCGTAGATCGCTGCAGCGCGCACCGCGCGCAGGCAGACATGGGTGCCGGCAACAACGGAAAGCGTCCACGGGAAACACCAGCCGTTGCAGTGAAACATCGGCAGCGTCCACAGATAGACCGGATGCTTGGCCATTGCGCAGGTGACGACGTTCGCGAGCGCGAGCAGATAGGCGCCGCGGTGGTGATAGACGACTCCCTTCGGGTCGCCGGTGGTGCCGGACGTGTAGTTGAGCGCGATGGCGTCCCATTCGTCGTGCGGCATCAGCCAGGCGAAATCGGCATCGCCTTCGCGCAAGAAATCCTCGTATTCGAGATTGCCGAGCCGATCGCCGCTGCCGGTGAACTCCGGGTCGTCGTAGTCGATCAACAGCGGCTTTGCCTTGCACAGCGCGAGCGCGTCCTTCGCCACTTTGGCGAATTCGCGATCGGCGATCACAACCTTGGCTTCGCCATGGTCGAGTTGGAAAGCGATGATGGCGGCGTCGAGCCGGGTATTAATCGAATTGAGCACGGCGCCGGCCATGGCAACGCCGTAGTGCGCTTCCAGCATCGCCGGTACATTCGGTAGCACGACCGCAACCGTATCGCCGCGTTTGATGCCGCGCCGCCTGAGCGCCGACGCCATTTGCCGGGTGCGGGCGAAGAATTGCCGGTAGTTCCAGGACCGCTTGCCGTGGATGATCGCGGTCTGGACCGGATAGATCTCGGCGGCGCGGGCGAGGAACGACAGTGGCGTCAGCGGCTGGAAATTCGCCGCGTTACGGTCAAGGCCGGTTTCGTAAGGCGTCGTCATTTTCCCTCCCGCGGCAAGCCTAGCGATAAATCGCAGCCGCGATCAATGCCGGATACCTGCCGCGCCCTGCCATATCAGCGCCAGCGAAATCGCAAGCATGAGAAAATAGGTAATCCGGTAGAACGGCTCCGTCGGCGTCCTGCGCACCAGCCAGATGCCGAAGTAATTCGCCGCAACTGCGAGCGGCAGCAACGCGGCCGAGGTCGCGAAATTGCGCGGCGAAAACTGGCCGAGCAGAAAATAGGGCGTGATCTTCATCAGATTCAGAAAAGCAAAGAAGATGACGGTAGTGCCGACGAAGGTAAGCTTGTCGAGCTTTTGCGGCAGAATGTGAATCTGGTAGGGCGGTGCACCGACATTGACGAGCAGCGACATGAAGCCGGCCAGTGCGCCCCAGAAGACTCCGAGAATCGGATGCGGGCGCCGCGGCTTCTCGGCCGCCGGCGCGAGGTGTGGCCAAAGCCATCGGCCGAGCCAGCGGTAGAGGACAAAGCTCACTCCAATGATGCCTACTGCGAGTTCGATCGCTGCGTTGGAGACGTAGCTCGCAAACAGAGTGCCAACGACCATGCCGAGGATGCCGCCGGGGATCAGCACCTTCAGATTCCACGCGCTCCAGTCGCGGCGATAATTCCATACCGAGATGGCGTCTTGGGTGATCAGGATCGGTAGCAGGATTGCCGCGCCCTGCAAGGTCGGCACCGAGAACGTCAACAGCGGTACCGAGATCATGCCGAGACCGGCAAAGCCGCCTTTGCCGAGCCCGAGCAGGATCACCGCAGGCAACGCCAGGAGGTAGAACAAAGGATCTGTGATCACGGCCTGATGGGGATCGGAGGAGGGCCCGGCAGCCGGTCACGTTTGCAGGTGGGCGAGATAGGGTGGCAGCTTGCGGAAGGCCAGATGCGCCAAGTGGCCGTCGAGCGATACAAACTTGTAGTCGTGCTTGGCGAAGGCCGCCGTAAGAGCCTCTCTGCTGAAGATCGAGACGTGGCCATTGCGCGGTCCGACATACCACCAATTGAGCCCCATTTGCTCGAAATCCGGCGGCTGCAACAGGGTCGTGAAAAAGATCAGGCCTGGATCGGCAGTAAATTCAAGCATCGAGGCAATCCCGGCGGCGGGATCCGGCAAGTGCTCCATCGTCTCGAAACTTGTCACCAGATCGAATTTTCCTTCCGGGCGCCGTGCATAGTCCGGCACCATTGGATCGTAAGTCAACGCAACGGCAAAGCCGCGGTCGCGAAGCGCGGCGCAAAGCACATCGTTGCCGCCGCCATAATCGAGCAGGCGCGACTGGCCCTTGATGGCGCCCCACAGCCGCACAACGTTCTCGGCATTTGCGGTTGGCCGCACGGTTTCATAGTCAGGATCGACCATCCTGTATTCGTCGTTATAGATGTAGGTTTTGAAATGCTCGATGCTCCAATCGTCGAACGCATCGGTGAACAGGAATTTGCAGCTCGCGCAGCGGCGGTAGTAGATCGGCACGCCGGATAGTGCAAAACGCGCGGCGTGGTGGCCCTCGGCGCAGGATTTGTGAAAATCGACGACGCCATAGAGCGCGGCCGGACCGCCACAGATTTTGCACGGACAGGTCGCCGTGGAAACTGGCCTGAGACCTTCGAGCATGCTGGCACGACGGTGGGAAAAGGAATCAATTGCATGCAGCGTAGCCAAAAGTCCGCGAATAGCGAATGGCGGAAGGCGGCGAATGCCGGATGGCGAGGTTGCGAATAGAGATTACGAATTTTTCCCATTCGCCATTCGCCATTCGCTACTTGCCATTCGCTATTGCCCCTTGCTGCCGATATAATTTGTCCGAAGGAATTGTCATGGACGCCCGTTCGAGCCGCTACCAGGAGGTCTACGCGCGCTGGCAGCGCGATCCGCAGGGTTTTTGGGGTGAGGCGGCCGCCGACATCGACTGGTTCGAAAAACCGAAGACGGTGTTCGACCCGGATGCCGGAATCTACGGCCGCTGGTTCACCGGCGGCGTCTGCAACACCTGCTTCAATGCGGTCGACCGCCATGTCGATGCCGGACGAGGCGATCAGGCCGCGATCATCTACAATTCGCCGCTCGCCGGCGTCAAACGCAGCATCACCTATCACCGTCTCCTGACCGAGACGCAGGTTCTCGGCGGCATGCTGCGCGATCTCGGCGTGCAAAAGGGCGACCGCGTCATTCTCTACATGCCGATGATCCCGGAAGCCGTGATCGCCATGCTGGCCTGCGCCCGCATCGGGGCGATTCACTCAGTGGTGTTTGGCGGCTTCGCGCCGCGCGAGCTCGCGACCCGCATCGACGACTGCAAACCCAAGGCGATCCTGTCGGCGAGCTGCGGTCTCGAACCGGGACGGATCGTCGCCTATAAGCCGCTGCTCGATGAGGCGATCAGGCTGTCGCAACACAAGCCCGATGTCTGCCTGGTCTTGCAACGGCCGCAAGCGCAAGCCGCACTGAACGAAGGCCGCGACCGCGACTGGGCGGCGATGCGCAATTACGCACTAATCCATGCCCGCTCGGCGTTCGACTGCGTTCCGGTCGCGGCCACCGACCCGCTCTACATTCTCTACACGTCAGGCACGACCGGCCGGCCGAAAGGCGTGGTGCGCGACAACGGCGGCCATATGGTCGCGCTGAAATGGTCGATGAAAAATCTCTACGGCGTCGAGCCCGGTGAAGTGTATTGGGCGGCGTCCGACGTCGGCTGGGTGGTCGGCCACTCCTACATCGTCTATGCGCCGCTGTTTCACGGCTGCACCTCTATCCTCTACGAAGGCAAACCGGTCGGTACGCCCGACGCTGGCGCGTTCTGGCGCGTCATCGCCGAGCACAAATGCGCCGCGATGTTCACGGCGCCGACCGCGTTCCGCGCCATCAAGAAAGAAGACCCGCAGGGCAGGTTTTTCGCGCAGCATGACTTGTCGCAATTCCGCACGCTGTTTCTCGCCGGCGAGCGCGCCGATCCCGACACCATCGTTTGGGCCGAGAAGCTCCTGAAGATTCCGGTGATCGATCATTGGTGGCAAACCGAAACCGGCTGGGCGATCGCCGGCAATCCGATGGGTCTCGGCATGCTGCCGGTCAAGCACGGCTCGCCCACGGTGGCGATGCCCGGCTACGATGTGCGCATCGTCGACGAAGCCTGCAAGGAATTGCCCGCCGGCACGATGGGCTCGATCGTTGTCAAACTGCCGCTGCCGCCGTCGTGCCTGCCGACGCTGTGGCAGGCCGATGCGCGGATGCGCGAGAGCTATCTCGACGAATTTCCCGGCTACTACAAAACCGCTGACGCCGGATACAAGGACGAAGACGATTACATCTACGTCATGGGCCGCACCGACGACATCATCAACGTCGCCGGCCATCGCCTTTCGACCGGCGGCATGGAGGAAGTGCTGGCGTCGCATCCCGATGTCGCCGAATGCGCCGTTCTCGGCATCAAAGACGCGCTTAAGGGCGAGGTGCCGTGCGGCTTCATCGTACTCAAATCCGGCGTCAACCGGCCGCCGGCCGAAATCGAGAAGGAATGTATCGCGCTTATCCGCGACAAGATCGGCCCGGTCGCCGCATTCAAGCTCGCGATCACCGTCGGGCGGCTGCCGAAGACGCGCTCGGGAAAAATCCTCCGCGGCACCATCAAGAAGATCGCCGACGGCGATGCCTGGCAGATGCCGGCGACCATCGACGATCCGGCGGTGCTTGATGAGATCGGAATGGCCTTGAAGGGGAAGGGTTTGGGGGCGTAGGTCCGGATTACGTTCGCCTCAATCATTTCGGCAGATACGCCTCAGTGTAGAGCTTCGACATATCGGGCGAGGTCGGCAAAAGCTCCAGGTCGGCGAACGAACGCTTCAGCGTGGCAAGTGATTCGGCGTCGAACTTGCAAGCTTTGGTGAACATACCGACCGTCAGGTCGTAATCTTTCGCCATCACGCTCTCCGGAAATCCGGTGATGCCGCTCTCGATTTTCACGGTTTCGGCTTTGTGCGTGCGGATATAGTCGACCGTCTCGATCCAGGCGGCGACAAAGGCGCGGACGGCATTGGGGTTGGTATCGATCAGATGCTGCGAGGCGTAGATCGTACCGGCGGCAAGGTTGCCTTCGTATTTCGTGACCGGAAACAGCAGGCGGCCGGTCTTGTTCTCCTCCATGGCGAGGAACAGCGACGTTACGGCGACATCCGCGTCGATGAGGTTTTGGCGAAACGCAGCTATGATGCTGTTTGCGCCGTTGCCGATCGCCACCGCATTGACCCCTTTCGAGCCCCAGCCCTGCTTGGCCGCGAGCTCCTTCGTCAGCCAATCGGTCAGCGAGCCTGCACTGGACACGCCGATATTCTTGCCTTTGAGCTGATCGATCGAGTGGATCGGCGAATCCCACGGCACGCCGATGCCGATAAAGGGAATAGGTCCGGCGCTCTCACAGACGGCGATCATTGGCGCGCCCTTGGCAATGAGCGCCATTTCGGTGCCCGCACCATCGCCGATATCGAGGGCGCCGGCCGCCATGGCCTGGGTCATTTTGCTGCCGCCGGTAAAGTCGACAATTTTCAAGTCGAGCCCGTGCTTCTTGAAGATGCCGAGCGTGTCGCCGACATTAACGGGAATGATCGGATCCGCGTTCGGTGCTGCCTTGCCGACTGTGAGCGTCACTGCGGCGGCAAGCGGAGCGAATCCGGCGGATCCTGCGATGACGGCCAATGCGGCAATGAGGCAGCCGCGCAATTGTCTTCCGGTCATGGCATCCTCCTCTGAATTCCCCTGCGCAGTTTTCGATCCCGTCGCTTGTTGCGACTGCTGCGAGCCGCGGACCAGTGATTTTTGGATTTATTGGGATGTTTGTTGGCCCGGCATTCTCGGCCTGGGCATAGCCATGGTGGACCACGAGCGGCGCCGGCACAACCTCACGAATTGACGCAACTGTACGTCCGGAATTGAGCGGGTGTTCAGGGGCCGCGCAAAGCGCAGTCCAGTGAAACACTCCGCGCCCCGCTTGGTTCTCGATTGCAGCGAGAATACGGATGAGTACCTTACGCGTCATGATACGCGTTGTTGGATGGCTGTTAGTCCTTGCCTTGGCGGTGTTGAGCGAGCCGCTTGCCGGCCTCGCTGGCGCTGACTCTCAACCGAGCACGAGTTCGCCCCCGGAACAAAGTCCGCCTCCGCCGGCGCCGAGCCAACCGGCGCCCTCCGACAAGCCGGCCGAAAAAGGCACGCCACATCCGCCGACTACCGACGATATCTGCCGCACGCTGGAACAAGCCGCGGCGGAAAGCCAACTGCCGGTCGAGTTCCTGGCTCGCGTGATCTGGCAGGAGAGCCGCTTCAATGCGCGCGCCGTGAGCAACAAGGGGGCGCAGGGCATCGCGCAATTCATGCCGCAAACAGCGGATTTCCGCGGCCTTGCCGACCCGTTCGATCCGATCGAAGCGCTGCATAATGCGGCGAGCTATCTGCGCGATCTGCGCGACCAGTTCGGCAATCTCGGGCTCGCCGCCGCCGGTTACAACGCGGGTCCTGGACGGGTGAGCGCCTGGCTCGCCGGCCGTCGCACCTTACCGAGCGAGACCCGCAATTATGTGGCGATCATCACCGGCTGGACGGCCGATGAATGGGCCTCAGCGTCGCCACCGACGACGGCCGAGACCACGATCCCGCAAGGTGTGCCCTGCACCCGGCTCGCCAATGTGATGCTGGCGCCGAAGGAGGAGGCGCACCGCATTGCCGCTTACGTGCCGCAGTGGGGCGCGCAGCTCACCGCCAATTGGTCGGAGGGAAAGGCCTGGGCCACCTATCGCATGTTGCAGAAGAGATACGCGGCGCTCATCGGCGATCGCGAGCCGATTGTGCTGCGCAGCCACGCGGGGCCTGGCAGCGCCACGCGCTACGAAATCCGCATCTCTGACGATAATCGCGGCTATTTGGATAGATTTTGCGGCAAGCTCATCGCTAGCGGCGGCGCTTGCGTTGTGTTGAAGAATTTGCCGGCGCGGTCGTAAGCCGCCGTCATTCCTGCTCGATCCGGCAATCAAATTTTTCCGACGACAGGCTTATTCGCCTTTGCCGCCGAGCTGCTTGAGCTTGGCGAACACGGCCTCGACATTGAGGTCCTCGGCTTTCTTGACGGCCGCGGGTTCGGGCTCCGGCTCTTCCTTCGGCGCGGTCGTGACGGAAGCGGGCAACAGGGTCGCGCCCTGCGACTCGACCGGCGCCGGCTTCTCTTTGGCGGCCTTCATCACTTCGAGATCGAGGTCGATCTGCGAGCACAGGCCGAGCGTCACCGGATCGAGCGGCGACAGACTGGCCGAGTTCCAATGGGTGCGTTCGCGGATCGCGTCGATGGTGGACTTGGTGGTGCCCACGAGCCGCATGATCTGGCTGTCCTTGAGCTCGGGGTGGTTGCGCACCAGCCACAGGATGGCGTTCGGACGGTCCTGGCGACGCGACACTGGCGTGTAGCGCGGACCCTTCTTCGGCTTGGCCTCGGGCAGGCGGACTTTCGGATCGGCGATGTGCAACTGGTGATTCGGGTCGGCTTCGGCGGCGGAGATTTCCTCGCGCGTCAACTGCCCGGTCTGAATCGGATCGAGGCCTTTGATGCCTTGCGCGGCGTCACCATCGGCGATCGCCTTCACTTCCAGCACATGCAGGTTGCAAAGGTGCGCGATCTGCTCGAACGACAGCGACGTGTTTTCGACCAGCCACACGGCCGTCGCTTTGGGCATCAGGGGCGCGTTCGCCATCGGTATATCTCCTCTGCGCTCCGCCCGCCCGTCCGGGCGAAGCCACTTAACGTCATCAAAGATGACTGGAAAAGTGACCGGAATATAGGCGGCTGACCTGCCGTGCGCAACCGGCAGGAACTGCCGGGCAGGGAACTTGGCGGGACTTGGAATGGGCCTTATAATCGCGGTAAATCAATGTATTCGAGGCCAAGGAGCAGCGACGATGAACCGGATTATAACGCCCGCGGGCGGCGAGCCGATCGAAGCTCCCGCCGCCAAGCTTTTCACCGTGCTGAGCCCGCTCGGCACGCCGCCGAAAGTCAACAAAAAGCAGGCGGCGGCGCGGCTCGAAAGCCTCGACGGCAAGACCGTCTATCTGGTCGATTGCCGGTTCGACGATTCGATCGAGTTGCTTAAACAGGTGGCGGCGTGGTTTGCCTCGCACATGCCGAGCGTGAAGACGAAGATCGTATCGCTGTCGGCGACCTATCAGAAAGACGATCCGAAAACCTGGGACGAGATCAAGTCGAATGGCGATGCTGCCATCATCGGCGTCGGTCATTGCAGCAATTGCGCGCCGGCTGTCACAACGCACGCGATCACGCTAGAGACAAAGTATGGCGTGCCGACCGTCGCGCTGCACACCGACAAGTTCGACAAGGTGGTGGCCTCGGTCGCCAAGATGGCAGGCCTGCCAGAAGCGCCACGCTCATTCGTGCCGCAGCCGGTGATGGGCAAGACGGCAGCCGAACTTGCCGCTTACGTCGCCGGCAACAATCCAATCACCGGGCGTCCGCTGATGCAGGAGGTGATCCTGGCGCTGACATCGGCGCCGGGCGGCGTTCATGTCGGCCATTGAAGCGCCGCTTGCCGGAGTGATCGGTCCGGACAGCGAAGACAACCTGCAAAGGTTGTTCCTCGAAAACAATTGGACCGACAAACTTCCCATCGTGCTGCCGACGCGCTGAGCGCGTTGATGCGATGCTCAAGGGCACCAGTCATGCGCCCGACGAAATCGTCGGCCATTTGCAGCCGGTCGAATTCCGCGCCGCCTGGCAATTCACGGTCGAGCAGGTTGCGGTCAACGCGGTGATGGCCGGCGCGCAGCCGGAATATTTCCCGGTGATTTTGGCGCTTGCTGCTTCGGAACTCTCGGCGCGCAGCAGTTCATCGAGCTCGTCGGCGATGATGGCGGTGGTCAACGGGCCGATCCGCCACGAGATCGGCATGAACAGCGGCGTCGGCGCCATGGGGCCGTACAATCACGCCAACGCCACGATCGGCCGCGCCTACGGGCTATTGTCGCAGAATTTGCAGGGCGGCTCGGTGCCGGGCGAGAGCTATATGGGCTCGCAGGGCAACAATTACGGTTACAACAATCTCACATTCGCCGAGAACGAGGAGCGCAGCATCTATGAGCCGCTGCATGTGCAGAAGGGATTCAAGGCCGCCGATTCCGCTGTGAGCATTTTCTTCGGCTGCCGCTCGACGACGTTCTGCCTCGGCTTGCGCGAAAAATACTGGCGCGAGCACGTGCGCGATATGCTCGCCGGCATCGACGGCCAGTCGGCGCCATGCCTGTTGCTCGATCCGATCACGGCGCGGCAGTTCGTCGACCGCGGCGGCTTCGATACCAAGCAAAAACTCATCCGCTTCGTCCACGAGACCGCCGAAATGCCGGCCGGCCGTTATTGGGATCTCCAGCTGGTGCAGAACTACGTCTATCCGTGGGCGACATTCGGCCAGGAGCCGATGGCGACCTGGCTCAAGGCCAAGCCCGACGAGCCGATCCGGATCTTTCCCGAAAACGAAATCAACATCGTCGTGGTCGGCGGCGAGGCCAACGGCTACTGGCGCATCATGGGCGCCAAATACCGCAAGACCGTTTCAATCGACACCTGGCGTTAGTGATATGATATCCGCTTATTTCCGCGTAGGCGGAAATCCAGACCTTCGTGAGACTGGGTCCCCGCTTATGCGGGGACGAGCGAAACTGGAGCGCGGCGGCTGGCAATGAGAATATTCCACACATTCTGTTTAATTACGTTCGCGCTCGCTGGCGCGCTGGCGGTATTGCCAACACACGCTGCGGATTTCCCTGACCGGCAGGTGCATCTCATCGTGCCCTATGCGCCCGGTGGCGGGGCCGACATCGTCGGCCGCCTGGTAGCAGCAAAGCTTGCCGAGATCTGGGGCCAATCCGTTGTCGTCGAGAACAAGGCCGGCGCCAATGGCGCCGTCGCCAGCGAATATGTCGTGCAGCAGCCGGCCGACGGTTACACGGTGATTGTCGGCACGTTGGGCAGTCACGCCATCATGCAATATCTCAATCCCAAGATCGGTTACGATCCGCTGCGCGATTTCGCCGCCGTCACCGTGCTGGTCTACTCGCCGCTGATTTGTTTGGTCGCCCCGTCGTCGCCGTACGCCACGCTGCGGGATCTGGTGGAAGATGCCAAGACCAAACCGATCTCGTTCGGCAGCCCCGGCGTCGGCTCGCAAATGCATCTGATCGGCGAGACCTTCAATCTGTCCTACGGCACGCAGTTCCAGCACGTCGCCTATCGCGGCGTGGCGCCGGCCATGCAGGATCTGCTCGGCGGCCATATTCCGATGGTCATGGGCGAGATGGGTTCGGCGAAACCGCTGGTTACGTCCGGCCAATTGCGGGCGCTGGCGGTGACCGGGAGCAAACGAAACGCGAGTGTTCCCGATGTGCCGACCTTCGCCGAGGCCGGCTACCCCGGCTTCGAGGTCTCGAGCTGGTTTGCTTTGTTCGTTGCGGCCGGCACGCCGAAGCCGATCATCGACAAGATCGCCGCGGACGCAACGCGGGTCGTCCGCAGCCCCGAGATCAGTGCGCGGCTGATGGCGGACGGCTGGGAGCCCGGCGGCGGCACGCCGGAAGAATTCAGGTCAATCTGGGTGAAATTGTCCGAACAATTCGGCAAGCTCATCCAGCAGCGGCACATCACGATCGAGTAGGAATTGCCATGGCAGCGGCGCTTGACGGCAGGGTTGTGATCATCACCGGTGCGGGACGCGGCCTCGGACGAGTCATGGCGCTTGGTTTGCTCGATGCCGGAGCGCGCGTCGCCGCGGTCGAGATCGATACGCCTGCGCTCGGCGAATTGCGCGAAGCGGCGGAAGATCGCGGCGCCGAAGATCGCATCCTCGATATCGCGGGCGACGTGACCTACGACAGCGCCGCGCCGAAAATCGTGCGCGCCACGACGGAGCGTTTCGGCCGCGTCGACGTCCTCATCAACAATGCCGGCATCAGCACCGGCCTGATCCGCGGCGGTGAGCAGGTCACCGGGAAATTGTGGGAAACGACGCCGGAAGAGTTCCGCCGCGTCATCGACGTCAACGTCGTCGCTGGGTTCCTGATGATGCGCGCGGTGCTGCCGGCTTTGCTGGGGCAACATTGGGGCCGCATCATCAACGTCACCACCAGCCTCGATACGATGTGGCGCAGCCTGATGCAGCCTTACGGCGGCTCGAAGGCCGCGAACGAGGCGCTGCTGACCGCGCTGGCGCAGGAGCTCGACGGCACCGGCGTCACCGCGAACGTTCTGGTGCCCGGCGGCGCCGCCAATACGCGGCTGGTCCCGCTGCGCTCCGCGCCCGACCGATCGGTGCTGATCGCACCCGAGGTGATGGTGCCGCCGCTGTTGTGGCTGTGCTCGAATGAATCCGATGGCGTCAACGGGCAGCGCTTCATCGGCGCGCGTTGGGACGCCAAGCTGCCATCCGCCGAAGCGGCCAAAAATGCCGGCGCCCCGGCGGCCTGGCAGCAGCTCGGGCGTCAGGCGGTCATGCCCGAGAGAATGAGCTGAATCATTTTCAGTTCGGGACTTTGCCTTTCACCGCATTGGCGAAGGCCTCGTAGGCAATTGTGCCATCCGCGGCGATGGGCAGTTGTTCGCGCAGCTTGGCCTTGAGCTGCTCTTTTTCGTTCGGCGACATCGCGCCTATGATCTGGCCGGACGGTCCGATCGGCACCAGGTTTGACTCGCAGAAGTCGTCGAAACTGGAATACGTGACTGGAATGCGGATCACCCGCGTCTCGACCGATTGCAGCCCTGCCGCTTGCCAGAACGCTTGCATGTTCTCCCGCAGCGAGGCGGTGGCGCTGGCCCGCTGCGGATGATTCGAGCCAAGTGACCGCAATGCCGTCTCGACCGGCGACAGCGGTACGCCGCCGTTCACCGTGTCCCACATATAAGTTGCGACCAGGCCGCCGGGCCGTACCACGCGCTCCATTTCGCGCACCGCCTTGGCTGGATCGGGAATAAACGTAATAACCAGCGCCATCGCTGCGGCGTCGAAGCTGCGATCAGGGAATGGCAGCGCCTGTGCGTCGCCAAGGCGAAATTCCGCCAGCTTCGCCGCGGGGCGTGTCCGCGCAAAGCTGAGTTGGCCCTCCGAAGGATCGACCGCCGACACCGCGCTCGGCGCGCAATACGCGATCAGTTCCTCGGTGAATGCGCCGTTGCCGCAACCGACTTCGACCCAATTCAGGCCTTTCGGCGCGGCGAGCCACTCGAGAAACTGCACGCCGACGCGCTTGCTCCAGCGGCCCATCATTCGTTCATAGGCCTTGCCGTCGTTGAACATTTGACCGGGAGTGTTCACGTGAATTCCTTTCGCATGGACTATTGCCGCCAGTCGATGGACTGTATTTTGCTTCACGCGCTTTTACCACGGGATGAAACGTCATGGATTTCGGCTTCAGCGACGAACAACGGATGCTGCGCGACACCGTGCGCAAGCTCATGCAAAAGCATGCGCCGCCCGAATATGTGCGCCAGCACGACCGCGAGCGCACTTATCCCGAGGAGTTGTTCCAGGCCTTTGCCGAAGCCGGCCTGCTCGGGCTGCCTTTCCCCGAGGACTACGGCGGCGCTGGCGGCAATCTCGTGGACATGGTGATCGTCGCCGAAGAGATCGCGCGCGTATCCGCCGATCTGGTGATGGCCTACACCGGCGGCGTCTTTTGCGGCTTGAACCTCCTGCGCATGGCGTCCGAGGACCAGAAGCGTCAATGGATACCGAAATTCATTGCCGGCGAAATCAAGTTCTCGATCTCGATGTCGGAGCCCGATGCCGGCTCCGACATCGGCGCCATGCGCACCAGCGCGGTGCGCGACGGCAACGAATGGGTGATCGACGGCCAAAAAATCTGGGCCTCGACGGCCGGCGCCAAGAACAACGTCATCAATCTCTACGTGAAGACCGACGCCAAGGCGCATTACCGTCAGGGCCTGTCGCTATTCCTGGTCGACAACGACACGCCGGGCCTCACGCTGCGCAAGCTCGACATGCTCGGCCGCCGTGCCACCGGCACCTATGAGCTGATCTTCGACAGGGTGCGCGTGCCGCCCGATCGCCTGATCGGCGGCGAGAACAAGGGCTGGGATTGCGTGATGGCGGGATTACAGGTCGAGCGTGCCACGTCGTCGGCCGGCAATGTCGGTGCGGCGCAAGGCATCGTCGATCTCGCCGTGCAATACGCCAAGGACCGCAAGCAGTTCGGTCGGCCGATCGGCGCCAATCAGGCGATCGCCCACATGCTCGCCGACATGGCGACCGAAGTCGAAGCGGCGCGCTCGCTGATGTGGCGCGCCGCCTGGATGGTCTCAACCGGCCAGAACGCGCTGCGCGAGATCACCATGGCAAAGCTGTTCACGTCGGAGACCTACGTGAAGATTGCGAGCCAGGGCATGCAAGTGATGGGCGGCTTCGGTTACAGCGAAGAGTTCGACATGGCGCGTCACTTTCGCGACTCGCGCGCCGCCACCATCGCGGCCGGCACATCGCAGATCCAGCGCAACCTCATCGCGAATTTGATGGGCTTGAAGGTGCAGTGAAAGGCGGCATCACGCCGAGCTGTCCGATGGGTCGTCCTAACGCATCTGGCTCGGTCTCGCCGCTTGCCCAATGTCGTCTGATTCCGCACCACCTAAATTGATGAGGCGAGCCTATGATTCGTGCCAGATCACCGCTTGTTAACTGGTGACCTCCATTCTGCTTGCAAAGTGATTCGTGGAGTGTCGCGTGAGCGCCGAAATATTGCTGTTCAGTGACTATCGCGTTGAAGATGAGATGCTGCTGATGATGGGATCGACCTGATAACAGCAGTGGATGTCGCAATCCGCGACTTGCATGAGATCTTGAAGTGCTGGGGCTCCGAGAGTGCGCGGCAGCGAGCGGAAGAGTGCGAGTTGATGTTGCGCCGTGCATATTCCGGGTATTGGAAATAAAGCTGACGTAGCGTGCCGGTGCCGCTTTAGCCCGGCGCTCGGCCCTTCACCGCATTTGTGAAAGCCTCATAGACGATGCGGCCGTCAGCGGCGGCCGGCAGATAGTCGCGCAGATATTCCTTCAGCTCTTCGCGGTCTTCCGGCGACAGATTGGCAACCGCATTGCCGGATGGGCCGACCGGCACGTTGCACGATTGCCAGAAATCGTCGAAGTCGGAATAGGCGACCTGAATGCGGATGACCTCGGTTTCGACCGACTGCATACCGGCCTGTTGCCAGATCCGTCCCATGGCGTCGCGATTGGAATGGGGCGCGCCGGCAGGCCGCAGATCGCCATGCCCCAGCGCATTCAAACCGACATAGATAGGATTGACCGGCAACCCGCCGCCCGGAATGTCCCACATATAGGTAGCGATCATGCCGCCGGGCTTCACCACGCGCGCCATTTCCTTCGCCGCCGTCAGGGGATCGGTTAGGAAACTGATGACAAGCGCCATCGCGGCGGCGTCGAAGCTGTTGTCGGGAAACGGCAGGCTTTGCGCGTGGGCGACGCGGAATCGCGCCAGCTTCACGCTCTGCCTTTCGCGCGCATAGGCGATCTGCTGATCGGACGGATCGATTCCTATCACCGCGGCCGGAGTGCAACGCGCGATCAGCACTTCGGTAAAGGCGCCATTGCCGCAGCCGACGTCAATCCAGCGAAGAGCCGCAGGCGCATCGAGCCAATCGAGAAATTTCTCGCCGACCAGATGGCTCCAGCGGCCCATCATCCGTTCATAGGCCTGGCCGTCACGAAACAGATTCGGTTCCTCGGTCAGGCGCTGCGGCGCGGTCATGCCTACTCCGCCGCCGCCTTCGTCGCGCTCGCCTGGATCGCGGCCCAGACCCGGCTCGATGTCGCCGGCATGTCGATGTTGTCGACGCCGAGCGGTTTTAGCGCATCGAGGATGGCGCCGATTACGGCCGGCGGCGCGCCGGTAGCGCCGGCTTCGCCCGCGCCCTTGACGCCAAGCGGATTGGTCGTGGCCGGAACTTCGGTGAGCTCCGACTTCAGATCGGGAAAATCCTCGGCGCGCGGCATGGCGTAGTCCTGAAAGCTGCCGGTCAGGAGCTGGCCGCCGCCATCAAATACAATCGCTTCCATCAGCGCCTGGCCGACGCCCTGGGCGACACCGCCGTGAATCTGTCCTTCGCACAGCAGGTGATTCATGATCTTGCCGACGTCGTCGACTGCGGCATAGCGCGCCAGCGTAACGTGGCCGGTTTCGGGATCGACTTCGACTTCGCAGACGTGGCAGCCATTCGGATAATTCGGCGGCTCGGCGGCAAAGTTGCCAGAGGCTTCGAGACCAACGTCGAATTGTGCCGGCAGATGGGCCGGGCGATAGAACCCCTTGGCGACGTCGGTCAGCGCGATGGCGCGGTCGGTGCCAACGATGCCGAATTTACCGTCCTTGAACTCGATGTCGCCTGCGGCGGCCTCCAGCATCATCGCCGCCATCGGCTTTGCCTTCTCGATGATGTTGTCCGCGGCTTTCTTCAGCGCATTGCCGCCGACATGCATGCTGCGCGAGCCGTAGCTGCCGCGGCCGATCGGTACCGCGTCGGTATCGCCCTGCACGAAGCGGATGTTCTCGAATGGCACGCCGAGCCATTCCGTCACCATCTGTGCATAGACGGTGGCGTGACCCTGGCCGTGCGAATGAGTGCCGGCGAGGATGGTGAGCATGCCGCTCGGATCGAAACGCAACACCATACGGTCGTTGAATACCGCGGCCTCTTCGAGAAAATAGCCGATACCGCGGCCGCGCAGCTTGCCGCTCTTTTTCGTTTCTGCGGCGCGTTTGGAAAATCCGTTCCAGTCGGCAAGCTTCAGGCACTCGTCCATCACGTGCATGAAGTCGCCGCTGTCGTAGGTGATGCCGGTCGGGATTTTGTGAGGCATGGCCGCTGGCGGAATGAAGTTGCGCCGTCTGATCTCGATCGGGTCGACGCCGACGGCCCGCGCTGCGCGGTCGAGCAGTTGCTCGATCAGATAAGTTGCTTCCGGCCGTCCGGCGCCACGATAGGGCGCAAGCGGAATGGTGTTGGTGAAAACCGCCTTGCCGACGGCATGCACGGCCGGGATCTGATAGACGCCCGGCGCCAGCCGCATCGCAAACAGCGGCACCACCATCGAGGCCCCGAACACGTGCGAGCCCATAGCGTGTAGCGCGTTGACGCGCATTCCCAGTATTTTGCCGCGCTCGTCGAGCGCCAGTTCGCCGGTCACCACCTGATCGCGGCCCTGCGAGTCGCCAAGCAGTGCCTCCGAGCGCGTCGCTACCCATTTCACCGGCCGGCCGCCGACGCGTCGCGACGCCCAGACTACGATCGCGTCCTCAGGATAGCCGCCGTGTTTCATGCCGAAGCCGCCGCCGACGTCGGGCGAAATCACACGCAGCCTGGTCTCGGGGATTTTCAGCACCTGGCCGGCGACGGTCGAGCGCGTGCCATGCGGATTCTGCGACGTCGAATGCAGCGTGTAGCTGTTGCTGTCGGGATGAAACTGTCCGATCGCGGCGCGCGTCTCGATTGAGTTGGCGGTGATGCGGGTGTTGTTGACCTTCAGCGATACGACATGCTTGGCGCCGGCGAAGGCGGCGTCGGTCGCATCCTTGTTGCCCATCATCAGCGTGAATGCGATGTTGTTGGGTGCCTCGTCCCAGATCGCGGGCGCGCCGGATTTCACCGCATCCTCGACGGCAATGACCGCCGGCAGCGGCTCATATTCGATCTCGATCAGTTCGGCGGCATTTCGGGCCTGCAACAATGTCTCGGCGACGACGAAAGCGACACGGTCGCCCACCGCGCGCACCTTGTCGGCTTCGAGAATCGCGCGCGGCGAACGAAAGCCCTTCGGCCCGCCCATGTCTTCGGGCATCGGCGGCGCCAGCGCACCCAGCTTGTCGGCCTTCACGTCCGCTCCGGTCAGCACCGCGAGTACGCCGTCGGCGGCTTTGGCCTTCGCGGTATCGATGCTTTTGATGCGCGCATGGGCGTGCGGCGACATCACCACGACGCCGTGCGCCTGGTGTGGCAGCTCGATGTCGTCGACATAGCGGCCGCGGCCGGTGATGAAGCGGGGATCCTCGACCCGGGGCACGGGTTGACCGATGCCGAACTTGTTCAAGCGTCCCTCCTCAGGGTGTCTTCTCGATGTACGCCGTACAGGCGTGGCGCAGGGCACCGTATTCCAAGTAGGATTATAGTCGAGCCTGCGGAATTTCCGCAGGCTCCACTATAACAAAATGACACGGGAGGACTGCCCATGAAAGACGACATGCGGGTGTCACGCCGCGGCGCGTTGGTCGCCGGCGCCACGATCGCGGCAGGCGCGGCGGCCGTCGGCGGCATTGCCGGCGATGCCGGGGCAGAGGACCTGCGCCGCTTCGACCGTCAGCCGGCCATCGACGCCAAGCACCGCATCCTGCTCAAAGGCGGTACCATCATCAGCATGGATGCCAAGGTCGGCGACCTGGCAAAAGGCGACGTACTAATCGAAGGCAGCAAGATCGCCGCGATCGCACCCGAGATCCCGGCCGCGGGCGCGCAGGTGATCGATGCGGCCAATTCGATCATCATACCGGGACTGGTCGATTGCCACCGCCACTCCTGGGAAGCGCAGCTTCGCCGCATCAATCCCAATTCGCCGACGCTCGCGGATTACTCGAATGCGACGCATCTGTCGTTCGCCAAGTTCTACCGGCCGCTGGATCATTACGTCGGCAATTATCTGACGGCGGTGGGCTGCATCGATTACGGCATCACCTGCGTGATCGACAATTCGCACAATTCCCGCAGTGCCGCCCATTCCGATGCCGCCGTTGAGGCGCTGATCGATGGTGGCATACGTGCGGTGCATGCGTCCGGCCCACCGGGTGCCGGCGATTGGGCTCATCAATGGCCGCAGGATCTCGAGCGGTTGCAGAAGAAATATTTTTCCTCCACCGACCAGCTTTTGACGTTACGAATGTTCTCGGGCCCGATCCGCGAAAACTGGGAATTCGCCCGCAAGCTTGGCCTGCGCATCACGACCGAGTTCCAGGGCCCGCAACAGGCTGCGCTACTCGATCCTCTGGCCGCCGATAAGCTGGTAGGCCCGGACAACACGTTCAATCATTGCGGCGCGCTGCCCGAGCGAACCTGGCAAATCATCGTCGACAGCGGCGCGAACGTCGATGTTTGCCCGCGCTCGGATGCGCAATATGCGCTCGGCGAAGGCGTGTGCGCCCTGCAGCATGCCTGGGACCACGGCATCAAGCCTGGATTCAGCGTCGATAACGAAACCTCGTACGGCGGCGACATGTTCATGGAAATGCGGGTGGCGTTCTACCTGCAGCGCGCGGTGGCGAGGAACAAGGCATTCCTGGGCGATCAAAATCCGCCGAAGCCGCTGATGATCAGGGACGTACTCTATTGCGCGACGCAGGCCGGCGCACACTGCGCCGGGCTTGACGACAAGATCGGCTCGCTGACGCCGGGCAAACAGGCCGATATCGTTTTGATTCGGACCGACGATCTCAATCTCTATCCGCCGAACAATGCGCTCGGCGTGGTGGTGCAGGCGGCCGACCGCGGCAACGTCGACACCGTCATTATCGGCGGCCGCGTGCGCAAGTATCGCGGCAAAGTGGCGGGAGTCGACATGAACAAGCTCAAGAGCATGGTCGATGAGTCGCTCGGCCATCTGTTCACGGCCGCCGGTTATAAGCCGGATATCTTTGCTGAGTTGCTGCCGAAGCTGTCTTAGAATCCCTTTTCGTCAAAAAAAAGCCGCCCGGCACGCCGGAGCGGTCCATCCGGGGGAAATGGCATGGCTGCGGAAAAGATAGACGTCATCGATCTTATCGACCGGCACCCTGTGACGCCGTTTCAAGTCACCGTGCTGATCATCTGTATGCTGGTCGCGGCGCTTGACGGCTTCGACACCCAGGCGATCGGCTACACGGCGCCCGCGATCGCGGCCGTGATCCATCTGCCGATGCCGCAGTTCGGGCAAGTCGCCTCCGCCGGGCTCGTCGGTGCGGCGATTGGGGCGCTTTCGTTCGGGCCGCTTGCCGATATGTTCGGCCGCAAGTGGTTCATGATCGTCGCGATGGTGGTTTTTGCGATCTTCAGTTACCTCACTGCGCAATCGGCCTCGCTCAATGAGTTGCTGTCCTACCGGTTCTTCGCTGGGCTCGGACTTGGCGGCGTAACGCCGGCGTTCCTGGCGATGGGCGCCGAGCTCGCGCCGAAACGCCTGCGCGATGTTTTCGTGACGGTGCTGTTTGCATCCTTTCCGGGCGGCGGCTTGATCGGCTCTCTCACCAGCGCCTGGGTCATTCCCACATTCGGATGGCAATCGGTGTTTTATATCGGCGCGGTCGCGCCGATCGTTATCGCGATCATTCTTGCGATCTGGCTGCCTGAATCGATCCGCTTCCTGCTTGCCCGAAACATGCGCCAGGACGAGGTGCGACGCACGCTTGAGCGGTTCATGCCGGGCGAGGTGCCCGCCGGTGCAGAACTCGTCGCGCCGCCCGATCCGGCGCGGCAAGGCGTTCCGGTGAAGCACCTGTTCATGGAAGGCCGCACGGTCCCGACTGTCCTGCTGTGGGTGCCATTCTTCATGGCGTTCATGGTTCTGGTGACGGTGACGTTCTGGACGCCGGCGGTGCTCAATTCCGTCGGCTTCTCGCTGTCGGCCGCGGCATTGATCATCGGTCTGAACAATCTCGGCAGCGTCATCGCCAGCGCAACGTCCGGTTGGGCCGTTCATCGTTGCGGCGCATTCCGGGTCCTCATTCCGGGTTTCATCCTTGGCGGACTTTGTCTCGCCTGGTTTGGACAGGCGACGACGTCGGTGGCGACGCTCAGCGTGGCCTCGTTCCTCGCGGGATTCTTTGTCGGCGGCACTGGCACCGGCCTTATCGCCGTCGCTGCCGGGATGTATCCGACCGCGATCCGCTCGACTGGGATTGGCTGGGCGATGGGCATGGGACGGGTGGGACAGGTTTTTGGCCCGATCCTGACCGGTGTCCTGCTCGGTCTCGGCTACAAGGTCGGCGGCATCTTCTACGCCGCGGCCGTGCCATGCTTCGTCGGCGCGCTGTTTCTGGTTTTCCTGATGCTGTCGCGTCCGAAGATGGAAGCCGACACGGTCGGCGCGCTGACACTCGCCGAATAGATGCTTGCTGTGCAGGATGCCGTGATGGTGCAAAATTCCGGGGTGACTGAAGGCCTCGCCAGGCTTGTCGTGAGTACCCGCTTTGAAGACCTGCCGCCGAACGTCGTGCACCAGGCCAAGCGCTCGTTCATGAATTTCTTCGCGGTTGCGCTCACGGGCTGCCGCGATCCGATCTTCGAAACCATGCTGGCGTCTCTCGCGATGTTTTCCGGCGGCCGGCAGGCGGCGCTGGTCGGCCGCCGCGAGCGCATCGACGCCTTGAGCGCCGCATGCCTCAATGCCGCCGGCGCCAACGTGCTGGATTTCTGCGACACCCACACGCCGACTGCGATCCACCCGACCGCACCAATCGCTCCGCCACTCCTTGCGCTGGCCGAATTGCAGCAGGTGCGCGGCCGCGATCTCATCGCCGCTTTCGTGCTCGGCCAGGAGGTCGCCTGCCGCATCGGGCTTGCGATGTCGCCGAGCCACTACAACAGGGGCTGGCATATCACCGCGACCTG
Organism: uncultured Alphaproteobacteria bacterium; assembly: GCA_963733645.1. Taxonomy (GTDB): domain Bacteria; phylum Pseudomonadota; class Alphaproteobacteria; order Rhizobiales; family Xanthobacteraceae; genus BOG-931. The sequence goes on from CAVTFP010000023.1 coordinate 169,359, forward strand.
CGGCGTGTTCGGCGCCGCCGCCGGAAGCGGCAAGTTGCTCGGGCTCGATGTGCAGCAGATGGTCTGGGCGCTCGGCGCGGCAGCGACGCAGGCTGCTTCGCTGTGCGAATGTCTCGGCACGCCGGTAAAGAGCGTCGGCGTCGGCAACGCCGCGCGCAACGGTCTGTGGGCGGCGCTGCTCGGAGCAAATAATTTCGCCGGACCGGCCGAGCCACTGACCGGCAAGCAGGGCTATTACAACGCGCTGAACGAGACGCCGAATCTCGCGATACTCACCGATAAGCTCGGTGAAACCTGGGAGATCATGGGCACGGCCTATAAGCCATATCCATGCGGCTTCGTGCTCGCGCCGGTGATTGACTGCGTGCTCGACTGGCGGCGCGACAATCCGGCCGCGTCCGTCGAGAAGGTCGTGGTAACGGCCAATCCGCTCGTCACGCTGCGAGCCGACCGGCCGAACATTACGGCGGGCCGTGAATCGCAAGTGAGCGTGCAACACGCCGTTGCCGCCGCCCTCGTCACCGGCAAAGCCGGGCTGGCGCAATTCAGCGATGCTTGCGTGAATGATCCGCGGGTGTTGGCGATGCGCAGCAGGGTCGTACTTACGCAGGATGACGCGATTCCGACGATTGCAGCCGCGGTAGCCATCACGACAATGGATGGCAAAATTCATAACCTGTCGCAAAAGGCGGCGCGCGGCAGCGAGTTAAATCCGATGAGCGACAAGGATCTCGAAGATAAATTGCGTGACGCGGGAGCAACCTGGAATCCCAGCCACGATATCGCGCCGCTGATCGGCGCGATCTGGAGCCTCGACGGCAGCGAGGACGTTTCGCAACTCGCGGCACTTACCGTCCCGAAGGCCTGAGCGAGGACCGGAACGCGGCCATGAAAGTTTACGAGGGCAGGCGCAGCATCGACGGCCTGGTCGTGACCGTGGACGGACGGCCGCTGCCGGAACATTATGAGGTCAAACGCTTCACCCGGTTCGGCTTCGAATGGACTTACGAAGGCGACAGCCCGCAGCAGCTTGCGCTGGCGGTCCTGGCCGACTTCCTCGGCGACAATGTCCGCGCGATCCAGCTTTCCCGGCCGTTCATGCGGGAAGTCGTCGCCAATCTCGACAACGACTGGCGGTTGACGGGTTCGGAGATTGAAGATGCGGTGCGAAAGCTGGAAGGAAAGTAGTTTTTGATTCAGCGCGCCGCGTCCGCTATGAGCGGTGGTGCGGTTTCGATGCATTCAGCAGGATGGTGCCATGATCAATGCCAGACGCTTCAGCCATGTGACCTTCGAGACACCCGACATCGAGCGGCAGATCGCGTATTTCACCGAAATTGCCGGCTTGGCGGTGGCCGAGCGTCACAACGGCAGCGCCTATCTCGCGACCAAGCACGGCGATCTCGTGGTTAAGCTCGAAACCGGCGCCCATGCGCGCTGCGCGCGGCTCGCCTTTCAGGTTGCGCGGGACACCGAGTTCGCCGACATCCGCAAGGGTATCGAGGCGGAAGGCTTAAGGTGCCAATCGCGTAATGACGGCGTTCCGGGCATCGCGCAGATGCTGTCGTTTGAGGATCCCAAGGGCACGGTGTGCGAACTGTTCGCCGCGCAAAAGCCGATCAGCGAGCCGCGGCCGGTTGCGGGCATCGGTCCGATCAAGCTCGGGCATCTGGCATTCGTCGTTCCGGAGCCGAAGGAATACGCAGACTTCTACAGCCGGGTTCTTGGCTTTCGCGTCTCGGACTGGATTCAGGACTGGTTCGTCTTCATGCGCTGCGGACCGGACCATCACACCATCAATTTCGTGCGCGGCAAGCGTACGCACATGCATCACGTCGCTTTTGAATTGAAAGACTGGCCGCAAGTGCAATCGGCTTGCGACCTTCTCGGCAGCAAGAACATTCCGATCGTCTGGGGGCCGGGCCGCCACGGCCCCGGTCACAACATTTATACGTACCACCGCAATCCCGACGATCAGATCATCGAAATGTTCACCGAGCTCGACAAGATGCTGGACGAGAAGTCTCGGCTATTTCGAGCCGCGCCCGTGGCATCGCGATCATCCGCAAGTGCCGAAGGTCTGGAGCGCGCCGCCGAACGATATGTGGGGCCCGCCGCCGACGTCGGAGTATCTGCGCCAGAGGGAATGACCCCGCGATCGGATTGATCGCCCGGCGTCATGGTCAGCCGCGGTTCGCCCGCGGATTTCGGTGTGTTAAGCTTTTGGCCAAGAATGATATGCGTCACGGACTACGGAAACCGTGGCGCAGTGGAGGATCGCGATGATCTCGCAACGCCAGGTCGAATTTCGCAATGAATACCGCTCCCGCATCGTCGGCTGGTACAACGGCTACTTCCACGTCGCGCTGATCTACGCGATGGGAGCCGCGGTTCTCTACATCTACGTCTCGCACATCCATAATGTGACGCCGCTGGAATGGCTCGCCATTCCCCTGACTTTCGTCTTCACCAACATATTCGAATGGACGGTGCACAAATACGTCATGCACCGCCCGGTGAACATCAAAGGCCTGCGCGCGATCTATGAGCGGCATACGCTCAACCACCATCAGTTCTTCAGCGATGAGGAGATGCGTTTCCGTGACGATAAGGACTGGCGCGTCACCGTGTTCCCGCCTTATGCGCTGGTGGTGTTCACGCTGATGTCGATCCCGCCGGCCTTTATCCTCGGCGCTTTTTTCTCGCCGAATGTCGGCTGGCTGTTCATGTGCGTGACCACGGGCATGTATCTGATCTACGAGTTCATGCATTTCTGCTGTCACCTCGACGAAAGCTGGTTCGTCAAGCGCTGTCCGTTCGTCAATACGCTGCGTCGGCATCACACCGCACACCACAATGCCCGGCTGATGATGGAGGTGAACATGAATTTGACGTTCCCGATCGCCGACTGGGCGTTCGGTACTTCGGACCTCGATCGCGGTCTGTTTGGTCATCTACTCAACGGCTATTCGACGGCGCATCTGAAAAACCGGTTGCGCGCGCGGCCGAAGGGCCCGGAAGAAGCCGCCGCCGCGCCGGTCGGTCTCAACTAGGATTGAAGCGGAGAGGACGCAGTGCCGACCGATGTAAAAGCCGGTGTTTCAGCCGCGGTGATCCTTGTTGCGCTCGGCCTGGTCTATTGGGGTGGCTCGCCGATCCAGCCGGCTTTCGACAAGATTGTGCTGCTCACCGCTGCGTTCTTCGTCGTGGCGATGTGGATATTCCCGGAGGCGGGAGCGAAGAAAGGCGGCGGCAAGCTGCGCTGAACAGGGACCGGCAAACGCCGGCCCCTGCGTTTGATCCTGTCAGCCGCAAATCCAGACGAAGCCGATGGGCGACTGCACCCAGCAGCTGCCGACGCCGTACGGCCACCAGCGGCCGCCATAAAAGCGCCGATGCGGGCCATACCAGGTGCCGCCATAGTAGCGTCCGCCGACGCGATAGGCGCCGCCGTGGACGACCGCGCCGCCGCCGCGATACGCGCCGCCGTGGACGACCACGCCGCCACCGGGGCCGCGATACGCGCCGCCGTGGACGACCGCGCCGCCGCCGTGGTACGCGCCGCCGTGCGCATAGACGCGGGCGTCAGCCTTCTGGAGCAACGCAGGCGCCATCATCAGCACGATGGCGAATGCGAGCAGGTATTTTTTTAACATGTCGAGAATCTCCCGGATATGAGCTCAGAGCACACGACGCTAGGCAATGCGTGCACGATATGCAATTCATTTATCCCTGATCAGACGTCAGTGAACGGGGATGGAAATCGATGAATAACGCGGTCAACAGCAAACGCGTATTTTGCGTCCAACCGCATCGCCCGATCGGCTTTGGCGAGATGCTCGGCAAGCGCGACGACATCCGCTTTGACATGCTCGAGCAGAAGAGCCCGGATGCGGCTGCGCTGGAAATATTGTCCGCGGCTCATGCCTATCAGATGAGCTCGGCGCGCGACGAACTCGCCGCGCACTACCATGCCGGGAGCGAGCTGCTGGGCCGGGCGCCGAACCTGTTGATCGTTTCGACCAACGGCGCCGGCTACGACACCGTTGACATGAAAGCCTGCACCGACGGCGGTGTGCTGGTGGTCAACCAGTCCGGCGGTAACGCCGAAGCTGTCGCCGAGCACGTCATCGGCATGATGCTGTGCATGGTCAAGCGCATGAACGACAGCGACCGCGCATTGCGCGCCGGCACGCTGAAAAACCGCGCCGACTATATCGGCCGCGAGGCCTACGGAAAGACCATCGGCATCGTCGGTCTCGGCAATGTCGGCAAGCGCACCGCCGAGCTGGCCGGCATTTTGTTCAAAATGAAAGTTCTGGCCTACGATCCCTATCTGCCCGCTGAAGCGGTGAAAGCGCGCGGCGCCGAGAAAGTCGAGCTCGACGATCTGCTCAGGCGCTCCGACTTCGTCTCGATCAATTGTCCGCTGACCCCGGAGACGCGCGGCCTGATGGGGGCGCGGGAATTCGCGCTGATGAAACCGGATGCCTATTTCATCACGACGGCGCGCGGCTCGATCCATGACGAGGACGCTCTCGACAAGGCGCTGCACGACAAGAAGATCGCCGGCGCCGGACTCGATGTCTGGGAAAAGGAACCGCCGCCGGCCAGTCATCCGCTGATGAAGTACGACAACGTGATGGTGACACCGCACATGGCGGGCGTGACGCGCGAGGCGCGCACCAGGATGGGCCAGATCGCCGCCGAGCAGATGCTTGAGGCGCTCGACGGCCAGCCGGTGCCGCGCATCATCAATCCGCAGGTGTGGCCGAATTACGCCAAGCGCTTCCAGAAGGCGTTCGGCTTCGCACCGAAAGAGCCGCCGGACGAACCGAACTGGCATGCGTCAGAGAAGCACGGCTGAATTGTCATCGTCCGCCAACGGGACCGCGCTAGTCGCGCGTCCCGATGACAAGCTCCGGCGGATGATCCAGTCATCAGTCCTCGTTCACGTTGGACGGCATGTGAGTACTGGATGCTCCGTCTTCGCCTGCGCGGAGCATGACGGGATAGGGATGCTGGTATTACCCGGTGTATTCGAGAATGTGCATGCCTTGTCCCCAGCGGTCGATCAGATAAAGCCGTCCATGCTCGTCCGCGCCGATGTCGTTTGACTGGATGCCGGGGGTGCCTTCGGGCCGTTCCGGCACGTAGCAGCCGACTTCCTTCGGATGCAGCGGATCGCTGACGTTCACCGCGCGCAGCCCGGCGTTGAAGTAAGTCAGAAACACGATGTCCTTCCAGGGGCCGTCGGCCGGCAGGTTTTCCAGAATGTTGTGCGCGCCAAAGCGGCCCGGGCGCTCGTAATATTTGTCGCGGTCGGGCATGAAGGTTGCGATCGGCAGCGGATTGGTCTCGTCGCGGGCGTCGATCACCCACATGAATTGCGCATCCCAGAATTTCTCCTTGGCGCGCGCTTCATCGGTGACGATGAGATAGGGCCGGTCGCCGATCGGCCAGCAGGTGTGCGTCGAGCCGGGGAACGGCGGCGACCATTTGATATGGCCGACGAGCTTCATGTCGCGCAAATCGGTGCAGTCGATGATCGCCATGCCGCCGCCCCACCACGCGCAATACATGCGGTTGCCGCGGATCATCGGCGGGCCGTGCAGCGTGGTCGCTTCCTCGGCCGGCATCGGATCGTTGCCGACCTCGTCGGATTCGGTCTTCATCCACGGCAGCCCCCAGATGCTGACCACTTCGGGCTTGAGCGGGTCTTTGATGTCGAGCGTCCAGATCACGCGCTTTGACCAGCCCGGCGCGTCGTTCGGCATGAAGGCGAGGTTGCGCTTGCGGTCGACGCCGAAGCGGTGCGGACCTGAACCCGGCATGTCGTAGAAGCCGATCGGCTTCGGCGTTGCCGGCGTCGAGACGTCGAAGATGAAAAAGCCGGCGCGCGCATTCTTGCCCTTGTCGCCGGCGAGCCGCTCCGAATTCACGTAGAGCAGATCGTCGCCGACGATGCGCAGCTTGTGGCAATGGATGCCGGGCGGTGCGCGGAACTCGCCGACCTTATGCGGCTTCGATGGATCGCGCACGTCGTGAACGGTAAAGCCTTCCGGGCCGTTGAAGCTCGAGCCGCCGACCGCGCCCACATAGGCATGGCCTTTATGTACCTGTACCAAGCTGCCGCCGCCCCAAGCCGCCGAAGCGTCGTGGCCGATCAGCCGGAAATTTTTTGCTTCTTCGGGAGTGGTGGCGGGCATGTGTGCTCCTGAGTTAAATTTTGTATTCCCTCCCCCGCTTGCGGGGGAGGGTAGGGAGGGGGTCTGCGGCGGCGCTACTTGCGCAAGAGCCCGACACATGCCCCCTCTGCCTTCGCTTCGCTCGGCTCCTCCCCCGCAAGCGGGGTAGGAAAGATCACTTCACCAGCTTCATCGCGCGGTCGTAATAGCTGAGATCGATATAGCGCTGCGGATCGGCGGGCATTTCGGTTTTCTTGCCGCCTTCGACCTCGGCGCGCAGCGCCAGCACGTTCTTGAACCCGGCAGGGTCGAACGCGGCGTCGGGCGCGAAACCGAAGCCGGGCTCGGCCATGAGAGTAAGGCTCTGCTCCGCCATGTCCCGCGGCAGCTTGAGCTTGTCGACCAGAATGGCGACGGCGTCGGGCCGGTTTTTCGGATCGAGCGACCAGCGCAACGCTTCGACGAAGGCCGCAAGATATTGTTCGAGCGTCGTCGCATTGTCGCGCGCCCAGGCGCGGCGCACGAAGGCGCCGCCGGCCTGATAGGGGCCGAGCATGTCGGTGGTACGGCCGAGGCTGCGCATGCCTTTGGCGGCGGCTTGCAGCGAATAGGGCAGGTTGAGGATAGCGCCGGAATTGTTCTTGTCGTCGAGCAGCGCTTTGAGCCGTCGCTGGCCGTTGCCGACGGGATTGAACGTGTAGTCCGCGCCCTCCTTGAGACCGTGCTGGAGCAATATTTTCTTCGCCTGCAAGGCATAGGCGGTGTTGGTCGCATCGACCACGATGGCGTGGCCGCGGATGCCGGCAAAATCCTTCACGTTGTCCTGGACGTAGAATTCGTTGGTGCCGCTGTCGCCACCGCTGACGATCACAATGTCGATCTTGGCGACGTCGATCATCGCCACGGCATTGTCGACGGCCGAATGCACGATATCGACTGTGCCGCTGGCGAGCCCTTCGCGCTGGCGCTCGGAGCTTTCGGTGAATTCGAGCGTTACTTCGAGACCGCGGGCTTTGAAAAAGCCGCGCTCGACGCCGACGTAAAACGGCAGCGAACGGGCCGTGGGAAAGGTGTTGACGTGAAGCGGGACGGGAGCGGACTGCATCGCGGCCATAAGGCACCAAACTCCTGCCAACGGTGTGCCGCACGGCATGCTTCCTCCATGGCGCGGAAGTTGCTTTGTTGTGTCATCATCCGCGAAGGCGGATGATCCAGTAATCACTGACGGCGCAGGATATGCAAGTGCCGTCCGCGAATACTGGATGCCCCGCCTTCGCGGGGCATGACATGCAAGGAAAGCTTCGTGGCCGATAGCAATCTCACGTCTGTTGCTGATCGCCCCGATCCTCCCACCGAACTCTTCGGCCATCCCAAAGGCCTCACCTTCCTGTTCACCACCGAGATGTGGGAGCGCTTCTCGTATTACGGGATGCGCTCGCTGCTCGTGCTTTACATGACCAAATATCTGCTGCTGCCTGAGCATGCCGGCGAAGTGCGTGGCCTGCTCACGGTGAAGAGCGCGCTGGAAAGCGTGTTCGGCCCGCTCGCGGTGCAGCCGTTGTCGTCGCAGATCTGGGGCTTCTACACCGGGCTCGTCTATTTGACGCCGGTGTTCGGCGGGCTCCTTGCCGATCGCGTGCTCGGCCAGCGCCGCACCGTGGTGATCGGCGCCAGCCTGATGGCGATCGGCCATTTCATGATGGCGATCGAGCCGCTCTTTTTGTTCGCGCTTTTGTTCCTCATTCTCGGCAACGGCTGCTTCAAGCCGAATATCTCGACCCAGGTCGGCGGCCTTTACCCGCCCGGCGATCACCGCCGCGACCGCGCCTATTCGATTTTCTATGTCGGCATCAATGTCGGCGCGTTTTTGGCACCGCTGATTTGCGGCACGCTTGGCGAGCGGGTCGGCTGGCAATACGGTTTCTCCGCCGCTGGCGTCGGCATGTGTCTCGGGCTGTGCATTTATCTTTACGCGCTGCCGCTCTTGCCCACGGACGAGATGCACAAGGCGAGAGCGGCGCATGCCGAGCGGCTGCCGCTCACGCGCGATCAATGGCGCGCCATTGTCGCGCTGCTCGTCCTGCTCGCGCCCAACGTGCTGTTCTGGGCAACCTACGAGCAGATGGGCAACACGACGATCCTGTGGATCGATAAAAACGTCGACCGCCACATCGATCTGTTCGGATGGATCGTGCAGATCCCCACCACGTCGTTTCTCGCCTTCAATCCGTTCATGATCTTCGCCTTCACGCCGTTCGTCGTGACGCTGTGGGCGCGCCAGGCCGCGCGCGGCACCGAGCCTGCGACGATCACCAAGATGGCGCTGGGTTGTTTCGGCGTGACGGCGTCCAATCTGGTGAAAGCCTTTGCGGCTTTCCACGCCGGCTCAGGCCAGGTGAGCTGGCTGTGGGTGCTCGGCGCCATCGCCATCATCACGGTCGGCGAGCTTTATCTGTCGCCGGTCGGACTTTCGCTCGTCACCAAGGTGGCGCCGGTTCGCATCCTGTCGATGATGATGGGGGTGTGGCTTGCCGCCAATTTCGCTGGCGGATTTTTGGCCGGCTATCTCGGGAGCTTCTGGAGCCGGATTGCACCGGTGGAATTTTTTCTGATGATTGCCGCGATCGCCGCCGTGGCTGGCGTCCTCATTCTTCTCTGCCGCTGGCCGTTAAGGGGCGCGCTAAGTGATTAGGGCGTGGCTCGTAAATGGGTAGCCAAATTCCCCATCTGCGAACTCACCTAGGCCAGCCTGAGAAAACTGTCAGACGGAAACCGCCGCCGCAGTCTGGGCTTGCCCGCGCATTGCATAGCCGCGTCCCCAGACTGTCTCGATGTAGTCCTTGCCGCCCGATGCGCTGGCGAGCTTTTTTCGCAATTTACAGATGAAGACGTCGATGATCTTCATCTCCGGCTCGTCCATGCCGCCGTAGAGGTGGCTCAGGAACATTTCCTTGGTCAGCGTCATTCCCTTGCGCAGCGCCAGGAGTTCCAGCATCTGGTATTCCTTGCTGGTCAAATGCACGCGCGCGCCATCGATCTCGACCATCTTACTGTCGAGATTGACGCATAGACCGTCAGTGTTGATGACCGACTGCGCATGCCCCTTTGATCGTCGCACGATGGCGTGGATGCGCGCGACTAATTCGTCCTTGTGGAACGGCTTGGTCATGTAGTCGTCGGCGCCGAAGCCGAGACCTTTGATCTTATCCTCGATGCCGGCGAGGCCAGAGAGTATCAGGATCGGCGTCTTCACCTTGGAGACGCGCAGCTTCCGCAGTACGTCGAAGCCCGACATATCCGGAAGGTTGAGATCCAGAAGAATAATATCGTAGTCGTAGATCTTGCCGAGATCGATGCCTTCTTCGCCGAGATCGGTCGTGTAGACGATGAAGGTCTCGGACTTGAGCATCAATTCGATCGATTGCGCCGTGGCGCTATCATCTTCAATCAGCAATACCCGCATCTCCGCTCGCTTCCTCACAACTTGAAGCTGGAACATAAGCGCCGGGCACAGTTAATTAAGGCTGAATCTCCCGTCGCGCCACCGCCGATGGCCTCGCGATGCCACAGGGGTATGTGATCCCAGGTGACCCTGGTTCTAAAAGGTGCACAGGTTAGGTTTGATTGCCGTATCTCTCGGTTACGGCTGCGGCAACGAACCTTTTACGTCCTTCAGCATTTGGGGTCGTGCCATGAGCGGCGCACCAATCCGGAAAGACCGGATCGATGTAAACACGCAATACGACGTGTCCGTAAGCTTTGAGACCCCGCTCCATTTCCTCGGCAATTTTCAGCCAGTCCTTCCAATGGCGCCGCATCTTGTAGCCATCGGTAAAGATTTCCAAGAGCGCCGGGTAATCTCTCTCATTGATCCAATAGACTCCCACCGCTGGTGGCGGCCTGTCCGCTTCGTTGATCATATAGGTTATCCTGAAATTTGGATCATAACGACAGGAAAGCTGCCGGTATATCGGATGGAGCAATCGAAGGAGCACTGGATTTCTCCGTTTGATCAGACGCCCGCTCATACCTTTGCCCCAGATAATTTCTCAACGAGTTATCTCGAGAAACGGAAGTGAGTTCTTGTGGGGATGTCTTCAACAGTCCCTCAAATATCCGCGCGACGTTCGCTAAACATCCGTGCGCGCATCACGTTAAGATGCCGGATTGGCTCGACGAAGGAGACATTGGTGTCTTTTGAAGCAAATAATATGAGACACATTTAGAAGCGGAAGCTGTCTCGTGAGGCGGACTATGTAATACGCGCGGGACGGGTGGTCCACCATCTCGAAGCTTGACGCGACGAGAATCCGTCGCCTCAGCATCAACCGCCTCACCACCCTCCGTCAGCACAACCCCATAATCCCGCTCAGCCGCCTCCGCCGACAAATGCCCCTCGCGCACATCGGCAAGAACGTGCTCCGCCGGCCGCGATAGCGGATCGCCGTAACCGCCGCCGCCGGGTGTGTCGAGCCGGAACACATCGCCCTCCTGCAACGGATAATCGGCATAGCGCGTCGGCAGCCGCTTTGCTCCGTCGCTCTCCGGATTGATCCAGATATCGCCGGGCAGGGCCAATAAGGGGGCACGGCACCCCTCCACGCGCCCACAGAATAGTGTAGTCTCATTGCAGAGCTGCCGGCGGGACGTGCCGAGGTCCCCTTTTTTGATTTTTGAGTGGCAGCGCTCATGCCGTCGGCAAGCAAAATACTGCGCTGAAATACCGAAATGGCGGTCTCACGGTGTCATCGGCATTCGCGATGCTGCATTACGCACGCTAATGGCGTGCGCTTTGATCCTTTCAGACAAACAAAGGGGGAAGACGATGAATCGATATTTTACGGTAGGGCTGGCAATGCTCGCGGGCGCCGGCCTTGGTGCTGCAGCGATGCAGGGACTTCATGCCCAGGGCAAGCCGCCCGTCTATCTGGTGACCGAAATCGATGTGTCGAACGTTGACGCTTACGTCAAAGAGTATGCCCCGCTGGCTCAGGCAAGCATCAAGAAGGCGGGCGGCAAACTCCTTGCCGCCAGTCTAAAAGTGTCTCAGATAGAAGGAAGCCCGCCGAAGCGAGTTGCTATTCAGGTCTGGGATAGCCTCGATCAAATACAAGCTTGGCGGAACGGCGCCGATTACAAAGACGCCCGGAAAATTGGCGACAAGTATGCGACATTCCGTTCCTATGCCGTCGAGGGAATGCCGCAATAATGGGCGTGATTGAACCGAGATAAGTTTTGGGAGGCCGCGCGAGATCGCGGCCTCCCGAAGCAAGGCCGGCATGAAATTTCCCCGCCGCAAATTTCTCCGTCTGGTAGCCGGTGCTGCAGTACTTCCGGCCCTACCTCGCGTCGCTTGCGCGCTCGATTATCCGACACGGCCGGTACACCTCATCGTCGGCTTTGCCGCCGGTAGCGGACTCGACCTCTATGCGCGGCTGATCGCCCAATGGCTTTCGGATCGACTTAACCAGTCTTTCGTGGTCGAGAACCGTCTTGGAGCTGGCAGCAACCTTGCCGCCGAGGCGTTGGTGAATGCTCCTGCCGATGGCTACACGCTTTTCATGGCGAGCGCTGCGCAGTTCACCAATGCCACGCTCTATAACAACCTGAGCTTCAATTTCATCCGCGACACCGCGCCGGTCGCGAGCGTAAGCCGCGGACCCTTCGTCATCGTGGCCAATCCGTCGTTCACGGCGAAGACGACGGCCGAGCTCATCTCCCGCGCCAAAGCCAATCCGGGCAAAGTCACCTTTGGATCAGCCGGAACCGGCACGCTGACCCACGTCTCCGGCGAGCTCTTCAAGATGATGGCCGGCGTCGACATGGTGCATGTGCCTTATCGCGGAGAGCCGCAGGCGATCGTCGATCTTATGGGCGGGCAGCTCGACATCGATTTCAGCACGCTCGCGGGCGCCAGCGAATTCATCAAGAGCGGCAAGCTGCACGCATTTGCAGTGACCAGCGCGCAACGCTCGGAATTACTCCCAGACATCCCGACGGTGGGCGAGACCCTGCCCGGTTACGATGCGACGCCCTGGAGTGGCATCTGCGCGCCCAAAGCCACCCCTGTCGAAATCATCGACAAGCTCAATCAAGCGATCAATGCAGGCTTGACCGACCCCAAGGTGAGGGCGCAATTCGCCGCCTTCGGCAGTACGACAACCCCGCTCACGCCCTCCGAATACGGCAAGGTCATCGTCGGCGAGACCGAGAAGTGGGCCAAGGTTATCCGTGCGGCCAATATTAAGGCCGAGTAATTTACGGCGCGCCGCGCCTGCGCGCCGTCGCGGTCTCATCGACAGCGCTTCCATCTCCCGTCAGCACTACACCGTAATCGCGTTCCGCAGCGTCCGCCGACAGATGGCCTTCGCGCACGTCTGCGAGCACGTGCTCGACCGGCCGCGATAGCGGATCGCCGTAGCCGCCGCCGCCGGGTGTATCGAGGCGGAACACGTCGCCCTCGCGCAGCGGATAATCGGCGTAGCGCGTCGGCAGCCGCTTCGCGCCGTCGGTTTCGGGATTGATCCAGATATCGCCCGGGCGTCCCGCGTTGCCGCCGGCCATGCCGTTCGGCGGGATGATGTGTTTGGTCGAGCGGATCGAAAATCGCGCCTCGGCGAGATTGACGTATTCGCGGCGGATGCCGAGGCCGCCGCGGAATTGTCCGGCGCCGCCGGAATCGCGAATGAGCTCGAAGCGGGTGAGCCGCGTCGGAAATTCGCTTTCGATGATCTCGACCGGCGCCATCTTGGCGTTGCTCTGGTTGACACTGGTGCCCGACGCACCGTCCTTGGTCGCCCGCGCGCCGGCGCCGCCGCCGAAGATTTCGTACTGCACATAGCTCTTGCCGGCCGAGGTGCTGCGCCCGCCGATGATGATGGAGCGGCTGCCGGCGCCGTCGGCGCGCACTTTTTCCGGCACGATCGGCGCCAGCGCCGCGAACAGCGCATCGACCAGCGCATGGATGGTCGGATTGTAGGTGTTGACCGGCGCCGGAAACCGCGGATTGAGCACGCTGCCGTCGCGCGCCGTAATACTGAAAGCGCGCAGCAGCCCGCTCGACACATACATGTGCGGATCGATCAGCGAAATCAGCACGTAGGCGCAGGCGGCCTGCGCCAGCGGCGGGCGGATATTGGCCGGCCCCTGGGTCTGGTCGGCGGAGCCGGAGAAATCGAAGTGCAGCCGGTCGCCCTTTTTCTCGGCGACGACGTGGATGCGCACCGGCTTTTCCAGGGTGATGCCGTCGTCGTCGACAAAACGCTCGGCTTCGTAGCGGCCGTCGGCCCATTCGGCGATCGCCGCGCGCACCCGCGCCTCGCCGATCTCGAACAGTCGCGCATAGCTCGCCAGAACTTTGTCCTTGCCGTACTTGGCGACGAGCTCGTGAAGCCGCCGCTCGCCGAGCCGCCCCGAGCCGAGTTGGCCGCGGATATCGCCGATCACCAGTTCCGGCGTGCGGCTGTTGGCGGCGATGACGCGGTCGAGATCGGTGTTGTGCTCGAATTTGCGCTGATAACGCATCGCCGGCAGGTGCAGTCCCTCGTTGAAAATCTCGCGGGCCTGGCCGGAGCAGCTTCCCGGCACCGGGCCGCCGATGTCGCCCTTGTGGGCGATCGAGGCGCCAAAGCCGAACAGCGCGCCATCGACGAATACCGGCACGATCACGCACATGTCCGGCGCGTGCGGACTGCCGCCCTGGTAGGGATGGTTGATCAGGAATGCGTCGCCTTCGGCGATAGTGTCGCCGTATGCCGACAGCACGGCGCCGCAGCACGCCGGAAACGCGCCGATATGCAGCGGCAGCACGACATGCTGGGCGACAACTTCGCCTTGCGCGTTCATCAGCGCGCAGGAGGCATCCTGCAATTCGCGCACGATGGTGGAGAACCCGGTGCGAAACAGCGAGTTCTGCATCTCCTGCACGATGCCGGCGAGGCTCGCCTTGATGACTTCAAGATCGACGGCGTCGATGTGCATTGCCCGGTTTCCCTCAGCCGTCATTGCGAGCGAAGCGAAGCAATCCAGCGCTCAATGCAAGCCGCTCTGGATTGCTTCGTCGCTAGCGCTCCTCGCAATGACATCTTACTTCGCCTCCGACACGATCAAATTCTTCCACGCATCGACGCGGGCCGCCTGGCCGGCGCAGATCACAGTCGTGCAGTCGAACTGATCGAGGATCGCCGGGCCCTGCAACGTCAGCCCGACGTCGAGCTTCTCGCGCTGATAAACAGGGCAGGGCACTGTAACCCCATCGAAACGCACGCTTCTGGTCTCGCGCAGCGCATCGGACAGCGTGCCGCCCTGCGGCGAGAATTTCGGCAACGCCACCGGCGGCACCAGGCCGATGCCGCGCACCCGATAGGAGACGACCTCGACCGGCTCCTCGGGCGCCATGTGGCCGAACTGACTCCTGTGCTCGGTGTCGAACGCTTTGCGCAACACGGCGAGGTCGGACGCATCGGCGGGCGCGCAGGGGATGGCGATCTCATAGCCCTGGCCGGCATAGCGCATATCAAGCGCGCGCTCGATGCGAATTTCATTGTCGGTGAAGCCATCGCGGCGCAGGTCGTCGCGCGCTTGTGCCTCAAGCTGCGCGAAGACGGCATCGACGTCTCCGGGCGTCAGCGCGGCGATCGGCGTCATACGTGAGCGGATGTAGTCGTGCTTGACGTCCGACATCAAAAGCCCGAGCGCGGAAAACACGCCGGGATAAAGCGGCACGATCACGCCGGCCATGCCGAGATCGCGCGCCATGCGCGCTGCGTGCAGCGGCCCGGCGCCGCCGAAGGCGAGCAGCATGAAATCGCGCAGATCATGGCCGCGCATGGTGGAGATCGCCTTGATCGCCTCCTCCATCTTGACGTCGATGATGCGCACGATGCCTTCAGCTGCCTCGGCGGTGCCGATCGACAGCGGTTTGGCGACGCGGGCGACGGCGTCAGCGGCGCGAGCGCAATCGAGCACCATGCGGCCGCCGAGGAAATTATCGGCGCTGAGATAGCCGAGGACGAGATTGCAGTCGGTGATGGTCGCGAGCTCGCCGCCGCGGCCGTAACAGGCCGGCCCCGGCACGGCGCCGGCGCTGTGCGGGCCGACTTCGAGGACGCCGAAGCGGTCGACCTTGGCGATGGTGCCGCCACCGGCGCTCACGGTGTTGATGTCCATCATCGGCACGGCGAGGTCGCGGCCCTCGATCTTGCCGCGGCTGGTAAAAATCGGCTGGCCGTCCTTGATCAGGGCGACGTCGCATGACGTGCCGCCCATATCGAAGGTGATGATGTTGGCGATGCCGGTCATGCGGCTGGCCGCTACCCCGGCGGTGACGCCACCCGCCGGCCCCGACAGCACCGTGGTCACGGCGGTGCGCGCCGCTTCCGCGAACGTCGAGGTGCCGCCGTTCGATTGCATGATGTATTTCTGCCGCGTCGTAACACCGGCGCCGGCGAGGCGGCGATCGAGATTGGCGACATAGTGCGCCAGGATCGGCTGCAGGTAGGCGTTGATGACTGTTGTGCTCAGGCGATAGTACTCGCGGATCTGCGGCAGGATCTCCGACGACAGCGAGACGTTGCATCCCGGCAGTTCCTCGGCCGCGATCTCGCGCACCCGCGCCTCGTGCCGCGGATGCAGGAACGAGAACAACAGGCACACTGCCAGCGCTTCGATGTGTTTTGCCTTGAGGCCACGCAACGTATCGCGCAACGCCGTCTCGTCGAGCGGGATCAGCACGTTGCCGCGGGCGTCGACGCGCTCGCGCACTTCGCCGGTGCGGCTCGGCGGCACCAGCGGCACCGGCTTGTCGTACATGACGTCGAAGATCGCGGGACCGTAGGGCCGCGACTGCTCCGCCACTTCGTAGATGCCGCGAAATCCCTCGGTGACCAGGAGCCCGGTCCTGACGCCCTTGCCCTCGAGCAGCGCGTTGGTGCCGACGGTAGTGCCGTGGCAGAAAAAGCCGACGTCGGCCACCGCTCCCTCCAGTGCCTCGACACCCTGCAGGATGGCGCGCGACGGATCGTCCGGTGTCGAGGCGACCTTGGTGATCGAGACCGCGCCGGTGTCCTCGTTGAGATAAACGAAATCCGAGAACGTCCCACCCGTATCGACCGCAACCCGGTAGCGAGGCATTCGACTTGTTATCCGTTACCTACGGACAAACGAAATGCCCCGCTTTCGCGGGGCATGACAAGGGGGATTCAGCTTTCGTTTCCCGGATGCGGTGCAGTGCGCAGCGGTGCACCGCTGATCCGGGATCGTCGCACACTCGGTGAGTATGTAACGATCCCGGGTCTGCAGCGCACCACTTCGTGCTGCGCTGCGCCCGGGAAACAGGCGTCTAATGCATCGCCGCGGCGGCGGCCTCGGGGTTTTCGATGTGGGCGATGTTGTTCTTCACCGCCTTCTGCACCTTCTCGAAGGCACGAACCTCGATCTGGCGGACGCGCTCGCGCGACACGCCGAACTCGTCGGCAAGCTCTTCCAGGGTGATCGGATCGTCAGCAAGGCGACGGGCCTCGAAGATGCGGCGTTCGCGGTCGTTGAGCACGCTCAACGCATCGCCGAGCGCCTTGTGCCGGTTGTTCGACTGCTCGGATTCGGCAAGACGGCTTTCCTGGCTGACACTGTCGTCAACCAGCCAATCCATCCATTCGCCGGAATCGCCATCCTCGCGGATCGGCGCGTTGAGCGAAGCGTCACCGCCGAGCCGGCGGTTCATGTCGATGACATCCTGCTCGGTGACGCCAAGCCGCTTGGCGATCAGCTTGACCTGATCGGGCCGCATGTCGCCTTCGTCGAGCGCGGAAATCTTGCTCTTGGCCTTGCGCAGGTTGAAGAACAGCTTCTTCTGGTTCGCCGTGGTACCCATCTTCACCAGCGACCACGAGCGCAGGATGTATTCCTGGATCGCGGCCTTGATCCACCACATGGCGTAGGTCGCAAGCCGGAAACCCTTGTCGGGCTCGAAGCGCTTGACCGCCTGCATCAGCCCGACATTGCCCTCGGAGATGACTTCGGCAATCGGCAGGCCGTAGCCGCGATAGCCCATGGCGATCTTGGCGACGAGGCGAAGATGGCTGGTGACAAGTTTATGCGCGGCTTCACGATCGCCGTGCTCGCGCCAGCTCTTGGCCAGCATGAATTCTTCCTGCGGCTCCAGCATCGGGAACCGCCTGATTTCTTCCAGATACCGGGTAAGACCGGTTTCGCCCGATAAAATCGGTAATGCAGCAGTTTGGGCCATGATTGCGCCCTCCATATTTTTGATGCCCCCACGGTGTGGCGGGCAATGCAGCGTCGCCGCTCCCCGAGCCGACGGCGCCAGTTTCGTTATCTCGCACCTGCAACATACACGGTCGAATTGGACCAGTGGAAGTTAAGCTTACGTCACATCACTGCGACGGAGCCGTGATCCTCTCCGATGGACGCTTAATTGCGCAATACGAGCAAACCATTAGGCTTTTCCCGACACTTTAGCCCCGGTCTCCGCCGGAGCGGCCAGGGCATCACGTAAACGGTAAAGATCAGGTGGTAGTTCCGCGCGAAAGGACAGGATCTCCCCGGTCGAGGGGTGCCTGACCGACAATATATGGGCATGCAAGGCCTGCCTGCCAAGACCGGCCAGGGCATCCCGAGCTTTTGGGGGTAAAAGCGCGGCTTTGGTGCGAAATCCGGCCCCATAGGCATGGTCTCCCAGCAAAGGGTGGCCAATCGAGGCCAAATGCACCCGAATCTGGTGAGTTCGGCCGGTTTCGAGCTGGCAGGCCAGCAAACTCGCCACCGCAGCGGGGGATTTCCGGGCGCGGCTTGATTCGGGTTGGCCTTGGTAGCGTTCCAGGACCTGCCAATGGGTCACGGCCTCGCGGCCACCCTGGCGCACCGCCATGCGGTCGCGCGCCTTGGGATTGCGGTCGATCGGCTTGTCGATAGTGCCCTGCGGCCGCTCCGGGACCCCCCAGACAAAGGCGAGATAGCCGCGTTTGAAGGCTTCGTCGCTCCTGC
Source organism: uncultured Alphaproteobacteria bacterium (assembly GCA_963733645.1). GTDB lineage: Bacteria > Pseudomonadota > Alphaproteobacteria > Rhizobiales > Xanthobacteraceae > BOG-931. The sequence continues at coordinate 187,550 of CAVTFP010000023.1, forward strand.
CATGGTCGGCGAATTGCTTCGCCAGCGCCCGGTGCGCGCGGTCGTTCTTTGCCACCACCATCAGGCCGGTGGTGTCCTTGTCGAGGCGGTGAACGATGCCGGGGCGGCGCTCGCCGCCGATGCCGGACAGGCTGTCCCCGCAATGGGCGATCAGCGCATTGACCAGCGTGCCGGTCCAGTGGCCGGCTGCCGGATGGACCACCAGGTTGCGGGGTTTGTCGATGACGATGATATCGGCGTCCTCATAGACGACCTTGAGCGGGATCGGCTCCGCTGCCGGCTTGGCCGGCTCCGGCGGCGGCACGTCAACCACGATCGCAACGCCGGAATTGACGCGGTGGCTCGGATCGCGGATCGTGTGTTGGTCGAGCGTTACGGCACCGTTTTCGATCAGCGTCTTGAGCCGCGAACGCGACAACTCGGCGACGTGACGGGCGAGCACGCGGTCGAGCCGTTCGCCGGCTTCATTTTCGGCGACGGTGACTGTTCTTTGCGTGACTGGGGTAAGCGTCATGAACATTATGCCTGGGACTCTCCGCAGCTTATCAGCGGCGGCGAACTCCGCCGAATCCGAGACCGCACACCTCGTCGCGCGCGCGCGGGTGATGATGGTGATATCGGTGCTCACGACGCTTCTTGCTATTACCGCAGTTGTCGTCGTGATCGGTTACCGCGTCTACAACACGCGTGGCGGCGCGATCTCTGACAGCACCCTGTTGTTGCCAAAGGGCGCCCGCGTGCTTTCGACCTTGGCCACCGCCACCGCGATTTCAATCACGCTCGAGATCGACGGCAAGACCGAGGTGCGCATTTACGACCGCAAAACCCTGCAGCAAACCGGCCGGCTGCACTTCGGTGCCGAGCCGTGAGTTCGTCGGCAGGCCCAGGAATGACGGCGCAATCATGCTTGCGCGACAGCGCCATCGCGTCTATTTCGGGCTCACGCTCCCTTCGTCTAGCGGTCTAGGACGCGGCCCTCTCAAGGCTGAAACAGGGGTTCGATTCCCCTAGGGAGCGCCATTATTTCAATGACATAGGTTACCGTGGGGATATCGTGCCAGCTGACGCGTAACGAGGTCGCGTTCGTCGTCGCACTTTCGCGCACCAGATAAGAGGCAAAAATGATCGTTCCAGCAATTACCATTTACGTCGTACTCGTTTGGTTTCTGTGGGGCTTCTTCATGGCTCTTGGTTGGGCGCTCGGAACGTGGATCGCCGGACAATTGATCGGCATGCGATGGAAGACCGATCGTGGCAGATCCTGAAGAAATTCCGGCGTTCAGACGACGGGCGATCGAGTTCTGGACCCGACGACGAGATCATCCTCTGACCATTAGGCGATTAGTGCGATTACCAAAGTGGCCGCGTTGACGGACGCGCTGAGCCCGCGTTAATGCAAACTCCGACGACCTGTCATGGACTTTCAAAAAAACTGATGGAAGCCAAAAAGCGGTCAACGGCCAGCGCAATGGCGCTCATCGCCGAACCAAGTTCTAAGCGGCCCTCGGACAGCAACACGCTTATCCCAGCGTCCGAAGTGCTGCTGGAACTGCTCGATAACCTGCCTCCCGATCATTTTACATTGGGCTGGCTGTCGAGCCACCTGCATAGGCGCTCGTTCGGCGTCATCGTCCTGGTTCTTGCGCTGATCGCGATGGTGCCTGGAATTTCGTACGTCGCCGGGTTGCTGCTTTTGGTTCCAGCGATTGAAATGGCTGCTGGACGAAGCGCGCCGACCTTTCCTCGCCGAATTGCCAACCGGTCATTCCCGACCAGCCGCCTCGCTGCGGTGGTGCGGCGCGTGGTGCCGACCTTGAGGTATCTCGAAAGGGTGATCCGTCCACGCTGGCAAATACCTGTGGGAGCTACGAAGCGTCTGGTCGGTCTCGCCGTCCTGTTGCTAACCACAGTGCTTTTGCTCACTCCGGTGCCTATGATCCAGGTCGTGCCGGGACTCATCATCGTTCTGCTATCGGTGGCGTATCTTGAGGACGATGGTCTTCTCCTCTCGCTCGGACTCTTTGCCGCGCTTTTCCTCGTCGGGGCTTCGACGGCGGCCGTTTGGGGAATGGTCGCGGGCGCTAAGTGGATTGGCCTATGAAGATTGGCCACGATCAGCGTCGCTGAAACAGCGGTTCGATTACACTAAGCGCCAAGGTGCCGGGAAAGCCGAGCGGGTATTGAGCCGGCTTGATCCCAATCGTTTCCGTCGGTTTACAAGTCGCGCGCCCGCACCACCTAACCGGCCTTTTTGTGCCGTGCGCCCCGTCCCGATACGGGCTTTGCAGCACTTTCTTTGCCCTTTTTCCCCGCGATGGGAAACAGCATCTCGCGTTGCCCGGCGATCCGCTTCTTGCCTTTTTTGCTTTGGGGCCGGCCCGGCTTGCCGCGCGACCCGCCACGATCCGCTTTCACGCTTTGCCGAAGCGCATCCATCAGATTCACCACGTTGGAACGAGCCGGCTCTGACGGTCGCTCGATCTTCTCGCCCTTCTGTTTCTTGCGGATCAAATCCTTGAGCGCGTCTTCATACTGGTCCTCGAACTTATCTGGCTGGAACTTTCCTTTTTTCGTCTCGACGATATGGATAGCGAGGTCGAGCATGTCCTTCGGCACTTTCTCGTCCTCTATGTCGTCGAAGTATTCGTCCTCATCACGCACCTCATAAGGGTAGCGCAGCGTGATACCCATCAAGCCTTTGCCGCGGGCTTCGAGCGCGATGATGTGCTCACGAGACGTGAACACGACCTTGCCGAGCGCAACCAGGCCCTCTTTGCGGATGGCTTCGCGGATCACGGCGAATGCCTGCTGCCCGACCTCGCCATCTGGCACGATGTAATACGGATCGCGCATATAGATTTCGTCGATGTCGCTCTTGGGCACGAACTCGTCGATTTCGATTGAGCGCTTGCTGTCGATTGCAACGGCCTCGAGTTCCTCAGGGTCGAGTTCGATGTACTCGCCCTTGTTCACCTCGTAGCCTTTGATGATGTCTGCTTGCTCGACCTCGTCGCCGGTTTCGGCATCGATCTTGCGATAGCGGATACGGTTGCCGGTTTCCTTGTTGAGCTGATGAAAGCTGATCTTCTCGCGCTCCGAAGTCGCCGGAAAAAGCGAGATCGGGCAAGAGACGAGCGACAGCTTTAGAAAGCCTTTCCAATACGCACGAGGGGCCACGGTACGCACTCCTACGCTATTGTTTAACAGATTGGCGGAGTCTGCTCTCTGATTGAGTAGAGTCAATCGGGAAAGGGTGATTTATGTTCCGCGTGGATAATGCGGGCAGTTCATTTGAGCCCGCGCTGGCTCATCGCCGGGCGGGACCGCGCCGCTAGCTGCGGGGCAGTGCTCCAAGGGCCCGTTCTCGCGGCGCCGTCCGGTACGCTATAATCCCGCCATGGCCGGCATATTCATCAATTATCGCCGCGACGATGCCCCCGGAGTGGCGGGCCGGCTGTTCGATCATTTGGCGGCACGGTTCTCCAAAGATGATCTCTTCATGGACGTCGATGCCATGAAGCCCGGCATGGACTTTTCCAAGCAGCTCGACACCCAGGTCTCGCAGTGCCGCGTGCTCCTGGCCGTGATTGGTCCGCACTGGCTCGACGCCAAGGACAAGACCGGCGCGCGCCGGCTCGACAGCGACAAGGATTATGTGCGCATCGAGCTCGCCTCGGCGCTCAAGCGCGACATCGCGGTGATCCCGGTCCTGGTCGATGGCGCGACCATGCCGCCGGAAGAAAGCCTGTCGGAAGACCTAAAGCCGCTTGCCTTTCGCCATGCGCTCGAACTGCGGCACTCCCGGTTCAGCGCCGATGCCGATGCCATCGTGCATGCGCTGGAAGCCGTCGTGCCGCGGCGGCGCATGCTCTGGCCGTTGATCGGTGCCGGAATCGCTGCCGTCCTCGTCATCTCCGCTGGCGGCGTGACGTGGCAGAAGTTGAAGACGAAACCCGCAGCCACGCCGCCGGCAGTACAAACGCCGGCCGTTGCCGCGGCAAAACCCGCGCCCGCGAATCCGCCGGCTGCACCATCGCCCGCGCCGCAACCGGTGCCGGCTGCGCCTCCAACGCAAGCCACGCAGGCGCCTTCGGTGACGCCACCGTCCGCGGTGGCACAGGCGGGGTTGCCGCCCGGCCTAAAACTCGACGAGATCATGCCCAACGTCGCGTTTCGCGGCTCGCTCTATCGCATAGCCGAAAGTGCCGACCCGTCGGCCTGTCAGGCTGCGTGCCGGGCCGAAGCGCGATGTGTGGCGTGGACCTACACGGCGCAGAGACCAAACGACACAACGGGGCATTGCTCGCTCAAAGCGGTGATCCCGCAACAGTTCGCCGATGGATGCTGCACGTCGGGCGTCGTACGCGTGCCAGATCCGCAGTTGCGCGTGCCGCCGCCGATCCCGTCTTCCGTCACCGGCGCGCTTGCTGGCGTCGAACTGGAGGGTGGCAGTTACCGCTACTTCCCCGATGCCACCATCGAGGGCTGCCAGGCCGCTTGCCGCGCCGACAATCAATGCATGGCGTGGGACTACGTGCGTCCCGGCATCTTTGCCGCCGACGCGCGCTGCTTCCTGAAAAACAAGATGGCAATGGAAGTCCAGAGCCCGTGCTGTGTCGCCGGCTATGAACGGCAGACCGGGGCAAGCCCAACGGCACCGGCAACGCCTGCTCCGGCGGCGGCAAGCAAGCCGGTCATGCCCAACACCGACCTGCACGGCTCAAGCTATCGCAACTTCGAACTGTCGTCGGCCGACGCGACGCTGTGCCAGAACACCTGCAAGGCTGAAAGCCAATGTCTCGCCTGGACGTATGTCCATCCCGGTGCGCAAGGACCGAACGCACGTTGCTGGCTGAAAAACCTCATTCCGCCGCCGTCTGCGAATAATTGCTGCACGTCGGGCATCGAGCGCGCCGCCGCACAATGAAACGGATTTCCACGCCGGCTGTTTCGCCCTGGCTCTGTCGGGATCTGCGTCGCGGTGCCATGATTACGCTCGCCGGCAGTGTCGGACATCGTACAGTGCGCTTGCAAAACATCTTTCGGATCAACAACAACGGCCTGTTTCGAATCCATTAAGGCTTTGCGGCCGCGTGTCACAAATGGCCCGACACGGTCTTGCAGTCGTGGCGACTTGCCGCTAAATATATTGCTTCGAGTTTTCGGCCCGAATGACTTGGCCTTGCAGCGACAAACGCGCCTGACTGACGATCCTTCACCAAAAATTCGAGCGAACCGGGCCGTGCATATTCGCGCGGCTCATATTGGCATGTCTACAAGGAGAGACCCGTGAACAACGGTACCGTGAAGTGGTTCAACGCGCAGAAGGGTTATGGATTTATCCAGCCTGAGGGCGGCGGCAAGGATGTCTTCGTGCACATCAGCGCCGTCGAGCGTGCTGGCCTTCGTGAACTGAGAGAAGGTCAACGCGTTTCCTTCGAAGTCGTGGTGGATCGCAAGACCGGCAAGTCGGCTGCGGAAAATCTGAAGACCATTAACTGAAACGGCGGCCGCATTGCCGGCCGCCCGACGCAAAGCCCGGGTTGCGCAACGCGCAATCCGGAATTTCTTCAGAGCATGATTTTTCCGACAAGGTCATGCTGCTGCTTGGCGCTGTCCCTGGATTTTCCGTCGCTCGATCCGGGTTACGAGAGCGTCTGCACGATCAGCACGACATTCAGCGCAAGCACAGCCGCAGTACCGGCAATCGCCAAGGCCGCGGTGAGGCGTGAATTCGTGAATGCGCCCATGATGTCGCGCCTGCCGGTGAAGATGATGAGTGCGATCATCGGCAGCGGCAGCGCGATACTGAGCACGACCTGACTGATGACCAGTGCGTTCGTGGTGTTGGCGCCGAGTGCGACCACGACGAATGCCGGAACCATCGTCACCAGCCTGCGAAGCCATATCGGGATGCGGAACTGAACAAATCCCTGCATGATCATCTGGCCGGCCATCGTTCCCACCGTCGATGCCGACACGCCCGAAGCAATGAGCGAGAGCAAGAAGATTCCTGCCGCTCCGGCCCCGAGCAGCGGCGTCAGCGTGTGGTAGGCGGTTTCAATCTCCGCGACCTCGGGATGGCCGGCGTGAAACGCGCTCGAAGCCATCATCACCATGGCCATGTTGACAAGGCCGGCGACGGCAAGCGCGATGATTACCTCTTTGTTGGAGAACCGCAGCACTTTACGCCGCTCGGCGTCGTTGCGCGCCGGCACGCGCGCCTGCATCAGGCCGGAATGCAGGTAGATCGCGTGCGGCATGACGGTTGCGCCGATGATGCCCACGGCGAGAAGCAGCGCTTCGGCATCCGCGATCTGCGGCACGACGGTATGATAGGCCGCCGCGCCCCAGTCGACCGGTGCGATGAACATCTCGGCGAGATAGCAAAGACAGATGATGCCGACGATGGAACCGATGATCAGTTCGAGCGGCCGGAAGCCGTAGCCCTCGAACATCAGAAGGCCGTAAGTCACGACCGCCGTCACCGCCATGCCGGCAATGAGCGGCATCTGGAACAGCAATGACAATCCGATGGCGCCGCCGAGAAACTCGGCGAGATCGGTCGCCATGGCGGCGATCTCGCTGACGATCCACATCGCCAAAACGACCGGACGCGGAAAGTGGTCGCGGCACATTTCCGCGAGGTTCTTGCCGGTCACGATGCCGAGCTTGGCGGACAGGGCCTGGAACAGCATCGCAATCACGTTGGCAAGCAGCACCACCCAGAGCAGGCCGTAGCCGTATTTTGCCCCCGCCTGGATGTTGGTCGCGAAGTTGCCCGGATCCATGTAGGCGATCGAGGCCACGACCGCGGGGCCGGCAAAGGCCAATGCCGCGCGACGTCCGACGCGTTGGCCGGACAGCACCTGTCGCGCGGTGGCGACGGTCTGCTCGGAGAGCGATCCCGGCCGGGCGATCGGTTCAATCATTTCGCGGCTGGTCATGGGAATTCGTCACGCAAACGCTTCAGCCTCGCAGCATTTACCTCAAAGTGTAGCCCAGGTTACAGTCAATATAGGCGGCGGGCTGCGTGGCGTCAACGGCTGGATTATGTAGCAATGGCTACACTTTGACACGGCAAGTGAAATGTGGTGTTCGATCTGGCGCGGCAATTTCAGTGGCCCTGGTTCACAAGCCCCTGCCTACCTTGCTCCGGCGTGGGAAGGCGGCGACGGGGAAGGTCGCAATGGCAAAGCTGCCCGCGGAAGGTACCCAGGCGCGCCGCTTCGGCAAGACGCGGTCGGCCCAATCAACGGCGCTGCTCGAGGATTACGCCGAGTTGATCGCGGATCTCCTGGTGGGCGAGGGGGAGGCCCGTCCGACCGACATCGCCCGCCGTCTCGGCGTTTCCCACGCCACCGCCATCAAGACCATCGCCCGGCTCAAGCGTGCCGGCCTCGCGACCGCACGCCCCTACCGCGGCGTGTTCCTGACCGAAAAGGGCCATGCGCTTGCCGACAGGGTACGGGTGCGGCACCGGCTGGTGGTCGATCTGTTGCGCGCCATCGGAGTGCCGACCAAATCCGCTGAGGCTGACGCCGAGGGCATCGAACACTACGTCTCGGAAGTCACCCTGAAAGCCTTCGCACATTTTTTGAAAGAGCGCGGGTAAACTCAAGGGTCTTAATCAAGGCTGGAACCCCTCAGGCAACGCCCGTTGCAATCACCCCCGCGCGGAATTTAAGCCTCAATCGGCCGATAAGATATATGTTATTAGTTGCTGGCATTTAGATAAGTAATTTCTTATTGAAATCTTCATCGATAATAGGCTATATCTTATTTCATGAAAGACGCAATCCGCCACCTCGACCAGCGTTTCGTTGCCCTGCGCCCGCTTCTTAAGAGCCAACGGCCGCCGAAGGCCTGGATTCGTGCGATTCGTGACGCACTCGGAATGACCACTGCTCAACTCGCGCGCCGTCTCGGCGTATCCCAGCCGCGCGTTGTCGAACTCGAACAGTCGGAAGTCAGCGGCAACGTTACCCTACATTCCCTGCAACGCGCCGCCGAGGCGCTTGGCTGCCGATTTGTCTATGCCTTAGTCCCGGAGAAACGCCTGGCGGATACCGTCCGCGAACGCGCGGAGGAAATCGCGAATCGTCGATCATCTTCCATAGAGCATACGATGCGTCTTGAAGATCAGACCGTGCATGACAAGCGGGCTGCGCGCGAATTGCGCCAGCAAATGATCGAGGACCTCATGCATCGCCCCGCCCGTCTTTGGGATGAAAAATGATCGAGCCGGTTTATGCCGACGATCATGCGACGCCACTGACGCGGGACGAGCGCGACGAACTCATACCATCGCATATTACGCTGCGGAGCGAATTGAATGAACTGGAACAGCAAAACATCGCGACAGCGGTCACATGGACGTTTAGCCGTAAGCACTACATTTTCAGAGAGCGATTTCTAAAGGGCCTGCATCGCCGCATGTTCAATCGCGTCTGGCGGTGGGCCGGAAAGTTTCGGACGACGGAACGCAATCTTGGCGTAGAGCCCCATTTGATTGAAACTGAACTTCGAAAAGCGATTGACGACGCGTCCTATTGGGTCGAACACAAATCCTATCCGCTTGATGAACTGGCTGTGCGGTTTCATCATCGGTTAGTATCCGTGCATCCCTTTCCTAATGGCAATGGCCGCTGGTCACGTTTGGTGGCAGATATGCTAATTGTGAGGCTCGGTGGTTCCCGGTTCACATGGGGCGGAGCCGATCTGAGGACCGTCGGCACGGCGCGAGACAGTTACATCGCCGCGCTCAAAGCGGCTGACAATCAGGATCTCGACCCGTTGATAAAATTCGCGAGATCGTAGCGAGATTGCATCCCGGGCGAGGGGAGGAATCTCGGCCAAACTTAAGAGAACTCACGCCACCTGATCGGTCAGCGCGTCGACGATATCGTCGACGATTTCTTCCACCATCGTCTTGTCGTCGCCTTCGCCCATAACGCGGATCACGGGCTCGGTGCCGGAGGGCCGGATCACGAGCCGCCCGTGGCCGTTGAGGCGCGTTTCAGCACTGGCAATGGCCGAGCGCACCTTGGAGCTTTCCAGCGGCTTGCCGCTGCGATAGCGCACGCTCTTGAGCACCTGCGGCAGCGGCTCGAAACGGTGACAGGTTTCCGAAACCGGCTTATCCAGTTTTTTCACCACCGCGAGAATTTGCAGCGCGGCAACAAGGCCGTCGCCGGTCGTCGCATAGTCCGACAAAATGATATGGCCGGAGGGCTCGCCGCCGACATTGAAGCCGTGCTCGCGCATGTGCTCGAGCACGTAACGATCGCCGACCGGCGTCCGCACCAGCTTGAGGTTCAGCGATTGCAGATGCCGCTCTAGGCCGAGGTTCGACATCACCGTCGCGACGATACCGGGTTGCGCCAGCCGGCCGTCGTCACGCCAGCTCTCGGCAATGACCGCCAGAAGCTGATCGCCGTCGATCAGGTGGCCGCGCTCGTCGGCGATCACGACACGGTCGGCGTCGCCGTCAAGCGCGATGCCGATATCGGCGCGCATTTCACGCACCTTGCGGCAAAGCGCTTCGGGCGCCGTCGAGCCGCAGTCGTGGTTGATATTGAAGCCGTCGGGCTCGACCCCGATCGGGATAACATCCGCGCCGAGTTCCCACAGCGCGCCAGGAGCGACGCGGTACGCCGCGCCATTGGCGCAGTCGATGACGACCCGTAATCCGTCCAGCGAGAGGTTGCGCGGCAGCGTGCGCTTGGCGAACTCGATGTAACGGTCGTGGACACCGTCGATGCGCTTGGCGCGGCCAAGGTCCATGCTTTTGGCGAGCCGCTTGGTGATGTCGCCGTCGACAAGGCGTTCGATGCCATGCTCGACCTCGTCGGAAAGCTTGTAGCCGTCGGGCCCGAACAGCTTGATGCCGTTGTCGTCGAACGGATTATGCGAGGCCGAAATCATGACGCCGAGGTCGGCGCGCATCGAGCGCGTCAGCATGGCGACCGCCGGAGTTGGTATCGGGCCGAGCAGGAGCACGTCCATGCCCACCGAGGTGAAGCCCGCGACCAGTGCGGTCTCGATCATGTAGCCGGAAAGCCGGGTGTCCTTGCCAATGACGACGCGATGGCGGTGCTCGCCACGGCGAAAAGTGAGGCCGGCGGCTTGGCCGACCTTGAGCGCCAGTTCCGGCGTGATAACGCCGTTGGCGCGACCGCGAATGCCGTCGGTGCCGAAATACTTGCGAACCATACGCAGAAACCCCGCCGCACTATCCCACGGCGGATACTACCTCTTTCTGCCTGAGATCCGCTTCAAAAAATATTCGACATTCTTACTGTCGCAAACAACGTCCCGTTCACCATGCCGGTGCGGAACCCTCGCAAAATCAATGCGTTGCCGCTCAGCCTAAGTTACGTGCGACGAAACGGGCGATCGCTGCCTCAGTGCTTGGGCTTGTCGTAGGCGCTTTGCGGCGGCTGAACGATCGAAATCGGGTCGGAACCCGGGAACAACTCTTCGAGGGCCTGGTCCAGCTTATCGTCCAGCTTTTCCTTGTGGGCTGCCTTCGCGGCCTCCTTTTCGCGCCGGCGTTTGGCGCCGGCATCAGCATCGTCTTGCTCGAGGTCAGCATCTGCCTCGAACGACCGGTGTCTGCTCACGTTGTCCATCGTTGCCATCCTCTTATGCGGCCGCGCGCAGAATGCCCGCGCCAGCGCCTTCGTCTAGATAACCACGTGCGCGCCAGAGCGTTCCTCGCCGCGGGTGTTGCCTAATGTTTGTGCTATCAAGGGCGGCTGAAAGCCGGGAACCGCGTGCCATGAAAACCATGACCTGCATCGAGGACCTGCGGCAGACTTATCACCGCAAGGTCCCGCGCGCGTTCGTCGATTATTGCGAATCGGGCTCTTATGCCGAGCAGACACTGCGCGCCAATCGGGCCGATCTCGAGCGCATCAATCTGCGCCAACGTATTCTGCGTGACGTCGCAAATCGCAGCACCAAAACCACCATCCTTGGCGAACCGGCGGCGCTGCCGCTCGCGCTCGCGCCGGTCGGGCTTACCGGCATGCAGCACGGTGACGGCGAAATCCTGGCGTGCCGCGCCGCGCAGGCTGCGGGAATTCCCTTCACGCTGTCGACCATGTCGATCTGCTCGATCGAGGATGTCGCGGGCGCGGTCGAAAAACCGTTCTGGTTCCAGCTTTATGTCATGAAGGATCGCGGCTTCATCCGTGCGCTGATCGAGCGCGCGGCGGCGGCCAAGTGCAGCGCGCTCGTGCTGACCGTGGACCTTCAGGTCATCGGCCAGCGTCATCGCGACATCAAGAATGGCATGAGCGTCCCGCCTGAAATTCGCATCAAAAATCTTTTCGATATCGCGACCAAACCGGCCTGGGCGCTGGGCGTGCTCAACGGCAAGCGCAAGACCTTCGGCAACATCGCCGGGCACTATCCCGGCATGGCGAACGTCACGATACTGTCGAAATGGATCGCCGAGCAGTTCGATGCGGCGCTGAGCTGGAAGGACGTCGAGTGGGTCAAGAGTTTGTGGCCCGGCAAGCTTATCCTCAAAGGCATTCTCGACGTCGAGGATGCGCGGATCGCGGCCAAGACAGGAGCGGCCGCGATCGTCGTGTCCAATCACGGCGGCCGCCAGCTCGACGGCGCGCCGTCCTCGATCTCGATGCTACCGCCAATCGCCGACGCGGTCGGCTCTGACGTCGAGGTCATGTTCGACGGCGGCATCCGCTCCGGCCAGGACATCATGCGCGCCGTCGCGCTCGGCGCGCGGGCGTGCCTGAGCGGTCGCGCGATCATCTATGGGCTCGGCGCCGCCGGCCAGCCGGGCGTCGCACGCGCCATCGAGATCATGCGCAACGAACTCGACGTCTCAATGGCGCTGACCGGTGTCACCAGCGTGGCCAACATCAATCGCGGCGTGATTGCCGGTATGCAATGACGGAAAACGGTTCCGGCGCGGCGTTTTGAGCTGTCGCACGCGGCCAAAGGGCCGACCACTTCGGGCCGGATCCTTTAGCGGGTGACGACGGTTTATTCTTCCTTATATCCATACGCTTGGGCGTTGCCGGTCGCGCCGTAATATTTGTACGGCAGGAATTTGCCCGACATCGAAAGCCGCACGCGATCGCCCTTGGGGTCTGGCTGGCGTTCCATTTGCATGTCGAAGTCGATCGCCGACATGATGCCGTCGCCGAATTCTTCCTCGATCAACGCCTTCAAGGCCGGACCGTTGACCATCACCAGTTCGTAGAACCGGTAGATCAGCGGATCGGCCGGCGGCATTGGCGAGCCGCGGTTCGGCACCTCGTTCAGCAACGTTTGCTCGCTTCTGCTCAGTCCGAACATTTCCGCCGCCTTCGCGGCTTGCGGCTTGGTCATTTTCATCTGGCCGAGCACGGCCCCGGTGATCAGCACCGGCGACATGCCGCCGATCTCGCCGCAGATGTATTTCCAGCTCCAGCCTTTTTCGCGTTTGATGTCGAGCAATTTCTCGGTGAGCTCGGCGCGTGTCATGGGCGACCTCCGTTCGTGGCATTTCCTGCCCGAAAATGGAGCAAGCGTCGTGCCAGAAGACGGTCCCTGACAACAAATCGGGCGAGCTTTTTAGGCCGCCCGGAAAGTGTCTCTGTAGGAATGGGTCAGCGTGGAACGACGCCACCGATGCCGACATTGATGCGGGCGACGTTGAAGCTGCCATCCGGCTGCTTGGCGGCCGCCAATACCGCAAACGCCGCGCCGGGTTTGAGATCGTTCATGCTGCCGATCGCATAACGCACGATCGGCACATCGGGCCCGACAATGATGTTTTTCTCTCCGTCCTTGTATTTGACGGTGACGACCGGACCGTTCACGCCGGTCACCGCCGCGCCAACGGTACCGTTTGTCATTGTGCTGTTCGGCGCGCCGTCCCACGGCCGGAAGCCTTCACCGGTGCCGCGCATCGCTTCTGGGAAGATGTGAACCTCGATGGCCTTCTGCGAGCCATCGGGCTGCGGCATTGCCCCGCTGCCGATGAACTCGCCATCCTTGATGTCAGCCAGCGTTGCCTTGTTGACATCGACGACCGTCGTCTTGTCGGCGAGATTGATTTTCAGTTCGTCGCCCTTGTCCGACTTCGCCATCACGGTGTTGCCCTCGACTTTCTCGACGGTTCCGCGCAGCCGCACCGTTTGCGGCGCCTGCGCATGGGCAGATGCCGCAAGCAACGAGCCGAGGATAGCGATAAGTGCGGTGTTTCGTGTCATGCGCATGGGATGCCCTGCCTCACAAAAGTTACATCGGCGGTGCCGCGCCATCGCGGCCGACATTGATCGCCGGCGCAGCGATCGATCCATCCGGCTGTTTCTGGCCCTGGAGCACGGCGACCTGCGCGCCGACCTTGAGATCGCCGGCATTGCCCGGCACGAATTTCACGACGGGCGTATTCGGCGGCACGATGATTTTCTTTTCACCGTCCGAGTATTTCACCATCAGCGTCTGGCCGTCGACGCTCGCCACGGTGGACTCGACGTCGGCATTGGTCATGGTGCTGCCGGGCTCGCGATCCCAGGGGCTGAAACGCGCCGGCACGACGCCGCGCTGGTTGTCCATGAAGATGTGCAGGCCGATGGCCTTCTGGCTGCCGTCCGGCTGCGGCATGGCGGTGACGCCGATGAAGGTTCCAGTCTTGATGTCGTCAAGCGACGCCTTGACCATTGCGGTGATGCGAGGGTTGTCGGCGAGCTTTACGTTAACCGAGCTGCCGTCGCGAGCCTTGATGGTCAGGTCGGAACCGTCGATCTTTTCGATCGTGCCGCGCACACGGGCGGGCGGCGTTTGCGATAGCGCAGGCGCTGCGGTCAGGATCGCCGCAAGGATAAACGCAGTGCCGAGTATTCTCTTTTTCATCTCGTCCTCCCGGTTTGTAGTCGAATGCTTCAACGCCACACGCCGTAATCGCCGAACGCGAGGTTCGGTGCTTCCAAAGTCCCGTCGTCGAGTTTCTTGGCTCCGGCAACGAAGATTTTGTCACCGGGTTTGACATCGGTCAGCGACGCTTTGGATAGGCTGATGATCTGCGCATCCTGTGGGACGACGACTTTCTTATCGCCGTCCTTGTACTTCACATCGAGGGTTTGACCGTCGACACCGGCGACGGTGGAATCGACCGTGGCGTTCGTCATCGTGCTGTTGGGCGAAAAATCCCAGGGCCGATGACCTTCGCCCACGCCGCGTTGGGCTTCCGGAAATATCAGGATCGCTACCGCCTTCTGGCTGCCATCGGGCTGCGGCATAGCGGTCACTGCGACATAGGCGCCTTGTTTGATGTCGGCGATCGAGCTTTTGACAACCCGGTTCACCGGGCCGTTGTCGGCGAGCTTCACTTTCATCTCGGCGCCGTCGCGGCTCTTGGCGCTGATCAAGGAGCCGTCCACGCTCTCGACCGTTGCGCGTACGCGCACCACTTGCGGCGCCTGCGCAGCGGCGAACGAAACTGCGAGCAGAAGGGCGACCGCGCTCGCGCCCGCCAATTTCCGTGTCGACATCGTCATTATTTTCCTCCCAATGGTCTGTCAGTTCATGCCGATGGTCGGCACGGCGGTTCATTTTTGTAACCCCAGACCTGCCACGTTATTCCGGCGCGTCAGCCGGCGGAAGGGCCCAGATCGCCTTCGAGAAGTGACCGTAATTGCGGCGTTACTTCGGGCTTTTTGCCAAACCACAGGGCAAAACCGCCAACAGCCTGATGCAATAGCATGCCAAGCCCGTCGGCGGTGCGCAGGCCGCGGGCTTTGGCGGTCCTGATAAGGGGCGTCAGCATCGGCACATAGACCAGATCGGCGACAACGGCGTGCCCGGGCAGCCGCCCAATATCGGCGGGGAGTTCCGGCTGCCCGGCCATGCCGAGCGTCGTCGTGTTGACGAACAGCGCCGCGCCGTTGAGCTGATCGTTCAGTTCGTCGAAGCGCGCGACGCGGACGCGGTCGCCGAAACGCTCGCGCAAAGCGTCGGCGCGGCTCGGCGTGCGGTTGACGACGATGACGCGTTGCGCGCCGCGAGACAGTAGCGCGTATACGACGGCCCGCGCCGCGCCGCCGGCGCCGAGTACCACGGTCTTGGTCAAGGTGCGATCCCATCCGGCCGCGCAGGCATCGAGATTGCTCAGGAAGCCTTCGACGTCGGTGTTGGTCGAGCGCAAGCCGCCGTCAAACCACAGCGTATTGGCGGCGCCGACCGCGCGCGCGCGATCGTCGGGCAGCGACAAAGTGAGCGCTGCCTCCTTATGCGGCACGGTGACATTGGCGCCGGCATAGCCGTGCAAAGCGAGCGATTGGATGAACGCGCCGAACCGGTCGGGCGCCACCGCTTCACGGCGGTATTCGCCGGCAATGCCGTAGGCTTTCAGCCAGTAATTATGAATGAGCGGCGAGCGCGAATGTTCGACCGGCCAGCCGATGATACAGGCGGCGCGGACGATTTCGGTCACGCCTCGTCCGCCACGCCCATGCGCAGCACGCCGATCTCTGGGCACTCGACCTCGATCGTGTCACCGGGCTTGAGCCAGACAGGCGGATCGACTTTCGGTACGTTCTTTGTCGGCGTGCCGGTGCAGATCACGTCGCCGGCTTTCAGAGTCATGAAGGTCGTGGTGTAGGAGATGATATCGGCGAACGAGAAGATCATGCTCGCCGTGGTGTCGTCCTGCGTCACCTCGCCGTTCTTGCGCACGGTCAGATGTAACGGCTTTGTCGTGTCGACGTCGGTCTCGATCCACGGCCCCAGCGCGCCGGTGGCGTCGAAATTCTTGCCCTGGGTGACATTGAACTGGCCATGGCGCGTCCAGTCGCGGATGGTGCCTTCGTTGGCAAGCGTCATCCCGGCGATCACGTCGAGCGCGCGTTCCTTCGGCACATGCTTGCAGTCGCGGCCGATCACGATGGCGATCTCGCCCTCATAGTCGAGCTGTTCGGAGATTTTCGGCCGAATGAGCTTGCCGCCAGAGCCGACCATCGAATTCGGCGCGCGGTAGAACATGCTCGGATATTTCGGATTGTTGGTGACATTATAATCCGCGCCGCGATTGGCGTAGTTGATGCCGATGCAGAGGATCTTTTCCGGCGCGACGAGCGGCGGCAGCAGCTCAACCGCGGTGAGCGGCATTTCGGCGCGCACGCCCTCGGCGGCGGCCTTGGCCTCCGGCAGCGCCTGGGCGCGGAAAACCTCGAGCAGCGTCGTGAAACGGCTGAGTCGCCCGCGCAGATCGACGATACCGTCGCCGACGACCGCGCCGAAACTCGGCCGGCCGCGCAGATTGTAGCTTGCAAGGCGCATGTCGCGTCTCTCCTTGGGTTACGCCGTTATGACGCCGGCTGTCCGGTCGCTGTGTTAAGAGTCATCACCGAATCCGTCAATCCGGCTTCTCGACTGGCTTAATATTGGCCCTTGGGCTCCAGCCCGAGCAGGTATTGTCCGAACATGCTACCGGCCGAATCCCAGTTCAGGCTGATATGGGCGCCGGCGGCGTGCGCGTCGCGCCAGAAGCGTTGCAGCGGATGGTCGAGGAAAAGCCCTTGGCCGCCGGCCGCGAGAAACAGCGCATCAATGGCCTGCAGCGACAGCCGCACGCTAAATGCCTGGTCGCGGCGGTTGCGCAGCCGCACGTCGACGCTGACGGCTTCGCCGCGCGCGGCCATGTCGTAGGCTTCGGAGAGATCGCGAAACAGCAAAAGCTTGGCGGCATCGATGCAGGCTGCCGCCTCGGCCGCCCGCAATTGTATGGTCGTGAGCTCGGCCATCTTGCGGTTGCCGCCTGCCACCGCGCCGCGCGTGGTCCTGACCTTCGCCATGTCGAGAAACGCCGCGATCGCGCCCTCCGCCATGCCGACGACCGGCGTGACGATCGCGATCGGCAGCACGGCGAGGAAGGACTGCTTGTAAAGCGGATTTGCGCTGGCGCGCATTCCAGGCGCGGTGGCATTCAACAGTTCGGCGAAGGTCACCGCGCGATGGGTTGGCACGAATGCGTTGTCGGCAACGACCGTCTTGCTGCCGCTGCCGGCGAGCCCCATGGTCCGCCAGTTGTCATCGATGGTGATGTCTGCGGTGCGCAGCACGAAGAATCCCGGCTTTGGCGGGCCATCGGCTTGCGGGATCATGCCGCCGATGAAATTGCCACTGCACATTGTCGCAGCCGCTGCAGAAGCTGCCGGCGCCGGAAACGCGATAGCCGCCGTCGACCGCCTCGGCGCGCGCAACAGGCGCATAGGTCCCGGTCGAAAGCGCGGCGCGATCGCTCCAGATTTCGTCCTGCGCGGCTTTAGAAAAGCACGCGATCAGCCATTGCTGCGAGGCCAGCAGGCCGAAAACCCATCCGGTCGAACCGCAGCCGCTCGCTATGATCGTCTGGACCTGGACCATGACATCGAAGCCGTATTCGAAGCCGCCGTAAGCTTGCGGCTGCATGATCTTGAACAGACCGGCCTGCCGGATGCGCGCGATCATGTCATCGCTGACGCGACGCGCAGATTCGGTCTCAAGCGCCCGTTCGCGCGCAATGCCGGCGATCGCGCGCGCCCGGTCCACAAGCTCGGCCACGCTCGGCCGCTCGACGGATGTTTGGCGCGAAACGCTTTGAAAATCGCGGATCATAGCGAAAGGCTTATACGAACCGTGCTTCCGGGCAAGTCCAGGGCTGCGGCGATTAGGGGCTGTTATTGGTGACTATTCGCGATCATCCCGCGTATGCACGCTGCGTCACGGACAGTAATTTTGGATCACTGACGCTCAGGCGCTTTAGTCGGCATAGACGGCGGGAACAGAGGGCTTTTTGTCCCATTCGTTGACGACCTCGTATCTCCAGACCCAATCGACCTGGCCCCTGACGCTGCCTTGGCCGGATTCGATCGCCTCCTTCTGCTTCGCGCTGTCTCGCATATGCTTGAAGCCTTTATTGGCGAGCGAGAGCCGCTGCACTCCGTGCACGCGCGGGATGCGGATGTTGCGGAAGTTTGCGAACGCCTCCACCGGATCGCGGCACTCCTTGAGCCATCGCCCGAGAATGTAGGAGTCCTCGAAGGCCTGGCAGGCGCCTTGTCCGGCGCTGGGCAGCATCGCGTGCGCTGCGTCCCCGATCAGCTGGATCCGGCCGCGGCCCCAATTGCCGGTGATCGGCCGGGTGAAGAGGCCCCATTTCGAGCACTGGTCGATGACGCTGAGCAGCCTGAGCGAGCCTCGGCTCGGGACTGGGGAAGCTCCGGCGCATCTCCTCGGGATCGCCGCGTGTCGACCAGCCTTCCTCGACCCACTGGTCCGTGTCCTGCTGCGTGACGATATTCACGAGCTTTCCGCCACGGATGTAATAGCCGATGAAATGGCAACCCGGCCCGACCCATTGCGTGTGGCCATAGGGCTCGAGCACTTCCGATGGCACTTTGCTCGCATCGAGAAGCGCCCGCCAGACCATCTGGCCCGTATAGGTGGGATTGTCAGCGCCATAGAGCGCTTGGCGCACGACGGATTTCACGCCGTCGGCCCCGATCAGGTACTCCGTCTCGACGCGAGTCCCGTTTGCGAAGGACAGAATGATGCGATCGCTTCGCTCCTCCAATCCTGCGAGAGTATGTCCGAGATGAATAGCGCCGCGATCCAGCCCGCTCGCGAGAGCGTCCAGGAGGTCGGCGCGGTGAAAAGAATAATAAGGAGCGCCGTACTGCTCCGCATTTTTGAAACGATCGCTGAATTCGAGAAATTCCCCTGTCTGCATATTGCGCGTGTAAACGCCCGGCGACCGATATCCAACAGCGGCAATCTGGTCGCCAACCCCGATCGCCTGCAGCGCCTTGACCGCTTGCGGACTCGCATTTACGGAGGCGCCTATCTCGCGGAGCTCCGGAGCAGCCTCGAAAACCTCGGCCTTTATCCCGAAAGTGTTAAGCGCGTTCGCGGTAGCCAGCCCTGCGAGCCCACCGCCGACGATCGCTATTCTGCAGCCGGACATCTATCTCCTCCGAGGAATTGTTCTTAACATCGCGTCCGACCCTTTGGAAAAAATTTCACCGGCCTTTTGCCTTCGCGCCGATGTGTTAAGAGTCATCGCCGAAACCGTCAGCGACCAAAAGAAACCAGGCCAAAAGCGTGCCCGTCCACCCACCGGTGTTTGATCCGCCATTCAATGTCGTGCGCGCGAGCCATGTCGAGCTCGGCGTGCGGGACATCAAACGCTCGCGCGCGTTCTATGTCGATTGCCTCGGACTTCTGGTCAGCGACGAGACCGAGGACGCGCTTTATCTGCGCGGCGTTGAGGAGCGCAACCACCACTCGCTGGTGTTGCGGCGGGCCCATGAGGCCGACGTGCGCGCGCTCGGCTTCAAGCTCGCGAGCGAGGACGACATCGACCGCGCCGCCGCCTGGTTTCGCCGCCGCAATCTGCCGACGTCGTTTCCGGACCTGCCGCATCAGGGCCGCACGCTGCGCACCGCCGATGTTTTCGGCGTGCCGCTCGATCTCTACGCCACGATGGAACGCCGGCCGTCCATGCTGCAAAAATATGCGACGCATCAGGGCGCGCGCATCCAGCGCATCGATCATCTCAATTGCTTTACGCCGGACGTGCAGGCGAGCTACGATTTTTATTCCGAGCTGGGCTTTCGGCTGACCGAATATTCCGAGACCGATGGCGCCGATCCGCGCCTGTGGGCGGTGTGGCTGCATCGCAAGGGCAACGTGCACGATCTGGCCTTCACCAACGGCGTCGGGCCGCGCCTGCATCATGTCGGGCTATGGACCGCGGGCGTGCTCGACATCATCCATATCTGCGACGTGATGGCGACCTGCGGCTACCTCGCCAATATGGAACGCGGACCCGGGCGTCACGGTATTTCCAACGCGTTCTTTTTGTACATCCGCGATCCCGACGGGCACCGGATTGAACTGTTCACCTCCGACTACCTCACCGTCGATCCCGATCACGCGCCGATCCGCTGGTCGCTCACCGATCCGCAACGCCAGACTTTGTGGGGACACCCGGCGCCGGCGTCGTGGTTCGAACAGGGCTCCGCATTCTCCGGCGTCGCCCAGAGCGAACCGGTGCTGGCGGCCCAGCCAATCGTCGCGCCATAGCGTCATCATCCGCGAAGGCGGATGATCCAGTATTCATTGTTCAAGAGGATTATTACTAGCGCTTGCGATTACTGGATGCCCCGCTTTCGCGGGGCATGACAAGATGGATGAGATGAAAACCCTCTTCCTCGACTGCAACGACCAGCTCGCGCCGGTGTGGCAGCGTGTGTTGCGCGCAGACGATCCGCCGATCGACGTCAACCGCAAGCCGTTCGAGCGCAGCGAGCTGCCGCACGTGCTCAAGGGCTACGACATCTGCATCGACGATCATTCCTACATGCCGACGGAATTCGTCGATCAGTGTGACGCGCTCAAGCACATCGTTTTTCTCGGCACCGGGCCGGCGAGCTATATGAGCCTTGCCGATATGGCGTCGCGCAATATCCGCGTGCACATCATCAAGGGTTATGGCGATACGGCGGTCGCCGAGCACAGCATTGCGCTCCTGCTCGCGTCATGCCGCGACATCGCCCGTATGGACCGCGAGGTGCGCGCCGGCACCTGGACGCCGCACGAGGGCGTGCAGCTTCTCGGCAAGACGCTCGGCGTCATCGGCCTCGGCGGCATCGGCCGCGAGGTTATGCGCATCGGTCGCGGGCTCGGCATGGAGGTGATTGCCTGGAACCGCACGCCGAAACCCGGCGCGCCGCTGGTTGCGCTCGACGAACTCCTGGCGCGCTCCGACGTGATCTCGATGAATCTCACGCTCAACGACGAGACCCGCGGTTTTCTGGGTGCGGCGCAGTTCGCGCGCATGAAGCCGGGCGTCATCTTCGTCAATACCGCGCGGGCAGGCCTGGTCGATGAGGCGGCATTCATTGAGGCGCTGCGCTCCGGTCGCATCCGTCACGCCGGCCTCGACGTGTTCCACTCAGAGCCGCTCAAGCCCGACCATCTACTGGCCGGCATGGCCAATGTCACGCTGACAGCACATGCCGCGTTTCGCACGCTCGAAGCCTCGATGACGTTGCTGCGACGTTCGATCGACATCGTGAAAAACATTCTCGCCGGGAAGGCATGAGAAGTCGCCCTTAGGTGTCGTGCCCCGCGAAAGCGGGGCATCCAGTACGCCCAGCGCTAATCCGAAATGTCGGCGGTTACTGGATCATCCGCCGGAGCCTGTCATCGGGGCGGCCACTTCGGGCCGCGCTCGTTGGCGGATGGTGACAGAGGCGCAGGGGCGGAGCTAACGTGTCCCCCATGAGCGAGCGCTTTTGCGACATCAGCCTGCGCGTGAACGGGGAGGGCGTGTCTGAGCGCGTCGAGGCGCGCAAGACCCTGGTCGATTTCCTGCGCGACGATCTGGGCCTGACCGGCAGCCATGTCGGCTGCGAGCAGGGCGTATGCGGCGCCTGCACGGTGCTGGTCGACGGCGCAGTGCTGCGCGGTTGCCTGGTGCTGGCGGCGCAGTGCGACGGCGCCGAGGTGCAAACGATTGAAGGCATTTCAGATTCAGGCGTGATCGCCGATCTGCAGGAGGCCTTCACCCGGCGTAATGCGCTGCAATGCGGCTTTTGTACCCCCGGCATGCTCATCGGCGCCCACGCTCTGCTCGACCGCGGCGGGGTGCCGAGCCGCGACGCCATCCGCGAACATATTTCCGGCAACTACTGCCGCTGCACCGGATATCAGGCTATAGTCGACGCAATCGAATCCACGGCACAATCGCGCGCCCAGGCTCGGGCCGGAAAGGCAGGCTGACCATGAACGAACACGTACACGCGCCGACGCTGTCGGAGCGCGCCGACGAACTCGAAGAAAAGATGATGGCCGAGCTCGGCGAGCGCGTCGCCACCAAGTCGGTGCTGTTCGGCATGGCGGACGGCAAGATCGAGATGGTCAGCGGCTTCGATTTCAAGAAGAACAATCCGGACAAATACTTTTTGATGGGCGCCGATCCGCGGCTGCCGCAGATGCCGAAGAAGCCGACCCTGATCGACTTCTTCAAGAACCGCTTTGCCTCGCTCAATCACCTCTTGCAAAGCGCCACGCTGGCGAAGAAGAATGGCCACAACGAGAAGATCATTCTCGCCTGCCTGCTGCACGACATCGGCGTCGCCGGCTTCATCCGCTGCGACCACGGCTACTGGGGCGCGCAGATGATCGAACCCTATGTCGACGAGGAAGTGAGCTGGGCGGTGCGCATGCACCAGGCGTTGCGCTTCTTCCCTGATACATCGGTCGGCTACGAATATCCGCAGATGTACATCAACAATTTCGGCGCCGACTATAAGCCGGAGCCCTACATCGTGCGTGACTACGAGAGCGCGAAAAATCATAAATGGTATATGACCTCGCGCATGATCTGCGTGAACGACATCTATTCGTTCGATCCCAACGCCAAGGTCGATCTCAACGACTTCGTCGACATCATCGGCCGCAACTTCCGGCAGCCGGAGGAAGGTCTCGGCTTCGACGATTCGCCGTCCGCGCACATGTGGCGCACGCTGATGTGGCCGACGCGGTATTTGTAATCGTCACGCGGGTCGATCAACCGATCGAGCGTGATCGGGAATTGACGCACGCGGACTCCGGTCGCATGCCACACTGCATTCGCGACCGCGCCCGCGGTGCCGGTGATGCCGATTTCGCCGACGCCCTTGATGCCCAGTGCATTCACATGCGTGTCGTGTTCCTCGACGAGTGATCGCTTCGATAGAAGGAACGTCGGCGTTCACGGGAATATGGTACTCGGCCAAATTGGCATTCATCGTCCGGCCGGATCGTGGATCGATGATGGCGCGCTCATGCAAGGCGAACGAGACGCCCCAAATCATTCCGCCACATAGCTGACTGTGCACCATGCGCGGATTGATGATGCGTCCTGCGGCGAACGCGCCGAGCACGCGCGTAGCGCGTATCTGTCCGAGATCGGGATCGACCTTGACCTCGGCGAACACGGCGCCGTGGGCATGCATGGCGTAGGTTGAAAGCTCCGCCTGGTCGGCCGCGCTCTTTCCATGGCCTTCGATCTCAGCAAGCCCGGCCCGGCCAAGGATATCGGCGTAGCTTTCGCCGCGGCTGGCGTCGTCGCGACGGAACAAGTGGCCGCCGCGGGCGATCACGCCGGCATTTCCTGCACCGAACAGCGGTGAGCGCTTGTCGTTGGTCGCGAGATCGGCAAGCCGCGCGATGACATCGGCGCCGGCATTATGAATCGCCATGCCGGCGGTCGCGGTGTGGGCCGAGCCGCCGGCGATGCCGGCATCGGGGAGGTCGGAGGTCCCGGATCTGAACTCGACCTGATCGATATCGAGACCGAGGCCGTCCGCCGCGATCTGAGCCAGCGCCGTCCAGGCGCCCTGGCCCATGTCGTGCGCACCGATCTCCATGACGCCGCTGCCGTCGCGACGCAGCGCCGCTTTGGCATGGCCCTCGAACATGAGCGCTGGAAACGTCGCCGTACCCACACCCCAGCCGACAAGCAATCCGTCCGGATCCCGCATTTGCCGCGGTGCGAGCGGCCGGCGCTGCCAGCCGAAACGCTCGGCGCCTTGGGTATAACAGTCGCGCAACGCCTTTGAGGAGAACGGCCTGCCGGACATCGGCTCCACCTCGGCATAGTTCTTGAGCCGAAACGCCAACGGATCCATGCCACAGGCCTGAGCCATTTCGTCGATGGCGCTTTCGAGCGCGATCGAGCCTGTTGCCTCGCCGGGTGCGCGCATGAATATCGGCGTTCCGGTGTCGAGCCGAACCGCTTCATGTGAAGTGGCAATGGCTGGGCTTGCATAAAGCGTATGCGAAGCGTCGGACGCCGGCTCGAAGAAGTCGTCGAAGGTGCTCGAAGCCGTCTTCGTATGATGATCGAGCGCGGTCAGCTTGCCTTCGCTGTCGGTCCCGATTCGCAGCGTCTGCCGCGTCAGAGCGCGGTGTCCCACCGGGCCGAACATCTGTTCCCGGCGCAGCACGAGCTTGACGGGTTTTCCGACCAACCGGGCCGCCATGACGCCGAGAACTTGTGGTCCGGAAATCATGCCTTTGCCGCCGAAGCCGCCGCCAAGGAAAGGGCTTCGGATGTGGATCTTGGCGGGGGAGATGCCAAAAAGTCCTGCGAGGCGACCCTGTGCCAGCGCCAAACCTTGGCTCGGCGTGTCGATCGAAAGAGCATCGCCGTCCCATGCCGCCACGATCGCATGCGGCTCCATCGGGTTGTGATATTGCGACGGGGTCTCGTAGGTCGCCTCGATTTGCGTTCGAGGCTGCGGCGAAACCGGCCTCGATATCGCCTCGATGAGCTTCCGATGGACTTCCCGGACCGACAGCCGGCGGCACGAAGCTCTCAGCCGCATCAAGCCCGACCCGCGCCGGGTCGATATCGTAGCGCGGCGACAGCAGCGCGGCGCCTTCCGTCGCGGCCTCGAGCGTCTTCGCGATGACGACGGCGATCGGCTGATTGGCGTAACGGACCCGGTCGCTTTGCAGGAGATCGAGCCGAAACATGAAGGGGTTGGTTTTTTCGTCCGGGTCCTGCGCGAGCGCCGGCTTGTTGGCCGGCGTCATGACCTCAACGACGCCCGGATGGGCTTTGGCGGCCGCAACATCGAGAGAAGCAACGCGGCCGCGCGCGATGCTGCTCACCGCCATAACCGCGTAGAGCATCCCGGGCGGATGATGGTCGGCGGCGTACGTGCGGCTACCGGTGACTTTGAGGACGCCGTCACGGCGGGTGAGGGGCTGACCGATATTTGAACCGTGCCGAAGATGAGCCGGCGTCCTGGGTGAGTGCGATCTCAGGCATGGACGACATCTCCGGAAAGAGTGGCGAAGGGTGATGCTGGAAGCGCCGGAAGACGGTCGGGCGTGCCGGCGGTAGCGAGCATCAGCGCGCGCACGACGATGCGTCGCGCGAGCTCGATCTTGAAGCCGTTGTCGCCGGAGGGCTTTGCCTCGCGCGAGTGCCGCTTCGGCAGCGCGGCGAAAGACCGAAGCATCGGTACTTGCGCCGGCTAAAATCTGTTCAGCTTCACGGGCACGCCAGGGCTTCATAGCCACGCCGCCAAGCGCGAGGCGCGCTTCCACAATTCTATCGCCTTCGATGCGTAGCGCGGCCGCGGCTGAAACCACTGCAAATGCGTAGGAGGTGCGCTCGCGCACTTTCAGGTACCGGGCATGGGAAGCGAAACGAGCCGCCTCCGCCGGCAGGCGCACGGCGACGATCATCTCACCGGCCTCAAGCACGCTCTCGCGGTTTGGTGCGTCGCCGGGCAAGCGGTGCAGCATTTCAAGCGGAATCTCCCGTCTGCCCGTTCTGCCTTCGATCTCGACAACGGCGTCGAGCGCGACCAAAGGCACGCAGAAATCAGACGGATGTGTCGCGATGCAGTTTTCGCTCCACCCGAATATAGCGTGAAGCCTGTTGTCGCCGCCGCGGGCATCGCAGCCTGAGCCGGGCTCACGTTTATTGCAGGCGCTCGCGACGTCGTAGAAATACGCGCAGCGCGTCGCTGCAACAGATTGCCGCCGACCGTGGCGGCGTTGCGAAGCTGCGCGGACGCGCCGGACAGAAGCGCCTCGGCGACCGCCGGAAAGCGTCGGGCGAAGTTGCGATCGTGCGCAAGGTCCGCATTGCGGACAAGCGCGCCGATCCGCACGCCGCCGTCGGGAAGATCCTCGATACGGTCGAGGCCGGGAAGATGACTGATGTCGACCAGTCGGTTCGGACGGGTAACGCCTCCCTTCATCAGGTCCAGGAGGTTGGTCCCGGCGGCCAGATAGGCGGCGCCCGGTTCCGAGGCAGCGGCGACGGCTTCTCTGACCGTCGCCGGCTTCACATAATCAAACGTCTTCATGCGACCTTCCTCGGGCTTGCCGCAGCAAGAACCTTTTGTGCTTCCAGCACCGCTTCGGTGATTCCCTGATAGGCGCCGCACCGGCAGAGATTTCCGCTCATGCCTTCGCGTATGCGCTCTGGATCGTCGCCGGCTTCGCCTTCCTGGATCAGGCCGATGGCACTCATGATCTGTCCAGGCGTGCAGAACCCGCATTGCAGGCCATCATGGGCAAGAAAGGCCTCTTGCACCGGATGAAGCCGGTTGCCTTGCGCCACGCCTTCGATTGTCAGCACGTGAGCGCCGTCGTGACTGACCGCAAGCGCAAGGCACGAATTGATCCGCCGTCCATCGACAATGACCGTGCAGGCGCCGCATTGGCCGCGGTCGCAGCCCTTCTTGGTTCCGGTCAAATCCAGGCGTTCGCGAAGAAGATCGAGGAGCGTGACACGAGGGTCATCGAGCTCGAACGGTTCGCGTGACGCCGTTCACCGTGAGAGTCGATTGAGAAGGCCATGCAGTGCTCCGTAAGAGCGTAGTGAGGGAAATTCGCTGACCGCAGATGGTTCGATGTACAAAGCTCTGGCCGAAGCAGCTTTAGCTGATGCGCCGGATGCCTAGAGCTCACGTGATCGGCATTTGCCCGGCGCGAGTGCTATGTATCAGCGTGCCGTTCGGCATATACGGAGGGTGCCTCCGCTTTTCAAGGGGCCGAGATTGGACGATCGGCATGAAGCAGTCGCGAAGACGACACGAAAGCCCCGCGCGGACGCTGTTCGCAACCGCGAGCGCGTCTTGAGGCGGCAAAAACGGTGTTCAGCGCTGGCGGCCCGGAAGCCAGCCTTGAAGCGGTCGCGCGAACTGCCGGCGTTGGAATCGGCACACTGTACCGGCATTTTCCCACGCGCGAAGCCTTGTTCGAGGCTGTGTATCGCCGCGAGGTGCAGCAACTTGCCGATCTGGCCGAGCAGTTGAAACAAAAGGCGCAACCGGTCGAAGCTCTGCGGCAGTGGATGCGCTCGATTGTGAAATTCGTTGCCACAAAAAAGGGCATGTCGACAGCGCTTGCGCTTGCCGCCTACAAGAACTCGGAACTTTTCTCGTATTCTTTCAATCAGCTGACGAGGGCGGTCGGCGGCCTGCTGGACCGCGCCGTCGCGGCAGGCGAAATCCGCGCCGACATCAGCCCGGAGGATCTGCTGCGTGCGCTTATCGGCATGTGCTACATGCACGATCAGCCAGGCTGGCAGACGAGTGTGCTGCGGCTTGTCGACGTCTTCATCGACGGTCTGCGCATTGGGCCCAATAAACCGCGCGCCAAAACCAAGCTAAGAAAAGCAATGCCCCATGGGGGCGAAGCTTCGCTCGGCCCCGGAACGACAAGGTAAGCGCCATGAAAATCGCCGACGATCAGCCATCCGGCCTCTCCGCGCTCGACCGGCCGAATTCCTATATCGGCCGCTCGGTGCCACGGCCCAATCTGGCGCGGCTGACGCAAGGACGCGGCCAATATGTCAGCGATGTCGTGTTGCCGCGCATGGTGCATGTCGCTTTCGTGCGCTCGCCGCATGCGCACGCGCGTATCAAAAAAATTGACAGCGCCGAAGCGAAGCGGGCCCCGGGCATCATCACGGTCGTCACCGGCGTAGAACTTGCGAAGGTGATTACGCCGTGGGTCGGCGTGCTGAGCCATCTCAAGGGCATAAAATCGGCGCCGCAGCATGCCATCGCCGTCGAGCGCGCGTGCTGGCAGGGCGAGGCGGTGTGTGCGGTCGTCGCGCGCAGTCGCGCGCAGGCGGAAGATGCCTGCGCTCTCGTGCGCATCGACTACGACGTGCTTGCCGCCGTGACCGATGCGGAAACGGCGCTCGATGCCGCGACGCCGGTGATCCATCCCGAGCTTGGCGACAATCTTACCTTCGAGCGAACTCTGAACGCCGGCGATACCGACAAGGGCTTTGCCGAGGCCGACGCCATCGTCGAGCAGACGTTCGTCTTCGGCCGTCACACTGGCGTGACCAACGAGGCGCGCGCCATCGTTGCCGACTGGAATCCTGGCGACCAGCGCCTGACGGTTTATCAGGGCACGCAAGCGCCGCACATGACGCAGAATATTTTTGCCAAACACCTCGGGCTTGAAGAGCACCAGGTGCGCGTGCTTACCAAAGACGTCGGCGGCTCGTTCGGCATCAAGGTGCATATTTACGCCGACGAGATGGCGACGGTTGCGCTGTCAAAGTTGCTGAAGCGGCCGGTGAAATTCGTCGCCGACCGCTTCGAGAGCTTCGTCACCGACATTCATGCCCGCGATCACCGCGTCAAGGCGCGCATCGGCGTGAAGCAGGACGGCGCCATTACTGCGTTCGCGATCGACGACTTGACCGGCATCGGGCCGTACTCGGTCTATCCGCGCACCAGCGGCATCGAGGCCAACCAGGTCGTCAACCTCACCGGCGGCCCTTACACCTGCCCGAACTACCGCGCCCGCGCCCGCGTCGTGCTGCAGAACAAGAATGTCATGTGCCAGTACCGCGCCGTCGGCCATCCGATCGCGACCGCGGTGACCGAAGGGCTGGTCGAGCTTGCCGCGGCGAAGATCGGCATGGATTCCACGGAGTTGCGGCGGCGGAATCTTTTCGCCGACAACAAATATCCGGCGACGACCGCCGCCGGGTTGAAGTTAGAGGGGCTGTCGCACCACGCTTCGCTCGACAAGATTCTCAAGATGATGGATTACGAAGGCCTCCGCGCCGAGCAGGCGAAGCTGCGCGAGCGCGGCGTGCATCGCGGCATCGGCTTTGCCTCGTTCATCGAGGTGACGAATCCGTCGGCCGCGTTCTACGGCGTCGGCGGAGCGCGTATCTCGTCGCAGGACGGCGCGACGGTGCGGCTCGATGCGACCGGCGCCATCTTCATCCACTCCGGCGTCACCGAACAGGGCCAGGGCGCGGAGTCCGTGCTGGCGCAATGCGTCGCCACCTCGTTCGGCGTGCCGATCGAGCGCGTCCGCGTCATCACCGGCGACACCGACAACACGCCCTATGGCGGCGGCACCTGGGCATCGCGCGCCGCCGGTATCGGCGGCGAGGCGGCCTGGCAGGCCGGCAAGGCGCTGCGCGGCAATGTGCTGGCCGCCGCCGCGTCGATCCTGCAAGCCGATCCGAATGATCTCGATATCCGCGCCGGCACTGTGGTCGATGCCGACACCGGCCGCGAGCGCATGGGCCTCGATGAAGTGGCGCGGGTGGTTTATTTCCGCCCCGACACTTTGCCGCCCGGCTTCAAGGCTGAATTCGTGGTGACGCGCCATTACGTGCCGCGCAACTGGCCGTTCGCCTTTACCAATGGCGTGCAGGCGTCATCCCTCGAAGTCGATATCCGGACCGGCGCGGTGAAGCTTTTGCGGCACTGGTGCGTCGAGGATTGCGGCACCGTCATCAACCCGCAACTGGTCGACGAACAGATCCGCGGCGGCATCGTCCAGGGCATCGGCGCGGTGCTGTTCGAGCACTGCCTCTATGACGACCAAGGCCAGCTCCTCAACGGCACCATGATGGACTACCTGGTGCCGATGGCGGCCGAAATGCCGGATATCGACATCGGCCATGTGGTGACGCCAACGGCGGAGTCCGAGCTTGGCGCCAAAGGCGCCGGCGAAGCCGGCACCGCCGGCGCGCCGGCCTGCATCATGAACGCCATCAATGACGCGTTACGGCCGCTCGGCGCGGCGCCGCTCACGACGATGCCGATCACACCGGAACTGGTATTACGCGCGCTGCGGGGGTAAGCCTCCCGTGACATGCCGTCCATAGCCAAACCGAAAATCGTCGCCATGATCGTCGGATCGGCGATCATCATGCAGCAGATCGATTCGACCGTGATCACCACGGCGCTGCCGCAGATGGCGATCTCGCTGCACACCGATCCGGTGCGCTTAAGCGTGGCGGTGACGGCCTATCTGCTCAGTCTCGCAGTGTTCGTTCCGATCAGCGGCTGGGCGGCGGACCATTACGGCGGCCGCACCATTTTCCGCGCCGCCATCGCGCTGTTCACGCTGGGCTCGATCCTGTGCGGGCTCTCCGGCAATATCGTCGAGTTGACCGCAGCGCGCGTGCTCCAAGGCCTCGGCGGCGCCATGATGGTGCCGGTGGGACGGCTTGTGCTGTTCCGCAGCGTCGAAAAAACCGCGCTGATCGCCACCATGGCCTATCTGCAGGTACCGGCGCAGCTCGGCCCGGTGCTCGGCCCGCCGATCGGCGGCTTCATCACCACCTATTTTTCCTGGCGCTGGATTTTCCTGATCAATGTGCCGCTCGGCATTCTCGGCATCGTGCTGGTGACGATTTTCTTCGACAATCCAAAAGAGGAAACGCATCGCCCGTTCGACTGGATCGGCTTTGTGCTGACCGGCGCGGCGTTGTTTTGCCTGATGTACAGCATCGAGGCGTTCGGCCGCGGCCGCGGCGATCCAACGGAAGTCATAGTGTTGCTGGTGACGGGCGTCGTGGTGGGCACGCTGGCGCTTCGGCATCTATGGAGTTCCAAGCATCCGCTGCTCGATCTTTCGGTATTCCGCATCGCCACTTTTCAAAACAGCATCACCGGCGGCTCGCTGTTTCGCGCCGGCGCCGGCACTCTGGTTTTTCTGCTGCCGCTGTTGCTGCAAGTCGTGTTCGGCCTATCGGCCTTCGCCTCGGGCACCATCACGTTCGCCACCGCCCTCGGTTCGGTGTCGATGAAGATCACGGCGCGGCCGATCCTCAGGCGTTTCGGGTTCCGCAAGGTCATCATCGTCAACTGCCTCATCAGCGCGGTGTCCGTCGCCATGTGCATGCTGTTTAGCCCCGCGACCCCGGTGGTGGTGATTTTCGGTCTGCTGCTGGTTGCCGGCTTTTTCCAGTCGCTTCAGTTCACCGCGACGCAGGCCATGACCTATGCGGACGTGGATCAGGCGCGCATGAGCTCGGTGACCAGTATCGCCAGCATGTCGCAGCAGTTGAGCCGCGGCTTCGGTATTTCCTTCGTCGCGGCTTTATTGAATCTGTCGATGGTCTGGCGCGGTGCGAGTACGCTCGGCCGGCCCGATTTTATCGTCGCCTTCACCGGCGCGACGATTCTGGTGCTGCTCAACCTGCCGTTCGGGTTGATCTTGCGCCACGATGCCGCGTCCGAAGTCAGCGGCCACCGGCCGAAGATTGAGAGCTAGGACGCGGGCTCACAAATCGAGATCGGTGAACGGAGATTGGGCAATGTTCGAAACGGATTGATGAAGCGAGCCACAAGCACTACAATCAGAAAATCGCAAAGTTGGGGAGGGGGAAATGGTTCGAGTATTTTTGATAGCTGCTATGTTTAGTCTGGTGGCCGATGTAGTTCCGGCTTCCGCCCAAAATGCCGCAAACTGCACCGACTGGTGCCGGCTTAACCGCTGTGTAGGGGGATCTGGGGGCGGAGTGGCCAACCCGCGGTGTATGAATGCGTGTGTCCCTGCCTGTCAGAAAAAGATGTCAAAAACCAAGTAGACACGGCACGAGATCGATATCCGCTTGGTGTCGATGATCCAACTCCGCCAAAATTGCGGAGGTGGTCGTTGTGCTACGACTTGATCGGTCTTTGCTTTAGGATTGCGCGTATTATGCGAGTCAAGCGTGTATCCCAGCGGAATAACTGAGTGCCATGATCGCCGCGAAATTGAAATTGTCCCACCACTCGACGCGGGTCTGCGGCATAATCGGATCGCCCGAATAAAGGCTCTGCGATATTGTCATCCCGCATCGGCGACGATGCCAAGGGTAATCGCCATGGCGATTACCGGAGCCACGCCGCGCCTGCTCGTCCAGGAGAGAATGGCGCCAGACGCAAACGGCACAGCCACGCAGGCCATTTGCAGATATAGGACGTTAAGATCGTATGCATTGACGATGATATGGTGGAAAACAAGAAGTAGAACAAGCGGGACTGCGAAGCATCGCAATACATCGTTGAGCCAAGATTGCAGCGCGGAATCCTTGCCCTCTACGGCCCGCGTTTGTGTTTGTACTGTCGCGAAATCGGTAGTCGCAGCAGCCAAATTGCCTGAGGTGGTTCGGTCGATGGCGCCGATGAGGCGCTCCATATGACTGCGGAAATCTCGGCCGGTCGCTACTTCCGCGGCGTTGAGAAAGGCGAAATTGCCGAACTCGGGTGGCAGATCCGTGCTGTCAGGCATCGCGGCGCCGTCTACGAGTACCGGGATGATTGTCGTCTTTCGTGCAAGCGCCGTCTCGATCTCGACCCTCAACGGGTCAGTTTTCTCTTGCATTCTCAATGTGCCGTCGGGGTTGCTGACGAGCCATTCCTGCCGATCACCGCGATGAGGACGTCCGTGCGTTGCAGCGTCTCATGAAAGTGGGTGCGGAAGTCGATCCCGAGCGGGATATTGTCGATATCCATAAAGACATTGTTCTCGCCGTAGTGCGCCGCTAGCCGGTCGTAAATGCGTCCGGCGATGGCGGAGGAATCGGATCGGCGATATGAGATTGCAATGGTCGGCATCGTCCCGGACGCCTATTCGCCGACCTGGAAGTTCAATGCACCGCCACCAATATGCCCGGCGTTGTCTTTCAATTCGATCCAGAACTGATGCTTGCCTGGAGGAACCTCGACCTGCCGAATATCGATGCCTTGTACGGTGATATATGGCGTGAGCCGCTGAGTCATATCGATAGCGGGTTGTTTAAGATAAGTCACAACCACGGAATTGGGGTCAATCGCAGCGCCGCCGAACGCGCGAAATTGCAACTTCAAGTTCAAGGGAGAGTGCATCTGACCCGCTGCGGGCGGCGGCGACAAGACGGTGACGAGGTGGCCGCCGCGTGGGGCTACCGCGCAGATCGAGAGTCGGTACGGCACCAGCCGGTAACGCCGCTTCCGACGGCGTGACCAGTTCAAACGCGCTGGCCGGATTTGCCGCGGCAGTAGAGATGGCCAAAAAGCCGATAGCGGACACCCATGCCAATGTTCGATCAGGTACCGCCGCCATCACCAATCACCGAATAGGGTGCCCAGAACAAAGGATGCGCATAAGTGTACACGGTTTGGCCGGCTGCATCGACCGAGCCCGGTCCGTTGAGCAAGGCCATCATGCTTTGCCGCAACGCCTCGCCGCGCGAAAGAGTGGGATCGGCGCTCTGCCGTCGAAATACGTCGGTGATGAGTTCGCGCGCCGAAGTTGATTGTACCGACCAATTGGTGACGAGCAACGCTCGCGTGCCGGCGTAGAAGAAGGCGCTGCCAAGGCCGGAAGCTGCCTCCGCGCCCGCGCCCGCGCCGGCGGCGGTATTGCAGGCCGAAAGCACAACCCAATCAGCGTCGAGTTTGAGGGCGAGGATTTTTTCCATCGTTAGAAGGCCGTCGCCCTTTATTCCAGCAATGTCGGGAGCGGTCAGCGCCAGTGCCGGCTGGGTCAGACCGTCGAGATCGCCGGGAATAAGCCCGTGGGTTGCGAAGGCGACGATACGGTAGTGCGACAGGTCGAGGGTCTCGACGTTTTGCTCGTTTGCCGCCTTACCTAGATAAAGGGCTTTGGCCGGATCGACGTCGAGCGCGTGGGCCATTGCAGTGAGTTCCTCACGTGTGTCCGGCAGCCGAGGGAGCATTGCAAGCTCCGCCTTGTCGACGTCCTCGGTATGAGGTGATGCGCGCAGTTTGAGCGGAGCGCCTCGTGTCACTGCCGCTCCGGTATCGCCCGTAGAGGCCGCGGCCAGTTGTTCTGCGGAAGCCGCTCGCTCGCTTTCCGCCTCAGCTGCTTCCTGTTCGTTGAAATATGGATCGCCAAACCCGATCAGCTTATCGCGATTGGGCGAACCTGACGGTAGCCGGCGTAGCGTCACCAGTGCCGATGCCGACGGGATCACCGTCACCGCATGGGTGCTGGCGAGCCAAGGAACGTTGCGATAGCCGGCGAACAGCGGCCCCGCTGCGAGGTCGATCTGTGACGGCGCGGTCGGCAACAGGCTGAGCGGCAATTCACCCAGCGCTCCGTTTGTCACGACGATGAGGCTTTTAGACGATTGCCAGGCGGCTTCGACCGGTTTGAGCAACAAAGAATAAAGCTCATAAGCCAGCTTGAGATCGAATGGCGGGATTTCGCTCACCATCGTAATCTGCGGCTCGAGTGCTTCGCGCAGCGTATGGATTTTTGCTGAAAGCTGAGCCGAGGTCGCCGGTATCGTCGCGAAGGCGACGTTGCCATCCTTCGGCACCACCCAGACAAAGCTCGCGGCCTGGCCGAAATAAAATGAAAGTAGCGCCTCGCCCGGACGCAGTGTCGCCTTGATATCTTCGACCGTCGGAGGTCTCGGATCGACAAGAGCGGCGTATGCCGGGAATCGCCTCTTGATCTCGTCCTCGGAAGCCTTGCGGTCGGCCCGCAATTTCGTGATTTCAGCGTTGATAGCTGGAATGCTTTTATCGCCACGCTGATCGGGGGGCAGTGACAGCAGATTGTTGAGCATGCCCAGCGCGGCACTGATTTGTTTAACGAGGTCCTGATCCTTGCGCACCAAATCGACAAGCGCCGCATCCTTGGCAATGGCGCGTGCGTTCGAATCGGCGAGCGCATGCTGCACGGCGTGGCCACGCACTGCGTCGGCGAGCGTAAAAGTTTCGACCGCCACGTCGTTCGGCGCCGTCGTGCCACGCGCAAGCACTCCGATGTACAATTCGACAATGCGTTGCAGGCGCGCGTCGCGCGCCGCCACAAGGGTGGGATCGTCGTCTTCGCTGCTTTCGCGCGCTCCCGTCAGTAACACCGGAATTGCAGATCTTGAACTCGCGGATGGCGTCGGCATCGCGGCCGGCGCGGGCGTACCCGGCTGCGAGCGTGCCGCGAGCCGATGCTGTATCGTAGCTGTTCGCACCTGTGCGTGCGGTCTGGCGTTTGACCAATTCCTCGGCCGCTGCAATTCCGGCATCCACTTGGCCGGAAGCGAACACAGCAGCGATGTGCGCGTCATTGAGCAGAAGCGCCTCGCGTTGGTCCGCGGGCCATTGCGCGACGGCGGCGTTCAACTGTGCATAGACGGCATTGGCCTCTTTCATCTTGCGTTCAAGGACGAGAGTGTTGCCCAGTTGCGACAGCGCCTTGGCGCTAATCGGCGTGTCGTCACCAAAGCCGAGTGTGCGCTGCACGTCGAGCACTGTGCGCGTAAGCTTCTCGGATTCCGGATAACGGCCCTGCTGCACGAGAACCCATGCGAGGCCCTGGATGAATCTCGGGGTTCCAGAATTGTACTTGCCAAGCTGCTGTAGAGTCTCGATCAACGCACGACGCGCGTCCGCCTCCGCTTCGTTAAGGCGAGCCTGTTGCGCCTCGCTGCGCGCGACTTCGAGCAGGTCTATGTCGGCGCGATGCACAAAGGTCTCTGGGCGGGGCGGGACGGCGTATTTGCCGAGGTCCTTTAGCGCAGCGCGATGAAACGCTTCAGCGCGCCTATACGCGGCCTCGGCTTCGGCATACTGACCGCGACCGCGAAACACTAGTGCGCGCGCCGTATCGGATTGCGCTTCCCAATAGTTGCCGTAGATCGCATACGCTTGCCGCCACTTTGGATTGGGGCTGCCTCGCGCCTCCTGCACCGCCGCTTCGGCGCGGCCGGCATAGACCGCAGTCTGTTCGATGTCGCCCATGTAGAAGAGGGTTTCCGCAATGTCGGTCAGGGCATTGATCAGGGCGCCGCGTCTGCCCGGCTGCTGTGCCTCGCGTACGATGGTCTGGTAAACTGCGATCGCCTGCTTGGGATCGCCGGTGTTTCGGTACTGCTGTCCGACTTGTTGCCGAATTCGCGTGACCAGCAAAACATCCCGGGCGGTCGCAAGTGCCTGTAAGCTGTCAGCAAGCGCGTCCTTGTCGCGGCCAACGAGCGCGCGAGCGGAGCCCCTTTCGTAATAAAACCGCGCAAGCTCGTCGCCCGCGATATTTGTGGGGGGTGTTGCGTCGGCCTTGGCATCGCGCTCGGCGATCTTGGCTTCGTCGGGCTTTTCACTGTCCAGGATTGCGGTGACGTCGGCAATCGTTCGAGGCGGCGCAACGAAGGTGGGCTGGATGGGAGCCGCGTCTGGTCGCGGTAGAGCGGCTTCGTCCTTGGGCACCGCTGGCGGACTTGAATGAGCCGCCTGCTTCTGCTCTTCGCGCTGCACGCAGGCACGCACCTGCCCCTTGCCGCATTGCTGTTAAATCGCTGCGCGATCGCCTCGCAAGCCCTTGGTTTGCGCGCAGGCCATAATTTGCGGCATCAGCGATTGCATGCACATCGCCATGATCTGCTCTTGCGAAGCGGCCAAAGCGGACTGCGAGACTACCGTCGAAACGAGCGCGCCTACGCACAGCAGCATCGTGATAGCACGCAGCACGTTAAGGCCGTCGAACAGACTGTTGCTTGCTGTCTCTCGAAATCTGCGGACGGGCGCATCGCAAAACGCCGCGATTGGGTCTGTTCGTCGATTCATGCCTCAGCCTTCCGGTCGAGGACCAAATCTTAGCAGATAACAGCCGAGTTGTGCATCACAGCAATTGGGTGGCAAATATCCGCTAATGCGTCATTCACGCCATTGGCCTGTATGTGGTTCGTCCGCTGTTCGCCCTAGCGACAGCAAGGCAATCTATTCGATCACCCCGTCGGCGCGTACGAGAAGGTTGTGCGGCACTTCGGGCCAGGACGAAATTATTTCGGCGGCGGTGCTCGGGGCTTTAGAACTGTGATTGCGATTTCTGCCGTGCCCGCCAGCCTTGGTTGGCGGTGGACGGGGAAACGTATTGCGGATTGCGATCACAGAAACCACCCATTCCTCGTGAAGTCTCCATGCACTGATCGAAGCTGACGAAGCCGCAATTTGAGCTGCCGCCCATGCCACCGCCATAAGTCGCGCACCACGGATAATTTTGGGCCCGGGCGGACGTACCGATCCACGTCATCGCGACGAAAATTCCCAACACGAACAGCAAGAACCTCATGGTCGCCTCCTGGCATTGCGCTGGCTCACAGCTATAAACGCCGAACCCACCGCGTTATTCCACCCGCGAGGACAAGGACGCAGATAGGGCATTTGGCTGCCATTTATGAGTCCGCGCACCGTAACTTAGGTCGTCGGCGATATCACTCAATCACCTCATCGGCCCGGCCAAGCACCGTGAGCGGAAAAGTTAGTCCGAGCGTCTTTGCGGCCTTGAGGTTGATGGTCATCTGGACCTTGGTGGACTGCTGGACGGGCAACTCGGTGGGCTTTTCGCCCTTGAGGATCCTCGCGACGTAGACGCCAGCCAGACGGTACGTATCGGAGAGGTCTGCTCCGTAACTCATCAAACCGCCCGCTGTCGCAAACTCGCGCAGCTCATGAATTGTCGGTACCCCGTACCGCACCGCGAGCGAAGCCATCTCAAGGCGCAGGCTATTGAAAAATGGCTCGGCTCCGATAACGAGCGCAGCCGCTCGCAACTCGATGACTTTGGCGAAGGCTTGCTCAATGTCCGCCATGGTGCGCGCCTTTAGCATTTCAATTTTGACACCCAACTGCTTTTGGGTTGCTGCCAGGTCGTCAATCTCGGGTTGGAAATTCGGATTGTCCGGATTTAACAGCACCGCAATTGAATCGGCGTGTTGCACAACTTGATGGATGATCTCGATGCGTTTTGGCACAAGCTGAGCGGACAAATTCACTATGCCGGTAATATTACGTTCTGGCCGGTTCAGGCTTGCTACCAAGCCGAGGCGAACCGGATCGACGCCAAGCACGAAAACGATAGGGATGGCATCCGTTGCCGCTTTGGCAGCGACTGCTGCGGGGGCTGCACCGGTGGCAATCACTGCGACTTGCCTGCGAACGAGATCAGTCGCTAAATCCGGCAATCGTTCGTAGTGGCCCTCGGCCCAGCGGTATTCAATCTTGACGTTCTCTCCCTCGCTGTAACCGCCTTCATGCAGCCCCTGGCGAAAAGCTGCCGCTTCGCTTGCGTAGCCATCAGCCGAAGCAGCGTGCAAAAAACCAATGACCGGCATCGGCTGCTGGGCACGCACTTGCGCCGGCCACGCCGCTGCGCCGCCGAGAAACGCGAGGAACTCGCGCCGTTTCATGCCCATCCCCATAGAGCCCCACACTAGCGGAACTGCGCCGCGCGCTGCGGAAAAAGTTTCAGCGCGTTGTCGCGCGCGATCATCGCCAACGTATCGGGCGCCAGGAATCCGGGCGCGGTGAAGTCGGCGACTTCTTCTTTCACCACGCGATCGCTGCAAAACGGCCAGTCGCAGCCAAACACGATGCGCTCGGGCGCGGCGATCTTCGACAGTGCGCCCATCGGCGCGGCGCCGCAGGCCAGTGCGTTGTCGTACCAGAAGGTTCGAAGCCCGGCGAAGATGTCCTCGCGCGAGCGCTGCTTGAGCCGCTTGTCGATCATCGGCGCCACCGAAAGCCGCCAGGCGAGATAGGGCAGGGTGCCGCCGGCGTGCGACAGGATGAATTTGATGTTTGGAAATCGCTCTAGCGCGCCGGAAAACAGCAGATTGACCGCCGCGCGCGTGGTGTCAAAGGGATATTCGATCATAAAGCCCGGCCACGGCAGATCGAGCGACTTGCTCGACGGGTGCAGGCTTGGATGGATGTGGACGACGGTGTTGCGGGCGTCGAGATAGTGCAGGAGCGGATCGAACGCAGTGTCGCCGAGAAATGTCTCGCCGTAGCTCGCAAACAGCGAAATGCCTTCGAAATGCAGGGTGTCGAGACAGTATTGGGCTTCAGCGATTGCCAAACCGATATCGTGCATGGGCAACAGGCCGAAACAGCCGAACCGCTTTGGGTGCTGCGCGATCAGCTCGGCGGCGTAATCGTTACAGCGGCGCGCGAAGGCGGCCGCTTTCTCCTGCGGCATGAATCCGACACCGGGCTGGCCAAGCGACAATAGCGCGAGCGCGATGCCGTTATTGTCCATGAGATCCAGCGCCAGCGCCGGCGTCCAGTCCGGATAGCGTCCGATCGCCGGCCCGTTGCCGGCCTCGTAAACCGCGTCCCGGTAGAATTGCGGAATGAGGTGGAAGTGGACGTCGATCAGGCCGGCGGTCATGGGGTGCGCTCTGTGAGGACAATCAAGCGCCGCAATAGCGCACGCTCGCTCCGCCCCTGTCCAGTCCGCCATGCGCTCGCAACACTTGTCGGCAAAGGGCGGCCTTCTACAATGCCGCCAACGGAGGCGCCATGAGCAATTGGAAAGATCGGCAAGTCATCATCGTCGGTGGCGGCATCGGCGGGCTCGCCGCGGCGCTGGCGCTGTCGCGCAAGGGCATTCCTTCGCAGCTCATCGAGCAGGCGGCCGAGTTCAAGGAGATCGGCGCCGGCATCCAGCTTGGGCCTAACGTGTTCTGGATGTTCGAAGTCTTGGGCTTGGTCGCGCCGGTCAGCGCGCTCGCGGTGTTCCCAAACAACCTGATCATGATGGATTCCATCACCGGCGAGGAAGTCACCCGCATCCCGCTCGGTGACGCGTTCCGCAAAAAATTCCATCACCCTTACGCGCTCATTCATCGCGCCGATCTGCACAAGGTGCTGCTCGAAGCCTGCCACGCGTCCAATCTCATTCGCCTCGATGCGTCGCAGAAGGTCGTCAAGGTCGAAGAGACCGACGCCGGCGTCACGGTGCAGACTGAAAGCGGCAAGGAGTATCGCGGCGCGGCGCTGATCGGTGCCGACGGCCTGTGGTCGACGATCCGCGAAATTGTTGTGGGCGACGGCAAGCCGAAAGTCGCCGGCCACATCACCTATCGGGCCGTGCTGCCGACGTCGGACATGCCGGAAAAATTCCGCTGGCGCGACATGGTGCTGTGGGCCGGCGAGAAAGTACACCTCGTGCACTATCCGCTGCGCACCGGCGAATTGTTCAACCTCGTCGCCGTGTTCCACTCCGACCGCTACGAGGAAGGCTGGGACAGTTTTGGCGATCCCGCCGAACTGCACCAGCGCTTTGCCAAAACCTGCGAGCCGGTGCGCACGCTCCTCAACAAGATCGAAAGCTGGCGCATGTGGGTCTTGTGCGACCGGCCGCCGATCAAGGAATGGAGCAAAGGCCGCATCACGCTCCTTGGCGATGCCGCCCATCCCATGCTGCAATACCTGGCGCAGGGCGCCAACATGTCGATCGAGGACGCGGTATGCCTTGCCGACAAAGTCGTCGCGGCGGACGGCGATTATCCGGCGGCGTTCCGCGACTACCAGCAAGCGCGTTATTTGCGCACCGGTCGCGTGCAGATCATGGCGCGCGTCTATGGCGAATTCTTTCACGCCTCCGGCGTGGCAAAGGAATTGCGCAACATGATGCTCAGCGCGCGCAGCCCCGAAGACGCGATGAACGGCATGGAATGGCTCTACGGCAAACAGGCAGAACTGATGCCAGCCCGAGGCGATGGCCGCTCAGTCAAGCCGCGGGCTCGCACCGGCCTCCGCGATCAGTCGCTGACGCGCAATTCGCCGACGCTGACGCGTTGACCGTCAGGCTGAGTGACATAGAGGTGCTGTTGCAGCACATTATCCATGTTCTCGAACATGGCATAGAGATCGTCGCAGTACACCGACGGGTTGTCGTAACCGTTGCTTTGGGAGAATCTGTGCGGGAGATAACCGCCGCCGCAGACGCTCATGTATTTACACCGCTGGCACTTCTTCGAAAGGTTGATCGAGGCGTCGCGCGCGGCCTTCCAGCGTGGCTCGTTTCTCACGTCGTCGATGGCATTATCGAAGATGTTGAAGGTTGTCTCGCTTGAACCTTCGCCGGCGATTCGCAGCACATCGTGCGCCTCGACCGTGCCGTCGGTCATCACCGTGCAGAGTTCTACGGGTTGATAGCCGACGCCTTCGGTCGGTGCGTCCTTGCCGAGAAGGGCTGCGACCATGTCGGTGACGGTGCGTATTTCGACCGTTTCTTTATCGCGGTTCGCTGCCAGCCAGTGAGCGAACAGAGCGTTATAGAAAGCCGCAATGGACGGCGGCTTTTCGTCCACCGTCGCGTCGGGAATCATGATGTCATAGTGGTCGATGCCGCAATCGGCGAAAAAATCGGTGTAGTCCTTTGGCGAATGTTTGGGATTGCATACAGCAAGCGCGCTGACTTTGATTTTGCGTGCCGTCATCATGCGCGCCGCGCGTTCGACCGCCGCG
The DNA here is from genome assembly GCA_963733645.1 of uncultured Alphaproteobacteria bacterium. Taxonomy (GTDB): domain Bacteria; phylum Pseudomonadota; class Alphaproteobacteria; order Rhizobiales; family Xanthobacteraceae; genus BOG-931. The sequence continues at coordinate 228,583 of CAVTFP010000023.1, forward strand.
TGGGTGCCTCCACCCTGGAACGTGCGCCGGTGCGCGTCGTGAATATGGCTCGGTCCATCCAGGCTGATCGCGACGGAAATGTCGTTGGCTTCGAAACAATCCAGCCAGGCATCGTCGATCAGCACGCCGTTTGTGGTCACCGCGATCGGGATACCGCAGTTGGTCCGCGCCGTGATGGCGTCGCAACCCGCGGCAAAACGGTTGAAATTCTCAACGCCCCAGAGCAGCGGCTCGCCGCCGTGAAGGACGATGGGAAGCACCGGCAGCGCATGGGTGGCGACATGCTCTTCCATGCGCCTGAGCAATTGCGCCAGCACCGCCTCGCTCATCATTTTGGGCTTGTTATAGACCGCGGGGTCGCGAAACCAATAGCAATAGGAGCAGTCGATATTGCATCTCGACGCAACCTTGATCAGGAGTTGCGAGATCGCTTGCTCGCGGAATACGCGAGGAGCCGGACCTTCGATCGACATCTTCGAAACCGGTGCTGCCTGAGGACAGCGCAACCGTTAATAGGCTCGAGCGAAGCCTCTGCGGAAGCCGCCGCCGTACGGATAATAGCCGCCGCGGCGGAAGCCGCCGCCGTAGTAACCACCGCGGCCAAAAGCACGCCGGAAGTAAACCTGCGTGGGTGCCAGCGTTTCCGAGACGGTATCGTCGTGATTGAAGACACTATGATCGGCGGTGGTTTCGTCAACGATCGGGTCGGGAGATTTGTTGAGAAGCGCGCTGATTCCCTGGTGGTCGCTCTGAATCGCGGTGCCTTGTCCATGCAGTTGCAAAAGACTGGCCAGAACCTTGAGAGTAGGAATCATGATCATGCTCCGCTCGTCGCCGGTGATGACTCTACGCCATAAGCCAATCGCTGCAAAGTCATACTTGCACTATGATTCCCAAAGGATTGTGACGGAAGCGAGACCACATCATTGCGGCGCAGGTGGTGTGGGTGACCGCCGTTGCGAGCCAACGAAACCGCGAGAAATCGCGCGTCCGGTGGCAGACAACCGAATGACGAATTACGCTAAGCTCATCTGCTTTACGGACCGCGAGGCGGCCGGACGCGGAACAGGAATTCCATCCCATGCTTCTGATGAGCCTGCCCCGCCGTTCCGGTTACGCGACCGCTATGTTCTTCTGCGCGACGCTGGCGCTGTCGACGGCGCGTTCCGACGCCGCGGATGATTTCTACGCCGGCAAAACCATCGACATGCTGATCGGCCTTTCCGCCGGCGGCGGCTACGACATCTATGGCCGCACGCTCGCCCGCTATCTCGGCCGGCATATTCCCGGCAGCCCGCAGATCGTGCCGCAAAATATGCCGGGCGCCGGCTCGCTCAAGCTCGTCAATTATCTCTACAACGTCGCGCCGAAGGACGGCACGGCGATCGGTATTTTCGCCCCGGGTGTCGTTGCCCAGCCGCTGCTCGGCCACGCCCAAGGCGCGCAATTCGACGCCACCAAATTCGGCTGGCTCGGCAGCGTGTCGGAGGAGATCAGCGTTTGCGCCTACATGGCCTCGACCGGCATTGCCTCGGTGCAAGACATGCGCACCAGGCCGACCGTGATCGGCGCCTCGGGCGGCGGCGCCGAAAGCGATGTGTTCGCCACCGTGTTGAAAAACCTGTTTCACATGCCGATCCGGATCGTCACCGGCTATCCCGGCGGTGCCGAGATTACGCTCGCAATGCAGCGTCATGAGGTCGACGGCCGCTGCGGCTGGTCGTGGACGAGCCTGGTGAGCCGCAACAAGGCGATGCTGACGGCAAAAGACATCAACGTGACGCTGCAATTCGCGTTGAGCAAGGACGACGATCCCAACCTCGCCAGCGTGCCGCTGGTCGTGGATTTGACCACGGAACCCGCCGAGCGTGCGGCGCTCAAACTGATCGTATCGCGGCAGAACATGGCGCGGCCATTCGCTGTGCCGCCCGGTATCCCGGCGGCGCGGCTTGCCCTGCTACGCGACGCCTTCGACGCAACGATGAAGGATCCGGACTTTTTGGCCGAAGCGCACAACGCCGACCTCGAGGTGCGGCCAGTCACCGGCGTCGCGGTCGAGGCGCTGATCAAAGAAATCTACGCATCGCCGCCAGAGGCGATCAAGCTCGCGACTGAGGCGATGCAGGCGACGCCGTGAAGAGCGACGCTTCATCCATGGTGACGCCAGTCGCTGCGGCGTCACTCAAGATTTGCTCAGATAATTCCTCGCGCCGACGGGGTGATCGAATAAACCTTTCGCGCCGCGGTAACTTACGGTGGCGAAGTGACTCATGGGAAGGATCGCCGAGATCCGGAAACACATCGTGCGTATTTGAACTGGGCTAAGAAGGAGATAGAAGATGGATTTATTGCGCGTCATCTATCAGGGGATTTATTCAAAGCCCTCGAGCGGAACGTTCGACACAGATTATGTCAGCTCGACCGTATTCCGCGTCAGTCGGCCGTCCATTCACAGCACTTCCATTGTTTTGATCTCGGCCAGCGAGTGCAAAACGGACAACGTTCAACGCTTTACCCCGGTCTTTGAGCGGTTTGTTGGCGACGCCGCGATTACCGTCCGCAATATCGCCCCGCAAGAAGGATTTGTTGACTTTTGGATCGACGTGGACTGGGAAAGTCCGCTGGACGTAACAGTAGACCTCGTGATTTTTGACCCGCCCAATCAGATGGTGGTCGTGGATAGCGATCAAAATCAGGAAGTCTTTCAGGTAAACGTCAGTCCGCAAAACACAGCGACAGCTTCGGTCAAGCCAAGCACGAGACGCAAAAAAAGCGGCAATGATTGAGTGGCTGCCCATGTCGGCTTCGGGTCAAACCTGCCGCGCTACCTCAAAGCAAACGCGGCAGCTTTACCGCCGAAAACAGTCGCGCCGTCACGCGCCTGGCGCGGCGGTTAAGGGGCATGAGCCGCCTCCCAAGTGCATGAGCTTCGTCGTTGGTCCGGTCTGAAGCGATCCGCACCCTTCGCAGCGCCTTCGATCGCTCGAATGCGGAAATCGCCTCACGGATCAGGCTGCATTGCTCTTGGCGGCGTTGCTCACGGGTTCGAACTTCAGTTCGATTGCCGGGACCGGCCTTGAGAACAGATAGCCTTGGCCGAACTTGAGGCCGAGTGATCGGACGCGGTCGAGCTGGTCCTGCGTTTCAATGCCCTCGGCCACCGTCGATCGATTGAGCGAGGTCGTGAGCTGGACGATCGAAGCAATTACCGCCCTCGTCTCGGGCCGATCGAGACGATCGATGAAGGACTTGTCGATTTTGACTTTGTCGAACGGGAATTCAGTCAGATAGGCCAATGACGAATACCCGATGCCGAAGTCGTCGAGCGCGATCGAAACACCGATGTCCTTGAGTTGTCGCAGGGTCGCGAGGTTCTGCTCGCTCTCCTCGAGCAGTACGCCTTCGGTAATCTCGAGCTCCAGTCGTTCCGCAGCGAGTCCGGAATCTGCCATCGCGAATAGGGCCGCTTCGACGACGTTGGACTTGGCAAACTGAATCGGCGAAAGATTGACAGCGACCATGATGTCTTTTGGCATCCGCATGGCGTCGTGGCAGACCTTCAGCATGATCCAGTTTCCGAGCTCGACAATCAGTCCGGCCTCTTCGGCGACCGGGATGAACTCAGACGGCGGGATCGAACCCTTCGTCTTGTGTTTCCAACGCGCCAAAGCTTCGACCGACACCACGCGCCCAGTATCGAGTTCAATGACCGGCTGGTAATGGACCTCGAGCTGATCGCCCCAGATTGCCTCGCGCAGATCGATTTCTAGCGCACTGCGCTGATCGGCTTCGGATTTCATTTTACTGGAATAAATGTGGAAGCAATTTCGTCCAGAGCTCTTCGATTTGTAGAGAGCGAGATCGGCATTCCGCAGCACTTCGTCGATGCGTTCGCCGTGTTGCGGAATGAGGGCGATGCCGATGCTGCAGCCCACGACGACCGGATGGCCGTCAATCGTGTAAGGGGCGCTGACCGCTTCGATCAGGCGTCCCGCCAGCGCTTCCGAGCGCTCGCGCAGACCGCCGCTGCCTGGCTGCACGATCACCGCGAATTCGTCGCCGCCGAGGCGGGCGGCGAGATCGACGTCGCGGACAGCACCCTTGATCCGGCTTGCGACGCCCCTGAGCAGTAGGTCGCCACTGTGGTGGCCGAGCGTGTCGTTGACGCCCTTGAATTTGTCGAGATCGAGCAGGATGACGGAAAATCCTCCTCCGTAACGCCGATAGCGCTCCAGCACTTCCTCGACTCGCTCCTTGAACAGGTTGCGGTTCGCCAATCCGGTCAGGGTGTCGAAATGCGCCATTTGCTCGATCTGAGTCTCGGAGTTCTTGCGATCTGTGATGTCCTCGTGTGTCGAGACCCAGCCGCCGTTCTCTAGCGCGCAGTTGAAGACCGCAACCGTGCGACCGTTCGAAAGCAGATGCTGCGCCGAAAAGATTCTGTCTTTCGATAACCGCTCCGCGCGTATGCTCATATACCGATCGGGATCCTGATCGATATTTCCAGTCTCTATCTGATAAGTGAGGAGTTCGCGAAAAGGCCGCCCCGCGGTGATCAATTGAGGAGGAAATCCATATATTTTTGCAAACCGATCGTTCCAGACGACCAATTTGTGGCCGGCGTCGTACATCGTAATACCCTGCGAAATATGGCTGAGCGCAGTGTCGAACTGGCCATTCACCGTCTTTAGCCGGCCGTTAGTACGCTCGAGCACAGACTGGCGTTGCAGGATGATGACGACGAATATTATCGTGACGAAACTCAAGGCGGCTGCGATTAACACGTAGATCAGGCGCTGATGGCGGAAGTCCGCCAAAATGTGCTCCTCGCTCTCACCGATCGTGATCACCAGCGGATAATCCGAGAGCGTCCGATAGGTAACGAGGCGGTTGATGCCGTCGGCGGCGCCGGCACCCCAGAAGTGGCCGTCGCGAGCACGCGTCAGCGCCTCCTTCATGACGGCCGTCGACTGCACTGGTGGTGTGACGAAGCCATACGAAACACGCAGCACGCCATCGAGTCCGCGAATGCTGATGTTGCTTCCGCGTCCAAGCTTGAGCGTTTGCGAAAATTGTTCTGCAAAAGTCGGATCGACTTGACCGGTGATGACGCCGGCGAAACTCCCGTCAGGCGCCTGCAACCGGCGTGAAACAGGGATTGAGTATTTTCCTGTCGATCGCAGGGAGACCGGATCGCCGATAAACAGCTCGTCTTTGGGGTTGTTCAGTTGAGCGATGAAGTGTTTGCGGTCACCAACATAGATCGGAGCACCCAGCGGCCCGGAAGTGCTCTGAACGAGATAGCCGTTCGCCGTGATCTGACCGAATTCGGTGGCGACATCGCCGACCAGTCCGCTCACGCGAGCGGTTTTGACCAGATCGAAATTTTCCGAATCGTTCTGGTATGCTTGGCGCAATAACAGCAAAATCGTATCAATGCTCTTGAGCAACCGGATAGTATCTTTCTCGAATAATTTAGCCATGCTGTCGCCGCGCTCGACGGCGAGATCGATCGTGTAGGCATAGTCGCTATGAAGCTGATAAGCGATCTCGCTCCAGCAAAGTGCGATGATCGCGGCGCCGAGAATGGTAACAGGATTCAACAGACGACGCAGCATTGACGCGCTCACATCCAACTATTTCTGCCGCGGACAAACTCTGGCTCAATTCCACCATCAATAGCCTGAGACCTATTAAATTTCTGGTGGCTAGCGATTAACTGCCGATTAAGCGTAATCGTTGCGCCATTGCCGCATGAGCTTCGCCTCCGCTCAAACTCGCGGTGCCTCAAGCCCTGCTCGTCACCACCTACTTGGTGATCGAATTTCGCCGTGCGGAAGTTGGCGGCGGCAATCCGAAGTATTGAGGCAAAAGCGTCGGCGTGCTTGAAGAACAAGATTAACCTGAAATGGGCAGACAGGTCGTTGTCGTGCTTTACGTGGTGGCGATGGCAACCATCATAGTCGGCTTAGATTTCGTGTTCTTCAGAGACCAATTCTGGGAACGGCTGACAGTGAATATTGGTGTTCGCAGCTTTCTACTTGAGATTCCTCAGGCGTCCATGAACAGCACGCACCTTGGAAGTTGCCGTTTGAATGAAAATGGTCAAAAGGGGATATTGCGGCAGCGAAACGCCGCGGCTTAGCCTGCGTGCCGAATTTAGTGCTGTGAATGAAGGAGGATTATTAGCGGTCCTCGACGCGAGGAAAGTCCGTGGATATTTGAGCCTCTTCTTCAATCCTGGCGATGTAGGCCAGTACGCGGCTGCGCGTAATTGTCCAGCGCTGGGGAAAAAGGGTGACGACACGACGGCTGAAACGTTCATGAAGTTGGGCGGCGCGTTGATCATTGCGTAGTGCATCAGCAACTAGCGCAAGGGCAAGCTGGTGGGCTGGGGCGGCATTATAGTTGCCTTTGCCCCAAGCAAACCCGCTTGAAGAATGTCTGCGGAGGTCCAGACGAGGATCGAGTGGCCGCTTTTCGCCGCCATCCCGAACGAGCACTCGATTTGGTAACTCACCACAATATAAACGCTCTGTCATAGCTTCACACCAATCTCACCCTGATGTTCGGATCATCATATCACCACGCGAAGATACCCTTCACAATGCTTGGATTGATAATGACGAATGTCCGTTCTGGGACATTGCCGCCGACGATCGGATAAATCAGATTAAGCAATCATGATCCCGAGCAGGAGTGACCTGACGGATATTTTGGACCAGCGGACTAGAGATTATTGCATCAAGTAACTCCGATCCAGTTGAGGCGATGGGGCTGTGGATGTCTGGGGCGCGGGCGGCCGATAGTTCAAGGACGAATGCGGCCTGATCGTGTTGTAGTGCTTGCGCCACTGCTCGATGACGATGATGGATTCCTTCAGGCTGTAGAAGATTTCTCCGTTGAGGCATTCGTCCCGCAGCTTGCCGTTGAACGACTTCACAAAAGCCGTTCTCCCACGGGCTTCCGGGTTCAATGTAGAGCGTCCTGGCGCCAAGCGTTGCGAGCCAGTTGCGTACGACCTTTGCCGTCATCTCCGCACCGTTGTCCGAACGGATGTGTTCCGGCACACCACGTTCGAGCATCACATCGGCCATCGTCTCGATGACGCCGAAGCTGTTGATACGACGGGCCACCTTGATCGCCAGACATTCCCGGGTGAACTCGTCGATCAGTGTCATCAGCCGGAGCTTGCGGCCATCGTGGGTCTGCGCTTCGACAAAGTCGTAGCTCCAGACATGATTGCGATGTTGCGGCCGCAAACGGATGCAAGAGCCGTCGTTGAGCCAGAGCCGACCGCGTGGCTTCTGCCTTCTTGGTACTTTTAGCCCCTCACGACGCCAGATCCGCTGAACCCGATCACAGCCGACGTGCCAGCCAGAAGCGGCAAGCAGCGATGTGATCCGGCGATAGCCATAGCGTCCGTATTGGGATGCCAGAGAGACAATCGCTCTCGTCAGCGCATCTTCGTCAGCTCGGACGATGGTGGTGTATCGCTGCGTTCCGCGGTGCTGTCCGACGATCCGGCAGGCGTGGCGTTCCGAGAGGCTGTACTTCTCCCGAATGCCTTGGACAGCCTGCCGGCGTCGCTCGGGGCTTACAAGTTTCCCGAGGCTACGTCCGTCAGCACTTGCTTCTCAAGCGACAGATCGGCAACCAGGCGCTTGAGACGGACATTCTCTCGCTCCAGCTCCTTCATCCGCTTCGCCTGATCCACTTCGAGGCCGCCGTATTCCTTCCGCCAGCGATAGTAGCTCTGCTGCGAAATCCCGGCCTCCCGGCATGCCACCGGCGGCGCTTTCCCTTGTGACATCAACACTTCGATCTGACGAAGCAACACAACGATCTGCTCCGCGCTGAACCTCTTCTTCGGCATCACCAAAGCTCCTTTCCAAGCTCAGTTTCTCACAAAGCTTGGTCCAAAAAAGCCCGGTCAGGTCAGCGCTACTCGGTCGCTACTTCTTCGCTACCGCAACGCTATCGCATTGCTACTTGGGGGGCATTTTCCGCCCGCACCGGCACGACAGCCCGCACCCAGGCCCAACAGCCTGGAAAATGTAACGCACTGATTCTAAACGCGTTCCTAATTTCGTGCTGGGGCCAACTACGGTCTCAAAAGGGCTTACAGTGGTCCGGAAACCCCGGGGGCCATTTTGGGGTAATAGGTGTGGTAATCGCTGCCGACGCCAGAATGGCGCCTCAGTGTTGTCCGCCCGGAGACGCCGCCGACATCGCGCCCCGGCCGCGGTGGAAATCCGGCGTCGGCGGCGGGCCCCAGATATTGGTCTTGCCCGCGACCCAGGTCTTCGGCCGCTGCGGCGTATCCTGATGCCATGGCCGCGGTTCGAAATAGCCGAGGTTCTCGTCGAGCATCTTGTCGAGTTCGCAGAAAAACTCGATCACCTGATCGTCGGGATTGCGGTGATAGGTGGCGATGTTGTGGCCTGGCCCGTGGCGCAGCGGCCCCCAGATGATCGGGATCTTGCGCTGGCCGAACAGGTCGCAGGAATTCTGCAAGTGAATGAAATCCTTCAGCTCGAAGGCCATGTGATGCATCTTGATATCGTCGCCGCGGATAAAATTCACCGTGTGGTGATCGGCGTTGCAGCGCATGAACACGAAGAAATCGTCGACCCAATCGGAGACCTTGAAGCCCAGCACCTTCTCGTAGAACTCGGCGGTCTTCTGCGGATCGTCCACCACCCAGGCGATGTGGCCGAGCTTGAGCGGGCCGATGCCGAGATGCAAAAGGTGCTTGCCGAGATAGCTCCATTCCTTAAACAGCGCGATCGTCGTGCCCTTGTTGTCCTTGAAGGTCAGCACTTGGCCGATGCCGGGAATGGAATCGTTGCGCAGCTCACTCGAAATGCCTTCCTTCTCGAGTTCGCGCGCCATGGCGCCGAAATCGGACTCGGGCGCCACTTCGAACGACAGCATGACGCAGCGTTCGGCGTCGCCTTTATTGAGCTGGATCGCGAGTTGCCCGATCTGGGTGGTGAGGAAGGCGCGATCTTTTTCGCGCTCGGCCAGAATGAGGCCCATCACCTGCGTGTAGTAGTCGATCATCTTTTGCAGATCGGGCGTCTCGAATGTGGCGTGTCCGATGCGCCGGGGCTTGATCATGTTTCTTCTCCTGCCGCGTTTCCGGAAGTCTGTAGCATGAATCAATCACCAGGCCGGCGTGAACTCAAGGGTGTTGCCGGTCTTGGTTGCCGCTCTTGCCAAGAGCCCGGGATCGCGGTTTTGTCGCCGGCAACGTATTTTCAGGGAGTGAAGGGATATGGCCCGTAATAAGTCCGCCGGTTACAAGCTCGCAACCTACAAGTCGAGCGATGGTCCACGCGCCGGTCTGGTGATCGGCGACCAGGTGTTCGATGCCGCGAAGCTGACCGGCAAGCCCGCCTATGCGACCGTCTTGGGCATATTGGCGGATTGGAAGCGGGCCGAAAGCGTTCTGAAGAAGGCTGCGGCGGGCGCCGCCAAGAGCCGTGCCAAGCGGTTGCCGCTCAAGAAGACGAAGCTTTTGGCGCCGGTCCAGTATCCCTCGACGATCTACTGCGCCGGCGCCAATTACGCCGACCATGCCGCCGCGATGGCGGCGCGCGAGGGTAGCCCGCCGCCAGCCGATCCGCATGAACAGGGCCTCAAACCCTGGCATTTCATCAAAGCGGCGCGAACGATCGCTGATCCGGGCGCTACGGTGAAAATGACCGGTTATGCCGAGTCGATGGACTGGGAAATCGAGCTTGCCGCGGTTATCGGCCGCCCGGCCAAGGACGTTTCAATCGAAAAAGCGCTCGATTACGTCGCCGGCTACACGGTATCCAACGATCTTTCGGCGCGGGATCGGGGACGACGGCCGGCCGTTCCTCCGACCTCGCCGTTCAAGATGGACTGGACCAAGCACAAGACCTTTGAGGGGTCGTGTCCGCTGGGCCCGTGGCTCATCCCGGCGAGCGATATCGAGGACCCGCAAAATCTCGCCCTCAAATTGTGGGTGAACGGCGAACTCAAGCAGGATTCCAACACCGGCAAGATGTTGTTCACCCTGGCCGAGCAGATCGCGCAACTTTCGGAGAACATGACCCTCCACCCGGGCGATCTCATATTGACCGGCACGCCATCCGGGACCGGGGCCGAAAGCGGTACCTTCCTCAAGGCCGGCGATACCGTAAAGCTTTGGATCGAGAAGATCGGCGAAATCGAGAATCGCATGGTCTGACCCTGACCCGGCTGCCCTCGTCAGCCGGCATGGCTGGCCGCCGAGGCATGCCTCATTCGACGGACTTGGCGGGCGTCTGAGACATTTCCCTTGTCGAAGCTTAGAATGGGGCTAGATATTTGTTACTGTAGAACCTTGGCGCGGAACCGCGGTCGCGCGGCGCTTTGGTTTGTGCTAAATGCATGGGCTACCGAGCCGAGTCCGGAGCGTCGGACTGCCGCAGCCGGTGAAACCTGCAAGGAAGTAATTCGCCCCCGAAAAGGCTGGGCGGCAACAGGGTGAAACGCGAGGGTACAGCGCACATGGCGGAAAAATTCGTCGCAAAAGTTTCCGAACTCAAGGATGGCGACCGCAGGATCGTCTTCGTCGGTGACAACGAGATTGGCGTGTTCCGCCATGACGGCGAGATTTACGCCTACAGCAATTTCTGCCTGCACCAGGGCGGGCCGGCCTGTGAGGGCCTGACCATCGCCAAAGTCGAAGAGCGGCTGCGGCCGGACAAGACCTCCATGGGCCTGTTCTTCTCCGAGGACGAGATGCACTTCGTCTGCCCGTGGCACGGCATGGAATACGACATGAAGACCGGCGAGTGCGTCAGCGATCGCAAGATGAAACTGAAGAAGTACAAGACTGTGCAAAAAGGAGAGGACCTTTATGTCGTCGCCTAAGCGCGCGGCAAAAAAGGTTTCCAAAGCGGCGGTGAAGACCGCCAGGGCGCCTGTTGCTCGGTCCACTCCTGTTGCCCGATCCACAGCCAAGCCGAAGATCGAAGTCGTGGAAGGCGCATCGGCCGACGCAGCGCGCCTCGCCGCCGTGATGGAACGCGGCATCGTCGACGGCAAGCTCGACATGGTGACGACCGAGGCGCTGCAAAAGCTGATGGCGGCAGCGTGCCGGGTCTACACCGCGCGCATGGAAGCCGGCGACAAAATCGCCCCGATATCAAAGAATTCGATTTCCGCCACCGACGTCATGGTCACGGCGAGCGGATTGTTGAAAGCTGCCGATCTCGCCGTCTTCGAGCTCGGCATGTGGCAGAGTTGGACGGGCCGTTGAATTATCGTCATTGCTTCGATTCGCTGGCATTGACGAAAGGAAACTGAGACTGGAATTAAAACGTCAGGAGAAACGCTATGGATCTCATCGCCGATCGCGGTCGCCGCGTTACGATCGAGGAACTGAACACCACAAGGCTGCTGTCGCATGCGCGCAAGCAGGCTCACCAGCGTAACCTCGACGACATGGTGATCGTCGACGTCGACGCGCACCACTACGAGAACGAGAGTTTCGACGAGTTCCTGCCGTACATGGAAAACGACGTCCTGCGTCAGCTCAGCATGGCGGCCGGCACCAAGAGAAACCGCACCGGCGTCATGTCCAGCCAGGTCGGCTATCAGGACATGGGCGGCCGCGTCACGCGCTATCCGATGCGCGGCTCGGAAAAGACCGACCATAAGAGCGGCGCAGACCGCGACATTCAGCTCGGCCATCGCTGGATGGACGCCATGAGCGTCGACTATTCCTGCCTGTTCCCGACCGGCATGCTCAACATCGGCCTGCATCCGCAGAAGGAGATGGAGGTCGATCTGTGCTGGGCCTACAACCGCTGGCTCACCGAGAAGATCATGCCGGAATCCGACAACCGCTTCTTCTCGATGCTGTGCCTGCCTTTCAACACTCCCGAGGCGGCGTTGCGCCAGGTCGAGGTGTTCGGCGATCGGCCGCATGTCGGCGGCTTCATGGTCACCACCGTGCGCTCCGACATGGCGGTCTATGACAACGCCTACATGAAGCTCTATCGGGCACTGGAAGAGCGCGGCCTGGTCCTGTCGTTCCATTCCGGCCCGAACTGGGGCGAGCCGCTCTTCAAGAGCTGCAATCGCTTCCTGGCGGCGCATGCACTCGGCTTCTCCTGGTACAACGTCGTGCATTGTACGAACTGGGTCATCAACGGCATGGGCGAGCGATTCCCCAAGCTGCCGGTGATCTGGATCGAAGCCGGCATCGCCTGGGTGCCGTTCCTGATGCAGCGGCTCGATCATGAATACATGCTGCGGCCGTCCGAAGCGCCGCTGCTCAAGAAGAAGCCGTCCGACTACATGCGCGACATGTTCTATTCGTCGCAGCCGATGGAGATTCAGGACTACGGCGCGATGGAAACGACGTTCCGCATGATGAATGCCGAAACCCAGCTCTTGTACTCCTCCGACTATCCGCACTGGGATTTCGACCTGCCGTCGACGATCTACGATCTGCCGTTCCTGTCGGAAAAGGCCAAGCACAACATCCTCGGCGGCACCGCCGCCCGGCTGTTCAAGCTGCCGCCGCGCAACGACAAGCAGAAAGAGAACCTGAAGAAATTCGGCAATCTCGCTTCTGCTGCGGCCTGATAGCAGTCTTGAAAAGAACAGGCGCTATAAGGATGCCCGGCCTTGTGTCGGGCATCTTTTTTTCATGGCTTCTAGCGATTGCTTTTTGTCTGTGCGTTGCACCCGCCGGCGCGCAGGACGCGGTCGCGGATTTCTACCGCGGCAAACAGGTCAACATCATCGTCGGCTCCTCGGCCGGCGGCGGTTACGACACCTATGCGCGGCTGATTTCGCGGCATTTCGGCGATCATCTGCCCGGCAATCCCGAGATCGTCGTGCAGAACATGCCGGGCGCCGGCAGCGGCAAGGCGGCTGGTTACGTCTATTCGGTGGCGCCGAAGGATGGCACCGTCATGGCCGCAGTTTTCCCCGGCGTGTTGCTCGACCCACTGATCGGCGACGTGCAGGTCCAGTACGATCCGAACAAGTTCGGCTATGTCGGCAATGCCAACGCCGACGTCTACATCTGCTTTCTGCGCAGCGATGCGCCGGCGAAGACCATCCAGGATACTTTCAGTCACGAAGTCATTCTCGGCGCCAGCAATGCCGGCGGCACGACGCGCGATTTGCCGGCGATGCTCAACAACCTGCTCGGCACCAAATTCCGCGTTGTCACCGGGTATGCCGGCTCGAAGGAGATCACGCTGGCCATCGAGCGCAATGAGGTCCATGGCGCCTGCGGCATCGGCTGGACCGGCCTGCCGACCATGCATCCCGACTGGTTCGCGAATAAGCTGATGAATGTCGTCGTCCAGGTCGACATCAAAGGCCACCCCGAGCTCAACAAGCTCGGCGTGCCGCTGGCCGCGCAATTCGCCAAGACCGACGAAGACCGGCAGGTGATCGAACTGATCGAAAGTCAGGGCGTGTTCGGCCGACCCTATATCGCGCCGCCCGGCGTGCCGGCCGAACGGCTGGCGGCGTTGCGCAAAGCATTCGTCGACACCTTCAACGATCCGGCCGTGAAGGCCGAGGCCGCCAAGATGGAGCTCGATCTCGATTATATGTCGGGCGGCGACCTCCAGGCGCTGGTCAGCAAGCTCTACGCCTTGCCGCCAAGCATTATCGCGCGCGCTAAACTGGCTCTGATCTACACGCCGCCAAAATGAACAAGGCGAACCGCAGCAGGAGGAAAACATGAAGCTCGGCTTTTTCATCATGCCGGTCCATCCGCCGGGGCGGAATTATGCCGAGACACTGCGCGAGGACCGTGAAGCTTTCATTCTCGCCGACAAACTTGGCTACAGCGAAGGCTATTGCGGCGAGCACCTGACGGATGTTGCCGAGAATATTCCGTCGAGTCTGATGTTCTGCGCGTCGCTCGCCGGGTTTACCAAAAACATCAAGCTCGGCACGGCGGTGAGTAACCTTCCGTTCTGCCATCCGCTATTGCTGGCGTCGCACGCAGCGCTGGTCGACAATTTGCTGGAGGGGCGTTTGCTGTTCGGCATCGGCGCGGGTGTGTTGCGCACCGATATGGAGGCGCTGGAGCTGCTCGACGCAGACCGTGGCGCGATGTTTGCCGAGGCGATCGACCACATCATTGCGCTGTGGACGAAGGACGCGCCCTACGATCTCAAGGGCAAATACTGGAATATCTCGACCGCAAAGACGCAATGGCCGGAGATCGAACTCGGCAAAGTGGTCAAGCCGTTCCAGAAGCCGCATCCGCCTATCCTCGGCACCGCCACCGAGCCGCAATCCAAAGGACTGATTGCGCTCGGCCGCCGCGGCTGGTGGCCGATCTCATCGCATTTCCTGCACCGCAACCATTTACTGAGCCAGTGGGGCAATTACGCCCAAGGTTGTGCCGAAGGCGGTCACCACGCCGACCGCGCCAATTGGCGCGTGGCGCGTTCGATCTTCGTCGCCGATGACGACAGGACCGCGCTCGGCTATGGCGGCGATGATGCAAAAAGCCCGTATCGATTTTACATGAACCAGCTCACGGCCAAGCTGCGCAAAGGCAATCGCCTCGGCGGCTTCAAGGAGCGGCTCGATATGGCGGATGAGGATCTGACGCTCGACTACATCTTCAACAACGTCGTCATCCGCGGCAGCGTCACCCGCGTGATCGACGGCATCCTGGAACTGCACGAGAAGGTCGGCGATTTCGGCACATTGCTATATTGCGGCAAGGACTGGACCGATCCGGCGCTGTCGCGCCGGTCCATGGAGTTGATGGCGGAGAAGGTCATGCCGGCCGTCAATGCTGCCATCGGCAAGCGGATCGCGGCCGAATAATCCAATCGGAGGTTGTGACATCGCGGCTGTGGAACCAAGCCGCGATGCGGCGTTTATCCATGAGTGCCATTAAATGCTGCAACATTTAGGCGCAATGCAAAGTATGTTTTTCGCATAGCTCGCAGAAAACGTGTTTTTTCAATGTGTTATAAGAATTTGTGCGGCGCACATAAAAGCTAGCTTTTTAAGCGCCGACGCGGTATGCAGGCGGCTTCCCAGCCAAATCGAGGGACGGATTCTAGGATGAAGACGATAATAGCCGTTTGCTTTCTTTTCGGCCTCTCACTAACGGCCGCAAACGCGGTCGATCTCGCCGAGCTCGCGCCGTGCAAGCCCGCCGCAGCCAGAATGTGCGATCACTCCGGCGGCATGACCTGGAGCAATCTGCTTCGCTGTGGTGCGACGCTTGCCGCCCATAGCTGGCGCGTCAGCAGCGATTGCCGCGCGGTCCTTCACAAATACGGCCAGCTATAATTCTCGTACGAGGCGTTTTGTCGTTTTGAAATTTTAAGCCCCGGCTTTTCCCGCCGGGGCTTTTGATTTTCTGACCCTGCCGCGGTGCTCGGCCTAGAACAAGCGCGAGAAGATAAAGTACAGCGTGCCGGACAGCGCCATGGCGGCCGGCAAGGTCAGCACCCAGGCCAGCGCGATGTTGCGTACGGTCGACCATTGCAGTCCTGAGCCGTTCGCCGCCATGGTGCCGGCGATGCCCGACGACAGCACATGCGTGGTCGACACCGGCAAGCCGTAACCGTCCGCGGCCGCGATGGTCGCCGCGGCCGTGATCTCGGCGCAGGCGCCTTGCGCGTAGGTAAGATGCGTCTTGCCGATCTTTGAGCCGACCGTGACGACGATCCGCTTCCAGCCCACCATCGTGCCGAGCCCAAGCGCGATCGCGACCACGATCTTCACCCACAGCGGGATGAACTTGGTCGCGCTGTCGAGCGAGGCCTTGTAGGCGTTGAGTGTGCCGACATTATCGGCGCTGAGATCGGCCTCCTTGTCCTTCACGAGGAATCGGAGCGCCTCCGAAACGAGATACATATCGTTGCGGGTATTGCCGACCAGATCGATCGGCATCTTGGCGATCGATCCGTATTGTGCGACTTGCTGCGAGATGGCGGTCACGAGCACCGCCAGCGACGGGTAGGTCCCATCATTGATCTGATGCTCCGCGACATAGGCGGTAACCGCCGGCCGTGGATCGCCAATCACGTTGTAGCCGGCAGCCTTGGCGTTGATGACCGCGCTCGCTGCCTTGGAATTTGCCTCGAATTTCTCAATCTGGCTCGCCGGCATGGCGCGGTTGAGCGCGTAGGTCGTCGGCACGACGCCGATCAGGATCAGCATGATCAGGCCCATGCCCTTCTGACCGTCGTTGGAGCCGTGGAAGAAGCTCACCAGCGTGCAGGTGAGAACGAGAATGCCGCGGATCCACGTTGGCGGCGGCTGATCGCCCTTCGGCTCGGCAAACAGCTCCTTGCTCGGAATCAGGAACTTTACCGCGAACAGCAGCAGTCCGGCCAGCACGAAGCCGAAGATCGGCGAAAACAACAGCGCCTTTGCGATCGAGGTCGCTTGGGTCCAATCGACGCCTGACGTCCCGCTGCGGCCGTGCAACAGCGCGTTCATGACGCCGACGCCGATCACCGAGCCGATCAGCGTATGCGAACTCGAGGCCGGCAGGCCGAATGACCAGGTGCCGAGATTCCAGATGATCGCCGCGATCAACAGCGCGAATACCATGGCGAAGCCCGCGCTCGACCCGACCTGGAGGATTAGTTCGACCGGCAATAGCGAGATGATGCCGAAGGCAACCGCGCCGGATGACCACAGCACGCCCAGCAGGTTCCACATGCCGGACCAGACCACCGCGATATTGGCCGGCAGCGAGCGGGTATAGATCACCGTCGCAACCGCGTTGGCGGTATCGTGGAAGCCGTTGACGAATTCAAAACCGAGCGCGATCAAAAGCGCGACGAACAGCAGCAGATACGGCAGGATACTCGAAACGCTCGCGCCCGCCGCGTCGATATCGCTGTAGACGCTGTAGGCTGCGTACAGAGTTCCCGCAGCCAGGACACCCATGAACAGGATAAGCGTCAATGGATTGATGCCTTGATCGAGTTTCGGTCCGCTGCTTTGGGCGGCAGGTTCGATCGAGCCAGGTAATGCAGCGATGTCAGTCATGGAATCCCTCTCATCAGACAGGGTCCCAAGTCTGGTCATCCTCGGTGACGGCTGGATGACAGCGGCGCCGCATTTGCGGACTATCCACGCCGCATATCCATGGCCTTGGTTACAGGCCACGAAAAGGCAAAGCTATTCGCCCTTCATCCCGGCGGCCTTGATAATAGGCCACCACTTCTCGATCTCGGATTTTTGCAATGCGGCTAACGCCTCGGGCGTCAGCTCATCGCGCCGGAAAAATACCCGTCCGAGATCAGTCATCCGAGATCAGTCAGATGTTTGCGAACGTCTGGATCGGCTAGGGCATCGACAACGGCGGCATTGAGCGTGTCGATGATTGGCCGCGGCGTGTCCTTGGGAGCCCATAACGCATTCCAGACGGAGCTGTAGAGACCGGGAACTCCCGCTTCGTCCGCGGTCGGGACGTCCGGCGCCACGGCCATGCGGTTCTTGGCCATGACCGCGTAGGCCTTGATGTTTCCGGCCTTTATCTGCGGCAGCGCCGTTATGGCATCGGAAAACACGATATCGATTTGCCCGCCCACCAGATCCTGCGTCGCCTGTCCGCCGCCGCGATAATGCGCGAACTGAAAGTGCGTGCCGGTGACGTTCTCGAACAGGACGCCGAAAACATGTTGCGGGCTGCCGACGCCGGCGGTGCCCGCGGTCGCCTTGTCCGGATTGGCCTTGAGCCAGCCGATCAGTTCCTTGAGGTTGGTCGCCGGCAAGGTCCTGCGGCTGACGAGAATCAACGGGCCGTCGGTATAAAGCGCGACCGGCGCGAAGTCCTTCTGCACGTCGTAGGACAGATCGTACAGCGCGGCGTTCACCACGTGCGTCGTCCAGATGCCCAGTCCGAGCGTGTAACCGTCTGGCTCTGCGCGGGCGAGGCGGGCGAGGCCGATGCTGCCGGCCGCGCCGCCGACATTTTCGATGATGACCGGCTGGCCGAGGGTCTGCTGCATGTGCGCGGCCAAACCCGGCCGCTTATGTCGAGCGGACCGCCGGCGGCGAACGGCACGATGACAGTGATCGGGCGCGACGGATAGGCTTGCGCTCGCGCGATTTTCGGCAGCGACGCAAGCACAGCGGCGTATTGCAAAAAATAACGGCGCGGAAGTTTCCTGACGCCACCCTTTCGTAAGATGGCCATGCTACACAATGGTTTTGGACGCGTAAAAGAAAGCCCCGCGAGGCGGGGCTTTCTTCCGATATTTTCGAGAAGGCGAGTTATTTGCCGCGGAGGGTGTCCTTCAAGCCGCCGACCGCGTTCTAAATCTTGCCTGCGGTCTTCTCGGCCTTGCCTTCACTTTCCAGCTTGGCGTCACCGGTTATTTTACCGGCAACTTCCTTTAGCTTGCCTTTGGCCTGCTCGGCCGAGCCTTGGATGCGATCCTTGTCCATGAGTGCATTCCCTTCAATGTTTTGGTCTTGCAAAGAGAACGTGCTGCAATGCAAAAAGTTCCATTATTGCAATACAATAGCGCGATGGATGGAACGGCGGAGGGACATAAGTTCGCACCGCTTTTGCGATGATTGCATCGACCTGGGTGAAGCCTCACAGTCGGAGTTTGCCATTGCGCAGAGAAGTCCTGCGCTTGACCAGGATGTTCGATGAAATTTTCGCGCCGACGGCTTGTGCTGTTCGCCACCGGTGCGCTGGCTCCGTCGGCTTTTTCACGACGAGCGTCGGCGCTCGATTACCCCGTGCGCCCGGTGAAGGTTTTCGAAGGTTTTGGCGGTGGCGGCACGCCGGACCTTGTTTCGCGTCTGATCGGGCAGTGGCTTTCGGAGAAGCTGGGACAGCCTTTCGTCGTCGAGAACCGGACCGGCGCCGCCGGCAATATCGCGACCGAGGCGGTAGTCACTGCGCCGCCGGATGGCTACACGCTCCTGACCTGCCTTTCGGCAAACGCGATCAACGCTTCGCTCTACGAACATCTTGAGTTCAACTTCCTGCGCGACACCGTGCCGGTCGCCGGATTGATCCGGTTGCCAATGGTTCTGCTGGTCAACCCGTCCTTCCCGGCAACAACGTTTGCCGAGTTCATCGCCTATGCCAAAGCCAATCCGGGCAAGATCAATATGGCTTCGCCCGGCGTCGGTACGCCGATGCATGTCGCCGGCGAACTGATCAGGCTGATGGCCGACATCAATATCATTCACGTGCCCTATCGCGGCCCGGCGGGCGCGTTCACCGATTTGCTGGCCGGGCAAATCCAGGCGTTCATCATCACCGTCCCCGCGGCGATCGGCTTTATCAGGACCGGCAAGCTGCGCGCATTGGCGGTGACCAGCGCGACGCGGGCGGAGGTCCTGCCCGATGTTCCGGCTGTCGCCGAATTCCTGCCCGGCTTCGACGCCACCGCCTGGGACGGAACCTGCGCGCCCCGCGGCACGCCGAAAGACATTGTCGATAAGCTCAATGTCACGATCAGTGCCGGGCTCCACGATCCTCAACTCTTGGCCCGGCTCAAAGACCTTGGCGGCGAGCCGATGCCGATGACTCCCGATCAGTTCGGCAAGTTCCTCGCCGATGAAACCGAGAAATGGGCAAAGGTCGTCAAATTTTCGGGCACAAAGGCGAATTGAACAATGGTAAGAATTCCCCGTCGTCGATTTGTGCAACTTGCCGCCGGTGCAGCCATGCTGCCGGCAGTCTCTCGCATCGCACGAGCACAGGTCTATCCAGCGCGTCCGGTTCGCCTTCTGGTCGGCGCTGTCGCCGGCAGTGCTCCCGACGTCATCGCTCGGCTCATCGCGCAATGGCTTTTGCAACGGTTCGGCCAGCCCTTCGTCGTCGAGAACCGCGACGGCGCGAACGGCGCAATTGCCGCCGAGCTGGTTGCGCGCTCACCGGCCGACGGCCACGTGCTGCTCCTCGTCAGCGCGACCTACACAATCGATCCGAGCGTGCAGGATTCGGCGAATTTCAATTTCCGCCGCGACATCGCGCCGATCGCAGGCGCCGTGCGCCTGCCTGCGGTTATAACGGTGAACCCATCGTTGCCGGTCAAGACCGTGCCCGAGTTGATTGCTTATGCGAAGGCGAACCCGCAGAAGGTCAATATCGGGGCACCGGGCATCGGCAGTCCGCAATATGTTGCCGGTGAGCTGTTTATGATGATGACCAACACTAAGCTGTCGATGATTTCGTACCGCGGCGGGCCTCCCGCAATCACCGACGCGATCAGCGGGCAGATTCAGGGCATGATCGGCACCGTGCTGCTGGTGATCGATCATGTCCGATCCGGCACCCTGCGCGCCGTCGGCGTGACGTCCACGGCGCGCTCCGAGTTGCTGCCGGATGTTTCGACAATCGCCGAGTTCGTGCCGGGCTTCGACGCCAACCAATGGATAGGCTTCGGTGCGCCGAAGAACACGCCCGACGATGTAATCAAGACACTGAATGTCGGGATCAATGCCGCACTGGCCGATCCCGCGATCAAGGCGCGGATCAGCGCGCTTGGCGGCATGGCAATTGCGGGAACGCCCGCCGACTTTGACAAATTCATCGCCGATGAAACCGAGAAATGGGCCAAGGTCGTCGCCTTCTCGGGTGCTAAAGCGGAGTGAATGGGACGCGCATGAAACCCTGTCGCCGCAGATTTTTGCTTCTCACGGCAAGTGCTGTCGCATCGCCCGCTATCTCGCGCATTGCGAAGGCGGACACCTATCCGACGCGGCCGATCCATTTGATCGTTCCGGTGCCGCCGGCCGGCACTTTCGATATCGTCGCGCGTCTCGCCGCCCAGCCGCTGTCACAGCGGCTTGGACAGCAGATCGCCATCGACAACCGCGGCGGCGCGGGCACCAATATCGGCACAGCCTCCGTCGCTCATGCGACGGCCGACGGTTACACGCTGCTGCTCTCCGGCTCGCCGGGCGCGATCAACGCGACGCTCTACACCAATCTCGATTTCAGTTTTGCACGCGATCTCGTGCCGGTTGCGAGCATCGAACGCGCGCCGTTGATCATGGTGGTCAATCCGGCATTCCCGGCCAAGACGGTCACGGACTTCATCGCTTACGCCAAAGCCAATCCCGGCAAGATCAATATGGGCACCGGCGGCGTCGGCGCGACCAGCCACGTTGCCGGCGAGTTGTTCAATTTGATGGTCGGCATCAAAATGACGCCTGTGCCGTATCGCGGCGAGGCGCCGTCAGTGACCGATCTGATTGCAGGTCAGATCCAGGTGATGTTCAGCACACCGGGCTCGGTCGTCAGCTTCATCAAAGCGGGCACGCTGCGGGCGTTGGGCGTAACCGGCGCCAAACGGATGGACATCTTGCCGGATGTGCCGGCGGTTGCCGAAACCGTCCCCGGTTATGAAGCGGTGTCCTGGGCCGGCATAAGCGCTCCCGCCAACACGCCGGCCGATATCGTCGACAAGCTCAACCGGGAAACCAATGCGGTTCTCGCCGATCCCGCGCTTCAAGCGCGATATGCCGAGTTCGGCGCAACGGTGATGACGGGCTCGCCTGCCGATTTCAAGACATTCATCGCGGCCGAGATCGAGAAGTGGGGCAAGGTGGTCAAGTTCGCCGACATGAAGCCGGAGTGAGCGTTCGACCCGTGAGCTTTCGGCTTATGAGCTTTCGGCTTGGGTCATGCGGCGCCGCTCACATGGCGCGCGGCGTAGCACGAAACTCCTTTGCGTTCGCCATCGTCCAGGCAATCTCGTATCTCTTGTCGGCGCTACCTTTGAGCAATTCCCCCGGCTCGAGCGGCGGATAAAGCTCGGCGAAGCTGCGCACTTCATGCGGGGAAACCCGACGCGAGAAATGCGCCGGTGCGAATTGGGTCGGATGATCGAGCCCCGCCGCGGCGACGAGCTCGGCCAGGGCCTCCACGGTGGCGCGCTGGAAATTGTAGACGCGCTCGGACTTGTCGGAGACAACGAGCGCGCGCTGGCGGTTCTGGTTCTGCGTCGAGACGCCGGTCGGACACATGTCGGTGTGGCAGGACTGCGACTGGATGCAGCCGAGCGCGAACATGAAGCCGCGCGCCGAATTGCACCAGTCGGCGCCCAGCGCCATGACACGTGCGATGTCGAAGGCGCTGATGATCTTGCCTGAGGCGCCGATCTTGATGCGCTCGCGCGCATTGATGCCGATCAGCGCGTTGTGCACGAAGTTCAATCCTTCGCGCAGCGGCATGCCGAGATGGTCGGTGAATTCGAGCGGCGCCGCGCCGGTACCGCCTTCTTTACCGTCGACCACGATGAAGTCGGGATAGATTTCAGTCTCCACCATCGCCTTGCACACAGCGAGGAATTCCCATGGATGGCCGATGCAGAGCTTGAAGCCGGCGGGCTTGCCGCCGGACAGCCGCCGCATCGTGGCGATGAACTCCATCAGTCCAATCGGCGTCGAAAACGCCGAATGACTCGAGGGCGATATGCAATCGACCCCGACCGGTACACCACGGGTCGTCGCGATCTCGGTGCTGACCTTGGCGCCGGGAAGCACGCCACCGTGGCCGGGTTTCGCGCCCTGGCTGAGCTTGAGTTCGACCATTTTGATCTGGTCGTTGTTGGCGTTGTCGGCGAATTTCTCCGGACTGAAAGTGCCGTCGCTGTTGCGGCAACTGAAATAACCCGAGCCGATTTCCCAGATGATGTCGCCGCCGTTTTCGCGGTGATAGGAACTGTAGCCGCCTTCGCCGGTGTCGTGAGCGAAATTGCCTTTCTTGGCGCCGTTATTCAGCGCGCGGATCGCGTTGGCGCTGAGCGAGCCGAAGCTCATCGCCGAAACGTTGAAGATGGCGGCCGAGTAGGGTTTCGCGCAATCCGGTCCGCCGACGACGATACGGAATTGGTCCTTCGAGACCGGCCGCGGCGCCATCGAATGGTCGAGCCACTCGTAGCCCGGGGCATAGACGTCGTTCTGCGTGCCGAACGGCCGCTTGTCCAACGCTCGCTTAGCGCGCTGGTAAACGAGTGCGCGCTTGTCGCGGGAAAACGGCGTGCCGTCTTTTTCGCTTTCAAGAAAATACTGGCGGATCTCGGGACGGATTTCCTCGAGGATGAAGCGGATATGCGCGGTCAGCGGATAGTTGCGCAGCACCGCGTGCTTCTGCTGGATCAGGTCGTGGGCGCCGACCACCGCGAGAGCAACAAACAGAACGAGCGGAATCTCGATGAAGATCGATCTGTGGCCGAGAACGAATTCAGCCAAGAGAACCGCGGCGAACGCCACGACGATGGTAAAGACAAGGAAACGCGCGTTGAATGGCAGCAGCAAGGCGCGCATGACGTTTCTCCCCCCGGCAGACACGACTCACCCGTGTGAGTTTAATCGGTTGCTCGCAATTCTACGACTTATATGCGGTTACCTTGTCAATTTGATGAGGAGGCATTTAGCCAAGCCCCTCTACGCGGCCGGCCTATTCGTGTAGGTTCGCCAGAGAGCTGCGAGCTGTTGCAATAAACGCAGCCGGGAGGTTTTCGGGTGGAAATTGTCCGCCGGCGATTTCTACGAGAGCTGGCCGCCGCGGGTGCGTTTGCGGCAGCGCCGCGGCCGGCATGGGCGCTCGATTATCCGAACCGGCCGGTGCGCGTCATCGTCGGTTTCGCCCCAGGCGGTCCGGCCGATCTCATCGTGCGCCTGATAAATCAATGGCTGTCGGATCGGCTCGGCCAGCAATTCATCCTCGAGAACAGGCCGGGCGCCGGCACCAATGTCGCCACCGAGGCGGTCGTGAAATCGGCGCCGGACGGCTACACGCTGCTGCTGGTGACCACGGCCTCCGCGATAAACGCCTCGCTCTACCACAATCTCGATTTCAATTTCGTCCGTGATATCGCAGCGATCGCAAGCTTTGATCGCCAGGCTTTGATCATGGAGATCAATCCGTCATTGCCCGTTACGACCGTCCCGGAATTCATCGCCTACGCCAAGGCTAACCCGGGCAAGATCAATTACGGAACGGGCGGCGTCGGCACGATCCAGCACGTCGCCGGCGAGCTGTTCAAATTCCGGACCGGCGTCGATATCGTTCACGTGCCTTATCGTGGCGGCGGGCCAATGATGACCGATCTGCTCGCCGGCCGTGTGCAGGCCGCGTTCGGCCTGATCTCGTCGTCGATTCCTCAAATCCAGTCCGGTAAGTTGCGGGCATTGGCTGTGACCAATGCCGAACGTTTGCCGATTCTGCCGGACACGCCGACGCTCGCCGAATTCCTGCCGGGCTACGAAGCGTATGCCGCGAACGGAATTGGCGCGCCCGCAGGCACGCCGGCGGAGATTATCTTACGGCTCAATCAGGAAATTACTGCCGCCCTTGCCGACCCCACGATCAAGGCGCGTCTTGCCGACTTCGGTAGCTTCCCGGCACCAATGTCGGCCGCTGACTATGGAAAATTTGTCGCCAACGAAACTGAAAAATGGGCGAAGGTCGTCAAGTACGCAAACATCAAAGTAGAGTGAAGAGGCTCACGATGACAATGTCGCGCCGTCGATTTCTGCATTCGGCAACAATCGCTGCTGCGCTCCCGGCGTTGCCGCGCCTCGCCTGCGCCGCCGATTATCCGGCGCGGCCGGTGCATATAGACATCGGCTTCAATGCCGGCGGCGCGCCGGACGTCGTCGTTAGGCTTTTGGCGCAATGGTTGTCGCAGAAAACCGGTCAGAACTTCATCGTCGAAAACCGGCCCGGCGCCGGCGGTAATATCGCGACAGAGGCTGTCTTGCGCGCGCCGGCGGATGGCTACACGCTGCTTGAGCTCGGTTCGCCGAATTTCATCAACGCCACGCTGAGCCCCGATCCCAATTTCGATTTGATCCGCGACATCGTTCCGGTGGCCGGTATTGGCAGGAATCCATTTGTCATGGTGGTCAACCCGGATTTTCCGGCCAAAAGCGTGCCGGAGTTCATCGCCTACGCCAAGGCCAATCCGGGCAAGATCAACATGACTTCGACCGGCACCGGCAACCTGACGCATTTCAGCGGCGAACTTTTCAAGATGCTGGCAGGCGTCGACATGGTTCATGTGCCGGGGCATGGCGAGATGGAAGCCCAGACCGATCTGCTGGCCGGCCGTGCCCAGGTCATGTTCGACCCGATCGTGTCGACGCTGGGCTATGTCCAGACGGGCAAATTGCGTGCGCTCGGTGTTACCACTGCGACACGCATCGAGACGTTGCCGGACGTTCCTACCATCAGCCAATTCGTGCCGGGCTACGAGGTCGACGCACAGCTCGGCATCGGCGCCCCCAATGGCACGCCCAAGGACATCGTCGAATACCTCAACGGGCAGATCAATGCCGGTCTTGCCGATCCGACAATCAAGCAACGGCTTGTCGGTCTCGGCTTTGTGCCGCTGCCGGTTTCGCAGGCACAATTCGGCAAGTACATGACGGATGAAGTGGAAAAGTGGGCTAAAGTGGTCAAATTCGCTGGCGTCAAACTGGAATGAGTCCGGTTCGCACCGGGCCGTCGGGAGGAAGCTTCATGACAATTGCGCGGCGTCGCTTTCTTCACGTCGCGGCGGGCACGGCCGCGCTGTCGGTGATACGGCGGTTTGCGGCAGCGGATGCCTATCCAAATCGGCCGATCAAGCTCGTGCTGCCGTTCCCGCCCGGCGGCGTTTTCGACATTGTCGGCCGGCCGTGGGCAGACAAGGTCAAGATCAGCCTCGGCACCGTATTCATCGAAAACCAGCCCGGCGCCGGCGGGTCGCTGGCGGCTGCTGCTGTCGCTCATGCCGATGCCGACGGCTATACGATCTTTCTCGGCAGTTCATCGATTCATCTCACTGAGATGATTCTGCGGGAGCACCCGCTGCTCGATCCAATGAAGGATTTGGCCACGGTTTCGATGGTGGCGATTACAGCATTTGGAATTGCGATCCATCCGTCGGTGCCGGCGCAGAACCTCCAGGAATTGATCAAGTATGTGAAAGCCAATCCCGGCAAGATGACTTATGGTTCGTCCGGCGCCGGGACGTTGAACCATCTCAGTGGTGAGCTGCTCAAATCCCTGACCGGCACTACCGATCTGCCGCATGTGCCCTATCGCGGTGCAGGGCCGGCGCTGGCTGACGTGATCGCCGGGCAAATCCCTATGATCATCCCGGCGATGACCGGCCAAGTTCTCGAATTCCATCGCACCGGCAAATTACGATTGCTTGCGACCACGAGCCCGTCGCGGCTTCCGGTCGCGCCGGAAATTCCGACCGCCGTGGAATCCGGAGTGCCGGGTCTCGTCGCGCAGCAGGTCCTCGGGATATTTGCTCCGGCCGCGACATCTAAAGACATTATCGCGAAAGTCGCCGAGGCGAATCGTTCCGCCATGGCGGACAGCGCCTACAGGCAATCGCTGGTCGATCAGGCGGTCATACCGCTGAACGACTGGACGCCGGAGAGATTCAATGAGTTCATGGCCGAGGACGTGGCGCGCTGGTCACCGCTGGTCAAAGCCATCGGGGTGCGACTCGATTAGCACTTGATTTCGCCGGCAAACTCTTCGAACTCGGCCATAGTCGTAACCGGACAGGGGCGCGAACCGCATCATGACAATTCAACGCCGGGATTTTTTGCAACTCGCTGCAGGCGCAGTCGCTGTGCCGGCACTCTCGCGCTCGGCGCGGGCGGACACTTATCCCTCGCGGCCGGTGCGCATCGTCGTGCCGTATCCCGCCGGCATCGCGCCCGACACCGTCACGCGGCTGGTCGCCCAAGGCCTGTCGGAGAAATTCGGCCAGCAATTCATCGTCGATGACCGGCCGGGCGGCGCCAGCAATATCGGTACCGAGATTGTCGCCCGCGCTGCGCCCGACGGCTATACGCTGCTTTGCGTGACGGCGACCAACACCATCAACGTCTCGCTCTACGACAAGCTCAGCTTCGATCTCATTCGCGACATCGCGCCGGTGTCGGGGTTGGTCCAGTTGCCGTTGGCTATTGTCGTCAATCCGTCGGTCCCGGCGCAGACGCTCCCGGAATTCATCGCCTACGCTAAGGCCAATCCCGGAAAAATCAATTACGCATCGGTCGGCAGCGGCGCCACGACCAATGTGGCCGGCGAGCTGTTCAAAATGATGGCCGGCGTCAATCTGGTCAACGTGCCCTATCGCACCAATTATCTGCCTGATCTGGTCGGCGGCCAGGTGCAGGCCTCATTCAGTCCGATTCTGCAAGTCGTTGGTTTCGTCAGGGCCGGCCAGTTGCGGGCGCTGGCGGTGACTGGCACCACGCCCTCGGCGGCACTGCCGGGCGTTCCGATGGCCGGAGATACCGTGCCGGGTTACGCGGCCTATGCGTGGGATGCGATGGGTGCGCCCGCGAACACGCCGGCGCCAATCATCGACACGCTCAACAAAGCGATCAATGCGGTGCTTGCCGATCCGGCGACGAAGGCCAAGTTTGCCGATCTGGGCGCCGAAGCGATGATCATGACGCAGTCGGAGTTCGGGCAATACATGGTCGACGAAATAAAAAAGTGGGGCAAAGTGGTGCAGGCCGCCAATATCAAGCCCGACTGAGTTACTGCGCGCAGCCGCCGATATTTGATTGGACGGATTAACAATGAAACTTCCCCACCGAAGACATTTTCTGCATCTGGCAGCGGGCGCTGCCGCGCTCCCGGCCATGTCGCGGATCGCGAGCGCGGATACCTATCCGTCGCGACCGGTGCATATGATCGTTGGCTTTCCGGCAAGCAATGCATCCGACATCATCGCGCGCCTCATTGCGCAATCGCTGTCAGATCGCCTCGGCCAACAATTCGTCGTTGAGAACCGGCCAGGCGCCGGCAGCAATATCGGCACCGAGATGGTCGTGCGAGCGGCTCCGGACGGCTATACGCTTCTTCTGGTCGCCCCATCAGCCCTGATCAACGCGACGCTCTACCCTAACCTCAATTACAATTTCATCCGTGACGTCGCACCGGTCGCGAGCATTGGCAGTAGCTCTTTTGTCATGATGGTCAATCCATCGGTACCGGCCAAGACGGTCCCTGAGTTCATTATCTACGCCAAGGCCAATCCGGGCAAAATCAATATGGCCTCGGCCGGTAACGGAACGGCGACCCATGTTTTTGGTGAGCTGTTCAAGATAATGGCAGGTGTCGACCTGGTTCATGTCCCGTATCGCGGCAGTTTCCTGCCCGATCTGCTTGGCGGACAAGTGCAGGTCGCATTTGGTCCTATAGCACAGTCGGCCGAGCTTATCCGAACTGGCAAACTGCGTGCGCTGGCGGTTACCACCGCGTCGCGCTCGGCGGCTCTACCGGACATTCCGACCATAGGTGAATTTGTGTCGGGCTACGAAGCGAGCGCTTGGTATGGCGTGGGCGCGCCCAAGAACACACCCACCGAGATCATCGGCAGGCTCAACAAGGAGTTAAATGCGGTTCTCGCCGATCCTAAGATCAAGGACCGGCTTGCAGACCTTGGCTTCATTCCTATGCCGATGACATCCACCGAGTTTGGCAAGTTGATCGCCGAGGAAACCGAAAAATGGGCCAAGGTTGTCAAAGAGGCGAACATCAAGCCGGACTAATCCGGGAAATTCGGCCAGATATTCCATATTTCCCGTTAGGCGAATCCACGGGCTGGTGCGAATTCGGATTACAGACTGAAAAACCTAATGTGAGCTTTGCCCTATTTGGGCAAGCAGCCGTTTAAGCCGCTGCGGCGTCACTGGAAGCTGCGTCACGACGCCAGGAATCCCGATGGCATCGTCGATGGCGGACGCGATGGCGGCGCCGACGCCGGTAATGCCGCTTTCGCCGGCGCCCTTGATGCCGAGCGGATTGAGCGGCGTGGTGTAGTCCTCGCGCAACAGCACCTCGGGCGCCGGCGTTTCATGGACGGCGGGCAGCAGATAATCGGCAAAGGTGGCGGCGAGCGGATCGCCGCGCTCGCTATAGGTGAACTCCTCCAACAGCGCGCCACCAAATCCCTGCGCAAAGCCGCCGACGATCTGGGCCTCGACGAGCGCCGGGTTGATGGCGCGGCCGATATCGTAGGCGATGAAGTAACGCTCCACCGCGACGCCGCCGGTATCGCGGTCGATCCGCACGACGGCGACATGGCTGCCGTACGGGTAGACCTGATGCTCGGTCCGAAACCAGCCTTCGGCCGAAAGACCGGGGTCGCGCCCATTGAGAGTCTTTGCGGTGGGCACGAGATTTTGCGCGATCTTGCCGAGGCTGATCGAAGGACCGCCGCCATAGCCGCGTCGCATGACTTCGCCGTCGGCGATGTCGAGCAGGTCGGGCGTCGTTTGCAGCAATTCACCCGCGACTTCGAGCGCCTTCCTGCGCACGTTCATGGCGGCGATATGGGTCGCCGATGCCGTCATCACCGTGGCGCGCGATGCGTGCGCGCCGATGCCGAACGGGATGAGGTCGGTTTGGCCGTGGATCACGCGGCAACGCCGGTAATCGACACCAAGTGCGTCGGCGGCGACTTGCGCCATCACCGTCTCAAATCCCTGGCCAAGCGAAGCGCCGCCAGTGAGAACTTCGACCGCGCCGGACGTATCGATGGAAATCTTGACGCCGTCGGTCGGACCGAGCCCGCTTTTTTCGACGAACATCGCAATGCCGATGCCGACAAGCTCGCCGTTGGCTTTGCGCTTTTTCACATCGGCATTGAGCTTATCCCAGCCGATCTTGGCGAACAATTTGTCCATCAGCCCGACATAGTCGCCGGTGTCGTAATGGATTTCCTCGCCGAGCGCCTCGAGCGGGCGAGGGTAGGGCATTTCGTCGGCGCTGATGACGTTGCGCCGCCGGATTTCGACGCGGTCGATGCCGAGCCTGGCGGCGATGGCGTCGACCAGCCGCTCGCGCACGAACGTCGTTTCGTAGCGGCCCGGCGCGCGATAGGTCGCAGCCGGCGTCTTGTTGGTGAGACGAAAAAGGCCGACCGAGCGATAGGCCGGAACGCGATAGGGGCCAGGCAAAATGCCCGCCGTCATGTGCACGACGCGGGTCGCGTGGGTGCGCACATAGGCGCCCTGATCATGAAAATACAAATCGTCGATGGCGAGAATGACGCCATCGGTGTCGACCGCGGCGCGAATCTTGTGCATCTGCTGGCGCGAGTGATTGGCGGCAATCAGATGCTCGCGGCGGTCCTCGATCCATTTCACCGCGCGATTGAATTTTTTGGCGGCGACGCAAACCAGAACGTCCTCGGGATAAAGCTCGCCGCGGATGCCGAAGCCGCCGCCGACGTGGGATTCGTGGACATGGATCGTGCTCGGCGCAATCTTGAGCATGCGCGACAGCAACTCCTGATTGCGGTGCGGCACCTTGGCGGCGCCGTGCAATTCCAGAATGCCGCGCGACGCATCGTAGCGCCCGATGGCGCCGCGCGTTTCCAGCGGTACGCCGGAATGGCGGCCGACGGTGAGTTCCGCTTCGACGATATGCGCGGCGGAGCGGAATACCGCGTCGACGTCGCCGTAACCTTGGCGGATGATCGCCGCTTCACTGCTGTGGTCCGGCGAGAACTCGACCGGCGCCGCCTGAGCGTCGAGCAGCGGTAGCAGTTCCTCGATTTCGATCTCGACTGCGTCCGCGGCGTCTTCGGCCACATAGGGGTCGACGGCGAAAACCGCGGCGACCGGTTCGCCGACATAGCGCACGGTCTCCGTTGCCAGCACCGGCTGGCGATAGGGATCGAGTGCCGGGATCGAGCCCTCGCGAAAATCAATCGGCGGAATGTCGGCGGTATCGGCGGCAGTCCATACCGCGTACACGCCGGGCATCGCCCGCGCGGCGCCGGTATCGACCGAGATAATGCGGCCGTGCGCATGCGCAGAGCGCACGATGCGCATGTAAAGCTGATGCGGGAAATTGATGTCGCCGGCAAACTCGCCGCGGCCGGTAACAAGCGGAGGGTCTTCAAGCCGTTCGACCGATTGGCCGATCCACGGCTTCTTTGCCGGCGCGGCGGTCATGCCGCGGCGCGTTCGAGCGCCCGGCGCGTTACAGCGAGAACCAGATCGCGCCGAAA
This sequence comes from uncultured Alphaproteobacteria bacterium, assembly GCA_963733645.1. GTDB lineage: Bacteria > Pseudomonadota > Alphaproteobacteria > Rhizobiales > Xanthobacteraceae > BOG-931. Next base: position 259,581 of record CAVTFP010000023.1, read on the forward strand.
CTCCGCGCTGGTGATGGCATCTTCCATGGCGTCGACGGCGGCGGTCGCCGCTTCGGCCGCGGCGCGGAATGCTTTGTCGGCCGGTGCGGCGCCGGCAAGCGCCTGCTCAGCTTCGGCAATACGCCGCGGATTGGGTTCGACGCCGCCGACAGCAACGCGCGGCTCGACCATCTTGCCACCATCCAGACGGTAGGTGCCGATCGCCGCCGCCATGGCGAAGTCGCCGGCGCGGCGGCTGAACTCGTAGAAGCCGCAACGCGTATCCGCGGCAACGATCGGCAAGCGCGCTTCGATCAGAAGCTCGTCGTCGCGCAGCGCCGTGGTCATGATGCCTTTGAAGAAATCGCGCGCCGCGATAGTGCGCGTGCCGCTTGAACTCCGTGCCACCAGTTCGCCGTCAAGCGCCGTCATCACCAGGCACCACTCAGATGACGGGTCGGCGTGGGCGAGGCTGCCGCAGAACGTGCCGCGGTTGCGGATCGGGTAGTGGGCGATATGGCGGACCACATCGGCGAGAAACTTGCCGAGCGGGCCGTCGCAAACCGGCTTATGAAATGCGGCATGGCGCACGCAGGCGCCGATGACAAGCTTGCCGTCGACAACCGCAAGGCGATTGAGCGCTTCGACCCCGTTGATATCGACGAGATGCCCGGGCTTGGCGAGCCGGAATGCCATCGTCGGCACCAGGCTCTGGCCACCGGCCAGCACGCGGCCATCCTCCGGGGCAACCTCGGCGAGCAGCGCGACCGCTTCGTCGATCGTTTTCGGCGCGTGGTAGCGGAACGCCGCAGGCTTCATCGCGCTGCCTTCATCGGCTGGTTTCAACTTTGGGATTGCAGTATGCTTTTTGGAGTGAAGCACGCTTTTTGGCACAGAGTCAAAGTACGTATCCTGGGATGAAACCGCCGCCTTTTTCCTATCACGACCCGCGCACAGCGGCCGATGTCGTCGGCCTGCTCGGCAGTCTCGATAACGCCAAGTTGCTCGCCGGCGGCCAGTCGCTGATGCCGATGCTCAACATGCGCTTCGTGCTGCCGGACCACGTCATCGATCTCAACCGTGTCGACGGCCTCAGCTATATCCGCGAGCGTGACGGCGCGATTGAAATCGGCGCGATGACGCGGCAGCGCGATATCGAGTTCTCCGATCTGGTCCGCGAGCGTTGCCCGCTGATGCAGGAGGCGATCACGCAAGTCGGACACCGGCAGACGCGCAATCGCGGCACGCTCGGCGGTTCGCTCTGTCATCTCGATCCGTCGGCCGAACTGGTCTCGGTTGCCGCGGCGGTCGATGCCAAGGTGGCGGTGACCGGGAAGAACGGTACGCGCAGCATCGCGTTCGCGAATTTTCCGGCCGGCTACATGATGCCATCGATCGAACTCGATGAGCTCGTGACCGGCGCGACATTCCCATGCTGGGCCGCCGGCCACGGCTATGCCTTCGTCGAGTTCGCGCGCCGGCACGGCGATTTCGCCATCGTCTCGGCGGCGGTGCTGATCGAGGAAGACAACAACGGCAAGGTCACCCGCGCGTCGGTGACGCTCGGCGGCATGGGTCCGGCGCCAGTGCGTGCGCATGACGTCGAACGCGCGCTGATCGGCGAAAAGATCGAGGAAAATCGGCTGCGCGAGATTTGTGAAGTGCTGCGCCAGCTCGACGCTATCGAGGACATTCACGCGCCAGCGTCCTACCGCCAGCAATTGGCAACAGTGCTGCCGCGCCGCGCCTTGCTCAAAGCGCACGAACGGATTGCGAAAGGCGTGGACGCATGAAGAAAGACATGGGCGCATGAGTGAGACGCGGACGATCGCCGTCACGGTGAACGGCCGGCGCCACGAGGCGACCGTGCCGGTGCGCGTGACGCTTGCGGACTTCCTGCGCCATCAGCTCGGACTCACCGGCACGCACCTCGGCTGCGAACACGGCGTCTGCGGCGCCTGCACGATTTTGCTCGATGGCCATTCGGCACGCTCGTGCCTGATGCTGGCAGTGCAGGCTGACGGTCACGACATCCTGACCGTCGAGGGCATTGCGCCGAGTGCCGACGTGCTGCACCCGCTGCAAGAGGCGTTCCGCGACAATCACGGCCTGCAATGCGGCTTCTGCACACCGGGCATTTTGACGACGCTGATCGAACTGCTGCGTGACAATCCCGATCCGACCGAACAGGACATCCGCATCGGCATTTCCGGAAATCTGTGCCGCTGCACCGGCTACCAGAACATCGTCCTCGCCGCGCTGGACGCGGCAAAGCGGCTTAGAAGTTCACCTCTCCCCGCCGCGCGGGGAGAGGTCGACTGAGCGAAGCGAAGGAGGGTGAGGGGGCGTCTCCGCGATTCTGAGCGCTGCGGATAGAACCGGCAGCGCTGCGGATGTGGCCGCGACTCCGAGCCCCGCGACGACGCCCCCTCACCCCATCCTTCTCCCCGCAAGCGGGGAGAGGGAGGAGCAAACGATGCCCATCCGCTTCGACGATATCGCTAACCGGCTCAAGGCGTTCCGCCTGGGCTCCGGCCTCTCTGCCGAAGAGATCGCGCAGAAGCTCGGCATTTCGCGCACCGCGCTCTACCGCTTCGAGAAGGGCGAAGTGGCGAAGATCGAGACGCTGGAGAAGCTGGCAGAACTGCTCCAGGTCTCGGTACCGACTTTGCTCGGCGTCGGCGTCGAATATATCGCCTCGGCGGTGAGCTACTTCGAGCGCATGCGCCAGATCGAGGAGACCGCCGAGCATGTCATCGTGCTCGCCGGGCCGATCTCATACGTGCTGGCTTCCGACGCATTCGACGGCGCGCTTGGCGACGTGCTACACGAGTTGGTTCCGGACGGCATCGACAAGCGCGAGCGCGCGCTTTCGCAAATCGCCGAGCTGATGGCGGTGCTGCGCCAGCGCAAGGAAACTTATCGCCGGCGCCGGCCTGCGGTGGTCAATCTGATCGCCGCCGCCGAAATGGAGCGTTTCCTGCGCAACGGCATGGTCGGCCGCCACGATTTGCCGGACAAGTTGCGGACCGAACGCCGCGCGCTGGCGCGCGCCGAAGCCGAACATTTCACCGCGCTGATGGAGAATGAGCCGATCGGCGTCCAGATCGGCATCGTGCAAGACACGCTGCCGCATACGAGCTTCCAGATCTTCCGTCAGCCCGACCGGCAGATCCTGGCGCTGAGCCCGTTTCGTCTCGGCGAAGAACCCAACGTCCGCGTCGGCATGGCGATGATCACGTCGGCGCCCGAGGCGCTGGCGCTGCACGAGAGGATGGCGCGCGAACTGTGGGCGAGCGCGCTCAAAGGCCCGGCGGCGGTGCGTTTCATGCGGGCGATGATGGGAAAGTTGAGACAGTAGGGGAGGCAACCGCCGTGGCGCTCGCAAGACGATAGACCATTGCGCCGGGCCGCGTAGGCGCCAATTACGGCCCGCGCTTACAGTATGGTCGCGTGCGTAATGGTCACACTTTCAATTCGTTAACCGCTTGCCTAAACTATCCATCGTTCCAGGGGCGTTTTAACGGAGCGGAACCGGGCAAAGTGTGCTCACCTTCTCTGCAATGGCAAAACTGGCGATCGCTGCGCCGGGCGGCAGGGTGATTAAAGAGCCGCCACGGCGTTCGTTCAGAACCCGATTGATGGTGCTGGTGGCATTGGCAGTAGTGCTGCCGGTGTTGATCACCTGTCTTATCCTCGGTATCCAATCTTATCGTCAGGCGCGGATTTTGTTTGCCAGTGGTCTCGGCGCTAACCTTGAGACATTTGCCCTCGTCCTCCAGGCCGACGAAAGAAACGTCTCTGACGGCATCATAAGGATGGCATCCGACAATAAGTTGGAGGCCATATTCGACCCAAAAACTTCTTCGCAACTTAACGACTACATCGAAGCGCAGCGTCAGGTGCTCGGGTTCGCCTTTGTCGCCGCTTACGATTTGGAATCCCGCAACATCGCATTTTCGCACGCGGACAAGAACGCAGCGAACGGGCAATGGAAACTCGCGAAAACGGGCGAGGAGGGCGGCGCCGACTGTGTCGTCACGCGTTCAGAGGCTGAAGAAGCCGAGCAATTCGTAAGTTGTAATGGCACGGTCTATCTGGTGTGGCAGGCTCAGGTCTTCCGCACCCCCGATTTAAATTCGAGCAATGCTGGACAGAACCAGGGATCGCAGCTTGCAGGTTACCTCATCGGCGGTGCGCCGGTCGCGAGTCCCGGCCTGATCGAAGAGTTAATAAGCCGGCGCATATCTCATCCTTTGATTTGGGCGGACGGTGAATTGGTCTACGCCAACGTCGCGGCGCCAAAATCAATAAAGCCGGCAAGTCTCGATGGGACAGCCCACGAGTATGATTTCGATCGGATTGCATATCTTGGGGTCGTCAAGGCACTGCATATTGGAGCGCACAGCCTGCAATACGGTGTAGTGGCGCCGCTTGCTCCGCTTCAGCAGACTTTATGGCAATCGCTGTCGACGGTGGCCGGCGTGGGTCTGCTGGTCGTGATCACAACTCTTTTGATTGTCCGTATGCGCGCTACTCGCTTGCTGCGACCGATCGAGCAATTGCGCCTTGGTGTCGCACGTGTCGGCGGCGGCGATCTTACCCAGCGCGTTACAGTCGGGAGCGGCGACGAGTTCGAGGTGCTGGCCGACCAATTCAACGACATGGCGGGACGGTTGCAGGAATCTACACGGACCTGGAGAAGAAGGTCGAGTTGCGCACTGACGAGCTTGCCCGCTCAGTCCGCGAGCTGCGCGCACTGGGCGAGGTCAGCCAGGCCGTCAATTCGACGCTCGATCTCGAAACCGTGCTTTCGACCATCGTCGCCAAGGCGACGCAATTATCGGAGACCGAGGCCGGTGCGATCTACGTGTTTGACGACTTGCAACGCGAGTTTCATCTGCGCGCCACCTATGGGATGGATCAGGAATTGATTGATTCACTGAAAAATCGGCACATTGGCCTTGACGAAGCGACTGTCGCGACGGCTGTTGACCGACACGAGCCGGTCCAAATCGCCGACTTGCAGCGGGAACCGGCTTCAGCACTCAACGAGATCGTTCTTCGTGCCGGTTACCGCGCGCGATTGATATCTCCGCTTTTTCGCGGCGAAGATATCATCGGCTTGTTGGTGGTCCGCCGCAAGACGCCGGGCGAGTTCGCAAAGAACACGGTCGAGCTAATCAAGACTTTCGCTGCGCAATCGGTGTTGGCGATCCAGAACGCGCGGCTATTCCGGGAAATCGAGGAAAAAGGGCAGCAGCTCGAACAGGCGAGCCAGCACAAGTCGCAATTCCTGGCCAACATGAGCCACGAGCTACGCACGCCGCTCAATGCCATCATCGGTTACAGCGAGATCTTGCAGGAAGACGTTGTCGATGCCGGTCAGGAAAAACTTGGTACCGACCTGAAGAGGATCGAGGACGCTGGCCGACACCTGCTCGGTCTCATCAATGATATTCTTGACCTGTCAAAGGTCGAGGCCGGTCGCATGGACGTCTTTATTGAAGACGTTGAAATTGTGCCAGTGCTCGAAGAAGTGCGTGCAATCATTGTTCCACTTGCCGAAAAAAATGCCAACGCAACGGAATTTCGCCTGGCGGAAAATCTTGGCACGATGCGTACCGATCGCACCAAGCTCAAACAGAGTCTGCTGAATGTTTTGAGCAACGGAAGCAAGTTCACGGAAAATGGCCGCCTCACACTGGTGGCAGATCGCATCGGAACCGATAAACCAATGGTGCGGTTCGCCGTCTCCGACACCGGCATCGGTATGACCGAAGAACAGCTTGGCCGCCTGTTTCAGGCGTTTAGTCAGGCCGATGCCTCAACAACCAAAAAATACGGCGGCACCGGCCTTGGATTGGTGATCACGCGAAGTTTTTGCCAGTTGCTTGGGGGCGATATCAGCGTCACAAGCAAGGCCGGTGAAGGCTCGACCTTCACAATCACACTGCCGGATCGTCCGGTCACGCCGACGCTGGCCGAATTTGCAGAAACCCCGCCATATTTCGTGCAACAGCATACCGGCCCTACTGTGCTCGTCGTCGACGACGATCCCGCGGCGCGCGATTTATTGACAGCCAATCTCAGAAACGCCGGTTACCGCGCAGTCCATGCTACGAGCGGTGAGGAAGCGCTGAACTTGGCACGTGCGATCCGGCCGGATGTGATCACCCTTGACGTCATGATGCCTAAGCCAGACGGCTGGCAAGTGCTAGGCACACTCAAGGCCGATGCGGATCTGCGCGACATTCCTGTCGTCATGGTCACGGTGTTGTCAGACCGCGGCATTGGCTTGTCCCTGGGCGCCGTTGACGTGCTGACGAAGCCAGTCGACCGCGCCCGCCTGACCGCGTTGGTCCATAGCTTGGTGCGGCGAGACGGTCCGGTGCTGATGGTTGAGGACGACGCCGATGCGCGCCAGATGATCCGCCAATCGATTGAAAAGATGGGTTTGCCAGTGTCGGAAGCGGCCGACGGTCGTCAGGCGATGGACTGGCTCAGTGCGCATCCGGCTCCAGCGGTGATCCTGCTCGACTTGATGATGCCGGAGATGGATGGGTTCGAGGTCCTCGATGCACTTGCGGTGCACGCGGACTGGCGCGAAATCCCGGTAATCGTCATCACGGCAAAAGAGCTCACGGCTGCCGAACGCGAGCGCCTGATGCGACAAGCGAAAAAGGTGATTGAAAAGGGGAGTGCGTCGAGGTTTGACATCGCCGCGGCGGTCGGGGAGGCAATGCGGCGTCGGCCCGCACGTACCACTACAGACGCGAATGCCTGAGCGAGTGGAGTAAACTGCATGACAAAAGTGCTGCTGGTCGAAGACAATGAAATGAATCGCGACATGCTATCCAGGCGTTTGATACGACGGGGCTTTGAGGTGATTTTCGCGGTCGATGGACAGCAGGGCGTTGACCTCGCTCGCAGCCAACGGCCTGACATTATCCTGATGGACATGAGCCTGCCCGTCATCGACGGATGGGAGGCTACCCGACGCGTCAAATCCGACGATGCCACGCGTGGCGTGCCGGTAATCGGGCTTACGGCGCATGCCATGAGCGGCGATCGAGCAAGGGCGATCGAGGCCGGGTGCGATGATTACGATACCAAGCCAGTGGAGCTCGACCGCCTCATCGGCAAGATTGAGCGTCTACTTGGCAACGCAAAGAATTAGCAGTTTTCCAGCCCTCACGGAGAAGTCTTGTCGGAGAGCGCATCAGATGAACGACTCGATCGGGCCCTGAGGGCTTTCTTGCGTCAGGAAGTTCAGGCGCCAGCGACTGCCATCACCGAGTTTCTAGATCTGATTATCGAGGATGCACGGCGGCTGCAGTTTGAATCATTACTTGCCGATCTCAACCGAATGCGCAGTGCCAGCGCGCAGTTGAACGTTTTCGTAACAAGTATAATTCGCGCTTCATCTTCAGATCGCCCTGAAAACGAAACCTTCGAGGCTTTCCATCACCGTCTCCGTCACGATTTGCGGACGCCGCTCAACGCCGTCAAAGGCTATAGCGAGCTTCTGATCGAGGACATGGATTCGGATGGCCTGCATCCGTTGCGGGCAGATATAATGAAGCTCAAGGTCTCCGCCGATCAACTCCTTGGCCAGATCGACGCCATGGTCGAGCTTGCGCGGCATGAGGATGGCCGGCTGCATGCCAGCGACAGTCGTTCCAGACAGGTTGACGTGGTTGCGGATGTGTTGCGCACGGTGGCGCCTTTGCCCGGTGTCGGTACGTCATCTTGGGTGATGCAACCAAGTTCGATCCTCGTTGTCGATGACAATGTGGCTGATCGCGACGTGCTCGAGCGCCGACTAACGCGGGATGGCCACAACGTTGTGACCGCTGTAGACGGCGCGTCCGCCTTGGAGCATGTCACAAAGGAGGAATTCGACCTTATCCTGCTCGATCTGATCATGCCGTCAATGAGCGGGTTTGAAGTACTGCAACGCCTCAAGGCGTCAGATCAAACCCGCGACATACCGGTTATCGTGATTTCAGCGCTCGACGAGCTCGACAGTGTCGTGCGCTGCATCGAATCCGGAGCCGAGGACTATCTGACCAAACCGTTCAATCCGACTTTGCTGCACGCCCGCGTCACTGCCTCGTTGGAGAAAAAATGGCTGCGAGATCGAGAAAAGAAATTCATTGCCGACCTTGAACAGGAGAAACGCCGTTCCGAAGCTCTGCTTTTGAATATCTTACCGAAAAAAATCGTTGACCGCATGCGCGATGGGGAAGTGGTCATCGCCGACCGGGTGTTAGAAGCGACAATTCTGTTTTGCGATCTGGTCGGGTTCACGAAAATAAGTCATGAACTGCCCGCGGAACGCGTGATTGATTTATTAAGCAGGATATTTGCCGATTTCGACCGCCTTGCCTCGGAGCATGGAGTTGAAAAGATCAAAACTATTGGCGATGCTTACATGGTTGCGGCCGGAATTCCGGAGCCGCAGGCCGATCACGCATTGCGAATTGCCCGATTTGCGTTGCGCATGCTTGAAGTGGTGGACGCCATCGCCGTGGTGACCGACGTGAAACTTGAGGCGCGCGTTGGCGTGCATACCGGTCCAATTGTCGCCGGCGTAATCGGCACGCACAAGTTCGCCTACGATGTCTGGGGCGACACGGTGAACACCGCGAGCCGAATGGAATCTCATTCACTGCCCGGTCGAATTCAGATCTCTGCCGCGACGCGGGATTTGCTCGGCGAACGCTTCAATTTTGAAAATCGCGGGATCATTGAGGTCAAGGGTAAGGGTTTGATGCAGACCTTCTTCTTGAATGAACGCTAGATGGCTAAGAGCGATTGGGCCGATCGGCGTCCGGATCGGCTTGAATCAGCCCAGCGACTTTCCGAGTGCCAGACGCAAGCCGTCCAGTATCCGCGGTCCGCGACGACCATCAACGCTATTGGTATTGTCGGCAGGCGAATTCATGAACAGCCGCGCGCGAGTGGGCGCCATTTTCGTCAAGGCTGCAACATATTTCGCAGTATTCGGTTTGTCACCAAGGCTGGCGTAAATGGATGCCAGCCACGCCTGGACGAGCGGAGTTGCGGGCATCACGGCGCTGGCGCGCAATGCCCAGTCCAGAGCGGCCTGATCGTGGTCGAGCTCGAATTCGGCGTCGGCGGCGAAAAGATACCAGAAGCCCATACCCGGATCATTGACGCTTGCGCTACGGATGGTTTGAAGGATTTGTTCTAAGCCCTGCTGCGGCTGTCCTAGTCGCGTCAGGACCTCTCCGATCTGGCCCTGCGCCGGCAGGAAGCTCGGGTTGAGTTCGAGACAACGTTGCAGAGACTGCAGGCTCGCCTGGTATTGGCGGCGGTATTTTTGCAATAACGCCAGATTGAAGAGTGCAGTAATCGAATTCGACGACTTGCCAAGCACCTCGTTCAAAAGTTGCTCGTCCTTGCGGAGATCGGGTGAAGGATCGAGATCGACGAAATTCATCGCCGCGACGATGTGCGCTCGTACAATAGCCAGGAGCGCGGGCTGATAGTGCGGGTCGCGCTGCAAGGCCTCATCGAACGACGTAATTGCGCTGGATAGGCTTTCCCGCACGGTGCCCCTGTCCAAAGCCAGATAGCCCCGCGCCACCAATTCACCGACCGTGAGTTGTTCACTCGGGTTGGAGCGCAAGCGCAATGCGCCGAGGCGGTTAATCTCGAGCGCAACCATCCGAGCGATCCCGCGGGCCGTTTCACCTGCAACGAGGGTTGGATTGCTCCGTTCACGCTGCATATCGTCGGACCAGACATTCGTCCGGGTCGATGTATCCACGAGCTGAAGATCTATCTTTAATGCCCGGTCATCGCCCAGAACGTGACCGACAATCGCGTATTTCACGCCCAAATCAGTCCTGAGTTGTGCTGCGTCGATCTGACGATCTCGATACAACTCCGATGTCTGCTCTGACATCACCCGCAGATTATCGAAGTGGCTGAGGTACCCGATCAAGTTATGGGTGAGCATCCGGGCGAACGCAGGATCGTCCGATCGCCCCGGATTATCGGTGGCAAAGGGCAGGACTGCGATAATTTGGCTCTGCTGCCGATCGGTCAGCGACAGACGTAATTTCGTTCCGTCGGCGAGCCCAAGCACGGCAAAGATGCCTAACAAGAGCAACGCGGTGATGACCCACGCGGTCGCACGCGGCTGGCGACGCCAAGACAGCAGAGCGGTCCGCGCGATTTTGCGGCGCGGCGCCGCGGTGGCAAGCGCGGACGGTGCAGGAACTAAAGACATATTGACCTCGCGCGCCGGGAGCGAAAGCGGGGCCGTTGCAGGCGTGAGCGGCTTAACAAAGCTCTGCGCTGCGGGCTGCTCGCGATTGGGCGCATGCGAGGTTTCGAAATCGCCGCGTTTGATTGCGTCGATCAAGGCGCGCGTTGCTGCTTCGGGAGCAACGCCAAGCTCGCTGCGCAGCAGATCCGTGAGCAGTTTGATCCGCCCCAGTGCGGCTTCGCGTCCCTTGTGGCGCGCCAACAGCTTCAGCGCAGTACGCTGTCGATCCTCGCGCGTCGGCTCGAGAGCAACCAACCGCTCAGCGGCCGCAATGGCGCGCTTACCATCGCCATTCGCATCGGCGTCGCGGCATAACACCTCGAAGACTCCCGCTGCCGCCGCCGCAAGCCGATCAGCTTCTTGACGATGCCAGGTATCGAACTCCTCGATATCCAAAGTAAAGTCTGACAAAAACGCTCCGTGCCAAAGCGCTACGGCCCGGCTGAGTTCGTCCGGCGCGGTCGATCGAGCAAGCGAGGTGAACTGGCGCGCATCCACGGCGATCAATTGAGTGCGTAATCCAATCGCTTCCCGATCCACCACGAGGATACCGGACGCCAAACCTAAATCCTGACGCAGCGAAATGAGACATTGCCGCAGGCTGTGTCTCGCCAGCGCGTCAGGGTTGTCGCCCCAAAGCAGCGTCGCGAGTTCTTCCCGCCTTGCCCGATAGTCGGGCTTCATCGCCACATAGGCAAGCAATGCTCGGGCTTTTTTCGAATGAACAGCGATCGGAAGCGAGCGGCCCACATTCGCCTCGATTGCGAACGTGCCGAGCAGACGCAATGTGACGTGGCTTAATTTGGACATCGATTAACGGCGCTACGTCATCAATCAACCGCGAAATTCTATCACTTTTGGCCCGTTCGGACCAAGGACAAACCGGACGGGTTGGACAAGTCGCCGTCAAATCCCTTGCGCATCCGTTAAATCCCTCATCAATCGAAGGTTTCCCTTTGACGAAGGCCTGACGCCGCGTTGACCGCGGCCATGCTATTGTTGGCGTCAGCACAAGTGGGCAATCAGGGAGCATCCCGTGACGTTCCGCGTCTTTGGAATTTCCTTTTCCGCACTTATTACAGCCACCGCCGTCGTCACGGTCGCCATTCTCGCCGTTCCGAACCCGGCATCGGCTCGCGCTTGGAACCTCTGGATAACATCCGGTTACTGTCCGCCCGGAACATGCACCCCGTTGGGCTATTGGAGGGCGGGCAACGTCAAACGTTGCCGACCGCGTCCGGGAATTTGCAGATGGCCCAACTGACCCGGCCGTAGTCCTAGGCACAAAGATCATCTGGGCTATTTCAGATTATCAGGGAGGTTGACGTGCACGCTCGATTTACTTGCCTCGCGGGACTCCTGCTTGCGATCTCCGCGCCGGCGCCTGGCCTAGCGCAAGAGCAGCAATCTTTGGATGGCGCTTACTGGGGTAGCATTGTGTGTGAGCATCTGTCGGGGGCTTTGGGCATCTTGCGCGCGCCCCTCAACATCATCGTGACCGGCACCGCGATAATTGGCGCGCGACCGATCTTCAACCGCGACGGCAGCCGTGTTGTCGGAACCGAGATCGCGACTGGGACTGTAAACGCGGACGGTACGCTGCATCTGACATCGACTTGGGCGAGCGGTGGTGGTGGTGACTTTAAGGGAACCTACAACGGAATGTTGACCACCGCCGGCGGAACGCTCACCGGAACGGAAGCTTGGACAAGATCACTTGCTAACGGCGGTAATGCGTCGCGCACGTGTTACGGCGCTTACATTAAGGGTCCGGTGCCTGGCCAGTAGTCTCGATTTATGTGCAACTGCGCCAGGATTTGTTGTTGGGGTGCTCCGTGGATCGTCGTCCGAATCTTTTCCCGGGAGTGACGGCGTCTTTTCGGTGGCTGTGGATGTTTGCAGAGCGCCGTGAAACATTTTGTTTGTCGAATTATCGATTGTGCAGCAAAGGCTTGCCGAGGACGCGCACGTTCGCCCGGAAATTTGTTTGACAATTGTTGCTGCAAACGATTGAAGGCAACCAATCCCGTTCGCCGTGAAGGACGTCAGCCGGTGACCCTGGCTGATCGGGGCGGGATGCGGTGCCCGCGGGCGGCGGTTCGTCACTGCCACTCCCGGGCGGCTTGGGCATCAGTCTCCCGGCATTATGACCGGGGCGCGAGGTGCTCGCTGGACTGGGACAGGCGATGGCGGGTAACGCCCGTTCAGACCACGTCCCAGGAAGCCTGGCCTGAAGCCGAGCCTTAGGGACGATGACTCCCTTTGGCGAGAACCGCGGTGGAACGCCGATGGGCGAGCGCGCCTTGCAAGGCGCGAGCTGTACCGCAAGGTACAGAGGATACGGATCAGCGTCTTTCGGCGTTCCGCTTTCCTTTTTCTTCTTGCTCTTACGTTCGTGGCTTGAAGCATTGATCGTGACGGCGCCGGCCCCACCGCCTGCGCCTTCTGACGAAGATCGGCGCAGAGAGCGAAACGTTTCGTGGCTTCTCATTGCTGGCGTGACCACCACTCGGATGCAGTCGCATCGCGAGCGCGAGACCCTTTGCGTCATTGCGAGGAGCGCCAGCGACGAAGCAACCCAGGGCGGCCTGCATTGAGCGCTGGATTGCTTCGCTACGCTCGCAATGACGGAAAAATCATCCGCCCACGCGAAGCGGGGGATGTTGGAGGAGGCGATGAATGGAATTCCGCGACACACTTGTTCTGTCATGTTCCGCGAAGGCGGAGCATCCAGTAATCATCGAGATGACCGTGTTTACTGGATCGTCCGCATACGCGGACGATGACAAACCAGGCACACAGAACACGAAAGCAGAATGACCCAACTACGCCCGCGCGTACCGTCCGCGATTGAAGAAGCGATCCTTCTGGTCGTCATTCGCGGTTTCGCGGTTCGACTTGATCGCGCCGACCTTGGCGAGCGCGGCCTTCACCGCTGGCCGCTCGTCGATCGCCTTGAACCAGCGCGCCAGATTGGGATTGTCCTCCCACTTCACGCCCTGGGTGTCGTGATTGCGAGTCCACGGAAAGGTGGCGATGTCGGCGATCGAATATTCGCTGCCGCCCAGGTACGGCGCCTGGCCGAGCCGCTTCTCCAGCACTTCATAGAGCCGCTTCACCTCGGTCTGGTGGCGCGCCACCGAATAGCTGTGGTCCTTGTCCTTCGGCGCGAACAACTTGAAGTGCGTGAACTGGCCGAAATTCGGGCCGACGCCGGTGACCTGGAAGAACAGCCATTGCAGGACGTCGTATTTCTTCGCCATGTCGGTCGGCATGAACTTGCCGGACTTTTCAGCGAGATACATCAGGATCGCGCCCAACTCGAAAATCGTGATCGGTTTGCCGCCGGGGCCTTCGTGATCGACGATCGCGGGGATTTTGGAGTTCGGGTTGATCTTGATAAAATTCGGATCGTATTGGTCGCCCTTCCATACGTCGACAAAATGCTCCTTGTAGGGCAGCTTCGTCTCTTCGAGCATGATGTAGATCTTCTGCACGTTCGGGCTGGTCAGCGCGTAAAAGTCGATCATGGCAATGTCCTCACTGGTCGTGTCGATGCTGGGGGAAGGCCGTGAAACTACCGGTCCAGGCGGCATCCGGCAAGGTGTTGAAAGCCGCGTGCCGTGCGGGGCTGTCGCTCTTGCGGGGCATCGCTGATGCCGCGTACGGTTGAATGAAAGCGCACAGTGAAGTGTATGGGGGAAGTATGCAGAGTCGATTTCGGCGATTGCTGGCGATCGCGTTGGCGGGCACGGTTCTGGGATTTGCAGGCGTGGCGCGCGCCGCAGATGACTATCCCAGCCACTCCGTGCGCTGGCTCGTCGGCTATCCGCCGGGCGGTTCGACCGACATATGTGCCCGCCTGATCGGACAATATTTGTCAGAGCACCTCGGCCAGCAGTTCGCGGTCGAAAACAAGCCGGGCGCGGGCAACAACCTTGTCACCGAAATGGCCGCAAAGTCGGCGCCCGACGGCTACACCGTGTTCCTGGTCAATCCGGCCAACGCCATCAATGCTTCGCTCTACAAGAATCTTTCGTTCAATTTCATCGCGGACATGGCGCCCGTTGCGGGCTTCATCCGCGTGCCGAACGTGATGGAAGTCAATCCGGGCGTGCCGGCGAACACGGTCAAGGAATTCATCGATTACGCCAAGGCCAATCCGGGCAAGGTCAATATGGCGTCGTCCGGCATCGGCACGTCGGTGCATCTGTCAGGCGCATTGTTCATGCTGATGACGGGCGTTGAACTCGTCCATGTGCCCTATCGCGGCGCAGCGCCCGCGCTCACCGATCTCCTGGGCGGCCAGACTCAGGTCATGTTCGACAATCTGCCGTCTTCGATCGGGCACATTCAGGGCGGCCGGTTGCGCGCGCTTGCGGTGACGACGGCGACGCGCGCCAAAGCATTGCCGGATGTGCCGACCGTTGCCGAGACGGTGCCGGGCTATGAGGCGAGCGCGTGGTTCGGCATGGCTGTGCCCAAGGGAACGCCGCGCGCGATCATCGACAAGCTCAACAAAACGATCAACGCGGCGCTCGCGGATCCCGCGATGCAGGCGAAGCTTGCCGAACTCGGCGGCACCAACATTCCCGGCACGCCGGAAGATTTCGGCAAGATCATCGCCGAGGAAACCGAGAAGTGGTCCAAGGTGGTCAAAGCCACCGGCGCGACCGCGGAGTAGCGGGGTGACGCGACCTCGAATTTTCGTGTTGCTTGCTTTTTGCGTCAGCCTGGCATCCGTCGCCTGCGCCAGTGCCCAGCCGGCGGACGAGTTCTTCAAAGGCAAGACGCTGCGGTTCACCGTGGTCTATGAGCCCGGCGGAACTTACGATCTGTACAGCCGCCTTCTGATCGCGCATCTGCCCAGGCATATTCCAGGAAATCCGGCGATCCTGATTCAATACATGCCCGGCGCCGGCGGCATGGTCGGCACCGTCAATCTTTATGAGAAGGCCGAACGTGACGGCACGCAGCTCGGCATGCTGCCGCGTGATATTGCCGTCAACCAGATGCTGCATCCGCAAGCCGCGCGCTACGACGCCAAACGCTTCAACTGGATCGGCCGCATCGCAAGCTATACCGGCGTCATGTTCGTCATGAGCCGCACCGGCGTGAAGACCGCCGCCGATCTGCGCAGCACACAGGTTATTGCCGGTTCGTGGGGTAACTCGACCGACAGCTTTGTGACGCCGACCTTGTTGAACGCGCTGGCCGGAACGAAATTCAAGATCGTCACCGGCTATCGCGGCGCGGCCGACGTCGACCTTGCCATCGAGCGTGGTGAAGCCGATACGCGGGTTGCGTCATGGACGGCGCTGAAAACCACGCGGAGCGAATGGCTGCGGGATAGCAAGATCGTGGTGCCGTTTCAGACCGGCCTCAAGCGCCATCCCGACTTGCCCGATCTCCCGCTGATCAGCGATCTGGCGACAAGCGATGACGGCAAGCGCATCCTTGAGTTCATGAATTCCGATTCAAGCGTCGGCTGGAACGTCGTCGTGCCTCCTGAGGTGCCCCAAGACCGTGTCACGCAGCTGCGCACCGCCTTCGATGCGACCATGAACGATCCAGATTTTCTGGCCGATGCGCAGAAAATCGGGCTGGAGATCGTGACCGGCCGTGGTGACGAGGTGGCGCAGGTCGTCGCGCGCACGCT
Source organism: uncultured Alphaproteobacteria bacterium (assembly GCA_963733645.1). Classification (GTDB taxonomy): domain Bacteria; phylum Pseudomonadota; class Alphaproteobacteria; order Rhizobiales; family Xanthobacteraceae; genus BOG-931. The sequence continues at coordinate 275,522 of CAVTFP010000023.1, forward strand.
CGCCACACCGCCCGAAATTGTTGCGCGCCTGACGGCGATCATGGGTGCACTGCAATGATGTTATTCCGGACACCATGTACCAAGGAGAGCGGCTTTGCTGATTGACTGGCACGTTCACGTCAACGATCCGAAATTCATCGGCAAGCCGTGGTGGCCGGTCCCGGTGCCGATGACGATGGAAGACGCGCTCAAGGCCCACGCGCTTGCGGGCCTCGACCGCACCGTCATCAGCAATGCGGTGCACTACATCAGGCATATGAAATCGGTGAAGGAGGTCGTCGCGGCGATCGAGGGCTCGAACCGCCACCTCGCCAAGTGCCGCGACCTGCATCCGGACAAATTCGTCGCCATGGCGACATGCGTGCCGGGCGGCGGCGACGAATTTCTCAAGGAGCTGGAGCGCGCCGTAAAGGAAGACGATGCGCGCGCCGTCATCATCAATTCCAGCCATCACGGCCACTACCCGGACGAAGATGCCGCAAGGCCGTTCTTCAAGCTGGTGACCGATCTCGATATTCCGGTTTTCATCCATCCAGGCGACGCGACGACGCCGGCGATGGCCGACTACCGGCTGGCGTCGAGCATCGGCCGGCCGGCGGACAATTGCCTGTCGCTGGCGCGGCTGATCGTGCGCGGCATTTTCGAACAATTCCCGAAAGTGAAGATTGTGGGTAGTCATCTAGGCGGCGGTATCTGCGAGGTCATCGGGCGTATGGATTACGCCTATGAGCTGCTCGATTTCTCGGCGTTTCTCGGCCCCTACGAGCCGATGCTGATCAAACATCCGCCGAGCCATTATCTGAAAATGTTCTATTTCGATTCAGCCTGCTACGCGGCCCCCGCGGCGGAATGTTGTCTCAAGACCGTCGGCGAGGATCGTTTTCTGTTCGGCACCGACTCTCCGCCAATGGTGCCGTTAAAAATGAAGGGGCTGAAAATGATGGACCACATCGGCATGACGCCGGCACAGCGCGAGAAAGTCATGGGCTGCAATGCTGCACGGCTGTTGAAGCTGAACTAAGAGCGAGCAGATGATCATCGAATGGCACACCCACGTCTATCCGCCCGAAGAGGCCGCGGCCGACGCGCTCGCCTGGGACGGCAAGAGCGGCCCGACCTGGGCCGGGCGCTGCCCGATGACGCTAGAAAATGTGCTCGACGCGCATCGCCGCTGCAACATCGACGTGACGGTCTTCAGCAATGCCGCACACTATATGCGCGGCAAGGCGCCGGCCGACGAGCTTAAAGCGATCCAGCGCTGGAGCGATTATGCCGCGGAAATTCAAGAACGGCACAAGGGCGAACTGTACGGTTTTGCGACCATGCTGCCGTGCGGTGGTCCTGAATTCGTCAAGGAAACCGAGCGCGCCATTCGCCAGCTTGGGCTCAAGGGCATCCTGATCCATTCAAGCCACAAGGGCCATTATCCGGATGACGATGAAGCGCGGCCGTTCTGGGAACTGGTGCAGGACCTCGGCGTGCCGGTGTTCATTCATCCGCCCCATGTCGGCTTCGGCGAGGAGCGCGTGAAGGAGTACCGCCTGGCGTCGAGCGTTGGCCGGCCGGCCGATCTCTGCCTGGCGCTGTCGCGGTTGATCGTGCGCGGCCTCCTGGAGGATTTCCCGCGCTTGACGATCGTGGCCTCGCACGGCGGCGGCGGTCTTTGGGAAGTCATCGGCCGGCTCAACTACGCCTATGAGCTTCAGGAGGAGTGCTATTTCCTCGGGTCCTACACGCCGATCAAGATCAAGCACGAGCCCGGCTATTATGCCAAGCGCATGTATTTCGACACCGTCACCTATCATCCGCCAGCCGCGCAACTCGTCGTCGATTCGGTCGGTGCCGATCACGTGCTGTACGGCAGCGACGCGCCGCCGCTGACTTCGCTCAAGCCGCGCGCGATCAAACTCGTGGAAAATCTGCGCGTGAGCGACGCCGATCGCGAGAAGATTTTCTGGCGCAATGCGGCGAAGTTGCTGAAGCTTGATTTGTCGAAGCCGTTATCAGCGTTGGACTGAAGCCATGACCGACAGGAAATTACCCGAAGAGCTGCGCAGCTACCGCTGGCTCGGCAAAAACGATCTGCGCTCCTTCGGCCACCGCTCGCGATTTCAACAGCTCGGTTTTGACCGCGCCGATTGGGTTGGCAAGCCCGTGATCGGCATCATCAATACCTGGAGCGATATCAACGCCTGCCATGGCCATCTGCGCGCCCGCGCCGAAGACGTAAAGCGCGGCGTCTATCAAGCCGGTGGCCTGCCAATCGAATTGCCGGCGATGTCGCTTGCCGAGCCGATCGTGAAGCCTTCAACCATGATGTATCGCAACTTCCTCGCCATGGAATGCGAGGAATTCCTGCGCAGCCACCCGATCGACGGCGCGGTGCTGATGGGCGGTTGCGACAAGACAACGCCCGGCCTGCTCATGGGCGCGATCAGCATGGGGCTGCCGGCGATCTACGTACCAGCCGGACCGATGCTGCGCGGCAACTGGCGTGGCAACGTGCTCGGCTCCGGCTCCGACGCCTGGAAATATTGGGACGAAAAGCGCGCCGGGCGCATCGGCGACGAGGAGTGGAACGAGATCGAGGGCGGCATCGCGCGGTCGTTCGGCACTTGCATGGTGATGGGCACCGCCGCGACCATGATGGCGATCACCGAGGCGTTCGGGCTGTCGCTGCCGGGCGCGTCCTCGATCCCGGCGCCGGATGCCAGCCATCCGCGCATGTGCGCCGCCTCCGGCCGCCGCGCCGTCGAGATGGTGTGGGAGGATCTGACGCCGGACAAGATCTTGACGCCGGCGGCATTCGACAATGCCATCCGCGTTCACATGGCGCTCGGCGGCTCGACCAACGCCATCATCCACGTCATCGCCATGGCGCGCCGCGCCGGCATCGCGCTTGATATGAATCGCTTCGATGAAATCTCGCGCGAAGTGCCGGTGATCGCCAATATCACGCCGGCGGGAAAGTATCTGATGGAGGACTTTTTCTTTGCCGGTGGCCTGCGCGCGTTGATGGCGCAGATGAAGGATATGCTCGACTTGAGCTGCATCACCGTGACAGGGCGCACGTTGGGCGAAGGCATCGCCGACAGCAAGGTGCATTTGCCCGACGTCATCCATCCGCTCGACAAGCCGCTTTATCCGGAGGGCGCAACGGCAGTTCTCACCGGCAATCTGGCGCCGCGCGGCTGCGTGATGAAACCTGCGGCCGCCGACCGGCAATTCCTGCAGCACCGCGGCAAGGCGATTGCATTCGAGAACTATGACCACATGGCGGGCGAAGTGGAGCGCGACGATCTCGATGTCACGCCGGATCACGTCCTGGTGCTCAAGAACGGCGGCCCGAAGGGCGGTCCGGGCATGCCGGAATGGGGCCAGCTGCCGATCCCGAAGAAGCTGATCAAGGCCGGCATACGCGACATGGTGCGCATTTCCGATGCGCGCATGAGCGGCACCAGCTACGGCGCCTGCATTCTTCATGTGGCGCCGGAAAGTTTTGTCGGCGGCCCGCTGGCGCTGGTGCAGACCGGCGACGAGATCGAGGTCGACGTCGCCAGCCGCCGCATCCATCTGCATGTCAGCGACGAAGATCTGGCGCGCCGGCGCGACGCCTGGCGTCCGCCGCCGCCGCACTTTCTTCGTGGATATGGCGCGATGTATTCCGAACACATCGGTCAGGCCGACGAAGGCTGCGATTTCGATTTCTTGTCCGGCACGCAACCCACGCCCGAGCCGGAAATCCATTAGGCCGTCATGCCCGGCCTCGTGCCGGGCATCCACGTCTTAAGTGGCGGAGCAACATCAAAGACGTGGATGGCCGGGACAAGCCCGGCCATGACGAAAAAGGGACGATGCCGATGAAAAAAGCGCGCTCACTTACGAAGCTTGCGGCGGTGTTTACGCTGCTCTTTGTCTCGGCGATGCTGCCGGCTCGCGCGCAAAGCCCGGCATTCAGGGTCGATCCGTACTGGCCAAAACCGCTGCCCAACAACTGGATTCTCGGCCAGATCGGCGGCATGTCGATCGACGCGCAGGACAATATCTGGGTGTTCCAGCGGCCCCGCTCGCTCACCGACGACGAGAAGGGCGCGGCGCTCGATCCGCCGCGCTCGAAATGCTGCGTGCCGGCGCCCTCGGTCCTTGTGTTCAATCAGGACGGCGACGTCATCAAGTCGTGGGGCGGGCCGGGCGACAATTTGGGTTACGACTGGCCGCTGCAAGAGCACGCGATCCTGGTCGACAACAAGGGCTTTGTCTGGCTCAGCGGCAACGGCAAGGGCGACAGCATGGTGCTGAAGTTCACCACGGACGGAAAATTCGTCAAACAACTCGGCAAGCGAGGGCCGCTGACATCGAGCACGGATTTGACCCAGTTTGGTCTGGTTGGCGGGCTTGAGCTCGACGCCAAGGCCAACGAAATCTATGCCGCCGATGGCTACGGCAATCATCGCGTTGCCGTGCTCGATGCCGACACCGGCGACATCAAGCGCATCTGGGGCGCCTACGGCAAGCCGCCGACCGACGACAATCTGCCGGCCTACAACGCCGATGCGCCGCAGTTCGCCAATCCGGTGCACTGCATCGCGCTCGCCAAGGACGGTCTTGTCTATGTCTGCGATCGATCGAACAATCGCGTGCAGGTCTTTCACAAGGACGGCAGTTTCGTGCGGCAATACGTGTTCGAACCCAGCACCAAGGGCTCAGGTTCGGCTTGGGGCCTGGCGTTCTCGCCGCTCGACAAAAAGCAGAATTATTTTGTCCTAGTCGACGGCACCAATAATGTACTGGAGACCGTCCGCGTCCGCGACGGCACCATTGTCGGCACCTTCGGGCGGCCTGGCCGCGAGGTCGGCCAATTTCACTGGGTCCATGTCGGCAAATTCAACTCGCGCGGCAACTTTTATACCGGCGAAGTCGATACCGGAAAGCGGCTTCAGAAATTTGTCCCGGCGGAGTAATTGCATCTGAGGGGCCGCCAAGCCCTTGCGTTGCTTTCCAGTCGCTATCGGGGAGCTTTTCGTTCCATTGCACACGAGAACAAAAAGTTCCGGTCACGAATGCCCCACATCGACCTATTTGCGGCCTCGATGACGCCTTCGTCGGTGTCCACTCAATCTTCTTTCCGAAAAGAACGGGGTTCCTACGATGAAGTACCGGATGTTTTTTGCTGCCGCCGCAATCGCCCTACTCAGTTCGCCTTTGACTGCCCGCGCGCAGGGCATTCCCGATGGAGTTGCCCACGGCGCCTATGTTGGGAACAACGCGGCGGGTCCGGTCGGCGCAGTGGTTGGCGGTGTCGTTGGCGGCGTTGTAGGGGGTGTTGAGGGCGCACTTGGGATCGGTCCACATTATGCGGCTTATCCGGTCGAGGCGGCTTCTCCTGTGTCCTACCGCGCGCATCGCGTGAAACATTCTTACCATCACGCCGATCGTCATGTTCCCCAGCACTACAGCCACGGCTGACTGTTCACTTGGGCGACAATGCAGGAACCTGGAAGCGGACATTGATCAATCCGCATCCAACAAACAGGTTGTATAGCTCGCGCCTTAAGTCGACGGCAAAATCACCGCGCGGCATTCGCCGAAGCCGATGCGCGCGGCGCCCGGCTTGGCGCAAAAGCCGCGGAAGATGATCTCGTCGCCGTCCTCGATGAAGCCGCGCTTCTCGCCGCTCGGCAATTCGAGCGGCTCGCGGCCGCGCGAAGTGAGTTCGAGCAGACTGCCCCAACTCGATTTATCCGGCCCCGAGACGGTGCCGGATCCGATCAGATCGCCGATCTCGAGGTTGCAGCCGTTGCTGGTGTGATGCGCGATCATCTGCGCCACGGTCCAATACATCAGCGCGAACGACGTCTGCGTGATACGGTGCGGCGCGATGCCGTCGCGGCGCATGGCCTCGGTCAGGACATAAGCTTCGAGCGTGATATCGAGGCCGCCATTGGCGCGATCCTCGGCATCGTCGAGATGCGGCAGCGGCGCCGGATCGCCTTCGGGGCGCACGTAGGCCGCGGTGTGGAACGGCGCCAGCGCTTCCGCTGTCACCACCCAGGGCGAAATCGTGGTGCCGAAATTTTTTCCGAGGAACGGACCGAGCGGCTGGTATTCCCACGCCTGAATGTCGCGCGCCGACCAGTCGTTGAGCAGGCAGTAGCCGAACACGTGATCGGCTGCTTTGCCGATCGCAACGGTGTTGCCAAGCTCGGTCCCGGTGCCGACGTAGGCGCCCAGTTCGAGCTCGAAATCGAGGTTGCGCGAGGGACCGTAACTCGGCTCGGCCTCGTTCGGGCCTTTGCGCTGGCCAAGCGGCCGCTTGATCGGCAAGCCACTGCCGCGAACCGACGATGCGCGGCTGTGATAAGCGACCGGAACGTATTTGTAATTCGCCATCAGCGGACTGTCCGGGCGGAACATGCGGCCGGCGTTGGTGGCATGGAAAATCGAAGCGAAGAAGTCGGTGAAATTGCGAAACGCCACCGGCATCCTGACTTCGGTTTGCATCATCGGTATGAGATGCTGGCGGATGGCTGCTGCGTTACCGTTGTCGGTGCTCAGGGCCCGTGACAGGCCAAGCCGCAGCGCTGACCATGCCTGAGGCCCCAACGACATCAGCGGATTGAGAAACGGAGCGGCACAGGCGCGCGCCGCCTCGGCCGCCGGGCCGTCGAGGAGCGGACCAGCCACGGAAACGTCGAGAATTTGATCGCCGATTGCAACGCCAACGCGAGGCTGCGCCCCTGACGCCGCGGTCGGCCGGAAGACGCAGTAAGGCAGGTTCTGAATGGGAAAGTCGCTGTTCGGCGCGTTGGCGCTTTCGACGAAGCTGCGGCGGGCCGGATCGTGGGTCTCGTTGCGGGGCTGTGCCATATGATGATGCTATCGGCTTTCTGCTATGAATTCGACATGGATAGCCAATCTCCATCGTATTGGGCAATCGCAACATGAGTGTCATCGGCGAACTCGCCGCTTTTGTCGCCGGAGCGAAGGCTTCGGCCTTGCCGGCCGCGGAGCAGGAGCGGTTGCGGCTGCATGTTGCCGATACCGCCGTTGCCGCCTTGGCGGGCGCGTCGATCGCCGAAGGGAAAGCGCTGCAAAGCCTCGGCGATACCGGCTCGCTGGTGGGTCGGATCGGCCGGCAGGCGGCCGCGACCCGGCTCACGGAAATCGACGACATTCATCTTCCATCGTGCGTCACGCCGAGCGCCGGTGTCGTTCCGGTGGCGCTGGCGCTGGCGGCGCAGGCTCAGAAATTCGATCCGGGCGAGATCGCAAGCGCGATTTGGGTCGGCACCGAGATTGCGACCCGTTTCGGGGTGGCGGTGCAAGGACCGCAAATACTTTATCGCGGCATCTGGCCGACCTATCTGGCCGCTCCGCTCGCGGCTGCGGCTACCGCGTCGCGCGTCATGGGATTGAACGAAGCGCGCACCGGGCATGCTTTATCACTTGCGGTGATGCTAATGGCGGGCGGCGTCGGCCGCATTCACGGCACGCCGAACGGGCGATGGTTTCTTTACGCCAACGCGGTCGCGGGCGGTGTTGCCGTGGCCGAAGCGGCGCGCGCGGATTACCGCGGCGATACGGAGATTCTGGACAAGACCCGGCTCACCGACACTCACGGCATCGCGTTCGACCGTGCGCGCCTGACTGAGAAGCTCGGGGCAAACTCCGTTTACACGGCGCTGAGCATGAAGCCGTTCTGCTCGGCAAAGCAGGCTATCGCCGCCGTCGATGCCTTCCGCGCCGTGCTCGCCCGGGGTGTCCACCGCGACGCGATCACGAAAGTACGCGTGCGCGTGCCGCCGGCCTACGCCGGGATGATCGCGACACGCGCCGAGCCAGGCATCCGCCTGTCGACGATCGTCAGCGTCGCGCACCAGATCGCGCTTGCCGCACTTGCGCCCGACGGGCTCTACGACATCGATCGCAGCGCGGCGACGATACCGGAGGCGACGAAGCAATTCGCCGCCAAAGTCGAGATCGCCGCCGACGTGAACCTGCAATCATTCTATCCGCAGCACTGGCCAGCCGAAGTCGAGGTCGAGGCCGGTGCCGAAGTTCTGCGGCACCGCATCGTTGAGGCAACGGGCGATCCGGAACGTCCGCTCGACGCTGCCGCCGTCGCCGACAAGGCGCATCGCGTGCTCGATCCGTTGGTCGGCGGTGAGCATGCGGCCGAATGGTTCAAGACAAGCCGTGCGGCGCTCGAAGGCGCCGCGGCATGCCGCAAGCTTGCCGAAAGCTTCGGCGCTGGATTGCAGGGAGGGGCGCGTGAGTGAGATCGTCACCAGGACAATTCAATGCGCCGGCGGCCTGCCGGCATTCCTCGCACTGCCTGCCGGTGGCGACAAAGTTCCCGCCATCGTGCTGATGCACGAACGGTATGGATTGGTGAAGCATAGCTGCGATCTCGCGGAGCGCTTCGCCCGTGACGGCTTCGTGTGCATCGCGCCGGATTTTTATTACGAGCATCCGGATCAGGAGGCGTTGCATCGCGGCGATGTCGGTTATTCGATCAAGGATGGCGAATCGAATACGTATATCGCCGCAGCAATCGCCGAGCTTGTGAAGTTGCCGCAGGTCGATGCCGGCAAGATTGCCGTCAAAGGCGTGTGCCAGACCGGCCGTCATCCGCTGGTCTATGCTGCCGAGCATCCGATTTCTGCGGCGCTTTTCTGGTACGGCGCTGCGGGCGACAAGGAATGGAATGTCAACGAGCAGTTTCCGAAGCCGCTCGATGACGTCATCGCCCGCATCGATTGCCCCGTGCTCGGCATTTTCGGCGAGGCCGATCATGTCATTTCGCTCGCCGACGTGCGGCGACTACGCGACAGTTTCGATCGTCACGACAAGAGCTATACGATCAAGGTCTATCCCGGCGCGCCGCATGGTTGGCTCAACGACACCATGCCGGGTCGCTATCGCCGCGATGCCGCCGAGGCGGCCTGGGCGTTCCAGCTGGCATTTCTGAAAAAGGTGTTTGATCACGGCTACGACAAGTCGCGCCGCGCGCAGCGCTACGAATCCGATCACGCCGCCGGTTACGATTTCAGCAAAAACGTGCGCCTAGCCTGACGGCGAACACCCCGAATGTATAATCGCCTGCTGCTTGCCATCGTGACCACGGCCTTCGTCGAGCAGGCGGTTATCACCGTTGTCCGCGTCACGACCACCTATCGGGCCGTCGAGCTCGACCTGTCCGTCGTCTGGATCGGCATCATCACCGCGGTCTATGCCGTACTGCCGATCGGGCTCGGCGTTCCACTCGGCCGCTTTATCGATCGCGGTTATGACGCCGTCACGACCTGGTTCGGCGGCGGCCTGCTGATCGTCGGATGTGCGGGGTTTGTGCTGTTTCCCAACCTGCCGGGGATTCTCGTGGCCACGGCCATTATCGGCACCGCGCATCTTCTGTTTGTCGTCAGCCAGCAAGTCCTATGTACCCGGTGCGGGACTGGTCCGGGCGCGATGGAACGCGCCATCGGCAATTACATGGTCGCGAATGCGGTGGGGCAGGGCGTCGGCCCCTATATCGTCGGCGTGGCCGGAGGTTCCGCCAGCGTGCCGCCGACGAAATTGCTGTTTTTGGTGAGCCTCGGCGGCGCTGTTCTCACAACGGCATGCGCGTTACTCACCCGATCGACCGGCGCGCACAAGGTGGCTCCGGACAGCGTCCAGGCTCCGTTGCGCGAACTTTTGTTCATCCCCGGACTGACCGCGATCATGCTGGTGAGTGTCGTCACCGTGGTAGCGCAAGATCTCATCGTCGTTTACCTGCCGCTGCTCGGCGCCGACCGTGGCTGGAGTGTCGACGTCGTCGGCAAGCTGCTCGCCATCCGGGCGATTGCCTCGATGCTGTCGCGGCTTTCGTTCGCCCGGCTTCACATCGCTTTCGGACGCATACCGCTGACTCTCATGGGTACTTTTTCGAGCGCCGTCGCCTATACGATGCTCGCTTTTCCGTTGCCGCTTCCGCTTATGTATGCCGCCATCGCGGTTGCCGGATTCTCGCTCAGCGTTTCGATCACCTCGAGTATTGCCGGCCTCCTCACCATCGCCAGCGGCGGAGCGATCGGCACGGCAAATTCGTTGCGCACCATGGCCAGCCGCATCGGACAATTTATCATTCCGATTCTTGCGAGCGTGATCGCCGCTGCTGTCGGTACGGGCAGTATCTTTGTGATGATCGGAATAAGCCTCGCGGCATCCGGCGCCGCGGTCCGCTTCGACAGCAAACACAGGGCGTCGGACTCGGATTAGTGATTGCCGCGCCTCTCCTCTGGCGCCCGTTGCCGTCCGGGCGCTGCTCGCTGCTGCTGCCGTTGCAACGCCGGCCGCGTGCCGGGTGCGCCCGGCTGGCCGGGCAATCGCTGCAATTGCGGGCGTTGTCCGCGGCCGGGAAATTGGCCCGGCCGCTGCAAGTTGTTCGGCCGCAATTGGTTGCGTTGCTGCAAGTTGCGGCGCTGAACATTGATCTGGCGGCCGACAAGTTGTGTCGAGAACGCCCTGCGCACGACGGAGCGGTCGCGCTCGGCCTCTTGCGCTGATATCCGCAATGGCACGGCGGTGAAGCGCGCCGCCGCGCCCGGCGCTCCCGCCCGCACGGCAAATCCTGTCGCGCCGCGGTCGAGCAAGCCAAGCCGGCTGCCGTCCCGGCCAAAAACCTCGATCCTGCCGACCCTGCCGTCGGCATCGGGATAGAGCTTGATGGACACGCCGCCGGCGCCGGCAGCCGTCGGGTCAGCCGGGACTTCGATCAGGCCGGTCGTGCCGCGGATGCCCAAGCTCGATATCGGCGTGTCGATCTTCATGTTGCCGGTGTGAGCGACCTGCGCGGCGACGAACGCTACGGTGCCGCGTAGCACGTTGAACGTTGCAGCGTTATCGGCGCCGCCTTCCTGATAAACGAAATTGTCCACCGTAATCCGCGAGTTCGGTTCCAAGGTGAACGTCGTATCGTCATCGAATGTGACGCCAAGCGTACCGTCGACGCCGGTTTGCAGAACGTCGCCCTTGTAGATCAACTCGCGAAGCTGCAGCGCGCTCGCGGCATTGTTGTGGGTGACGGAAGCGCTGCCTTGCAGCGACGCGATGCTGCCGACCGGATCTGCGTCCGCCTGCGGCTGACCCGGCGCTGTGGCCGCTGGCGCGACAGGCTGCGCCGCCGCCGGCGGCGAGGACGGTATCGGAGCGGATTGAGCTGTTGGCGGCACCGAGACCTGAGCCGCTGCATGGGCGCTCCAAAGCAGCACACTGCCCAAAATCGGCAGCGCCAACGCAAGTCTGGACCGGAGCATGGGCGCGGCTCAATCGAAGGAATGGAAGTCTTACTTGCGGCGATATCACAGCGTCAAATGCAACTATCCACCATGGTGGGAGTGAATTTCGGCGACAGTTGGACCCCTCGTGCAGACCTCGCTGGCTGGTATAATCATGCCAGAAGCCGCACCCGCGGCATCGTCTTCACCGACCCCCGGATATCGCATGCTCGCAGCAGAACGGCGACGGAAATTAATGGCGGCCATGCGCGAGGCCGGCATCGCGCAGATGGTGCTTTACGGCAATGCCTGGCAGGGCGATTACCTGCGCTACGGCGCCGACTTCGGCATTCTCGAAGGCCACGGCATCGCGCTGATGTCGGCGGCAGGCGAGGTCGAGTTGTTTCTCGACAGCGCCACAGAGGCCGACCGTGCCGAGGTCGAAGCGCCGGGTGTGACCGTGCATTTTGCCGCGAATATCGCGCAGGCGGTCGGAGCGCGGCTTGATCGCGTTGCCAATAGCCGCATTGCCGCAGCGCCACGCAAGTTCGTGCCGCGATTTCTGGCCGACGCGTCGCGGAGCTTTGCGCTCGACGATGCGACCGAGCTTCTCGATAACCTCCTCATGCATAAGAGCGTCGGCGAAGTCGCCGCGGTGCGCCGCGCGGCGGCAATCGCCGACGAGGCCTACGCGGAATTCATCCGCGCAGTGCGGCCGGGGCGGCGTCAGTTCGAGATTGTTGCCGATATCGAGGCGCATTTGCGCCGGCAGGGCTGTCCGGACAATTTCATGATCATCGGTTCCGGCGGCAAGGATGTTTTCGGCATGGCGCCGCCGTCGGAGCGCCGCATCGTGGCGGGCGATCTGGTGACGACGGAGCTTACGCCTGCGGTTGCCGGGTACTTCGCCCAGATTTGCCGCACCCTGGTCGTCGGCAAGGCGAGCGAGGCGCAGCGGCGTGCCTTCGCCGTCTATGTCGAGGCGATGGAAGCCGGCATCGCGGCCGTGCGGCCGGGCGTACGCGCAGCCGATGTGGCGAAAGCCGAGAACGATGTGTTCCGTAAGTACGGGCTCGGCGAATATACGACCAGCCAATGGACGCGCGTGCGCGGCCACGGCATGGGAATGTTCGCCGATTCCAAGCCGCACATCCTCGAGGATATCGAAACCGTGCTGGAGCCGGGCATGACGCTGATCGTGCATCCCAACACCTATCATCCCGAGGCCGGTTATATCGTGCTGGGCGACGCCGTCGTCGTCACCGAAACCGGCGTCGAAGTTTTATGCACGACACCGCGCGAATTATTCGAAGTCGCCGCGTGACCAGCAAGAGATAATGCAATGCGCCGCGGCTTGATTGCTCGTTCGCCAGTGGAATTGCCCGATGCGGTATTCGATGCGCGGCTCGACCGCGTGCGCACGGCAATGCGGCAGGCGCGGCTCGACGCGCTCATCGTCTACACCAACAACACGCGCCCTGCCGGTGTGTCCTGGCTCGCGGGCTTTGTCCCCTATTGGTCGGAAGCGCTGCTGGTCCTGCCGCGCGACGGAGCGCCGTATCTCGTCGCGGCGCTCAGTTTTCGGGTCAAATCCTGGATCGAGCGGGTGAGCCGGCTGGGCGAGGTGCTGCACACGCCGCGCATCGGGCTCAAGGCAGCGCAGCAGATCGCGGCCAAGCGGCCGGATGCCGCCGTGGGCGTGGTAGATTTCGACGGTCTTGCCGCTGGCATTGCCGCCGATTTGCGCGAGGGCGGCCCCGGCCTCGCGTTGCAAGACGCGAGTTCGCTATTCGAGACGCTCCGCGCCAGCGCCGATCCAGCGGAGATTGCGCTGGCGATGAAAGCCTCCGCGATTGCCCATCACGCACTCTCCCGGGCTCGCGGCGACACGCTCAACGCCATAATTGCCGCGGTCGAAAGCGCAGCCCGGGAGCTTGGCGCCGAGGAAATTTACATCGCGGCCGCGCCCGATCTTGCCAGGGACACGCGACCTTTCCGTATCGAGGGTGAGGCGGCGCTGGGCAAGACTTACGCCTTGCGCGCCACCGTCGCCTACAAGGGCGCGTGGGTTCGCCTCGTGCGCTCGTTTTGCGAGCGTGCCATTGCGCTCGAGGCCAGCGCACAGTTTGCCCAAGCCGTGGCGTTATTGCCGAGCGGCCGGGGATTTTCCGGCTTTCGCTCGTGGGTGGTCGAAGGTTGCCGGATGGCGCAGCCGCTCGATCCGCTGCTGGGCTCGCGTCTGGATGAATCGAAACCGCCGCCGCCGGGCGCGCTGGTTTCCGCGCAGGGGGTGCTGATTGTGGATGGACAAGCAGTGCTGGTCGGGGCGCCGGCCTTGCTCGGCCATAACGGCGAAGCGGCAAGCCTGATCGCCGATCCGCTGTTCGATTGAGGCATCGCGGCGCTGGCAGTCAGGGAAACGTTGCGCTGCTCTGGGTTTGCAATTCGCGCAATTTCTGGTTCTCGCTCATGCGGCGGCTCCCTTCGGCCTCGATGGCGCGGGCAAGCTCGGTGTGATGCGCCGTGAGCGTGCGAAAATCGACAAGGTCGAGGATCAGCAGCGTCGAAGCCTTCGTCGTTGAAACATTCGCCGTGCGAATCGAATCGCCGAGCAGGGCAAGTTCGCCGAAGAACGATCCCGAGCCGAGACGGACCGGCGCGGGTTTGACATCGACCTGGACTTCGCCGTCAGCGATGAAATACATGCAGTCCCCGACCTTGCCGCGTCGGATGACCGCAGTTTGCGCCGGCACCTCGAGCCGTCGCAACATGTGCGTGATCTCGGCAATCGCCGACGGATCGAGCGACTGGAAGAACGGCACCTTGCTAACCAGGTCCCAGGTCTGGATGAAGTTGCGCCGGCGGCTTTCAGCGGCAAATCCGGTGGCCAGGATACCGGTCCACAAGCCGAATGTGGCGATGCCGCAAATCATAACGAATGAGCCGAGCATGTGGCCAAGATGGGTGTGCGGCACTTCGTCCCCATAGCCCGTCGTCGTCAGCGTCACCACCGCCCACCACAGCGCCGAAGGCAGCGTGCCGAACGCGGCGGGCTGTCCCTCGCGCTCGATCACGTGCATGGCCGCCGAGGCGAGGAAGAGGACGATCAGGAACAACGCCAGCACGCTGGCAAGCGGCTTGGCCTCCAACACGAACACCCGTCCGAGCTGGGCAAAACCGGGTGAACTTTGTGCGAGCTTGAGGATCCACAACGACGCTAACAGCCAGCTCGTCGCCGGCGATCCACCCGCTGCAAGCGCAAGCGGTACCGGAACGATGGCCAGCAGGTCCACGATTCCCGCAGGCGATAGCAGGTAGCTCCTTACGGCGCCGGCTTGAACCGCGGCCTTGGCGCGGACAAAACCCTCGACTGCGAAGTACACAAGGCAGCACCACAGACAGGCGCTGAGCCGGCCGGCGGCCGTATTCGCCAGATCGGGGATCGTGTACGCGGTCATCGCGGCGAGACCGACCGCGAGGACCGCAAGGCGGCCGAGGGTCGAAGCGCCGAAGCGCCGAAGCGGCGCGGTGACGTACACAAGCCGTGTTATAAAGCGCTGCAAAATCCCGCATCCTCGCCAGCGGCGCCGGTGTGGTCTTGGGCCTGTGCCCGACTTAAATTACGCTGTCGGGTTTCATACGGCCAGTCGAAATTGCACGCTTTGGCGCCGCGAATGTTGCGTTAGCGCGCCACGGACGTGAATTAACCATGATTTGCCCGATCGGCTGAGACTTTAGCTCTCGCAAATCCACGCTGCATCGTCAGGGCCGCGATGCAGAGTGACGGCGGAGGGGACCATGCATTGGACAGACCTTTTCAATAGCGTCGGATCGCTCTTCATTGTGGCTACGGCCTCGACGAAAACGATGGTCCCGCTGCGTATTCTCGCCATCGTGGCCAATTGTTTCCTGATCGCGTTTTACGTGGTATCGCACGAGTGGGTGCCGTTCGTGCTGCAAGCCGTCGCGCTCCCGCTCAATGCCTACCGCCTCCATCAGATGATCGGCCTGATCAGGCATGTGCGTGGCGCAATTCGCGACAACAGCTCGATGGATTGGCTCAAGCCCTTTATGACCGGACGTCACTTCCGCAAAGGCGACATCCTGTTCGCAAAGGGTGAAACAGCCGACGAGATGTTCTGCCCGGTGACCGGGTGCTATCGGCTTATCGAGCTAGGTCTTGAGATCAAGCCGGGCCAGCTCGTGGGAGAACTTGCAATGCTCGCGCCCGATAATCGCCGCACCGCGACGCTCGAGTGCATCGAGGAGGGCGAAGCGCTATCGATTACTTACGAGCAGGTTGAGGAACTCTATTATCAAAACCCGACGTTCGGCTTCTATTTCCTGCGCCTGGCGACCGCGCGGCTGTTCGACAATGTCAGCCGCTTCGAAAAGGAGCTGGCGCGCCGGCCGCCAGTCCGCGCCCGAAGCCGCGCCGTGTCCTCGTAGAAGTTATTGATTGAACTGGCCTTCGGGCGCGTCCCGTGCACTTAATTTCCGGCTCGGAAGCCGTTAGACTGAATGGCCTAATCGGTACTACGCTCTTTGCGCCTTCGTTCCGGGACCCCGATGCCGTCAAAGCAGATTTCACGTTTGGAGCTGGCGAAGTTTTTGCTCAGCCCGGCACTCTTCGTCATGATTGTGCTGATGGTGGCCGAGGCGATGCTGGCCGCGGCAACGACATGGTTCGTCATCATCGCCGGACAAAAGGTGGCGGTTGGCCGGTTCCTGTTGTCCGATCTGATTTGGATATTGTCGGCGCAATCGGCCTCGTACGTGGTCGGTGTTATCAGCTGGGTTTTCGCCGAGCAGGCCGGCTATCGCGGTTTCGGCAAGTTCATGCTGCGCTTTGCACGCGAGAACCGCGGGAAGGTGAAGCTGTTCAACGACAAGCCTGCCCGGGAGCAAGTTGAACCGTTTCTGACCGGCGAGACGTTCCAGTGCTTCTTCAACGTGATGTACGAGCTCGAATTCGCGCTGAAGCTTTTTCTCGGACTGGTGTTCAATTCGATTGTCCTGGGCGCTGAAATCGACGTCAGCCTGCCGTTCGCTTACGTTGGCGCGCTTGCGGTCTTGCTGCTGATGCAATGGGTGCTGCAAAATCCGATTGCCCGCACCTATCTCGAAAACCAGCGCATGAACAATCGCGTCACCGCGCAAGGCTATACCGCGTGGGACAACGTCTTCAGCGGCAACAGCTATAATCTCAGATTATGGCTCGGCGGCTTCAAAACGCGGCTGCGCGAAGGACTGACGGCGCAGGTTCGCGCAATCGTCGCGCGCGAAGGCATGAGCGCCATGAGCGGCATCGTCAGCCTCGCCATCGTGTTCGCCACCATCACGGTCGTCGCCGTGCAACATGTCGGCCAGACTGCGTTGCTGGTCGGCCTCGCCACGACGCTGCCGCGGCAGATCGAGATGACCTACGAGTTGCATTTGCTGGCGAGCGGCTGGAACGATTTCATCGCGATCTGGACGCGGTTCGGCGGAGTCGCCAGCAACATGCTGCCGCAACCCGATCCGGAGTTCGACAATCGCATCAAATTCGACCGCCTGGTGTTGCGGGAGGGCGAGGGCGCCAACGTCGTTTCGTCGGTCGGCGACGCGCTGCAAATCGCGCTCGCGCATCCCACCGGCCGCATCAACGTGCGCGGCAGCAACGGCGCCGGCAAGTCGTCATTGCTGGCAAGCCTGAAAACCGAGCTGAAAAAGCAGGCTTATTATTGGCCGACATCCGACCGTCTCGCGTTCAAGTTCACCGGCGGCGTGGTGCCGGTCGATGTTGAGGGCGATGATGAGGACGAAGTGGTCGTTGTCGCCGAGTTGATGGACAAGAAGCTCGGCTTTTCGTCCGGCGAGCGTCAGCTCAAATCTCTGGAGGAAATCGTCAACGCAACGCGCGCGAAAGTCTATCTGCTCGACGAATGGGACGCCAACCTTGACGCGGCGAACAAGGCCAAGGCCGATGCGCTGGTCGACGAGCTCGCCGCGCGCGCTCGCGTCGTCGAGATATCGCACCGCGACCGGACAGCCTGATTAGGCTATGCCCCAATCGCGCCGCGTACACGGTCGGGCGAGAACGGCAGTTCGCGTAGCCGAACGCCGGTGAGAGTGGCGATGGCATTGCCGACGGCGCCGGCAACCAGGGGAACGCCTTCTTCGCCGCCGCCAGTGGGCTTATTGTCAGTCGAGACGATCTTGATCTCGATATTCGGGACGTCGGACATCCGCGCCACTTCGTAGTCGCTGTAGTTCGATTGCAGCACGTGGCCATCCTTGATGGTGATTGCTTCGCGAAGCACGGAGCCCAGCGCGTAGACGATACTGCCCTCGGTTTGTGCGGCAAGATTATGCGGCTGCACGGCAATGCCGGCGTCGACGGCGGCCCAGAAGTTGATCACTTTGAGCCTGCCGGTCCTGCGATCCAGTGAAATCTCGGCGACGCCGGCCGAAAGCGTGTCGTCTTTCACCATGGTGGCGACGCCGAGAGCCGTTTCGGCACGCTTGCGTTTCCAGTCGGACATGTCGGAAACGACGCGCAGCAGATGCTGCATGCGCGGCACGCCCTCCGTGAGTTCGAGGCGGAACGCGACCGTGTCCTTGCTGAGATCCTTGGCGATGTCGTCGATGAAGCTCTCGATGGCAAAGGCGTTGTGACCGTTGCCGACGCCACGCCATGGCGACAGCCGTGCGCCGCGGTTCTCGATCACATGCTCGGCCATCTTGTTGGCAACCGGATACTGCGGGACCGGCGTGCCTTTCATGACAATGCGATCCTGCCGCGGTTTCGGATTGCCGGAGGAATAAGCCACGACCGACTCCGCGACGACGCGGTGATGCCAGGCTACGAGCTTGCCGGCATCATCGAAACCGGCCTCGATGTGATGCGCCGTCATCGGCCGGAATTTTCCACCTCTGACATCGTCCTCGCGCGTCCAGATGAGCTTCACCGGTTTGCCGACCGCCTTGGCAAGACGGACTGCATCGAACGCTGCCTCATGATTGCCACGGCGTCCGTAGCCGCCACCCAGGAACTGCTGATGCAGTTTGAGGTTTGTTCGGTCGGTTTGCAGGATCCCGGCGACGCCTTTTAGCAGGCTGGTAGCGGCCTGCGTGCCGACCCATAGTTCGGCCGATTTGCCGTCCGGACTGACCAATGCGGTCGCGTTCATCGGCTCCATCTGCGCGTGATAAACGTATCTCGTGCGATACTCGCCACGGAACACGCGCTTCGCGGTCGTCATCGCCGACTTGGCGTCGCCTGTGTTCTCATAAGGCACGCCATCACGGCTTGTATCGCGGCCGATGGCGGCAAAATCTTCAAGCGCGCGCTCGCTGTCGAGATGAGCGCCGATCGTATCACTCCAGGTCACCTTGAGCAGTTTCTTGGCGGATTGCGTGCCCTCGACTGTCGTCCCGACGACGCCGACGCCTTCGGGCAGCTTCACGATGTCGGTGATGCCAGGCACCCCGCGGGCCAGACTGTCGTCGACCTCCATCGGGGCGCCGCCCGCATACGGCGATTGCAGCACGGCGGCGTAGACCATGCCGGGCACGACCACATCCATGCCGAACTTTGCTGCACCGTTGACCTTCAGCGGCACCTCGACGCGCGCAATATCCTTGCCGATCAGGCGGAAGCTTGCCGCCGGCTTAAGATCGTTTTCGGTAATCTTCGGCAACTCGGTTGGGATCGTGGCGAATGTGGCGATCTCGCCGTAACCGATCCGCCGGCCGGATAACTTGTGCACGACGACGCTCGGTTCGGTGGCAAGCTCGGATACCGGAACATTCCATTTCGCCGCGACTGCGTCGAGCAGCACGCGACGCGCTTGTGCGCCCGCCAGTCGCAGCGGCGTGAAGTAGCCATGCACCGAAGCGCTTGCGGAGGTCTGGAACGTATAGTCGTAGGCTGGGTTGCCAAATTTCTTGTCGTCCCAATCGGTCGGAAACACCGGCCTGACATGCGCCCAATCGGCGTCGAGTTCTTCCGCGAGAATGACGGGCAGCGTCGTGAACGAGCCCTGTCCCATTTCCGCGGCGGGCGACACAACGGTGACCACGCCGTCAGGCGCGATCGTGAGCCAGACATTTGGCCTATATTGTGCGCGCGGATCGGGCGTATCGGCGAAGGCGTCGTCAACAAAAGCAAGGGCATCGGACGCAATCGTGAAAGCGAAGGTCAGGCCGGCCGTGGTCTTCAAAAAATTGCGGCGGTTGACGGCGGGAATTTTCGTGTGCGAGTTCATGGCTCAGCCCTCCCGCGCCGCGCGTTGGATCGCGCTGATGATCCGCAGGTAAGTGCCGCAACGGCAGATATTACCGTTCATGTGCTCAACGATGTCGTCGCGCGATGGATTCTTGTTGCTAACCAGAAGCGTCGCGGCTTGCATGATCTGGCCGGACTGGCAATAGCCGCATTGCGGCACTTGTTCGGCGATCCAGGCCTTCTGCAATGGATGGCTGCTATTGGCGGACAGCCCTTCGATGGTGGTGACGGATTTTCCCGCAATCAGCGAAACCGGTATCGCGCAAGACCGCACCGCCTCGCCATCGATGTGCACCGTGCATGCGCCGCAAGCCGCGATGCCGCAGCCGAATTTGGTGCCGGTGAGCTTGAGGTGTTCGCGCAAGACCCAAAGCAGCGGCGTGTCGGGCGCGACGTTGACCTCTTGCCGCTGGCCATTGACGGTGAAGGCAACCATAGGACATCTCCCTGGTCTTAAAACGCGGTTGCGCTCGCGGCGCTCCTGCGCTTTGCTTGTTTTGTCGCGGCAGATTATCGCGCAATTCCGGCCGCGGCGACAGGCCGCTTCCGACTGGCGAACAGCTCTTTTGCAAGGGCCCTTGAACAACCGTCCGCTTACGGATTTGCTTAGGCCTGCCGGGACAGCCGGCCGGAACTGCAGCAAATGAGGTTCGACTGTGCCCAGCAAACTGAAAGACCTGATCGCGGAGCTTGCGCTCGCCAACCGCATTCTTGCCAATGAAGGCGTACTCGACGCGTTTGGTCATGTCAGCATGCGTCATCCGACCGATCCCGGCCGCTATTTTCTGTCGCGTGCCCGCTCGCCGCTTCTGATCCAGCCCGAGGATATCGTCGAGTTCACGCTCAACTCCGAGCCGGTGAAAGCGCCGAAGGCCCATCTCTATGCCGAGCGCGTCATTCACGGCTGCATCTATCAGGCGCGGAAAGACGTGATGGCGGTGTGTCATCACCACGCCGCGGCGATCATGCCGTTTGCCATCGCGGGCAAACCGATCGTGCCGGTCTTCCATGTCGGCGCTGCGATGGGTGAGGTCGTGCCGTTCTGGGACCAGCATGACGAGTTCGGCGACACCAACCTTCTGGTTGTGAAGCCGGAGGAGGGCCGCTCGCTGGCGCGGGCGCTTGGCCCCCATTCGGCGGTGCTTATGAACCGCCACGGCGCCACAGTGGCGGCCGGCGGATTGAAGGAACTGGTGTCGCGCTCGGTCTTCATGTGCCAGAACGCCGAGTACCAGTTTCGCGCGCTGATGCTCGGCACCGCGACGCCGTTGCATAGCGGTGAGACCAGGCTTGCCGGAGCGATCAGTCTGATGCCGAGCGTCATTGCGAGAACGTGGGAATATTGGAGCCTGCGCGAAGGCAGCGGAGGCGCGCCGCGCAAGCGCGGCAAGGTAAAGCGCAAACGTTGAAATGCCGGCATTTTCGCGGCGGCGTTTGCTCGCCTCAGATTGAAGGCGCGGTCGCGGCGGACGAGGTCAGTGGCGGTGGCGCGCGGTCGCGCTGATGGCGTTCAACATTGCCGCGCGGTCCTTGTTGAGCACACTCCGTACCGACTGCTGCGCGCCGATTTGTCCCATTTCACGCTGGCGCTTGACGGTCGCCGTCGCCATCAGCGGTTCGACACCAAGCTCGCGCAGTGTATCGACGACCTCTTCCATCTCCGCGGCGCGGCGCTCGCCGTGGTTCGCCATGCGTTCGAGGTTGTAGGGTACGATCTTCGCCCAATCGAGCCCGGGATAATTGTTCTTCATCGAGGTTGCGACTTCGTCGATGACGCCGGCGCGCGAAGCGGCCAGGAAGCATTCGAGCGTAAGCGCCTCGATGCCCTTGATCATGACGCTACGCACCATCTTGATGGCGGCGGCCGCGCCGGTTTCGCTGCCGGCGACGCTCACGCGCATACCGAGCGAGGTCAGCGTCGGAGCGACCGCTTGGGCATCCGGGCCGGCCAGCAGCATCTGTGTTTGATGCCGCGCCGGATAAATCGGGGCGATCACGGCGACATCGATATAACGGGCCGTTCTGCCGAGCACCTTCGCGGTTTCCTGCTTGCGGCCGGGCGACACCGAATTGATGTCGAGGAAATACGGTGCACCAGTAAGATGGCTCCCCACCGATTGTGCCGCCGCGACGCTGGAGGCCGCGGTGACGGCGGAAACGATCATGTCGGCTTCGCGGACGGCGTCCGCGGCCGACTGCGCGCAGCGCACGTCGATCGCCTGAGCGGCCTGCCGGAGTTTTTCACCCGCGCTTTGCAGAAATAAGATATCCCACGCCGACATGTGTTCGACGCCGGTCTCGCGCAATCCGGCGGCGATAGCCTGGCCTGCTTCGCCGAAGCCGATGAAGGAAATTGTCGGCTTGCCGTTTGGCATGGCGATGATCCTCCGGTTTTGCCGCAGATGATGGCAGTTTCAGCGCGAGGATTGCAACCCGCGCCGGTTTCCATGGGCGACGCTGCCCGATAGGATGTACGACAAAATATACGGGAGGGTCCGCCATGCCACTGACCGCAGCTCAATTCACGAGCCGCCGCCGCTTCATCCAGTTTCTCGCCGCGAGCCCGTTGTTCGCCGGGACCAGCCTTTCGGCCTTCGCTGCGGAGCCTTACCCGGAACGGCCGGCCGATCCGTTCGTCTGGGCGCCGCGCGACTACGATCATCTGATAGCCAGCCCGAAAGAGGCTCTTGATGTCTTCGATTTCGAGCCGGTGATGCACAAGAACGTGCCGCCGGCCCATTTCGGCTACATGGCCTCAGGCGTCGACGACGACGTGACGCTGCGGGCCAACCGCGCGGGCTTCCAGAAATTCCAGCTCCGGCCGCGCCGCCTCGTCGATGTCAGCAAGATCGACATGAGTACGGAAATTCTCGGGCAGAAATATCAGACGCCGATTATCATCGATCCGACCGGCGGCCATAAAGCCTATCATCCGGACGGTGAGGAAGGCGTCGCGCGCGCCGCCAAGATCGGCGATCACCTGATGATCCTCTCGACCCAGGCGTCGACATCGGTCGCTGACGTGATTGCCGCACGCGGCCGGCCGATCTGGTCGCAGCTCTACGCCACCAACAAGTTCGAGGTCGCCAAGCATCACGTCGAGAGCATGGAACGCCAGGGTTCGATCGCCGTGGCTGTCACCGTCGACCGCAACGGCGGCCGCAATCAGGAAGTCGCGCTCCGCATGCGCCGGACCGATACGCGCGAATGTTCGGCCTGTCACGACAATTCGAGCCTCGCGGCGTCGATGCGGGACGACCCGATGTACGAGGGCGCCGATCTTTCCGGGCTGAAGAATATCCAGTCGTCCGCGATGAGTTGGGATTACATCAAGCGGTTGCGCGACCTGACCAAGATGAAAATGGTCATCAAGGGCATTCTCGCGTGGGAGGACGCCAAGACTGCCGCCGAGACCGGAATCGACGCGATCATCGTGTCGAACCACGGCGGCCGCGCCGACGAGTCCGGGCGCTCGACCATCGAGACGCTTCCGGAAGTGATCGAAGTGGCGGGCAATATGCCGGTGCTGATCGATTCCGGTTTCCGCCGCGGCACCGATATGGTCAAGGCTTTGTGTATGGGAGCCAAGGGCGTTGCGGTCGGCCGGCCCTATCTGTGGGGTCTTGGCGCTTTCGGTCAGCCCGGCGTGGAGCGCGTGCTGGACATCTTGCGCACCGAACTGCTGGTTGCGATGCAGCAAATCGGCGCGCCGTCTTTGAAGGATCTCAAGCCCTCGATGGTGGTGAGGGCATAAGGACCATGCCGAAGCCGTCGTGCCGCGACCGTCTGGAGCAGGCGCTGGCGCGCATTGCCGACCCGAAAGGTGAGGGCTCGCGTGCCTGCCTCACGGTGTATGCGGATGGGGCGCGTGCCGCGGCCGATGCCGCCGATGCGCGTAGCGCGCGCGGGGTGTCGCTAGGGCCGCTCGACGGCACAATCGTCAGCATCAAGGATCTGTTCGACGTCGCCGGCGAGCCGACCCGCGCCGGCTCGAAAATTCTTGCCGAGGAAGCGGTGCCTGCAAAAGCCGACGCCACGATCGTGCAGCGGTTGCGCGCGGCCGGCGCGGTGATCATCGCCAAGACCAATATGACCGAGTTCGCCTTCTCCGGCATCGGCGCCAATCCTCATTTTGGCACTCCGGGCAATCCGCGCGACCGCGCCCGCGTGCCCGGCGGCTCTTCGGCGGGAGCGCCGGTCGCGGTGGCCGACGGCATGTGCGAGATCGCCATCGGCACCGATACCGGCGGCTCGGTACGCATACCGGCGGCGCTGTGCGGGCTGGTCGGTTTCAAGCCGAGCCGGCAGCGCGTTCCGACCGAGGGCGCCTTTCCGCTGAGCACCACGCTCAATTCGGTTGGGCCGATCGGGCGCACGGTCGCGGATTGCGCCGTCGCGGACGCCGTGATGGCGGGTGAAGACATTGTGCCGCTCGAGCCGCTTGCCGTCGCCGGACTTCGTTTCGGCGTTGCCGAAGGGCTGCCGCTCGACCGGCTGGACGACGCGGTTGCGTCGGCCTTCGTCGCCGCCATTGCGCGGCTCGACCGCGCCGGCGTGCGCATCTCGCACGAAACACTGCCGCAGTTCGACGATATGGCCGGGGTCAATGCCAAGGGCGGCATCCCGCCGTTCGAGGCCTGCGCCATCCACCGCGACCGGATCGAACGACGCGCTTCCGACTTCGATCCCAATGTCCGCTTCCGCATCGAGCGCGGCTGCATGGTGTCGCAGTCGGATTATGACGCAATGGTTCGCGAGCGTGGCCTCCTCGTGCGCGCCATGGACGCGCGCCTTTCCAGCCTCGACGCACTGGTCATGCCCACCACGGCGATCGTCGCTCCCACCATCGCGGAAGTGGCGGATACCAAGGTCTTTGCCGCCCGCAATGCCGCCGTTTTGCGCAATCCCTCGATCGTCAACTTCTTCGACCTTTGCGCTATCACGTTGCCCTTGGCCGCCCCGATCCCGGTCGGCCTGATGCTGGTGGCACGGAACGGGCATGACCATCGGCTGTTGCGCATCGCTGCGGCAACGGCGCAGCTTCTGGCCTCATGATCGTGCTTGCCGCAGGCGCAACAGTTTCCTAGCATTTCGCCAAATCTTGGGAGGATTTTGCCGTGAACCGCACTCGCTTGTTGCTCAATCGCCGCCAGTTGCTTGCCACCGCTGCAGCAACCGTCGCCGCCCCTGCCGTCCTGCGCGCCCAGAGCGGCCCGTTGAGGGTCGGCGTGATACTGCCGCGCTCGGGCTTCGAGGCCGGCATCGGTCAGGATTGTCAGCGCGGTGTCGATATCGCGCCGGGAATCCTCAAGTCCCTGGGCTTGCCCGAACTCAAGATCATGAACGGTGATACCGAATCGAACGTCGATACCGCCCGCGAACACGCTGAAAAACTCGTCAGCGACGGCGCCCAGCTCCTGATCGGCGCCTTCAATTCCGGCCAGACCACTGCGGTCGCGCAGGTTGCCGAGCAGAAGGGCATTCCACTGGTCATCAACGTCGGCAGCGCGCCTGAGATCACCGAGCAAGGCTACAAGTTCGTGGTCAGAAACTTCCCAACGGTGCCGATGCTGCTCAACGATGAGCTCGCCGAACAAATGGACGTTTTCGGTATTGCCGGCGTTACGCCGAAGACCGCCGTGTTCATGCATGTCAACGACCTGTTTGGCACCGGCATGTCGAAAGGCATCCATGGACTGATGCCGAAATATAATGTGCCGTACACGATCCTCGACGAAATCTCCTACGATCCTGCGGCGCGTGACCTTTCCGTCGAAGTGACAAAGGCAAAGGCCGCCAATGCGGAAATTCTGCTCGTGGTCGGCCGTCTGAACGATGCGATGCTGCTGACACGCGAAATGGTCAAACAGCGTTGGACGCCGCAGGCCATCCTGAGCATGGGGCCGGGTTGGTACGAGAACCAATACAGCAAGACGCTTGGCAAGCTGTCGGATGGTCCGATCAGCCTGGTGCCTTGGTACGATCCGACCAAAAAGCTGGCCAAGACGCTTGAGGAAGCATTCACGAAGGCGTTTCCGGATCTCAATATGAATACCAATCACGTGTACACGTTCGAGGCGTTGTTGATCGCTGCGGACGCCTACAAGCGGGCCGGTACGACCGACCCCAAGGCATTGGCCGATGCACTGCATGCGACCAACATCACAGACAACGTCAGCATCGGCCCCGGCATCAAATTCGATGCCAAGGGCCAGAACGTCGGATTGAAGTGTGGCGCCGTTCAGAATCGCGGCGGTAAGCAGGTGACGGTCGCGCCAAAAGAATCGGCCAATGCAAAGCTGGAATGGCCGATGAAGCCGTATCAGGACCGGGCATGAGTCGGGACTGATCGGTGGGGTTTGATGTCTACCTGAATGTCGCCGTCGCCGGAGTATTGACCGGCCTGGTTTATGGCCTGATGGCGCTCGGGCTGTCGGTCATTTTTGGCGTGGTACGCGTCGTCAATTTTGCCCACGGCGAAATGATGTCGATCGCCATGTATATCGCGGTCGTGCTGTTTGCGACGCTTCATCTTGACCC
The DNA here is from genome assembly GCA_963733645.1 of uncultured Alphaproteobacteria bacterium. Lineage (GTDB taxonomy): Bacteria > Pseudomonadota > Alphaproteobacteria > Rhizobiales > Xanthobacteraceae > BOG-931. The sequence goes on from CAVTFP010000023.1 coordinate 301,589, forward strand.
GCTGGTCATGCTCGTTCCCATCGCTGCGGTGATGTTCGCGTTCGGCTACGTGCTGCAGGCCGGGCTGATCAATCCGTTCATTACGCGTCCGGAGCATAGCCAGTTTCTGCTGGTGGTGGCGCTTGCGATCATCATCGTCAATGTCCTGTTGGTTATTTTCGGTCCGGACGCGCAAACCATACAGACGTCCTATACCTACGACAGCTTTCAACTGGGATCGCTGATTGTCGACGCCACCAAGCTCTACGCCGCCGGCGCCGCCATCGTCTTCACTATCGGGCTGTTTTTGTTTTTTCGTTTCAGCTCTCTGGGCAAGGCGATCCGCGCCTGCGCCGATAACTACACCGGCGCGTTGGTGGTGGGACTTAACGTCAACCGCCTTTACGCGTTGACGTTCGGGATTGGTGCCGCATGCGTCGGCGCTGCCGGCACGATGATGACGCTGATCATCGACGTCACACCAATCGTCGGACCGACCTATACGTTGCTGGCCTTTGTCATTGTCATCACTGGCGGGCTCGGCTCGATGCCCGGCGCACTGGTTGGCGGTGTCTTGATCGGCCTCACCGAGGCGCTGGCCGGATTGCTGGTTACGCCATCCGCCAAAAGCATGTTCTCGTTCGGCATTCTGGTACTGGTGCTGCTGCTGCGGCCGCAGGGTATTCTCGGCAAGAGGCCGGCATGAGCGCCCGCTGGACCGGCGGCCTGTCGCCGAGGATCATGATTGTCCTCGCGGCGCTGCTTGCGGCATTGCTGGCCGCGCCGTGGCTGGTCAACGACTATCTGCTCACCGTACTCATCGTCATTCTGTATTTCGCCTACACTGGACAGGCCTGGAATATCATGATGGGCTTTGCCGGGCAGCTCTCGCTCGGTCATGCGATTTACGCGGGGCTCGGCGCCTACGTCGCGGCCTGGCTGTTCACCCGGTTCGGCATCGGTCCCTGGATCGGCTTTCTCGCGGCAATCCCGGTTGCGGCCGCCTGTGGCGCCATCATTGGATTTCTGGCGTTTCGCTTCGGCGTCGCCGGCGTCTATTTCGCGATCCTTACCATCGCATTCGCTGAGTTTGCTCGCATCGGTTTCGATCATCTCGACTTCGTCAATGCGTCCGCGGGTCTGTTCCTGCCGGTCTCGCAATACACCCACAACGATCTGTGGCACCTGCGCGGCGGTCCGACCATGTTCTACTACGTGATGCTCGCCGCGACAGTGCTGGCGTTCATCCTGTCGCATTTCCTGCTGCGCAGCCGCATCGGTTATTTCTGGCTCGCCATCCGCGAAGACGAGCAGGCGGCGCGCGCCGCCGGCATCGACACTTTCCGTTGCAAAATGTACGCGGTGATGATCTCGGCTGCGGTCACGTCGTTTGCCGGCGTGTTTTATGCGTTCTTCTACAACAACCTGTTTCCCGAGCAGGTCTTCAATATTTCCCGGTCGATCGAGATGATCCTCGGGCCGGTGATCGGCGGTATTGGCACGCTGTTCGGACCGATCCTGGGCGCGTTCGTGCTCACCGGACTTGCCGAAATCGGTCACCTCGGCGATGGCCGCGCTCGGTGTCGACTTGCCGGGAGCAAAGCAGATCTTCTACGGGATCTGTCTGCTCCTTGTGATCGTCGCGCTGCCGGAGGGCATCTGGCCGTGGCTGGCGCGCCGGCTCGGCATAACGGAGCGCTCGCCATGAGCGCGCTGTTGTCGCTCAATGGCGTGAGCAAACGGTTCCGCGGCCTCGTTGCTGTCGACAGCGTCAGCTTCGACCTGCCTGAGGGCGTGATTTTCGCGGTCATCGGCCCTAACGGCGCCGGCAAGACCACTCTCTTCAACATGATTGCCGGTGCCATGAAGCCGGACAGTGGCGTGATCACTTTTGCCGGCGCACCGATCGGCGGCTTGACGCCCGATGCGGTCTGCCGGCGCGGTATTGCCCGCACCTTCCAGCTCGTTCGGCCATTTCCAGCTTTGAGCGTAGCGGACAATGTCATTGTTGGTGCCTTGTTGCGGGAACGCCGTGTCGACGCCGCGCGCGAGCGTGCGCTGGCCGTGCTTCGGCGCCTCGATCTGTTCGACAAGCGCACTCAGATCGCCTCGACCTTGACCTTGCCGGACCGCAAGCGCCTCGAAGTCGCGCGCGCCTTGGCCACCGAACCGAAGCTGTTGCTGCTCGACGAAGTGATGGCGGGACTGCGGCCGACCGAAACCGACCGCATGGTGGCGACGCTGCGCGAGATCAATCGCGACAGCGGATTGACGATCCTCTTGATCGAGCACGTGATGCGCGCGGTGATGGCGCTCGCCTCCCACGTACTGGTGCTCGACCACGGTGTGGCGATTGCGTCGGGCGCGCCGGAAACGGTGGTGCGCGATCCGGCGGTGATTCAGTCCTATCTCGGTGTCGAGGCTGTGTGATGCTGCGCGTCGAAAACCTCGATGTGTTCTACGGCGACGTCCAGGCGCTCAATGGCGTTTCGCTGGAGATCGAACAAGGCGCGATCGTCGCCATTGTCGGCGCCAACGGCGCCGGCAAGACGACGCTGATCCGTGCGATCGCTGGGATGCAGCAGCGCTTGCACGGCAAGATCGAGTTTCGCGGCGCCGACATTGCCGGTTGGCCCAGCTATCGGGTCTGTAATCTCGGCATCGGCCAGGTGGCGGAGGGTCGGCAGGTTTTTCCGACGCTCTCAGTCGCCGAAAATCTCGACATGGGTGCGATGCTGCCGCGCGCGCGCGCGAGTCGTGCGAGAAACAGGCAGCGGGTTCTAGCCCTGTTCCCGGTGCTCGCCGAGCGGGCACAGCAAGCCGCCGGGACGCTGTCCGGCGGCGAGCAGCAGATGCTGGCGATCGGCCGCTGCCTGATGGGCGCACCGGAACTCATCATGTTTGACGAACCGTCGCTCGGGCTGGCGCCTTCCATTGTCCGCAATGTGCTCGACACCATCAGCGAACTCAATCGCGGCGGTCTTACCTGCCTGCTGGTTGAGCAGAACGTGGCCCAGTCGCTCAAGCTTGCGAGCAAAGCCTATGTACTGGAAAACGGCCGCGTGACTCTATCGGGCAGCGGAGCCGAGCTATTGGCCGACGACCGTGTCCGCAGCGCCTATCTCGGGCTTTAACCGATCAACGGTGACGGGTGCTAGGGCGTGCATTCATAAACGCCAGCGATCTCAATGTCCGCTATCGGGGGGCGTATTCAACCGGACATCGCAAAGGGATGTTCAATCGGTCGAAAATGAACGAGGCTGTGTAAAAACGCAAAAAACTGAGAAGCAACGAGAATAGTTTTTCTCTAATCGAGCGATATTGAATGCGCTGACGAATTATTGCGCACCCGAATGCAATTTCAAAGAACGTTCATTCTGTCGCCGTCGCGCGGCTTCTCGTTTTTACACAGCCAAGAACCAAAGCGGACATCGGCGGCTGAGACCGGTCTGTGAGCCCCATTTCGTCGGCTATCAAAACCTGCTGTAATCTTCTCGGGCGTGGTTCTGAGCCGGGGGCGGCGAATGAGGCGGCGCAAATTCCTGACGCTCGCGGGTGGGGCGGTGGCCACTTGGCCGTTGGCTGTGGCGGCGCAGCAAGCAGACAGGTTGCCCACCATCGGATTCCTGGGCGCGGATTCTACGGCCTTTGCTCCATGGACGGCTGCTTTTGTGGCGCGCCTGGGCGAACTTGGCTGGATCGAAGGCAAAACCGTCGCGATTGAGTATCGCTGGTCGCAGGGCCGCTCTGAGCGCTACGCCGAAATCGCGGCTGAGTTTGTCCGTCTCAAGGTCGATGTAATAGCCACCGTCGGAAGCGCTGTGCCTACGGTGGAGCAGGCGACGACAGTTATCCCCATCGTCTTTGCCGTAGGGATCGACCCGGTCGGCAGCGGCCTGGTCGCAAGCCTGGCGCAACCGGGGGGCAACGTCACTGGACTATCGATCCAGGCGAACGAGCTCGCCGGCAAGCGACTGGAATTCGCGCGTGAGCTTGTCCCTCAGCTGCACCGACTGGCCATTATGTTCAACGTTGGCAATATCCAGCCCGTGCTCGAGATGGGCGAGACCCAGGCCGCGGCACGCATGCTTGGTCTCGAAGTCGCGCCAGTCGTGATCCAGAGGGCCGAGGATATTGCTCCCGCCTTTCAGGGGCTCAAGGCCCGAGCTGACGCACTTTATGTCGCGGTCGATCAACTCATTGTTGCCAACCGCACAGGCATTCTCACGTCCGCGCTTGGAGCACGGCTGCCGACGATTTTCAGTACACGGGATTTTGTCAAGGACGGCGCGCTCATGTCTTACGGACCAAGCTACACCGAACAATTCCGTCGTGCGGCCGACTACGTCGACAAGATTCTGCGCGGGGCGAAGCCTGCTGACATCCCGGTGGAGCAGCCGACCAAATTTGATCTCGTTATCAATCTCAAGACCGCTAAGGCACTTGGCCTCGACATTCCGGCAAGCATGCTCACCCTTGCAGACGAGGTGATCGAATAGCGCGTCGAGGTTGTTTTGCTCGGCTTGAAGTCCATCGTCTGATCGACGCAAGCTGAATGAAAGCGAGGTAGTTTGCCGCCAGCTTGTACTAGCGCGTTGCGGCCGGTGATAGTGCTTGATTTTATTGTTCGACTAAATTGCGGGCTCGATACAGATATGGGCTGAAGCAAATCGGCTCGCTGCGATCCACGTCCTAGTGCGTCGGCCGCCGCAGACGATCCATCAAGCTGGCAAGGGCTCCGACGCGCACACTCAGCGGTGCCGACGGAAAAGCCTGCCGTAACCGGTCGTAGACTTCGGCCGCGGTCGGGGCTTCGACATCGGCAAGCGCCGCCGCCATGGCACGGGCCATATCGGCTTCGGGCCGGCCGCTGAGCGGCGCGGGCATAATCGTGACGTCACCAAACGGCATCGGAGGTCGCACCCGCAAAGTCACACGGCGGCTCATGGTCGGCTCCAGTGATCCCGGCATTATCGTGGCAATCCAACGCCGCAGCTGTGTTCAGGTTCCACGCGTTGCCGGGCGCGGGCGGGCGTTGTCGTGTCTGGCCGCCGTGCTATATGCCCCTCGTATTATACTAACATGACGGCGAAAGCCGCGCTCAAGGAGATTCCTGTCATGAAATTGTATTACGCGCCCGGTGCCTGCTCGCTATCGCCCCATATTGTCGCGCTTGAAGCCGGCATCGCGCTCGATTTCGAGCAAGTCGACAACCGCGAAAAGAAGACAAAGAGCGGCCAGGATTTCTGGAGCATCAACCCGAAAGGCCAAGTGCCGGTTCTCGAGATCGACAACGGGCAGCGGCTCACCGAGGGCCCGGTCATCGTGCAATATCTCGCCGACCAGAAGCCGGCGTCGGGTCTGGTGCCCGCGCCCGGAACGCTCGACCGCTACAAGGTGCAGGAGTGGCTCAACTTCGTCACCTCCGAACTGCACAAGACGTATGGCCCGATCTTCCGGCCGACGACGCCCGACGAATTCAAGAGGTTGTCGAAGGAAAATCTCGGCAAGCGGTTCGACTGGCTCGACAAGCAACTTGCCGGCAAGCAGTACCTGATGGGCGACAAGTTCACGGTCGCCGACGCCTATCTGTTTACCGTGTTGCGTTGGTCACCGCGCATCGAGATGGACTTGGCGAAATGGCCGAACATCAAGGCCTTCATGGACCGCGTCGCTGCGCGGCCGAAAGTGTATGAAGCGCTGAAAATGGAAGGCCTGGTGCAGTAGTCGATATTCCGAGGCGCGGCGTTGCCGCGCCTCGGAGTATTACTTCAGCGGCTGGCCGATCGTCACGTTGAGCTTGCCGACGCCTTCGATTTCGCACTCGATCTTGTCGCCGGCAACGGTGGCGGCGACGCCGGACGGCGTTCCCGTCATGATGATATCGCCGGCGGCGAGTTCGACCATCTCCGAAAGCTTGGAGATCACTTCGGGCACGTTCCAGATCATCTGATTGAGGTCGCCATCCTGGCGTATCTTGCCGTTGACCTTGAGCATGATGCGGCCCTTCGACGGGTGGCCGATCTCCGAAGCGGGCTTGAGCGGCCCGCACGGCGCCGAATGGTCGAACGCCTTACCAACTTCCCACGGCCGCTTGATGTCACGCGAGGCGATTTGCAGGTCGCGGCGCGTCAGATCGATGCCGACGCCGTAACCGTAGATGCAATCAAGCGCCTTCTCGATCTTGATATTTCGGCCGCCGCTCTTGAGTGCGACCACCAACTCGACTTCGTGATGCATGTCCTTGGTAAGCGAGGGATAGGGCGAGGTGCCGCCGTCCGGCACGATCGCGTCGGCGGGCTTGGCGAAAAAGAACGGCGGTTCGCGCACGTCCTGCCCCATCTCCTTGATGTGCTCGACATAATTGCGGCCGACGCACCACAGGCGGCGGACCGGAAAATACTTATCGGTGCCGCCAACCGGAATGGCGGCCTGCGGCGGCTGCGGAATGACATAATTCTTGTTGTCGGTGCTCATGAACCCTTGGCTTTTTGAGGAGGGAAGCAAGTGGCGCCGGGCTTATAACCCAAGCGCATGATTGAGAAAAGCGGAGCAAGCCTTCCCAATGAAGACGTGCTCCGTGAAAACTGCGGTTACTTTTCAAGCGGAAGATGCGATCGACACAACCGGTTCACGCGCCGGCGACTGCTCCTTCAGTTGCAGCCGGTAGAACGAGGCATAGCGGCCGCCTTTGCGTAGCAATTCGTCATGTCGACCGAACTCGACGATCAAGCCGTTTTCGACAACGAGAATGCAATCCGCGTGCATGATCGTCGACAGCCGATGGGCAATGGCGATGGTGGTGCGACCCTTGCAGAGCTCGGCAAGGGCTTCCTGCACGTGGCGCTCGGATTCCGAATCCAGCGAAGCCGTCGCCTCGTCAAGGAGAATGATCGGCGCATTCTTGATCAGCGCGCGAGCGATGGCGATGCGCTGGCGTTGGCCGCCGGAAAGCTGCAATCCGTGCTCGCCGACCGGCGTACCGTAGCCGGCCGGGAAGTCCATGATGAAGTCGTGCGCGTGGGCAGCCCTGGCGGCGGCACAGATCTCCGCATCGCTGGCACCGAGCTTACCAAGCGCAATATTTTCGCGGATGGTGCCGCGGAACAGATGAACAATCTGCCCGACGTAGGCGATCTCGTGGCGCAGCGAGCGGCGCGACACCGCGACAATGTTCTGGCCGTCTATAAGGATGTGCCCGGATTTGGGGTCGTAGAATCGCGGGATCAGGTTGAGCACGGTCGATTTGCCGCCGCCGGACGGCCCGACCAGCGCCGTGAGCTTGCCGCGCTGGGCGTCAAAGGTCATCCCGCGCAACACCGGCGTGTCGGCACGATAGGCAAAGCCGACATTGGCAAACTCGACGCGCGCGTCGGTCAGGGCGAGTGTCGGAAGCGCATCGTCGTCGGGCTCGCCGGCCGGGCTGTCGATGACTTCGTAGAGGATCCTCACGCCGACCAGGTTGTTGTTGAGGTCGATATTGAGCCGCGCCAGACGTTTCGCCGGTTCGTAGGCCAGCAGGAACGCCGCCAGAAACGAGACGAATTCCCCGGGCTTCGCACCGGTTTCGATCACGCGGTAGCCGCAGTAAATGCTCGCCACCGCAATGGCAATGCCGCCGAGTATTTCCATCATCGGGCTGGCGCGGTTAGCGACGCGCGCCATTTTGTTCAATTCATGCTCGACTTGTTTGACGCTCACGGCAAGCCGGCGCCGCATCTCGTCCTCGAGCGCAAACGCCTTGACCATGCGTATGCCTTGTAGGGCTTCCTGCATGGTCTCGATGATCTGCGTGCCACCGGTGAATTGCATGCGTGCTATGCCGCGCACGCGGCGGATCAGCTTGCGCAGGAACAAAAACGCCGGAGGTGCCACGATAACGCCGACAAGCGACATCACCGGATCCTGGATCACCATGACGATACACAGCCCGATGAGCGACATCAGATCGCGGCCGATCGCGGTGATCAGGAGATTGATGACCTGGCTGACCGCATTTGCGCCCGTCGTCAGGCGGGCGATGAATTCGGAAGAATGGCGGTCGGCGAAGAATCCAACGTCTTCATGCAGCAGCTTGTCGAACATATGCTGCTGATTGTCGGCGACGATGCGGTTACCGATCCGCGACAGCGTCACAGTCGCGGCGTAAGTGGCGAAGCCTTTCGCCGCGAAGATGCCGACGGCGGCAATGCCAATGACAACGATGCCGTGGAAATTGTGGCTCACGTAGGTTTCGTTGGTCATCGTGCCGAGCAGATAGGCAGTGGCCGCAGTAGCTGCAGCGGCGACTGCCATCAACGCAAAACCCAGCGCGTAGAACGGCCAGTGGGCCAGCGCCTCGTCGACAAGGAGGCGCCGGACCAGCGCAAGGGTCGAATAATCGTCCGTCAATTCGGCCAAACGAAATCCCATGCGCAATCCGTCTCGTCCCGGCGCGGGCAGTTCCGGCATAGCCGTTCCATGCCCGGAAGGGTCGGAATTTTCAAGTGAATTCAGCCCGCCGGCGGGCTCCGCGGGAACCGGGTCGGCCGGCTAAATGGCGGCCCTACGCCCGCTCGGGCGCGCTATCAGCGCACGTTCCCACGCGAGCGCGTGGCCGACGATGGTTGCAAGGTCGTCATAACGCGGCTGCCAGCCAAGCCTGGCCCGGATCTGTTCCGAAGCCGCCACAATGCGAGCGGAGTCGCCTGCACGTCGCGGCGCGGTCTCGATCTTGAAATCGACACCCGAGACGTGTTTGACCGCTTCGATCACTTCGAGCACCGAGAAGCCGTGACCGTAGCCGCAGTTGAGCGTGAGCGACGGCGCGCCGGAACGTAGATAGCGCAGTGCATCGCCGTGCGCGCGCACCAGGTCGCTGACATGAATGTAGTCGCGCACGCAGGTGCCGTCGGGCGTCGGATAATCGGTGCCGTAAACGTCAAGCTTCGGCCGCGTGCCGAGTGCGGTCTCGACCGCAACCTTGATCAGATGCGTCGCGGCTTTGGTCGATTGGCCGGCGCGTCGCTGCGGATCGGCGCCGGCGACATTGAAATAGCGAAGGATCACGTGTTGCAGGCCGTGCGCATGGCTGGTGTCGCGCAGCATGGTTTCGGTCATCAGCTTCGACCAGCCGTAAGGTGAGATCGGCTGTGTCGGAGCATCTTCCTTCACCGGCACTTCGGCTGGGTCGCCATAGACGGCGGCGGTCGAGGAAAAGATGAAGCGCCGCACCCCGCCGTTTACCGCACACTCGATCAGGGCGCGGGAGTTCACCGTGTTGTTCCGGTAATAGCCGAGCGGATCGCGCACCGAGTCCGGCACCACGATCGAGCCGGCGAAGTGGATGATCGCGTCGACTTCGTGGTCGCGGATGATGCGCGAAACCAGCGCCTGATCGCCGACATCACCGACGATGAGCGGGGTGCCCTTGGCGACGGCCCAGTCAAAACCGGTGGAGAGGTTGTCGAGCACAACCGCGCGCTCGCCCAAATCGGCGAGTTCGCAGACCATGTGGCTGCCGATGTAGCCGGCGCCGCCTGTGATCAGGACCGTCATGTCCCTCAGCCTTACTCCGAGATCATAAATACCGCGTTTAGGCCGCCGCGGCGTCAATTCAGGCGGGTAATGTGACTGCCGCCAGCGCCCGTTGGGTCGCCATAAGCACCTGATCCGTGGTGATTTCTTCCATGCAGCGATGGTGGCCGAAGCGACATGTTGGCTTATGGCAGGGGCGGCAGGAGAGTTCAGCCGCCGTCTCGACGGTCGCCGCGAGCGGATTGAGCGGCGCCCAGTGCCATGGGCTGGTCGGGCCGAAAATGCCGATGCTCGGTGTGCCGAGTGCAGCGGCGACATGGAGCAAGCCGGAATCGTTGGACACGACCACCGATGCCGACGCCAGCGCCAGAATGGCGTTACGCAGATCGCGGCCGGTGAGGTCGCGCGCCGCCGTGTCGCCGACGACCTCATTCGCCAATGCTTTTTCATCGGGACCGCCCAGCACCCAGACCGCAAGGCCCTCGGCAATCAGGCGGCTGGTCAGCGCGGCATAAGCGGCGCTCGGCCAGCGTTTCGACGGCCCAACCGCGCCCGGCGCGAGCGCAACGACGCTGCGATGCTCATCGCTCAATCCGTGACGGCTGCGCCAGGCGGCGGCCTCGGACGCGGTGACCTCGAGCTTCGGCGCCGGCCATTGCGGCGGCGCCTCGGCATTTTTTGGCAGCGCCAGAGCGGCGCAGCGATCGATCATGCGGGGGAGCGCGCGTTCGCCGAAGCGCAGGTCGTTGAGGAGAAAAATCGCGCCTCGCCGGCAAAGCCGATGCGTTCCGGTATTCGCGCCAAAAACGGCGCCAGCGCCGATTTCCAGGTCCGCGGCATCACCAGCGCCGTACTGTAGCTTTGCTGCTTGAGCTGTTCGGCGAGCGCGCGCTGCTGCGTAAGGCCAAGGCGGCGGCGCGGCAGATCGGCGATGACCGCTTGCCGCACCCCCGGCATGTAATCGGTCAGGGGCGCGGTGACTGTGCTCGACAGCATATCGACCGGCCGATCGGGAAAGCGGGCCCGAAGCAACTGAACGATCGTGTGACAGCGTACGAAGTCGCCAATCCACATATAGGGGACGACCAAAATCGGGCCGCCTCCTGAGTCGCCTGCCGGTGAGATATGAATTGAATTATCATTCATTATTATGCGTCGGGTTTGGCTTGCGTCGAAGCGGTTCGCTGACCGGAGGCGACCAGTTTTGTTCATCCTCGTAGCGCTTGGCATAGCGGTAGAATGTGCCTTCGAAGTTGCCGAAAGCGATGACGAAACCGGCCCAGCCGTCGATAAAGCCACGCTTGAGAATGTAGTGTTTGAGGAATGACCACATCCCGTGCCCGAAAGCGCTGGACATCGAGACGCGCTTGCCGGTGAGCTTTGCGGCGCCAAGCGAGGAGTAGCGGTCGGCCTTCCTGATGATCTCGGACAGGTTGCGAAACGGGAACTGCCAGATCGCATTTTGCAGCGTGCCGACCGGCTTGCCGCTCCGATTTTCATAACCCTCGTGCACTGGCTCAAGCGCGTAGCGCATGCTGCCTTTGCGAAAGAGCTGTGGTTGGCGGAAGTTGGGGTACCAGCCGGAACCCTGGATCCACCGGCCCATCATGAAGCTGCGCCTTGGCACGCGATAGACGTCGAGCGGCGGACCGATGGTGAGCAGGCCAAGTATCTCATCGCGGACCGCGGCGGTGCAGCGCTCGTCGGCGTCTAGGCTGAATATCCAACCGCAGGAACAGGCTTCGACGGCGCGGTTGCGCAGTTCGCCGAAGCCGCAGAACGGCACCTGCACGACGCGAGCGCCAAGGCCGGTTGCGATCTGGGCGGTGGCGTCCGTGCTGTTGGAATCGACGACCACGACCTCATCGGCCCACAACACGCTCTCGACCGCGGCCTTGATCTTTTCGGCCTCGTTAAAGGTGAGGATATAGGCGGAAATCTTCTGCATACTTCAAGCGGCGCGCGTTGGGCTGGTCGGATAGTTAGCACATCCGCGCAGGCCCTGCGGATCAGTGCCGGCATCGGAACTTTCGATAGATATGAATTATAATTCATATTTATCGAAAGGTTACTGACGGTCCAATATTGCGCAGTGACCGCGAGTGGGGCAAAGAATCGGTTGCGGTCGGGGCGCGGGGCGGCCGGACATCAGCGGTCAGAACGGATGCTTTTGGTCACCGGCGGTGCCGGTTTTATCGGATCGAACGTGGTCGCGAGCCTCAATGAGGCTGGGCGCGCGGACATCGCCGTGAACGATGTCCTCGGCAATGATGGCAAGTGGCGCAATCTCGCCGCCCGCCAGATCGCCGATTTTGTGCCGCCGTCCGATCTTCTGTCCTGGCTCGACGGCCGGAAGCTCGATTCCGTCATTCATCTCGGCGCCATTTCATCGACCACCGCGACGGACGGCGACGCATTGATGGAAACTAATTTTCGGCTGTCGCTGCGGCTGCTCGACTGGTGTGCGGCGACGCGCACGCCGTTCATTTACGCGTCCTCCGCCGCGACGTACGGCAGTGGCGAAAACGGCTTCTCCGACGACTGGTCGATCGCCGCACTGAAAAAACTTAAGCCCATGAACCTTTACGGCTGGAGCAAGCATGCATTCGATCTCGCCGTAGTCGAGCGCGCCGCGCGCAAGGAGAAAATGCCGCCGCAATGGGTCGGGTTGAAATTCTTTAACGTGTTCGGCGCCAATGAATATCACAAGGGCGAAATGATGAGCCTGGTCGCCAAGCGGTTCGACGACGCCAAGGCCGGCAAGACCATCCGCCTGTTCAAATCGCACCGCGATGGCATCGCCGACGGCGCGCAAAAGCGCGATTTCATCTATGTCGATGACGCCGTCGCCGCGGTGCGCTGGTTGCTCGATACGCCGTCGATTTCCGGCATCTTCAATGTAGGCACCGGGAAGGCGCGCAGTTTCCGTGATCTGATGCTGGCGCTGTTTGCGGCGCTCGGCCGCGAACCCGCGCTCGAATATATCGAGATGCCGGTTTCGATCCGCGATAGCTACCAATATTTCACGCAAGCCGAGACCACTAATCTGCGGCGGGTCGGCTATAATGCTGACTTCACCGTGCTCGAAGAGGCGGTGAGGCGTTACGTGACGTGCTATCTCGATTGCCCCGATCGCTTTAGGTGAGCGGGAGAGCGAAGCTGGAACCGGCCGCGACACGGATGTTCGATTTCGAAGAGGCGCTCAGGCACTTCGACAAGCAGACCATTCTCTGCGTCGGCGATCTTATGCTCGACGATTTCGTCTACGGCGACGTCACGCGCATTTCGCCCGAAGCGCCTACGCCGGTGCTCACGGTCCGCCACAACAAGATCGAAATCGGCGGCGCCGGCAATGTCGCGCGCAACATTGCGGCGCTCGGGGCGCGCTGCATTTTCATCGGCCTGATCGGCAACGACGAGGCCGGGCTGACGCTGACCAATGCGCTCGGCAAGTTCAGCGGCTCGATCGTGCCCGATCTGGTGATCGACGCCGGAAGGCGAACAACGCGCAAGGTGCGATTCGTGTCCGAACATCATTCGGCGCATCTGGTGCGGGCGGACTGGGAGACAACGGAGCCCGCCGGGGCGCAGAGCGAGGCCTCCATCATCGCCTATGCCGAAGCGGCGCTGCCCCAGGTCGGCGCGGTGGTGATGTCCGATTACGCCAAGGGTGTGCTGACACCGCGGGTCATCCGCGCCGTCATCGACGGCGCGCGCCGCCTTGGCAAGCCGGTGATCGTCGATCCCAAGGCGCATGATTACACCCTCTATCGCGGCGCGACGCTGGTGACGCCAAACCGCAAGGAACTCGCCGCCGCCGTGCATCGTCCGGTCACCACTGAGGCTGATATCGCCGCGGCGGCAGCGGAACTGGCCCGCACGCTCGACGCCGAGGCCGTGCTGGTGACCCGCAGCGAGGACGGCATGACACTGCATGTAGAGGGGCAGCAGCCTGTTCATATTCCGGCCTATCCGGTCAGGGTCAGCGACGTCTCGGGCGCCGGCGATACGGTCGCTGCGGTGATGGCGGTGTTGCTGGCGATGAAAGCACCATACGAGCCGGCCATGCGCGCGGCCAATGCCGCCGCCGCCGTCGTCATCGGCAAACGCGGGACGGCGACGGTTTCGCTCGGCGAATTGCGCCACCGCGTCCTGCCGGCCGCTTCGCTCGCGCCCGAAGAAAAGATCGTGTTTGACTGGTCGGTTCTGGATAGCCGCCTGGCACAATGGCGCCAGTACGGCTTGCGCATCGGTTTCACCAACGGCTGCTTCGATCTCCTGCATCGCGGCCACATCAAGCTCCTGGCCGGAGCGCGCGCGGCCTGCGACCGGCTGGTGGTCGGACTCAACAGCGACGCGTCGACCACGCGGCTCAAGGGCAAGGGCCGGCCGATCAATGCCGCCGAAGGTCGTGCGGAGGTGCTGGCGGCGCTCGAAGCCGTCGATCTTGTCGTTGTATTCGAGGAGGATACTCCGCTCGAATTGATCAAGCATGTGCGTCCCGCCGTTCTCGTCAAGGGCGCCGACTATACGCGCGAGGAAGTCGTCGGTCGCGAGGTGGTCGAGGCCGCGGGCGGCGGCGTGATCCTGGTCGATCTGGTGCCCGGGCAGTCGACGACAAATATCGTTCGCCGCGCCGCCGACCCGGTTCGGCAAGACTCCGGCAAGCCGGTGACATCCTGATCCGGGCACAGTCGATGCTGGCGCAGTCCCGCGAAACCAAGCGAAAATTGCGCGAGTGGCTGCGGGCCGGGCTTGGTGGTACTCGGGCGGCAACGCAATGAACGATCTCGTCTCCGTCATCGTCGCCACTTACAATCGGCCGGACGCGTTGAATGCCGTGCTGCGGTCGCTGGCCCATCAGGAGGACCGCGATTTCGAGGTCGTCGTCGCCGATGACGGCTCGAAGCCCGATACCGCCGCTGTGGTTATTAGCTGGAAAGGTCGCGTAGCACGCCGCGTCGTCCACGTCTGGCATCCGGACGAGGGCTTCCGGCTCGCCACGATTCGCAATCGTGCGATCCTTGCCGCGGAGGGTGACTATTGCATTTTCCTCGACGGCGACTGCCTGGCTCGCCCGGATTTCGTCGCCGCGCACCGCGCGCTTGCCGAGCGCGGCTGGTTTGTCACCGGCAACCGGCTTCTGATCTCGCGCGTGCTGTCGGGGCGGATTTTGACGGAGAAGCTCGAGCCGGAAAGCTGGACCTTGGCCGATTGGCGGCGTGCCCGCCGTGCGGGAGAAATCAAGCGTCTCGCTCCACTGCTTTCGCTGCCCCTTGGACCGCTTCGCCGGCTGCGGAGGCTGGATTGGCGTGGTGCGCAGGGCTGCAACCTCGGCATCTGGCGCTCCGACCTCGTCGCCGTTGATGGTTTCGAGGGTGGCTTCAGCAGTTGGGGACGCGAAGACTCCGATATTTTGATCCGCCTGATGCACGCCGGGATACGTCGCAAAGACGGCCGCATGGCAGCCGGCGTGCTGCACTTGTGGCATGCCGAGGCCGACCGCTCGCGCTTGCAGGAGAACGAGCACCTGCTTCAAGAAGTTCTGAGCGGAGATCGAATTCGGGCACGGCAAGGACTTTCGGCGCTGCGCAATGAACACATCACGCCTGCCGCAGCGAATTGATCGAATGACCGAAACGAATGCCGAAGATTTTGGTTACTCTGCGCCTGACTGACTCGACCGCGGGCGCACGACGTAAAGAATAGAGTTCTCCGCGATGCCTGCGAGGCGAAATGCTTCCGCGCCAAAGTGTTCAATGCCGAGTTGATCGACGTTCAAGCCGGCATCCTCAAGTCGATTGACGAAATCGCGTTTGCCATACTGGCGTACGTGGTCACCCATGCCAAAGTACTTCCAGCGCAGCGCGTCCGTATTGAGATTCGGATCCTCATGGGTCTCGTCGATACCGACGACGAGGGGCACGAGGAGGACCGCGAAACCGTCCGGCTTGAGCACCCGACAGATCTCACGCATGGCCTTGCGATCCTCAGGGATATGCTCGAGGACATGTGAACACAGTAGAATGTCTATCGAACGGTCGGCGTTAGCGTCCATCGCCGTGAGATCGACACGCTCGTCCACAGTCTTCCGACTAAGATCAGCGCTGCGGTAGGCGATGAACGGATAACGCCTCAACATCTTGTGGAGAGCCTCACCGGGAGCAAATTCGAGCACCTGGTACATCCGGTTGTGATCGAAGTTGCGGAAGACCTCCTCGAGATAGATTGCAGTCAGACGCTCGCGATCGAAAGCGTCGCAACGCGGGCAGGTGAAGGCGGTCAGGTTGAATGTTTCCATCGGGGTTGCCCGATGGACGGGCTTGAACTTTTCGACGTCGCGCCAGTAGGACTTCCACATCGGCTTGAATGCGCGGAGGCCGACGCTGCAAATCGGGCACCGATACGTGGTTCCCAGATAGCGGGGCAGCTTAACGGCGCGCTTGAGGATTTTGCCATGCCGTCGAACGGTATCGTAGGCTAAGCTCTGTCGATAAACAGCATATGCCCGGCTATTTCGGATCGACTGAATCATTTGCAACCCCCGGCGCAGATAACGCGCCAGTAACTTTGCGGTTGTTGGCGGCAGTGCATCGCATCGCTCCAGCGAGATACTTCAACGTAATCCCTCGGCAAAGCCCTTTTGTGTCGGCCCTTGCGAGCGCTAATCGGGGCTCTGGCTGGGCCGCCCCATGATTGCGGCGAACGAGCGTCGTATCGCCTCTCCGGCGCGACCGAACGCCCGCTCGACGCTGTCTTCACCCAATCGGGTCGTCCGCCAGCGAAAAATGAAACCGTAAGTCGACCATACGACGAGATACATGAAGACACCGGCAAATGCGACGTCGGTGAAAAAATGTCCGCCGGCGGCAATGCGTAACACGCCAAGTGCGATGCCAAACGCAATTGCGCCCCCGTATGCGAGCAGACGCCATTGCGGCGGCGCCATGGTGGCTGGCGCCAACGTCCAGAATGCGCCCGACGGCTCGCCGGCTATGAATGAACAATTATTAGGACACGGGCCGCCAGGATTCCACCACGGTGTAAAAGGGTCAGCGCCGCCAAATTCGATGACGTCAATGGGACGGGAGCGGCCCCAATGGTCTTTGAGGAGTGTATTGGCCAGTAGACCCGGGCCGAGCGCTAGTGTCAGCACCAGCAATAAAGCGGATCGACCGCCGATCAGCATGCGTCGACGTGGAAAGATCAGTTTGCCGCCGAGGGCGAGGAAGCCCGGTGCTACAAGCAAAATGATAAGCCAACGCGAGGCGTCGCGCGCGTGTTGCTCCCAATGTTGCCCATATACCCTGAACCTGTGCGTGTCGGGGTTGAAGAACAATCCGGAGAGATCGAGGTCGAATTGCGCATAGATGCAGAATAGGGCGCCGACAACTACGGCAACGGCGAGCGCGATGAAGAGTCCGGTGCGATTCATGAGTGGCGCTGTCTGTGAGGGCCTTCGAGCCGGCGTGAGCTATTCGGCGTGTCTCAACGCGAGTCGTGTGGGCTGGTCGTGCCTTCGATAGCCCAATTTCCAGCGCGCCGGAGTTGAAGGCAAGAATCCATCAGACGAACGCGTGCACGATGAGACGTCCTCGCCCCGGGGTATTGGTGAGAAGTGCTATGGCTTTCTTGAGGTAGCGGCAGGACGGCGTGTAGATTACTTTCGATCGGCTGAATCCTACCGTCTGAAGCGCATCAATGACCCATTGCTCGGTGGGAAAGCCGCCATCGTGCCAGCTATAGCTTCCTGGATCGCGATCACCGGGAAAAAAAGTGATCTGCGGAACCCATTCATGAACTGCAGGAATAAATGATGCCGTCTCGAGGATCAGCTGCCCTGACGTCACCGAACGGATGCGTTCCAGTCCGTGGAGCGGGTGACGCAGGTGGTAGAGCAGGCCTGCGCAAAATACTACGTCAAATGTGCCGATAAGGTCGGGGCTCAATTCGTGCGCATCGAGGTAGCGATGTTCAACTTTACTCTTGAAGTGTTCTTTCGCGAGCAGAAAAGCCTCCAAAGCGCCATCGGCCCATACGTCGACTGCCAAAACGCGCCGTGCCCCGCGGCGCTCGAACTCAAACGAGAAATAGCCGTCCCAGGCCCCGATATCTAAGACGCTCTTTCCCGTTAAATCCGGCAGGTTCAGCAGTGATAGCCTGCGTTTAAATCGACGTTTGACGTACCATGGTTTCGTGACTACGCCACCGCCGAAATCGAAGGGCGAGTAAAACTTTGGCCGCAATTCACAAACGCGCTCATCCAGGCTGCTACCCACGATGATTCCCTAAAATCGGAGTTATCAATGACATCCGAGTTTTTTCGAATGGTAGGCATATTGTGGACTGGTTGGAAGACCGGAATTCAGGTCGGATCAGGCGAACTTGCCCATGACCGACTGGTCTGTTTCAGCCGTTCATTTTGACGCTATAGAAGATGGACAGTCTTCCCGCGGCAAGCGAGATATCAAATTGCGGCAGACGTCAAGCCAATGCAACCTGTATTGCATTCTGCAAGAATCCAGTTCGATACGCACTGCGAAAACAAAGTCATAGGTGACGCCAACCACGATGACGACGATGACAACCATGCGCACGAAGGTGCGCGATTCGCGAATGCTGGAGGAGGTTGCTGGCTGGCTCGCTGTCGGAGTTGCCGTTTCGCTGCCGTGGTCCACAACGGCGGCGGGGATTCTTATCGGGCTCTGGCTGGTGACGGCCTTGCCGACATTGAATGTCCCGGTGGTTCGCCGCGATGTTGCAAGTTGCGCCGGTGGGCTGCCGGTTTTGCTGTGGAGTCTCGGTGCAATTGGCATGCTGTGGGCCGATGTGACTTGGACCGAGCGCTTCGGCGGTCTCAGCGGATTCAACAAGCTGCTGGTTATTCCGCTGCTGCTCGCGCATTTCCGGCGTTCCGCCTACGGCAAGTGTGTCTTGATCGGATTTCTCACCTCGACAGCGATCTTGTTGGTTGCGTCGTGGCTGATGGTGCTCTTCCCCGGACTGCTCTGGCATCCGCGAATGCCTGGAGTTCCGGTCAAGGACTACATCATCCAGAGCGAGGAATTCCTGATTTGCGCTTTTGCGCTTTTTGGCATCGCATTGGCCGAGTCCCAAATCGGATGGTGGCGCTCTATCGGATGGTGGCGCTCTAAAGTGTGGATGGTTGTCCTCGCCGTATTTTTCCTCGCCGACATTTTCTTTGTTACGACCGGCCGGACCACGCTCCTGATCGTTCCAGTGCTTTTGCTGTTGCTTGGCTGGCGGTGCTCGCGATGGAAAGGGGTCATCACCGCCGCGGTGTTCGGCTGTATTGTCGGTGGTGCCATTTGGCTCGGCTCGCCCGCGCTACGTACCCATATGGATACGTCGCTAAACGAGCTGCAAGCCTATGAAGCCAACGACGCCTTTAACTCGACCGGTCTGCATTTGGAGTTTTTGAAAAAATCGCTGTCGTTCGTGAAGACAGCCCCCATCGTCGGCCACGGCACCGGCTCGATCGCGGAACAGTTCCGCAATGCCGTTGTGAGCGACGGCGGATCGGCGTCGGAAGCGTCGGTCAATCCGCACAATCAGATATTTGCCGTCGCTATTCAGCTCGGCGCCATGGGAACGGTCGTGCTGGCAGCGATGTGGGCGGCGCATCTGTTGCTGTTCCGCGGCGCGAGTATTGCCGATTGGTGCGGCCTGATCATTGTCGCCCAGAACGTGGTGGCGTCGCTGTTCAATTCGCATCTGTTCGATTTCACGCAAGGCTGGCTGTACGTTTTCGGAGTAGGTGTCGCCGGCGGCATGGTGCTGCGTCAGCGCGACATTAAGTCGGCCGAGCAGCCCGCGGCGGCGACGCCATGAGCGCGATTCAAATACCGGCAAATCCCCGTGTGCTGATCGTGGCGCTGCGCCGGCTCGGTGACGTGCTGCTGACGACGCCGCTGATACGCAGCGTGAAGCGCGCATTCCCTGGCGCCGCGATTGAGGCGCTGGTATTTTCTGGAACCGAGGGCATTCTGTCGGGCAATCCCGATCTGTCGGGCGTCATGGCCATATCGCCGCGGCCAGGTGCGAGCGAAACCCTGTCGCTGCTGCGCCGGCTGGCGCGGCGCTACGATCTTGCGCTCTCCACGCAAACCGGCGACCGCCCGACGACGCTGGCGTGGATCGCGGGGCGGCAAAGCGCCGGCCCCGTCGAAGCCGAGGGCTTTGGGGCGAGCGTAAAACGCCTCGCGCTTACCCGATCCTATGTCAGGGATCGCGAGCAGCACCGTGTTGGCGATGTTCTCCGGCTCGCCGAGCTTCTCGGTATCCCAGCGATTTCCGAAATCGTGTGTCCGCAGGGCGAGGTGCGGCGCGATCTCGTTCCGGCGCAGCCTTATGCCGTCGTTCACGCCGCACCAATGTTCAAATACAAGCGCTGGACGGTCGACGGCTGGCGCGAACTCGCCGCGGCGCTGCGCCAGCGCGGTCTCGGCATCGTCACCAGCGGCGCCAAAAGCGACGCTGGCTATCTCGATGAAACCTGGCGCGGCAGCGATGTTGTGCGTCTCGACGGCAAGATCGATTGGCCGGAGCTGACCGCCGCGATCCGCAGCGCGGAGGTTTACGTCGGGCCCGATACTGCCGTTACGCATCTTGCCGCGGCCACCGGGACGCCGACGGTTGCACTGTACGGGCCAACCGACCCCCGTCTTTGGGGGCCGTGGCCGCTCGGTGGTCTTGATCGGCCATGGGCGGCGGCCGGCACGATCCAGCAACGCGGCAATGTTTGGTTGGTACAAAATCCGCTGCCCTGTTTGCCCTGCCAGCTCGAGGGCTGCGAGCGGCGGCTGGACAGCTATAGCCGCTGCCTCGACGGGTTGACCGGCGCACAGGTAATTTCTGCGGTGGATCAAGCACTTGCGGTCCAGCGCGCGGCCTAGGCCAATGCTGCCGGGGTGGCGCGGCGGCGCAAAGCCCGGTAATGAAATGGCGAACGCACCCGGCAGCACGGATCAGGCATGCTCGGACTGAATTTGAGCCCGCGCAGGGCGCTCGTCATCGCTCATGATCTGCTCATGACGGCGGCGGCGATTGTCGCGAGCTTCTATATCCGGTTCGAGGCCGTCGGACTGGCGGATCGCCGCGATCCGCTGCTGTTCTTCTTGCCCGGGTTCGTCGCCTACGCCGCGATCATCTATTATTTGTTCCATCTGTACGAAGCGAAGTGGCGCTTTGCCTCGCTTCCGGACTTGATGAACATCCTGCGTGCGTCGACGGTGCTGGCCGTTTCGCTTCTGGTGCTCGACTATGTCCTGGTGGCGCCCAACGTGCTCGGGCAATTCTTTTTCGGCAAAATAACGATTGCGCTGTACTGGATCCTCCAGAACGTATTCCTGGGCGGCCCGCGCATCGCTTATCGCTATTTCCGCTTCACCCGCACGCGCCATCACGCGCTGGCCGAGGCGGCCAATCCGGCGCTTGTGCTCGGCCGCGCGGCCGACGCCGAGGTCCTGCTGCGCGCCATCGAGAGCGGCGCCGTTCGCAAGACCTGGCCGGTTGGTGTGCTGTCGCCATCGGCGTCCGATCAGGGTCAGTCGATACGGGGCATTCCGGTTCTTGGCGGCTTTGCCGATCTCGACCGCGTGGTCGGCGATCTCGCGGAGCGCCGCACCATCGTATCGCGCGTGATCTTCACACCATCGGCCTTCGAGCCGGATGCCAAGCCCGAAGCGACCTTGATGCACGCGCGCCGCCTCGGCCTCACCGTGAGCCGGCTGCCATCGCTCGATGACGGTGGCGAGATGCCGCGCCTGGCGCCGGTCAACGTCGAGGATTTGCTGCTGCGGCCGAGCGTCAAAATCGACTACGGACGGCTGGAGACTTTTTTGAAGGGCAGATCGGTCGTGGTGACCGGCGGTGGCGGTTCGATCGGCGCTGAAATCTGCGACCGCGTGATCACGTTCGGCGCGGTGCGCCTGCTCATCATCGAGAATTCGGAACCGGCACTGCATGCGGTGCTGGAGATACTTGCCACCAGGCAGACCAGGGCCGCGATCGACGGCCGCATCGCCGATGTCCGCGACCGCAAGCGGCTTTTTCGCCTGATGGCGGATTTCAAGCCCGATATCGTCTTTCATGCCGCCGCGCTCAAGCATGTGCCGTTGCTCGAGCGCAATTGGGAGGAGGGCGTCAAGACCAACGTATTTGGTTCGGTCAATGTTGCGGACGCGGCGGCAGCCGCTGGCGCTTCGGCGATGGTCATGATCTCGACCGACAAGGCGATCGAGCCAGTCTCGGTGCTCGGCGCCACCAAGCGCTTTGCCGAAATGTACTGCCAGGCGCTCGATGCCGATTTTTCCCAGCGTCCGGAGACCGAGCGGCGGCCGATGCGACTTATCGCGGTGCGGTTCGGCAACGTGCTCGCCTCCAACGGCTCGGTCGTGCCAAAATTCAAGGCGCAGATCGATACCGGCGGTCCCGTCACCGTCACTCATCCGGACATGGTGCGTTACTTCATGACCATTCGCGAGGCGTGCGATCTGGTCGTCACGGCAGCGAGCCATGCGCTTGGGCCCGAGCGCTCTGATGTTTCGGTCTACGTGCTCAATATGGGCCAGCCGGTCAAAATCGTCGATCTTGCCGAGCGCATGATCCGCCTTGCCGGCCTCGAGCCCGGCCGCGACGTCGATATCGTATTCACCGGCGTGCGGCCCGGCGAGCGCATGCAGGAAATCCTGTTCGCGCGCGAGGAGCCGATGGTGGAAATTGGATTTGACGGCGTCGTCGCCGCCCGTCCGATCCAGCCGCCGCTCGATGCGATGCGCGGCTGGCTCGCGATGCTCGAACAGGGCTTGGCGCGTGAGGAACGCGAGGCGATCTACCGTGTGCTGATGGAAGCCGTACCGGATTTCCGCGGTGCGGCTGCCTGAACCATTGCGGTCAGCCCGGCGCGGGTATCGTGCAGCGGTTGCCATCCGGCGGCAACGAGCTTGCCGGCATCGACGCGCAGATTGCGGCCGAGACGATCCCATGTGTCGGCCCGCCGCAACAGCCGCAGCGGCATTTCGATGTAATCAGTCGACATCGGGAAAATCAGCGGGCGACGGCCCCGGGCCTGTCGCAGGGTTGCAATCAGGTCGGCGAGCCGCAGCGCCATGCCGGGATCGGCAACCACGTAGGTTTCGCCGATGGTGTTGGGTGAAGCGAGCGCGAATTTCAATGCCGAAATGAAATTTTCGACGCCGAGCATCGAGCGCCGATTGACAAAATCCTTCACCGGCAGCGGCAGTGGCGACGCGGCGACGCGCGCCAGGATGGCGAAATTTCCTTTGACGCCGGGTCCGTAAAGCAGCACCGGCCGCAGGATTACGAACGGCACGCCTGCGGCTCGCACGGCCTCCTCGGCGGCGAGCTTTGAGCGACCGTAAGCGTCGGTCGGCGCCGGCGGGTCGGTCTCGGTCAACGCATGATCGGCAGCAGGTCCACTCTGTGCGCGAACCGAGGAGACGAATAAGAAGCGATCTACTCCGGCCTGTGCCGCGGCCGTTGCAAGCTGCGCCGTGGCTTGCCGGTTGACGAGATCGTATGTCGCAGCCCCGACCTCGTTGCCGGTATGAGCGATGCCGGCAAGATGCACGACCCACTCGATGTCGGTGAGCAGCGGCTGCCAAGCAACCGGCTGTGCCAAGTCCGCGTGCTGCACGACTTCGACGCCGTCACCAAAGGCGAGCTGCGGCCGGCGGACAGCCGCACGCACCTCATGGCCGTCTCGCGCCAAGGCTGCGACCACGGCGCGGCCGATGAACCCGGAGGCGCCGGTGACGAGCACGCGCCTCATGCGCGGCCCCGTCCCAGGGTGATAAGTAGCCAGGTGACGAGGACGACCGCCCCGATGAGCGCGGTAACGTCGCTGATGCGGCCGGGCTCGATCACGGTCGCCACCGCTAGCGCGCCGAGGCAGATATTCACGGCAAACACCCGTGTCACCACGCCCAGTACGGTAAAGCCATTGCCGGTTGCGCGCTGATAAAAATGAGTGCGGTGCGCTTGTACGATCGGCTCGCCGCGCATGAGGCGCCGCATCAATGTGATCGTCGCGTCGGCGAGATAATAGAGTGGCAGGATCACGGCAGCGGTCAAATGGCCGGCGCCGGCGACAAGCAGCAGCAGCACGCCGAGGATGAGGCCGGTCGGAAGACTGCCGACGTCGCCAAGGAAAATCATCGCGGTCGGCCGGTTGAAATAGGCGAAACCAAGCATGGCACCGCCCAGCGCCAGCGACAGCACGATGCCGTAAACTGGAAGCGCGCCCTCAAGGCCCAGCACGCTCAGCGCTGCCGTCAGCGGAATCACTTCGGCGGCGGTCATCCAGTCGATGCCGTCCATGAAATTGACCAGATTGACGAACCACAGGCCGCCGAGCAGCAACAGACAAAACTCAAGCCACCGCGGCAGCAAAGGGACAACGCGCAACTCTGCCGGCAGCGCGTAAAGCACGCCGGCAATGACAATCGCCTGCAGCAGCAAACGCGGACCCACCGGCAGCGGTCTGACATCATCGATCGCGCCTATGCACGCCATGACGACGGCGGCGGTGCCGATCACCGCAAGCGATGGCATCGCCGACGGTGCGAGCGGGAAAAATGCAAATGCGACGACCGCCGTCGCCAGGGTTGCGGCGATGACGGCGATGCCGCCGCCCTGAGGAGTAGGCGTTCGATGCGACGAACGTGCATTCGGCTTTGCCAGCGCGTAGCGCCTGAGCCAGGGATAGAGCGCGACGATCAACAGCGCGCAAACCAGCGCCGCAATGATAACGGTCGCCGGCGCCGCGAAAGCCCAGCCGCCGCCCAACGTCCCGGTCATAAAGCGAACCTGCCGCCGGTCATCCCGCGAACCTAATAGACATACACCTAATAGACACGCATCTAATAGACATCCATCCAATAGGCATGCATCTAATAAAGCGGTCCATTGACGCCGCCGATGGCGCTGGGCCGCTGTGTGCCTGACAGGTCCATCGGCAAATAGCTCTGCGTGCCACAAGCGTCGGTCAAAACCGCATAGCGTGCATCGACGACATCGTTTCTGAAGAATACTGAATAGGTACTGCGGCGGCCTTTGTCCTGAAAGTGCACGCAGGCCAACCAGTTCCAGCCTTTCTCGGATTGAACCCATCGCGGCCGCGATATTTCCGCCGCGTCATAGGGTGACAAGCCTTTGAAGGTATTATTCATGTAAGTGGCGACGATTTTTATGTAACCCGGGTCGACGCCCGTGGCAGGCTCAGCCTCGTTCGACTGCGCGAGATTGCTGCATCCCGGCGCGATCATGAGTCCCACCAGCAGCACGACGCAGCAGGAAACAGCACTGTGACAGCGGGTTAGGAAATCCTTCACACCGGAACCATTAAGACTCTCGGACCGTCAAGACTTTTGCTGCCAGACCGCCCTTCGAACCCCGTGTTGGCGCTCGCGCGATAGGGGAAAGGACATCACAGTCCCGCCACGAAAGCAGCCCATCTCCCATGAACCTGGGGACGACACAACGGGCGGCATGATACTCAAACGTTACGCTTTGGCGCTCATCGCGCTGTGCTTTGGCCTCGGTCTCGGGTCGTGCACCCAGATTTCCGGAAGCGTGTCCGATCACTGGCCGCACTGGGCCGGAGGCGAGCCCGCAGACGCCCCGCCACGGCCGGGCAGTCCCGGCTACCAGGACTTTATTGCCCACAGGCAGGCCAGCACCGATGCGGCGAAGACGGCTGCTGCGCCGGAGCAGCCAAGTCCGGCCGGCACGCCACGGCAGCCGGCTGCCGCCAGTCCCGCCTCCAACGATACCGCGGCCGCACGGGGCGGTCTGTACTAACGGCTGCAAGCTACGCACCGTCGCCAACTCCCCGCAGTTTGTCGATAAAGCCGCTTACGCCACGCCGGCGCGCAGCAGATCGTGGAAATGCACGATGCCGACCGGCCGGCCCGTCTCGACGACGAACAGCGCGGTGATTTTCGATGAATTGAGCAGTTGCAGCGCCTCGCTCGCCAGTTGGTCCGGACGAACGACCTTCGGCGATTTGGTCATAACCGTGTCGACCGTCGCCTGAAGCAGATCGGCGCGCATGTGACGCCGCAGATCGCCGTCGGTGACGACGCCGGCGAGTTTACCGCCTGTATCGGTCACCGCGACGCAGCCAAATCCCTTGCCGGACATTTCGACAATCGCTTCCGACATCGGCGCGCCGCGCTTGATCGTCGGAACGGCGGCGCCCGCGTGCATCACGTCGCGCACGAACTTCAGCGCGGCGCCGAGCTTGCCGCGCGGGTGGAATACGCTGAAGTCGACCGCGGTGAATCCCCGACTCTCGAGCAGCGCCATGGCGAGAGCATCGCCGAGCGCGAGTTGCATCAGCGACGACGTCGTCGGCGCGAGATTATGCGGGCAGGCTTCGCGGGCCTCCGGCAGCGCAAGTACGATGTCGGCGGCTTTGCCCAGCGTACTGCCGGCACTAACCGTGACGGCGATCAACGCGTTGCGGAAGCGGCGCGAGTGATTGATCAGATCTTTCAGTTCTTCAGTCTCTCCCGACCACGACAGCACCAGCATGACGTCGTCCGAGGTGATCATGCCAAGATCGCCATGGCTCGCATCGGCGGCGTGAACAAAAAATGCCGGCGTTCCGGTCGAGGCAAACGTCGCGGCGATCTTCCGCCCAACATGGCCGGACTTGCCCATGCCGGTGACGATCACGCGGCCACGCGCGCTGCGAATTGCTTCGACGGCGGCGGCGAACGAAGCGCCCAGCCCGTCGCACATTGCGGCTGCCAGCGCCGCTACACCATCGCGTTCGGTTGCAAGCGTACGCAGTGCCGACGCGACGTGTGGATTGGCGACTGGCTCGTCAGGCGAACTCATCTTCGCGCGCTTCTGCACTCAACTACTCCCCGGTACTCAAATATAACGGACGAACGGCGAAAGCGGTAACCCCGCTCACTTCGCCCAAGCCGCAAAGGCGTCGGCAAATGCCCGGTCGCCGGGCGGCCCCTTTTCGACCGCGAGAATGGCGCGGCCGCCATTGGTGTAGACGATTGGAATGTCGAACCATTCCTGATCCTTGAGCAGCTGAACATTGCGCGTCCGGTCCGCGTCGACCGCGGACAGACCAATCAAAAAGAAGCCATTGGTCACTTTCACCGCAAGACCGGCAAGCGGCGTACCGCGGGCCTGTTCGGCTTGTTTCATCAGGACGCCGGGCACGTTGGCGATGCCCCCGCCCGGAAAGTCAGCCGGCAGATTGAACATGACCTCGATAGTGTGGCTCGCCGGCAAAGCCTTGTCGGTGTTCCGCCGCAACGACCACGTCACGGTCATGCGCCGGTCGGGAATTTCGATGTCGGCGCGAACCGCCAGTTCCGGTGCCAGCCCGGGACCGGGAGAAACCGTTTCCGTACGCCAGATCGCGGAGCCGACGAAACGCTTGCCCTGCGGATCGTTCGGATCCTCCTCGTAGAGCACGACACGCTGCGCAACGGCTGGCGCGCCCTGATTGCCTGTCGCCGGTGCACCAGGCGCTTGCCCAGCCGCTTGACCGGGCGTCTGATCCTGTGGAACCCGGCCGGGAAATTTGGGCTCCTGCGTCGGCTGTTGCACGACCGGAGCAGGCGCTTTCGCGCCGATTTGCGAGACAATGTGTGAAATGTTCGGCCATTGCCAGGATAGCACCGCGGCAAGGATGCCAATCGCGCAGCCGATCACGGCAAGCTTGATCAGTCCGGCATAGGACCGCGGCGGACGCGTCCGGTCGTATTCGGGTTCTCCGGCGGGTGGACGTAGTCGTGCCGATTGCGATGGGAACGGCTCGTCGTCTTCCAATTGGTACGACGGCTCGAGACTTTCCGGCGGCAGCGTGTCGTAATCGCGCAATTCATCGCCGTCGAGCTGCGGCTCGACGCGGTCGGCTGAGGACTGCCGTGGTGTCAATTCATTGGTTTGCTGCAACTTTCGCGGTAGCGGTTCATAAGTGTCGCGCGTTTCACGCGCCGACTGCGCCGATTTGGCCGAAGCCGCGCCGAGATCATCAACATCGCTGACGACGTCGCGGAAGCCCCTCAGCCCCGACTGAGAAAGCGAGGAACTCCGGGCGCTCAACAGCTTGTTGCGCGCCGAAGGTGGAGCAGGCGGTTGCGGCGGCGGGGCAGGCGGCCGATCGTCGCTGTCATCGGCGTAGGGGAGAGACGCTTCGGCCGGAGTATCGTGCCACGCCGGCGGCGGATCGGCCGGCGGCTGCGGCGCGGCACGCTCTTGAGTCGGCGGTGCCGGAGGTTGCCGGGCAGCAAAGGGTGGGGGCGGCGGAGGGGACTGGGGCGGCGGTGCCGGCGGAGCGGCACGAGGCGCCGGCCGGAGCGGGCGCGGTTCGAATCGTGGTTCCGGGCGCGCTTCCATGCGCGCCTTGCGCGCGGCATCGGCTTCCACCTTGCGGATGGCCTCTTCGAGCGACAGCCGCTCTCGGGTGATGTCCGACTCCGAAAGCGGCGGATCGGTCGAACGCAACTGCGTGATAAGCGCGGAACGCGCCCGCTCGTAGAGCGAGCGGCGGGCTTCGCCGGTGCTCTTGCCGAGCCCCTCGACGGCACGAGCAATGAGCGGTTGATAGTCGGTCATGGAATAAGCTTACTCTCGGCTCGCTTCATTTTCATCCCGGTCAAGTTTCGAAGGGGTTTTGCATCAAAATCGTGTCCTCGCGTTCAGGACTGGTCGACAGCAGCGCGGCCGAACAGCCGACCAGTTCCTCGATCCTGCGGACGTATTTGATGGCCTGCGCCGGCAACTCCGCCCAGGAGCGCGCGCATGCGGTCTTCTCTTTCCATCCGGCAACGGTCTCGTAGATCGGCTCGACGCGCGCCTGGGCGTGCTCGCTCGCCGGGAGGTAGTCGATCATCTTGCCGTCCAGGCGGTAACCGGTGCAGACCTTGATTTCGTCGAAGCCGTCGAGAATGTCCAATTTGGTCAGCGCCAGGCCATTGATGCCGCTGGTTCGCACGGTCTGGCGCACCAGCACGGCGTCGAACCAGCCGCAGCGTCGCGGCCGGCCGGTGACGACGCCAAATTCCTTGCCGCGTTCGCCCAGCGTCTTGCCGATGTCGTTGAGTTGTTCGGTCGGAAACGGACCGGCGCCGACGCGCGTGGTGTAAGCCTTGCAGATGCCGAGCACGTAGCCGATCGCATTCGGCCCGAGGCCTGAACCGATTGCCGCCTGCGCGGCCACGGTGTTCGACGACGTCACGAATGGATAGGTGCCGTGGTCGATGTCGAGCAGCGCGCCCTGAGCGCCCTCGAACAAAATGCGCTTGCCCTCGCGGCGTCGCTCATCGAGCAGCGACCAGACCGAATCCATAAAAGGCAGCACCTTGGGCGCCACCGCCGCCAATTCATCGTAAATCGCCCGCGGCTCGAACTCGGTCATGCCAAGCCCACGGCGCAGTGCATTGTGATGTGCAAGCAGCCGCTCGAGCTTGCCGTTGAGCATTTGCAGGTCGGCAAGATCCATGAGCCGGATGGCGCGCCGGCCGACCTTGTCTTCGTAGGCCGGACCGATGCCGCGGCCGGTGGTGCCGATGGCGCCCTTGCCGGACGCACGCTCGCGCGCGACGTCGAGTTCCTGGTGCAGCGGCAAGATCAGCGGAGTGTTCTCGGCGATCCGCAACGTTTCGGGCGTAACGGTCACGCCCTGGCTCTTGAGCGTGGCAATTTCTCTGAGCAGCGCGTGCGGGTCGAGCACGACGCCATTGCCGATGATCGACAATTTGCCGGGCCGCACCACACCCGAAGGCAGCAGCGAGAGTTTGTAGGTCGTCCCGTTGATGACGAGCGTATGGCCGGCGTTATGGCCGCCCTGGAATCGGACGACAATGTCGGCTTGCTCGGACAGCCAATCGACGATCTTACCCTTACCTTCGTCCCCCCACTGGGAGCCGACCACGACGACATTCGCCATGAGGAGTTGTCCCCAAAAGGCCGATGAAACTCAGATGTATCGGGTACCGCCGGCGGCCGACTGTCCCGGATAATGGATGACGCCGTTCGAAGCAAGGAAAAGCGCCTTCGGCCACCACCCTGTTTTTCGCCAAATTGTTGGTACTTCAGCGAATTCGCCGTTAGTCTTGCCCCGCAATGTGGCGGCGGCGGTCCGATTGTCGCTGCCTGGCACAGCCAAGCCAGTCATGCGGCTGCGGCACTGGTGGTCCAGCACCTCCCACGATAGCTCCGGTGCCGCGCAATTACGTTGAGTCGAGAAGGGGAAGGACGTTCATGCCGGGGGTGCCTGCTGCCGGTGCTGCGCGTAGCGGCGGCTGGCTGTTCGACCAGCCTTACCTGCTGCTGTCGCTGACGTCGCTGTTCTGGGCCGGCAACACCATTATCGGCCGCGGCATCGTTGGACACGTGCCACCGATGACGCTTGCCTTCATCCGCTGGGCTGGCGCCGCCGTGATCCTGCTGCCGTTCGCTGTGGGCCATATTGCGCGCGATTTGCCAATCATCCGCAAGCACGCGGCAATAATGACGCTGCTCGCGCTCACCGGCTTCTCTGCTTACAACACGATGGCCTATTTCGGCCTGCAATATACCACCGCGATCAACGGACTGCTGCTGCAATCGATCGGGCCGCTGTTCGTCGCGCTGTGGACATTCGCGCTGTTCGGCGACCGGCTGACGCTGCGCCAAGCCGGCGGCATTTGCGTTTCACTTACCGGTGTCCTCGTCATCATCTGCCACGGCAGCCTCGCCGTGCTGCTCGGCATCGGTTTCAACCGCGGTGATGTGTGGTTCGTGATCGCGCTGATGATCTACGGCTTCTACACCGCCATGCTGCGCAAGCGGCCACCGATCCATCCGTTCTCGTTCCTTACCGTCGGGATGGGCCTGGGAGCGGTGCTGCTGATCCCGGCGGTCGTCATCGAGGTCGCCAGCGGGCGGACCATGATTCTCGACACCGAGAGCGTGCTGAGTTTCGCTTTCGTCTGCATCTTCCCGTCGCTGCTTGGCTATCTGTTTCTCAATCGCGGTATCGAACTGATCGGCCCGAACCGCGCCGCGCCGTTCATGCATCTCGTTCCAGTGTTTGGTTCGGTGCTGGCGATCGCGGTTTTGGGAGAACGCTTTGAGCTTTATCACGCGGTCGGATACGGGCTAGTTTTCTCCGGCATCACGATCGCGACCAAAAAAAGCAGCGCCGGCGCTGGAGGCGCAGGGAGCTGAAGACCGCCTCCTAGAACCGCAACGGCTTGGCCTGCTGCACCTGCGGCAGCGCCCGCACTTTTGCCAGCACGTCCGGCGACAGTTCGCCGTCGATCTCGATCAGCGCGATGGCGTCGGCGCCCGGCGCTTCGCGGCCGACGTGGAAGGTCGCAATGTTGATGCCGGCGTCACCGAGCGTCGACGAGAACTTGCCGATGAAGCCCGGCTTGTCGAGGTTGGTGATGTAGATCATCGAGGGGCCGAACTCGGCATCCATGCGGATACCCTTGATGTTGACGATGCGCGGGCGGCCGTCGGCGAACACCGTGCCGGAGATGTGCCGCGATTGCCGGTCGGTCACAACCGTCACGGTGATCAGGCTTTCGTAATCGCCTTCCGCTTCGCGCCGGGTTTCCTCGATGATGATGCCGCGGTCCTTGGCGACGGTCGTCGCCGAGACGACGTTGATGTCCTGCAGCATCGGGCGCAGCAGACCGGCGACGGCGGCCGACGTCAGCGCCTTGGTGTTCATCTGCGCGACGCCGCCTTCGTAGGTGATCTGCACTTTCCGCAAACCGGTCTCGGTGAGTTGGCCGGCGAACGAGCCGAGCTTTTCGGCGAGTGCCACGAACGGCTTGAGCTTCGGCGCCTCCTCGGCGCTGATCGACGGAAAGTTGACGGCATTGGTGATCGCGCCACGAAGCAGATAATCCGCCATCTGCTCGGCGACTTGCAGCGCGACGTTCTCCTGTGCCTCCATGGTCGAGGCACCGAGGTGCGGCGTGCAAACGACATTGGGCAGGCTGAACAGGCAGCTCTGCGTTGCCGGTTCTTCGCTGAACACGTCGAACGCGGCACCGGCGACGTGCCCCGATTTGAGCGCCTCGCACATGGCCGCTTCGTCGACGAGTTCGCCGCGTGCGCAATTGATCACCCGCACGCCCTTCTTCATGAACGCCAACGTCTTGGCATTGATGATGTTGCGCGTGTTGTCGGTCAGAGGGGTGTGCAACGTGACGACGTCGGCGCGACGCCACAGCTCGTCGAGTTCGACCTTCTCGACGCCGAGCTGCATGGCGCGCTCGGCGGAAAGATAGGGGTCGTAAGCGATGACCTTCATCTTCAGCCCGATCGCTCGGTCGGCGACGATGGAGCCAATATTGCCGCAACCGATGATGCCGAGCGTCTTGTTGTAAATCTCAACGCCGAGAAATTTGTTCTTCTCCCATTTCCCGGCGCGCGTCGAAGCGTCGGCTTCGGGGATTTGCCGCGCCAGCGACAGCATCAGCGTGATCGCGTGCTCGGCCGTCGTGATCGAATTGCCGAACGGCGTGTTCATCACGATGATGCCGCGCGCGGTCGCCGCCGGGATGTCGACGTTGTCGACGCCGATGCCGGCGCGGCCGATCACCTTCAGGCCTTTTGCTTTTTCCAGCATCTTGGCGGTGACCTTGGTCGCCGACCTGATTGCCAGGCCGTCGAAACCGTTGATGGTCTCGGCAAGTTTGTCCTTGTCCTTGCCCAGATTGGGCTGGAAATCGACCTCGATGCCGCGATCCCTGAAGATCGCGACGGCAGCGGGCGACAGTGCGTCGGAAATGAGAACTTTCGGGGCCATGGCTTTGCTCATGCCGCCTTCGCCAAGGCGTCCTTGGCCTTGGCATAAGCCCAATCGAGCCAGAGCGTCAGCGCCTCGATGTCGGAGCGCTCGGCGGTGGAGCCGCACCAGATGCGCAAGCCCGAAGGCGCATCGCGATAGGCATCGATGTCGTAGGCGACACCCTCTTTGTCGAGCACGGCGGCAATGCCTTTGACGAACGCGGCTTGCGCGTCGGCGGGAAGCTTGGCCACGGCGGGATCGACAACCTTCAGACAGACCGAGGTGTTGGAGCGTTGCGACGGCTCGCGCGCTAGAAAGTCGATCCATCCGGTGCGCGCCACCCAATCGGCGATCACTTTGGTATTGGTGTCCGCGCGTGTCTCGAGCGCCGGCAGCCCGCCGGCCGACTTCGCCCACTCCAGCGCGTCGAGATAGTCCTCTAGGCACAGCATCGACGGCGTGTTGATTGTCTCGCCTTCAAAGATACCTTCGTTGAGCTTGCCGCCTTTGGTCATGCGGAAGATTTTCGGCAATGGCCACGGCGGCGTGTAGCTTTCGAGCCGAGCGACGGCGCGCGGCGACAGGATCAACATGCCATGTGCAGCCTCGCCGCCGAGCGCCTTCTGCCACGAGAATGTCACGACATCGAGCTTGGGCCAGTCGAGCTGCTGCGCGAAAGCTGCCGAAGTGGCGTCGCAGATGGTGAGCCCGGCACGATCGGCCTTGATCCAATCGGCGTTCGGCACACGCACGCCGGACGTCGTGCCGTTCCAGGTGAATACGACGTCGCTTGCCGGATCCACTTTGCCGAGATCGGGCAATTCGCCGTACGGCGCCCGCATCAGAGTGACGTCCTTGAGCCTGAGCTCCTTGGCGACGTCGCTGACCCAGCCTTCGCCGAAGGATTCCCAGGCGAGCATTGTGACCGGACGTGGCCCCAACAGCGACCACAGCGCCATCTCGACCGCGCCGGTATCGGACGCCGGCACGATGCCGATGCGATAGTCCGCCGGCACCCGCAACACCTCGCGGGTCAGATCGATGGCGCGTTTGAGTTTCGCTTTACCGGGCTTCGAGCGGTGAGAGCGTCCAAGCAGGGCACCGGAGAGGGCCTGGGAGGTCCAGCCGGGGCGCTTGGCACAGGGACCGGACGAAAAATGCGGCACGCGAGGCCGCACAGAGGGCATTGCCGTCGTCATGATCTATCCTTCCAGATAGTCGCCCCTCGTTGGGGAGGGGTGTCCCACCGGCGGGATTAAGGAGTGAAAGCCGCGCCGTCAAGCCGCAATAAGCGTGACCGGGTTTTGCCGCGGCTGCAGGAGGGGCCTAGAATTTCAAGCCAGCGCCGACGCGGGCGGTTGAAACCGAAACCTGCACGCCATCAAGCGGGGCAAAGTAGATGTGCTCGAGCTCGGCGCGCACGAACAGATTGGCGGTCAGTGCGATATCCGTGCCGAATCCCATAGAGATGCCGTATGCCAACGCGTTGTTTTGTGAGTTGCCCTGTGTTCCGAAGAACGACAGGGGATTCAGTGGCGGAAGCGCCGGTACTTCAGAATCAGGATGGTCGACCGCCGTGTACGATATTGTCGCCGTGTTCGAAATATTGGCCCGGCCGACGGCAAAGCCCGCGAAGGCGTAAGGCAGGAAGTTGCCCGCCTCCCAACCAGCGCGGGCGCGGAATTGCGCGATGTCGGACATCGAGAGTGAGGCCTGCCCACTAGCGGTCAAACTATAAACGTAGTGATGCCCGGCCGGGAGATTGGTGCTGTCGGTGAAGCCTTGATTTGGTAATACTCCTGAAGAGGATGCCGATAGCAAAACGTGATTGTAGTTCAGTTCTAGTCCCAAAATAATGGTGTTTTCCCATTCGAGATTGTAGCCGACGAAGCCGCCCACGCCTTCGCTGCTCGGCGTGCGATTGCTGAGCAGCGGCCATTGCGATATTTGCTGATCCAATAAGATCGCTTGATTGCGCAAAAGGTAGGATATGTCTGGCCCTGCAGCCGGCGCCAATTTGACTGTGCTACTGGTGTAGCCCCCCTGGACGCCGCCATAGACGCCGGCCCAGCGATAGGTCGCCATCGGACCTCGCAGAATGTCGAAGTCGCCCGCGAATGCGCTCGACGGCAACGCCAGCACGACCAGAGCACAGATGACCCGACGCATCGGCCGCCTTCTCCCGTCCTTTTGGCGCGCATCGAGCGGCCAAACGCGCGTAATCATCGAGGATTAACCTTAATGGAGCGTTAGCTTGGCGAGGCCGTTGCGGTCCAAGTGCGCCGCTTCGGCGCGCCGTCAGCCAAAACCATGTGCAAAAACAAAAACGGCGCGGTTGCCCGCGCCGTCTTTGCTAGGTCTCTGGCTATTCAGCCGCGTTGCATCAGCCTCGGCTCATCAACGGCATCTGCATGGGGGCCGGCATCATCATTGGCGGCGTTTCGGGTTGTAGCATCCAGCGCAGGCCGACCCTGAAGTCCCAGGAGGACGTGTCGGTCAGATTGTAAAGCGCGCCGGGGCAGGAGGCGGTGTTCTGACAAAAGACCTCGGAAGTGGCTGGGGAGCCGAGGTGCAGATAGCGCACGTTCATATCCACCTTGAAATTGTTCGTGACGGCGTAGGTGAGGCCGGCCTGCGCGTTCCAGGCAAAATTCCAGGCCCCGGAATCGTTTGTGGTGAAACCGAAGCCAACCGTGCCATCCGAATTGATACCGTTGTCCTGAACTCCGGTGATGCGGTTGTACGCGCCGCCGAGGCCGGCACCGACATACGGCGTGAGGCACCACCACGTGCCGAGATCGAGATAGGCGTTCGCCATAACCACCGTCGACGACAGGTTGCCGCTGGTGGCGTCAAAGCAGGTGCCGCCGCCGGAGCAGAAATTGCTGTAACTGCCGGTCGCTTTCCAGGCCGCCTTGGTGCGGTATTCCGCGGTCACGTCGGCGCGAATCCAGCTATTGAACTCGTAGCCGATGCCGCCGCCGAATGTTGACGTATCGCCCATGTCTGTCTGTACGATCGCCCAACTCGCCGGCCAAACGAAAGCTGAATTGGTCTGGGAGTGATCGAACGACGAGAACCTCTGCATACCGACACCGACGTCGCCGCGCAGATACCAGCCGCCGAGCGGTTGCTGCACCACAGGCGGCGGAGCGTACATCATCGGCGGCGGTTGGTACTGCGGCGGTGGGGGAGGAGGTACCTGCATATCTGCAGCGAAGGCTGCGGTAGCTATCAAAGTCGTTGCAGCCGCGCTGATGAAAAGCCTCACGCTGACCATGGCTTCGTCCTTTCCTCGGGCGAAGCCACGCGTTGCGTGGTTCGCCAACATTGAACCAGGACGCAGAGTGGCAGCAAATATTTAAACGGGTCTTAACCTTAACCTTTAACCGTCCTTGTTAATTCGTCGGGCGAAATGCCGGACAATCTGCTGTTTGAGCGGATTTTGCCGCGGTGCCGCGAGCGCCCAGCCGATGAGGGGCGTCTGGAGCAATTAAGATTTCGTTAAGGACCGGCGCGACGGACACATGGTCGCCGGCTTGGCCGTCGACTCAGTCTTCACTCTCGTCGAGTTCACCGATGTGATGCTGCGCGTAGAGCTCGAGACCGAGCTTGGCTACCAGGTCGAGTTGCGTTTCGAGAAAGTCGATGTGTTCTTCTTCATCGTGCATCAGCTTCTCGAACAGATCGCGAGTGACGTAGTCCTTGACCGAATGACAGTGCGTGGCGGCTTCCTGGTAGAGCGAGCGGGCCGAGAGTTCGGCCGCAAGATCGCAATCGAGGACCTCCTTCACATTCTGTCCGATGTGAAGCGGATCCAGCACCTGCATGTTGGGAAAGCCGTCGAGGAAAATGATGCGATCAACCAGCTTGTCGGCGTGCTGCATTTCCTCGATCAATTCCTTGCGCCACTGCTTGGCCAGGGCTTTGTAGCCCCAGTTACCGAGCAACCGATAATGCAGCCAATATTGGTTGATCGCCGTCAGCTCGTGCCGCAGTCCCTTGTTGAGGTAGTCGAGGACTCCAGGATCACCCTTCATGGCCGTACTCCAGCAATGTGCAGAGGCACCCACGGAGTGGGGCACCTTCATTGCTTATAACAATTCTAAGGTAACTTGCGATAGGCCGCTAACGCCACGTCTCTAGCGCTGTGCATAGATCGCGTTTTGCGGATTTTACGGCCGTCACGAACGATTGCTGTCGCCTTGATGCCTCGCGGCGGGGGCCGCCGCAGCAAGCGCCTCGTTCATAATGCGGCGGATGGTGCGCGCACAGCGGCCGCATTGGGCGCTGCAACCGAGGCATTGATAAACTTGACAGGTGGTCCGCGGAAGGTCGCTGCCGCTCGAAAGCGCACCGCGCACGTCCTGGTCCGAGAACACATTACACGAGCAGACGATCATGTCAGGCAGGCCCGGCGGCGATTGGTTCGATCTGCAACTATCTCTAACCTGCTCATTCTAACTTTGCAAACAAAATCAACTCTTTATAGGGATTCTAATCTTTGGCGAGTTGGCTAGTTCTTCTTTAATCCTGACAAAATTCCAATTCGCTAGGATTCAAAAATAGTTGCTCGCCATCCGCCGTCATTGATCCAGATCAGATGCGGGGTTCGGGACTTCACCTCACCGCCAAGTGGTGTGGATAACCAAAAGCGCGATCAAGCGGCCGCGGTCTCCTCGTCGGCGTCCCCGTCGCGCGCCCGCCGGCGGCGGCGCGGCCGCAGGCGGCATAGCCGGGAGGGAATGCGGCGCAGATCGTCGAGCAAGCCCGAGAAACGTTGGCCGCGCGCCAAGGCGCGGTCCAGCGCAGCCATGGTGCGCGCCAGACCCGGATCGTCATCGCGCGTCCAAACACGCAGCACCGAGCCGAACAGCAACGCGAGCCCCTGGGCGCGCAACATGCCGCGCAGTCCCGACGCGTTGATGCCGGCTGCGGTCAGCATCCATTGCTGCGATCGCGCGGCAAGCCCGTTGAGCGTCACAGCGAGCGGCGGGTTACGCATGGCCGAACGCAACAGCGAGCGCACCGCCTCACGATGCGGCGCCATCGCTTCCAGGCGCCGCATGAGCACGTCAAACAGACGCTCGCGTGGCGGTTCCTCCTCCATGTCGCTCGAGTCCCCCGCCAGCACCGCGCGATCAATGGCTTTGATGTGGGCGGCGTAGATCGCGATTGGCGAGGCGAATTCGCCGCGCAATTGCGCGAGCGATACGCCGGCTTCGGCCGCAATGTCGGCGAGGCCGATTTGCTCGATCTGTTTCTCGGCAAGGAGCGACAAAAAGGCGGCTATGATTTTTTCACGATCGCTGCCCGACGCCACTGTCGGCCGCTGAGTTGAGGAGCGGGCGGATTTTGCGGCGGATTTGCGGGCGGACCTGCGGGCCATGACCGAGCTCCTGTAGTGCCTTGAACGAACGCTGCGCGAGATTATTCCCGCACCGGCATCAGGATAAATGTAGGCTTGCGCTCAGGCGGTTCCAAGCCGGTGCGGCAAGGGGCGCGTCAGCCGGCAAGATCCCGCGCGCGTTTGGTTGCCGCGGCGACCGCCGCCGTCATCAGCGCCGCAAGTCCGTCCTTGCCCATCAGGACCTCAAGTGCCGCTGCGGTCGTGCCGCCGGGCGACGTCACGTTCTCGCGCAGCACCGCCGCATCGAGCGTTTCTCGGTGCAACAATTCGCCCGAGCCGGCAACGGTTTCACGCGCGAGCTTCGCCGCCAGGGCTTGCGGCAGGCCCGCCGCGACGCCGGCTTGCGCCAGCGCCTCGGCAAGCAAGAAGACGTAGGCCGGGCCCGACCCTGACACCGCGGTCACCGCGTCCATCAGCGCCTCGTCTTCGATCCATTCGACCGTCCCGGTGGCGACAAGCAGACGGTGTGCCAGGTCACGCTGCGCCGCATTGGCGCGGCGCGCCACCGCGACGGTGATACCGCGGCCGATTGCGGCCGGGGTATTGGGCATAGCGCGCACCAAGGCGCACGGGCGCTCAAGTGCGTCGGCAATGGATTGGATCGTTCGGCCGGCCATGATCGAGACTGCAATTGTCGCCGCGCCGATCATTGGCGCCAGCGGCGGCAGCGCTTGCGTGGCGATTTGCGGCTTCACCGCTATGACGATGGCTTCGACATTCGTCAGTTCGCCTGTGCCCGGGTTGATCCGCACGCCGCGGCTCGCAAGCGCCGAAATTTGCCCCGTCGGTCGCGGTTCGAGCACGATCGCGGATTTGGGATCGAGGCCGGCTAGCAGCCAGCCTTCCAGCAGAGCGCCGCCCATCTTGCCGGCGCCGACCAGTATCAGCCGACCGGAGAAATTGCGCAGATCCGTGGTAGTGCCGCTCACGCCTCGCCCGAAGTTTCGAACATGGCGGACTCCATCGCTTCGCGCGCCGACTTGCCCGCCCACACCACAAATTGAAATGCGGGAAAGTAGCGTTCGCAGGCATCGAGCGCGGAACCGAGCACCGCCTCGCATTGGCTGCCTGCCGGGGCGATGCCGCCCGAAAGAACCAAGGCATGGCGGAACATGATCATGCCATTCTGCATCCAGACGTCGAAATGCCCGACCCACAATTGCTCGTTGATCATGGCGACGAGCTGCTGCACGTCGGGCAGCCGCAGTTCAGGAACCCTGATGTCGAAGGCGCAGGCAAGATGCAGCGCCTCGATGTCGCGCATCCAGGTGAACGAGACCTGATAGTTCGTCCACCGGCCTGTGACCACCAGCGAAATCTCATCCTCGCCCGAGCGCTCGAAGGGCCAGTTGTTGCCGGCAGCCATGCGCTCGACGACTTCGAGCGGATTGTTCTGGTGAGTATGCGTCAATTCGATAAGGGACATGCTGCCTCAACCCCCGTTGTGCATGAGCAGAAATTGCGCCCGCAACAGCACCTATCCGAATACCGGCCGCAATTTGACGCAGGGAAGACTTTTACAAGCCGATTGACTGGCTGCCCCGAATCAGCCCGCACGCCGACTATAATCGGCCTGATTCCACCAACTAAAACCGCAAAAAGAGCTTCTGCTGTCGCCGCTAACGGCACTCATGAAGTGATTTGGCCTCACCGCACAATGCTGGTGTTGTGACCGTCCACAGTCGAGACTGCGACAAGTTGACTCGGGGAGGGGCGGGCGCGCTGGGACGTCCCGGGGAGTGGATAGTCGGCCGCGCCGGTCTTAATCGAACAGGCTCGAGACCAATTCCTCGGCGGCCGTCCGGCTGATCGCGTCACCGATCAGCGCCGCAATCGACAACACGCGGATATTGCCGGCTTCGGCAACTGCCTTGGTCGGCTGGATCGAGTCGGTGATCACGAGTTCCTTGAGGCTCGATTTGGTGACGCGCGCCGCCGCGCCGCCCGACAGCACGCCATGGCTGATATAGGCGTAGACCTCGGCCGCGCCCCGCTCGAGCAAGGCATCGGCGGCGTTGATCAGGGTGCCTCCGGAATCGACGATGTCATCGACCAGGATGCAAACGCCGCCGTTGACCTCGCCGATAACATTCGCCACTTCGGATTCGCCCGCCCGCTCGCGGCGCTTGTCGATGATCGCGAGCGGTGTGTTGATGCGCTTGGCGAGACCGCGCGCCCGCACCACGCCGCCGACGTCGGGCGATACCACGATCACCTTGGCGAGGTCGAAGCGCTGCCGGATGTCCCGCATCATGACCGGCGCGGCAAACAGATTGTCGGTCGGGATGTCGAAGAAGCCCTGGATCTGTCCGGCGTGGAGATCGAGTGTGAGGACGCGGTCGGCGCCAGCTCGCGTGATGAGGTTGGCGACGAGCTTGGCCGATATCGGCGTGCGTGGTCCGACTTTGCGGTCCTGCCGCGCATAACCGAAATAAGGGATCACCGCGGTGATGCGCCGAGCCGATGCGCGCCGCAGCGCATCGATGATGATAAGCAATTCCATCAAATGATCATTGGCCGGATACGACGTCGATTGAATGAGGAAGACATCGGCGCCGCGGACGTTCTCCTGGATCTCGACGAAGATTTCATTGTCGGCGAAGCGGCGCACAATCGCTTTGGCCAGCGGAGTGCCAATGTGGTTGCCGATAGCCTCGGCAAGTGCGGGATTGGAATTGCCGGAGACGAGCTTGATCGCTCCGTTATTGCCCGCCATTGCCTCTCTCCTGCGCGCCCGGCAGAGACTTTTGCCGACCTGATACAAGCCGCCTGGACGGCTGGCAACATGAATCGGGGTCTTGTCCCCGCAGCTTTTCGCCTGGAAGGCCAACGTTTTAGGAAGAGGGTTAAGGCAGTCTGGCGAATAGCGAAATGGCGAGTAGCAAATAGACAGGCGCGGTCCCTATTCGCCCGATAACGCGATCGCATTCACATGACGGCCGTAATCCGTCTCGCCGCGGTGGGTGGCGCGACGGAAGCTGAAAAACCTTGCCGGGTCGGCGTAGGTGCAATGGCCGAGATCCTCGATATGTTCGATGCCGGCCCGCGTCAGCCGCGAGCCGATGTAGCCGGCAAGATCGAACATAGCGTGGCCTTCGCGCGCCGCTGGGGCAAAGAACCGGCTGCTCGCCGGATCTTCGGCGTCAAATCGCGCGATCAGATCGGGGCCGACCTCATAATTGGGTCGCCGGATCATCGGCCCGAGGACAGCGCGGATTTCGCCGTGCGCGGCGCCAAGCCGCTCCATCGCCTCGATCGTCGCCTCCACCACGCCCGAGAGCGCGCCGCGCCAGCCGGCATGCGCAGCGCCGATCACGCGCGCCGTCGGATCGGCGAACAGCACCGGCCCGCAGTCCGCCGTGGTCACCCCAATCGCCAGCGCCCGCATGCGCGTGACGATGGCGTCGGCGCGGGGACGCGTCTCCGGTGTCCACGGCGTTTCCGCGACCACGACCTGCGGCGAGTGGAGCTGGTAGGCGGTTATGAAGCGGTCGGGCGCAACGCCGATCGCTGCCGCCATGCGCGCGCGATTTTCCGCGATATGTTCGGCATTATCCTTCGAGCCGACGCCGCCGTTGAGGCTGGCATAGAGGCCGGCGGAAGCGCCGCCTTCGCGCGTGAAGAAGCCGTGGCGGATACTGCCGAGTTCGAGCGTGCGCGCTTCGATCCTCATGTTTCAAATCCGGGAAGCGGGCCGAACTTCGAGTCGGCGATGGCGAGGGCCTTGAATAACTCACCCATGCCTTGCGCGCCACTCGCGGTCAGGCGCGACAGCGCCATGTCGATTTCAAGCACCTTGTCGCGCCCGGCGCCGGCCTTCAGCACCGCCGCGCGTTTGTCGATGCCGAGGCGAAACAGGAACTCGCGTTGCAGGATCGGCCCGTGAATGTATCCGCCAATGCTTTCTGCGCTTTGCGCCAGCGCCTCGAAATCGACATGGGCCGTGAGATCGGCCTCGCCCGGCGCGCGCAACGGATCGGTGTAGGCGTGTCCGGCGACCGCTTGCAATGTATCGCCGAGGCCGCAGCGGATGTGACCGTAATCGATGATCAACGCCGCGCCGTCGGCGCGCACACGGCGTCCGAGCTCGAGCGCGAACCGGTCGGAGCGCCATTCGAAGATTGAGCCTTCGGGAGATTGGCGCAGGACGCGCGGCAGCCCGGTCTCGAAGTGAAGCAGCGTGTCGCGCGCCAGGCCGAAGCGGAGATTTCCGTCGGTGCCGATTTCGACGACGCGCTCGTGCCAGCCGTCGGCCTGTTTGACCGCCTGGTGCACCGGAAGGGCGTCGACGAACTCGTTGGCAATGACGATGATCGGTCCGGCCGGAATGTCTTCGAAGGCGCGGTGCCAAAGCGTCGGCACGTCGAGCGCCTCGAACCGGCGCTTCTGCAGTGCCTGCAACGCCGGGCTGATCTCGACCAGGTGCAGCACGATCGCGGCACGAAATCCCTCCACCACGCGCGCGGCGCGCAGCGCGTCGCTCATCAGCGTGCCGCGGCCGGGACCAAGCTCGGCGACACGTACGTTCTCCGGCGCGCCCATCTGCCGCCACACCGCAGCCATCCAAAGCCCGATCAATTCGCCGAACATCTGGTTGACCTCGGGCGCGGTGATGAAATCGCCGCTACTGCCGAGCGGATCGCGGCTCATGTAGTAGCCGTGCTGCGGATGGGTCAGGCAAAGCCGCATATAGTCGGCCACGAGCATCGGCCCGGCGACGGCTATCAGCCGTCGGATCTCACGTTCGAGCGGCGTGGGCGTATCAGCCATTTTGCGGTTTGGCATCGCGCCGGAGTGCGACGGCGAGAATGACGACGCCGCCGAGCATCAGCGGGATGCACAGCAGCATTCCCATGGTGAGGCCGCCCCAAAGGAAGCCGAGCTGAATGTCGGGCTCGCGGAAGAATTCGCAGAAGATGCGGGCCGCGCCGTAGCCGAGCGCGAATGCTCCGGTAGTCACGCCGGGTCGCTTGAGCCAACCGGTACGCACCAATAATCCGAGCACGAGGAAAAGCACGATGCCTTCCAACCCGGCTTCGTAAAGCTGGCTCGGATGGCGCGGCAGCGGGCCGCTGTTCGGGAAGACCATCGCCCATGGCACGTCGCTCGGGCGGCCCCACAGTTCGCCGTTGATGAAATTGGCAACGCGGCCGAGGAACAGGCCGATCGGCGCCACCGCCGCGGTCACGTCGCCGAGCGACATTGTCGGGATGCGCCGATGCTGCGCGAACAACACGATGGCGACGATACAGCCGAGCACGCCGCCGTGGAACGACATGCCGCCGTTCCACAGTTCGAAGATTTGCAGCGGGTGCTCGGCGAAATGCGGAAAATTGTAGAACAGGACATAGCCGGTACGACCGCCGAGAATGATGCCGAGCGTGATCCAGACAACGAAATCGTCGAACTCGATGACGGTGAATGGCGCCGGTCCACCCCACAGCCGTTCCGAAGCGATGATGGCGCGCGCGTAGAACCAGCCGGCGATGATGCCGACGATATAGGCGAGCGCATACCAGCGCACCGCCAGCGGCCCGAGATGGATCAGCACCGGATTGATAGCGGGAAAAGGCAGTACCGGCAGGACCAGCATCGGGCGATTTCCAGCGGGTGCGAAGCGGCGTGGCCGGCTGCGACGCACCTCTTGCGAGGGCGCCGCACCATCGCCATTGTCTGTGCGCATAGCAAGCGGTGCTCCGATATACGGGGCCGGAGGCAGCCATGGTCCAGACCACAAACCGTTTCTTCGATGAAGTAGCCCGTTTGATGAACGACGCAGCCGGTGCCGCGCAGGGCGTGCGGCGCGAGGTCGAGACGC
The DNA here is from genome assembly GCA_963733645.1 of uncultured Alphaproteobacteria bacterium. Taxonomy (GTDB): domain Bacteria; phylum Pseudomonadota; class Alphaproteobacteria; order Rhizobiales; family Xanthobacteraceae; genus BOG-931. The sequence continues at coordinate 345,119 of CAVTFP010000023.1, forward strand.
TGTTTCGCACCCAGGCTGAACGCATCCTGCGCGATCTCGATGTGGTCAAGCGCGAGGATTTCGAAGCGGTCAAGGACATGGCCAGGCTGGCGCGCGAAGAGAACGAGGCGCTCAAGACCCGGGTTGCCGCGCTCGAAGCCGCGCTCGGCAAGACCATGCCGCCCGGAAACAGTTAATCCAGGCGGCGCCAAGCGCGCGGACGGCCGCCGCCAAATTCCTTGTTTTTCACTACTCGCGCCGCTATAGAAGCGGCCATCGCGGCTCCAGCACCCCTGGAGGCTGCCGCGGAATTAAATCGAAATCACAAGGCTTTAGACAAGGACATCATCATGGCAACCGTCAATCAGATCAAGGCGACGGCGCGCGCGCAGGGAGGCAAGGGGGCCGCCCGCGCTGAACGTCGTGCCGGCCGCGTACCCGGAATCATCTATGGCGACGGCAAGCCGCCGCTGCAAATCTCGCTCGAATACGCCGATTTGCACCAGCGCATTTATGCCGGCCGCTTCCTCACGACTGTTCATGACGTCGAGATCGACGGCGTGAAGCATCGCGTCATTCCGCGCGATTTTCAGCTCGATGCCGTGCGCGATCTGCCGCTTCATGTCGACTTCATGCGGCTCGGTGAGGGCGCGACGATCCGCGTCAACATTCCGATCCATGTCAAAAATTCCGAGCAGTCGCCGGGCGTCAAGCGCGGCGGCACGGTGAGCATTGTGACGCACACGGTGGCGGTCCGTTGCCGCGCCGACGCCATCCCGACCGGCATCGACGTCGACGTCAGCGAACTCGAGATCAATCATTCCAAGCATCTGAGCGATATCTCGCTGCCCGAGGGGGTCCGCCCTGTGGAGCGCCGCGATATCACTTTGGTCACGGTCGTGCCGCCGTCGGGTTACGCCGAGGAAATGAAAGCGCTTGCCGAAGCGGCTGCCGCCGCCGCGGCTGCCGCTGCCGCTGCCGCCGCAGCACCGGCCGAAGGTGCGCCTGGAGCCGCGCCAGGCGCGGCCCCCGGTGCAGCGCCCGGCGCCGCTCCGGCGGGAGCACCCGCCGCGCCCGAGAAGAAGTGAGGTTGACCGCACGCGAGCGGAACGAAGCCGATGTTGCTCCTGGTCGGACTTGGAAATCCGGGAGCTCGTTATGCCGGCAACCGGCATAATATCGGCTTCATGGTTGTTCAGGAGATCGCCAAGCGCCACGGCATCGGGCCGTGGCGCCGGCGCTTTCAGGGCGTCGCCTGCGAGGGTCCGGTCGGCGGCGCGCGCGCGCTGCTGCTGCTACCCGGCACCTTCATGAATGAATCCGGCCGCGCGGTCGCCGAAGCGGTGCACTTCTACAAATTGCCGCTTCACGCGGTCACGGTTTTCCACGACGAGATCGATCTGCGTCCCGCCAAGGTTCGGGTGAAAATCGGCGGCGGCATCGCCGGCCATAACGGGTTGCGCTCGATCTCCGAGCATATCGGCAATGACTATCGCCGGGTTCGCATCGGCGTCGGTCATCCGGGCAACAAGGACATGGTGCAGCATTATGTGTTGAGCGATTTCGCCAAGAGCGAGCGTCCCTGGGTCGAGGCCCTGACCGGCATTCTTGCCGACAACGCCGAACTGCTGACCCGCGGTGAGGACGCAAACTTTCAGAATAAGGTTCATCTCGCCATGGTCGCG
>CAVTFP010000024.1:0-9064 GCA_963733645.1 uncultured Alphaproteobacteria bacterium
AATGCCCTGCGTCGAGCACCGCCTTGGCCACGGCGCGATACAGCAACCCGGTATCCAGGTGATGCAATCCGTAAACTTGCGCCAGATGGCGTGCGATGGTGCCTTTGCCCGAGGCGGCGGGCCCGTCAATGGCTATTATCATCGTACTTTCAACATCCGAATCTTCCCGACCGCCTTTTGCAGGGCTAAAGGCGCACTTGGATCGAGAATGACAGTCCCGTCCTTCTTTCGACCGACCACTCGAAGTTCTTTTGAGTTATCGAAGAGGAGAGCCCAATCGGCATGATTGAGAAACCAAGGTAGCTGCTTCAACGAGCCTGTCCAACGCTTCCGAACCTTCTCGGAAGGAACGCGGTGACCGCCCTTTCTAACTCGCATTTGGACGCGCTTTATATTGAGTTCTGGACTTCGAAGAATCACGTAGATCAGCCGAATTTCAAAGCCTCTTTTTTTAGCCGCCCGCACCAATCGTCGATACTTAGTCGTTGATAGCACCGTTTCGACGCCGATCGATTGGTGAGCGTTGATTGATGCGTCGAGCCAAGCTTCGATGCGTTTGACTGCCTCCAAATTTGCCGCACGGAGAGTTCTTCGCTCGACCGACGTATCCTCAGCGTCAGCAGATCTGGATTGATAATCCAGAACGAATGAGCGGCGTCCGTGATACTTGTATCGCCGTAAATCGCGCTTTTGTAGGAGCCATAGAGACTGCTTTTCCCAGACCCATTCGGCCCCGCGATGAGCCAAAATGCGGGAGCGCTGGCCTTCCGGAGTGCCACCAACAGAACCGGATTACTTCAACTTCCGAGCGGATTTTTGGGCCTTTACAGGACCATCTGGTGATCCAAATATCGTTGTGTTCGCTTGTCGAGCACTGGCGATATTCCATCTAAATACGCGCGTTAGAGCGTCGTCAAAATTCTTGTCGCTCGAATTGACCGTAAAAAACTTCAGTTGCTTACCTTTCGGGCCACGGACATGTGTTGTGTGAACAGCTCTCTTATGGCTTTTCGTCGTGCGCGCAGCCCTCTTCCCTAGTGCCGCAATCCGGACCTTCGCCATCGGAATTCTCCTGCGAGTCGCGTAAAATATAATGATCTTACATGCGATTTAAAACAGCCAGAGTCCAGAAGTCCGGCTATGTCAACCGCGCCCCTATGCCACGCATCAGTTCGACGAAACCAGGAAAACTCGTCGCAATGAACGTACCATCGTCGATCTGCACCGGCCGATCGCTGGCGGTGCCGAGGACCATGGCCGCCATGGCGATGCGGTGGTCCATATGGGTCGTCACCATGCCACCGCCCGCGGCGCTTCCCTTGCCGTGCACGATAAGATCATCGCCGTGTATCTCCGCTGTGACGCCGTTGGCGCGAAGAAGATCGGCGGTGGCGGCGAGTCGGTCGGATTCCTTGACCCGCAATTCCTTGAGACCGCGCATGATGGTGGTGCCTTCGGCGAAGGCCGCGACGACAGCGAGGACCGGATATTCGTCGATCATCGACGGCGCCCGTTCGGCGGGAACTTCGACGCCGCGGAGCGCACCCGGACGCACCCGCAAATCAGCGACGTCCTCGCCGCCTTCCTTGCGCAAATCCAACTGCTCGATCGATGCTCCCATCTCGCCGAGTGTGGTGAGCAAGCCGGTACGCAGTGGATTCATCATGACGCCGTCGATGATCAGGTCCGAGCCCGGCGTGAGCAACCCGGCAACCAGCGGAAATGCCGCCGACGACGGATCGGCGGGGACTACGATAGGCACCGGCTCCAGTTCGGGCTGGCCGGTCAACGTGATGCGGCGGCCGTTGCCGTGCGGCCCGTCGGATTCGACCTGCACCTCCGCGCCAAAATGACTGAGCATCTTCTCGGTATGATCGCGCGTCGCTTCGGCCTCGATGACGACGGTTTCGCCCGGCGCCGACAGGCCAGCGAGCAAGGCTGCGGATTTAAGCTGGGCCGAAGGAACCGGCGGCCGGAATACAATCGGCATCGGATCGCGCGCGCCGGCAAGGGTCAGCGGCAGGCGGCCGTCCGTGGAATTGACCGTGCGCGCACCCATACGCTCCAGCGGTTCGAGCACGCGGCGCATCGGCCGCTTGCGCAGCGAAGCATCGCCGTCGAATGTCGCCGTCACGGGGCAGCCGGCAACCGCACCAAGCATCAGCCGGCATCCGGTTCCCGAATTGCCGAAATCAAGCGCGGACGCGGGCTCCGCAAAACCGCAGACGCCGACGCCGCGAACAAGCCATATTCCGCCGCTCCGCCGGTCGAGGCTTGCGCCGAGCACCCGCAGCGTCTGCGCCGTGTTGAGGACATCCTCTCCTTCGAGCAAACCGCTGATCCGGGTCTCCCCAACCGCCAGGGACCCGAGAATGAGCGCCCGAATCGAGATCGATTTGTCTCCAGGCACGCGGATACGGCCCTTGAGGGGGCCGTTTCGGCGCGCGGTCAGCGATGCGGAGGCGTCGGTCATGGCAGGTCGATCCAGTTCTTGTCCTCTAGCACGGGCGGCCACCGCGCGTCATTTCGCGGTTTTCTGCGACGGAATCCGAGAAAATCGACCGCAATGCGCTATTGACAGGCGCAGCACGACTAGCCAAGTGAAGCTCCCAATTCGTGCAAGGATCCGGACGTGGCCAAATCTGAGCTCGGCACCAAGCGGCTCTGCGCCAGTTGCAGCGCCAAGTTTTATGACCTCAACAAAGACCCGATTGTCTGCCCGAAGTGCAGCACAGTTTATGTGATTGCGCCGGTCGTGACGCGCGGACGTCCAGATGCCGCCGCTGCCGCCGCTGCGGCGGCAGCGGCGGCGCGCGCCGCTCCAGCCGAGGAAGCAGCGGTGCCGGAACCGCAAGAGGCCGAGTTCGTGTCGCTCGAAGAAGCAGACGCCGAGACTTCCGGAACAAAAAAGCCTGCCGATGGTGCGGAGCCGGGGGCGGGAGAAGAAGAAGTCGAGATCGACGAGCCTCTCGATGATGCAGCGTTCATCGAGGAGCAGGAAGAAGAAGATGCCGACGTAACCGACATCATCGGCGGCGACATCGAGAACGAGGAGGAAGGCTGATCGGAAGTCCGCATTCAGTTTTCATCAGACTGATCCACGGTTTTCTGGTCACCGATTTCTGATATTCTCATTCCCTGATGGGGCCATAGCTCAGCTGGGAGAGCGCCTGCATGGCATGCAGGAGGTCGGCGGTTCGATCCCGCCTGGCTCCACCAAGTTTCCCGTCAAATGCCGCTTTGACTGGCACAACCGCCTGGACCTGCAAAAATAACATTCGGTACGTTCCGGCTCCCCGCGGGCCAAATTTCTGGCAGGCAATTTTACGCTGCGCCGGCGCATGGCCGTCGTGCTATTCTATCCGGGGGTTAGCAAGGGAGTTGGGGAATGCGCAAACCATGGATATGCGCCGCGGTGGCCACGGGTTTGGTCTTCGCGCTCGCCGGCGCGGCGTCGGCTCAGCAGGATCCGAATCTCAATCCGGAAGACCAGCTCGCGCCATCGCAAACGACGCAACCGATGCCGGGCCGGGCAGCGACGCAACCGGCCAATCCCACCCCGCACTCGGTCGCGGCGGCAAAGCCTGCGGCTGGGGCAGCCATGAAAGCTGTCGTATGCAACGGCCCGTTCTCGAAGGATTCGAGCAACCTCAAACTTGCAATGGTGTTCGACCCGAAAAACGTTGCATTCGCCGACGAGGACGTCGGCGGCAGCAAGGTCGCCGCTTCCATCGTCTATCCGAAGGATCCAAAACGCCGCCTCGAAATCTGGTGGCAAAATTCGGCAAACCGCAGCGGCCTTTATCTGATCCTGATCAACGGCCAATCGACCTGGATAGCGCCCGGCGGCATGAAACTCGGGCTGACACTGGCGGATCTGGAAAAGCTCAATCACAAGGCATTCAAGCTCAAGGGTTTCGACAAGGACAATAACGCAACAGTCAGCGACTGGGATGGCGGTGCATTGGAGACGATCGCGGGCGGCTGCAAATCCGGGGTGACCCTGCAACCCGATCCGAAAGCCAAGCCTGATGCGGTCAGCGAGTTGTCGGCTGATAAGGAATTCAGTTCCAACGACGCGGCAATGCGACAACTGAAGCCGAAAGTCACCGAGATTTTGATCGGCTATTGAGGACGAAGGAACTTAGAGCATGATCCGATACAACCCGATCGGATCAAGGTCTAATGCTTCGCCGGCGCCAAAGGGTCGTAGGGTTGCTCCGACTCCACGCGCATCGCGCGCACATCGCGCGCCATCTCGAGGCAGGTGAGGAGTTCGGTGTAGCTTGAGTCACCGCCCATCCTCGCCTCATTGGTGCAGGCGACTTTGTCGGAAGAATTGAAGTTCGACCATTGCTTGGCGAGTTCGCCGCGAACGGCCTGCTCACTGTCGAGGCATTCCTTCTTCTCCTGCGCAATCTGCGGATCGTGGAACGAGGCGCCACCCTGCTGGGCGATGCCCTGGCAGACTTGCTCCACATTGAGGGTCGGAACACTGTCGGAAGCGGGCAGCGCCAGATGCGCGCCGAGCGCCAGAACTGCGGGTAGAATCATGACCTGCTCCGTCAAATCCCTAGTTCCATTATAGCACGGCGGCAGCGGGGTTCCCACAGCCGGGTTCAAATGACCATGGCTCGAAATTTGCTTCAAATTGGATATTGACCGGACGCGATTCGCCCCAGTATGGCTGCACCGAGGGTCAGGCACATCTCATGATACTCGCACCGCTTTTTGGCACGGCGCTGGTTGTCACCATAGCCACCGGACCATTCGACCCCTTGGGACACGAAGCCAGGCTCACATCCCAAGAGAAGATGGCGGCGACGGAGCCGCTCATTCGTTCGGCCACCGAATGCATCGTGCGGGCGGTGGCTGCCGATCCGCGCTATCGCCCGCATCCTGACGCCCTCGGCGATCTGATCGTTGCTTCAATGCCGGCTTGTGTGACGCCGGTCCGGGTGATGATTGATGCCTACGACCGTTATTACGGTGAAGGCACCGGAGAAGCATTCTTCATGGGTCCCTATCTCGATGTGTTGCCGAAGGCGGTCATGGACGGGGCACCGAAAGAACCCGAATAGTATTTCTGCGTTACGGCCGGGTCGCGGGCCCGATCCGGTCTATGACGCGCATTTTGGTCGGGTCGATCAGCACCACCTGGTTTTCAACAATTGTATATTCGAAGAACTTGGCAGCCGGATTAACCGCTGTCGCCTCTTCAGGCAGCGCATAGAGCTCGATCATTGGCGGCACCTCGGCGCCCACGGCTGTGGAAAACCGCTGCGGCGCTACCTTGCTCGTGTCTTTGGTGACGGCCGCGTAAATCGCACTGCGTTGCGCTGCCGTCAGCTCGAGTTTTTGCGGAACGCCAGCGTCATCGGCTTGAGCAAACGCCAATTGCACGCTGCCCGAGAAAAACCAGAGTGCGGCCAGCCCGACGACGGGACGAAATTTCATCGGCTTCTCCGCTCTCCGATCCGAGCGTGCACAACCTTAAGGGCGGTGCACGCTCGTCTAATGAATCGGATTTCCGCCTGCCGTTCAGCGCGGCAGCGCCTGGATCGCGATCCCGGTGGTGGGGTCGATCACCAGGATGCGATCCGGTTCGTAGACGTAGCGATAGGTCGGGATTGCCGTGGCCGGACCGAACGGCCCATTGACAACTGTCTCGTCTACGGTGGAAGGCGCGGCGACCGTGTCATAGAGCGGCGCCTGTTCATAAAGCGGCCGCGGATTGGCCGCGACGGCCGTGTCGACAATCGCCGGCGTCGTCACGGTCTGCGTCGGCACCACCCGTTCGCTGACGGTGGTCCGCCGCGTCGTTACGACCTGGCGGCGTAAGGCGGATCGTGGCGCGGGCCGCACTGTTCGCACCGTTTCCGTAGTCTGCACGGTCTGAACCGGCTGCCGGGTAATCACGGTTTCCACCGGCTGATCGGAGATCTCGCGCGTGATCACCGTTTGCGCGTTCGCCGCCGTCGTGCCGGCGGCAAGCACACCCGCAAGCGCGATGTACGAGATGCTGCTTCTCATTGATAACTCCATTTGGCCAACTCCATGTGGCCCAACTTCATGTGCGTCAGGCGGCCCGGCCGAAGAGCCGGGCACGAAACTCCAACGCGTGTTTGCGGCTTGCGTTCCTGAAAGCCCCCAGTGGCGCGGAACTTGTGTTCCAACGACGCAAATTTGACGCGTTCACGCCACCCGAGAACCATATCCTCGCGGCAAAGCCGGCCGAAGCAACGCTGAAAGCGGCAGAGTCAGCAGCACCATGACGGCGACCAGCGCCAGCGCCTTCCATACCCCGAACCTATCGCCGACGAGTCCGTAAAGCGTCGGCGCGATCGCTCCGGAACCGATCGTGCCGGTGTAGAAAATGCTCAGCGCGCGCGTCCGCGATTTCGGCGCCACCAGGGCCGGTACCGAACCGTACAGCACCGACGAGGTGCCGTTGAGCGCGATGCCGATCACCGGCAGCAGCACTAGCGCGTCCTCGAGCGGCAGCGGTGCAAGCGCCAGAATTCCGGCGGCGGTCAAACCCTCCGTCAGCCATACGGTTCCGACAGCGCCGAGACGCGCCCCGATGAAAGTGCATGCGAGCTTACCCGCCGCGCCGCCGGCAAAAACCAGCGTCAGCGCCAGACCGATGGTCTGCACGCTCGCGCCCTTATCTTTGAGAATGAATGGCAGGAACAGCAGAAAGCCCATACGTGTCGCGCTGTCGATGATGCCTATCGCGAGCAGTAGCGGGAACGCCGACGGCTGCGGCGTCGCGACCGATGTGGCCTTCGTTTCCGCATGAGGTTCGCCGCCGCTTTCGTGTCCGTAGCGCGGCGTGACGATAAAGATCACCACCGCGAGCACAAAGCCGAGACTGCCCAGAATGGCGAGCGCCGGACGCCAGGCCATCGCCAACAGCATCAGCGACAGCGTTGCGGGTAATATCATCTTGCCGAGATCGCCGGCGAAATTGTAGGTGCCGAGCGCGGTGAGCGAGCGCGGGCCGGCGAAGGCACGGGCGACCAGTGCCGAGGCAACCGGATGCTGCGCGCTGGCGCCGATTCCACCGATGAACAGCGCACCGAGCAGCATCGGGAAACCGGAACCGGCGCCGGCCAGGCAATAGCCGAGGCCGGCCAGCGCGGTACCGAGCGCAAGCACGATCGCGCCGCCGACCCGTTCGGAAAGCAAGCCGGCGGGAATTTGCAGGCTGGCCATGGCGCCGACGAACACGCTGCGCAAAACGCCGAGCGCCGCATAGTCGAGACCAAACTCCGCCTGCCACAGCGGCAGCATGATGTAGATCAGGTCGGTATAGCCATCGTGCAGCGCATGCGTCACCGCCGCGATCGACGCCGTTCGGCGCTGGTCGGAGGTAAGCTGCCTCGGCAGCGCCGCAAAAGTCTCCCAACTCAGTCTGCGCATCGCAACCTGCAATGCGTCCGTACCTAGTAGGGGGCGGCCGGGCAGTCAATTACGGCGCCGGCCCGCGATTGACCGTCGCAATCGGCAAGTGCAGTGTTCCGCCGCAAGCGGGAATCACGGTTCCGCTTCTAAAGAGGAGAAAACATGTTCGGCATCAGCGACCTGTTCCAATGGGAGCGGTTCGTGACGCCCACCGTGATCAAGGTTTTCTACTGGCTCGCCGTCGTCATGTGTGTCCTGTTGGGGATCACCGGGGCGGTCTCCTCGCTCCGCGACATGGCGTTCAATCCCTTCATCGGCATCATTGTCCTGATCACAAGTCTGCTTGGCGCCTTTATGGGCGTGATTGTCGCGCGCATCGTTGCCGAAACCGTGCTCATCGTGTTTCGCATTAACGAGCACCTCGGCGCCATCAGGAATCAGACAGCCCCGGCCAAAACTCCGGACTCGAGTTACCGCGGCCAGTAATCAAGTCGCGAAGCGGAAGTGCATGACGTCGCCGTCCTGCACGACGTAATCCTTGCCCTCGAGCCGCATCTTGCCCGCATCGCGTGCCCCGGCCTCGCTACCGCAAGCCACGTAGTCGTCGTAGGCGATGGTTTCGGCGCGAATGAAGCCCTGCTCGAAATCGGTATGGATGACGCCGGCGGCCTGCGGCGCCCTGGCGCCGCGCGTCACCGTCCAAGCCCGCGACTCCTTCGGGCCCGCGGTGAAAAATGTCACCAGATGAAGTAGCGCGTAACCCGCACCGATCAACCGATCAAGCCCGGCCTCGGCAAGCCCGACCGCCGCCAGGTATTCGGTGCGCTCGTCGCGAGCGAGTACCGCGATCTCCGACTCGATCTTGGCGGAGATGACGACCGAGACCGCGCCCTCCTCCTTGGCCCTCGCCTCCACCTGGCGCGAAAATGCGTTTCCGGCCGCGGCGGATGCCTCATCGACATTACAGACGTAGAGTACCGGCAGCGAGGTCAACAGCCCAAGCGTGCGGAAGGTTTTTTCCTCCTCGGGCTTGCGCTCGGTCAGCCGTGCCGGCTTGCCGTCGCGCAGCAGCGCCAGCGCGCGGTTGACGAGATCGAGTGTCTCCTTGGATTCCTTGTCACTGCCTTTGGCCTTCTTCGACAAAGCGTCGACGCGGCGCTCCAGGCTTTCCAGATCAGCGAGCATCAGTTCGGTCTCTACCGTTTCGATATCGGCGACCGGATCGATGCGCGACTCGACATGGGTAACGTCGTCGTCCTCGAAACAGCGCACCACATGGGCGACGGCGTCGACTTCGCGGATATTGCCGAGAAACTGGTTGCCGAGCCCCTCGCCCTTGGAGGCGCCGCGCACAAGGCCCGCGATATCGACGAAGGTCAGACGCGTTGGCACGATCTGCGCCGACTTGGCGAGCGCCGCCAGCGTATCGAGCCGCTTGTCGGGCACGGCAACCTCGCCGACATTCGGCTCGATGGTACAGAAAGGATAATTCGCCGCCTGCGCCGCCGCGGTTTCGGTCAGCGCATTGAAGAGGGTCGATTTGCCGACATTCGGCAAGCCGACGATGCCGCACTTAAATCCCATGAATGTTATTCACCCGTTGAACGGCGCGTCACTCGCTGTCGCGATCGTTGTTGGTGTTCGCGTCTTCGCTAAA
>CAVTFP010000025.1:0-60230 GCA_963733645.1 uncultured Alphaproteobacteria bacterium
GCCTAGCTAGTCCAGCTGATGTCCGCTTAGCTCCGGCCATAAGCGACGCGGAGCCCCGCAATGGTGTTGAAAAAGAGGCCACCAACGAGGCGGCCGCCTATACGTACAAATTTGAACTATCCACTTCTCTGGTTGTTGCCTCATTGAAAGAGAGCTTCCATGACAATCGACAACGATGCGCTAAGTGAGGATTTGCGCGCCTGGATGAAGTCCCCCGCAATAGGATTACCGGATTATTCGGCCGATCCGCTCATTCAGCGCCGAGTTGGAAAAATGCTCGCGGAGATGTTGACGGATATTCGCGCCTTCCGAGCGAAAAATTAGTGCTTGGACACGGGCGGAGTTGTTCTTGTCGCTTTCGTGGGAGCGGCATAATGAAGCGCAACAAAGAGCGCGTTTGACGAGGCCAAATAGGTCAGCTCCTGTCGCAGGTGCGGTTCGGCCCAACTTCGGACATGCCGAACACGTCCAGGCTTCGTTGCCGGAACTTTCTCCGTCAGCTAAAACGGAAGGAACAACTCCCTAAGAGTGAGCTATTTTATACAGGTGCATCGCTCCGCATGTGCTAAAATGCCTGTTTCACAGGACTACATATGAGCGAGAACGGCAAAAGCGCGGGATCAACGAAACGCAGGCGACGGTTTGATCCTGCGTCATTCTTGGCAACTGTCGCCAAGGACCGTTCCATTGCCACGCATAGAAATAAAGAAATCATCTTTACGTAAGGCAGTGCCGCCGACTCAGTTTTTTATATTAAAAAGGGCAAGGTCAAAGTCACCGTCGTTTCCAAGCAAGGCAAGGAAGCAGTAGTCGCAATCCTGGGTGTAGGCGAATTCGTCGGTGAGGGATGTTTAAGCGGACAATCGAGGCGTTTGGCGACTGCGAGTGCAATGACCGAATGCGTGACTATGCGAGTGGCGAAGAAGGAGATTCAACGGGTTATTCGCGACGAGCCCGCTTTTCCCAAATGTTTATGTCTCATATTTTGGCGAGAAATGTCCGCGTTGAAGAGGACTTGCTCGATCAGCTCTTTAACTCAACTGAGAAACGGCTCGCCCGGCTGCTGCTGCTGTTGGCCAATTTTGGCAAGGAAGGTCGACCGGAGCCCCTCATCGCGAAAATCAGTCAGGAGACGCTCGCTGAAATGATTGGTGCTACTCGCTCACGCGTAAGTCATTTCATGAATAAGTTTCGCGAGTCGGGCTTCATCGACTACAACGGCCGTGTAGAAGTCCACAGTTCGCTATTGAGCGTCGTACTGGCCGACCAGCCGCGCGTTGCCAAGTCGTCGCAGTGACGTTTTCGTGGACGGTGGCCGAAAACGATACCGAGTATACCGCCATCGATTTTGCCGTGCAGATCCCTTGGGTTACCTTATTCTTTGAGGGCGGCAACTATTCGTTGACGCCTCGATAATTTTTTCGTTTGTGAGCAATTTTGACCAGTCCTGGCTCTCGGCATCGATATCGTCTTGCACAAGAAAGACGGTGTTATTTTACCGATCCGAACCGTCCAGCGCTGCCAAGGAGCCTTTTTCCACCTCACGCGCGCTTGGAGGTAGAAGGATGAGTGACTCCATAACGGTTATTGATTCCGTATTTCAGATTCCCCGGAACCGCGCAGGCGAGCACGATGCGTACGAGCAGGCGCAGTATGCCGCGCTGATTGCCGAATTGCTGGCGACGCGCGCCCGCGAAGCCACATTGCTTCGTGAAAAGTCCGACCTCTTGCAGCGTCAAAACACGCTGGCCTTGGAGTTCGAGCATCGGCTCGTCAATAGTCTGCAAATCATCGTTAGTCTGCTGTCGTTGCAAAGCCGGACCGCCAGCCCTGAAGCTGCCGCGCAATTGACCGTCGCGGCCAATAGGGTTGCTTCGTTTGGTCGCGTGCATCGTGGGCTACATCTTCTCGACCATCTGGAGAGTGTGGAGTTTAAGCAATATCTCAAGCACCTGTGCGAAGACCTCGCGGAGCTTCTCTTTCAAGGGCAGACCGCATGCAAGATCGTCGTCGATGGCGCGACAATCAATCTACCTACCGTGTTCGCTATTCCGCTCGGCTTTATCATCAATGAACTGATCACCAATTCGGCGAAGTACGCCAAGAGCAACATTACCGTCCTGTTGGAAACGTCACGACACATCGGTCACTCAATATCGGTGCTGGATGACGGGCCAGGATTGCCGGCGGGATTTGATCCCGCCGCAAGCAAAGGGCTCGGAATGAAAATCATAAGTTCGCTGGTGAAGCAGATTGGCGGAGAGTTACAAATCGCGCCCGGTGAGAACGGCCGAGGGGCGCGCTTTACGGTGGCATTCTGCTCTCCCAAGCTTGCGATCAACGAATCCTGATTCGTCCGGCGCACGACTTCGCTGACAGGCTTCTGCCGTGCCGCCTGACCCGTAACCGGCAGGCCTTATTGCTCTTCATTCGACGGATCTGTAGGCGCATCGTAGCGTGACACGTAAACGTGTGCCGGCGGCGCGCAACTCTTAAAGGCAATCGGCGTTGTCTTTGTCCTCACGAACGGATTTTTTGATCCTTAACAGGAGACTCGAGTGCTTTACAAAAAGACACTTATCGCCTTCGCGACCGCAGCCGTCCTCGGTTGCGTGCCAATGACGACGAATGCGTTAGCTGCCGGTCATCCAGGCGGGGCCCACGGTGGCGGCGGACATGCAGCGGCCGGAGGACATGCTATGGCCGGCCACGCAATGGCTGGCTCCGCCCATGGCGGACGTGCGACGGCTGGGGCTGGATACGCCCGTGGCGGTCGTGTTGCCCGATCGGGCGGTGGCGGCTACTACGGTGGCGGACCGGGCTATAACGGCCCGATTTACAATAGCTGCGCTGGCTATGGCCCCGGTTACGGTTATGGAGATGGCTACTATGGCGGATGCCCTGGCTATCCTGCTCCCTTTGTCGGCGCTGTGATAAATGGCATCCTCGGCTACTGAGGACTGCTGGTGGCTCGATACATAGCGGTCGCCTTCCCGGTAGGAAGTGCGACCGCTTCGCCGCCACCGTTACTGGCCGTTTTCCATCGCGCCGGTCACGCGGTTCAGATCGAACTCAGCCGAGCCGTCGATAACGGGCAGTTCTGAGAATCCTCGATAACCCCCGTGAATGCCCGTGACTGCTTTTGGGTCCACAAGCGGGCATCGCGGCATGACGACGACGCGTCCGCTTTGCTTTCGCGTACGTCCGACCACCAGTTCAAAGCTCCACTGCCAGCCCGCCTAGTCGTTGCCAAGCTTGAACAGACGCCGCGCATTGCCGCGGCCGATCTTCTGACGGTCATTCTCGCTGATCGGGCAGGCGTCGAACCAGTTCGCCGCGTGGTCGATATTCTCGAACGGCCAATCGGTCGAGAACATGATGCGGTCGGCGCCGATTTCCAGCATCGCGTTCATCAGCGCCTGGGTGCGGAAATTGCCGGACGTGGTGAGATGAAAATTGGCGCGGAAATATTCGCCGAGTGGCCGCTTCGCCGGCCAGCCATTGCGGTTGGGAATCCACGCATTGGAATTATCGACACGCCAGATGCCGAACGGCAGATTCTCGCCCATGTGGCCGAGAATGATCTGCAGCCGCGGATAGGCGTCGAACAGGCCGGACGCCATGAGCCGTAGCGCATGCACGGCGGTCTCCTGGCCGAACGCCCAGATCGGCCCCAACAGCCACGGATGGCCTTCGTAAATCCGCGCGTCGCGCGGCAGCGGATTGCGCGGGTGCAGGTAGAACGGCACGTCGAGGCGTTCGACCGTCGCCCAGAACGCCCGGTACTGCGGCAGATCGTAATAGACGGGCGTGTCCGCATCGTTGATCTGTGAAAAGCCATTGACCAGCGCGCCGCGAAAGCCAAGCTCCTTTACGCAGCGTTCAAGCTCGCGCGCCGCGCCGTCCGGATCCTGCATGGCGAGCGCGGCAAGACCCTGGAAGCGCTGCGGCCGCTTGTGCACCTCTTCGGCGAGAAAATCGTTGGCTTTGCGCGCCATCTCCGCGGCCCGTCCCGGGTCGGGAATTGCCTGCACCGCCGGCGCGTTAAGGGACAGCAGCATCGTCTCGATGCCGAACTCATCCATCAGATCCAACCGCCGGCCATGAATGTCGGCGTTGCGCCTCTCCACCTCGTCGCGGATGCCGGGAGGAAAGTAGCCAAGCGAATCCGCCGCCGTTTCCGGAATCGCGAAATGTTCCTCGAGCGCAATCTTGCCTTTCATATTTCCTCCCTCGGCGGCGCACAGGCAGCGCCAGCGCGTTAATCCTAACACGTCGCCGGGCGGCATTTTCCAGCGACCGATACGCGCTTCCCGCCGTTGGCATGGTTCTGGCGATAAAGCGACGTGAGCACCGCCGTTGTCTCGATTTGGGGCAATGCCGGCAGACGTTTCGCCCGGAATGCGACAAGGCCGATGAACACCCACCCGAATTACACGCTGGCTTCCGTGCCCCAGACGGGCCGGTTCCTGCGCGCGCGGGTGGTCGTGATGCGCGGCACGTTTGCGTTCGCTATTTTCCTGACCGACATCGCTTTCATCGTCGCGATGTCATGCCTCACCGGCGTTGCCTATCACCTCTTCGCCTACAGCAAGCCCGGCAATATTTCGCTGTTCCTCCAGGTCGGCGTCGTGGCAGCAAGCATCTTTGCGGTCTCGAACCTGTTTCGCGGCGAATACCGGCTGCCGAACTTCTGCACCTTCAGGCCGCATGCGGGACGAACGATCCAGCTGTGGAACGTCACGCTGATCTGCCTGCTGCTGGCCGGCTTTTTGGCGCAGACCAGCGTCGAGTATTCGCGTGCGTGGATCGTGCTGTTCTACGTCGCCACGCTCGGCGGCTTGCTGGTGCTGCGCTATTTCATCGTCCGCGTCACCGCGCTCGCACGCGCCGCCGGCGTCATTTCCGCGCAGCGCATCTTCCTGATCGGCACCGGCGCCAATGTGAACGCCTTCATCAACCGCTATGAGCCGTGGACGCACGGCATCAACATTGTCGGTTGCCGCTTCGTAACTCCCGTTGCCGCCACCGCTTCCGCCGAGTTGCGCACCGCGACGCTCGATCAGGACTTTGCCGACGCCGTCGGCAGCGTGCGCAGCCTGGCGCCCGATGCGGTTTTCCTTCTGCTGCCCTGGTCGGCGACCGATTCGATACGGCGCTGCGCCGAGACTTTCATGACGCTGCCGGTCGAGATTCACATCGGGCCGGAACCGATCCTGTACAAATTCGAAGAAGTGAAGCTCGCCAAGCTCGGACCGATGACGAGCTTGCAACTGACGCGCCGGCCGCTGACGCGCTCGGAAATCGCGCGCAAGCGCGCGTTCGATCTAGTCGCCGCGGCAATCGGCCTGATTGCGATCACACCACTTCTCCTGATCGTCGCCGCGCTGGTTTTTCTGGACAGCCCAGGGCCGGTATTTTTCGTGCAACGCCGCTACGGTTTCAATCAGCAGCCGTTCCGCATCATCAAGTTCCGAACCATGCAGACCTGTGACGACGGCCCGGTCGTGCCCCAAGCAACGCGCAATGATCCGCGCTTGACGCGGCTGGGGCGCTGGCTGCGGCGATGGAATATCGACGAAATCCCGCAGCTCTTTAATGTGCTCACGGGCGACATGTCACTGGTCGGCCCGCGGCCGCACGCGCTGTCGCACGACCACGAATACGAGCAGCGCATTTCGCTGTATGCCCGCCGGCACAACGTCAAGCCCGGCATTACCGGCTGGGCGCAGATCCATGGCTATCGCGGCCAAATCGACACCGACGAAAAGATGCGCAAGCGCGTCGAGCACGACCTGTTCTATATCGACAACTGGTCCATCTGGCTCGATTTGAAAATTCTGTTCCGTACGGTGTTCTCCGCCGCCGGCTACCGCAACGCGTTCTGAGTGTGCGGTTTCATTTCCGCCGTGTTCGCGCCGGAAGCATTCACCTAATTATTGGACGTTCATCAACCGGCGAGGGTGGCGATGGCGACAACGGCGCCCGCGGTCACGAGCACGGTGGACAGCCACAGCACGCCGATGATCAGCCACACCGGGCGCGGCTTGTAGGCCGCCGGTGCGTCAGCTTCGGACCAGGATTCGAGCTCAGGCTCCGCCTTGAGTAACGCTGCGGTCGCGGATTCAATGTCGGCGATGTCGCGCGCCAGTTGATCGTGCACAGACGGGTCGGTCGCGCCCGTATCCGCCGCAACGCCGACGTCGCCGAGCCTGGGCTCCAGGGAAACCGAGTCAGCATCGGCTGAAGACAGTGAGCCGATGTTTTCCTTCAGCATGGGTCGCACTCGCTTGTCCCACTGGATTTACAACGGCGGGACCGGACGCGCGATAATCATGCAGAGCTAAGCTTAACGGTGCCGTTAACTCTGACTATATGAACGCCGTGGCGGCGCCGACCGACTAAGCCTACGCCGGTTGCCATCGCGACCTGCCGTATTCACGGCTATGTTATTGATCGCGCCTAAAAAAAGTACCTCGCCGTCAGGAGTTTCCGGAGGAGCCCGTCATGTCTACTTCGACCCTCATCGTCTTTGCCGTGATCGTTGTCTTCGTTCTGTGGGCGATTACGGTTTACAACGGCCTGATTTCGATGCGGCAGCGCGTTAACCAAGCCTTTGCCGACGTCGACGTGCAGCTTAAGCAGCGGCACGACCTCGTTCCCAACCTGGTCGAGACCGTGAAGGGCTATGCCGCGCACGAACGCGGCACGCTCGACGAAGTGGTCAAAGCGCGCAACGCCGCGGTGAGCGCGCAAGGCCCGGCCCAGCAGGCGGCGGCGGAAAACATGCTCTCCGGCGCGCTGCGACAGCTTTTCGCGTTGTCGGAATCCTATCCCGACCTCAAGGCGTCCGCCAATTTCCAGCAATTGCAGGCGGAATTAACCGACCTGGAGAACAAGATCGCGGCGTCCCGGCGCTTCTTCAACAATGCGGTGCAGGAATACAACACCGGCATCCAGCGCTTTCCGGCAGCGCTGTTCGCCGGCACGTTCGGTTTCGCGCAGAAGGATTATTTCGACCTCGGCGCCGATCGGCAAACCACTTCGGCGGCTCCGGAAGTCAAATTCTGAGGTCTGTGCGCGCGCAGTGATCGGCAGCAGTGATCAGCAATGGCCGCTTACGGTCTCTACAGTCACATCCAATCGAATCGGCGGCGTTCCATTGCGCTGCTCGCTGGCTTGTTCTTTCTCGTCTATGTGCTGGTGTATGCCGGTGCACTGACCGCCGAGGCGCTGTCGGTTCCCGCCGACGTCGATACGCTGCTGCAATTGGCGTTTGCCGACACCATCAAGGCGGCGCCATTCGCAACGATCGGCACCGCGCTCTGGATCGTCATTGCCTACTACTTCCATCAGAGCATGATCGACGCGCTGACCGGCGGCAGGGAAGTGCAGCGCGCGGAAGAGCCGAGGCTCTACAACATCCTGGAGAACCTCTGCGTCTCGCGCGGGATTACCATGCCGAAGCTCAAGGTGATGGAGAGCGACCAGCTCAATGCCTTCGCCACCGGCATGAACGCCAAGCAATATTCGATCACGGTCACGACCGGGCTCCTCAACCGGCTCAACGATGCCGAGATCGAATCGGTCCTGGGTCACGAACTTACGCATATCCGCAACGGCGACGTGCGCATGATGGTCATCGCGGTGATCATTGCCGGCGTCGTCTCGTTTTTCGCCGAATTGGTGTTCCGGCTCTGGTTCTACAACGGCTTCAGCTTTCGCGGCGGCCGTTCAGATCGCCGCGGCGGCGGTGCGGGCGTTGCCATTCTGATCGCCGTCGGCCTGCTCGCGCTGGCCTACTTCCTCTCGTTCGTCATTCGGCTCGCGCTATCGCGGCAGCGCGAATTCCTCGCCGACGCCGGCTCGGTGGAACTGACCAAAAATCCCGATGCCATGATCTCGGCGCTGCGCAAGATCGAAGGCCGCGGCGAATTGCCGGGCGCGACCTCGGCGGTGATGGAAATGTGCATCGACAACCCGCGCGAAGGATTCGGCGAACTGTTCGACACCCATCCGAGCGTCGACAGCCGGGTCGCGGCGCTGGTCAATTTCGCCGGCGGTCACGATCCCGGTCCGCTGGCGCTGCCGCCGCAAGCGAGCGAACAGAACGGCCAGTCCGGCACCGACGATGCGCCGCAGAACGGGCCGTGGGGTTCGGTCGAAACCGGCGATAAGCCGGCACAGCCATGGGGAGCGCCCGCAGAGACCGAAAACTCCGCGCCCGGTCCATCATCGGAAAGTGCGCCCGGACCGTGGGGCGCGCACACGCGCAATTAGCCGCAACAGACGCGTCGCAATTAACCATATCGCCTTGAAAATGCCGCGCCGACAGCGCGTCTGCGCCGTTGCGAGGCATCTGGAGGCTTCCAAACAGAGCCCGGTCTGTGTAAGAGTCTGTTAACGGAATAGCTGCGGTCAATGCTCGATTTACCCGCAGTTTTCCGCTTGTTTGGCTGAGCCGGATAGATCGTGCCTGACGGCGGCGCGGGGTCAGCGGGGAACGGACAAATGTCGAAGCCTACAGTGGTCGTGGTTGGCGCAGACAAGGGCGGCGTCGGCAAGACGACGGTGGCCCGGACGCTGCTCGATTATTTCACCGCGCATCATGTGCCGACGCGCGCTTTCGACACCGAATCGCCGAAGGGCACGCTCAAGCGCTTTCATCCGGACATCACCGACATCGTCGACGTCACTTCCGTCCCCGACCAAATGCGCATCTTCGATACGCTGTCGACAACGGACGCCAGCGTAACCGTCATCGACGTACGCGCCGGCCTGCTGTCGCCGACATTGCGCTCGCTGCGCGATATCGGTTTTCTCGAAGCGGTGAAGAAGGGCCAGCTCAATTTCGTGGTGTTTCATATCCTGGGTTCCTCGATCGCCTCGCTCAACGAAATCGAGGACACGTCTTCTTTCACCACCGACGCCAAGTATTTCCTGGTGAAGAACTACTTCAATAATACGACCTTCTTCGAGTGGGACCAGGCGACGCACGCGTCGTACTTCAAGAAATTCAAGGACGCGGTCGAGATCACCATTCCGAAGCTCAACGAGATGGCCTACGAGCAGGTCGAGCTCTCCTCCGTGCCCTTCCTCACCTTCGTCGCCAACAAGAACCTGAAAGGCGACGCCACGAACTACTCGTTCGTGCTGCGCGGCTATGTCCGCCACTGGCTCGGCAACGTCTGGGGCGAGTACGACCGCGTCAAGCTCAACGACATCATCGCGGCCGGCGGCGCGACGGCGGGCGGCGCGCGCGTGCAAGTCGTCCGATCGGCGCAATAGCGCATCTTCGGCGGACCACCGCTCTACCCTTCCCTGCAAACGGGGTGTAGGGAGAGGCAGCTCACGTTGCATCGAATTGGACCGATTGCCGGGATGGCCCAGCAGGCGCCACTCTACATCGTCGCGTCGCCGCGCCCGCAAGTCGGCAAAACGCTGATCGCGCGGTTGATGATCGAATTCCTCCGCTCGAGCGGCCATGCCGTGACCGGCTACGATCTCGATCCGCGCGAGCCGGCGCTCGCCGGCCGCTTTCCGCAGCTCGTTTCAGCAGTGGATATATCCGAAACACTGGGGCAGATGGCCTTGTTTGACCGCCTGCTTGCGACTGCGCCGCGCACGGTCGTCATCGATCTCGGCTATGCGCAGTTCGACACCTTCTTTGCCGTGATGACGGAAATCAGCTTCGTGCGCGAGGCGCAGCGGCGCGGCATCGAACCGGTCATTCTGTTCGTCAGCGACGCTGCGCCGGCAACGGCGCGGGCCTATGGCGAATTGCGGCGCCAAGTGCCGACGGCCACGTTTGTGCCGGTGCACAACGAATCCGTTTCGGTCATGTTCGAGAAAGCGGATTTCCCACCGACGCGTCCCGAATTCGGCGTCATCCTTATTCCAAGGCTGTCGGCGATCGTGCGCGGCGTGGTCGACCGGCCGAGCTTCTCGTTCGGCGAATACATGAGCGGCGATCGGCCGGGTGGTCCGACCGAAGTCCATAGCTGGATCGCAAATATTTTCACCGAGTTTCGCGAACTCGAATTGCGGCTGTTGATGGGCAAGCTCAGCGCTTCGCTCGGCGGTGGCGGCGCGACAACGACGCGCGAGGTTCGGCGCGGGCACTAGGGCTGTTTTGTTTAGTGACCCTCGAACGACACCAGTGTGCGCACCGGAACGCCGAGCTTCCTGATCTTCTCGGCGCCGCCCAAGTCCGGCAGATCGACGATGAAGCAAGCGGCGAGCACATTGGCGCCGATCTGCTTCAATAGCTTGACGGCAGCTTCCGCGGTGCCGCCGGTGGCGACGAGATCGTCGACCAGGATCACGCGCTCGCCTTTCAGCACCGCGTCCTCGTGCATTTCCATCTCGTCTATGCCGTATTCGAGCGAATAGCCGATGCTGACCCGTTTGAACGGCAGCTTGCCTTTCTTGCGGATCGGCACGAACCCCGCAGAGACCTGATGCGCAACGGCGCCGCCGAGAATGAAGCCGCGCGCCTCGATGCCGGCGACCTTGTCGATCTTGCCGCCAGCCCACGGCTGCACAAGCTCGTCCACCGTGCGGCGGAACGCCCGCGCATCGCCGAGCAGCGTCGTGATGTCGCGAAACATGACGCCCGGCTTGGGATAATCCGGGATGTTGCGGATCGCGGCTTTGAGGTCGTTCTCGAAGGCGGCGGTGGTCATGCTCGGAGCCCTGTCTGGCAGCAACCTGCCGCGAAGCTCAGCTTCGATATTCGGTTGGCGGCCGCGGCTCGGTCAGTTCCGGATGATGCAGCACGTCGTGCCAGACCTTTTTCTTCGTGAAGTAAAGCAGGCCGGCAAAGACAAAGAGGAAGATCATCACCTGAAAGCCGAGCCGCTTGCGCGCGTCGAGCGTCGGTTCCGCCGCCCACATCAGGAAGGCCGCAACGTCGCGGCCGTATTGATCGACCGTCGTCGGCGTGCCGTCGGTATATTCGACCTGGCCGTCACTCAGCGGCTTGGGCATGCCGATGGCGCCGCCGGGGAAATACTTGTTGTACTGGCCGCCTGGCGGCAGCGTGAAACCGGCTGGCGGATCCGTATAGCCATTGAGGATGGCGTGAATGTAGTCCGGCCCATCCTCTTGATACATCCTGAAGGCGTCGATGATGAAGGTGGGAAAGCCCCATTCGTAGGCGCGCGCCTTGGCCAGCACCGACATATCCGGCGGCAGCTTGCCGCCAAGCGCCGCGCGAGCGGCGTTATCGTTCGGGAACGGCGGCGGAAAATAATCGGCAATGGCGCCGGGCCGCTGAAACATTTGGCCCTGGTCGTTCGGGCCGGCGGTCACCTGGAAAGTGGCCGCAATCGTCGCGGCCTGCGCCTCGGTGAAGGCGGGGCCGCCGGGATCGGCGAGATTGCGGAACGACAGAAGATCCAGGCTATGGCAGGTCGAGCACACCTCACGATAGATCTTGAAGCCGCGCTGAAGCTGCGCCTGGTCATAGATGCCGAATGGGCCTGAGAACGACCACGTCTGACGCGGCGGAGCGTCCTCGGCCGACGCCGTCTGCACGGCCACGCCAGACAGCAAAGCGACGACGGCGAAGGCAGCGAGCATTGGTTGCATTTTCATGTCCCGCCTCCGCTAACCTGTGACGCCCGACGGCGGCGGCGCCGATGCGCCGGCCGGAACGCCGTCACGCAGCACCAATTCCGAAATCGAATTCGGCAGCGGCTTGGTCCGCTCGAATAATCCGAGCAGCGGCAGAATGACGAGGAAATAGCCGAAGTAATAGACGGTGAGGATGCGCGCCGCGACGACATAGCCGCCGGTCGGCTCCTGCGAACCGAGATAGCCCAGTCCGATCACAGCCAGGAAAAAGATCATCAGGAACTGCCGGTACAGCGGCCGGTAATTCGCCGAGCGCACGCGCGACGTATCGAGCCACGGCAGGAATGCGAGGATAATGATGGAGCTCGCCAGCGCCGTGACGCCGAGGAGCTTGCTCGGGATCGCGCGCAAGATGGCGTAGAACGGCAGGTAATACCATTCCGGCACGATGTGTGTCGGTGTCTGGCCGGGATTGGCCATGATGTAATTGTCGGAGTGACCGAGATAGTTCGGGATGTAGAATACGAACCAGGCGAGGAAGATGCAGAAAATAGCAACGAAGAAACCGTCCTTCACGGTCGCGTAGGGCGTGAATGCGACAGTGTCCTTCTCGTCTTTCGGCTCGACGCCGGTCGGGTTGTTCTGCCCGACCATGTGCAACGCCCAGATGTGCAGCACGACCACGCCGGCGATCACGAACGGCAGCAGATAGTGCAGCGAATAGAATCGATTGAGCGTCGGATTGCCGACGGCGAAGCCGCCCCATAGCCAAGTCACGACATCCGAGCCGACGCCGGGTATCGCCGAGAACAGATTGGTTATCACGGTCGCTGCCCAGAAGCTCATCTGCCCCCACGGCAGCACGTAGCCCATGAAGCCCGTGGCCACCATCAGCAGGAACAGGATGACGCCGAGGATCCACAACACCTCGCGCGGCTCCTTGTAGGAGCCGTAGTACATGCCGCGGGCAATGTGGACGTAGACGGCGACAAAGAAGAATGAGGCGCCGTTGGCGTGAAGGTAGCGCAACAGCCAGCCGTAGTTCACGTCGCGCATGATGCCTTCGACGGACTTGAAGGCATAATCGACGTGAGGCGTGTAGTGCATCGCCAGCACGATGCCGGTGACGATCTGCACGCCGAGCATGAAGCTGAGAATGCCGCCGAACGTCCACCAATAGTTCAGATTGCGCGGCGTCGGGTAGGCGATGAAAGACGAATAGACGAGACTCGCGATCGGAAGCCGCCGTTCCATCCATTGCATGAATGGGCTATGCGGCTGGTAGGTCGAATGTCCGCTCATAGTCGAACCTTATGCGTCCGTCTGTGCCGGCCCCCGATCCGCGCTGCGAACCGAGCGCCCCTCCGGGGAGGGACTCGGCGGCGGATAGACCGGTCGCATCCGGCCTGAGGAAGGCCCAATGCGACACATACCGGCGGCGTTTTATTGGCACCCTTGCCGGGAGAGTGCAAGAGTGGGATTTTCGGCACGCACAGGTCCCGCCTAGCCGGTGCCGAACCGGTGCTTCCGGCCATGCGTATCGCCCTCTATCAGCCCGACATACCGCAAAACACCGGAACTATCCTGCGGTTATGCGCGTGTTTCGGCATCGAGGCGCATATTATCGAACCCGCCGGTTTTCCATCCTCGGATCGCGCTTTCCGCCGTGCCGGAATGGACTATCTCGATGCCGTGACAATCGTGCGGCACGCCTCATGGCGCGAATTCGAGGCCTGGCGGGGCACGCAACGATGCCGCCTGGTGCTGTTCACGACCGGCGCAACCACATCCTATCTCGACCACCAATTCGCGGCCGCGGATGTCCTGATGTTCGGACGCGAGTCCGCAGGCGTACCGCAAGACGTCCATCAGGCGGCCGACACTCGCCTCGTCATTCCGATGCGTCCGGGCCTGCGTTCGCTCAATGTCGCGATCGCCGCCGCCATGGCAGCCGGAGAAGCGCTGCGTCAGACCGGCGGGGTGCCGCAATAATTGCTCATGTCTATGCCTCGACAATACCTGGCTTGCCGTTCTCGACCGCGAATGTCTTGAGCGTCGAGATGTCCGCGTTCGGATCGTGAGAGTCGGAGACGACGCGCATGCGCACCGCCATCACCTTCCGGTCAAGATCGACGCTGACATAACCGCGTTTGCGACTTTCGAAGAAATGCACGTGCGGATTGTCTGGCAGCGTCTGCGCCAGCACCTCATAGGGCAGTGCGTAAGACGAAATCGAAGTGCCGACAAACTCCGTCGCCACAATGGGCGATGCCGGATCGTCGAAATCGAGCTTCAGATCGTTGGCGAAGAACGAATGCACGTCGCCGCCGATGACAACCGGGTTGGACACCCGCGTTTCGGCAATGCGTTTGAGGAGGCGGGTGCGATTTGCCGGATAACCATCCCAATCATCGGTCCAGAAACCTTCGACCCCTTTCTGAATCTCCTTGTATTGCGCCATCAGCACGTCCTGGGCGATCACGTTCCACTGCGCCTTGGTGTGCGCGAGCGCCGAGCCGAGCCAATATTCCTGCGCGAAACCCATCATGCTGCGGCCAGGGTCGAGACGTTCCGGGCAACTGGCATTGGTCTCGACATGGCCGCCGCCCTTGTTCGGCGGCCCGTAACAGGCCTCGCGGGAGCGGTACTGCCGGCCGTCGATCATCGAAATCTCGATCAGGCTTCCGAAAGTGAAACCGATCGTAGACCCGCATCACAGGGCCTTCAGGATGCGACAGGATCGGCCGAACCGGCATATGCTCGTAAAATGCCTGATACGCCGCGGCGCGCTGTTGCAGGAAACGCGCCGGTTCGACGAACCATTGCGACCATTGGTCGGCGTAGTCGTTCTCAACCTCATGGTCGTCCCAGGTGACGAGCGAAGGCACTTGCGCATGCAGACGCTGCAAGTCCGGGTCGAGGCGGTATTGGGCAT
This sequence comes from uncultured Alphaproteobacteria bacterium, assembly GCA_963733645.1. Taxonomy (GTDB): domain Bacteria; phylum Pseudomonadota; class Alphaproteobacteria; order Rhizobiales; family Xanthobacteraceae; genus BOG-931. The sequence goes on from CAVTFP010000025.1 coordinate 14,513, forward strand.
AACGGTTGCGGTAGGTCGGCAGCGTCGTCGATACGACACCATCGCTATGCCGACGCACGATCGGTTTGTTGTCCTCGATGGTGTCGTAGATGTAGTCGCCGAGAAACAGGACGACGTCCGGATTTTCGTCGGTGAGATGGCGGTAGGCCGAGAAATATCCGTGCTCGTAGTTGGAGCAGGACACGAAGCCGAAACGCATCTTGTCGAGCGCTGTGCCCGGCGCCGGCAATGTGATGGCGCGTCCGACGGAGCTGACCGCATCGCCGCTCTTGAAGCGATACCAGTATGACCGTCCGGGCTCGAGATCGCCGACATCAAGATGCACCGAATGAGCGAATTTCCGTTCGGCCACGGCATCGCCTCGGCGCACGACATTGGCCATGGCATCGTCGGTCGCGATCTCGTAGGCGACGGTGACGTCGCCGCTCGACATGCCGCCCGGAGTCTCTGGGTCGGTCGACATCGGCTCGGGCGCAAGCCGCGTCCACAGCACAAAGCCGTCCGGACGTGGGGCGCCCGAGGCGACGCCAAGGCTGAACGGCTGGCCTTCACTCCAACTCTGCGCCGCGGCGCGACGCAGCACGGCCGGCGCCCCGATGAGGACCAAGCCTGCGCCCGCCGCGCCGGTCAACAAGCGGCGTCGGGTGAGCCGAAGCGGTAAAAGGCTGTTAGGCATCGACATTCAAAGGCTCAATAATCGTGCAGTTTTGTGACATTCTCCGACAAACGCAATCCTGCCGGCGCATCAATGGATAATAGCCAGATCGAACAGCGAAAAGACCAGGCCCGCGTCTGGTTCGAGACTCTGCGCGACCGCGCCGTGGCGGCGTTCGAGGCTCTGGAAGAGGCACTGCCGACAACGGCGCCGCTCGCCGACCGTGCGCCCGGCCGCTTCGTACGTACGCCGTGGAGCCGGAGCGATCATTCCGGCGCGGCCGGCGGCGGCGGCGTCATGGCGATGATGAAGGGCCGGGTCTTCGAGAAAGTCGGCGTACATGCGTCGACGGTGTTCGGCGAATTCGCGCCGGAATTCCGCAAGGAAATACCCGGCGCCGCCGATGATCCGCGGTTCTTCGCCAGCGGCATTTCGCTGATCGCCCACCTGCACAATCCGCATGTGCCCGCCGTGCACATGAACACGCGTTTCGTGGTGACGACAAAATCCTGGTTCGGCGGCGGCGCCGATCTGACGCCGGTGCTCGACCGCCGCCGCACCCAGAACGATGCCGATGCGCTTGCGTTCCACGCCGCAATGAAGGCCGCGTGCGAATCCCATCCGGCCATCGCGCCGTACGACAAATTCAAGACATGGTGCGATGAGTATTTTTTTCTCAAGCATCGCGGCGAGATGCGCGGCATCGGCGGCATTTTCTACGACTATCTCGAAACCGACTGGGACAAGACGTTCGCTTTCACCCAAGATGTCGGGCTCGCCTTCCTCGGCATCTATCCCGAACTGGTGAAACGAAATTTCACAAAGCCCTGGACCGACGCGGAGCGCGACGAGCAGCTCGTGCGCCGCGGCCGCTATGTCGAATTCAATCTGCTCTACGACCGCGGCACCATTTTCGGCCTGCGTACCGGCGGCAATGTCGAATCGATCCTGTCCTCGATGCCGCCGGTGGTGAAGTGGCCGTGAAACTACCGTAACGCGCCGAAAATCATCACGCTGCCTCCGACAATCACCACGGCATCGAGGATCGCGGTGTGTACGTGCACCGGCAGCCGCTGCACGATCAATTTGGCGAGGAACGTGGACGGAAAGCCGATGCAGCCGATGATGAGGCCGATCACCAGCACGATCGGCGTGATCGCGCCGGCGATGCCGAAAACCGCGAGCTTCACGACGCCGATGACGATGGACACTGTGGCATCGGTCGCAATCACGGCGGCGCCTTCGAGGCCGGACGCCATCAGAAGCGACAGCAGGATGACGCCTGCCCCCGTCGTGCCGCCGACCACAACGCCCCATCCGGCCGAGGCCGCGGCAAATCCCTTTTCGCCGAGATGATGGCCGCGCCGCTTGAGAATGCGGCGCAGCGGCACAGTTGCGATCAAGGTCGTGCCGATGACCATGGCCGCGCCGCGGCCAGTAAGCAGCGTGTAGAGCCAAGCGCCGAGAACGCAGGTCGGCGCCGCGGCGACCAGAGCGATAATCGCCCGGCGCCAATTCAGCCCGCGGTAGAACGCGACAATGCGCGCCGAATTGGTGAACATTGCCGAAATGGCGATGATCGGCACCACCGGCGCGGCACCCAGCATCGGCACCAGTATGAGCGGCATCAGCGCGCCGGTGCCATAACCGGCAATACCGCCGGTGATGGCGGAAAATGCCGCCAGCACGACGATCAACACAAGCTCGGTAATGGATACGTTCGGCAGGAAGGGCACGGGCGGAGCCGGGTTGACTTGGAACTGTCGAGTTAAGAGAACAGATACAGGCGGCACGCGCCGATGTCGCGTTTGGGTTTTTTGGGAGGTTGGGCATGGACCTTGGAATCGCAGGCCGCAAGGCGATCGTGTGCGCATCGAGCAAAGGCCTCGGCCGCGGCTGCGCACATCGGCTGGCCGAGGCGGGTTGCGAAGTCGTCATTAACGGCCGCAACAAGGAACAGCTTGAAGAGACCGCCGAGGAGCTGCGCAAGGCGACCGGCGCCAAGATCACGGCCGTTGCTGCCGACGTCGCCTCGCCGGACGGCCAGAAGGCGCTGTTCGCCGCCTGTCCCGAGCCGGATATTCTGGTCAACAACAATGCCGGCCCGCCGTTTCGCGACTTCCGCGAACTCGACCGGCAGAAAATGATCGACGGCGTCATCGCCAACATGATCGTGGCGGTTGAGCTCGTGCAAAAGGCGATCGACCCGATGATCGCCAAAAAATTCGGCCGCATCGTCAACATCACTTCGGGCTCGGTGAAGATGCCGCTGTTCGGTCTCGACCTGTCCTCCGGCGCGCGCGCCGGTCTTACCGCATTCCTCGCCGGAGTGGCGCGTTCGGTCGCCGCCTCCAACGTCACCATCAATTTCATGCTGCCGGGCATATTCGATACCGACCGCTTCCGTTCCAACGTGGTGTCAACGTCGCAGAAACGCGGCGTCAGCTACGAAGCCGCCTTGGCGCAGAACATCGAATCGGTGCCGGCAAAGCGCCTTGGCACGGCCGACGAATTCGGTGCGACCTGCGCCTTTCTGTGTTCGGCGCAAGCCGGCTACATCACCGGACAGAATTTCCTGATCGACGGCGGACGGTTCCCCGGCGCGTTCTAGCAACAATCGGCATCTCACAATCGACAATCCAAGGAGGCAGTCATGAAGCTCATTCGTTACGGCGCAGCCGGCCGCGAGAAACCCGGCATGATCGATGCCAAAGGCCAGATCCGCGATCTGTCGAAAGTCATCCCGGATCTCGAAGGCGAAGCGCTGTCGCCGAAGAGCATCGCCAAGCTGAAGAAACTCAATCCGGCAAAGCTGCCGCTGGTAAAGGGCAAGCCGCGGATCGGGCCGTGCGTCGGCAAGGTCGGCAATTTCATCGCCATCGGGCTGAACTATTCCGATCACGCCGCCGAAGCCGGCATGCAGATTCCGAAAGAGCCGATCATCTTCAACAAGGCGCCGTCCTGCATCTGCGGCCCGAACGACAACACCGTCATCCCGCGCAACTCGTCCAAGCTCGACTGGGAAATCGAGCTCGGCATCGTCATCGGCCAGCGCGCACGCTACCTGAGCAAAGAACGCGCGCTCGACGTCGTCGCCGGCTATTGCCTCGCCAACGACGTGTCGGAGCGCGTGTTCCAGATCGAGCGCGCCGGGCAATGGACCAAGGGCAAGGGCTGCGAGTCTTTCGGCCCGCTCGGACCGTGGCTCGTCACCAAGGACGAAATGAAAGATCCGCAAAATCTCAACATGTGGCTCGACGTCAACGGCGAGAAACGCCAGCGCGGCAATACCTCGACCATGATCTTCGACTGCCGTCACATCGTGTGGTGCTGCTCGCAATATTTCATCCTCGAACCGGGCGATGTCATCATCACCGGCACGCCTCCCGGCGTCGGCCTCGGCATGAAGCCCGAGCCGAAATTCCTCAAAGCCGGCGACGTTGTCACGCTCGGCATCGACGGGCTGGGCGAGCAGAAGCAAAAGGTGGTGAAGGGACGATAGGACCCGCTATCGATTTCTTCCAGTCAGGCTGTCGGACAAAAACACAATCGCCCGCGGAAAACCCCAGCCCGGCGATGACGGCATAAAGTCCGTTCTCGCGGTGCATCTGCATCCGAGCTGTGATCGCAGCAAGCCACGAACTCTTCTGCCTCCGAACAAAAAGGGAGGCGGAGCGCCGATAGGCGCCATTCAACCAGGATCCGCATCATCGCTGATGCGGCGGCGCGCCCTTTTTCCTTCTCATCCCCCGCTTGCGGGGGAGGTTCGGAGGGGGCACGCCCGCCTTTCGGCGCTCCACCGCGGTTCTCGCCAAGGTTTTCACACCCTGGTTCGGCTCGGGCCGCGCTTCCTGGAATCACCGGATCCAAACGGGAGGACCCTCTCCGGCACCAGTGCAGCGAGCACCTCGCGGTCCGATCACGCGCCGGACGGGACGATGCCCAAGCCGCCCGCAAGCGGTGTGCGAAATCGCGCGCGGGCACCGCACTCGCTCCACTTTCAGGATCGCATCTAGAAAGCGCCCTTCACCGAGCGAGTGACCATTCACTATCAGGAGCGGTGACGTATGTCAATAGAAAAGTGACAAATGATTCGCTGGGCAGGCCAGTCACCGCGCCGCCGCCTTTCGCCGCCGGCGAGCGGCTGCCTTCGCGCGACATGACGAGCAACGGCAACCGCCATTCGCCTTCAGGTGCTCAAAATACTCCGATCCGTAGTCGTAGGTAATTTCTTCCCCAGGCTCGATACGGCGCAATGCAACAATCACGATGCCGCGATTGCGCCCAACCGTTTTTGCATTTGGCCGGCAGGAGTGGTTGATGTAACGAGCGACGTTCCAACGCGGCGAGCCATCGATGGTCACCTGGCGGTTCACCTCGAACAAATAGCTTGCGCCCCTTGCCTCTCGTCGATCGGCTTCCTCGGGCGAGAGGCGCCATCCGCGATACGTCGCGATGTGGGCGGTTCGCTTTATTGGCTTTGTTGCGAACAGGCCGAGCCCGGTGCCCGAGCGGCCGATACGGAATGAGCGCGAAGGCATCGTCTGGGATTGGCCAAAGATTCCAAGAAAGTCATCATAAGCGAAATCCAGTAATGGTGAAGCTTGCTTGGAATGCGCGTAAGCACTCTGCCAACGGTCGGGACAAATCAACCCTTGGGCCTACACCGCTCATTTTCGCTACCGAATTCCAGTTTGCTAACCCTGCCGCGCCTCCAGCACCGCCTGCGTCGAGATACGCGACCAGGCCGAGACCTTGTCGCGGAAGGCGGTGTAGGACTCGTACACCTTGCGTGCCTTGTCGCTTTTGCCGGCGAGGTCGCCGAGCACATCGCTCGCCGTCGTCCGCGCGGCGGCGACCAGGTCCGCCGGAAATGTGCGCAATTGCGCATTGTCGCGTGTGGTGAGCGTCGCCAGCGCTTCGATGTTGAGGCGCTCCATCTCGGCCAGCGCATAGGAGGCTTCGGCGGCGCAGGCGTGCGTTACGATCGCCTTTAGTCCGTCATCGAGCGAGTCCCAGGCTTTCAGTGCGACGATGCACTCGCCGGTGCCGTTCGGCTTGTTGAAGCCGGGGCCGTAGTAGAACGGCGCGAAGCGGTAGAGGCCGAGCGCGATGTCGGAGCCGGGGCCGACGAATTCGGCGCCGTCGATCACGCCCGATTGCAGCGCGACCAGGATTTCCCCAGGCGACGTGGTTTGCGCGACGGCGCCGAGGCGGCGATAGACTTCGCCGCCTAAGCCCAGCGAACGGATCTTCAATCCCTTCACGTCGTCGCGGCTTTTGATCTCGCGGCGGAACCAGCCGCCCATGCAGACGCCGGTGTTGCCACCCATGAACGGCTTGACGCCGAACGGCGCGTAAAGCTCGTCCCACAGCGCCTGTCCGCCGCCGGCATCGATCCAGGCGACATGCTCGTTCGGCAACAGACCGAACGGCACTGTGGTGAAGAACGCCGCCGCCGGTTCCTTGCCCTGCCAGTAGAACGCCGCGGTGTGTCCCATCTCGGCGACGCCGGAACCGACCGCATCGAGCACTTCGAACGCCGGCACGACTTCGCCAGCCGCCGACACGGTGATTTCGAGCCGCCCGCCCGACAACGCGCCGATGCGCGCCGCGACGCGTTCCGCCGACATGCCGGGTCCCGGCAGGCGCTTCGGCCACGACGTCACCATGCGCCAATGCCGCTTGTCGGTTTGCGCCAGCGCCGGCGCCGCCAGCGCGCCAGCGAGCCCCAGTGCTCCGCCGCTTGCGAGACTGCGGCGCGTGATCTTGCTCATCGACATGGTCCTCGTTGCGAAAGCGGATCGGAGACTAGCCTAACGCGACGCCGCGCGCCGCCGCCTGACCGGATAAATCGCCGGCGGAATGGTTTGCGCCCAGACTTCCTGTATCTGCGCGATCTCGGCCTCGAAGATCTGCAGGAACAGCTTGGCTGGTGTCGAGAGCATTCTACGGGCCGGCGAAATCACCACGAATTCGGCAATCAGCGGCGGATCCTCGATCGGCGAGATGACGCGTCCCATGTCGCGCCCGATATCGGCATAACAAATCATGCCCGACAGGATTGCTACCCAGTCGGTGAGACGCACGAACTGCATTGTGCTGATCATCGCATCCATTTCGATGACGGCCTCGACTTCGATGCCGTGGGTTTCGAAATACACCTCTATATTGCGGCGGCGTACGTTGGCGCGGCTCGGCAACAACATCTTGAGCGGACCGCAGTCCTTCAACCGCACTGGCTCGAACGGTTTGAGCCCACGCGAAACATTCGACACCAGCATCTCGCGATCGCGCGCGATCAGCCGCGTCTTCAAACCGACACGGCCTTCGGTCGCCGGCACCACGGCGAAGTCGAGATCGCCGTTCTGAACCATCTCAGTGAGCGTCGCGCTGTAGCCCTCGACAATGTGCATGCGCACATCGGGATAACGCCGCACAAAATTCTCAAGCACCGGCGCCAGCACCGCCCGCGTCACCGTCGGAATAAGGCCGACGCGCAAGTCGCCGCTGACGCGGGAGGCGAAGGCGCGCACTTCGTCGTTGGCGCTTGCAATCTGGCTGACCGCGTCGATGCAGCGCTTGTAGTAGCGCCAGCCCGCCGGCGTCGGCTTCACGCCGGAGGCCGAACGATCGAACAGCTTGATGCCGAGGTTCTGCTCAACCGCGGCGACGTGCTGGGAAATGCCCGATTGCGTCGAGTTCTCGCGGACAGCGGCACGGGTGAACGTGCCCTCCTCGCACACCGCGATCACCGCCCTGATTTGCCGAAGCGCAATTTCAGCCATTAGAAATCCTGATGACTATGCCTACAATATATTAATTCGGCTGAGAAGGCGATGGTTGCTAAAAATCACCACAGGGTCGGTGATTCGTCGTGAGGACATTATGAAGCTTGGCTTCTTCACGATGCCGATCCATCCGCTGGACAAGGACTGGCGGCAATCGCTGCGCGAGGATCGCGAGGCTTTCATCCTCGCCGACCAGCTCGGCTTCATCGAAGGCTATGTCGGCGAGCACGCCACCGACCGCGCCGAGAACATCACCTCCTGCGCGATGTTCATCGCCAGCCTGATCGACGCTACCCGCCGCATCAAGCTCGGCACCGGCACCATCAACATGCCGAATGCGCATCCGGCAGCGACGGCGTCGCAGATCGCGATGCTCGATCACATGCTCGACGGCCGCTTCATCTTCGGCATCAGCCCGGGCGGCCTGATGTCGGACGCCGAAGCGTTCGGCAATCTCGACGCCGACCGCAACGCCATGTTCCTCGAAGCGATCAATGCGGTGCTGAAAATCTGGGAGAGTGAGCCACCGTACAATATCGAGGGCAAATACTGGTCGATCAGGATCGAGAAGCAGGCGATGCTGGACATCGGCCAGGGTTATCTGCCGAAACCGTTGCAGAAGCCGCACCCGCCGATCGTGGTGACGGCGGTGGCGCCGTTCTCCAAGGGTGTGACCGAAGCCGCGGCGCGTGGCTGGGATCCGATCTCGGCGAATTTTTTGATGCCGGCCTGGGTCAAAAGCCATTGGCCGAAATATGCCGAAGGTTGCGAGCGCGCCAGCCGCAAGGCCGATCCGGCGAACTGGCGCGTCGCCAAAAGCATTTTCGTCGCCGACGACGACAAGACCGCGAAAGCCTATGCGACCGACCCGAACGGGCCGTATCGCTATTATTACAGCCAGCTCTACGCCAAACTGAAGACCGGGCGCCTCGACCTGTTCAAGACGCGGCGTGACCAGCCCGACAGCGAAGTGACACTCGATGGCATCTGCGATTCCCTCGTCATCTATGGTTCGCCCGACAAGGTCGCCGATGAGATCCTTAAATTCCGCGAGACCGTCGGCGACTTCGGCACCCTGCTCTATGCCGGCAAGGACTGGCGCGATCCCGCGCTCGGCAAGCGCTCAATGACTTTGCTCGCCGAAAAAGTGCTGCCGAAGGTCAACGCCGCCATCGGATCGGCATGACCGGCACCGTGACCCGCCCGCGCGTCTTTGTCACCCAGCCGATCGCCGAGAGCGCGTTGGCGCGGCTTCGCGTCGTGGCCGACGTCGAGGTCAATCCGGATTCAAGCCGCGTGCTCGACAAGGCAAAGCTGATCGAGGCGGTGCGCCGCTGCGACATTCTGATTTCGCTCTTGCACGACACCGTCGATGCCGAGGTTCTGGGCGCCAATCCGGAACTGAAGGCGGTGTCGTCGATGAACATCACCCGCGACCGCATCGATCTTGACGAGGCGACGCGGCGCGGTATTCCGGTGACCAATATTCCGGCGATCGTCACCGATGCCACCGCCGACATCGCCTTCGGCCTGCTGCTGGCGGTGGCGCGCAATATCATACCCGGCGACAAGCTGGTTCGCGCCGGCATTTATCCAGGCTCGCAGTCCAATCATCTGGCCGGCGCGGCGGTGAGCGGCCGGACGCTGGGCTTGGTCGGGTTCGGCCGCGTTGGCCAGGCGATGGCGCGGCGCGCCCACGGCTTCGACATGAAAATCCTCTATACCGATCCCAAGCGGTTGCCGCTGCAACTGGAACGGAACTTCGAAGCCAGTTTTCGCAGTCTCGACGAATTGCTGCGCGAGGCCGATTTCGTATCGCTGCATGCGCAGTCTACGGAAAAAACCCGGCATCTGATGGGCGAACTGCAATTCAAGCTGATGAAGCCGTCGGCCTTCGTCATCAATACTGCGCGCGGACCGGTGATCGACGAGGCGGCGCTGGTGCGTGCGCTCCAGGAAAAGACCATCGCGGGCGCCGGTCTCGACGTCTATGAGCACGAGCCGGACGTATCGCCCGAGCTTGTCGCGATGCCCAACGTGGTGCTGACCCCGCATCTCGGCAGCGCGGTGCTGTCGCTGCGCGAAGGCATGGCCAATGTGGTGGTGGACAACACCATCGCGCTGATCGAAGGCCGCGCGCCGGTGAGTTGTCTCAATCCGCAGGTATTGAAGAATTTGCGTTGATGCTCGGAACCTCGGAGCAAGGTCTCGCTGCCAGCTCTGCAGCATGCCGGCGTGAAGCAAGCGTGAGCCGGGCGTGAAATGCGTGCTTTACCTGCAGCTTACCGAACCAATATCAAAATAATCCGCCAGTTTGCCTTAAAAGATTTTTGCTTCGGGACTGTTCCCGCTAGAATTTCAAAAACCTGGGGCGTGGAATTTTGCAGGGAGAAAGGCGTATGGGCTCCGGCACAGAAACGCGATTGATCGCTTCAGCACCCGTGCTTCTCGTCAAGGACGTCGTCAACGCCGCCAATCATTACCGCGATGCGATGGGCTTTGCGTACGAAAAATTCCATGGCGAGCCGCCGTGTTTCGTCATACTGCGCCGCGACAGCATGTACGTCATGCTGAAGCAAGCAGCCGATCCCAAACACATCGTTCCACATTGGACCGTTTCCGACGCGACGTGGAATATGTATTTCTGGGTCTCCGACGTCGAGCGCCTCTATGCGGAATTCATCCGCCGTGGCGCCAAGATCGATTATGAGATTTGCAATCAGCCTTATGGTTGCCGGGAGTTCGGCACTCAGGATCTCGACGGCTATGACATTGGCTTCGGCCAGGATCTCGACACGCCGGCTGCTTCACACTCACCGTGAAGCGCACGGGGCTGGCAGGCCTCAGCGCCAGCCAAGCCCAGGGGCGACATGTTTAAGGATCGCCTCGATGACGTGGGCGTTGTAGTCGACACCGAGCTGATTGGGGACGGTCAGGAGCAGCGTGTCAGCCTCCGCGATCGCTTCATCGTTGGCGAGCTGCTCGACGAGGACGTCCGGTTCGGCGGCATAGCTGCGGCCAAAAATAGCGCGTGTGTTGTCGCCGAGGAAACCGATCGTGTCGTCATTCTCGTTGCCACGCCCGAAATAGCTGCGGTCGCGGTCGTCCACCAGCGCAAAGATGCTGCGGCTGACCGACACCCGCGGCTGGCGCGCATGCCCGGCTGCCTTCCATGCCTCCCGGAATATCCGGATCTGCTCCGCCTGCTGAACGTGGAACGGACGTCCGCTCTCGTCATTCTTGAGTGTTGAACTCTGCATGTTCATCCCAAGCTTGGCCGCCCACTCTGCGGTGGCATTCGAACCGGCGCCCCACCAGATGCGATCGCGCAGGCCCTCCGAGTACGGCTCGAGGCGCAGAAGACCGGGAGGGTTCGGAAACATCGGTCGCGGGTTCGGGCGCGCGAAGCCCGCGCCACGCAGCACCTCGAGCAATGCCTCCGCGTGGCGCCGGCCCATGTCAGCATCGGTCATCCCCTCAGCAGGGGCATAACCGAAGTGGCGCCATCCATCGATCACCTGCTCGGGTGAACCGCGGCTGATGCCCAGTTGCAGGCGTCCGCCGGCGATGATGTCGGCCGCGCCAGCATCTTCCGCCATATACAAAGGGTTCTCGTAGCGCATATCGATGACCGCGGTGCCGATCTCAATCCGCTTGGTCTTTGCGCCGGCAGCAGCCAGCAGCGGAAAGGGCGAGCCGAGCTGGCGGGCGAAGTGGTGCACACGGAAGTAAGCCCCATCCGCGCCGAGTTCTTCGGCAGCGACCGCCAGGTCGATCGATTGCAAAAGGGCATCGGAAGCCGATCGCGTCTGCGACTGAGGCGAAGGAGACCAATGGCCAAATGACAGGAAGCCGATCTTTTTCGCGGGCATGCGTGGTGGGATGATGGCGTTTCGTTCTTACCCTTCTAGCCTGAAACCTTCGAGCCGGGACAGGCCACGTTCAGGCGGCTATGATGACGGGATCGTCGCGCAACCGAGCGGTCTCCATGAGCAATTCTCCGCAGACACTACAAATGCCGTCGCCACCGGCCCCGGTCCCGGTCGCTCTTAACCCGGCAACAACGGCATTGCTCATATTCGACATCGTCGATCCCATTTGTACGCGGCAGCCAAACTGCAAGGAGCGCATGGCACCGGCCATCGCTTCACTTCTGGCGCGGGCACGGAAGGCGGGCGTCACCATCGGGTATGGGACGCGCGCGCACACGATGTCGAACTGGATGCCGGAGGTTTCTCCCGCGTCCGGCGACATCAAGATCGAAAGTCAGGCACAGGACAGGTTCTACAATACCGATCTCGACAAGACGCTGAAGGCCAAGGGCATTACGACGCTCATTCTGTCCGGCTGGAAGGTGAGCGGCTCGGTGACCTATACGTCGGTCGGAGCAACGCTGCGCGGTTACACCGTCGTCGTTCCAATCGATACGACTTTGGACGCCACGGATTACGAAATCGCCATCGGGCTGTACCAAATCCTGCATCAGAGCAGTGCAAATGCAACGAACGAGCCGTTGAAGACCGCAGCCTCAACGCTGAGCCGCACGGATCTGATCAGCTTCAAATAGCGAAATTACTCCGCACATCCATGTCGACCTTTCGGCACGGGCGCTAGTTCGTCAGCGGCGTCGGATTGTCGGCCGGCGGCTCGACGTCGAACGTCGCTGTTGTCATGCAGGTCATCGAGAAGCTGCCGGTCGTTGCCACCGCCGCGACGAGGCTTTCGAGCCCCAGGGTCTTTTCCGCCGCGGCGAAGGTCGCAGCGCTCAACCCCTTGTTGGCCAGAATTTCGCTCGCCACCGCGAAGCAGGTTTTCTCGCGCGCATCGGTCAGAACCGGCGTCTTCCTGGCATTGATGGCGTCGATCGTCGGCTGGTCGATACCGACAGTGAGCGACGCGCGCACCTGGGCGTACCACGGATATTTCGCGCCCCAGAAGCGGGCGACGGCGAGATTGATCATCTGTTGCTCGCGCCGCGACAACGGACCCGCCGACATGGTCGCGCGCAGGTTTTGCGCCGCCTCAAACACTTTCGGCAGCCGGATATAGACAGAGTATGGCCCGCCAACGGGTCCGCCGGATTGCTTGGCGGCGTCGTAGACGCGCGCCTGGTCGGCGTTCATATCGGCGCGTTCGATGAGTGGTATGCGTGCCATGAGTTTTTCCTCCCTGTTTGATTTTACCAAACCACGATATGCGGAATTTTGCGAGAGTGGCTGGCGAGCAGCGCCAGAAATTTCAACCCGCGGATCAATCCGTCTCCCGCTGCCACACCACGATGACCCGCACGGTCTTGTCGGCGATGTTGGGATGCGGCATTGGCGGGCTTTCGATGTAAAGCCTATCACCTTCGAAGCGGATGTTGCGCACCTGCTCGCCGCCGACCCAGCCCTCGTTCCACGCCGCCTCGACTTTGGTGATGACCTGGCCGTTTTCGACCCTATAGCGGCCGGTATAGGCGATCATGCTGGTCAGCGCGGCCGCCCGATCCGCGTCGGTCTTCGGAACGGTCCTGCCCTCGCCTGTCATCAGCGCCAGCCAGCGGCCCTGCGGCGTCGCGATCTGGATGCCCTTGGGATGCGCGCCGTAGACGGGCGTGCGCTCCGCAGTGGTCTGATCCTCGTAGTGCACCGAAACAAGCCGCCACGTGCCCACGATCAGACGTTTTAGTTCGGTGTCGTCCATGTCGTCATTCGCTGGCGGACCGGGTGCGCGTAGCCAAGTCCCGGCCGCGCCCAGGTCGATTTCTATTCCTGCATGACTTCGCCCGAGCCGCCAAACTCCTTGGGAAAGTCTCTGAGCTTGGTGAGCCCGTCACGCATCGGCAGAACGGTTTCGCTGTAATTGACGTGCACCCCCGGAGTGAACTTCAAGGTCGGCAATGTTGCCGAAAAAACATCGATCAGCCCCAGCGGGGGATGATTGGTCATAAGATGACCCCCGCATTTGGTGCAATATTGCCGCTGACTGACCGGAGTTTTCTGGTAGGTGCCCAGGTATTCCGCGCCTTTGGTGACGTGCACCGCATCCGGCTTCCACAAACTGAAAGCATTGACCGGCCCGCCGGACCATGATCGGCACGACCGGCAATGACAATATCCCATGGCCTCCGGCTCGCCGGAAACCTCAAGTTGGATCGCGCCACAGAAACACTCGCCTTTGTATGATGTCATGATCGCCCTCCAATAATGTCCGGATTGGAAGCACGATTTAACACCGGACCGGCGCCGATCATGCTCGCAACCGCCAGCCAATTTGCGGCAAAACGTCACGTTATTTTGATTCCGATTGTAGTGTCGTGGCATCGGCACACGGAATAGTGGACTCACTCCGCGGTCCAACCACCGTCGAGCTTGAGCGCCGAGCCGGTCATCAGCGAGGATGCATCGGAGGCGAGAAAGACGATGGCGCCGGTCAGGTCTTCGAGCTGGCCGAGGCGGCCGAGCTTTATCTTCGACAGCACTTCGTCGCGAAATGCCTTGTTCTCGAAGAACGGCTTTGTCATCGGCGTTTCGAGGAAGGTCGGACCGAGGCTGTTGACGCGGATGTTATGCGGCGCGAGCTCGATCGCCATCGCCTTGGTGAAGCCCTCCATGGCGTGCTTCGAAGCGCAATAGACGGTGCGGCGGGCGGCGCCGACATGACCCATCTGCGACGACATATTGATGATGGAGCCCGGCAGCTTCGCCTCGATCAGCCGGCGCGCCACGGCCTGCGCCACGAAGAACGCGGCGCGCACGTTAAGCGCGAAGATGGCGTCGAAATCCTCAACCTTGACCTCGGTCAGCGGCGCCGGGCGATTCATCCCGGCATTGTTCATCAGAATCTGAAACGGCTCAGCGACCGCGATGGCGCGGGCGACGGCCTCGACATCGGTGACGTCGAGCACCAGCGCATCGGCTTTGTCGCCGCGGGCGCGGATCGCGGCAGCGGCTTCCTCGATTTCGGATTTCGTGCGCGCCGCAAGCGTGACATGCGCACCCGCATGTGCCAGCGCCGATGCCGCAGCAAGCCCGATGCCGCGCCCGCCGCCCGTGACGAGCGCACGGCGACCGTCGAGGCGCGAGGATGGGGTTTTGGCAAGGTCGATTGAAGTCACGTGGCGCACCGCTTGCTGCTCCTTCTCCCCGCGGGCGGGGAGAAGGTTGGGATGAGGGGCTTATCCGCTGGACTCAGAATACAGCGCTCGGAATCGCGGAGAGGCCCCCTCACCCTCGTTCGCTTCGCTCACTCGACCTCTCCCCGCACAGCGGGGGGAGAAGTAATTATTCACTCCGCCGCCTCGGCGTAGGGCACGTTGCGGCCGCCATAGCGGCGCACCCGGACGTTGGCCTGTTCGGCGTGTGCCACAAAACCTTCGAGCATGCACAGCCGCGAGCAGACTTCGCCGATCTTGGCGCTCGCCTCGTCGGTCAGCACCTTCTGATAAGTGCAGGTCTTGAGAAATTTGCCGACCCACAACCCGCCGGTATAACGCGCCGCCTTTCTGGTCGGCAGCGTGTGGTTGGTGCCGATCACCTTGTCGCCATAGGCCACATTGGTGCGCGGGCCGAGGAACAGCGAGCCGTAGTTTTTCATATTTTTGAGAAAATAATCGGGATCGCGCGTCATCACCTGGACGTGCTCTGAGGCGACACGATCGGCCTCGCGCACCATTTCGGCCTCGTCATCGCAGACGATGACCTCGCCAAGGTCGGCCCAGGCCTTGCCGGCGGTTTCCGCCGTCGGCAGGATCGCGAGCAGCCGCTCGATTTCCTTCATGGTGTCGCGCGCCAGCTTTTCCGAATTGGTGATCAGGATCGCGGGCGACGTCGGGCCGTGCTCGGCCTGGCCGAGCAGATCGGTCGCGCAGATTTCGCCGTCGACGCTGTCGTCGGCGATGATCAGTGTCTCGGTGGGACCTGCGAGCAGGTCGATACCGACGCGGCCAAATAATTGGCGCTTGGCCTCGGCCACATAGGCATTGCCCGGACCGACGATCATATCGACCGGCGCGATGGTCTCGGTGCCGAGCGCCATGGCGGCGACCGCCTGCACGCCGCCGAGCACGAAAATCTCGTCGGCGCCGCCGAAATGCATCGCCGCGACGATCGCCGGATGCGGCCCGCCGTGGAACGGCGGCGCGCAGGCGATGATGTGCTTCACGCCGGCGACACGCGCGGTGACGATCGACATGTGCGCCGATGCCACCATCGGATAGCGTCCGCCCGGCACATAGCAGCCGATCGAATTAACCGGAATATGGGTATGGCCGAGCACCACGCCGGGCAGCGTCTCGACTTCGAGATCGCGCATCGTCTCCTTCTGCTTCTGCGCGAAATTTCGCACCTGAGCTTGCGCGAACTTGATGTCGTCGAGATCGCGTTTGCGCATCTGCCCGATGGCGCGCTCGATCTCGTCCGGCGCGAGCTTGAACGAGGCTGGCGACCAGTTGTCGAATTTCTGCGACAGTTCGCGTAAGGCGACGTCCTTGCGCGCATCGATTTCGGCGAGGATTTGCTCGACTGTCTCGCGCACCTTGGCATCAGCCGCCTTGATCGCACTCGCGTCCATTCCACGCTTGAGGTGGCGGGGCATTGGTCACTCCGATTCGCTGTCATCGTCCGCGAAGGCGGACGATCCAGTATTCACGGCATTCGATTATATTACAGGCCTGCGATTACTGGATGCCCCGCCGGAGCCTGTCATCGGGCCGGCCACTTCGGGCCGGGCTCGTTGGCGGGGCATGACAGCTTTCGGACCTTACTTAATCGCCTGCGGATTGATCGGCGAGCCGGTGCCGCCGGTGATGATCAGCGGCGGCCCGCAGAAGAAGAATTCATAGATGCCGTCCTCGTCGCAGTCCTCCGCCAGTTCCTTGAGATAGAAGATCTCGCCCATGCAAAGTCCCATCGCCGGGATCACTACCCAGTGCCACGGTTGATTGGCTTCGCCGGTTTCGTTCGGCCGCACCTCGACGCCCCAGGTGTCGGTACAGATCGCGGCAATCTCCTTGTCCTGGCACCAGTAGCAATTCTCGAATTTGACGCCAGGCGCATCGCCGCCGGCATAGCCGCCCCATTGCTTCTCGCTGATGCAGCGTTCCATCTGGCCGGTGCGGACGAGAACGAAGTCGCCGCGGCCGATATGAACGTTCTGCTCCTTGGCGCATTTGTCGAGTTCGTCGTTGGAAATGCTTTCGCCGTCGGCCATCCACTTCACGCCGCGGAAGCGGGCGATATCGAGCAGCACGCCGCGGCCGACCATCTTGTTCTTGGAATGCTCGATGCCGAGGACATTGAGGCCCTTGGAATCGATCAGCTTGGCGTCGTGACCGTTATAGGCCTTGTCCTCGTAAAAGACGTGGCCGAGCGCATCCCAATGCGTGGCGCCCTGGACGCACAGCATCAGCGTGTCGTCGGCGTAGCGGATCTTGTTCCAGTCCTGCCGCTCGGCGATAGCGTCGGTGCCGGTCGCCAGCATCTGATGGATCGGATTGAACCGGCCGCCGAACAGCCCGTTCTGCGGCCCGTTGGCATCGAGCGGAATGCCGAGCGCGAATACCTTTCCGGTCCGGATCAGGCTCGCCGCCTTGACGATGTCCTGCGGCGTGACCTGGTTGAGCGTTCCGACGTGATCGTCCTTGCCCCACCGGCCCCAGTTCTTGAGCTTCGCCGTCGCTTCGGCGATCGCCTTCTTGCCGACCTTGATGTCCATGAGCCGTACCCCTTCCCCCTGGTGTCTGAACGAATTCCCATGGCGGTCAGAGGGCCGCCGGAGGGTGAGCCGACAGTCTGACATAAATTTCTATACGGTGATCGGAAAAATCCACAGCGCGGCATGCGGGGTTATCGCTGTGCAACGAACGCTGCGCAGTTACGCCGCCGGCCAGGCGCAGGATGCAGCCAGCCGTTTAACGGCCGCCACGGCGAAATCGCCGGCGCCCGCGGTGACAACACGATTGCGGCCTGCCACCTTAGCTTGATACAGCGCACCATCCGCAGTTTCCACCAGCACTGTCGGCCCCGCGGCTGCGCCCTCGCGGCACAAGGCCGCCACGGATTTGGGAAGCTGCGATATGCTCGCCACCCCGATGCTGATGGTGACGTACGGCGCGACGGGCGATGCCTCGTGCGGAATTTTATGTTCGCGCACGGCCTCACACATCAGCTCCGCAAGCTTGGTCGCTTCCTCGACGTCGGCATGCGGCAGGAGTATCGCGAACTCCTCGCCGCCGTACCGAGCCGCTATTTCGCCGGCCCTTCTCGCGCGCTTGGCCAGCGCTTGCGCCACCCCCTTCAGGCATTCGTCGCCCGCAACATGGCCGTAAGTGTCGTTGAAACGTTTGAAAAAATCCACGTCGATCAGGAGGAGCGACAGCGCAGTCTTGTGCCGCAGCATCCGCCGCCACTCCTGGTCGAGGGCTTCGTCGAAAGCGCGACGGTTCGCAACGCCTGTCAACGTGTCGACGTTACTCAATCGATGCAGTTCGCCGGCCTTCTTGCGATCGCTCTCACGCAAACTGTTGAGCTGAGCGTAGAGCTTGCCGTTCTCGAAAAGCAATACGACAAGGACAAAGCTCGCCGCCAAAAGGCCGTAAATCCTGCCTGCATAAAAACCGAGATCGTAGCGGCCGCCGTTTAAAACCGAGCTCAAAGCTATATCGAACAGCCACGCGCATACCGCCACCATCAGCCACAGATCCAATACTGAATATGGTCTGCGGCGCGCCAAGACAATCAGTGCAAGCGGATTCATCATCCAGGCAACCGACGACACGAAGATGAAGCTCGCCATGTGACGGTTGCCCTGCATGATGACGGGCAGGAAGTCTTGGCCCAAAGTCGCGACAAAAGTGAAGCCACACACCAGGGCGCAGACCCCTGCGGCCACGCACAGGAGGGCGACATTGGACTGACGCAACGACTGTTCTTTCGGTCCATTGAGCGCGTAGGCGAGGATGAAGAGCGGAAACCCCCCGTGCCAAAGCATGTAAAGCCAGACCGTAGTCTGCGGACCGGCGCCGAGCAGCCCGCTTGGCGTGAATGCGCCGGGGAAAGTGAGGCCGTGCGAAACCGCCATTAACGCGGTGAACAGATAGCCGCCGGCAAGCAGGCCCAGCGCGCGCGACCGCGACAATAGGCATTGCTCGAGCAAGAACACCGCGGTGAGCAGGTCATTGATGAAGAGCGCCGACTGATACATCGGGATGAACGCCGGCAATGTTCCGAGCTGCACCTTCGCAAACGGAACCAGGACGAGAAATATCAGGGATGAGACGGCAATGATTGCGGTCGCGAGCCGGCGCGCGCCGCGCCCCGCGGGCTGGCTCGACAAGAAGATGGTCTGTTCAACGTTTGGAACGTCCGCCATCGGGGACTCGCGCAAAAAGGAGCCGCACCAAAAGGCAACCATGCCCCGCCAGCGCAGTTGCATCCCACGGAAGATTTATCGATCGTTTTCCTGCCAGCAACGTCTACGAATTCAATCTCAACTGAGAAAAATTGGACCGAATACCCAGCGGCCATTAAGCTGTCGCCAGAACCAGGGGGAGCGCTCATGAAGCTTTTGAGTTTCACAACCGGTGGCAAAGACTTTTTCGGCGCGGCGAGCGGCGACGGCATTGTCACGCTGAACGACAAGATCGGCCAGCCCGATCTTCGTTCCGCTTTGGCTGCGGATGCGATGGATGCCATGCGTAAGGCCGCAAAAGACTCCAAGCCCGACCACAAGCTCGCCGAAGTGAAATTCCTGCCGGTGATCCCGCGGCCAAACAAGATCCTCTGCGCCGGAGTAAATTACCGCGCTCACGCCGCCGAGACTGGACGCGAATTGCCGAAGCAGCCGAGCATGTTCGTCCGCTTAACCGATACGCTGGTCGGCCACGACGGCGAGATGATCCGCCCCAACGTGTCGGACAATTTCGATTTCGAGGGCGAGCTTACCGTCGTTATCGGAAAGGCGGGGCGGCACATCAAGGCCGAGCGCGCGCTCGATCACGTCGCCGGTTACACCTGCTTCGTCGACGGCAGCGTGCGCGACTATCAGAAATTCTCCGTCACCTCCGGCAAGAACTTTCCCGGCACCGGTCCGCTCGGGCCGTGGCTCGTCACCACCGACGAGATTCCCGATCCAAGCAAGCTTACGTTAATGACACGGCTCAATGGCAAGGAAGTGCAGCACGCGACCACCGATCAATTGATCTACTCGATCCCGCAGATCATCGCGTTCTGCTCCGACTTCACCGCACTGTCGCCGGGCGACATCATCGCCACCGGCACACCCGAAGGCGTCGGTCACAGCCGCAAGCCGCCGCTATGGATGAAGCCCGGCGACACGCTTGAAGTCGAGATTACCGGCATCGGTACGCTGCGCACGCGCATTGTCGACGAACGGTAATTTTCCCTCCCCTTGTCTGGAGGGAGTCACGCAAGCGACTGCGTCAGACCGAACAGTTTTTCGGCGTTGCGATAATAAATTTTCTCCCGCTCCACGTTCGACAGCGGTAGCGAGTTGAGCACCTTGATGGTGTCGCGGATGTAACCCGGGCCTTTTTCCTTATCGAATGGGCAATCGGACGCGAACAGCACGTGATCGGCGCCGAAGAATTCGAGGCCGCAGACGGTGGCGGCACGGGCGCCTTCGACCGCGGTGTCGCCGTAAAAGTCCTTGAAATAATCGAATGGGCGTTTCTTGAGCGACTTGCGCAGCAATTCATAATCCTCGTCCGAGGTGCGCACGCCCATTTGATCGAAGGAGTGGCCGACCCGGCCTTCAAGATAGGGAATGACGCCGCCGAGATGGTGCGCGACGACTTTCAAGTCGGGATGGCGGTCCATGATTTTGGAGAACACAAGGCGCGCCAGCGTCACGCCGGTCTCGTAGGGCCAGCCAAGCACGCTGCAAATCTCGTACTTGGAATATTTTTCGGTCGGGTAGTCCGGCATTTCGCGCGTGCGCGACGGATGCAGCAGGATCGGCTTGCCGGATGCCGCAATGACGTCGAAGATCGGCAGGAACCGCGGCTCGTCGAGCGGCACGCCGTTGGCATTGGTCGCAAGCTGCACGGCGTTGGCGCCGTTCTTGAGCGCGCGTTCGGCCTCCTTCGCCGCCGCCTCCGGCGCATTCATTGGCAATAGTGCCGACCAGCCGACGAAATGCTTGGGATGCTTGGCCGCAACTTCGGCCAGCCCGTCATTGGCGATCACCGCCATTTCCGGCGATTTTTCCGGACCCCACAGCCGCTCCATCGGCGGCAGGCCGTGCGACAGCACCTGCGAATAATTCTCGAACAATTCGACGATGCGCAGCCGCAGATCGACATCGGACAGCGCCGGAATGCCGCGCACGCGTTTACCGAGATCCTTCGACCCCGCTGGCGTTTCCAAGAGCGCGTCGTAATAGCGCTTGGGAAAAAAGTGGTTGAAGGCGTCGATATAGCGCATGCTCATTCCCGTTTGTGATGGTTGATTTATTCAGTGCGCCTGCATCAGCCACGCCGCGGTGGCGAAGGCGTCGGCATCGCGATCAAAATAGCCGATCACCTGCAGCCCGAGCGGCATGCCGTCGAGCTCGAACAGCGGCAGCGACAGCGACGGCACGCCGAGCAGCGACGACGGCACGGCAAACTCCGGATTGCCGGTGGAGTTCAAGCCCTCAGGGGCGGCGCCGGGCGCAGCGAGCGTGACGCAGGCGTCGCATACCGCGGCAAGCTCGGCGTAAACGGAGCGGATGCGGGCGCGTTCCTTCAGATCGGCGCGATGCTGCTCTAGCGTCAGGGCATCGTATTTGTCGACGCGCTCCCGGGTTATCGGCCCCATTTTGTTGACGTCGCGGTCGCGCATGGAGCGGAAGAACCAGCGCCCTTCCCAGCCGTTGCAGCGGTGCGACAGTTCGGTAACCGCGGGCAATTCGGCTTCCAGTGCAGCGACCTTCTTGTCGTTGTGCCGCGTGCGGATGTCCATGCCGGCGGATTTCATCCGCGCCACGTAATCTTCCAGGCGCTGCCTGGCATCGGGCGCCGCGTCCTCCCAGCCCGCAGTTTCGAGCATGGCGAGGGCACGTGGCTTTTTCGCCGCTGGCAATTTGCCGGGACCTTGCAGGCCAGGCGTGCCGGCATCGCCGCCGACGCGCGCGACGATCTCGTAGGCGACCTGCCAGGTGTCCTCCAGTGACGCGCCGAGAATGCCGGTGCAACTCTGGCTCTGATAATCGTGACTGCCCTGGCGGTTGATGGCGTTGACACTTGGCTTAAAGCCGATTGTGCCGCAAAAGCTCGCCGGCCGAAGAGTCGAGCCGATCACCTGTGTGCCGAGCGCGGCGCTGACGATGCCGGCCGCGACCGACGCCGCCGAACCGCTCGACGAACCGCCCGGCGTGTGTGCCGTGTTCCACGGGTTGCGCGTGCCACGCGGCTGCGATGCGGCGAATTCGGTCGTCACAGTCTTGCCGACGATCACCGCGCCGGCATCGCGCAACGCGCGCACGCTCGCCGCGTCTTTGTTGGCTATCCAGCCAGCATAGAGCGGTGAACCCATCTCGGTCGGCATGTCTACGGTCTCGAAGATGTCCTTGATGCCGACCGGCATGCCGTCGATCGGCGAGGCGGGCTTGCCGGCACGCCAGCGCGCGGTGGCGCGGTCCGCGGCGGCGCGTGCCTCCGGCAGATTGGTGCAGACAAAGGCGCCGATGCGCGGCTCCCATTGCTCCAGCAGCGCCAGCGACTGTTCGAGAAATTGCCGCGGCGTTGACGCGCCGGACGCAAAACTTTGCGCGGCCTCAAGGTATGGCCGCATTACCGGGCTTCTCTGTTCCGGAGCCAACATGGCTCAACCCTCCCGCTGTCATGCTCCGCGAAGGCGGAGCATCCAGCAATCCCTGCGCATTCAGTGTTTACTGGATCGTCCGCCTTCGCGGACGATGACAGATGCTACTTCTTACTCTCGTCGTAATAGTGAATCTCATACAGCATGCAGCCGCGGTCTGACCTGAACGGTCCGTGCACCGCACCGGGCGGCCGGCACGCATAGGTCGGCGCGTCGAACGGCTCGCCTCCTTTGCCTTTGTCGTCGTTGCCGACGACCAGATCGCCGGACACCAGATAGACTTCTTCCCAATGATCGTGCACGAACGGCGCGGTGGTGTAGACGCCGGGCGCGAAGCGCAACAGCCGCGTGCGGCTTCCCATCTTTTTTGTTTCGTCGAGATCGCTCGCCAGGATTTTTTGCTGGATGCCGGACGGATAGCCCGGCGGCGTCGCCCAGCCCTCCTTCATGTCGACCTTGTGGAATTCGAGATGCGGCTTGTTCATCGGCATCGAGGTTGCTCCTGTCTATTCATCCGAGCACCGGCAAGGTACGGATATCGTAGCGGTGGGAAATTTTGCGCCCGAGCACCGGATCGTCGAGCTCGAATTCGAAAGTCCCGGACGGCCGCACGCCACCTTTGGCGGACAGTGTGCCGCAGAACATCAGAGTACCTTCGGTGAGGCCGTTTTTGCCGGTGAATTTCTCGATCAGGTCCAGCGGATCGAGCATCGCGGTGACCGGACCCTCCTGATACAGCGTGCGCTTGCCGCTTTCGGCGATGTGGGCGCGCAGCATCAGTTTGTCCCAATGCGGCGCGACCTCGACCATCGGCCAGAACTCCGGCGCGATCGGCTTGTCGCACATCTGCTTCGAGACGGTTACGCCGTATTTCTCGACCTCGCGGTCGGTATGGTCGGAACCGGCGCCGACCCACAGCCGTCCGTCTTGCTGAAGCAACACGAACTCGGCCTCGCCGCTCGAGGCTTCGCCGACCGCCTCGATGCTGTCAGCGATCGTCAGCCGCGCCGCCGAGGCGCGATAGAAGATCGGTGTCGTCGCCGGCGGCCTTACGCCGAGCGCCCCGAGTTCCTTGATATGGTGCTCAACGGCAGCGCGATCGCGCCCGGTCCAGCCGGCAACCACCAGGTGATCGATCGTGACGTTGCGGCGCGTCAGCCCGGAATCGTCGTGAAGGAGCAAGGGAAGCACGCGCGCTGACACGATAATTCCCGCCCTTTGCCGACCGTTGCAATGAATTCGGTCGCATTGTACAGGAGGGACAAGCCTACGCAATCAAGCGACCGAGAAGCGCGCGAGGGGCTGCGGCAATGTATCGCCGCAGGGCGGCGCAGCCTCGCGGACCACCGCAAAGAGGATGCGCACCATGCACGAAGTTGACGGTCAAACGCACTGGCACGAACCGGCTGGATTCAAACGCGCCGGGTTCGGCAAATTCAACCGCCCGAAGACGCCCTACGACCTGTTCATGGAATCGGAAGAGATTCCGATCTACCGCGACATCGGCGTGAGTAAAGTGCAGAACCTGCCGTTGCAGCCGTGGAAGCGCACCGGCGGTCGCGGCACTTTCATCCAGTTGTACGGCACCGAAGGCAAATGGGGTTCCTACGTCGTCGAGGTGCCGGGCGCCGGTGCGCTCAATCCCGAAAAGCACATGTACGAGGAAGTCTACCTCGTCGTCGAAGGCCGCGGCTCGACCGAGGTCTGGCTCGAAGGCGACAACAAGCGGCATGTCTTCGAGTGGCAGAAGGGCTCGCTGTTCTCGATCCCGGTCAACGCCATGCACCGCATCGTCAACGCGAGTTCGTCACCGGCGCTGCTGCTCGGCGGCACGACCGCGCCTAACTTGATGAACCTCATCAACAACACTGACGCGATCTTCAACAATCCATTCCAGTTCCGCGACCGCTTCTCCGGCGCCGACGACTTCTACAAATACAAGGACGACATCGAGCCCGACCCTGTGCGCGGGCTCGCCATGCGGCGAACCAATTTCATTCCCGACATCGTCAATTGCGATCTGCCGCTCGACAACCGGCGCTCGCCGGGATGGCGCCGGGTCGAGCCGTTCATGACCGGCAACACATTCTATTTGTGGATCGGCCAGCACGAGAACGGCCATTACTCGAAGGCGCACGCGCATACGTCGGCCGCGGTGCTGATCTGCGTCAAGGGCAAAGGTTACACTTATACTTGGCCGGAAAATCTCGGCCTGACGCCGTGGAAGGACGGCAAGGCGGACCAGATCAAGCGTGTCGATTACGAGCCGGTCGGCATGGTGTCGGCCGCGCCCGGCGGCGCGCGCTGGTATCACCAGCACTTCGGCGCCTCGAAAGAATCGTTCCGCCTCACCGCCTGGTTCGGGCCGCACAATCCCGGACGCGAGCCGGGCCCGCCCGGCGAAAAGCATACCGATTACACGGCGATGGATATTCCCGAGGGCGGCACCGCGATCCCCTATTACATGGAGGATCCGTTCCTGCGGCAGGAATATGCAGAGCGCATGAAGAACGAAGGCGCGCCAAACCGTATGCGGCCGGAATATTACGAGCGCGACTATCGGGGCCTGTTGCCGAAAGAATGATGGCGCCCTCCTCATTCTCCGCAGCGTCATGCCCCACGAAGGCGGGGCACCCAGTAATCACCGCCAGCGCGGGCCTCGTTCAACACTTTTTGAACAGCCAGCGGTTACTGGATCGTCCGCCGGAGCTTGTCATCGGGCCGGCCACTTCGGGCCGGACCCGTTGGCGGACGATGACAGGTAAGACCGCATGAGCGGGGAGGCCCAAGACGGCGATCAGGGCGGGCGCGTATTCTTTTCCTCCACCGGGCGCACGTTCGGCGAAGAAGACGAACTGTGCGTACTTTCCGTTGGCGTCGATATCGGCTCCTCGACCTCGCATCTGGTATTTTCGCGCATCATGCTGGAGCGGCTCGACAGCCGCTACGTCGTCACCGAACGCGAAAGCTTTTACCAATCCGACATCCTGCTCACGCCCTATTCGGCCGAGGAGGAAATCGATGCCGAAGCGCTCGGCGCCTTTATCGCGCGGCAATATAATGACGCCAAGATCGATCCTGACGAGATCGATACCGGCGCGCTGATTCTCACCGGGGTGGCGGTGCGCAGGCGCAACGCGCGGCGCATCGGCGAATTGTTCGCCGCGCAGGCCGGCAAGATGGTCGCGGTCAGCGCCGGCGACAGCCTTGAAACGGTGATGGCAGCCTACGGCTCCGGCGCCGCGGCACGCTCGATCCGAGCCGGCGCCTCGGTGATGAATGTGGACGTCGGCGGCGGCACCTCGAAGATCGCCGTGTGTGCGGACGGCAAAGTGACCGATGTCACCGCAGTCGACGTCGGCGCGCGTCTGGTCGTCATCGACGGCGATCGCCGTATCGTGCGCATCGAGGAAGCCGGCCGCCGTTTCGGCACCGAGCTCGGATTAAAGCTCGAACCCGGTGCGGTCTTCCCCGAACAGGAAGCGCAACAGCTCGCCGCGCGCATGGCCGACGCACTGTTCGACGCCATGAAAGGCGGCTCGCCGCGCGCCGGCGGCGCGGGATTGCTGCGACTCGACGCGCTCGGCTTCCGCGGCACAGTGGCCGACGTGAGCTTTTCGGGCGGCGTGTCGGAATACATCTATGGCGGCGAAGCCAAGGCGTTCGGCGACATCGGCCCGGAGCTTGCCGCCGAACTGCGCACGCGGCTCAAGGACTGGGGCCCGCAACTGGTGCGGCCGGAGGCGCGCATCCGTGCCACCGTGATCGGCGCGTCGCAATATACGATGCAGGTCTCCGGCTCGACGATTTTCGTATCGCCGATGGAGACGCTGCCGCTGCGTAATGTGCCGGTGATCGCGCCTGAGCTGGCGCTCGACGGCGAAGCGATCGATTCCGCGGCAATCGCTTTCGCCATCAAGGCGGCGCTCAAACGCCTCGATCTCGGCGACGGCCAAAGTCCGGTCGCCATTTTCATCCCGTGGCGCGGCTCGGCGACGTTCCGTCGACTCGACGATTTTTGCAAAGGTGTCGCCACGGGTCTCGACGCCGTGCTGGCCAAGGGTCATCCGATCGTGCTCGCCGGCGACGGCGACGTCGGCGGCCTGATCGGCATCCACTATTGCGAGGAAATGAAATTCCAAAACCCGATCGTCTCGATCGACGGTCTTGAGCTGAAGGAATTCGATTACATCGATATCGGAGCGATCCTCGATACGTCAGGCGCGGTACCGGTGGTCATCAAGTCGCTGATCTTTCCGACCTCCGCCGGCGTCGGCAAGGACTGGGAAGCGGAGCGCGCCTTGTCCAGCGCGTAGGCGCGCCCCACCGCGCGCGTCTGTTTCGAGACGGGCCGCGAAAGCCCCCTTTTTGCATTGCACAACAGCACGCCACTATGCGGCATAAAAAGGCAGTTATGCCGTCCTTTTCAGGTCGTGAGTGCCGCCGTAGACTAGAGCCAACTCATTCTATTTTTTAAAGAAAATACCTTTGCCCTCGGTGGCACGCATCTTGAACTCTGGATCGTCAGAGGCGTTCGCGATGCCGGGCGCGGCCATGAAAATATTGGCCGACGCGCGCCACAGCAACGATCAAGGAGATGGACGATGGCAGACGGCGATTATGTGAAACCAGCCGACGTAGCGGTGGCAATGCTCGAGACCGGCAGGCGCAAACTCGCGCTGGCGCCGAAGGACCTTCTCATCCGCGGCATGTTGTCGGGCGCCATTCTCGGCGTGGCGACGAGCCTGGCTTTCACCGGCGCGGTGCAGACCAACGTCGCCTTGGTGGGCGCGCTGATCTTCCCGGTCGGACTCATTGCGATCGTTCTGCTCGGGCTCGAACTCGTCACCGGCAGCTTCGCGCTGGTGCCGCTGCCGTGGCTCAACGGCGAGGCCAAATTCTCCGCCGTGCTCATCAACTGGGGATGGGTGTTCATCGGCAATCTGATCGGCAGCGTCGCCTACGGCGCACTGATCGCCATTGCGCTGACCAATTTCGGCACCGCCGCGCCGGCGGGCGTAGCCTTACGCATCGTGCAGACCGCCGAAGCCAAGACCATCGGCTATGCTGCTCTCGGCACAGCCGGCATGGTCACAGTGTTCGTCAAGGCGATGCTGTGCAACTGGCTTGTCTGCCTCGCGCTGGTGCTCGCCATGACCACGACCTCGACTATCGGCAAGATCGCCTGCGCCTGGATGCCGATCTTCATCTTCTTCGCGCAAGGCTTCGAGCATTCCGTCGTTAACATGTTCATCATTCCGACCGGCATGATGATGGGCGCGAAAGTCACCGTCGCCGATTGGTGGATATGGAATCAGATTCCGGTGACGCTTGGCAACATCGTCGGCGGATTCACCTTCACCGGCCTAGCCATCTACATGACCTACAAGCCGCAGCCGTCACCGGCCAAGATGATGGCGCCGACGCCGACCGGCGTGCCAGCCGAGTAAAACCCGCCCTATCGCCCCCGCTTGCGGGGAGAATTGAGGTGTGGGTAACGCGCGACGCAGGAGGTCGTGAACGAACGGAAGTCTTGATGCAGGGTGATTTCGAGCCAGAGCAAAAGCGCTATCTCGAAGGCTTCATGGTCGGGTTGCAGATCGCGAAGACGGCGCGGACTGCGAACGGCGCTGGCGCTCCCCCACCCTTCGCTCCCCCGCCAGCGGGGGAGGGTACGGGAGGGGGCGCGGCGGAGCCAACCGGCCCCGATTCCGCGGCGTTGCGGGCCCAGGATCGTATCGTCACATCGGGTGGCAAGCTGTCAGACCCGGAAAAGTTCAAGCGCGAACTCAATCCGCTCGACGGCTATGAGAAGCTGAAGGCGCAAGCCGCCAAGAACGAAGCACCGAAGGCCGACGACAATTTTCGCTGGCGTTTTTTCGGCCTGTTCTACTCCGCGCCGACGCAGGCGTCCTATATGTGCCGGCTGCGTATTCCGAACGGCATCCTCACTCATTGGCAGTTTGCCGGCGTCGGCGATCTCGCCGAGCGTTACGCCGGCGGCTACGCGCATGTGACGACGCGCGCCAACCTGCAAATGCGCGAGGTCGAGCCGAAAAACGCGGTCGCCATGGTCGAGGGGATTCTCGATCTCGGCTTGTGCTCGCGCGGCTCGGGCGCTGACAATATCCGCAATGTCACGGGCACGCCGACCGCCGGCATCGATCCGCAGGAACTGCTCGACACCCGGCCTTTTGCACGCTCCTGGCACTTCCACATCCTCAACGACCGCTCGCTCTACGGCATTCCGCGCAAATTCAATGTCGGATTCGACGGTGGCGGCGTCATCCCGGTTCTGGAAGACACCAACGACATCGGTTTCCAAGCTGTCGAAGTGAAGGACGGTTTCGGCGCCGAGCCGGGCGTGTGGTTTCGGCTCATGCTCGGCGGCATCACCGGCCATAAAGACTTCGCCCGCGACACCGGCGTCATCGTCAAGCCCGACGATGCGACCATGGTTGCGGACGCCGTGGTGCGCGTTTTCATCGACAACGGCGACCGCACCAACCGGGCGAAGGCGCGCCTCAAATACGTCCTCGATGCCTGGGGCTTCGACAAGTTTATCGCCGCGATGGAAGACAAGCTCGGATACAAACTCCTGCGCGTGCCGGCCGAAGCAATCCTTCCGCGGCCGCCTTTCGATCGGCTGGCGCATATCGGCGCGCACCCGCAGAAACAGCAACGCCTGAACTGGATCGGCGTCGTGTTGCCGGTCGGCAAGATGACCGCGGATCAGATGCGCGGTCTCGGTAGAATTGCCCAGGAGTACGGCGACGGCGAAATCCGTCTTACGGTCTGGCAGAATTTCCTGATCTCGGGCATCGCCGACGCCCGCGTCGCAGCGGCAGAAGCGGCTATCGAAGCCATCGGGCTTTCAACAAAGGCGACGTCGATCCGCGCCGGGCTGATCGCTTGCACCGGCAATGCCGGCTGCCGCCTCGCCATGTCCAATGCCAAGCAGCATGCCGCGGACATCGCCGACTGGTGCGAAGCTCGCGTCCAGCTCGACGGCCCGATCAACATTCATCTTACCGGCTGCCCCAATTCTTGCGCGCAGCATTACATCGGCGACATCGGCCTGCTCGGCGTCAAAATCCAGATCAACGAGGACGGCGATCAGGTCGAGGGCTACCACATCCATGTCGGCGGCGGCTTCGGTCCCGACGCGATCTGCGGCCGCGAGATTTTCCACGACGTCAAAGCCGAAGAGGCGCCGAAAGCCGTCGAGCGCGTGCTCAAGACTTATCTCGCCCACCGCGCTTCGGCGCAGGAAGGCTTCCTGGCCTTCACCCGCCGCCACGAGATCGATGCGCTCAAAGCGCTCTGCGCGCAGCAAGCCGTGGAATAATCCGGCCGCCTTTCCGGCGCGTTACTCAAGCTTCGCGCCGGATGCCTTGATCACTGCCGCCCATTTCGGAATCTCGGATTTGATGTAGGCGCCGAACTGCTCGGGCGTATCGCCGACGATATCGACGCCGAGTTCATCGAGCGAATGGCGTACGCCCGGATCGTTGAGCGCCTCGACGGTCGCACGATGCAGCGTCTCGATGATCGGTCGCGGCGTGTCCGCCGGCGCCACCAGTCCGTGCCAGGTCGTGGCATCGAAGCCTTTTATGCCAAGTTCATCGATAGTCGCGATATCGGGCAGGCTCGCAGTTCGCTTGAGCGTCGTCACCGCGAGCGGCCGCACCTGCCCGCCCTTGATGACCCCCATCGCGCCCGATGTCGTAGCGAACATCATCTGGTCCTGCCCGGCGATGACGTCTTGCAGCGCCGGCGCCGAACCCTTGTAGGGAACATGAACGATATCGATGTGGGCCTCGGTCTTGAACAGTTCACCGGCGAGATGCGCCGCCAGGCCATAACCCGATGAGGCGAAGTTGAGCTTGCCCGGTTTGGCCTTGGCAAGCGCAATCAACTCGTCGAGCGAATGCGCCGGCAGGTCGAGATTCACCACGAGCACGTTGGCCTGCGTGCCGATCAGTGTGATCGGGGCGAAATCCTTTTCTGCCTCGAACCCGATCGCTTTGTAGAGGCTGGCATTGGTGGCGAGGATCGCGTTGTTGCCGAGCAACAGCGTGTAGCCGTCAGGCGCAGCATGAGCCACGACCTCGCCCGCGACATTGCCGCCGGCGCCGGGGCGATTGTCGATGACAAAAGGCTGGCCCAGCAGGCTCGAAAGCTTGTTGGCGACGATCCGCGCTAGGATGTCGCTCGCGCCACCCGGCGGGAAGCCGACGACGAGTGTGATCGGCCGCGACGGATAGTCGGCGGCGTTGGCGAGCACTATCGCACCAGCAAGCAACAGCATCGCGGCGGCGGTGCCGACCGTTCCCTTGAGCATTACAAGTCCTCCCTGCGTCGCGCAGCAAAGCCGCGGTGAGGCTCCTTGGCAAGCTTTGGCGTGGCACATCTCGCATGCGCTTTTCCGCCGGTGCGAGAGCACCGGCTTGCCAACGCCGCCGCATTGCGGGACCATTGTGCGACAACGGCCGCATCCGGGACGCTCCATGACACTGCCGCGCCGTAGTTTTCTTTGCTTTGCCAGCGGCTTTGCAGGCCTTGCCGCCGCCACGGCGGGTTCGCGCAATGCGGCGGCGCAGGCTTACCCGAACCGGCCGGTGCGCTGGATCGTGCCATTCCCGGCCGGCGGCTCGACCGACATCGCGTCAAGAATCATATGCGACTGGCTGTCGAAGCGGCTCGGCCAGCAATTCATCGTCGAGAACAAGCCTGGCGGCGGCACCAATATCGGCACCGAGGCCGCCGCCCATGCCGCACCCGACGGCTACACCTTGCTGCTCGCGCTCACTACCAACGTGATCAATCCGTCGCTGTACAAATCGTTGCCGTTCGACTTCCAGCGCGACATCGCGCTGGTGGCGGGCGTCGCGGAGCTGCCTCTGGTGTTCGATATCAATCCGGCCGTGCCTGCCAGGACCGTCGCCGAGTTCATCGCTTACGCAAAGGCCAACCCCGGCAAGATCAACTTCGCATCGTTCGGCGCCCGCACCATCAGCCATCTCGCCATCGAGCTGTTCAAGACTTCGGCCGGAATTGACGTGGTGCACGTGCCTTATCCGGGCGGCGCGCCGATGTTGACCGACATGATCAGCGGCCGCGTCCAGGCCGGCATCGATGCGCTGCCCAATTCACTGCCGCACATCAAAGCCGGCACTGTACGCGCGCTTGCCACCCTATCGGCCCATCGCGCTCCGGCTTTGCCGGACGTGCCGACCATGAGCGAGACAATACCCGGATACGACGTGCAGCCGTGGACGGCGCTCGGCGTTCCCACCGGAACGCCGCAAGATATCGTCGAGACGCTCCATCGCGAGGTCAATGCCGGGCTCAACGATCCCGGCGTCAAGGCGCGCCTTGCCGAAGTGGGCGGTTCGCCGCTCATCTACTCGACCTCAGAGATCCGCGCCCTGGCGGCGAACGATCTGCAAAAGTGGGCGAAAGTGATAGAGATTGCGGGCATTCAGCCGGAATGAGAGAAACGCACTGCCGGCGCTAAAACCAGTCGCAGGATCGGGAAAAATGTGATGCGTACCGGCGCCGAATATCTGCGTTCGCTCAATGACGGCCGGCGCGTTTTCCTCGACGGCGAGCGCGTCAAGGATGTTTCTGCGCATCCGGCATTCCGCCAGGCGGCGCGATCGATCGCCAACCTGTTCGACATCGCCGCCGACCCGGCGCTGCGCGAGCGCATGACGTTCGTGTCGCCGAAGACCGGCGAACCGGTGTGGCGCGCCTGGCAAATTCCGCGCACCCACGCCGATTTGCGCGCCCGGCGCCTGTTCTCGGAAACCTGGGCGGAAGCCACTTTCGGCCTGATGGGGCGATCGCCCGATCACGTCGCCGGTTTTTTCGCCGGCTACGCCGCGACGCCGCAACTGTTCGCCGCCGCTGGCCAGAAATTCGCCGACAACGTCGTCGCATTTTACGAGTTCATGCGCGACAACCATATTTACGCCAGCTACGCGATCGTACCGCCGCAGATCGACCGCTCGAAACCGGCGCACAAGCAAAGCGATCCCGCGCTCTATGCCGGCGTGGTCAAGGAGCGCGACGACGGCATCGTCATCTCCGGTGCGCAACAGCTCGCGACCGGCGGCCCGCTGTCCGATTATATCCATTTGAGCTGCATCCATCCGTTGCAGCCGGGCGACGAGAACTACGCCAATTGCCTCGCCGTCCCGGTCGCCGCTGAGGGCGTCAAGCTCTACCCGCGGCGGCCATTTTCGCGCGGCGGTTCGGCCTTCGATTATCCGCTGTCGAGCCGGTTCGACGAATCCGACGCCTACGTCATTTTCGACAATGTGTTCGTGCCGTGGGAGCGCGTGTTCATCTACCGCAACGTGGAACTGTCGCGCGACCAGTGGTTCAAGACGCCCTCGCACAGCTACGGCAATCATCAGGCACAGGTGCGCTACGTCACCAAGCTCCGCTTCATGGCCGGCCTCGCGCAGCGGATGAACGAGATGACCGGCAACGCCGGCGCACCGCCGGTGCAGGTGATGATGGGAGAGCTTGCGGCGCTGGCGACCGCATACGAGGCCATGTTGCTGGCGCATGAAGTTGCAGCGCCGATCAGGGACGGCGTGCTCTGGCCATCCGTCGTGACGCTCTATTCGGCGATGGCGCTGCAATCGGAGCTCAACGGGCGGATGCTGGAAACGATTCGCGAGCTCGCCGGTTCCGCTTTCATCACGCTGCCGTCATCCGAAGCCGATTTCGGCAATTCCGAAATCGCCGCCGACCTTGAGCGCTACATGCGTTCGGCGTCGACCGACGCAAAGTCCCGGGTCGCGCTGATGCGGATGCTGTGGGATTTCATCGGCTCGGAATTCGGCAGCCGCCACCAGCAATACGAGAAATTCTACGGCGGAGCGTCCTTCATCGTGAAAACGAACGTGTACCGCAATTACGACTTCAAGCGCGCCACCGCGCTGGTCGATCGCGCGCTCAACCTGCCGCCGCTCGAGCCTGACTAACCCTTGTTCGGCGACCAGCGATAGGCTTTGGCGGTCGCGCCGCCCATCAGCATCGCCCGCTCACTGGCGCTCAGCCGGTCGGTCTTGAAGAACGGTTCGACGGCCTGCTCGTAGTTGACGACGGCGTAGGCCCGCGTCCAGTCCGTGCCCCACAGACAGCGCTCGAAACCCCAGGCATCGAACACGCGCGCCAGTGGGTCCCAGATATCCGGGAACGGATACGGCTTCTTGGACAAAGTGCAGGCGCCGCTGACCTTGATGACGGCGTTCTGACGCTTGGCAAGCTCCAGCACCTTCGGCAAGTCGGCCCACGGCTCAGCCGGAGCCGGCGGCGTGCGCGGCTGCAGGATGGCCAGATGGTCGATGATGAAGCGCGTATCGGGATGGCGATCGATCAACGTCGTGCCGGCGTCCACATTGCCCCAGCACAGGATGTTGACCGGAAGATCGTGCTTTACGGCCGAGCGCGCGATCCGGTCGAGGCCCGGATCCCTCGGATCGCGATCGCGCCCCGGCTCCCTGGTCAACATGATGCGAATACCGACCGCGCCCGGCGTCCGCTTCCACTCGGCGACGACGTCGTCCACCGCCGGATCGTCCGGGTCGACCGGCTTCACGATCGCGAACCGGTTCGGATGCGCGCGCTGCACGTCGACCGCGTAGCTCGCGTCGTAGCGGTACATGGAAAAGGCGGAGATGAAGATCGCGCCGTCAACGCCAACCTTGTCCAGCGCCGCGACCATCTCGTCACCGGTCACGTGAGCGGGCCAGTTCGGCACGCTATGCCAAGGCCGCTTCGGAGTATTCGCCTCATAAGCGTGAACCTGGGAATCGATGGTCGTCATCTGGAATGCTCCTCAATCGCCACGCC
The DNA here is from genome assembly GCA_963733645.1 of uncultured Alphaproteobacteria bacterium. Taxonomy (GTDB): domain Bacteria; phylum Pseudomonadota; class Alphaproteobacteria; order Rhizobiales; family Xanthobacteraceae; genus BOG-931. The sequence goes on from CAVTFP010000025.1 coordinate 48,634, forward strand.
CTAGCGTTTCCGCCCCGCCGCCTTCCGCGCCAAATAGTCAAAATTGATGACGAACTGCTCCGGCGCGGACATTTCGCCCTTGAGCCTGAAAATATCCTCGCGCGAGAATTCAGATGCCGGCTTGCCGCCCGCCTCGACGATCATCTGAATCATAGCGGCGTTTTCCAGCATGATGGCGGAGACGACACACTCTTCGATGCTTTTTCCGGCAACAGCGGCACCGTGGTTCTTAAGGAACGCGGCGCGGTGCGGCCCGAGTGCCTTGGCGACGCCGGCGCCCATGTTGCGGCTCCGGATTAGCGCGATGGTGTCGGTATAGACGCCGATATCCTCATAGAACAGCGCGCCCGGCTGGCTGTAGGCCTTAACCGGGAAGCCGCTCGACGACAGCGCGACCGAATACGGCGGATGAGCGTGAATGACGCAATTGATGTCGCTGCGCGCTCGCAAGATTTCCGAGTGGATGTAGACTTCGCTGTGCCGCCGCGCCTTGCCGGCGACGACATTGCCGTCGAGATCGATGGTGAGAATATTCGCTATCGTGATCTCGTCGAGGCCGACGCTGTGCGGCTTCATGTAGAACAGCTTCGGGTTACTCGGCAGCCGCATCGAAATATGGCCGCGGGTAAAGTCGCCCTGCCCTGCGGCGACCAGGATTTTCCCAGCCACAATCAGCTTTTGCTTGAGCGCGCGGTCGTTTGCCTTCGCCATCGTCGATTCCCCCGCAGCCGGATCGGCTTTAATGATTGATCGCGGTCACTTACGCGGAATCGGACGCGCCTGCAAATCCGCGGGGATATCGCGCTAAGACTTACGCTTCGGCGTCGGCAAGCTGTGGCGCCGGTGTAGTTTTAGCCGCGGCCTTCGCCGGCTCGAGCGCGGCGGCGACGGCTTCCTCGACGCGCTCCAGCCAGACGAATTCCATTTGCTTGCGCGCAACTTCGGGGATGTCGTCAAAATCGCGCCGGTTGCGCGCCGGCAGCATGACGCGCCGCAGGCCCGCGCCGTGCGCGGCCACCACCTTCTCCTTGATGCCGCCAACCGGAAGCACCAGCCCGCGCAGGCTGATCTCGCCGGTCATCGCCGTGTCGTTGCGGATCGTGCGATCGGTCATTAGCGAGACGAGCGCCATGAACATGGCGACGCCGGCACTCGGGCCGTCTTTCGGCGTCGCGCCGGCCGGTACATGGATATGGATGTCGCTCTTCTCGAAGCGGCTTGCGTCGATGCCCAGCGCCGCCGCGCGGTTCTTGACTATCGAAAGCGCGGCCTGCGCACTTTCGCGCATCACCTCGCCGAGTTGGCCGGTGAGGATCAGCTTGCCGGAGCCGGGAATACGCGTCGCTTCGATAAAGAGAATATCGCCGCCGACCGGTGTCCAGGCGAGCCCCGTTGCAACACCCGGGACGCTGGTCCTCATCGCCACCTCGTTTTCGAATCTCGGCGCGCCGAGGATCGCGACGAGATCGTCACGGGTAATCCGGATTGGACCGCTTTGCCCTTCGGCGATCTGCACAGCGGCATGGCGCAACACCTGGCCGATCTGGCGCTCGAGGCTACGGACGCCTGCCTCGCGCGTGTACTTCTGGATGATCTCGCTTAGAACGCCATCGTCGAGCTCAACCTGACCGGCCTTGAGACCGTTGGCCTCCATTTGCCGGCGCAGCAGATAACGATGCGCGATTTCCAGCTTTTCCTCGGCGGTATAGCCGGCAAGGCTGATGATCTCCATGCGGTCGCGCAATGCTCCGGGAATCGTGTCGAGCATGTTGGCCGTGGTGATGAAGACTACCCGGCTCAAATCGAACGGCACGGCAAGGTAGTTGTCACGGAATGTATTGTTCTGCTCCGGATCGAGCACTTCGAGCAGCGCCGCGCCGGGATCGCCATGAATGCCGGCGCCGAGCTTGTCGATCTCGTCGAGCATCATGACGCAGTTGCGCGAACCCGCCTTGCGGATGGCCTGAATGATGTTGCCCGGCAATGCGCCGATGTAAGTGCGGCGATGGCCGCGGATTTCCGCCTCATCGTGCACGCCGCCGAGCGAGACGCGCACGAATTTGCGGTCCATGGCGCGCGCGATCGACTGGCCGAGCGAGGTCTTGCCGACGCCGGGCGGCCCGACGAAGCAGAGGATCGGCGCCTTGCCTTGAGGCGCCAATTTGCGGACGGCGAGATATTCGACGATGCGCCGCTTGATCTTGTCGAGGTCGTAGTGATCCTCGTCAAGAATACGGCGCGCCTCCGCGATGTCGATCGGCTTCTCCTCTGGAAGCGTCCACGGCAGCTCGATCAGCCAGTCGAGATAAGTGCGCACCATGCCGTATTCGCCCGCGGCCTCCGGCATCTTCTGCAACCGGCGCAATTCCTTGCGCGCCTGATCCTCGATGTCCTTCGGCATACCAGCTTTAACGATCGCGGCATCAAGCTCGGCAATTTCGGCAGCCTTGCCTTCCTCGCCTTCGCCAAGCTGACGCTGAATCGCCGCCATCTGCTCGCGCAGCAGCGCCTCACGCTGGCGTTCGTCGAGCGCAGTCTTGGTCTGGCGGCCGATTTCCTGCGACAGCCGTAACACCTCGATGCGGTGCGACAGCAGGCGCGAAACCTTGTCCATGCGCGCCGCGATATCGACGGTCTCGAGGATTTCCTGCTTTTCCTCCGGCTTTACGTCCATGACGGCGATAGCCAGATCGGCAAGTGCCGGTGGCTCATCGATAGACTGGACCGCAGCAAGCAACTCACCCGGGACTTGGGGAAGCAACTGGACCGCTTCGACCGCCTGCGCTTTGAGGTTGACGAAGCGCGCTTCGATTTCGGGGGTGAGAACCCCCGGCTCCGCGACGCGCAGCACGCGCGCCACCAGGAACGGCCAGCCGCTCAGATATTCGACGATCTGAAAACGTTGCTCGCCCTGGCAGACCAGGTGATGCGAACCATCGGGCGCCGTGATGTAGCGCACGATGTTGGCGACCGTACCCATGCGGTGCATGTCGATCGCGCCCGGATCGGCAACTTCGCCGTCGCGTTGCAGAAGGATTCCGACCTGACGTTGTTCCCGCACCGCCTGCTGCGCGGCACCGATCGACTTCGGCCGGCCGAGCGTAATGGGCAGCACTTGCCCCGGAAACAGCACAGTGTTGCGCACCGGCACGATGATCAGCGCGTCCGATGGCAAAACCGGCAAAGCCGGAGCGGATTGCGTACTCGCTTTTGCTTGAATCTCTTCAGCCACGACTCGTCCCCGCTTTCGCCAGCGTGACAACCAGGCAGCCCGAAGCCGCCAAACGGCGGACGCCGGTGTAGCGACCGGCCGGCAGCTTCAGCCGCCGATAAAAACGGCCTTGCGGTAGTTCGAGGCGATGGATCGTCGCCGTCCGCAACTCCTCGGGGAGCACGCGGTTGCCGGCGATGACCAAATCGCCGTCTTCAATCACCGCCTGGGCATTATCAACATCGACCCCGGGCAATGCGATCAGCACCAAGACCTCGCTTTCAGTTTCCAAAATATCGACCGGAGGCTCCCAAGCCGGTTGCCGCGCCTGCAAGCCCGCTGGCCTGAAGACCTCCCGGTGCATACGCTCGGCCCGCACCAGCATTTCGCATGCTTCGGACCACATCCAATCGCGGACCAGGTCACGGGTCATGGGCATTCCCTCCAACTCTGGGGAGGTTATGTGTGGGGGCGGCAGGCCGAATTCAACGGCGGCGGCGGACGCAGCAAAAAGGCGGAACGGATGGCCTATCCGTCAACCCCGCAGGGAAGGAGGGACAACAGTCACGCCGGCTTTTTAGCCGAGAACATGATCGCCTGCAGCGGCATGCGCCCCGGATCGGCGCCGAACTCACGGTGCAGCTCTTGCACCAACGCATCGACGACTTTTTCCGGCTCGACGCCGCCGCGGGCCTGGAGCTGATCGATCAGCGGGCTGCCATAGACCTGTCCGCGCGCGAACGCCCTGGCGTCCGGGATCTCTTTCCGAAGCCTGACCACGGCGGCTTCGATATCGGCAAAGCCCGCCTCGATCAGCGACGCCTTGATCGGCTCGAACGCATAGGAGAACGGCACGTTCATGAACTGCGGCGGATCGACCGGGAAAAAGCGCCCGACGATCTCGTGGGTGATACGGCCGAACGGATTGTAGCGATGGGTGTCCCAGATGCTGAACAGATAATGACCGCCGGGCGCCAGCACGCGGAAAACCTCGCGATAGGATTTGTCCTTGTCCGGATAGAACATCACGCCGAATTGGCACACCACCACGTCGAAACCGCCGTCTGCGAACGGCAGCGCCATGGCGTCGGCCGGCTTAAACTCGACCTTTTCGCCGGGCCGGAATTTCGCCCGCGCGACATCGAGCATCGGCGGGTTGAGGTCGGTCGCCGTCAAATGCGCGCCGGCGGGCAAGCGATCGCGCAATTGGCGGGTGACGATGCCGGTGCCTGCGGCGGTTTCCAGAACCCGCGCCGGTTGGTAGGCCGCCGCACGCCGCGCCATCTCGGTGGCATAGTCGACAAAGATCATCGGCCCGAGGCCCTGATCGTAATGCTGCGGAATGTTTCCGACGAAACGTGCCGTGTCGTTGCTCATGATGAATTCCCAGAGTTAGACCTTCGCCGCGGGGCGGGCGGCGCGCACGCCGTCGGCAAGCGCACGAACGAGATCGGTAACCGCGCCGACGGTCGCCGCCGTGGGCTTGGCGTCTGGGCCGAGACTCTTGCGTACGGCATCGACCAAAGCCGAGCCGACCACGACGCCGTCGGCGCCTGCGGCAATGGCGCGGGCCTGCTCGCCGGTGCGCACGCCGAAGCCAGCACACACCGGCAGTTTGGTATGGCGCTTGATGCGCGCGACCGCGCCGGAAACCTTTCCGGGATCGGGCGCCGCAGCGCCGGTAATGCCGGTGATCGATACGTAATAGACAAAGCCCGAGGTGTTCGCGAGCACCGCCGGCAGACGCTTATCGTCGGTGGTCGGCGTGGCGAGACGGATGAAGTTGAGGCCGGCTTTGAGCGCAGGCAGGCACAATTCGGAATCTTCTTCCGGCGGCAGATCGACCACGATCAAGCCGTCAACGCCGGAGCTCTTGGCATCGGCAAGGAATTTCTCGACACCGTATATGTAGATGGGATTGTAGTAACCCATCAGCACGAGCGGCGTCGCGTCGTCACCGGCGCGGAATTCCCGCACTGCGGCGAGCGTCTTCTTCATGTCCTGCCCGGCCTCGAGTGCGCGCAAGCCGGCAGCCTGGATCGCCGGCCCGTCGGCCATCGGATCGGTGAACGGCATGCCGAGTTCGACGATATCGGCACCGGCCTTGGGCAGCGCCTTGAGGATCGCGAGCGCGGACGCGTAATCGGGGTCGCCCGCCATGGTGAAAGTCACCAGAGCCGCGCGGCCCTGCTCGCGAAGCGCCGCAAAGCGCCGATCCATCCGCGCCGTCATCGCGCGTTGCTTTCCAGATAGCGTGCCACGGAATCGAGATCCTTGTCGCCGCGCCCGGAGATATTGACCACCATCAGGTGATCCTTCGGCTTCCTTGGCGCGAGATCGTTGACGCGGGCCAGCGCGTGCGCCGGCTCCAGCGCCGGAATGATGCCTTCGAGCCGGCTGCATAATTGCAACGCGGCCACCGCCTCATCGTCGGTCGCCGACAGGAATTTCACCCGGCCCATGTCGTTGAGCCAGGCGTGCTCCGGACCGATGCCCGGATAATCGAGACCCGCCGAGATCGAATGCGCCTCCTCGATCTGTCCGTCCGCATCCATCAGCAGATAGGTACGGTTGCCGTGCAGCACGCCCGGCCTGCCGCCGGCAATCGAAGCGGCGTGCTGCTTGTCGAGGCCGTGACCGGCGGCTTCGACGCCGTAAATCTCGATGTCCGGATCGTCGAGAAACGGATGAAACAGCCCCATGGCGTTGGAGCCGCCGCCAATGCAGGCGACGAGCGAATCCGGCAGCCGGCCCTCGGCCGACTGCATCTGCTCGCGCGTTTCGCGGCCGATCACGCACTGGAAGTCGCGCACCATCGCCGGATAAGGATGGGGGCCGGCGACGGTACCGATGCAGTAGAAGGTGTCGGCGACATTGGTGACCCAATCGCGCAACGCCTCGTTCATGGCGTCCTTCAGTGTCTTCGATCCGGACACGACGGGCCGCACTTCGGCGCCGAGCATCTTCATACGGAACACGTTCGGCTTCTGCCGCTCGACGTCGACCGAACCCATATAAACGATACATTCGAGACCGAAGCGCGCGCACAAGGTTGCTGTGGCAACGCCGTGCATGCCGGCGCCGGTCTCTGCGATGATGCGCTTCTTGCCCATGCGTTGCGCCAGCATGATCTGGCCGAGCACATTGTTCACCTTGTGCGCCCCGGTGTGATTGAGCTCCTCGCGCTTGAAATAGATTTTGGCGCCACCCAGATGCCCGCTCAGCCGTTCGGCGAAATAAAGCGGCGATGGGCGGCCGACGTAATGCGTGAGATAGCCGTCCATCTCTTTCTGAAATCCAGGATCGGCCTTGGCCTGGGCGTAGGCTTTCTCAAGTTCCAGGATGAGCGGCATAAGCGTCTCGGCGACGAAGCGGCCGCCATAAATGCCGAAATGCCCGTGCTCATCGGGTCCGCTGCGAAACGAATTCGGCCGCTGCGCCGTCATGCCGGGCTCGCCATCTTGCCCGCCGAGGCGGCGCGCACGGCGCGGATAAAGGCGCGGATTTTGTCGGGGTCTTTTTCGCCCGGCGCGCGCTCGACGCCGGAGGAGACATCGACGCCGGGTGCGCGCGTGATGCGCAACGCTTCGCCGACATTGCCGGCATCGAGGCCGCCCGACAGCATGAACGGCACGCCGGGGCCGAGGTTTTCCAGAAGATGCCAGTCGAAGCTTTTGCCCAAGCCACCCGGCCGCGTCGCCTCGTGCGGCGCGCGCGCGTCGAACAACAGACTGTCGGCGACGACGGCATAGCGCGCAATCGCAGCAAGATCCCCTTTGTTCTCGACCGCAATCGCTTTCATCACCGGCAGCTTGAATCGCGCCTTGACGTCCGCCACCCGCATCGGCGACTCGTTGCCGTGGAGCTGAAGGATATCGGGTCCCAGCGCATCGACGACATACGACAGCAACGTATCGTCGGCATCCACGGACAGGGCAACTTTCTTCGCCCGGCCTCGCACGCGCGCCTCTAAATGCGAAGCGGCCTTGAACGAGACATTGCGCGGCGACGCCGGAAAAAACACGAAGCCAACCATATCGGCGCCCGCATCGAGCGCGACATCGAGGGCCTCCGTGGTCGAAAGGCCGCAGATTTTTACGGTCAACGGCATCTGTTTAGTGTCTGTTCAGGCGCCGTTCTACATCGCTCGACCAGCTTTGTCTTGCGCGAGGGACAGGCGTTTCTAGCGGACCGGGGGCTGCAATTTGAGCCGCTCCGGCGGGTTCGCCGCGCCCGGCGGCGGCGCGTGCGACCCGGTCTTGAGCCGATGGACCTCGGCGCGCAGCGCGGCCACATCGCGTTCGAGACGCTGGGCGGCCCGCCGTCCGCCGCCATGCCGCAGCCAGCCCGCCATGCCGCCGATCAGCACGCCGAGGATCAGCAGCACGAACACCAACGCAAACAGCGGTAAGGTCACCGAAGCGGAGGGCGCATTCGCGTTGAACGGGTCGAGCGACACCGTCACCAGATGCCGGTTGGCGACCGCAAACGCGGTGAGAATGATGGCGAGCGGCACGAGAATGAGCGCCGCAACGATCTTGCGGATGACGCTACCTGCGGATCGGGGGCGCTCGGTCAACCCGGGGTCGAGCGATTGAGCCGCTCGCGCATTTCCTTGCCGGTCTTGAAGAACGGCACGCATTTCTGATCGACGGCGACATGGGCGCCGGTGCGAGGATTACGGCCGGTGCGCGCCGGACGCCGCTTTACCGAGAACGCGCCGAAGCCACGCAGTTCAACTCTGTCGCCGCGCGCCATCGCGGCGACGACCTCGTTGAGGATTGCATTGACGATGTTCTCGACGTCGCGCTGGTACAGATGCGGGTTCTGCGTCGAGATGTGCTGTACGAGTTCTGACTTGATCATTGGATCGCCCCGCCACCGCCGCCCTTGGTCAATTCGCACCAGCAGGGTGCCAAAGCGCCAAAAGACCGTCAAGGTTGATCCCGTCCATCGCCGCCACCGTATCCAGGTTACCCAGCTCACGCGCCAAGCCGCTCAAGCCTATGGCGTTGAGGCCCGCGACCGCGGCTGCATGCAGGAAAGGCAGGTCGCTAAAGCGGCTGTGCAGTTCGTAGTCGCGAACTGGAAGCTTGGCATCGACATTCTTTTCCTTGGCGAGCCACGCCAGCGCCGCCCGTTCGTCGCCAAGCTCGTCGATCAGCTTGTTGTCGATCCCCTGGTGACCGGTGAAGACGCGGCCGTCGTCGATGGCGGCAAGCTGATCGTCGGTGAGATGGCGGCGATCCTGCACCAGTTTTTTGAACCAGCCGTAGGAATCCTGGATAATCGCATTGATCGCGGCCCGCGCCTCGGGGCTGGTCGGTTCGTAGCCGTCCGGCGCCGCCTTGAGCGGGGTCGATTTGATCGATTCGACCTTGACGCCGATCTTGTCGAGCAGATCCGTCACATTAGGAAACTGAAACAGCACGCCGATGGAGCCAACCAGCGACGTCTGCTGCGCGATGATGTGGTCCCCGGCGATTGCCGTAATGTAGCCGCCGGACGCCGCCAGGCTGTCGACGACAATGACGAGCGGCTTCTTTTCGCGCAATTGCGACAGCGAGTCGAAAAGTTGCTCTGACCCGGCGGTGGTGCCACCGGGCGAATCGACATGGACGATAACAGCGCGCGCCGTCTTCGATTTGGCGAGCCGGTCGAGCGCCTGAACCCGGTCGCGATCGTCGCGGATCAAGCCCTCGATGGTGACGCGTGCGATGTAGGGACGCACGCCCGTGAGTCCCGTGCGATTGCTGCCGAGCAAAGCCGCCCCGGCAATGGCGAGAACGATCAGGCCGATGGCAACGACGCGCCAGAAGGTGAGCTTGCGCCGCAGTCGGCGGCGATCAACGATCAGGTCGGCATCAAGCGACATAGTGTGGGTTCCTGTGGTGGTCCCGCCCCGCTTTCGTCATTCGGGGACGCCGCAATAGCGACGAGACCGGAATGACGGCCCGATGTCATTCCTCCTCGGTCTCTTCTTCCTTGTCGTCTTCCTTCTCGTTCTCCTCGCCCTTGCGCTTGAGCGCGGTGCCCAAAATATCGCCGAGCGTCGCGCCGGAATCGGAGGAACCGTATTGCGCAATCGCCTCCTTCTCCTCGGCGACTTCCAGCGCTTTAATCGAGACCGTGATCTTGTGGGCACGGCGATCGAACTGGATGACGCGGGCGTCGACCTTCTGTCCGGCCGCGAAGCGGTCGGGGCGCTGTTCGGAACGGTCGCGCGCCAGTTCTGAGCGCTTGATGAAGGAGGAGAAATCGGTGCCGACGATCTTTACGTCGATGCCGCCTTCCTTCACGTCCATCACCTCGCAGGTCACGACGACGCCCTTCTTGAGATCGGCCGCGGCGCCGGCTTCTGCCGGTGCGCCGGCGGCAGCTTCATCAGCGCCACCCGTAAGCTGCTTGATGCCGAGCGAGATGCGCTCCTTCTCGACATCGACGTCGAGCACCTGCGCATTGACCTTGTCGCCCTTTTTGTACTCCTCGATGACCTGTTCGCCCGGCCGTTTCCAGTCGAGATCGGACAGGTGCACCATGCCGTCGACCTCGCCGTCGAGACCGAGGAACAAGCCGAATTCGGTCTTGTTCTTGACCTCGCCTTCGACCACGGAACCGGCCGGATATTTTTCCAGGAAGACCTCCCACGGATTGCGCATGGTCTGCTTCAGGCCGAGCGAAATGCGGCGCTTGACCGGATCGACTTCAAGCACCTGCACTTCGACCTCTTGCGACGTCGAGACGATCTTGCCGGGATGTACATTCTTCTTGGTCCACGACATTTCGGACACGTGGATCAGCCCCTCGATGCCGGGCTCGAGTTCGACGAAGGCGCCGTAGTCGGTGATGTTGGTGACGCGGCCCTTGAATCGCGCGCCGACCGGATATTTGGCCTCGATGCCCTGCCACGGATCGTCGAGCAATTGCTTCATGCCGAGCGAGATGCGGTGGGTCTCGTGGTTGATCTTGATGATCTTGACCTTCACCTGCTGGCCGATATTGAGCACCTCGGACGGGTGATTGACGCGCCGCCAGGCGATGTCAGTGACGTGCAAGAGCCCATCGATGCCGCCGAGGTCGACGAACGCGCCGTAGTCGGTGATGTTCTTGACGACGCCGTCGATAACCTGGCCTTCTTCGAGATTCTGCACCAACTCCTGGCGCTGCTCGGCGCGGGTCTCTTCCAGCACAGTGCGGCGTGACACGACGATGTTGCCGCGGCGGCGATCCATCTTGAGGATCTGGAACTGCTGCGGCTGATTCATCAGTGGCGACACATCGCGGATCGGCCGGATATCGACCTGCGAGCGCGGCAGAAATGCCACTGCGCCGTCGAGATCGACAGTGAACCCGCCTTTGACCTGATTGAAGATCTGACCCTGGACCTTTTCGTTGTTCTGGAACGCCTTCTCGAGCTTGCCCCAGCTTTCCTCGCGGCGCGCCTTGTCGCGCGACAACACCGCTTCACCGAGCGCGTTCTCGACGCGCTCCAGGTAAACCTCGACGATGTCGCCGATCTTGATCTCGGTATTACGGCCCGGGCCCGCGAACTCCTTGAGCGCGACGCGGCCTTCAGTCTTCAGCCCGACGTCGATGACGGCCATATCCTTCTCGATCCCGACAACCGTGCCTTTGACGACGGAACCTTCCTGCAGATGACCGTCGCTGAACAACTCCTCGATCAGTGCGGCGAAATCCTCGCGCGTCGGCGCGGCGGCGGCAGCTTGAGCCATGAACACTCCCGACCCCGTGAATGATGATGGTCCCGAACGAGCGGCGGCCGCCGGCAGCGCCGGCGGTTGGGGTTTAAGCCAAACGATCGGGACAAAGCTTTATCCGGGGCTCGCAAGCGAAGCGGCGAACGGGCTGAACCTCCAATGACGAAAGTGCACTAAATGCGCTTTCGGCCCGTTCGAACGGCCTCGACGATGGCAACGGCGGCCCGGAACGCCGCGTCTATACCTAAATGGGTGGTGTCGAGCAAGTGCGCATCCGGCGCGGCCTTCAAGGGGGCGGCGGTACGCCGGGAATCGCGCTCGTCGCGCCGCAACAGGTCGGCCAGGACTTCATTCTCATCCGCCTCTTCGCCGCGACCCCGCAATTCAAGGGTGCGCCGTCTGGCGCGCTCGTCGGGGGTCGCGACGACGAACAATTTCACGTCGGCGCCGGGAGCGATCACGGTGCCGATATCGCGGCCGTCGAGCACCGCACCGGGCGGCTTGGTGGCGAATTGGCGCTGAAAACTCATCAACGCCTGCCGCACTTGCGGGATTGCAGCCACGACCGATGCGGCTTCGGTGATGACTTGCAATTTCAGCGCATTGTCTTTGAATTTTGTCGGATCGAGCGTAATCGCGGCCTCGATCGCGCGGGCGGCATCGTCCGG
>CAVTFP010000026.1:0-47080 GCA_963733645.1 uncultured Alphaproteobacteria bacterium
ACGAAGGAGAAGCTCTGGTGCCGATGAGTCCGGGTTACATTCCGTTCCACCCCAATCCGTCGAAGCCGAAATTCAAACCGCCGCACGGCGCGGTTGACGCGCATTGCCATGTGTTCGGGCCGGCAAGCAAATTTCCCTACGCGCCGGAGCGTAAGTACACGCCGTGCGATGCGCCGAAGGAAAGGCTGTTCGCGCTGCGTGACTTTCTCGGCCTCGACAAGAACGTCATCGTGCAGGCGTCGTGTCACAGCAAGGATAACCGGGCGATGGTCGATGCGCTCGATGCCGCGGAGGGAAGGGCCAAGGGCGTGGCCTTTGTGGGCGAAGAGGTCACCGACGATAGCCTGAAATGGATGGACAAGGCCGGCGTGCGCGGGGTGCGCTTCAATTTTCTCAAGCGGCTGGTCGATTTCACGCCGCGCGACGTATTGCAGCGTATCGCCGCGCGAGTGGACAAGCTCGGCTGGCACATCGTGGTCTATTTCGAAATGCCGGATCTGCCGGAACTGGAGGACTTTTTCACGGCGCTGCCCACCACCGTCGTGGTCGATCACATGGGCACGCCCGATGTGCGCAAAGGCGTCGATCATCCGGAGAACCAGCGCTTTCACAAGCTCATGGACAAGCACAAGAATTTTTGGGTGAAAACAACGGCGCCCGAGCGCATGACGGTCGCCGGCTCGCCGTTCGACGACGTTGTGCCGTTCGGCCGCGCGCTGGTCGAGCATTTCCCGGATCGGGTGATCTGGGGCACTGATTGGCCGCATCCCAACATGAAGCGGGAGGCGCCCGACGATGGCGTGCTGGTCGATTTCGTCCCAAAAATCGCCCCTACCACGGCCCTGCAACAGGCGCTGCTGGTAGACAATCCGATGCGGCTTTATTGGAGCTGATGGGCTGGCGTCATGGCCGGGCGCGACCCGGAGATCCCGATCGCGAATGCACGAACGTGCCACTCCATCAGGATGCCCGGCACAAAGCCGGGCATGACGTTAGAGCGGATCGAGACTAGGCAGGCCGCTTACGTTGCCAAGCTTTGCTGCGCTATATATGTGAGGCCGTAGGGAGATACGCCGATGGCCCGCGAACAGCACGATTATGACGATATTCCCGGCACGTTCGTGTTCGATGCCGAACGGTCCCGCCAGGGCTATGGCATCAACATGTTCTGCATGTCGCTGATGAAGGACGAGAATCGCAAGGCCTTTAAGGCGAACGAGGCGGAGTATGTGAAGCAGTTCAAGTTGACGCCGGAGCAGACCGAAGCGGTGCTCAAGCGCGATTACAACCGCATGTTGGAGCTGGGCGGCAATATCTATTTCACCGCCAAGCTCGGCGCGACTGACGGCCATTCCTTTCAGCACCTCGCCGCCAACATGACCGGCGCCTCGCAGCAAGACTATGCCAATATGATGCTCGACGGCGGTCGCAACGTCGAAGGCAATCGCTCGCGTACCGGCAAGAACACGCCGTCAAAGTTTCTCTCGGCGGTGCGGCCAAGAAGCCCGCCGCCGCGAAGACGAAATCCAAGACCAAGCCAAAGACCAAGCCTAAGGCAAAATCCAAATCCAAATCAAAGAAACGGAAGTGACACCGTGGCCAGGATCATCGCAGGCGTAGGTTCGTCCCATGTGCCCGCCATCGGCGCGGCGCTCGACAACGGCAAGACCGAGGAGCCGTACTGGAAGCGCGTCTTCTCGGGCTTCGAGAAATCGCAAGCGTGGATGCGCGAGACCAAGCCCGACGTCGCCATCGTCGTCTACAACGATCATGCTTCGGCGTTCTCGGTCGACATGATCCCGACCTTCGCGCTCGGCTGTGCGCCGGAATTTCCGCCGGCCGACGAGGGCTGGGGGCCGCGCCCGGTGCCGGTGGCGAAGGGTCATCCGGCGCTCGCCTCGCATATCGCGCAATCGGTCATTCTCGACGAATTCGATCTCACCATCTGCAACAAGATGGAAATCGATCACGGCATGACCGTGCCGATGAAGCTCCTGTTCGGCAAGGTCGACAAGAATTCGCACTGGCCATGCCCGGTCATTCCGCTCGCGGTCAATGTGGTGATGTATCCGCCGCCGACCGGCCATCGCTGCTACATGCTCGGCAAGGCGATCCGCAGGGCGGTCGAGTCCTATCCGGACGACCTGCGGGTCGTGATCTTCGGCACCGGCGGCCTGTCGCACCAGATTTCCGGGCCGCGCGCCGGGCTCATCAACAGCAAGTGGGACAAGGCCTTCCTCGACAATCTGACCAAGGATCCGCAGAAGCTGGTCAAGATTCCGCACCTCGATTACATGCGCGAGGCCGGCGCCGAAGGCATCGAGATGGTGATGTGGCTGATCATGCGCGGCGCGCTCGACGACAAGGTGGACGAGGTCTACCGCTTCTATACCGTCCCGGCGTCGAACACCGCGGTCGGGCACATCATTCTGGAGAACCGCAAGCGCAAGCAACCGCCGTCAAGCACAAGCGCGCCGCAGCGCGTGCGAAAGTTCACCGGGTTCGCAGCTAACACGCACGGCGTCATGCGCGGGTTCGACCCGCGCATCCCGATAGCGCGGGCATTGTGCCCGGCTCATCGAGACGGCCGGGACTAGCCCGGCCAAGACGGGGCTAAAGGGCAAGAGGTATCAATGAAAATCTGCGTAGCGGGGCAAGGCGCGTTCGGTCAAAAACATCTCGACGCGCTCAAGCGTATCGCCGATGTCGAAATCACGTCACTGGTCGGCGGCAATCAGGACTCCACCGCCCAGGTCGCCAAGAAATACGGCATCCCGCATTACACCGGCGAGCTGTCCGAAGGCATCAAGCGCGCCGATGCGGTGATACTTACCACGCCGACCAAGATGCATTTCCGCCAGGGCGAGCAGGTGATGCGCGCCGGCAAACACGTGCTGATCGAAATCCCGATCACCGACTCGGTCGAGGATGCCGAGGCGTTGGCGAGGATCGCCAAGGAAACCGGCGTCACCGCCATGGCCGGCCATGTGCGGCGCTTCAATCCCAGCCATCAATACGTCCACAAGAAGATCGTGAAGGGCGAGCTGAAAATCCAGCAGATGGACGTGCAGACCTATTTCTTCCGAAGGAAGAACATCAACGCCGCCGGTAATGCGCGAAGTTGGACCGACCATCTGCTCTGGCACCACGCCGCTCATACCATCGACCTGTTCCAGTACCAGGCCGGCGAGAATATTTCGGACTGCTATGCGGTGCAGGGGCCGATCCATCCGCAACTCAACATCGCCATGGACATGGGTATTGTCGCGCGCACGCCGTCTGGTGCGGTGCTGACGCTGTCGCTGTCGTTCAACAACGATGGCCCGCTCGGCTCGTTCTTCCGCTACATCTGCGACAACGGTACTTTCAAGGCGTTTTACGACGACCTGTCCGACGGCAAGGACAACAAGATCGACGTGTCCAAGGTCGACGTTTCGATGGACGGCATCGAGCTCGAAGATCGCGAATTCATCTCGGCGATCAAGGAAAAGCGCGAGCCTAATGCCAGCTTGGCGCAAGTGATGCCTTGCATGCACGTGCTCGGCAAGCTGGAAAAGATTGTCGATCCGCAGCGCAAGGCGCACGCCTAAGTCGTTGCCGCTCCGCAGAAGACAAAATATGGGAGTTCGGCAGGGCCGGGCGATCTTGTCGATCGGTTCTGCCGCGCTGATTGGCTTTCTGCTCGTGGCGGCTCCAGGCCGTTTCGCGAGTGTTGCTGCGGCGGAGCGTTTGCTGTCCGATGTTCAGCGCGACAAAATCAAGGGCTGGATCGCGCAATATGGGACCGACGACAGTATCAACAAAATGGTCACGGATATTCTCGGCTTAACCCGAGAGAACGAGACGATTTCTTCCCGCGCCTTGGCCGCCAAAGGTTCCGGAAGCGACAATGAAATCCACCAGATCGATATTCTGCCGGACGGCAAAGGCTATCTGGCGGTTCACCTTCATCAAGATCATGCCGAGATCTACTGGGCCGACAGGAACTTTGCCCTGATCTTCGCGGTGGACGGCGTGCGCGGCGGCAGGCCCGATGCAATGTCGTTTCCGGAAGCGAAGGCCGGGCTCAGCAATGAAATGGAATGGTGGGCCATGTTCGCCGACACGCACTAGCCCAAGTGCGGCGCCGCGTCACGGCCTGGCGATTTGCCGACTGGGAAAATCGGGCGCATTCTGGCGGATTGCGGGAGGCACAAGTGGCACGGAAACTTTTTTGGGTTTACGTCGCGATCGGGCTACTGACGCTGGTATTCCAGCTGTGGGTCCGTTCAGGCGTGTGCGCTGCCGATTGCACGCTGAGCTATGGCAAAGCAGTGGTGTGGGCGGTTATTTGGCCGTTGTCCTGGATCGTCTTTCTCAAAGGCGTGATCTAGCTCGCCGGTCCGCGCGCGCCCTCCATTGTTTGTAGAGGAGCGCAAAACAGCCATCACTTGCGTGTCCGCCGAGCTCGGCTGATGTCCGAGGCCGACTTCCATAAGATCGTTACCATCGCTGAATTCTGAAGCCTCACGCACATGCTGGCGGCAAACTGGGTTGACCATGCTTTTTTTGACCGAACATGACGTGAAGGAAGCCTTGAAGGGCGGCGACGCCTACAAGGAAGCTGTCGATGTCATCGAGCGGGTATTCCAGCAGCAGTCAGACGGCACGACATATCATATGAAGCGATACACCATGACGCATCCGGCCCATCCCGGACACTTGTGGCACAATATTCGCATAATTCCGGGCATGGTGCCCGAACTTGGCGCGGCGGCAGTCCGCGTATATTCCGGATATCGCGGAACCAATCGATCAGAGGTTATTTGCCTGTTCGATTGGGCGGATATGAAGATGTCGGCGATCATTTCCGACTTCCATCTTCACGCCATCCGCACCAGTGCGCCTTTCGGTGTCGCGGCAAAGCATTTGGCGCGCTCGGACGCCAGCACGCTCGGAATCATCGGCACCGGCCGGTACGCCCGCGGCATGGCTCAGGCGGTTTGCGCCGTGCGCTCCATTAAAAAGCTGCAGGTCTATAGCCGGGACCCGGCGAATGTCCGGCGTTTCTGCGAAACCATGGGCGCCAAACTTGGCATCGAGATCATTCCTTGTCGCTCCGGCCGTGAGGCGGTGCGTAACGCCGACATCGCGATAACGGCGACATCGGGCAATACCATCGTTTTCGAAGCCGATTGGCTGGAACCCGGCATGTTGTTGATGTCGTTGGCGCCCGGCGAATTCGATGAGCAGACCGTCTTGCGTGCTCGCGTGTACCTGTCGGCGATCGAGCAGGTACTCGGCGACGATCCGCCGCGCAAACCTTTCGACAGTCTGGTTGCCAGCCGCCGGTTTGGCATGAACGACGTGGTCGCGGACCTTTGCGACGTCGTCGCGGGGAAGAAGCCCGGCCGCGCTGCCGATGACGAGATTATCCTCTACGAGTGCGCCGGACTGGGATTGCTCGACGCCGGCATTGGCCACTGGATTTATCAACGCGCGCGGAATCGAGGCCTTGGCAGCGAAATGCCATTCGGCGAGCAAGAGGCGAGTATCGACGACGCCGAAGCCTGAATGTTAAATCCACTAAGGGCTTTGTCATGAACCGGCGCGAGCTTTTGCGATTGGGCGCGGCCTCGGCAGCGGTCACCTTGGCGTCGCCACCCAGCCGAGCTCAATCGGGCTATCCCGATCATGCCGTCAAGCTGATCGTGCCGCGTCCCGCCGGCGGGGTTGTCGATATCATCGCCCGCGAGTGGAGTAATGCGGTCGGCAACGGCTTCGGTCCGACTTTTATCGAGAATGTGGGAGGAGGCGGCGGAACGATCGGCGCGGCGCTTGCTGCGCGCGCGGAGCCTGACGGTTATACGTTGCTGTTCGGGACGACCAGCGAAATGGTGCTCAGTCCGATCCTGCCTAATCTTTCGTATTCCATTGCGAGCTTTGAGCCGATCGCGATCATTTGCGAATCCATTGCCTCGATCGTGGTCAACCCAAGTGTCCCCGTCACCGATCTGCGCGGACTCGTTGCCTATGCAAAGAGCAATCCCGGCCGTCTCAGTTATGGTTCGGCGGGAGCCGGTACGGTCTCGAACCTCGCCGGTGAGCTTTTCAAGCGCCTGACTGATACTCCGGACATCACACACGTTCCCTACAGAGGCGGCAATCCCGCGATGACGGATGTGATTGCTGGTCACATCCCCATCGCGACGCCGATGATGAGCGAAGCCATCCTGGCATTGCATCGACAGGGACAGATCAAAATCCTCGCCGTGGCATCGGATCACCGCCTTGCCGCGATGACCGACATCGAGACGGCTGCGGAGCAGGGATACCCGGCACTCATCGCACGCCTTTTTGTCGGTCTGTTCGCACCGGCAAAGACCCCCGCAACGATCGTCGCAAAAGTTGCTGAAGTGACGCGGGAAGCGCTGCAGAGTGTGGCGCTTAAAGAGCGCTTTAGCGCCGCCGGTTTTCAAGTTGTGGCCGACCTGGATGTCGCCGCCGCCAGGCGGTATCTCGATGAGGAAAGTGCGCGCTGGAAACCGATCGTCGAACAGATCGGATTGCAGCAGGAGTAGGCTTGGTCCGAAACTGGCTCCTGCCGGCATGTATAGGCCGCATGCGTCCTAAATCAGAGTTCTCGCCCGAGATTTGAATTGCCGCACGAAATCAGAATAGCGAGCTCCAACATTCTGCGCGGTGTGTTGCAGGATATCGCGCCGCAAATTGAACGCGCGACGGCGCGCAAGCTCAAGATCACCTACGGTCCCCCGGGCCAGATCAAAGCCAGTCTGCGGCGCGGCGATCGCACGGACGTCATTGTGTTGGGCGCGCCCGGGCTCGAGGATATTCGGAAGGAAGGCTTGATCGCGGCCGATAGCTGGGTCGACATCGCCACCAATCGTATCGGTGTGGCCGTGCGGGCCGGCGCGCCCAAACCCGACATAGGTTCGGTTGAAGCAGTTAGACGTACGCTGCTCGAAGCAAAATCGATCGTCTATACCGATCCGGCTGTCGGTGGCCGAAGCGGTATGCACTTCGCCATAGTGATCGAACGGCTGGGAATAGCTGATCAGGTCAAGGCCAAGTCGATCTTGAACGACGGCAGCCTGAGCGCCGAACTGGTCGCGCGTGGAGAGGCCGAAATCGCCATTCAGTTTATCAGCGAGATCGTAGTAGTGCGAGGCGTCGACCTGATCGGACCACTGCCGGAGGAGTTGCAGGAAATCACAGTCGTCGCCGCTGCGATCGCCAAAAGCGCCGAACATCCTGACGCCGCGAGAGCGTTGATCGATTTCCTGATTTCGCCCTCGGCCGCGCCGGTGATCAAGGCAAAGGGGATGGAGCCTTGCAACTGAGGCTTTTGGGCGCGCAAGGGAGTTACGCCCAACTCGCAAAACTCAAGCCAGTGCCGGTGCCAGCCGGCGTGCGATAGCCCGGCACGTATTCGAACCAGTTCAGATCGAGATGTTCGCAGGCGCCGGCGACGCCGACCCAGTTGAGAATCTCGGAACTGCCGGAATGCAGCTTGTTGCGCGGCAGGTTTTGCAGGAACTTCGCGTCCTTGTCGGCGCACGCCTGGAGGATGGCGCGGTCGAAATCCTCGTCGACCAGAAAGTGGCTTAAGCCGCCCGACGCGATGATGCCGACACGGGCGTCGCCGGCGAAGCTTTCGACCGACTTGCGGATCGCCTGTCCGAGCTCGTAGCAGCGCCGCGGCCGCGGCTGGTTCGGCGGAAAATAGGTGTTGAGGAACACCGGCACGATCGGGATTGGATTTTTCTCGTCCATCAAGCGGCGGTGCACATAGGCCATGCCATGCCCTTCGCCTTCACCCTCGCGCATGCGTTTCGACGATGCCGGATCGAAACCATGGTCCATCAGCCAGTCGATCAGGTGCACGGCGAGCTTGGCGTCGACTGGATAAGCCCGCGGCTTCGACTCCTCGAAGAAACCCTGCCGGTTCTGCACGTACCATTCCGGAAAGCGCTGGTGGTACTGCTCGTGCTGCTCGTTGCTGTTGAGGATGGTGTCGCCGTAATAGATCGCGAAAGTCGGCCGCGCGTCTTCGAGATAGGCTTCATCCTGGTCATCGCTCATCACAATGAGCGCGTCGAGTTTGGCGGTGTTGAGGGTCTTGCTGAGCTGCGCCATCGCGGCGCGCACCTTGTTCTGCCGCGCCACCAGTTCGGCCGGCGCGACCATCGCCGCCATCTTCGGATCGGCCTTTTCCAGAAGCTCCGTATAAGTCGTCGGCCGGCCTTCCTTGTCGCGGTGCTTGATCCTCTGGTCGGTCTCCTGAAAGCGCGGCAGCGTCTCGTCGGCGGCTAGCAGCATCGGCGTGTGGGAGCTTCCGGCTCCGAGAACTATTTTGGCCATGGTCGTCTCCTTGTTTCCGCTCCGTGCCGCGTCCTGTTAATCGATGCTGATATGCGCGGATTTCGCCACCTGCAACCATTTGTGATGTTCGCCGCGATGAGCGCAGAAAACTCCTCCGGCGAGCCCGGATTCGATATCGCGCCGAGATGCCCGATCGCCGCCTTGTTTTCTGGCGTCTGCAAGCCTTCGTTGATGGTCTTGTTGAGCAACGCGATGATCGGTGCGGGCGTGGCGGCCGGCGCCACGATGCCATTGAATGTCGCCACCTCGTACCCAGGCACGCCGGCCTCGATCATGGTCGGCAGGTCAGGCGCCAGCGGCGTCCGGGTGGAGATGTGATGGCAAGGGCGCGCACTTTGCCGTCGCGGATAAGCGGCAGGAGGATAGTGATGCTTTCGAACGTCATGTCCACCTGATGGCCGAGCACTGCGGCCACCGACTCGCCGCCACTTTTGTAGGACACGCCAAGGATGTCGACGCCCGCGAGCGACTTGAACAATTCACCGGTCATATGCGGCAATCCGCCGGGACCGGTATGGGCGAATGTCAGTTTGCCGGATTGGCCTTAGCGTAGGTAACCAGTTCGCCAATGGACTTGAACGGCAGGTCCGGATTGAGCACCAGAATCTGATAGCTCTCCGACACTTTGGCGACGGCGGCAAAGTCCTTGTCCGGGTCGTATCCGGCGCTTGCCGAGACCGCCGGAATGACAGCCAGCACGCTGGTATTGCCGACAAGGAGCGAATAGCCGTCGGCATTAGCGGTTGCCACCGAACGCGCCGCAATGGCGCCGCCAGCGCCGGGCCGATTTTCAACCACGCCGGGCTGTCCGAGCTTCGGCAGCATTTGCGCAACCAGGCGCGCTGGAATATCCGTCGGTCCGCCGGGCGCCGCGGGAACGAACAAACGGATCGGCTGGTCGGGATAGGCCGGTGCCGATCTCGCGCCGATGCCGTTTGCGGTGTGCGGCTGCCAGGATCACCAAGGCGAATATCTTTATGCCGTGCGCCATTCCTGCCTCCCCGGCCCGATGCTAGCACAGCACCGGCATCGTGCGGCAGATGCGCCGCTGTGCGTGTGGCGCAAGCGGTACGGCGCTCAAAGTGAGGCAAGTTGAAACGGCGCCGGATTCGAACCAAGTCTGGACAAGGCCGGGCCGGAATGTTGCTATCACGACAAACGCTTGGGGGGCGCTCGGCCGATCATGTTGACCATCCTTTTCGACGGAATTGCCTACGGCATGCTGCTGTTCGTGCTGGCGTGCGGCCTCTCGGTCACGCTCGGCCTGATGAATTTCATCAACCTCGCCCATGGCGCTTTCGCCATGGCCGGCGGTTATTGCACCGTCATCCTGGTAAACCGCCTCGGAGTGCCGTTTGCGCTCGGCCTGCCGATCGCCTTCCTGGTGACGGCGCTGCTCGGCGGGCTGTTTGAGCGCACACTCTACGTCCACATCTATGCGCGGCCACATCTCGATCAGGTGCTGTTCACCATCGGGCTCGTCTTCATGGCGGTGGCGGCGACCGACTACACGATGGGGTCGTCGCAGCAATTCGTGCAGATCCCGCAAGCACTGCAGGGCCAGTACAACGTTTTCGGCATCGGCATGGGCAAATATCGCCTGCTCATCATCGTGGTCTGCGGCCTGCTCACCGTGTTGCTGCAACTATTGATCTCGAAGACGCGGTTCGGAAGCCGGTTGCGCGCGGCGGTGGATGATCAGCGCGTGGCGCGCGGACTTGGCATCAATGTCGGCGCGGTGTTCGGCATCACATTCGCGTTTGGCTCGGGGCTTGCCGGGCTCGGCGGTGCACTCGGCGCCGAAATCCTCGGCCTCGACCCGACCTTCCCGCTCAAATATATGATCTACTTTCTGATTGTCGTGACAGTCGGGGGTACCTCGAGCATCACCGGGCCGTTCCTGGCGTCGCTCCTTCTCGGCATCGGTGATGTCGCGGGCAAGTATTATGTGCCGAATCTCGGAGCGTTCGTCATCTACACCATCATGATCGTCGTCTTGCTGTGGCGGCCGCAGGGCTTGTTCGCCCGCTCGACAACGCGGTGAGCTGATGGGGCCGCTTGCCGACGAAGTGTCCGCATACCTGAAGGGCCGCGCCCGGTGGTCGCCGCTCGAAATCGCATTCTGGATTTTCGCGTTCGCGACCATCTGGCTGTTTCCGGCAAAGCACCTCATCCTGACTGAAACGGCGATACTTGGCCTGTTCGCGCTCTCGCTCGATTTGATTGTCGGCTATGCCGGCATCATCTCGCTCGGCCAGGCGGCGTTCTTCGGGCTTGCCGGATATTTCGCTGGCCTGGTTGCCAAATATGGCTTCATCGACGAGCCGGTGATCGCGCTCGTTCTTGCCGGCCTTGCGGCGGCAGCGCTCGGATTTGTCACCAGCTTTCTGGTATTGCGCGGCTCGGACCTGACCCGGCTGATGGTTACGCTCGGCGTTTCGCTGATGCTCGGCGAGCTCGCCAACCGCTATTCCAACATCACCGGCGGTGCCGATGGTTTGCAGGGGGTCACCATCGCGCCGATCCTGGGCCGGTTTCATTTCGATATGTACGGCCACACCGGCTACATCTATTCGCTGACGGTGTTGTTCGTCTGCTTCGTTATCGCGCGCCGCATCGTCTATTCGCCATTCGGCCTGTCACTGCGCGCGGTCAAGGGTAATACGTTGCGAGCGGCGGCGATCGGAGTTCCGGTCAAGTGGCGGATGGTCGCGATCTACACGGTATCGGCGTTCTTCGCCGGAATCGCTGGCGCGCTGCTTACCCAGACCACGGCGTTCTGCTCGCTCGATGTGCTGTCGCTTGACCGCTCGGCCGATCTGCTTCTGGTTCTGATCCTCGGCGGCACCGGTTATCTGTACGGCGGATTGATCGGCGCGGTGATCTACAAGTTCTTGCAGGACTGGATCGCAACGCTGACGCCGCAATATTGGCAATTCTGGATTGGGCTGGTGCTGGTCGTGATCGTGCTGATCGGCCGCGAACGCATCGGTGGAGGAAATGTAGCCTTGCGCAGTTATGTCTCCCGGCTTGGCGCGCGGCTGATGCCGCGCCGCGCCACGCTCGACAGTGCCGCGCCGGAAGGACCTTAGAGAACCGCCATGCCGATCCTCCAAACGATTGGGCTTGAAAAGCGCTTCGGCGGTATCGTTGCCGCGCAGAACGTATCGCTTGCGATCGAAAAGGGCGCCCGCCACGCGCTGATCGGACCGAACGGTGCCGGCAAGACCACCGTTATTAACCTGCTGACCGGGGTGCTCAAGCCCACCGCCGGTACGATTATGCTCGATGGCCGCGACATTACCGCGCTCGAACCGCATCAGCGCGTGCGGCTCGGCATGGCGCGCACGTTCCAGATCAATCAATTGTTCACTGATTTGACACCGTTGGAGCATATCGGGCTCGCTGTCTCCGAGCGGCTCGGCTCCGGGGGAGACTGGTGGCGGTTGGTCGGCAGCAACGCCGGGTGACCGACGAGATCGTCGAGATCGTCGAACGCTTCCGGCTCGCCGATGTGATGCACGAGCGCACCGCAATCCTGCCCTACGGCAAGCAGCGGCTCCTCGAAATCGCGCTCGCCTTCGCCTGCCGGCCCGACGTTCTCCTGCTTGACGAGCCGGCCGCCGGCGTGCCGGAGGCCGAGCGGCATGAACTCCTCGCAACCATCGCGGCGCTGCCGCCCGAGGTCACGGTGCTGTTGATCGAGCACGACATGGATCTGGTGTTCTCATTCGCCGATCGCATTTCCGTGCTGGTCAACGGCTCGCTGTTCGTTGACGGCGCGCCCGAAGACGTCGCGCGCGATCCGCGGGTCAAGGCGGTCTATCTCGGCGAGGAAGCCGATGCGTGACCTCCTGAGCATCGAAAATCTCTCGGCCGGTTACGGCGAAGCCGTGGTGCTGTCGGGCGTCTCGCTTAACCTCGCCGAGGGCAAGGCGCTGGCGTTGCTTGGCCGTAATGGCATGGGCAAGACCACACTGGTCAACACCATCGTTGGCGTCACCCGTTATTTCGGCGGCACAATCGCGTTGGACGGCACCGATATCACACGGCTGCGCCCCGACCAGCGCGCCCATGCCGGCATCGGCTGGGTGCCGCAGGAACGCAACATCTTCAAGTCCCTCACCGTGCACGAGAACCTGACGGCGGTCGCCCGCTCCGGCCGCTGGACCACGGAAAAGTCTACGCGCTGTTTCCGCGCCTCGACGAGCGGCGAGACAATCTCGGCAACCAGCTGTCCGGCGGCGAGCAGCAAATGCTCGCGGTTGGCCGTGCTCTCGTTCTCAATCCGAAGGTTATGTTGCTCGACGAGCCGCTCGAAGGGCTAGCACCCATCATCGTCGAGGAATTGCTCGCGGCGCTGCGCCGCATCATCCGCGATGAGGGCATGTCGGCAATCCTGGTGGAACAGAACGCCAAGAAAATCCTCGGCGTCACCGACACCGCGGTCATCATCGAGCGGGGTTCCGTCGTCCACGCCTCCGACAGCGCGGCCTTGATCGCGGACCGTACCGCGCTCGAGAAGCATCTCGGCGTCACTGATACCAGCCCCCGCCGTATGGGGCGACCGAAGCAATAACGCAGGCAAAATGCGGGTTGCGCGGTCTTGTCTCGCCGCGCATCCTGATGGTGTGAATTAATCTACTTTCGTCCTCTGTGTATTCTAGGCGTTGAGTAATGGTCGAAGCGGCAAGACGCGGCCGAATGTGGACGTCAAAGTTTTGGCACGACTGCGCTGGACCTGCGCTATTATGCGAGCACCCTGTCAAAGCAGAATTGCTACCTCATAACCGGAACCGGGCAGCCGGACACCGGATCGAATGGGTGTTCACCTGCCATCATCGGCACGCTGTCCTGGAGTGCTAATTTGTCCGGCGTTAAATAGCGCCCTTCGTCTCCGCAAGTAATGCGGCGCGATCGCTTCGACCTGCGGGGGGGTGATCGTTACCGTACGGGAATATGTGAATGGCGCTCACTGCCTCTATCCAGCAATCTCGTTACGCGACGGTCGCATTCTTCGCCGGCCGCTCCGGACAGTTCGTGGTCCTCGCGTTTCTGCTCGCGACCCAAAATACCTACGCGTCGACACTTGCGGCGTCCCTATTTCTGTCGCATGTCGGAGCCACCGCAATCCCGCTCTATTATATTCTGTTCGCTGCCGCATCGATTCCGTGCTCGGCATTTCTCTCCAGCGTGATCGACCGTTTTCCGCGCCACATTCTTTTCAAATATATGCTCGGAATTTTTGTTGTGATCAGCATCGCTATGGCCGGTCTACTCGGTCTTGGCGACCGCTGGTACTACGTCGTGTATCTCGGTATCTCGATTTGTGAGCAGTTGCTTTACAGCGTCTATTACGTGCTGTTCGCCGACTACTTCAGCGTGACTGATGCCAAGCGGACGACGTCTCGCATCGCGATCGGCATGGCGCTCGGCGGACTTGCTGGGGGCGCGGGCGTCGCTTTCGTCACTACATTCGCCGGCCCAAGATTTGCCCTGGTGATGACACCCGTCCTGGTTGGCGTCGTCATCGGCTACTTTGGCTGGCTGACGCGGAAACATCAGCCACTCGAAACTATCGAGCCCGCGGCGGAAGAGAGTATAGCAGAGAGCTTACGTGTCGTGCCGCGGCTACTTCGCCGTTACCCGATGGTCGCCTTGCTTGCCGCAGCCATGTTTCTGAATGTCTTTCTGCAATGCGTGTCTGAATATCTCGCGTTTTCGATCTACATGTTGCACTTCCCGAATGTCGATGCACTCGCAACATTTCTCGGATTCATCCAGGCTGGGTTGAACATCCTCGGTTTTGTAATCGTCGTTGCATTTACCGACCGCCAGATGCCGCGACTTGGCGTTGCCATCATGAATCGCGTCTATCCCGCACTTAACACGCTGTCCTTTGGCGTACTTACACTGACAACTGCGCTACCCGCCGGAATACTCGCCAACGTCGCTTACGACCCGTTTGTACACAGCATCGATGTGCCGGTGGCGACGATGAACTATAACGCGATCCGATACCGGCTCGTCGGCCGGGTCAGGGTTTTTATCGACGGCTTCGTCTATCCATTGGGTCTTGCCGTTTCGGGTGTACTGCTTGATGCATTTCAGCGTGGCGGCCTGAGCCTGCGCGGCATCGCCCTGATCGGATTTATCGAGAGCACGCTGCTGTTGATCCTGCACTGGCAGATCGGCCGGCATTATGTCCGCAGCTTGCTGGACATGTTGCGCGACGGTGCGGTCGATTTCGAGAAAGTTGATAAAACGATACGCCTGCCGCCGGAGACGATAGCCGAAATCCGGGCAATGCTCGGCGGCGATCCGCGTTACGCCTATGCGGGGCTCCAGATGGCACTGAGTTGCAATCACGAATTCTCGGCGGCTGATATCGCGCCGGCCCTGGCAGTGATCTCGCTGCCGCAGGGCCGCTCCGTGATCGAACAGCTTGCCAGGACGGAAACGCCCGCACGGCGCAAGACATTTGAAGTTCTTGCGCGCGCGGATTCGACGACGGTTCGGCAGTTGGCGCTTGAAGCTCTCGCTCACAGCGGGGCGCCGCTAGCTCCAGATCACGGCTCCTTACTCGCCGATCCTAATGAAGGCATCCGCTGCGTTGCAGCAGCCGTGGCACTCATCTCGGATCCCACCGATACGACTGCTCTTGCGGTTCTCAGTCAGCCGCTCCGAGCGGATTCGGCGCTGGGCGCGATAAGCGTTCTACGCTTGCGCCGCGACAATGCGACGGCGGATATCCTGTCGAAGCTCGGCCGCCATCCGGATCCCGATGTCAGGGCAGCTGCGCTCGCAGCGGCGGGCGCTGTCGGCTCCGGCGAACTCAATGTGCTCGCCTGGGCAAGAGAAGCTTCATCGGATGAATCCTCGATCGTACGCGAGGCGGCGTTTGCGACGCTGATCCGCAACGTTGTGCCGCAAGAACTCGCCGCCATTCTCGATGAAGCTTGGGCCGACCCGGCGTTTCGTGTTCGTCAAGCTGCAGTGGGCGCCGTCGAAGCGCGCGGTCCAGAAGCAATCCAGGCTGTGTGCAGTCAGCTTGAAAGTCGGCGCGAGGATACACAGCTGGCCGCGATCGACGCTCTCGGCCGCATCCAAGGTGACAAGGCCGAGCCTGAACTGCTTAAGATGCTCGAATCGACAGTATTTCCGTCTCTCGAGTTCAATCGAAAATCCCTGCAAGCCTTCGATGCAAATCGGCGAGGCTGGCAAGCCATGGTATTCGCCATCAAGGATGCCAACCGGCGCGGACTGGGCCTCGTCATGCACTCGCTTGAGGCGCTTGGGCATCGCCGGGCGCTCAATCTGGTGCGCACGACGCTGAACGCTTCGGATACACGCGCCCGCGCGAACGCCATCGAAAGCTTGGCGTCGTTGCCGCGACGGCAGTTTGTAGGACCGCTCGCGACGTTGTTCGAGAATTGGGATGCTGCGCCAAATAGCGGCGATTTCGACCGCGATAAGGCTTTAGAAGTGTTGCGCGCTGCGCGATCGTCGCGTTACGAAGGCCTGCGCGCGGCCGCAGCGATTGTGTGGCACGTCGAGACCGGCGATATCCCGGCTGACGCCTTGACCGATTCATCCCGGCTCGTCGCCGAAACCGCACTCAGCCTGGCGCATCGAGGCGCCGATCACTGCCCATACCAACGGGAAGCCGTCATGAATCGCCTCGCATTCCTGCATTCCGTGCCGCTGTTCGCTCAAGCAACACTTGACGACCTGATCGCCATCGACCGTTCGCTCACCTGCGAGACATATCTTGACGGCGAAATTATCGTTACTGAAGGCGATCCGGGTGATCGGCTCTGTGTGGTCTATCGCGGAAAAGTCGCCGTGCGTAAGCGGATGCCTCAAGGTGAGCGTGAGCTGGCCACACTGTCTGTCGGCGATTTTTTCGGCGAAATGGCATTGTTTGATGACGAGCCGCGTTCGGCGTCCGTTTCAGCCATTGCGGAGGTCGAAGTCCTCGTCCTCAATCGCAGCAAGTTTCACAGCCTAGTCCAGCAACGTCCCGCGATCCTGATGGAGCTCTGCGCTACTTTGGTGCGGCGCCTGCGCAAAGCGGCGAGCTGAGGCCTCAGCCGCAATCCGCCGCCGCAAATAGGGAGAAAATGCCTTGCGATATTTGTGTTGTAGTTCCGGCCGCCGCCAATCGTCGTGCCGCACGACCCCCCTGCACGCCGGCATACCACACCGGCACTCAAAATCCATGCCGACATACAAATCGCTCATCGCGTAATCGTAACAAATCTCCTCGTCGGAATGGATCGCACGCAATGCGACCAGGCTGATGGTTCCCAACAATCCCGCGTTGGGCTCGCAGGAGTGATTGATGAAATCCGGCCCCCCGATTTTATCGATCGGCGTTAGTTGATGCAGATCGTCTTCGACCTGCAGCGTGTATGCCTTTTCCTCCTCCGAGAGTTTTTTCAGTTCGACGCCCGATATGATTATGCCGCCATAGACCGCGAGCAAGCTGCCGCGGGCAAACGGCCGGGCTGCGAACACGCCTTTTCCGCCCTTGCCCGGCAATGCGCGTATGACGAGGCCGTCGGCGAGAAAATGCACGTTCAAGCACCGTGATTGGCTTTGAGCACTACAATCATCCTGCGTGCCGTCGGACTGTTGTCGAACGGCTGGTCGAAACGGTAGTCGCCATAGGCGCCGTGAAAACTCATTGCTCCCGACAATTTGGCCAATGCGCAAAGTTCCTGGAGCGTCGAAAAACGCTCCCGTGCGGTTTCGCGAAACGTCATGGATTTGCCGTTATCGACAACCGTCATTACAACTTCGCACTCGATCACCTGCGTGAGCGGATCGGCTTTTGGCTTATTGACGGCCCAATCGATGACGACACTCACGCCGTCGCGTTCGCCGACGTATTTGAAGTTGCCGTAATTCCACATCGAGCAGTCGCGCGGGTGCGTAATCTCAATCACATAGAGGCCGTTCGCAGTGAGATTGCGTGCCACCGCGCGGAAATGATCGACAATCTGCTCCTGCGTCGCGAGGCAATCGATGCTGTCGAAACTGTTGAGCGCGAGATCCACGGGAGCCGGTAAGGCGTAATCGCGCATATCCGATGCCAGGTAATGAATATCCCCAGTTTCATCGGGATCGAGCGACCGGGCAAACTCGATCATCTCAGGCTGCAAGTCGAGCGCGACAGCCTTGATGCCGCACGCTGCAAATGCCTTGGCATGGTAGGCTGGCCCGCAGGCGATATCGATCATTGAGCGTAACGCACGCCCGTTGGATCGCTGGTAAAGTTCGATGAGGAATTGGACTTCACCGGTGACGTCGCGCCTGAACACGATGTCATAATAATGCGCGCGGCGGTATATATCGATATATTCGCCCACTTCCACTCCGCTCTGCCGAACTCGCACTCACGCTCGCGGAGAAACATCCATCGAGGCGCTTCTATGTCGGCTGACTTGGCTTTGGCTTTTTAATGACTTCTAACTTTCTATTGAATATATTTGACGACAGTCAATAGCCATGGGCAGCTGCGCGAGCAGGTGTCCATTTCCACATCGCTCGCCGCGTGTTACTTCGCCGCTTCCTTGGCCTTGGCGACGATATCGGCGGGCGTGGCGTAGACGTCCTTCACCAACTTTTCGACGTCCTCGCCCGAGACCGGATTGATCTCGAGGTCGGCCTTGTCGGCTTCAGCCAGGAAGTCCGGATCTTTCATCGTCGCCGTAAAGGCATTGCGCAGCGCCGCGGCGCGATCCTCCGGCAGGTTCGGCGGCGCCGCGAACGGCCGGCCCATCACCTGACGGGCAAACACCATCTTCAGGATCGCGCGCTGCTCGTCATTCTTGGCGTAGTCGGTGACTAGCGGTACGTCGGGCAATTCGGGGTGTTTGGTAAGTGACAGCTGGACCAGCACGACCATCCTCTTGTCGTCGATCCATGATTTATGCGTCGACTTCACGCTCGACCACGACCAGCCGCAGCGGCCGCTGACCTCGCCGCGCTCCATCGCCAGGACCACGTCGTTGCCGCCGGGATAGCCCTCGATGATCTTGAAATGCGTTCCGAGCACGTTGTTAAGCACGCGGGGAAATTGATCAGTGTCGGCGCTGGTGCCGGTACCGCCTACTGCCAGCTCCTTGGTGAACAGGTCCTCGAATTTCGTGATACCGGAATCCTTCATCGCGACACAGACGCTGACCTCATTGTTGGCGCTGCCGAGCCAGTTAAATTTCTGCGCGTCGAACTGGTCGCCCTTGCCGATCAATAGCGGATCGAACGCGATGCCGCGGCCGAATGTGCCGAATGCCGAGCCGTCCTGGGGCGCCACGCGATAGAGCCAGTTGGCAAGCCGCAAGCTGCCGGCGCCGTCCATATTCCGCGGCACAAGCGTCGGACTGCCGGGAATGTGTGCGCCCATGTGCCGGGCAATGGTCCGGGCGTAAAAGTCGTAGGCGCCGCCAGTCGAGTAGCCGATATACTCGTCGATATTGCGATTTTTGTAGAAGTCCGCTGGGCTTTGCGCGGCGGCCATGCCGATCATTGCCAGGAGCGGCAAAGCGGCGGCAATGACGGAGATAATACGACGACGCGAACAGTTCATGATCTTCCTCGAAACGCCTGCCGATAGCCGGCAGTTCCGGCGCTATGTGCGGCAATCGGTGCGGCAGCGCAATATCCAACCTGACGACATTGCACGCTTTGCGGAAATCCCGTAATGACCAGCACGAAGCGCCAACACACCGCGTTGTCCCGGCAGCAGAAAAGCGGCGGTAGGCCCGGCCGGGACGCGGCAGTCAGAACAAGGGAGCGCGCATGACCGGAATGCTGGAACACGAACTGCCCGGGCTCGGCCACAACAAGCCGTCCGAGGAAGACGCCGACGCGATCAAGCACGCGAAATGGGAGCGCTGGTCGAAGAAGCGCACCTTCGTCCGCGCGCTCGAAGGCACCTATAGCCACCTTTACAAGAAGCTGCTGGAGGAGCCGCGCGTCTATTCGTCGAAGGACCACCCCTGGAAGGGCGGCCCGGCGATGTACGGCAAGCACATCATCTCGCCGCAGGCGGTGAGCATCGTGCAGTCGATCGAGTCGCACATCGAATGCTACGCGCCGCTCAATGCCGGCCAGAAGCACGGCCATCTCAACAGCGCGGTTTTCTACGTGCTCAAGGGTCACGGCCATGACGTGCACGACGGCCGCTACATGAAATGGGAAGCCGGCGACGTGATGCTGGTCGAGAACGGCTGCGTGCATCAGCACTTCAACGACGACGAGAAGGAGTTCCTGCATCCTTCTGGTATTCAAGGCGAAGCCGCTATTCCTGTTCATGCATCTGCTGTTTCAGAAAATGGTGGAGTGGCCGACCGACAAGCTGCCGCCCGGCATCACGGAATTCCATCCGCCGACGGAAATTTGAGCGGGGAGGCGAAAATGACTTTGTTCGAAGACAAGCAAGCCGCCCTGTCCGGCGCCACGACCAGCAATTTCCTCGCCGAAGCGATGGTCGAGTCGGAAAAGTTCCGCACCGATTACGCCACGCTGCCGAACGTCATCAAGGCCAAGGACATGCCGTGGGAGCGCTCGCCCGACGGCCTGATCAAGCATCTCGTCAACAAGGAGATGCACACCCGCGAATGCTGCATGGAAGCCTATATGCAGTTCCTCAAGGACGGCGAGCGCTCCGGCAAGCACCGCCACATGTGGGAGGAGCTGTTCTTCGTCGTCGAGGGCTCCGGCTACGATCTGCACTGGGATCTGAAGTGGGATTGCCTCGAAGCCTTCGATTGGCAATGGGCCGATACGCCGAAGAAATTCGAGTGGACCGTCGGTGACTACGTCTACATTCCGCCCTTCACCATGCACCAGCATTTCGCCAATGCCGGCGCCGAATGCCGCATCATCGTGATGAGCAATCGCATCGTCAAAGACATGGGATTCGACTGGTACGACCAGGTCGAACACGCGCCGGGATTTTGAGTCCGGGTCTTTACCTTGGAGCATGATCTTTTCCGAAGAGCGGTGACCCTCCTCATGATAAGTCCGAGGCAAGCTTTGATCATGCTCTGGCCGCGGCGGTCAATTCATCGCGCCGAGCAGCACCGCGATAGTATTGCCGTCCCGCACCAGTGCGATGCCGGCGCGGCCGGCGAGGTGCTTCCAGGACTCCGCGGGACTGGCGAACGTCCATAGCTCGTCGCCCGGGCGCATCTGCGTCTTCAGCGCTTCCCATTCGCCGTGTTTAAAGCCGAACGGCTTTGGCGGCCTCTGGATATTTCGCAACCCGATCGTCCGTTATGCCCGGATTGGACGCCTCGGCTTCGGCAACGGTGGTGGTATTTTGCAGCCATGCCTTCGGAATTTGCATTGCAGCGCCGCCAGATGCGCTGTCTGCGGCTTGCACCATTGCCGGGCACCAAAACAGAATGGCGAAAGATAACGCACCGATGAAGCGCATGGTATAGCCCCGCCGATCCGGATCGCTAACTGAAAGGCCATCTGGGACGCTTTTATGGCGGCTTGAGCCGGCAGCTTAATCGGCCGTGGATTTAATCCAACGTGATATGCGCCTCCGTGATGACGCGATTCCACAATGCCGTTTCGTCGGCGACGAACTTTGCCATGTCCGCAGTCGTGCCACCCATGACTTCGAGGCGCAACGACTGGATCTTCGCGGTGACTTCCGGCTTCTGCAAGATATCGGCGACATCGCGGTTGATCTTGCCGGCAAGCGGCGCCGGCGTGCCGGGCGGCGCGGCTATGGCGAACCAGGTGATCGAGCGGAAGCCCGGAAGTCCCGATTCGGCGATGGTCGGAATTTCCGGCACATCCTTTGATCGTTCGGCGCTGGCGACGCCGAGCAGTTTCAGCTTGCCGGCGCGATACAGCGGCACCGACGTGGTGAGCGTGTCGAAGAACATATCGACATTGCTGGCCATGACATCGGTCAGCGCCGGTTGCGCGCCGTGATAGGGCACGTGCACCATCTTGATGCCGCCAAGCACTTCAAGCTCGCTGCCGGACAGGTGTGCCGTCGAACCGACCCCCTGCGATGCAAATGTGAGCTTGCCGGGATTGGCCTTGCCGTAGGCGATGAGGTCCTGCACCGAAGCGGCCGGGAAATCCGGCCGCACCGCCAGAACATTCGCAATCTTGGCCAGGAGAGCGATTGGCACGAATTTGGTCGGATCGTATTTGAGGTCGTGATACAGCAACTGCTGGATCGACAGCGGTGACGGCGGGCACAGCAAGAGCGTGTAACCGTCGGGGTCGGCGTGCGCTACGTATTCGGACCCGATGTTCATCGCCGCGCCCGGCATGTTCTCGACGATGACCGGCTTGCCCCATTTCTGGCTGAGCTGATCGGCGACCAGCCGGGCCATGATGTCGGTAGTCGATCCGGGTAGCACCGGCAGCACGATCTTCACGACATGCGACGGGTAAGGTTCTTGCGCGCTTACAGCCAACGGTCCGAGCAATGCAAAAAAGAGGGCCAAGAGCCACAAACGTATGCTCAGCATGTCGATCCCCGGGTTCGCGCATTTGCGCCTTCAAGCCGGCGACTATAGAAAATCCTGCGAAAGAGAGCCAAGGGTCGGCCGCAGTCGGTGTTGCGGCGTATTGCCCGGGTAGGTTGAGGGAAGAACGTCCGGCCGATGAGTACCACGTACCGATTGGGCGTCGATGTCGGCGGTACGCACACCGATCTCGTGCTGCTCGACGCCGCCGGCGGCACGCTCGCGGTGGAAAAGGTCTCGACAACCCCGAAAAATCCAGCGCTCGGCGTCATGCATGGCATCGAGAATTTTGCCGCGCGCGGCATCGATCTTTCCGCAATTGAATTTTTTTCCCATGGCACGACGATCACCACCAATGCGCTTCTGGAAATGCGCGGCGCCAAGGTCGGCTTGCTTATCAATCGCGGTTTTCGCGCCATTCAGGAAACCCAAGGCCAGGCGCGCGACGGCAATGTGTTCGATTATTTCTTTCAGAAGCCGGCGCCGATCGCGCCGCAGAGCCTCACGCGCGAAATCGGCGGGCGGATCGACTATACCGGCGCGGTGCTCGAACCGCTCGACGAGGAGGCGGTGCGCCGTGCGGCGGCGGAGCTCAAAGCCGCCGGCGTCGGCTCGATCGCGGTCTGTTATCTGTTCTCCTTCATGAATCCCGCCCACGAGCAGCGCAGCGGTGCGCTGATCACCGAGGTGTTTCCGCAAGCGCATGTGTCGCTGTCGAGCGATGTGCTGTCACGGGTGCGCGAATGGCCGCGCATGTCGGCGACTTTGCTCAATGCCTATCTGGCGCCGGTGCTGGTCTCCTACATCGCCGATCTGGAACAGCGCCTCAACGGCGCCGGCGTAGTGACGCAGCAGCGGTTCCTGATGCAGTCGAACGGCGGCGTCATGCCGTTCGCCGCCGCCGTAACCGGACACAAGACCGTGCAAAGCCTGCTGTCGGGGCCAGCCGCGGGTGCGCAAGCGAGCGCCTATCTGCCGCATGACGGTACCCGCGGCCTGGTCACGCTCGATATGGGCGGCACCAGCTGCGATATCGCCTTCATCGAAGGCGCAGCCCCGCTCGAAGTCACCGAAGGTACCGTGGCGCGCCGCCAGCTCGATGTGCCGGCGCTCGACCTGACCACGATCTCCGCCGGCGGCGGCTCGATCGTCTGGATCGACCGCGCCGGATTCTTGAGCGTCGGCCCGCAAAGCGCCGGCGCCGATCCCGGGCCGGTGTGCTACGGCCGCGGCGGCCAGAATCCGACCGTGACCGATGCCGACATCGTCTGCGGCTTCCTCAATCCGGATTATTTCCTTGGCGGCACGCAAAAGCTCGATGCCGGGGCCGCGCATGCGGCGCTCGAAGCGAAAATCGCCAAGCCCTTGAACATGACGGTTGCCGAGGCCGCAACCGGCATCCGCCGCATCGTCGACATGCGCATGGCCGACGAGGTGCGTGTATTCGCGGCGCGGCGCGGCGTCGATTTGACTGAATTTGCACTGTTGCCGTTCGGCGGCGCTGGTGCGGTTCATGCCGGTGCGGTGGCCGAAGAACTCGGCATGCGCCGCATCATCGTGCCGGCGCGGCCCGGCGCGTTTTCCGCGCTAGGGCTGCTCTGCACCGACGTGCTGCACGACTACATCCGCTCCGAACTGAGCGCGCTCGACCGGCTCGATCCGGCCCATGCCGAAGCTATGTTCCGCGAACTCGAGGCCAAGGCGGCAAGCGAACTGGCGGAAGAAGGCCTCGACCCGAGCGCGGCCGTGTTCGAGCGCGACCTCGACATGCGTTATGCCGGGCAGGGCTACGAGCTGCGAGTATCGCTGGGCGGATTATGGCAACACAAGCTTGACGGCAACGCTTTATCGGCGGTGCGGCTGCGCTTTCACGAGGTGCATGAAAAAATCCATGGCCATGCCGCCAAGGAGAAGATTGTCGACGTGGTGAGCTATCGGCTGCGGATTCGCGTCGCCGTACCAAAATATTCGCCGCAACCGCTGCCGGCCGGCAAGCCGTCGTCGCCGCCGCTCGCCGCAGTCAAAGGCACGCGCCGGGTGCTGTTCGACGCAAACAAGGCGGTCAAGACCACGGTCTACGATCGCGACCAGCTTGCCGCCGGCACGGTCTTCAGGGGTCCCGCCATTGTCGAACAGTTCGATGCGACGACCGTCGTGCCGCACAATTGGCATGCCGCGGTCGACCGCTATGGCAACCTGGTGCTGGAACACGGGGATCGTTGAATGGTCGATGCCATCACCACCCAAGTCGTGCGCAATCGCATCGGTAGCCTGATGCAGGAAATGCATTACCATTTCTATCGCTCCGGCTATTCCACCATCATTCGCGAGTCGCGCGACTTCTCCTGCGTGATCCTCGATCAGAACGGCGGTCTGATCGTGGCGCCGCCGATGTTCTTCCACGCGCCGGTCTATCGGCATCTGGTCGCCAAGACCTTGTCGTTACACGGCGGCGATATCGCCGATGGCGACATGTTCGTCTGCAATCATCCCTATGACGGCGGATTGCCCCATGTTTCCGACATGGCCTTTATCGCGCCGATTTTTTCCGGCGCGACTTTGGTCGGCTTTGCTGGATCGATCGCGCACAAGGCCGATGTCGGCGGCACCAATCCGGGTTCCACCTCGGCGAATGCGACTGAAATCTTCCAGGAAGGCCTGCTGCTGCCGCCGGTGAGGATTTATAGGCGCGGCGTCTACAACGACGATCTGGAGCGGCTGATCCTCGCCAACAGCCGCCAGCCGGAACTGGTGCGCGGCGACATGCATGCGCAAATGGCGGCAACGCAAATGGGCGCCGAGCGCATCAAGGCGACCTGCGATCAATTCGGCGCTGCGGCGGTGATGGAGGCGTTTGCGGCGTTGCTGGCCGGCGCCGCCCAGGAATTGCGCGCGGCGATCAAGGCGCTGCCCGACGGTGAAGCTTACGCCGAGGGTTTCATGGACAATGACGGCGTCGAGCTCGACCGGCCGGTGCGTTTTGCCGTTACGGTGCGCGTCGTGAAGGGCGAGATCACCTTCGATTTCACCAAAGCAGACCGCCAGGCCAAGGGGCCGATCAATTTGCGGCCGTCGATGGTCGAGGCGTGCGTGTTCTACTGCTTGATCGGCGCGCTCGATCCGAAGCTGCATTTCAACGACGGCATGCGCGAAGTGGTGAATTTCGTTTACGCGCCGAATACCGTGACCAATGCCAGCGCGCCGGCGCCGGTCAGTTCCTATCAGGCCGCCAACCTCAAGCTTACCGACGTGATCCTCGAAGCGCTGGCGCCGTTCCGGCCCGAGCGCGCCGCCGCCAATGGCGGATCGAGCGGCGCCATGCTGATCTCGTGGAAGGACGGCGGGCGGCCGGGTCAGCCGTCGCTGCAATATGAAATCCTCGGCTCGGCCTACGGCGGCGGCAACGGCAATGACGGCGCTTCCGCCGTCGCCACCCACACCAGCAACCTGCACATCACGCCGATCGAGATCTTGGAAACCGAATTTCCCTGTCGCATCGCCGAATTTTCCATGGTGGAGGATTCCGGCGGTGCCGGCGAATTCCGCGGCGGGCTCGCGTTCCGGCGCATCTACGAATTGATGCAGGACGCAAGTGTGGTGCGGCGCTACGACAAGGCAAAATTTCCGCCGAAAGGCATTGCCGGCGGCAAGCCCGGCAGCCGCAGCCGTTTCGTCATCCATCTCAGCGCCAAAGACGAGCGCGAGACGCCGGCATCGGGGCGCTACGAATTGCGCGCCGGCGAGCGCTTCCTGCTGCAAAGCGCGGGCGGTGGCGGTTACGGCGACCCGCAAAAGCGCGATGCCGCGGCACTCGCGCGCGACATTGCGGAAGGT
This sequence comes from uncultured Alphaproteobacteria bacterium, assembly GCA_963733645.1. Lineage (GTDB taxonomy): Bacteria > Pseudomonadota > Alphaproteobacteria > Rhizobiales > Xanthobacteraceae > BOG-931. Next base: position 25,725 of record CAVTFP010000026.1, read on the forward strand.
TATGTCTCGGCCGCATCGGCGGAAAACGACTACGGCAAGAAGGAGTGATCGTCATGGCGGACAGCAAGGAACGGGTCGGCATCATCGGCGCGGGACGCATGGGGTTCTCCATGCTCACGCACCTGATCAGGCACGGCTACGCGGTCACGGTCTGCGATATCAGCGACAAGCAGCGTGAGGCAGCCCGCGCCGCGGGTGCCTCCGTTGTCGCGACGCCGGCGGAGGTCGGCAAGGCATGCACCATCGTCATTCTCGGCGTTGGTTATGACGATGAGGTAGAAGACGTCGTGTTCGGCAAGAACGGTTTGCAGGGGACCATGACGCCGGGATCAATCATCGCCGTGTCGTCGACAGCGAAGCCGGACAATATGAAGGCACTTGCTACACGCGTCGCCGCAAAAGGCATCGAAGTCATCGACGCACCGATCTGCCGCGGCCGCTTTGCGGCGGACAGCGGTACGTTGCTGGCGCTCGTCGGCGGCAAGACTGAAACCGTCGAGCGGGCACGGCCGGTCTTCGCCACGTTTGCCTCCGACATCGTCCATCTCGGCGAAGTCGGCAATGGCCAGGTCGGCAAGGCGATCAATAACCTGATGCTGTGGTTCAATGCCTGCGGCGTCATGGAGGCCGGACGGCTCGCCGAGAAAACCACTGTCGACATGGTCAAGCTGCGCGACGCGCTGCTGACGAGTTCCGCGGCGTCCGATTCGCTGAAAGAGTGGGACCGCGTGTCCTTTACCTGGGCGATGAAGGATATGCAGATCGTTTCCGATATGACCGATAAAGCCGGGCTATCATTGCCGCTCACCGGTGCGATCAAAGAGGTCGTGAAAGAGGCCCGCCGCGTCAAAGCGAGCAATCCGCCGAACTGGACCGGCAACAAGCCGCTGAAATACAGCTAAAGGCTTCACCAGCTCTGCCTATTTCGAGCGCGTCCTGCGCGCCCGCGCCAGCCGATCCTGTTCGGTTTGTCGCCCTTCCATCGTTGGCGAAGACCGCATTACGACAAAATCGTTGCAGAACCGAAATACGTTGCGAAAATTAAATCGAATTGCACCGGCTGCTTTAGCAGCCGCTTCCAATTTCTGCCGCAATAAGACTGGCATCTTAATTGCAAGACTTCAGGCTAAGTTTCTTGCTCACTAATATTTTCGCCACCAACCGGAGAGCCGTGCAATGCCGATGCGAGGCGAACTGCCCAGAGTTGTAGCGCGTTCCTGTCAAGCCCCGTCGACGGCAGCGGTGATGTGGTTGCAAGTCCGCGACATTGTCACGAACCCTGAGCTGCACTCCGTCGTTGCATTCTGCACCATCGGTTTGTTGGTGATGCTCAACGTGATGGTGCGATTCCCCGATCTCGGCGAATTGATCGCGTCGAGCGCTATTTTCCCGTGAGGATTGTCTTTCGTCTTCTCCCGCGCTAGGCGGAGAAGCAAACATCTACGACAAATCCATCGCCGAGACGCCACCGTCGACGAACAGATTGGCGCCCCAGACGAACGACGAATCTTCGGTGACCAGAAACAGCACCGCCTTCGCCGCCTCAGCCGGCTGGCCGGGCCGTTTGGCCATGTTGGGCACGGGGCGCGATGGGTCGAATTCGTCCTTGCCGACCGGAGATCCGATCTTGTTTGGCACGATGGCGTTGACCCTGATCTTGTGCGGGGCGAGCTGCACCGCCATGGCGCGTGTGAGGTTCGCCACGCCGCCCTTGGCGGCCGAATAGGCGACGGCTCGGCTTCGTCCCGTGAAGCCGGAGGTCGAGCCGATATTGACGATGCGGCCGCCGCCCTGCGTAGCCATCTGCTGGCCGACATGCTTGCCCATCAGGAACTGGCTCTTCAGGGTCACCGCCAGCACACGGTCCCATTCCTCTTCGGTGATATCGAAAATGTGTTTGTTGTCGGAGATGGCGACATTGTTGACCAGGATATCGATGCGGCCGTAGCGGTCGACGATGTCCTTCACCAGCGCCGTCACGTCGTTGCCTTTGGACACGTCGGCCGCGAACAGAGTCGCGTCGCCGCCCGACGCCCTGATAGCCGCGGCAACGCCCTCGCCGCGCGCCTTGTCGAGATCGACGATGGCAATGCGCGCGCCTTCGGCGGCAAACAGCTTGGCGATCTCTTCGCCTATATTGCGCCCGCCGCCGGTCACCACCGCGACCTGATCTTTTAGTTTCATCGTTTCCATCCCTGCCACCTTTGCCGCACTTGGGCCATGCTATTTTGCCATTCAATTCTACGTTAACCCGTTGATTTTATGGACTTAAGACCTGCAAAGCGCAAGCGCGTCGCCAACCTGCCCGCCGCCGTCTAGACTGTATAGGCGACCCGGCGCGAACCGCACGGCAACAAAACGTCGAGAGAGCCAGAAGACAGCCATGTTCACGTCATTGATGACGACCCGTCGTTTCCTGCCGCTGTTCCTGTGCCAGTTTTTTGCGGCGTTTGGCGACAACTTCCTGAAAACCGCGCTTGTCTTCATCATCCTGTTCCGGGTTTCCGGCGCCGATGCCGAGGCGCTGATCACGCTGGCCGGCGCCACGCTCATCGTGCCGTTCTTCTTTCTGTCGGGCCTCGGCGGCGAACTCGCCGACCGTTACGACAAAGCCCTCGTCGCGCAACGCATCAAGCTCGTCGAGATCGGCGTCGCCGTGCTTGCCGTGGCCGGCTTTGCTTTCCATTCGCTGATCCTGCTGTTCGTTGCGGTGCTGCTGTTCGGCACGCTCGCGTCGCTGTTCGGTCCGATCAAATACGGCATCCTGCCCGACCATCTGACCCGCGCCGAACTGACCGCGGGCAATGCGCTGATCGAGGGCGGCACGTTCCTCGCCATCCTGATCGGCACCATCACCGCGGGCGTGGCTGCACGCGGCGACAGCAATCCGGTTCATTTTGCCTGGATGATGATCGTGACGGCGTTATTGAGCTGGATTGCGTCCCGATACATCCCGAAGACCGGTGAGGGCGCGCCCGAGCTTGCCATCAATCGCAACGTGCTGGTCTCCACCGGCTCGCTGATCAAGCAACTTCGCGCCGATCCCCGGTTATGGTGGGGCGCGCTGGTGGTGAGTTGGTTCTGGCTGGTCGGCGCGCTGATCCTGTCGCTGTTGCCGCCGCTCGTGACCGTCGACATTGGCGGTACCGAGGGGGTCATCACGGTTTTCTTGACGATCTTCTCGATCGCGGTTGCGGTTGGCTCGGCGCTCGCGGCCTGGCTGGCACACGGCCGCATCGTTCTGCTGCCGACGCTGATCGCCGGCGTGCTGCTCGGCCTGTTCTCGCTCGATCTCGGCTGGACCGTTTCCGCCCTGGTGCCGGCGGCTCCGCCGCTCGGCATCAGCGACTTCTTCGCCTCGCGCTATAGCTGGCACATCGCCATCGATCTTGCCGCACTCGCCATTGCCGGCGGTCTTTTCGTGGTGCCGACCTTTGCCGCGGTGCAGGCCTGGGCCGGCGCCGACCGCCGCGCCCGCGTCGTTGCCGGCGTCAACGTGCTCAACGCCGCATTCATGGTCGTCGGCGCGATCGTTCAGGCGGTGCTGCAAAAACTCGGCTTCGGCGTCGCGAGCCTGTTCGCGATGATGGGCGTCGCCAATCTTTTGGTCGCAATCGTCATCGGGCGCACCATGCCGGCGAACTGGATGAACGATTTTCTATCAATCGTGTTCCGCGCCTTCTATCGGCTCGACGTCGAAGGCCTCGATAACGTCGCCAAGGCCGGCGACAACGCCATCATCGCGCTCAACCACGTCAGTTTCCTCGATCCGCCTTTGGCGGTGTCGATCCTGCCGAAACGGCCAGTATTCGCCATCGATGTCGCGATGTCGAAACATTGGTGGATCCAGCCGATCCTGAAATTCGTGCGCACCATGGCGCTCGATCCGCTCAAGCCGTTTTCGTTGCGCACCATCATCAACGCGGTGCGCGACGGCAACATGCTGGTGATTTTTCCCGAAGGCCGCATCACCGTTACCGGTAGTTTGATGAAGGTCTATGACGGCGCCGGCCTGATCGCCGACAAATCGGAAGCGATGGTGGTGCCGGTGCGTATCGACGGGCCGGAAGCCACCATGTTCAGCCGGCTCAAACGCTCGCAGATACGGCGCCGGTTATTTCCGAAGATCAAAGTCACAATCCTGGAACCGTTGAAGCTTATCCTCGATCCCGAGCTGAAGGGGCGCAAGCGCCGCCAGGCGGCGGGCGCCGCGCTGTACACGATCATGTCGGACATGATCTTCAAGACCACCTCCACCGACCGCACCGTCGTCGAAGCACTGGTTCACGCCGCGAAAATCCATGGTCCGAAATGGCTTGCGGTCGAAGATCCGGTCAGCGGCCAGATGACCTATAAGCGGCTGTTGCAGGCGAGCAGGATTCTCGGCGCGAAGCTGATGCCTCTGGCGCTCGAAGGCCGTGCGCTCGGCGTCATGCTGCCGACCTCCAACGGCGCCGTCGTCACGATCCTTGCCGTGATGTCGGCAGGGCGCGTGCCGGCGATGATAAACTTCACTGCCGGCGCCGCCAATGTGCTCGCTGCCTGCCGCGCCGCCGATCTCGACACCATCCTCACCTCGCGTGCCTTCGTGGAAAAGGGCCGCCTCGACAATCTTGTCGAGCAGATCGGCAAGCAAGTACGTATCGTCTATCTGGAGGACATTCGCCCTACCATCGGCCTGTTCGACAAGCTGAGCGGCGCGCTGCACTGGAAGAAGCCGCTGATGGCGCGCAAGCCCGACGACTGGGCCGTGATCTTGTTCACGTCAGGCTCGGAAGGTACGCCCAAGGGCGTGGTGCTGTCCCACCGCAACATCCTGACAAACACGGCGCAAGCCGCCGCTCGCATCGATTTCGGCCGCGAGGACAAGCTCTTCAACGTGCTGCCGGTTTTCCATTCGTTCGGGCTGACCGCCGGCACGCTCCTGCCGCTGGTCTCCGGGGTGCCAATCTATCTTTATCCGTCGCCGTTGCATTACCGCACCGTGCCGGAACTGGTTTACGGCGTCTGCGCTACTATTCTGTTCGGCACCGATACTTTCCTCAACGGCTATGCACGTGTGGCCAATCCTTATGACTTCCGTTCGCTGCGCTATGTGCTGGCCGGCGCCGAGCCGGTGAAGGAAGCGACGCGGCAGATCTATCTCGAGAAATTCGGCCTGCGTATCCTGGAAGGCTATGGCGTAACCGAATGTTCGCCGGTGATGGCGCTCAACACGCCGATGTTCAACAAGTTCGGCGCCGTCGGCCGCCTGTTGCCCGGCATGACGGCGAAACTGGAAAAGGTCGACGGCGTCGAGGACGGCGGGCGGTTGTTCGTCAAAGGGCCGAACGTCATGCTCGGCTACCTGCGCGCCGACAAGCCAGGCGTGCTCGAGCCGCCGCCGGAAGGCTGGCATGACACCGGCGACATCGTCACCATCGACGAGCAAGGCTTCATCGCCATCAAGGGCCGCGCCAAGCGCTTCGCCAAGGTCGGCGGCGAGATGATCTCGCTCGCGGCAGTCGAAATGCTGGCGGCAGACCTGTGGCCGGACAATCAGACCGCGGTGGCTTCGGTGCCCGATCCGCGCAAGGGCGAGCGCCTGGTCATGGTCACCGACAAGCACGGCGCGACGCGCAGCGAATTCATGGCCTATGCGCGAAGCAGGCACGCCTCGGAACTGATGCTGCCGGCGGAAGTCATCGTGCTCGAAAAGCTGCCGATGCTCGGCTCCGGTAAAGTCGACAATCTCGCGATCACGAAATTCGTCTGCGACCAGGCGGCGGCGAAAGTGGTGGCTGCCGAGCAGTCACCTGCCGCGGCGGAATAACCGCCGATCATCTTCGCGTGCTGCGCCATTGCCGCATGCGTTCGGTGGTGATGAATAGCAGCGGGATCAGGAAAATACCGAATAGCGCTGCGGCGATCATGCCGCCGAATACCGGTGTACCCACGGCATGGCGCGTAGCGGACCCGGCGCCCGTGCCGATGACGAGGGGGAAAAGTCCGAAGATGAAGGCAAAGCTTGTCATCATTACCGGGCGGAATCGCAAACCCGCTGCCGCGATCGCGGAGTCGTTGATGCTTTTCCCCAGCGCCCTCTGCTCGACCGCAAAGGCGACGATCAGAATTCCGTTCTTGGCGGCGAGCGCAATCAGTGCGACCAGGCCGATCTGCGCGTAGACGTCGAAACTCAGCCCGGCCAACGCGACCGCGACGAGCGCGCCGAGTATGGCGACGCTGACCGACATCAAGGCCGGAACCGGGACATTCCAGCTCTCATAAAGCGCGACCAGAAACAGATAGGCGAACAGAATGGCAAGCCCGAGGATAACGGTCGTGTGCCCGCCTGCCGCCACCTCCTGGAACGCGGTCCCGGTCCATTCGAAGCTGTAGCCCGGCGGCAGCGTCGCCGCCGACATGCGTTCCATCGCAGCGAGCGATTGCCCGGAACTGTAACCGGGTTTGGCCGCGCCGTTGACGATTGCGGCACGGTAGCCGTTATAGCGCACCACGGTCTGCGGGCCTTGCACCAGCTTGGGCACCGCCAGTGCGCGCATCGGAACCATGCCGCCTTTGGCGTTACGCACGTAGATATTGTTGATGTCCTCTGTGCGGTCGCGAAACGGCGAGTCGGCCTGGATGTTGACCTGCCAGGTGCGGCCGAAAACATTGAAGTCGTTGACGTAGAAACTGCCGAGCGTCGACTGAAGTGCGTTGAAAATATCGCTGATCTTGATGCCGAGCACCTGCGCCTTGTCGCGATCGATGTCGAGATAGATTTGTGGCGTGTTGGCAGCATAGGTGCTGAACACGCCGGCAAGCTCGGGCTGCTGGTTGGCCGCCACGATCAGTCCGCCAAGCACCGCCGCGACGTCGGTGGGCGACTGGCCCTGCAAAGCTTCGAGCACGTATTGAAAGCCGCCGGTACTGCCCAGGCCCAGGATCGGCGGGAGGTTGAATGGAAAGGCAATGGCGCCCTGGATTGCCCCAAGCTGTGGCCGCAGCCGTGCGATGATCGCGTTAGCGCTCTGCGCCCGATCGGTACGCACCTCGTAGGGTTTCAGCCGGATGACGAAGAAAGCCTGATTCGACGATGCGACATAGTCGATAAAGTTCAGCCCGACCACCGACAACACGCCTTCGACGCCGGGGATTGGCCTGACAATATCCTCGACCTCCTTGACCACCGCCTGGGTGCGGGCGAGGGACGCGCCCTCCGGAAGCCGTAACGCCGCGAAGATCGCGCCCTGATCCTCATCCGGCAAAAAGCTCTGCGGAATCCTGCCGAACACCAGGACCGACGCCGCCAGCACACCCGCCACGACGACGACAGCGAGCAAAGCCACGCGCGCGAGCCGGCCTACCACCGCCACGTAGCCGTTGCGCGCTTTGTCGATGGCGCCGAGCACATAACGCATCGGGCCGTGGCTCGGCTCCTCGCGCTTTAGCAGGACTCCGCATAAGGCCGGACTCAAAGTCAGCGCGTTGAGCGCGGAGATCAGCATCGATACCGAGACTGCCACCGCGAATTGGCGGAATAGCTGGCCGCTGATGCCGGGGATGAAGGCCACCGGCACGAACACTGATAGCAGCACCAGCGTGATGGCAAGGATCGGCCCGGTGATCTCGGCCATCGCTTTCTTGCACGCATCGGGAATGCTGAGTTCGGGCTCTTGCTCGATCACCCGCTCGATGTTCTCGACGACGACGATGGCATCGTCGACGACGATGCCGATGGCGAGCACCAACGCCAGCAAAGAGACCGTATTGGCCGAATAGCCGATGACCAGCAGCACGGCAAACGTGCCGACGATGGAAACCGGTACGGCAACCAGCGGAATCAGCGTTGTCCGCAGCTTGCCGAGAAACAGGAAAACCACGATGCCGACGAGAACGAGGGCGATGATGAGGGTCCGCACCACCTCAACAATCGTCGCGGTGACGAACACCGTCGTGTCGAAAAACACGGTGTAAGTGAGGTCGGCGGGGAAACGCGTTGCGAGCGTTGTCATGGTATCGCGAACCTGTTTCGCGACTTCGACTGCGTTGGATCCCGGCGACTGATAGATGCCGATTGCGGCAGCCGGTGCGCCATTGAAGCGGCTGTAGCGATCTTGTGTTCTGGCGCCCATTTCAACGCGAGCGACGTCGCCGACGCGAACCACGGAACCGTCGGGATTGGAACGCAGCACGATGGCGGCGAACTCCTCGGGCCGGGTCAGCCGGCCCTTGGTCTTGATGTTGATCTGAACCTGCTGCTCGTTGGAGATCGGGGCGGCGCCGATGCGGCCGAGCGCCGCCTGGACGTTCTGGCTCTGCACCGCAGTGATGACGTCGTTCGGTGTCAGGTTAAGCTCGGTGAGCCGGTCGGGATCGAGCCAGATTCGCAACGAATAATCGAGCGGACCGAACAATGTGACTTGGCCGACGCCTTTGATCCGCGCCAACGTATCGATGATGTTGATAGTCGCGTAGTTGCTCAGATAAATCGCATCGTAGGTGTTCTTGGGCGAGTAGATATTGATGACCTGCAGCAGGGCTGCGGATTTCTTGCGCACCGACAGGCCAGCGTGCGACACCTCGTCGGGCAGTTGCGCCAGCGCCAGGCTTGCGCGGTTTTGCACGTTGACGGTGTTGATGTCGGGATCGGTGCCCAGCGCAAAGGTCACGTTCAACGTATAGCTGCCGTCGGAGCCGCTGGCCGACTGGTAATAGATCGCATTGTCGACGCCGTTGATCTGCTCCTCGATCGGTTGCGCTACCGTGGTTTCGACCGTTTCGGCGTCGGCACCCGGGTAGTTCGCTGTCAGCGTTACCTGTGGCGGTACGATTTCTGGAAACTGCGCAATCGGAATCGCCGAGATGGCGATTGCGCCGGCAAGCGTGATGACGATGGCGATAACGACGGCAAATCGTGGCCGGTCGATGAATATGGCGGAAAACATCGGTGTCAGTTATCCGGGACGGTGCTGGCCGACACGATTTGGCCGGGGCGCACCTTTTGAATCCCGTCGACGATCACCAGTTCTCCCTCCTTGAGGCCGTTGCTCACAACCACGTCACGGCCTTGCTCGCTGCCGGTTGTCACACGCCGCTGCTCGACCTTTTTCGTGTCGTCGACCACCAGAACATAGTGGCCGGCCTGGTCGAGCAGGACGGCTGATTGCGGCACCACCAGCGACGATCGCGGCCCGCCTCGCTGCACGATGACGCCGACAATTCCGCCGGGGATGAGCGCGCCCTCGGGGTTCGGAAATTGCGCACGCACCACCACGGTGTCGGTGTCAGCCTGCACCTGGACGTCGAGAAAATTGGTGATGCCCGGATGCCGATAGACGGTGCCGTCAGGCAGCTTGATTTGAATGGCCACATGCGGGTTCTTGTCCGCCGACGCCGCTATTCGTTGCTTGTACTCGATGATATCGGCCTCGCTCGCCGGAAACGTCACATAGATCGGATCCTGGCTGACGATTGTCGCCAGCGTTCCAGAGGACGGACCGACGAGATTGCCCACCGTAAATTTGGCAAGTCCGATTCGTCCATCGATCGGTGAGTGGATTTCGGTGTAGCCGAAATTGATTTGCGCCTGCTCGAGCAGGGCCTGTGCCTGCAACACGTCGGCCTGCGCGGACTGCTCGGCGGCAGCGAGCTGGTCGACCGTGGCCTGCGGGACGTTTTGATTGCGCACAAGTGCCTGAGCACGTTGCAATTGCAAATTGGCGTTGACCTCGGTCGCCTTCGCTTTGGCGAGATTGGCGCTCTGTTGGTCGACTGCCGCCTTATAGGTGTCCTGTTCGATGCGGAATAACAGGTCGCCTTTCTTGACCTGCTGGCCTTCGGTGAAGTTGCGCTCCTCGATGAAGCCGGGGACGCGCGCGACGACGTCGACCTTGTCGGTCGCGATGACGCGGCCGATGAAATCGCCCGTTTCCGTCACCTGGCGGCTGACTACCGGGGTTACCGAGACCGCAGGCGGCGGCGAGGCGCCTTGCGCAGCAGCGGCGCCACAGCCAGCTGCGACAGCAAGCATGCTGATGACGACTCTCCGGCCGAGCGAGTTATTGAGAACGCGCATCAAGGGTACTCCCGGCCGCGCGGTCGATTTACCGCGCGTTGCCTCCGTCCTGGAGACGCCTGCGCTCTCACCGCAAAGCGCCGGGGAGATATATAATTAGCTTCCTCGCATCGCCAGTACCCGGTCCACCATGGCGCCAGCCTCGCCCAGATAGTTCGCCGGATCGCACAGCTTCACCAGCGCCGCGCGATCGAGGTGTTTGGTGACCTCCTCATTTTCTGCGAGCAGATCGACGAGCGGCCGGCCGGTGGCGACCACCTTGCGGCAGATGTCGTAAACCAGATCGTGGGCGTATTGGCGGCCGAGATAAGGGCCGAGTCCCATCATGACGGCTTCGGAGACGATCAGTCCCTTGGTCAGGTCGAGATTGGCGCGCATCTTTTTCGCGTCGACCTGCAAGCCGGTCAGCACGAACAGCGTCTGCGCCAGCGCGCCGGCGCTCAGGCAAAAGATTTCCGGCAGCACGATCCACTCGATCTCCCACGGCCCGGTGGCGCGCTCGTGATCCTCGACCATGGCGTCGAGCAGCGCCGCGGTTTGCTGGCGCACGACCGACGTGAGCGCCGTGATGTAAACCGACGAGATCGGATTTCGCTTCTGCGGCATGGTCGACGACGAGCCGCGGCCTTCGTGGAACGGCTCGTAAAGCTCCTCCACTTCAGTCTGCATCATCAGCTTGATGTCGAAGGCGATCTTGCCGCAGGTGCCGGTGACGAGGCCGAGGAAGCAGCCGACCTCGGCGATGGTGTCGCGCACGGTGTGCCAGGAGATCGCCGGCTGGCCGAGCTTCAGCTCCTTCATCAATTCGGCCTGGGTCTCGAGACCACGGCCGGAGAGTGACGACAGCGTGCCGGCGGCGCCGCCGAACTCGCCGACAAAAACCCGCACCTTGAGCTCTTTCAGACGTTGTTTGTGCCGCTCGAACGCGGCGAGCAAGGTTGCCATCTTGTAGCCGAAAGTGATCGGCACCGCCTGTTGCAGATTGCTGCGCCCGGCCATCGGCGTGTCGCGATATTTGCGCGCCAGCGTCGCCAGCGCGTCGGCAATGCCGTTGATGTCGGCCTCGACCAGCGCCAGGCCCTCGCGGATCTGCATCACGGTGGCGCTGTCGGTGATGTCCTGGGTCGTCGCGCCCCAATGGCACCACTCGCCGAGCCCGTCGCGGCACAGCGCCACGAGCTGCTGCACCACCGGCAGTACCGGATAGCCGATGCGCTCGGTCTCGGTCTTGAGCTTGGCGTAATCGATCTCGGCGGCGTTGCAATGCCGGACGATTTCCTCGCCCGCCTCTTTCGGGATGATGCCGAGCCGCGCCTGCGCCCGCGCCAGCGCCGCCTCGAAGTCGAGATATTTCTGCACGCGGTTCTCGTCGGAAAACACCCGCCGCATCGCCTCGGTCGAGAAGATGTCGCGGAATACGGCGGAATCGATCAATGTCGAGGGCATGGTCTCTCCTGGGCGCCTACAGGCTGCACTCACCTAACAAAATGGATTTGCCAAGCCCACCCCCTTAGACTGGCGATATGAGCGAGCGTCCGAGCCGCACTTTCGATCTGCCGGCGCATCTGCGCGCGATCCATGAGGCGGACTATCCGCGCTTCAGCGACGCCGAAATGCAGCGCCGGCGCGCCGTTATGGCCGGCCTGCTCTTGGAAGCGGGTCTTGATCATCTCGTGTTTTGCGGCGCCAACCGGTTCGGCTCCGCGGTGCAATGGCTGACCGGCTGGCCGGTGACCGCCGAGGCGGTTGGCGTCTTCACGCCGGGCCGGCCGGACTCGATGTTCGTGCAACACGTCAACCATGTGCCCTTGGCGCGCCGCCTTGCGGCGCCGGCCGAGGTGGCGTGGGGCGGCAGTTCCTGCATCGAGGCCGCCGTTGCCGTGCTCGAGAAACGCGCGGCGAAAGACGGACGCGTCGGCGTCATCGGCCCGATGACGTTCGAGCAGCATGCGATGCTGGCGGCGAAATTCGGCACGATCGCCAATCTCAATCGCCGCTATGTGCGGCTGCGTCAGGTGAAGTCGGCGGAAGAGATCGACTGGATGCGGATCGGCGCCGCCATGACCGATCGCGGCATGCTCGCGCTTGCGTGACGCATTGCGTCCGGGCTTGAGCGAACGCGATCTCGCGGACATCGTCGAGCGCAGCTATGTCGCGCTCGGCGGCGTCAACGTTATCCACTATTTTGGTGTCACCGCGATGGCCAACCCGCAACTCGGTGTGCCGACACAGTTTGTCGCCAACCGCAAAGTCGGGCGCGGCGACATTGTCTTCGCCGAAATCAGCGCCGCATTCTGGGAGCATCCTGGCCAGGTGCTGCGCAGTTTCGCGGTCGGCGACGAACCGCCGAAGCTTTACCGCGAGCTGCACGCGGTGGCCGATGCCGCCTTCGATGCCGTCGCCAAAGTGCTGAAGGCCGGTGCTCTGCCGCAGCAGGTGATTGATGCCGCGAGTGTCATCGAGGACGCCGGCTTCACCATCATCGACGACCTGTTGCACGGCTATGGCGGCGGTTATTTGCCGCCGATCCTTGGCTCAAAAAGCCGCCCGAGCGCGCATGTTCCCGATGAGCCGTTCCGCGCCGGCATGGTCGTCGTCATCCAGCCCAACGTGGTGACGACCGACGGCAGGGCAGGCGTGCAGACCGGCGAAATGGTTCTCATCACCGAAACCGGCATCGAGCCGATGCACGCGGTGCCGCGCGGTTTCGCGACCGTCTGACTATTCGGCCGCCGTTTTCGCCGCCGCGACGTCGCGGCGCGCCCAATAATCGGCGCTGTCCTTCGACTGTTGCGAGGTTTTTGCGTCTTCGAAGCCCGGCGCCATCGAAGCATCGGTGCCCGCCATGATCTGGTGATGATCGATATCGAGCGTGCGCAGCCAGCGTTGCTGGCCCATGGTCAGCGCGATGAAATAGCCGATCTCGACCAGTTCCGGCTCGCTGAAATGCTTGTGCAGCCGCGCCCAGAAGGCATCGTCGACCGGCAGATCCCAGGTGATCGCCTCGGCATAGGACAAGGCGGCCTTCTGCCGTTCGTCGTAGTGCGTCGAGGATTCGAAATTGATCAGGTCGCGATAGTCGTCTTCGACCAGGCCCTGCGATGCCGCCTTCATCGAGCGTTGGTTGCCGCAGAATTCGCACTTCACCGAGCGCGACACATAGACCCGGCACAGTTCCTTGAGATCGTGGTCGGCGACGCCGTTCTTGAACACGTCGCGCCAGGAATTGGCGAACGACCAGAATACGGCCGGCACATGGGCGCGGACTGCCTGGCTTTCCGGCCGCGGCGTGCCCTCGCGGGCGCAGCGTTCGAACTCGGCGATCATGGCGCGATCCTTTACCGTTGCCGGATCGACGTAACTGATGCGCGGCTTGCCCATGGTCATTTCCTCCGCGCGCTGCGTGCGAGCGCTTCGCGTCCTTAATAGTGTACTACCGCGAAGTGTTAAAGCCAGAGCGGGGAGGCTGCCACAATTGCGTTCGCTGCGCATGCGCAGATTCCCCAGTAATCATGCCATTCCGCGAAGTGGCCGGAGCACGCGGCAATCCGGTGCTCAATTCTCGTAAAGGATACCGCTTCACTTTGATCATTTCGATACACGCGCCGTAAAGAATACGGCTTCAACTGCTGTTCAGCATAGGCCGAGAAGCGTCCGTAACTTCACCAATTCCATACCCGCGCAGACCAATAGTCGCTGCGACGAGACAAGAATTCACGGCGTCATTCAGGGGACGAAGTTGCGCGCGAGTACCTTAGTCATGGTTGGCTTCGCAGTCCTGTTCGGACTGCTCGCGGTATTTCTCGCGCAAGTGTGGCTCAACAATCAGGCCGATCAGCGCATGAAGAGCCTCGAAGCACAACGCAAGGCGGAGCCGCCGGCACGCACCATTGTCGTTGCATCCAAAGCACTGCGGTTCGGCGACGAGCTCGCCGCATCTTCGATGCGCGAAATTGCGTGGCCGGAGGGCGCGCTGCCGGCGGGAGCATTCGGCAAGATCGCGGAACTGACGACCGGCAAGCGCATCGTGCTCGGGCCGATCGATCCCAATGAAGCGATCCTTGCCGCGAAGGTCACCGGTCCCGGCCAGCGCGCCACGCTTTCGGCAATGCTGGGCGAGGGCATGAAGGCGGTGACCGTCCGCGTCAACGACGTCGAAGGCGTCGCCGGCTTCGTGCTGCCGGGCGATCACGTCGATGTGTTGCTGACGCGGACCGGCGAGAAGAATACCGCGATCACCGATGTCGTTCTTCAGGACGCGCGCGTGCTCGCCATCGATCAGCTCGCCGATCAGCGCACCGACAAGCCATCGGTCGTCAAGGCAGTGACCTTGGAGGTCAGCGTTACCGACGGAGAGAAGGTCGCGCTCGCGTCGACCGTCGGCACGCTTTCGCTGCTGCTGCGCAAGGCGGGCGAACTCGCCGGTGACGATGCGCGGCGCGTGACGTCGATCGACCTCGGCAAGTCGAACGCTCCGTCGCAGGAATCGCATTTCGTGACCATCGGGGTGTTCCGCCCGTCGAAACAGGAGCGGACGGAATACACCGTGCCGATCGAGGGAGCCGACAGTCACTCGGCTGCTCTTTCGAACGGGGCGGCGCACAACTGAGGTTTTGGGGACTAACGAGCAGCGGCGGGGAGGCCGACGTGATTAACCAGTACAAAGATACAGGCTACGGCGGAAGCCGGCGATATTCGGACGGGAGCATCGGCGTAGGCGCGTTGTTGCGCAGCGTCGCGATCAGCGTGCTGCTTGCATTGCCGGCCGTAGCGGCGCTGGCGCCGCCTGCGGCGCAGGCGCAGCAGCGGCTACTGTTCGCGAATTCACGTACTTCGAGAGTGACCGTCACGGTCGGCAAGTCCGAAGACGTGCACACCGACCAGAGCTTCACCGATATCACGGTCGGCGATCCCGACGTCGCCGACGTCAATCCGCTGACCGACCATGCGCTGTCGATCCTCGGCAAGAAGATCGGCACCACGCGCGTCACGGTTTACGGCCCGGACAAGAAGGCCGTCGGCATTTTCGACGTCGAGGTGTCCTACGACGTGTCGCGGCTCTCCGCCGAGATCGCCCGCTTCACCGGCGGCGGCATCAAGGTGTCGTCGATCGACGGCCGCATCATGCTCAGCGGCACGTCGCCCGATGCCGTCTCGCTCGACAAGGCGGTGACCATCGCGCGCCAGTTCGCGCCGGACGTCATCAACACGGTGGATGTGACACAGCCGCAGCAGGTCATGCTGGAGGTGCGCTTCGTCGAAGCCGATCGTCAAGCGAGCCGCGAACTTGGCGTACAGTGGAACGTGTTCGGCAGCCGCGTCCTGGCCAATGTCGGCAATCAGGTTCCTGCCTCGCAATTGCCGATCACGGCGCCGGGCGGTTCATTCCAGCAGCCGGGCGCGTCCGTCGGCGGCCCTAACATCGCGGCCGCTGCCGAGACCATCTCGCCGGTGGTGGCGGCCGGCGTTGCTCTCCGGCGCGTCGCCGTTCGGCTTTCTCGTCGGCCGGCTGATCGGCGGCTCAAACCCGCTCGACGTCGAACTCAATGCGCTCGAGCAAAAGGGCCTTGTTCGCAGCCTGGCGCAGCCTAATCTCGTGGCGCTGTCGGGCGATACCGCAAGCTTCCTGGCCGGTGGCGAATATCCGATCCCGGTTCCCGGCACGCTGGGCCAGGTCACGATCGAATACAAGAAATACGGCGTCGGTCTCGCCTTCACGCCGACCGTGCGGAACGACGGCCAGATCAATCTGGTGATCAAGCCGAATGTCAGCCAGCTCGACCCCGCGCATTCGGTGTCGATCGCCGGCGGCATCAACGTGCCGGCTCTGATCGTGCGCGAGGCTTCGACCACGGTCGAGTTGCGTGACGGCCAAAGCTTCATGCTCGGTGGCCTGCTGCAGAACCAGAGCCAGACCAATCAGGATCAGTTGCCCTGGCTTGGCGACGTTCCGGTGCTCGGCGCGTTGTTCCGCAGCGCCGCCTATCAGAAGAACGAGTCCGACCTCGTCATCATCGTGACGCCCCACGTCGTGCGCCCGTTGCGGCCGGCCGACGCCGTGCATACGCCGCTCGACGGTACACTGCCCGGCAACGACATCGACTTCTTTCTGATGGGACAGGCGGAAGTGTCTCCCGCGCTCGCCCGGCTTGCCGTCGGCGCGATCAACCGGCCCTATGTCGGCCACATCCTCGACCTGCCGAAAAACGGAGGCGTCTATGTCACCGCCAAGGATTAAGGGCGCAAGCCGCGCCATCGCCGCCGCGGTGGCGTTCGGCGCACTGCTCGCCGGCTGCTCCGACATCTACTACGACCGGCGCGAGACGGTAGCGCTCGGCGCCGAAGATGCGGTTGCATCAAACATGGTCGAACAGATGGTCGATCCATGGCCGCGACACAGCAATAACAACAATCTCGCCTTCAACGGCGAGCGAATGCAGCGCGCGATCGAGTGCTACCGCAAGGACAAGGTCACGCAGCCGGCCGATCTCAATCCGTCGACGGATTCGGCGTACGCCGCCGCCGGTTACGGGCGATGCCTGTGCGGGCACGATGAGCGCCGGCAGCGCGCAACCGGCAAGCGGCGCTCCCGTAGCCGGCGGGGCGGCCCACTAGGCAATGTCGTTTCTGTAGAGCGAGTGTATCGAATGCAGGTCGGCCGAACCGCAACTTCCGGGATGCAGACAAAAGTGGTCGTGCTGACCGCCGATGACGGATTCGAGGAGCAGGTTCGCGCCACGTTCGGCACCAGTGCGAAGATCACGCTCGATGTGATCAAGGGAAAACTGGGCGGCGCCGGCGACAAGGCGCTCGCGGGTGCCAACGTGGTCGTGGCCGATATCGACGGCAGCGACGAGGCGGAATTGGTGGCGCTCGAAGGCTTGATGGCGCGCATCGGCACCTGGCCGCCGGTTGTCGCGGTGACGCAAATCTTCGAGGAAACCGTCGCCCGGCGCCTGATGCAGATGCGGGTGGCCGATTTCCTGGTCAAGCCGGTGGCGCCGGTAGAGCTGGTGCGCACCTGCGCCCGTGTCGCCAAGGCGCCTGGCACTTCCGATACTACGGAAGCTCAGATCTTCACCTTCCTGCCCGCCGTCGGCGGCGCCGGCGTGACCACGCTCGCGGTGCAGACCGCGATGCTGCTGCTGAACAGCGGCGCGCGCGGCAAAACCAAGACCTGTCTGGTCGATCTCGATTTCCAGCACGGCGCCTGCTCCGATTATCTCGACATCGAGCCGCGACTCAATCTCAACGAAATCGAACCGCGTCCGGAGCGGCTCGACCGGCAATTGCTCGAAGTCATGCTGTCGCAGCATCCCTCCGGCCTGTCGGTCATCGCCGCGCCGAACCGCCCGGCCGAGATGCGCTCGTTCGATCCCGACGTCGTGACGCGGCTGCTCGACCTGGTTTCGTCGCACTTCGACTACGTGGTGTTCGATATGCCGCGCACCTGGTTCTCCTGGACCGACAGCGTTCTGCTCGGCTCCAACAAGCTGTTCATCATCAGCGAAACGACGGTGCCCGGGCTGCGCCAGGCCAAGCAGCTCGTCGAGGCGATCCGCGAGCGGCTCGGTGACGGCCCGAAGCCGCAA
Source organism: uncultured Alphaproteobacteria bacterium (assembly GCA_963733645.1). Classification (GTDB taxonomy): domain Bacteria; phylum Pseudomonadota; class Alphaproteobacteria; order Rhizobiales; family Xanthobacteraceae; genus BOG-931. Next base: position 43,377 of record CAVTFP010000026.1, read on the forward strand.
GTCGTGATCAATCGCTTCGTGCAGAAGATGTTCTCGCCGGGCTTGCGCCGCAGCGAAATCGAGCAGGCGATCGGCGACGCATTCCTGGCCTGCGTGCCGAACGATTACGCGCTGGTGCGCGAGGCGATCGATCGCGGTGTGCCGCTCGAAGAAGTCAAGAAGGGCAACAAGATTACCGCGACGATCCGGCAGCTGGTGCTGCCGCAGCCGTCCGTCAAATCGAGCGCCGCGTCCGCTATGAAGAAACTCGGTCTGTCCTGGGCGCGCACTTAGAGCACGATCCGAAAAAGTGGAGACTGGCTTTCCGAAAAGATCGTGCTCCAACGAAAAATCCAGCGCCGAAAGTGAAGTGCAGTCATGGCTGGTCGTTTCTCCGTACATCGCGTTGCCGCGCCCGAGCTCGCTCCCGCGATTGAAGAGAGCGCGCCTAAGGACAGCGTTGCGTGGAACACATTTCCCGAGCCCGTGCCGAGCCCGCCGCGCCGGCTCGCAGCCAATGCCCTGCTGACCGACAAAGTGCTCGACGCCAAGGTGCGTTTGCACCGCCGGCTGATCGAGGAAATCAATCTGTCGGCGCTGGAAAAGCTGCCCGACGACGAAATGCGCGGCCACGTGCAGCAGCTTGTGTCGGAATACGTCGTATCCGAGCGGCTGGCGCTCAATACCCAGGAGCTCAACGACTTCGTCTCGGAAATCCTCGATGAGATGACCGGGCTCGGCCCGCTCGAACCGCTGCTCCAGGACGCAAGCGTCAACGACATTCTCATCAACGGCCACGAATGCGTCTATGTCGAGCGCCGCGGCCAGCTCGAACCGACCGGCGTGCGCTTCAAGGACGAAGCGCATCTTTTGCGCATCATCAACAAGATCGTCTCCGCCGTCGGCCGCCGGGTCGACGAGTTGCATCCGATGTGCGACGCGCGCCTGCTCGACGGCTCACGTGTCAACGTCGCGGTTCGCCCGGTCGCCATCGACGGCCCGCTGGTATCGATCCGCAAATTCTCGAAGAAGCCATTCAACCTCAACAAGCTGGTCGACGTCGGCGCGCTGCGCCCGCAAATGGCGGAACTGCTCGCAGCAGCGGTGCGGGCGCGCGTGACGCTGATCATTTCCGGCGGCACCGGCTCCGGCAAGACCACCATGCTCAATGCGCTCTCGGCGTTTATTTCCGAGAAAGAGCGTCTCCTGACCATCGAGGACGCCGCCGAGCTGCAATTGCAGCAGCCGCATGTCGGCCGCATGGAAACCCGGCCGCCGAGCATCGAGGGCAAAGGCGAAATCCGCCAGCGCGATCTGGTCAAGAACGCGCTGCGCATGCGGCCCGACCGCGTCATCCTCGGCGAGTGCCGCGGCGAGGAAGCCTTCGACATGCTGCAGGCCATGAATACCGGTCACGAAGGCTCGATGGCCACGATCCACGCCAATACGCCGCGCGACGCCATATCCCGGCTCGAACAGATGATCGGCATGGCCGGCCTGCCGATGACGGTGTCCTCGATCCGCGGCCAGATCGCCGCCGCGATCCGCGTCATCGTGCAATTGTCGCGCCTGTCCGACGGCAAGCGCCGCGTGATGAGCATCGCCGAGATCACCGGGCTCGAAGGCGACATCATCCAGATGCAGGAAATCTACAAATACGTGCGCACCGGTACGGCGCCCGACGGCAGCGTGCAGGGACATTTCCAGGCCACCGGTGTGCGGCCGCGCTTCCTCACTGACCTCATCGCCATGGGCATCAAGATCCCCGGCGCTTATTTCGATCCCTCACAGCCGCTGTGACGATGTTCTCCGATTTTGATCCTATCTATCTGATCTGGCTGTTCGTTGCGATTTCTGCGGGACTGACGGTCGAGGCTGTTTATCTGATGACCTACTCGGCGGCATCCTATCGCAGCAAGATCAACCGGCGGCTGATGCTGTCGAAGGATCGGACCGATCGTGAGAGTGTGCTGATCGAACTGCGGCGCGAGCGCGGTCTCTCCAGCGCCGGCAATTACCGCCTCGGCCTGATCGCGATCAACCGGCTGGTCCTGCAATCAGGGCTCACCATCGGTTTCGCCCGCCTCATTGTCATCATCGCCATTGTCACAGTCACTGTGTTCGCCGTGACGACATTTATTCGCGGCAGTCTGGTCGAAGCGGCGTTGGCGGCTTTGTTCAGCGCGACTGTACTGCCGTATTTCGTGCTGCGCATGCTCCGCGCGCGGCGGCAGAAGAAATTCGGCGCCCAGTTCCCCGATGCGCTCGACATCATCGTGCGCAGCCTGCGCGCCGGTCATCCGGTGCCGATCGCCATTGCCATGGTCGGGCGTGAGATGCCCGATCCGATCGGCAGTGAATTCGGCATGGTGTCCGACGAAATCACATACGGTGCGGATATCGAGACGGCGATGCGCAATCTTTACGGCCGCATCGGCTCGGACGATCTGCCGCTGTTCGTCACCGCCGTCGCCATCCAGGGCTCGACCGGCGGCAATCTCGGCGAAATCCTGGAAAACCTGTCCGGCGTCATCCGGCAGCGATTTAAGATGCGGCGCAAGATCCGCGCGCTGGCGGCCGAAGGCCGCGCCTCGGCGATGATCCTCTCAGCGCTGCCGATCGGCATGTTCCTCGTCATTCAGGTCATCACGCCCGAGTTTTACAGCTCGGTCTGGCAGGAGCATCTGACGAAGGTGCTGTTGTTCTCCGCCGGCGGCTGGATGAGCGTCGGCAATCTCATCATGTTCAAGATGGTGAATTTCAAGATCTGAACCATGGATCAAACCGGCACCTTTGTCCTGTTCGGCAGCAGCGCAACGACGATGTTGAGCATGCTGATCTTTCTCGCGACCGGCACGCTCGCCTTCGCGGTGATGATCGGCGTGCGCGCGCGCGAGGCCGTGCGCCGCCGCGCCGCGCGCGTCAACATCGACGACGATGTGCCGGGAGGCCGTCGCAGCCTGCGCTATTCCGGGCAGCGCGCGGTACAGAAGCTGATCGAATATACGACGAAGCACTATTCCTCCGTCGACACCGAGAATGTGAAAATGCTGCGTCGCCGGCTGATGCAGGCCGGAATCTACAATCCGCACGGTGCCGCCTGCTTCTTCATCGCGCGTGGCGTTGCCGCGGTGGCTCTGGCCTCTGCGGTATTTTTTGTTATGCCGATGCTGGGATTTGGCGGCAAAGCGCCGTTCTGGCTTTTTGTCATGGCCGGCGGGTTGCTGGGCTATCTCGCGCCGAGCTTCTATCTCGACCGGATGATCAAATCGAAACGCCTGCAGCATCAATCCGGCTTTCCCGATTTCATGGATCTGCTGGTGGTCTGCGCGGATGCCGGCCTGAGCATGGAGGCGGCGCTCGATCGCATCGGGCGCGAACTCGGCGAATCCTATCCTTCGCTCGCCGCCAATATCCATATGGCCAATCTCGAAATCCGCGCCGGGCGCACTTTGACGGAGGCGCTCGAACATCTGGGCGACCGGCTCGGGCTCGAAGAAGCGCGTTCGTTCGCCACGCTGATCCAGCAATCGGACGAACTCGGCTCCAGCATCGGCGATGCGTTGCGGGTCTATAGCGACGATATGCGTCACAAACGGCTGTCGCGCGCCGAGGAGAAGGCCTACAGCCTGCCGGCGCGGCTGGCGCTGCCGATGATGATCTGCATCTTCCCGGTGCTGTTCGTCGTGATCCTGTGCCCGGTCATCGTGCGGATGGTGACGGGC
>CAVTFP010000027.1:0-10618 GCA_963733645.1 uncultured Alphaproteobacteria bacterium
CTTACGTTGCCAAGCTTTGCTGCGCTATATATGTGAAGCCGTAGGGAGATACGCCGATGGCCCGCGAACAGCACGATTACGACGATATTCCCGGCACTTTCGTGTTCGATGCCGAACGGTCCCGCCAGGGCTATGGCATCAACATGTTCTGCATGTCGCTGATGAAGGACGAGAATCGCAAGGCCTTCAAGGCGAACGAGGCGGAATACGTGAAGCAGTTCAAGCTGACGCCGGAGCAGACCGAAGCGGTGCTCAAGCGCGATTACAACCGCATGTTGGAGTTGGGCGGTAATATCTATTTCACCGCCAAGCTCGGCGCCACTGACGGCCATTCCTTCCAGCACCTCGCCGCAAACATGACCGGCGCCTCGCAGCAAGACTACGCCAATATGATGCTCGATGGCGGTCGCAACGTCGAAGGCAATCGCTCGCGCACAGGCAAAAACACGCCGTCAAAGTTTCTCTCCGGCGGTGCGGCCAAGAAGCCCGCTGCCGCAAAGATGAAATCCAAGACCAAGCCAAAGACCAAGCCCAAGGCAAAATCCAAATCCAAACCGAAGAAACGGAAGTGACACCGTGGCCAGGATCATCGCAGGCGTAGGTTCATCCCATGTGCCCGCTATCGGCGCGGCGCTCGACAACGGCAAGACCGAGGAGCCGTACTGGAAGCGCGTCTTCTCCGGCTTCGAGAAATCGCAAGCGTGGATGCGCGAGACCAAACCCGACGTCGCCATCGTCGTCTACAACGATCATGCTTCTGCGTTCTCGGTCGACATGATCCCGACCTTCGCGCTCGGCTGCGCGCCGGAATTCCCGCCGGCCGACGAGGGCTGGGGTCCGCGCCCGGTGCCGGTAGCGAAGGGTCATCCGGCGCTCGCCTCGCACATCGCGCAATCGGTCATTCTCGACGAATTCGATCTCACCATCTGCAACAAGATGGAAATCGATCACGGCATGACCGTGCCGATGAACCTCCTGTTCGGCAAGGTCGACAAGAATTCGCACTGGCCGTGCCCGGTCATTCCGCTCGCGGTCAATGTGGTGATGTATCCGCCGCCGACCGGGCATCGCTGCTACATGCTGGGCAAGGCGATCCGCCGGGCGGTCGAATCCTATCCCGACGACCTGCGGGTCGTGATCTTCGGCACCGGCGGCCTGTCGCACCAGATTTCCGGGCCGCGCGCCGGTCTCATTAACAGCAAGTGGGACAAGGCCTTCCTCGACAATCTGACCAAGGACCCGCAGAAGCTGGTCAAGATTCCTCACCTCGATTACATGCGCGAGGCCGGCGCCGAAGGCATCGAGATGGTGATGTGGCTGATCATGCGCGGCGCGCTCGACGACAAGGTGGACGAAGTCTACCGCTTCTACACCGTTCCGGCGTCGAACACCGCGGTCGGACACATCATTCTCGAAAATCGCAAACGCAAGCCGGCCACCAAGCAAAAGCGCGCCGCCGCGCGGGCAAAGTCGGTCGTGCGCAGGAGCAAGTAATGAAAATCTGCGTAGCGGGGCAGGGCGCGTTCGGTCAGAAACATCTCGACGCGCTCAAGCGTATTCCCGATGTCGAAATCACGTCACTGGTGGGCGGCAATCAGGACTCCACCGCCCAGGTCGCCAAGAAATATGGTATCCCGCATTACACCGGCGAGCTGTCCGAGGGCATCAAGCGCGCCGACGCCGTGATCTTGACCACGCCGACCAAGATGCATTTCCGCCAGGGCGAGCAGGTGATGCGCGCCGGCAAACACGTGCTGATCGAAATCCCGATCACCGACTCGGTCGAGGATGCCGAGGCGTTGGCGAAGATCGCCAAGGAAACCGGCGTCACCGCGATGGCTGGCCATGTGCGGCGCTTCAATCCCAGCCATCAATACGTCCACAAGAAGATCGTGAAAGGCGAGCTGAAAATCCAGCAGATGGACGTGCAGACCTATTTCTTCCGAAGGAAGAACATCAACGCCGCCGGCAATGCGCGCAGTTGGACCGACCATCTGCTCTGGCATCACGCCGCTCACACCGTCGACCTGTTCCAGTACCAGGTTGGCGAGAATATTTCGGACTGTTATGCGGTGCAGGGCCCGATCCATCCGCAGCTCAACATCGCCATGGACATGGGAATCGTCGCGCGCACGCCGTCCGGCGCGGTGCTGACGTTGTCGCTGTCGTTCAATAACGACGGCCCGCTCGGCTCGTTCTTCCGCTACATCTGCGACAACGGTACCTTCAAGGCGTTCTATGACGACCTGTCCGACGGCAAGGACAACAAGATCGACGTCTCCAAAGTCGACGTATCGATGGACGGCATCGAGCTCGAGGATCGCGAATTCATCTCAGCGATCAAGGGAAAGCGCGAGCCGAACGCCAGCTTGGCGCAAGTGATGCCCTGCATGCACGTGCTCGGCAAGCTGGAAAAGATTGTCGATCCGCAGCGCAAGGCGCACGCCTAAGTCGTTGCCGTTCCGCAGAAGACAAAACATGGGAGTTCGGCAGGGCCGCACGATCTTGTCGATTGGTTCCGCCGCGCTGGTTGGCTTTCTGCTCGTGGCGGCTCCAGGCCGTTTCGCAAGTGTTGCTGCGGCGGAGCGTTCGCTGTCCGATGTACAGCGCGACAAAATCAAAGGCTGGATCGCGCAATACGGCACCGATGACAGCGTCAACAAAATGGTCACGGATATTCTCGGCCTCACCCGGGACAACGAGACGGTTTCTTCCCGCGCCCTGGCCGTCAAAGGCTCCGGAAGCGACAACGAGATTCACCAGATCGATATTCTGCCGGACGGCAAAGGCTATCTGGCGGTCCACCTTCATCAAGATCACGCCGAGATCTACTGGGCCGACAAGAATTTTGCTCTGATCTTCGCGGTGGACGGCGTGCGCGGTGGCAGGCCCGATGCAATGTCGTTCCCGGAAGCGCAGGCCGGGCTCAGCAACGAATTGGAATGGTGGGCCAAGTTCGCCGACGCGCATTAGGCGGCTCGCCAAATGCGGCGCCGCGTCACGGTCTGGCGGTTTGCCGCCCGGGACAATCGGGCGCATTGTGCCGGATAGCGGGAGGTGCAGGTGGCACGGAAACTATTTTGGGCTTACGTCGCTATCGGGCTCCTGACCCTGGTATTCCAGCTTTGGGTCCGTACAGGCGCATGCGTTGCCGATTGCACACTGAGCTATGGCAAGGCAGTCGTGTGGGCGGTTGTCTGGCCGTTGTCCTGGATCGTCTACCTGAAGGGCATCATTTGGCCGCACTGATCATGGGTTGCGGCTTTGCCGAATGGACAGCGCATTACGCCCAGCTTGCGAAGCTCAGACCCGTTGCCGGTTCCGGCCGGCGTGCGATAGCCCGGCACGTACTCGAACCAGTTCAGATCGAGATGTTCGCAGGCGCCGGCGACGCCGACCCAGTTGAGAATTTCGGAGCTGCCGGAATGCAGCTTGTTGCGCGGCAGGTTTTGCAGAAATTTTGCGTCCTTGTCGGCGCAGGCCTTGAGGATGGCGCGGTCAAAATCCTCGTCGACCAGGAAGTGGCTTAAGCCGCCCGACGCGATGACGCCGACGCGGGCGTCGCCGGCAAAGCTTTCGACCGCCTTGCGGATCGCCTGTCCGAGCTCGTAGCAGCGCCGCGGCCGCGGCTGGTTGGGCGGAAAATAGGTATTGAGGAAGACCGGGACGATCGGGATCGGGTTTTTTTCGTCCATCAGCCGGCGGTGCACATAGGCCATGCCGTGGCCTTCGCCCTTCACCCTCGCGCATGCGTTTCGACGATGCCGGATCGAAACCATTGTCCATCAGCCAATCGATCAGATGCACGGCGAGCTTGGCATCGACCGGGTAGGCCCGCGGCTTCAATTCCTCGAAGAAACCCTGCCGGTTCTGCACGTACCATTCCGGAAAGCGTTGATGATACTGCTCGTGCTGCTCGTTGCTGTTGAGGATGGTCTCGCCGTAATAGATCGCGAAAGTCGGCCGCGCGTCTTCGAGATAGGCTTCGTCCTGGTCGTCGCTCATGACAACGAGCGCGTCGAGCTTGGCGGTGTTGAGGGTCTTGCTGAGATGCGCCATCGCGGCGCGCACCTTGTTCTGTCGCGCCACCAGTTCGGTGGGTGTGACCATGGCCGCCATCTTTGGATCGGCTTTTTCCAATAGCTCGGCGTAAGTCGTCGGCCGGCCTTCCTTGTCGCGGTGCTTGATTCTCTGGTCGGTCTCCTGAAAGCGCGGCAGCGTCTCATCGGTGGCGAGCAGCATCGGCGTGTGGGAGCTTCCGGCTCCTAGAATTATTTTGGCCATCTCACACTCCTGTTTCCTACCTGGTCAACGAACACTCAATCGACGGTGATATGGGATGACTTCGCGACCTGCAACCATTTGTGGTGCTGCGTCGCAATGAAAGAGGCAAAGTCTTCAGGCGAGCCGGGATTAGACACCGCACCGAGCCGCGTGATGGCCTCTTGGTTTTCCGGTGACCGCAGGCCGTCATTGATCGTCTTATTGAGCAGATTGACGATCGGCGCGGGCGTTCCGGCTGGGGCCACGATGCCATTGAAGGTCGTCACTTCATAATCGGGAACGCCGGCCTCGATCATGGTCGGCAAGTCGGGCGCTAGCGCCGTTCGCGTCCGTGACGTTATCGCGAGCGCGCGCAGTTTGTCGTCACGAATGAGCGGAAGCAAAATCGTGATGCTTTCGAAGGTCATGTCGACCTGATTGCCAAGCACCGCGGCGACCAATTCTCCGCCGCTCTTGTAGGACACGCCGAGTATGTCGACGCCGGCGAGCGCCTTGAACAGTTCACCGGTCAGATGCGGCAACCCACCGGGGCCGGTATGGGCGAAGGTGAGTTTACCCGGCTTGGCTTTAGCAAAAGCAACAAGTTCGCCGACGGATTTCCACGGCGAGGAAGGATTGAGGACGAGAATCTGATAGCTCTCGGAAACCTTTGCGACTGCCGAAAAATCCTTGGTCGGATCGTAACCGGCGCTGGCGGATACAGCGGGGATGACGGCGAGTACGCTGGTGTTGCCGACCAGTAACGAATAGCCGTCGGTGCCAGCGGCAGCGACAAAGCGGGCGCCGATCGCACCGCCGGCGCCGGGGCGGTGCTCGACGACGCCCGGTTGCCCGAGTTTGGGGAACATTTGTGAGACCAGGCGGGCTGGAAGGTCTGTCGGTCCGCCGGGTGCTCCCGGAACGTAAAGGTGAATCGGCCGGTCCGGATAAGACTGTGCTTGTAGCGAGCCGGCAGTGACGCAACTCGTGGCCCAACCGACCAGCACGATCAAACCGAATGTTCGATTCCATTCAATCATTCACGCCTCCGCCACTTCGGCTGTCGTCGGTTTTGACCCATGTTAACACGGGGATGGGACGCCACCGAGGAACATCGCGTGAGACAAGGTGAACCAGCTGCGCAACTGGACAAGATCGGCGCGGAATGTTGGTATGCGGGCCAGCAGCGTTCAAGGTCTTTGAATCCGAGGGGAGCCTGCGCGGTCCGGTCTCGATCGAGCGGGGCTGAGGCATTGAGCCGATCATGCTGACCATCCTGTTCGACGGAATTGCCTACGGCATGCTGCTGTTCGTGCTGGCGTGCGGTCTCTCGGTCACGCTCGGCCTGATGAATTTCATCAACCTCGCCCACGGCGCTTTCGCCATGGCCGGCGGCTATTGCACCGTCATCCTGGTCAACCGCCTCGGCGTGCCGTTTGCGCTCGGCCTGCCGATCGCCTTTCTGGTGACGGCGCTGCTCGGCGGACTGTTCGAGCGTACGCTCTATGTCCACGTCTATGCGCGGCCTCATCTCGATCAGGTTCTATTCACCATCGGGCTTGTCTTCATGGCGGTGGCGGCGACCGACTATACGATGGGGTCGTCGCAGCAGTTCGTGCAGATCCCGCAAGCGCTGCAAGGCCAATACAACGTGTTTGGCATCGGCATGGGCAGATATCGCCTGCTCATCATCGTGGTCTGCGGCCTGCTCACGGTGTTGCTGCAACTGCTGATCTCAAAGACGCGGTTCGGCAGCCGGTTGCGCGCGGCGGTGGACGATCAGCGCGTGGCGCGCGGACTTGGCATCAATGTCGGCGCGGTATTCGGCATCACATTCGCCTTCGGCTCGGGGCTTGCCGGCCTTGGCGGCGCACTCGGCGCCGAAATCCTTGGTCTCGACCCGACATTCCCGCTCAAATACATGATCTACTTTCTGATCGTCGTAACGGTCGGCGGTACGTCGAGCATCACCGGTCCATTCCTGGCGTCGCTCCTGCTCGGCATCGGTGATGTTGCGGGCAAGTATTATGTGCCGAATCTGGGAGCGTTCGTCATCTACACCATCATGATCGTCGTATTGCTGTGGCGGCCGCAGGGCTTGTTCGCCCGCTCGACGACGCGGTGAACTGATGGGGCCGCTCGCTGACGAAGTTTCCGCATATCTGAAGGGCCGTGCCCGGTGGTCGCCGCTCGAAATCGCATTCTGGGTGTTTGCGTTCGCGACCATCTGGCTGTTTCCGGCCAAGCACCTGATCCTGACTGAGACGGCGATACTCGGGCTGTTCGCACTCTCGCTCGACCTGATCGTCGGCTATGCCGGCATCATCTCGCTCGGCCAGGCGGCGTTCTTCGGGCTTGCCGGATATTTCGCCGGCCTAGTCGCCAAATACGGCTTCATCGACGAGCCGGTAATTGCGCTCATTCTTGCAGGCCTGGCGGCGGCGGCGCTCGGCTTCGTCACCAGCTTTCTGGTGTTGCGCGGCTCGGACCTGACCCGGCTGATGGTCACGCTCGGCGTCTCGTTGATGCTCGGCGAGCTTGCCAACCGCTATTCCAACATCACCGGCGGCGCCGACGGTTTGCAGGGGGTCACCATCGCGCCGATCCTGGGCCGGTTTCGTTTTGATCTCTACGGCCACACCGGCTACATCTATTCACTGATCGTGCTGTTCGTATGCTTCCTTATCGCGCGCCGCATCGTCTATTCGCCGTTCGGCCTGTCGCTGCGTGCGGTCAAGGGCAACGCGCTGCGAGCGTCGGCGATCGGAGTTCCGGTCAAGTGGCGTATGGTCGCGATCTACACGGCGTCGGCGTTCTTCGCCGGGATCGCTGGCGCGCTGCTCACCCAGACCACGGCGTTCTGCTCGCTCGACGTCTTGTCGCTTAACCGCTCGGCCGATCTGCTTCTGGTTTTGATCCTCGGCGGCACCGGTTATCTGTACGGCGGGTTGATCGGCGCGGTGATCTACAAATTTCTGCAGGATTGGATCGCAACGCTGACGCCGCAATATTGGCAATTCTGGATTGGGCTGGTGCTGGTGGTGATCGTGCTGATCGGCCGCGAACGCATCGGCGGAGGGAATGTGGCGCTGCGCAATTATGTGTCCCGCATCGGCGCGCGGCTGATGCCACGCCGCGCAGTGCTGGGTAGCGCCGCGCCGGATGGATCTTAGAGCACCGCCATGCCGATCCTCCAAACGATTGGACTGGAAAAGCGCTTCGGCGGCATTGTCGCCGCGCAGAACGTCTCGCTCGCGATCGAAAAGGGCGCACGCCACGCCCTGATCGGGCCGAACGGCGCGGGCAAGACCACGGTGATCAATCTCCTGACCGGCGTGCTCAAGCCCACCGCCGGTACGATAATGCTCGACGGCCGTGACATTACCGCACTCGAGCCACATCAGCGGGTGCGGCTCGGCATGGCGCGCACGTTCCAAATCAATCAATTGTTCCCCGATCTGACACCGTTGGAGCATATCGGGCTCGCGGTCTCCGAGCGGCTCGGCTCCGGCGGCGACTGGTGGCGGCTGGTCGGCAGCAAGTCCGCCGTGACCGGCGAGATCGTCGAGATCGTCGAGCGCTTCCGGCTCGCCGACGTGATGCACGAGCGCACCGCGACCTTGCCTTACGGCAAGCAGCGGCTCCTTGAAATCGCGGTTGCCTTCGCCTGCCGGCCGCACGTTCTCCTCCTCGACGAGCCAGCCGCCGGCGTGCCTGAGGCCGAACGGCACGAACTCCTCGCAACCATCGCGGCGCTCCCGCCCGAGGTGACGGTGCTGTTGATCGAGCACGACATGGACCTGGTGTTCTCGTTCGCCGATCGCATTTCCGTGCTGGTCAACGGTTCGTTGTTCGTCGACGGCGCGCCCGAAGAGGTTGCGCGCGATCCGCGCGTCAAGGCGGTCTATCTCGGCGAGGAAGCCGATGCGTGACCTCCTGAGCATCGAAAATCTCTCGGCCGGTTACGGCGAAGCCGTGGTGCTGTCGGGCGTCTCGCTCAACCTCGCCGAGGGCAAGGCGCTGGCGCTGCTTGGCCGCAACGGCATGGGCAAGACCACGCTGGTCAACACCATTGTCGGCGTCACCCGATATTTCGGCGGCACAATCGCGTTGGGCGGCGCCGATATCACACGGCTGCGCCCCGACCAGCGCGCCCATGCCGGCATCGGCTGGGTGCCGCAGGAACGCAACATCTTCAAGTCGCTCACCGTGCACGAGAACCTGACGGCCGTCGCCCGTTCCGGCCGCTGGACCACGCAAAAGGTCTACGCGTTGTTTCCACGTCTCGACGAGCGGCGGGACAATCTCGGCAACCAGCTGTCCGGCGGCGAACAGCAGATGCTTGCGGTCGGCCGCGCGCTTGTTCTCAATCCGAAGGTCATGCTGCTCGACGAGCCGCTGGAAGGATTGGCGCCCATCATCGTCGAGGAATTGCTCGCAGCGCTGCGCCGCATCATCCGCGACGAGGGTATGTCGGCGATCCTGGTCGAGCAGAACGCCAAGAAAATCCTCGGCGTCACCGACACCGCGGTCATTATTGAGCGGGGCTGTGTCGTCCACGCCGCCGATAGCGCGGCCTTGATCGCCGATCGCGCCGCGCTGGAGAAGCATCTCGGCGTCACCGACACCGGCCCCCGCCGCATGGGGCGGCCGAAGCCGTAGGCACTTCGCGATATCACCAGCTTTTCTACCTCCTCGCCGGAGACCGGATTGACCTCGAGATCGGTCTTGTCGGCCTCGGCCAGGAACTCCGGGTCTTTCATCGTCGCCGTGAAGGCGCTGCGCAGCGCCGCGATGCGATCGTCCGGCAGGTTCGGCGGCGCCGCGAACGGCCGGCCCATCACCTGACGGGCGAACACCATCTTCAGGATCGCCCGCTGCTCGTCGTTCTTGGCGTAGTCGGTAACCAGCGGTACGTCGGGCAATTCGGGATGCTTGGTGAGTGACGCCTGCGCCAGCATCCGACCTGGCGACATTGCACGCTTTGCCGAAATCCCGTAATGACCAGAGCGAAGCGCCATCACATCGCGTTGTCCCGGCAGCAAAAAAGCGGCTGTAGGCCCGGCCGGACGCGGCAGTCAGAACAGGGAGCGCGCATGACCGGAATGCTGGAACACGAACTACCCGGACTCGGCCACAACAAACCGTCCGAGGAAGACGCCGATGCGATCAAGCACGCGAAATGGGAGCGCTGGTCGAAGAAGCGCACCTTCGTCCGCGCGCTCGAAGGCACCTATAGCCACCTTTACAAGAAGCTGCTTGAGGAGCCGCGCGTCTATTCGTCGAAGGACCACCCCTGGAAGGGTGGCCCGGCGATGTACGGCAAGCACATCATCTCGCCGCAGGCGGTGAGCATCGTGCAGTCGATCAAATCGCACATCGAATGCTATGCACCGCTCAATGCCGGCCAGAAGCACGGCCATCTCAACAGCGCGGTTTTCTATGTGCTCAAAGGTCACGGCCATGACGTGCACGACGGCCGCTACATGAAATGGGAAGCCGGCGATGTGATGCTGGTCGAGAACGGCTGCGTACATCAGCATTTCAACGACGACGAAAAGGAATTCTTGCATCCTTCTGGTATTCAAGGCGAAGCCGCTATTCCTGTTCATGCATCTGCTGTTTCAGAAAATGGTGGAGTGGCCGACCGACAAGCTGCCGCCCGGCGTCACGGAATTCAATCCGCCGACGGAAATTTAAGCGGGGAGGCGAAAATGACTTTGTTTGAAGACAAACAAGCCGCCCTGTCCGGCGCCACGACCAGCAATTTCCTCGCCGAAGCGATGATCGAGTCGGAAAAATTCCGCACCGATTACGCGACGCTGCCGAACGTCATCAAGGCCAAGGACATGCCGTGGGAGCGCTCTCCCGACGGCCTGATCAAGCATCTCGTCAACAAGGAGATGCACACCCGTGAATGCTGCATGGAAGCCTACATGCAGTTCCTCAAGGACGGCGAATGCTCCGGCAAGCACCGCCACATGTGGGAGGAGTTGTTCTTCGTCGTCGAGGGCTCCGGTTACGATCTGCATTGGGATCTGAAGTGGGATTGCCTCGATGCCTTCGATTGGCAATGGGCCGATACGCCGAAGAAGTTCGAGTGGACCGTCGGTGACTACGTCTACATTCCGCCCTTCACCATGCACCAGCATTTCGCCAATGCCGGCGCCGAATGCCGCATCATCGTGATGAGCAATCGCATCGTCAAAGACATGGGATTTGACTGGTACGACCAGGTCGAACGCGCGCCGGGATTTTAAGTCCGGGTCTTCACCTTGGAGCATGATCTTTTCCGAAAACCGGTGACCCTCCTCAGATCAAGTCCGACGGCAAGCTTTTTCGGGACCATGCTCTG
>CAVTFP010000028.1:0-32027 GCA_963733645.1 uncultured Alphaproteobacteria bacterium
TCTGCCTCCGCCTATCGGCATGGCTTCCGCCGGGGGCGGAAGTGATGATGATTGCGTTGGAGCGACCACTTTATGCGCAGCATTACCTTTGCGCGAAGGCCAACAAACCGCCTCCAAATGAATGCAAACCACCGCAAGCTTAGCAGCTTCGGTTTTACGATTTTAAATATTCGCTCCACCACTAATAGGCTGAGCGCATAGGCGCATAATATTGTGATCGAACCGGAAATCCAATGCCCAGCACCGACGATAAATACGGCGGCGACTTTGAGTGGTTCGACCAGCGCAACTGGTACTGCCAATAGTAGCAACGACGTGTAAGGGCTCAATCCCCTTATGTATTGATGAGCAGATCGCGGAAGCCGCATCAGAAATGCTTTGTCTGTGGCACACGCTTGAGGCAATGACTAATCGGCAAAAGTCTGCCGGGCTCAAACGACGGCCGCTGGGAAAAGGCACGTTGTGGAAAAGAACCCGCGCCTTGCGGCCCGGGTTCACGACACCGGCGGTGTTTAGTACCAAAGCGGCGTCTTGTAATAGTCGTAGATCTCGCGATCCCGCGCGCGATCGGTCCAATTCCAATCGGTGGCACGATTGAACTTCGGAGCGCCCTTGAGCTGGTCTTCGGTTACGCCAATACGATAGCCGTCGAGTCGTGTATCGTATTTCAGGTTGGGCCACGGCAACGGATAGTAATCCTCCCCGATGCCTAGGAAGCCACCAAACGAGACGACAGCGTAAGCTACTTTGCCGCTGATCTTGTCGATCATCACGCGTTGCACAGATCCGATCTTCTTGTCGTCGGCGCCGTACACATTGGTGCCTTGTACTTTGTCGCTTCCAATCAGGGAAACTGTCTCTTTCCTTGAGTCTATTGTCGTTGCCATTTTTTCCTCCTTTATGGACGACGTGAGGAGTGAACCATTCGCCGCGCCGTCGGTTCCTCGCTGGGTTGCCCAGGCGAGCTAAATTCGAACAGATGGACAGCCGCTTGGCCGGAGCTTTAGCGAGCGCATTTCGCGGTTAACTGTCCGTGCGATGTACACGAACAGATAGAGGCTTCGCCATGGCTCGAAGCCTCTATCTTTGAAAAGCTTACTTTGCTTTGTCGGGCACCCAAGCCGTCTTTTCGCTATCGTACTTAAGGCCCTGCGCCGACTTTAATTCGTCCTTCGTAGCGTTCATCGTGAGGTAGTTCTTCTTGTCCTTCGTTGTCCACTTGACCGCATTAAATGGGACTGCCACGTCTTTTTCACCGGCTCCAAGAAATCCACCTACACCGATAACAAGCGCATTGACCTGTCCAGCGTCGGAGACCAGCACGTCATCAATTTTTCCGATCTTGCTGTTCGAAGGATCGTAAACATCCTGCTTGTACCAATCCGTCACTGTTTTGCTGGATGATGGTACGCTCGACATCATTTCTGCTGAATAGGCGGCTGTACTTGCGAGTAACGCGGTCATCGCGACCGCTGAAAGAAATTTCATGTGTGTCTCCCGGTCTGGAATAGGTTGATTGTTACGCTGGGGGCCAGGCGCAGAATTGCGGTGGTCCAGCGCAGGGAGGCTACCGGCTAGGTAGCCTCCCAGGGTTCGTGAAAGATTGATTGAGCCATGAGCTGGAGCTACCAGGCCGTCCAGCGATCGCCGGCCCAGTACCCGCGACCTTCATGCTCACGAAACGTGATACCCGGTCCGGCTTTCCATGTATCTTCGTGAACTGTCACACTGGCTTCAGGAGGATAAGTGTACGTTTCCTGTGTGTGCCAGCAGACGACGCCGTTGCACACGATAGCGGCGGACGCATTTAGTGTCGTAAGCGCTAACGCGCCTACTCCGACCACAGCAGCGAGAATGATCTTCGTCATCTCTCAATACTCCATCGAGTAGTTGTGGGTTTCGTGTCACGAAAGTCCCCAGGGAATGGGCAATTCCCCAGGGAACCTTGAGCACGCGTCAGCTTGTTCCGAGCGTTAGAACCGCTGACTGACAGATATACAAAGAATTTATGGCCCGTGGGTTCCAAAAAAATGTCAGGCATCGAACATCGCGAAAGGATTTTTTCGATACTTGAGGATCCAAGCTAAGAGCGTTTGGTCGCTCATGATGGCAACGACCACCGGCCCGGGAGTTAGCCGGCTGAATGCCGGCGGCAGCGGTCACCGTTTGAACTCTAAGGCCGGTTTAATGGATACAGGACGTCGACATTAAGTGCGCTACAGAACACATAACGAAAATGAAAAAAGGCTGCTTATAAGCGCGGGTAGGCTTGGTAGATGATTCCGCCTTTCCACCGCGGCATGGATTCAGGCAGGGGCTCGTGTGCAATGAATTCAAATAGGTGATTACCGCGCCTCGTGGACCGTCGGAAGCCCAGGACGAACCCGGCCTTCCCGCTCAGGGAGTCCGTGTTGTTCAATCAAATTGCCTGAGCCGTGATCCAGGTTCGTCGACCCCTGAGTAGGGCCAAAAAAGCGGCTCTTGAGCGCATCATATCCCTCATCGTGCCGCCGAAGCTGGAAAATTGTTTCAAGCACGAGGGTTGTTCCAAAATGCGTGAGAGGGTGGATGTACGTGAACTTGTTTATAATCTTTTTGCTGCTGTAAAGTTTCCTCAAAAACGGCGCTGTGCGCAGTTTTATGCGGCTGACAGGGGCTTTTACGCATAAAATGTTGATCCTCGCGGCAGCGGCGCACCGGCCCGCTCCAAAGGTCAATTACCCCGATGGAGGCGGAATGTTTCGCGATAGCCTGGTCATCCATCTGCGAAGATTTGCACTAACAACTCCGTTATTACTCCTACCTATGTTGCCATTTGTGTCCAAAGCTTCGGCTGAAGACTGCAACCACAATCTTGATGTTTTAGGCACCGAGCGCACCATTGCTGTCGATCCAGCCATCTTACGCCGTGTTGGGACCTTGCAGTATCCAGAAACAGTGCCGCTCCGAGACCACGAGGTCGTACTGACATTTGACGACGGACCGGCGCCTTCCTCTACGCCAATGGTCCTGGACGCGCTCGCGGCCCAATGCGTGAAAGCCAATTTTTTCGTCGTCGGGGCACATGCCAGCAACGCTCCCGGGCTTGTTCGCCGCGAGCTTGCCGAAGGGCACACCGTCGGCACGCACTCCGAAACCCATGCGGATCTAGCCAGGTTGGAGCCGGTCGATGCTCAGAACGAGGTTCAGAATGGGATCAAAGCAGTCAATCTCGCTCTCGCACCGACGGGCATTGCGGCACCGTTTTTTCGGGCGCCATACCTTTCCACCACACCGAGCGTTGAGAATTACCTTGCGACAGCCGGGCTCATGCTGTGGAGTATTGACGTCGATCCCGAGGATTGGCGGCCGTTAACGCCGGATGACGTTGTTGCTCGAATTATGGCTCGTCTTGATCAAAAGCGTTTCGGCATTATCCTCATGCATGACGTACAGCTTCACACCGCTGACGCGCTGCCGAAGCTGTTCAACGCCCTGAAGGCGAGTGGCTATAAGGTGGTGCATGTCGTGTATGGCAGCGCCAAGGAAGCGGCGGCGCATCTTCGCTAGCGGAACCTAGGAACATTGAATTGGTTAGAAGAGGGGTTGATGGGCCGAATTGCACGGCCGCATGAGGGCCCATATGTCTTTCTCTTTCCCGGGCACCTCTGTGCGCCCTACTCGGGCGCCAAGCGCGAATGCACAGCTGCCCTCGCTGACCTCACTGCGCGGAGTTGCCGCCCTCTGGGTGGTGCTTTACCACTTCAGTGTTCAGTGTCTCCCCAACCTCGATACGACGCCCTACACCTCTCTCATCCACAAAGGTTATCTCGCCGTCGACATGTTCTTTTTGCTCAGCGGCCTTGTGATGACGCACGTCTACCATCGGGCATTTTTAAACAGTGTATCGCAGAATTATAGAAGTTTCATTGTCGCCCGTATTGCCCGCATTTATCCCCTGCACCTTTTGGTTCTTTTGTTGTTTGTCGCAACGGCAGTCGCTCTTCATGTGAGCACCAGCCGATCACTCGGCACGCTTCAAGACATTCCTTTGCAAGGGCCAAGATCACTTGGAGCTTTTTTCGCAAATGTTTTCATGCTGCAGGGACTTGAGGCTAGTCAATTGAGCTGGAATTACCCTGCATGGTCGATCAGCGTGGAGTTTGTGGCCTATCTTGTTTTCCCGTTCGCTCTCCCCGCGATGTGGCAGACGTCTGACCGTGCCAAGATTGTCATTGGCAGCTTCCTTTTCGGACTAATTCTGTTGCTCGCATTTCTCAGCAACGGGAATTTCGATCAGTGGGATGGGCCGCTGACTCTGCTGCGTTGTCTTCCAGAATTTATGCTTGGCACATTACTCTACTCTGCTTATCGCGCCGACGAGAATGCCTGGCTTGGCCGAGACTCTTTCGCGTTCTTGATTCTTGCAGCTGTTATTGGCTGTTTGCATTTTAATGCGCCCGATCTGGTCATCATTTGTCTGTTCCCCTGCCTGATCCTAGCCGCAGTGGGCAATCGCGGCTTCTTTGCGGAATGGGCGAACTCCGCTCCGCTGATCTGGCTAGGCGACATCTCGTATTCGCTTTATTTAATCCACGGCTTCGTTCAGTTTCTTGCCGACCGCTGGCTTAGCCGGTTTGCGGGGCACGACGGTGCCGATCTTTCAGCCTCATCTTCCTTTATGGTCATGCTCGTGATGGTCGGCGTATGTCTTGCCCTGGCCCATCTGAGCTATGCATGCGTTGAGGTCGGATGCAGGCAGTATTTGCGAGGTTTGCTCGACGCTCGAAAGCGACGACAATCCGCGCGCATAGCTCCTTCCGCGCGAATACAACGGCCGAGCGCTATTGCCGACCCCGCCCACTTGTGAATAACGATGCCCGGGGCGACGATTCGCACGGACCCCTCCTGCACGCAACTAAAGTCGCGAGTGAACCGACCGAGCTAGTGACAGTTGAGCCTCGCAGCCGTTGATCTGGCGCGTCTGCTAATGACCGATATGCAAGCGATTAAGCCAATCGATCGTCTGGTTTGGAACAACAACCTGTCCGTGGAATTATCTAAACAACTAATTGATGGAGGTTGCGATGCCAATTTTACTTTGGTTGCTGGGAGTACCTGCAATCGTTGTGATTGCTTTGTTGCTTACACACGTTATCTAAAATTGCTTGAACAGCCGCTCCGTGCGAAAGGCTGGTTTTCGGCATTAATGGCCGGTTTTGAAATGGAGAGTGGCCCCATTTTCAAATTCGCTATTGGTTTGCGATTGGCGTAGCTCGGTATGGTGACCGCTGCCCCTTGAGTTCCAGGAAAACGCATCATGCCCACGTCGACCTATCCTCTAAACCCGTCACGCCTATTCTCCCTCCTTGCCCGACTTGCGGTAAGCAAATGAAATTAACGGGCATTGTTCCAAGTTCGGCAAGGGGCCGCCAACTGAGGGGCCTTCAACATTAAGCGACGAGCGAACGTTTCCAATGACGTGGCTGCCAGGTGAGGCGATCCCTCTCGCTCTTGCACAGGTATTCGTAAGTCGTGGCAGATATGCCTGCTAACTATACCGTTTTAGTCAGTGCTTTGCTCTGGTTCTTCACTTGGGTCGAACCCAGCTTTGCGCTGACAGAGGAACGCCTCGCCTTTTGCAAAATGAGGGCTGGCATGAACCAAGTTGGCATGCAGCAATGTGAGCACACTACTCCGCTATGCGGAAATGTCAGGGCGCCCCTGAGAGGGGTACGCTGATCCGTAGGATCCGGATCGGCTGCGGGACATCCGCGGGCATCCGGCAGGCCCAATGCTGCGCGGCGTGCGGCGTAGATACTGCCAAGGAATAACGCCGGTGGTGGCCGCCTTTTCGCGTGCTTGGCGCAAAGGAAAAGTGAACTTTCAACCGCCTGCCAAGAAGTGGTCTCGCGGCAAGGACTTTAACCTCCAGCCGACTTCTCCCGGCAGCTAGGACATTGCGGGTTTGTTCGCACCTGTTCACGAGCAAAGTGAATAAGTGACGTAAGGGCGGTCACGTTACGTACACGCTGAGGAACCCTGTAGATACCCGCATTCAGATAAAAGAGCCCCAGCTACTGGCTGGGGCTTAGGTACACTGAGACGAAGTCGCGCTTATTTTTGCGGGTTCTGCTGACCGCTCTGGCCGCCTTGCTGACCGCCCTGACCGGGCTTCTGGTTCGGCTGCTGGTTCTGCTGGTCGTTGCGCTGACCACCCTGACCACCACCTTGCTGCTGGCCACCTTGGCCCCCCTGCTGTGACTGCTGCTTCTTGTCGTCTTGATCGGCCATTTGTAATTTCCTTTTGTGATGTCCTACGTACTTCAAGCGTCCCACATCAAGTTATGTTCCTGGAACTCGAATAGCTTGCAAGAGAATGGTGCATTGCAATGTGTCAAAAGCCGTAATCGCTGCGGTCTGAGTAATCGCGGCGCGAAGCTGCGGCTAGAACCGGATGAGCTGAAGTGATTGTTCAGCTTCCCACCACCAGCGCTTGACCGGAACGTTCTTGCGGAAACGGACGTTGCTTGTGAGATCTTGGTGGCAGAAACAATAACTCAAACCCCTCCGCGGTCTCGACCCATCGGTTCGCGGCCCGGGACGAAAGGATCGGTCATGGACGAAAATCGGATTGCCGGGACGGCCAGAAATATGGGCGGCAAAGTAGAAGAGGGCTTCGGTCGGATGACCGGCGATACCAAAAGCCAAGTCGAGGGAATCGCAAACCAGGCGGCAGGAGCGGCGCAGGACTTATACGGGCAAGCCCGCGACTCCGCGGCAGACGCCGTCGGCGCTGTTAGCGAGTCGAGCAACGTCTCTTGAAAAGTGGTTCCGGCATAATGTTGAGACGCAGCCCTATACGACCGCCCTGGTTGCGGTGGGCATCGGCTGGCTGCTCGGCAGAATGCACCGTCCGCTCTGAACTCCGGAGACAATCTGCCGCGCAGCCTCGCCTTTTTGCCCACGCGGAACTATACTCACCAACTCCACGTCGGCGAGAACGGAATAATTGCCTCGCAGATGCGGCCTACGGTTTTGCCCGTTCAATTGACGCTGTGGTGTCTTTAGTCATCCCCAATTCTTTGCGTACCGCGCTTCGCAACCACATTGCGTCACTGTCCCCACGATCACGGCCAAAACCTTCACACAGGTCGCCGCGAGAAAAAACTCGAACGAGGGCTCGGGAATTCTGGGTTTTCCGGGTTTATTCGAATTTGCCATGAGATCGCAACGGCGAGGAAACCCGATTTGTTCCCAAAACTGCTTCTAAAGTCGGCCCACAATTCTTTGGAGTTGGTTGAGTAGGTCAATGTGCTTCAACAAGCGCAAAATGGCAGGCGAGCCAAGGGGCCGCCGAGGGGCTGCACGTTGTGCGACCGAGAGGCAGAGTCTTACAGACGCACAGCGCCTACCGGACTTGACCTCCAACGAGGTGCGGATTGGCCGCATTCGGAAGGAAAAATTGGGAAGCCGTCGGATCTCGCGGCCTTCCAAACGGCGCGCTGGCGCGTGAAGTAGTTAGCGCCCACCTCTAGGTCACTCACATCAAACGAGTGGACCTTTACTCGAAAGTTCAGGTTTTAAGTTGCTCCGCGCGAAAGTTGCCTTGCGAAAATGAATGGGTCGTCCCGAAAAAGAGACGGCCCTGCGCTGAAAATTCGGTGCGATTGTTAGGCGGCCTCGGCGTGTTGGTTCACGCTGCTTTCCGCGATCTTTGTCAACGTCGCGTCGGTTTTCTTTTCTTCATTAAGCGTGGCGTCGAGCAAATTCACCGCCTGACTGAAGCCGAGTTCGGAGGCCCAGGTTTTAAGGCTGCCGTACCGAGACATTTCATAATGTTCGACGGCTTGGGCAGCGGCCAATAGACCGGCATCTAGTGCGGGCATGCCTTTATATTCCTTCATCACTTCTTGGCCTTCCTCGATGATGCCCATGATCGCGTCGCAGGTTTTGCCGCGCGGGGCCTCGCCTAATTCCTCGAACACCTTCTCCAGCCGCTCGACGTGGCCTTCAGTCTCGGCCTCGTGCTTCTGGAAGGCCGCGCGCAACTCTTCGGCCTGCGCCGCCTTTGCCATTTTCGGCAAGGCCGAGAGGATTTTTTTCTCGGCGAAATAGATGTCTTTTAACGTATCGTGAAAAAGTTCACGGAGGTCTTTCTCTTTAGCCATGGTCGTCGCTCCTAATCGCGGTTCTTCGGATGAACCGGCAACCCCGCGACTAGTTCCTTTGGAACAACCGGCCGCCGGCGTGGCCGGCGCGATCGCGTTTCGGGAAGTCAGTCAGCTAGGCGCAAGGGCATCGTTTCAAAGCGGCTGGGCTCGCCGTATCTTTCCGGCCGCACGTGCACTGGCTCAAAGTCAGAGAATCCCCAGGCGCCAGCCGCCAAGCGTGAAGCCGAGGAAGATTGGCGATGACTGACAAGATCGCTGCCCGCGTCATCCCTTGGGAGGCGCCTGAAGTTTGGGGCGTCGCGGACGTGGACCTCGTAGTGCCGCTGGGAATGGTGCTGTCGATGGAAGGCATCGCATGCCGGCCGACCGATCACGGCCGTGAGCGGACCGGCCTAGTCCGGCTTGATGTTGGCAGACTTGATAACCTTCGCCCGCTTCTCGGTTTCGTCGGCGATGAGCTTCCCGAAATCCGCCGGGGAGCCGGAAAGCGGTGTGTCGTCCAAGTCGACAGGCCGCGCCCTCAGCTTTGGATTGGCGAGAGCCGAATTGAGCGGCCTTCGACCGGGGTGTTTCTGGGCGCACCGAGGCCACTAAATTGGCTCGCCTCGTACCCCGGTACGAATTCGCCAATGGTCGGAATGGCCGGCAGCGCGTTGACCCGGACTGCCGTGGTTACCGCCAGCGCGCGCAGTGTACCTGCTTGGATGTACGCGAGTGATGGTGGGAAGCTGACCCACAGTACCTGAATTTAACTGCTTGTAGCAACAAACTCTCCACCGGCCTCCAAATTCAGCGCTGCCGGAGAGCAGGTTAGGTGAAACGCGTGCCTATGCGTTGGTGCCGCAGCCAGAAACCGGCAAAATTAGCTGCGTCCGCCTTCCCCGCTGTGGCCGTTTGTCACCCCGGCAGCAAATTACAATGCCGGCGGATGGCATATAGTTTCGAGAAGGAAAGACTGCTGGACGCAATCGTTGCTGAAACCATTTCGACAGGCGGCAATACGCTCTTTGTGAAGTTCACTTCGTGGCAAATCAGCGCGACCCGAGCGCAACGTCGACTTTTCTGTTTTCACCCAGATTGGGTTCGGCGCCGGTCACTTTCGCCTTGATGAATTCAAACAGTTCGACGGCCTTGGAAGAGGGGCCGTCCCAAAGCGAGGCGGACATCAACTCGGCGCGAATGACACACACATTGGGATCGTCCGGACCTTCCCACCACAGGCTGTCGGTTTCTTTCCAATGTTGTTTGACGGCTGTAGGATCGAATAGAACGTCCCCGCGCGCGGCGATCGCAAGATAGGCGTTGCTTTGCTGATCGATGAAGTTGAAACTCAGATTGGGATCTCGGTCGATCTCGTGCTCCTTAGCGCTGCGTATGTCCGTCACGATGTAAACGAAACCTTCATCTCGGTTAGGCCGTGCCTCGACCGGCCTTGTATTCAATTCGCCCTCCAACGTCTTGGTCGTCAGCATGCAGACACCGACTTTTTCGATGATGTCCCAAACGCGATCTACAGGAGATGTCATGGTGATTACCTACGTGCTCAAGTCGCTATGCCATCCGGGCAATGCGGCAAGCTGAGAGTTCCAGCGCGAGATTTCGGGGAATTGGTCGATCGACAAGCCAACGGCGAGTGCATTCGGGATCATCCCGCCAATGGAAAAGTCCGCGATCGTCAGTTTGTCCCTCACCAGCCATTTTTTGCCTTTGAGGCAGCCGTCGAGCACGCCGCCGAAGCCCGCCCAATTCTCTTCGCCGCGTTTCTCGAAGGCGGGATCGGTTGGGCCAAGGCTCATCACGACTTTCGAGCCTCTTTCGAATGCGACCATGCCGCAGGACTCGGCGTCCCAATGCGCGCTCTCCCAGGCCAGCCAACGCATGCAATCCGCCTGACCTTTTAAATCCGATGGCCACAATCCTTTGTTGGGATACTTGCCGGCGATGTAAAACAAAATGGCATTCGACTCCCAAAGCACGAACCCATCACGCGGCCTTCTTGAGCGGCTCAAGGCGCTTATGAAGGAACGAGAGGACCATCACTTCATCCGGCGTTAGTTTTGAGAACTTCCGCTTAAATTTGTCGGCAATCTTGGCCTCGGCCATTTTTGCCAAGTCGCCCGACATGTATCCGTCGATAATCGCCGGGTGGATATAACATTTCCGACAGATCGCTCGCGTGTTGCCGAGCTGTTTTGCGACGCTATCAATTGCTGCAAGGATGTTGCGCTTGGCTTCGGCCTGAGAGTCATACCTTTTGAATTCAGCCAAGGCCATCGCAGCGAAAACGGTCCCGGCCCAGGTCCGAAAATCCTTGGCCGTAAAATCCTGCCGTGTGATTTCCTTTATGTAGTTGTTCACGTCACCGGAATCGACAGTGTGCGATTGCCTCTCACTATCCAGATACTTGAATAGCTCATGTCCCGGAATGTCGGCACAACGCTTAACAATCGCGACAATGCGTTTGTCCTGGACTTGCAGCTTCCACTGCTTGCCCGACTTGCCGGTAAAGTCGAACCGCAATGTGTCGCCTTTGATGTCGACGTGCTTTCGCCGCATGGTCGTAAGGCCATATGACTTGTTCTGAGCGGCATATTCATTATTGCCGACGCGTATAAGCGTTTTTTCCAGAAGGCTCACTATCGTTGCCAACACCTTCTCGCGCGGCAAGCCTTCCCGTTTAAGGTCGGCGGCAACCCTCTTGCGTAAGCCAGGCAGCGCGGCCGCGAATTCCATCACATGCTCGTATTTGTTTTGATCCCGCAGTTCGCGCCATTTCGCGTGATAACGGTATTGTTTGCGGCCGCGGGCATCGAGCCCGGTCGCCTGGATGTGGCCGTTCGGCGAAGGGCAAATCCAAACAAATTCGTATGCAGGCGGAATACCGATCGATTTGACGCGGTTTAGGATGTCAGTGTTCGTAATCCGTTTGCCGTCCTTGCCATGGTAAAAAAAGGAATTGCCCGCGCGCTTACGAGTATAACCAGGCGTCGCATCGCTTACGTAGCGCAGTCCCTCTTCCGCGATGACGGCCGCTATCTCTGCGGTTTTGTCAGGGGCTGCTTCGTCAAGTTTAGCTTCTCGAAACATGCGCAATCATTCCGTGGCGCGTATAAGGGGGAACGCCTCAGTTAGCAGCCGCCACATAAAGCCTTCATCGTTTCGGAAAGTTCCGAAGGTCGGGTTACTCAGCCGGACGCAAGGGGGTTGATTTCGCGCAAGGACGGACTTTTGCGGCTCCCTCGTAGCGATACACCGCGTAGAGCGATACACCGCGTAGAACGTCCTTCTCGCAAGACCGCGGAAACCCAACTAATTACATATCTTGGCCGTCCTTTGCCTCGATGCGGCCCCGAGGGAAGTCCAACTCGGAACGTTGCACCTTCCGGCTTGTTAACATCTGAGGCCATCAGCAGGAGGACAACAATAGATGCCCGATGCGAAACCGTGTCGCTAGCCCTCTAGCCTGCTATTTTGCGCGTGTCGAAGCCAATGACCAGCTCAAAAGAATTGTAGCCCAAGCAGATGTGCTTGATTCCCATTAGAAACAGGTGAGGTCGATTGGAACGAATCGCGTTTTCTCGCCGTTGCGATCTCATGGCAAATGAAAATAAAACTGGAAAAGCCAATATTCCCGAGCCGTCGTTCGAGTTTTTTCTTGCGGCGACCTGCGTGATGCTTTTGCTCGTGATCGCTGGGACAGTGTATTTTTCCGTACACACGTAGCATTTAGAGCCCGCCCAGTGGTCATATCAGAGGTTTCCAATGGCAACCGCTTCGACGAAGAGACCGCCACCGCTTCGCAACCACATCGCGATGAACGAGCCTTTAGAAGTCAAATATTGGACCAAACATCTTGGGGTTACTCAAGACGAATTGCAGGCGAGCCGTTGACAAGGTCGGAAATTCCGCTGCGGCAGTTCGCAAAGAATTGGGAAAGGTCGAGGACGACCACAGTCCCGGTTAGTCAAAGTAGCCAAACCTGTTCCGATATACTCAGGGCGATATGCCGTGACACGCGGCGCTGCGCCGATGTCTCGGTCCAACGAACTGAGCTAATTGGCGAGATCTCCGGTTTCCGTTTTTGCCCCTCCTTTCGCGCGGCAAATTCTCTTTTGTGCCTCACCACCGACATTTCTCCCTGTGAGGTGGTACCCGCTCCAAATCCCCCCGCGCGTTTTGTTAAGACCCAGGAGAACCACGACGAAACCTTTGGCGTTGGCAGCTCGACAGCGGAGTCCCAGCTTGAAATGGCCGTTTCAAATCCCGCGTAAGATCCCGCCGCGCGCTGTATTTCCGCGTCGCTGTGCGCAGACGCCACGGCCCGCCCCCGTGGTGTCGACCGCCGAGTACTGGTCGTTCCTGAGCGCGGCCGCCATACTTGCTATCGCCTTTTCCATGCCCAGGACTATCGCCGGTCGCGGCGTGCTCGCACACCGGGCCGCGACCGGTGCGTTTGGCACGACGAGGAGCAGCGACGAGCCAAGGGTCGTGCAACACGCGCGCGCTCAAGAGCCGAACCGCGGCCGCCGTGCAGAGGCGCCTTGGCAGATTCCTTGGCGGGGCTGGAAAGACATCCTGTGGCGCACCTATCAGCAGATCAACGAGGACCGTCTTCTCGCGGTCGCAGCCGGAGTTGTGTTCTAGGCTTGCTCGCCCTGTTTCCGGCCATCACGGCAATTGTCTCTCTCTACGGTCTGTTCGCGAATGCCGCCACGATTAGCGATCACCTTTCCATGACCGCGGGTGTTTTGCCGGCAAGTGCCATCGACATTATTCGCGAACAAATCACGCGCCTTGCCTCAAAGGGCGATGCCAGGCTCGGCTTCGGCTTCATCGTCGGCTTGGGCATCGCCCTCTGGAGCGCCAATGCCGGAATGAAAGCGATTATCGATGCCCTCAATGTTGTTTACGAGGAGAAGGAAAAGCGCGGCTTCATCAAGCTCAATCTGGTCTCGCTCGCTTTTACCGGTGGCGCGATTGTTGCGCTCCTGCTCGCGCTCGGCGCAGTCGTCGTCGTTCCGCTTCTGCTGGCATGGTTCGGTGTCGCGAACTTGTTCGCGACACTGGTCCAATATATGCGCTGGCCGCTCCTGCTTGTCATCGTCATTGTCGGCATTGCCATAATCTACCGCTTTGGTCCGAGCCGGCGCGAGCCGCGCTGGCAATGGCTTAGCGTCGGAAGCATATTCGCGGCGGCCGCATGGCTCGGCAGCTCCGCCTTGCTGTCGTGGTATCTCGGCAGCTTCGCGCATTATGATGCGACCTATGGCTCGCTTGGCGCCGCCATCGGCATGATGATGTGGATGTGGATCTCCTCCATCGTGATTTTGTTCGGCGCGCAGCTCAATTCCGAAATCGAGCATCAGACCGCGCGCGATTCCACCATTGAGCACGAGAAGCCCTTGGGAAGGCGCGGCGCCGTCATGGCCGATACGGTCGGCGTTGCGGTGAGCAAAAGATCGATCCGACGCTGAGGTAAAAGAGAAACATGCGCAGTATGCCAAAGAAAACGCCCGTAGGATAACCACCTTACTATTTTAGCGCGGTGCAACAATTTGGTCGCCCTCCCCTTCGTCCCGCGCAAGCGGCCTTCTGCCCGTCCACGATTGGAACCTTTTGCCTTGGGCCTGAGTTCTCGGCCGGCATAGAGAACAAAATTACCGCTGGGAGGACTTATCATGGAAGCCGCCATTGGTACGGATCGAACCGTTTGGACGGAGGTGGGATCCGGCGTTTCCTGGGCCAGCATCCTAGCTGGCGCCTTTGTTGCAGCAGCCCTTTCCTTGGCGTTGCTCGCTCTCGGCGCTGGATTGGGCCTTGCTTCGGTGTCCCCTTGGTCGGGCTCCGCGGTCTCCGGGTCGACCTTCACTAACATCAGCGGGGCCTACCTATTGATGGTCGCCATCATGTCATCATCGATCGGCGGCTACTTGGCCTCGCGATTGCGGACGAGATGGACCGACCTCCACACTAACGAAGTTTTTTTCCGCGACACTGCCCACGGCTTGGTAGCGTGGGCTTTTGCGACGGTGCTGAGTGCGAGCTTCTCGCCGCCGCCACTGCTCACCTCGTCGGCGGGACTGTTTCAGGGGTAGCCACCGGCGTGTCCGCCGCCGGAGGCCAAAGCGCAAATCCGAATACCGTGTTGGTTGACAGGCTGTTCCGCACCGAGACTCCGGCGCAAGCCCGTCCGGGCGATGCTGGCCTGGCAACGCCGGATACCGCAGGTACCGCGACGTCGGGCACTCCGGGGCAGGCGACCCCAGGAGTCCCTACTTCACAGACCAACAACGCTGCGAGGGCCGAGGTTGTCAGGTTGTGGACCTCGAGCTTCACAGATGGAAACGGCTTGCAGCCGGCGGACCGAATCTATGTCGCCCATGTAATTGCCCAGCAAACCGGCATGAGCGATGCCGATGCGCAAAAACGTGTCGATGACGTCGTTAATCAAACGAAGGACGCGCTCGATCGCGCGCGGCAGAACGCCATGAAACTGTCGTTCTGGATGACCGCCGCCCTTCTATTCGGCGCGTTCGCCGCAAGTCTAGCCGCGGTCGAAGGCGGCCAACATCGCGATGGCACTTGGAATGAACGTCGGCTCGTGCCGCGGGCCTGGTAAGGAGGAACCTATGCCAATTCTGCTTTGGTTGTTGGGAATTCCGATCCCAATCATCATTATACTAGTGCTCCTATCGCATCATTAGTCGCCTGACCTCAAGGAGTATCAGTCATGGGATTTGGGCGAGGCATGTTGCTTTGGCTCCTGGGTGTTCCTCTTCCGATAGTCCTGTTACTCGCGCTGTTCTGGCGTTAACAAAATCGTGCCCGATAATCGAGGCGCAATGCCAGCACCTTATTGCCAATCTTCCAGCCAGCGTAACGTGCCGGCTTGACGGCAATCTGCGACCTTGTCGGCGCTGACACCGGGAGCATTTTGCCATAAAGCGTACGACACAGTTTAAGTGAGGGCGTGAAACGGGCGATCTCTGCTTCTTGGTTGGTTGCGGAAGCTCAATCGTGGCTTTATCGCCTCGCCGAGTGTTATTTCGCTCGAAGAAAATGTCCCTAAGCGCTCGAATAGTTCAGATCGGCTCGGCACCTGAAGCAGACACGGCGGGGCGGCTAATGAACCTAAAGCGCGTCGGCGGTTCGTGCTTGTTAGCGATTTGTCGCGCCTTGCCTGATGTCCGCCTGCAATTTCTCCCAAGCCGCGTCGGCTTCTGCTGCTAACGTGTCGCGCTTGTCTTGCCACTCCCGCCAAAGCGTATGGAGGCGAATCGCTGTTTTGTTGGCGATGCGGTGCGCCCTGACTGCGCTATCGTACTCGTCGAGGGATGAAATGCGCGACATTGATCGTACCGTCTATGCTTCCCTCGGCTCTAATGCTACGGCTAACATTGTGTTCCCTCTCCAATAGCGAAAAGGCTGGCAGGTTTCCCGCGGTCCGGGAGGCAGCATTCCGGCCCGGAACGGCGCGCTGATGGTTTGCCGTCGTGTCCGTTGTTATGATTGTGTTGCAAAAGTCGTTTTGCACTGGAGCTCAAAAATTCTAAGGGCTAAGGGCGCGGATTTCGTGTAAAGATGTGAGGGGCCTCATGGCCTCACGTTTAAACTCACAGGCGACTTCGGTACCGCGGCTAAGGCTATTCGAATTGGCGAATGCTTCTCGCTTTTGATTTTTCGAGTTAAAATTCGCAGCCCTGCAACATTCGACTTTTGCAACACAATCGGATGCCTAACTGCCGCGCCGCCAAACTGCGGCGGCCCGGCATACCCCAGCGCGCAAGCATCAATTCGCGCACGCCATCAGGCGCGTTCCGCACGATCGGTGCCAGATTATCGGGAAAGACCCGGCATCGGTGACGCTTTCAAGTCAGTCGGTGCGCTCGGCAAGTTCCCGACGAGCTTTACCCACTTCACTTGTGCCCACGGCCGGCGCGGCGTTGCCCCAGGCATTGCGGATATAGGTCAGGACTGCGGCAACTTGATCGTCATTCAGCACCCAACCGAACGCCGGCATGGCCGGGGCGGTCGGAGCCGGCGGTGCCGACGCTGCGCGCGCCGCGCAGCACGACATGCAACAGCGACGTCGGATCGTTCTGCTGCACGACCGGCGAGCCGCTCAGCGCCGGAAAAAGCCCGGCAATGCCCTTGCCGTCGGCATGTGACAGCCGGAACATTCATCGGCGTAAATTTGCGCGCCGACTGTCATCGACGGCTTGATCGGGCGCAGCCGGCGCGCTCTGCTCCGTTGCCGCGGCTGCGTCTTTCAGATAGATCGCGATCGCTTTGAGGTCGGCATCGCTCATATGCGAGGTCGAGAGATTGAGCGTTTCCGACATCGGGCCGGTTGCCGCCGCGGTCCGGATTATGGCCGGTCTTGAGATAGGCCACGATATCGTCGACCGACCAGGAGCCGAGCCCGCGGCGCGCGATCATTGGTAATATCGGGCGCGAACCAGCCTTGCAGCGCATAGCCCTGCAGCGCGCTCGCTGGTCTTGTCGCCGCCCAGAAAATTCTTCGGCGTGTGGCACATGCCGCAATGGCCGGGCCCTTCGGCCAGAAAAGCGCCGCGATTCCATTCCGCGCTTTTGTCCGGCGTCCGGCTCGAACTCGCCCGGGCTTGAAGAACAGCTTGTTCCACACCGCCATCGTGGCGCGGATATTGAGCGGGAACGGCAGTTGATCGGCCTTCACCGCGTTTCGCACCGCCGGCACCGTGTTGAGATAGGCGCGGATGGCGAGCGCATCGTCGCGCGTCAGCTTGGTGTAATAGGTGTACGGCATCGCCGGGAAAAGATGCTGCCGTCGCGGCCGGTGCCCTTTGGTCAGCGCGTTGACGAATTCATCGTCGGTCCAGGCGCCGATGCCGGTGACCGGATCCGGCGTGATATTGGGCGCGAGCGAGTTCGCCGAACGGCGTTTCGATGGCGCGGCCGCCGGCAAAATCGTGACCGCTGCCGGGCAG
Organism: uncultured Alphaproteobacteria bacterium; assembly: GCA_963733645.1. Classification (GTDB taxonomy): domain Bacteria; phylum Pseudomonadota; class Alphaproteobacteria; order Rhizobiales; family Xanthobacteraceae; genus BOG-931. The sequence goes on from CAVTFP010000028.1 coordinate 17,123, forward strand.
CGTGTGGCAGGCCGCGCAATCGCCGACGATGGCAAGATAGTGGCCGCGCTCGATCTGATTGAAATTCTGCTCATCGATGCCGGCCGCGATCGCGCCGCCCGCGCAGCAAGCACCAAGCGCTGCGCCAAGCAACAGCGCAGCGCGATAATCGCGGCACAATCTGTTCGTCCTTCACGCATGGACAAGCGGGCCCGGATTTTTGAGATATTGCGAACGGATCGCTGCGGCCGACCAGAAAGCGAGCGCGCCACCGTGCCGGTCGGGTTGTAGCCGGCATTCTGCGGAAACGCGGTCGCGCCCTGCACGAACAGATTCGGCACATCCCAGCTCTGCAGATATCGGTTGAGCGCGCTGTTGCCCGGATTGTCGCCCATGATGGCGCCGCCGCAGAGATGCGACGTCTGATATTGCGTGACGTCGTAAGGAGCCTTTGCGCGGCTTTTTGACGATTTGCTTTGCGCCCATCTGCTGCAGGATCTCGGCGTATTTGTCGGTGAGCCACGCGCTCATCTTGATTTCGTTGTCGTGAAGATCGATCGTCATGCGCATCAGCGGACGGCCGAAGCGATCTTTATAGGTCGGATCGAGATCGAGATAAATGTCGCGATAGGCTGTAGAATGACCGTGGCACGCCGCCGCCTGAATTGATGCGTGCTGAGATAATTGTCCTTCAGCGCTTGTTTCCATTTCGAGCCCCAGGCCGGCGTTCCCGGCGGTACCGCCGTGGTCTCGATCGGCCGGCCGTTGGTCTGCACCTGGCCGATATAGCCGCCGCCGACAAAGCCGAGCGGGCCGTGATCGAAATTGTCGCCGTTGAACTCGTCGATGCACATGCCGATCGCGCCGGCCGCGACGAACGGATTGAAATTGTATTTGTCCTTGTCGAAGAAGCCGAGCGCCGTCGACATCGTCTGATGCGTGAAATTGCGCCCGATCTGGCCCTGCCCGGTATGCGGATCGTAGGGCGTGCCGATGCCCGACAGCAGCAGAAGCTGGACATTGAAGAGCTGGAAACGCGCACAGCAACACGAGATCGGCCGGCTGCTCGAACTCCTCGCCCGAAGAATCCACATAGGTCACGCCGGTCGCCATCTTGCGCGAGCGGTCGAGATTGATGCGGGTGACCTCGCACATCGGTGCGCGCCTCGAAATTCGATTTGCGCATCAGCACCGGCAGGATCGTCGTCTGCGGGCTGGCTTTGGAATAATTGGCGCAGCCGAACCATTCGCAGAAGCCGCAATAGGTGCATTGGCCGAGCGTGACGCCGAGCGGGTTGGTATAGGACTGCGACAGATTGCCGGAGGGCTGCGGAAACGGCTTGTAGCCGAGTTGCTTGGCGGCTTCGCCGAACAGCGTGTGGCCGTAACCTTGCTTCATGCGGCGGCGTCGGATAGGGCCGCGAGCGCGGCGCCTTCGAACGGATTGCCGCCGTCCTGGATCTGGCCCTTGAGATTGCCGGCCTTGCCCGACGTGCCGCACAGATATTCGAACTGCGTCGTAATGCGGCTCGAGATCGTCGAAGGTGACGCCCCAATCCTGGATGGTCATGTCGGCGGGCAGGAAATTCGCGCCATAGCGCTGCGTCAGATGGCTCTTCAGCGATGAAGTCGCGTCGGCAGAAAGCGCCAGGTCTCCGCATTCCAATGCACGCCCGCGCCGCCTACGCCATTGCCGAGCATGAAGGCGCCCCAGTTGCGCACCGGCAGCGCCGTCTGACTGGCGTTGTTGCGGAACGTCACCGACATCTGCGCCGGCCGCAGGAACAGTTCGTGCTGGATGCGGTAGCGCAACTCATCCTGCGCGTAGGAGATCGGAAAGTCGGTCGCGGTGTCGCGCCACGGGCCGCGCTCGATCGCGACGACGTCGAGGCCTGCATCGGTCAGTTCGTTGGCGAGAATGGAGCCGGTCCAGCCGAGCCCGATAATGGCCACGTCTTTTCGGGGGAAGTTTCCTGTGCCATTATCTGCTTTCGCTACAAATTCGGTCACGCTGAAATGCCGATCTCGACGTAAATCATTGCGACCAATTCGGATGATTGTTGATGCCGACAGGCGGCAATGTGACGCGTCTGATTATGACGGTCGATCCAGTCGCGATAATCGTAATGCGCGCCGGGAAAGCCGATCATTTTCCACGACGCCATGTCCTTGTTGCCGCCGTAGATCGGATCGGCAAGAAAGCCGTTCTGCGTGTCTTGAGGATGAGCTTGAAGAAATTCTGGCCATCGGTGCCGTCGAGCTTGAGCGAGCCGTCTTCCAGACCCTTGATGACTTCGTCTTTTTGTTCGTCGCGAAAGATCGGCGAAATGCTTGCCGCCAAATTTCTCGCGGCAGGCGTCATCGAGCGCGGCCAGCGCCTTGCGATATTGCTGCGCCGGCGTGACTGAGCGATTGCGGACCCTGCTGCTTGGTTCCGTCCTGGAAGGGACCGCTCATGTAGTAGCCGTCGAAGCGGCCGTAGGGTCCGGCAAGCTGACGGTCGATGAACACGGCGCAGCCGCAATCCTTGCCGCCGGGCGAAAGATCGTCGGCAGGAATCAGGCGATCGACAAACGCCTCAACTGTCGCGGCTTCTGCGGCGTGAAATACTTCCAGCCGCCGGGCGTCACTGGATTGGGAGGATCGCTGGAGCCCGATGTCCACGGGAGACCGCCCTTCACGAGAGCAGCGCGCGTAGCGCCAGAGCTCAGCAACAGCATAAGCGCGCTGGAGCCGAGAAGCTGACGCCTGTTGATTTGGAGCACGGCTTTAGTCCCAGTCGTCGCCTATTGACGCTCGCTCAACGCCCACAGGAATAGCGAGTTCCCTGTTGGCAAGGGTGGGCGGCCGAGCGTCGCACCCGCGTGATTGGAGCGGGAACGAAAGCTGTCTGAGGCGGTTCCAATAGCGGAACTTGCTCCCTTTTGGCTGGAGCGCGTGCGTTTTTTGGCGACGCGGCCTGCGCGGTTACCAATTCGACGGTTCAGGAGGCGGGCCGATGGCTCAGATTTTCCGGCCGTATGCCGACACGGTCGCCCGCGCCATTTTGCTGGCCCTTGTCGTCATGCCTTTTGCCGGCGTCGCATTTGCCTATTGGATTGCCGGCTCGGAATACGTCACCGACCAGACCACCACGCTCGATCAACCAGTGCCGTTCAGCCACCAGCATCACGTCGGTGGGCTCGGCCTCGACTGCCGCTACTGCCACACCGGAGTCGAGACGTCCGCGATTGCAGGCGTACCGCCAACCCGCACCTGCATGACATGCCATTCCCAGCTCTACACACAGGCCGCGATGCTCGCTCCGGTACGCGCCAGCCTCGCCGAGGGACGGCCAATTCACTGGAGCAAAGTCAACGGCTGCCGGACTACGTTTATTTCGATCATTCGATCCACATTGCCAAGGGTGTCGGTTGCTCGACCTGTCATGGCGACGTCGATCACATGCCGCTGATGCGGCAGGCGGCGTCACTGACGATGGGCTGGTGCCTCGATTGCCACCGCGATCCGGCACCCAATCTGCGGCCGGCAAGTGCTGTCTTCGATCCCGCCTGGACCGCGCCGGTCGATCAGGCCGCGCAAGGACGCATTCTGCTCGCTCTATAATCGGATCGACGTGAATCATCTGACTGATTGCTCGGTGTGTCACCGATGACCGAACGAAGGCACGGTGATGTAACGCTACGTCACCGCCATCCCCCTTGCTCCGCGCTCGACCGCCGCGCTGCGCTGAAATTATTCGCAAGCGGTGCAGCGCTTGCATTGGCTTCATGCGGCCGACCTGCGGAAGAAGTGGTGCCCTATGTGGAGATGCCCGAACGGCTGGTCCCCGGCGTCCCGCTGCGTTTCGCAACCGCGTTGCCGCTCGGAGGCTATGGCCGCGGCGTCGTCGTCACGTCGATGGAGGGACGGCCGATCAAAGTGGAGGGCAACCCACGCCATCCGGCAAGTCTCGGTTCGACCGACGTCTTCGCTGAAGCGAGCGTACTGTCGCTGTACGATCCCGACCGCTCGAAGGCGCCGCGCAAAGGCGCCGAAATTCCAGACTGGGGTGCTTTCGAGGCCGCTTTGCTGGCGCGGCTCGGCCAGGAGCACAACCGACAAGGCGAAGGTCTCGCCATTCTCACGGCGCGCATCACGTGCCCTACCCTCACCAGCCAGATTGCCGCTCTGCAAAAGTCAATGCCGCAGGCGAAGTGGTACCGCGCCGATCCGATCGAGGACGACGCGGCGCGAAACGGCGCCACGCTGGCGTTCGGGCGCACCGTCACTGCGCTGCCGCGTTTTGCGGATGCCCGCGTTGCACTTATGCTGGACGCCGATCCGATCGGTCCTGGGCCGGCGCAAATCCGCTTCGCGCGCGATATAACCGGAGCGCGGCAGCTGCGTACCGCCGACGATTTTCTCCGCATTTACGCCGTCGAGCCTCGGTGGACGCTTACCGGCGCACTGGCGGATCATCGCATAGCGCTGGGCCCGGAATTGATACGCAATGTGGCGCTCGTCATCGCCCGCGAACTCGGCGCCACCGTGCCGAATGCAGAATTGCCCGAAGGCGTTCTGAACTTCACGGGCGCCGTAGCCGCCGATCTAAAATCGCGTCTAGGCCGCGCCATCGTTTTGGCCGGGCCGCGTCAGCCCGCCGAGGTGCACGCGCTCTGCCATTGGATCAACGGGACGCTCCGTGCGCCGGTAGACTTTATCGAGCCAGTCGATGCGGGTTCGGCCGGACACATGGACTCATTGCGGGCGCTCGCCGCCGACATTCACTCCGGCGCGACGCAGACGCTCATTATTATCGACACCAACCCAGCCTACGAAGCGCCGCACGAGATCGAACTCGCCGAGGCGATCGCGGGAGTGCCGTTTACGGTCCATCTCGGCCCTTACGACGACGAAACCGCGGCGCGCTGCACGTGGCATCTGCCGCTCAGCCATCCGTTGGAGAGCTGGTCGGATCTGCGTGCTTTCGACGGCACCGCAAGCATCGTGCAGCCACTGATCCGCCCGCTTTACGACACCAGAACCGCGCATGAGCTGATCGCGCTTCTTGGCGGCGCGGTTGCGCTGTCGTCGCACGATATCGTCCGCGCCAACTGGCAAGCCCAGTCCGGAACAGCCGACTTCACGGCATGGTGGCGTCAAACCTTGCAGGATGGCGTCATCGCCAACAGCGTGGCTCCCAAGATTGCGACACACGCTGCAAAGTTACCGGAGATTACGCCGGCCGTCGCATCGAACAATTTCACTTTAACGCTCGCTCCCGACCCTGCAGTCTGGGACGGCCGGATGGCCAACAATGCTTGGCTGCAGGAATGTCCCAAGCCATTCACCAAGGAGGTGTGGGGCAATGCCATGCAAATGTCTCCGGCGGATGGCAAACGCTCGGACCTGGTTGACGGCGACCTTGTCCGCGTAAGCGCCGGCCAATGCCGCGCTCGAAGGACCCGTGATCCTGCTCGACGGTCAGCCCGACGGCGTCGATTGCGGCGACGCTCGGCTACGGCAGACCGAAGGCTGGCGGCATTGGCAACGGCGTCGGTGTCGATTTTTATCGTCTGCGCACATGCAGACTCGCCGTGGGCCACCGCCGGCATCGAGGTCACCCGGACCGGCCGCAACCAGAACGTTCTCCGCACCCAGCACTATTTCGCTCTCGAAGGCGAAGCCGAAGAGTTACAGCCGCGCTTGCATCTCGCAGAGCTGGCGCAACGGTCACGCGCTGTTTCCGCCGGTCGACGCCGATCCGCCGACGCTCTATCCGCCGCACGACTACGATACCTACAAATGGGCGATGGTGATCGACACTCGGCTTGCATCGGCTGCAACGCCTGCGTGGTCGCCTGCCAGGCGGAAAACAACGTGCCGGTCGTCGGCCCTGCCGAGATCGCCATAGGCCGCGACATGCACTGGCTGCGGATCGACGATTATATCGTCGACGGCCGTCCCGGCTTTTCGCCGGTGCCGTGCATGCACTGCGAGCACGCGCCATGCGAGCCGGTGTGTCCGGTGGCGGCTTCCGTCCACGACAGCGAGGGGCTGAACCTCCAGGTCTATAACCGCTGTGTCGGCACCCGGTTCTGCGAATCCAATTGCCCATACAAGGTGCGCCGCTTCAATTTCTTCGGCTACGCCGACGGCCAGGAATACGGCGAGCTTCGGCGCCGACATCATGAAGGCTGTGTTCAATCCGAACGTCACGGTGCGCGGCCGCGGCGTCATGGAGAAGTGTACCTATTGCGTCCAGCGCATCAGCGCGGCGCGCCGTGAAGCCGAGAAGGAGAATCGCACTGATCCGCGACGGCGAGGTCGTCACCGCCTGCCAATCCGCCTGCCCGACCCGCGCAATCAGCTTCGGTGATCTCAACAACCGCGACGGCGCGCGTGAACACGCTGCGCCGCGAGCCGCACGCTTACGCGCTTGCTCGGCGATCTCGGCACACGACCGCGCACCACTTATCTTGCCCGCATCTCGAATCCCAATCCGGACTTCATTCATGACAGGCCGCGACCATGAGATGGCGCGATACAGCGGCGCCCGCAACGGACGAGCGTTGGACGCTGCCGCGCGCTCGCGATCCGGACGCCGTCAACAGGTTGGTCAGCGCGCCGCTGCTCGAAAGCGGCCTGATGGTCATGGCGAGCATGGTGGATCGGCGTTGCCGTATAGCTCCGCACTTACCGCCGTCATGGCCGTATGCATCGTCTGGCTGTTCATCAAGGGAATCGGCGATCTGGGGCGTCAACTCCACCGTCGTCTGGGGTTTCGCCATCGCCAATTACGTGTGGTGGATCGGCATCGGTAACGCCGGCACGCTGATCTCATCGATGCTGCTGTTGATGCGCCAGAAGTGGCGCGCCTCGACCAACCGTTTCGCCGAGACGATGACTCTATTTGCCGCCACTATCGCCGGCATTTTTCCCATCCTCCATCTCGGCCGGCCGATCTATTTCTATTGGCTCGCGCCCTATCCCAACACCATGACGGTCTGGCCGCAGTGGCGCAGTGCCCTGATCTGGGATTTCTGGGCGATCCTGTCCTACATCCTGTTCTCGATTATCTTCTGGTATGTCGGGCTTATCCCCGACTTCGCCACACTTCGCGATCGCGCCAAGACACCGGCGCGGCGCGCTATTTACGGCGCATTGGCACTAGGCTGGCGCGGCTCGGCGCGACACTGGCGCGCCTACGAAATCCTGCACCTGACGCTGGCCTGCCTCGGCGTGCCGCTTGTCGTATCTCTGCACAGCGTCGTCGGCATGGACTTCGCCGCAAGCCTGATGCCCGGCTGGCAGGAGACGATCTTCCCGCCTTATTTCGTGGTCGGCGCGATGTATTCCGGCTTTGCCATGGTGGCGTGCCTGGCTGCGCTGGTGCGCTGGGGCTTTTCCATGCAGGCACTGATCACGGTCAGGCACTTCGAGGTGATGGCTAAGATCATGCTCTCTGCCGCGATCATCATGGGGCTGTCCTATGCTACCGAGTGGTTCACCGGCTGGTACGGCGGCGAGCGCGCCGACCGCAGTCTCGTCGCCTTCGAATTCACCGGCGCTTACTGGCCGATGTTCGACGCTTTGCTCTTCTGCAACGTGATCGTCACCGCAGGCGTTCTGGTTCGGCGCGGTGCGCCGGAACATTCTCGCCATATGCGTCATCGCCGTGCTCATCAATATCGGCATGTGGCTCGAACGCATCCTGATCATCTGGAACACGCTGTCGCACGATTACCTGCCGAGCATGTGGCGGCTGTTTCTACCGACGATCTGGGACTGGTTGCTGATGTTCGGATCGCTCGGCCTGTTCGCGCTGATGTTCCTCGTATTCGTGCGCCTCGTGCCGATCGTCTCCATGCACGAGGTTCGGCGCCTCGCCGCCGAGGAGAATGCCAGATGACAAACGTGCTGCTGGCGCAATTTTCCGACGGCAAAAAGTTGACTGCGGCAGCGCGCGCGGCCCGCAGCAGGAATTATCGCGTCCTCGATGCCTTCACGCCATTTCCTGTGGAGGAGGTTACCAAGTTGCTCGATCTGCCTCCGAGCCGGATCAAATACGCCATGTTGATCGGCGGTTTTACGGCGGCGGCGCTAGCCTACGGCACCGAATATTATTCCGCCGCCATCGCCTATCCCTACAATGCCGGCGGCCGGCCGCTCGATGCATGGCCCGCTTTCATGCTGGTCCCGTTCGCGGTCGGAATCCTTGTCGCCTCGATTTGCGGCGTCGGCACTTTCCTGTTCGAGACCGGCCTGCCGCGTCTGCATGATCCGCTGTTCGATGCAGAGGGTTTTGACCGCGTGAGCCAGGACGCCTTCGTGCTCGCTCTGGTAGGCCCTGAAACCGCCGACGGACGCAACGACGTGATGACTTTGCTTCGAAAGGCCGATGCGCAACTGGTCGAGGAGCTGGAGCTATGATGCGCTCTCTCTCCCTTGTCGCCATCGCGCTCACGCTTGCCGGCTGCGATCTGAGCATGACGCAGCAACGCAAGCTTAAAACCTACGCATCGACGACGATATGGTCGGATGGCACGTCGGCACGGCCGTTGCCGTTCGACACGGTCGCGCAGGGCGACGTTGCGCTGGCGGTCGAGGCGGCCACTCCGCCACCGGCCTCCGATGCGCTGTTGGAACGCGGCCGCGAGCGCTTCGGTATTTATTGCGCGCCTTGCCATGGCCTTGCCGGCGATGGCGACGGCATCATTGTCGCGCACGGCTTTCCGGCGCCGCCGTCCTATCACATCGATCGCCTGGTCGCGGCGCCGGCGCAACATTTCTTCGATATCATCACCGGAGGCTACGGCGTGATGTATTCCTACGCCGACCGCGTCGGCCCGCACGACCGCTGGGCCATCGCTGCCTACATTCGCGCCTTGCAGACTGTCGCGCCGCGCCACTGTCGCGCAAGTGCCCGATGCCACGGAGAACATCCGATGAGCGTCGCGCGCGCCGGTCCCAAAACTCCATTGTTCGCCGGAGTCGTAATCGCAGCAACAGCGCTCGTTGTTGTGACCCTGTTCAATCCAAAAGCCGCCGCCGCCGGCTGGCTCGTCGGCTATGCGTTCTGGAGCCAAGTTTTAATCGGCAGCCTGTTGCTGCAGATGATCCACCGTCTCACAGCCGGGCGCTGGGGCGAGATCGTGGCCCCCGCGCTCGTCCCGACCGCCGCCGCAATCCCAATGCTGTTCCTGCTGCTCATTCCTCTGTTCGTCGCGATCTCGACGCTTTACCCGTGGTCGAATCATGCCGCCGGCATCAAGCCAGATGTCGTGTCGCGTTATTTGAATACGCCGTTCTTCGTCATTCGCTCGCTGGTCGCGATCGCCGGCTGGAGTGCGCTAAGCATCCTCCTGCCGCGCGCGGCCGGAAGGCCCGGACAAGCTCCTCGCGGCGCTGGGATTAGCGTTCCACGGCATCGTCGTCAGCAGCATCGCGATCGACTGGTATCTATCGCTCGAGGCGCCGTTCACCTCCTCCTCATTCGGCGCCAGCGTCGCCGTAACCCAACTGATCGCCGCCATGGCATGGGCCGTCCTGCTCGCGCCGGAGGCCGAAGGCGACGAAACCATTGGCGATCTCGGCGCGCTGCTGCTCGCCTTCGTCCTCGGCATCACCTACATCGACTTCATGGCGGTTCTTGTGATCTGGTATGGCGATCTGCCGCACGAAGAAATTTGGTTCGTCGAACGCGACGCCTTGCCGTGGTCTTTACTCGCGGCTGGCGCGTTCATTCTCGTCTCAGCGATTCCGGTGTTCTCTCTCATGCGAGCGAGCGTGCGCAAAAGCCGCATTGCGCTTCGCATGCTCGGAGCGACCTTGCTAATCGGGCTCGGGATGTATGACGCCTATCTGATCGCGCCGCCGTTCGGCGTCCTGTCACTGATTGCAGCACCGCTGGCGCTGCTTGCCATCGGCTTTCTTTTGATGGCTTGGATTCTCTGGGGTCCACAAGCGCTCCTGCGTCGGATGAGGCCCGCGCATGTCGATTAAAACAGCGATACCGACAACGCCGGCCGGACATCATGCGGGTGGTTTGCCCGAGCCGTCAGCCGTCGATGCGCATCACGTGCTTTGGATCGCGGGCAGCACGCTCATTTTCTTCGGCATCGCGGTCACCATGCTCGCCGCAGTCTTCAACCATGAGGTTGCGGTCAAGACAGTATCGCAGCCGCAATCCTTTCCACAGCCGCGCGTGCAGACCGGTGACACGACGGAGCTTCAGCAGCTATTGCAAAAGCAGCGGCAAGAGCTCGCCGGCTATCACTGGGCGAACGACGCGCACACGCTTGTACAGATTCCGATCGAACGCGCCATGGCAATCATCGCGCAGAAAGGCGCTCAGGCCTACGCGCCGATTGCAGCCATTCCCGGCGCTCTGACGTCGCCCGATGCGGGTGCCGAACGCACAATCACGCCGACTAACGTCCCGCCCCCTGGCGGACCGGCGGAGAAAACCCCATGAGGATTTTTGCCGCCGCGGCATTCGCGCTTCTGATCCTCCATGGGCCGGCTCGAGCGGCAATCAATGCCGGAGAGCTCGGCGCAATCTACGCCGATGCACCTCCGGGCGCTGCATTGCCGATGACGTTGAATTTTCTCGACGAGAGGGGACGCCAGACCACGCTGGCGCAAGCGATCGGCGGCGTGCCCGCTATTGTGATCTTTGCAGATTACACGTGCCACACGCTGTGCGGGCCGATTTTGGAATTCGCGGCAGCTGGTCTCGCCAAATCGGGCCTGCGCCCCGGCGCCGACTATCGCGTCGTCGTTATCGGGCTCGATCCGAAGGATAGTATCGATTCAGCGCGCGCGATGCGAAGCGAACACTTTGCCGCCGCCGATCCCATCGCGGACGACGCGGTATTTCTGACCGGCACGCAGGACACAGTCACTGCAGCAACTGCCGCGCTCGGTTACCATTATCGCTACGATGCCGAGCACGACCAATTCGCCCACCCGGCGGCGGTCTATGTTACGGACGCCACCGGCAAAATCGCACGCGTACTGTCGGGCCTCGGTCTCGACGGCGGCGATCTCCGCTTGGCGCTTGTTGACGCCGGCCGTGGTACTGTCGGCACCTTTACCGACCACATCCGGCTGCTTTGCTACGGCTTCGATCCGGCGCGCGGAATATACACGGAACGGATTACGTTTTTCCTCGAACTCGCCGCCGGCGCGACGGTTCTGATGCTCGGCAGCGGCATCCTCACGCTGCTCGCCATGGAACGCCGAAAGGCGCCATCATGAGCCTCGACCAATTCACCACCGCAGCCTCCGACTATGCGCACAGCATCGACCGGCTGTTCTGGCTCCTCGTCGTCGTATCCGGTTTCATCGTCTGCCTCGTCAGTATGATGATTGTCGTTTTCCTGGTAAAATACCGACGCGGATCGAAGGCCACGCGCCGCGAAATACCGGAGTGGCTCGGCCACGAAATCGAGATAGGCTGGACCCTCGCGACGCTGTTTTTGTTTCTGTTTATTTTCTGGTGGGCAGGCACTCGCGAGCTCACCGCGCTCGCGCCGCCGCAGGACGCGCTCGAAATTCACGTCGTCGCCAAACAATGGATGTGGCGCGTTCAGCACCCGAGCGGCGCGCGCGAGCTCGACGAATTGCACGTGCCTTCCGGCACGCCGGTACGTCTTGCGATGACGTCGGAGGACGTCATTCATGATCTCTATCTGCCGGCGCTGCGGCTCAAGCAGGACATTCTCCCGGACCGCTACACCTATCTGTGGTTCACCGCGACTAAAACCGGCACGTTTCACCTGACCTGCGCCGAATATTGCGGCACCGATCACTCCGTCATGGCCGGAAAGCTGGTGATCGTCGCGCCGCAGGATTACGCGCGTTGGACAGCGGCACAACCACAAGGCGACGATCTCGCGCATCAGGGTGAAGCGCTGTTCCGCTCGCTCGGCTGCTCCGGCTGCCATACGCCCGGATCGACCGTGCATGCGCCGGATCTGCACGGCGTCTACGGCCATCGCATCCAGCTCACCGATGGTCGCACCGTAACTGCCGATGAAGCCTATCTGCGCGATTCCATTCTGCTGCCGAACAAGGACATCGTCGCCGGTTATCTCGCCAATCATGCCGAGCTTTTCCGGCGTCGCCACCGAGGATCAGCTCGTCGAACTGCTGGCCTACCTTAAATCGCTTTCATCGGCCGAAAGTCGCGAAGGAGCGCAGCAATGACCGACATGACCCTGCCATTCGCGCCGGTCGAAGAGCTCGGCACGGAAAGCTATCTCGACGAAGGTCACACGGTGATGTCGTGGCTGGCCACCACCGACCACAAACGCATCGCCATGCTCTACGCGCTCTCCATAACGGTTTTTTTCTTTATCGGCGGGGCGGCGATTGCTCTGGTGCGGCTCGAATTGGTCAATCCGAATGGGCTGTTTCTCACGTCCGATGAATACAATCGGCTGTTCACCATGCACGGCATCATCATGGTGTGGTTTTTTCTGGTGCCGTCGATCCCGGCCACCATGGGAAATTTCCTGCTGCCGCTGATGATCGGCGCCGAAGACGTCGCCTTTCCACGTTTGAATCTGCTCTCCTGGTATCTCTACGTGATCGGCGCGGCGTTTACGGTCTATGTTCTGGTCGCCGGAGGTGTCGATACCGGCTGGACGTTCTATCCGCCCTTCTCGTCGAATTACTCCCATAGCAACGTCGTTGCGGCGGCAGCAGGCGTATTCGTCGTCGGGTTTTCGTCGATCGCCACCGGTGTGAATTTCCTCACCACCATACACATGCTGCGCGCGCCGGGCATGACCTGGTTCCGGCTGCCGTTGTTCGTCTGGTCGATGTACACTGTGAGCACCGTCATGGTGCTGGCGACGCCCGTGCTGGCGATGTCGCTCTTGCTGCTGACCGCAGAACGTGTGTTCGGGCTGCCGATCTTTGACGCCGGGGCCGGCGGCGATCCGGTACTGTTCCAGCACCTGTTCTGGTTCTACAGCCATCCGGCCGTTTACATCATGATATTGCCGGCGATGGGCGTGGTGTCGGAGGTGTTCGCCTGTTTTTCGCGAAAGCGCGTATTCGGCTACGCCTTCATGGTGTACGCGCTGTTCAGCATCGCGGTGATTGGCTTCATGGTCTGGGGCCATCATATGTTCGTCGCCGGCCAGTCGCCATTCGCCAATCTAGTGTTTTCGTTTTTGTCGTTCATTGTCGCCGTGCCGTCAGCAATCAAGGTGTTCAACTGGCTCGCCACGATGTATCGCGGCCACATCGGCTTCGAGGCACCGATGGTCTATGCGTTGGGCTTTCTCGGCCTATTCACGATTGGCGGATTGACTGGACTGTTCCTCGCTTCGGTGCCGATCGATATTGCTACCACCGACAGCTATTTCGTGGTCGCGCATTTCCACACCATTATGGTCGGTGGCACGGTATCGGCTTACATGGCCGGCATTCATTTTTGGTGGCCGAAAGTGACTGGACGCCTCTACAACGAATTCTGGGCGCAGTTTGCCGCCATCACCATGTTCCTTGGCTTTAACGTGACGTTCCTGCCGCAGTTCGTGATGGGCTGGGAAGGTATGCCGCGGCGCTATCACATCTATCCTGACGTGTTTCAGGCCTGGCATGTGATTTCGAGCTTCGGCGCGCTGATCCTGGCGGTCGCCTATATCTTGCCGTTCATCTACCTCACCCTGTCGCTGATCAACGGCGAGCGCGCCGGCGATAATCCATGGCACGCGCGCGGCCTCGAATGGCAAACCGCTTCGCCGCCGCCAAAAAGGAATTTCCGCACGCCGCCGCGGATCGCTGCCGAACCGTACGACTATGACGTGACCGAAGAACCGCCCGAACCGAAGATCGGCCGCGCGCAATGACCGACGCCGCCGCACTGCACGAAGCTGGATTGCAAGAGCCGTGGCCGACGTTGGCGCTACAACGGGAGGGCGTTTGCGTCGGCATGTGGATGTTCCTGGTCAGTGAGATTTTGTTCTTTAGCGGGCTATTCATCACCTATGCGGTGTACCGCAGCTTCAATGTCGAGGCCTTTCGTATCGGTGCGGCCAAGACGGATATCGTCTACGGCGCCATCAATACGACAATCCTTTTGACATCGAGCCTCTCCATGACCGTGGCACTGCGAGCAGCGACGGCGCAATTACGGCGGCTCACCATCTGGTGCCTGATCGGGACCGCCGTGCTCGGCGCCGCCTTTCTTGTCGTCAAAGGCCTCGAATATCACGGCGACTACACCAAGGGGCTTATACCCGGCACGCACTTCTCACTGTCGCCGCCGCAGACGCGGCTATTCTGGATGCTGTATTGGGTCATGACCGGCATCCATGCCGTTCATCTGACCGCCGGCATCCTGGTCGTGTTGACCGTCGCGTTGCTGTTCAAGTGCAATGTCGTACCTTTGCAGGCTTCGACGACCGAGGGCGTTGCGATTTATTGGCATTTTGTCGACTGCGTTTGGCTTGTGCTGTTTCCCCTGCTCTACCTGGTAGGCCGCTGGTGAACGGCCCCGACCCAAAACGATTGTGGAAGGAGCCGCTGGCGGTCTGGTTGGCACTGATTGTGCTGTTCGCGATCAATACAGCGTCGGCTTACTTGCCGCTCGGCGCTTTTAATACGGCGCTCAATCTGGTCATCGCGGCGGTCATGATCGCGCTGCTGGTGACCTTCCTCATGGATTTGCGGCGATCGAGCGTGCTCATCCGCATCCTGGCCGGCGCCGGGCTTTTCTGGACGATCTTCTTGTTTACCTTGACCTTCGCCGACTACGTGACGCGGCACTACTGAATTGCGCGCCAAAGAGATGATAAAGATGGTTGGCGGCGCGGCGATGTATCCCTCAGCTTCGCGTTTTTCTTGGTCAGTATCTTGTAGACTGCGGCCTGGAAAGCGGTTCTGCACGCGTCGCTGTGCCACATCATTTTCCGGGAACCAGTTC
>CAVTFP010000029.1:0-113764 GCA_963733645.1 uncultured Alphaproteobacteria bacterium
CTCGAGGCGGTCGAGCCGGGTCAGGAGATCAGATTGCGACGTCTGCGCCGCCGCGGGGCTGGTACAAAACCCAAAGGCAAGCGCGACGACCAGGGAGGGAAATGGGGCGGAGCATCGCCGGCAGCATGTTCGGTGGAATGGCGAGGCCTAACATAGCGCGTCCTGCGTCCAAATTGTGTCTGCGTGCCCTATTCCGCAGGCTGGATGCGGGGATGCTCGCGGGCGGCGCGCCACTCCTCGAAACGCTGGATCACAGCGAACAGCGAAGGCACGAACAGGACGGCGAGGCAGGTCGAGGCGATCATGCCGCTGAATACCGTAATGCCGATCGACTTTCGCGCGCTGGCGCCGGCGCCGCTGGCGACTACAAGCGGCGCGACGCCGAGAATGAATGCGAACGACGTCATAGGATCGGCCGAAAGCGCGCCCGGGCGGCATCGACCGCAGCTTCGAAAACGGGCTTGCCGTCGCGCACGCGGTGTTCGCGCGCAACTTCGACGATAAGAATGGCATTCTTGGCCGACAGCGCGATGAGCAGAATGATGCCGATCTGCGTGTACAGATTGTTGTCGATGCGAAGGCCTTTGAGCACCGCAACCGGCCCGACCAGCGACAGCGGCACTGAAAGGATGACCGCGAGCGGCGTGTACCAGCTCTCATATTGACCGGCGAGCACCAGATAAACGAGTAGCATCGCCAGCGCGAACACGAGGTACATCTGATTGCCGACGACCTTTTCCTGATAGGACATAGCGGTCCAATCGCTGCCGGCTCCGGGCGGCAACGTGTTCGCCGCATTTTGCTCCATCAAGCGGATCGCTTCGCCCGAACTGAACCCCGCGGCCGGCAATCCGATGACGCTCGACGAGGGATAAAGATTGTAAAGGCTGATTAGCGGCGCCCCGACCGCCGGCTCGATGCTTATGATCGTACCCAGCGGAACCATGTCGCCCTGCTGATTGCGCACCGAAAGGTTTTCGATGTCCCGGGGCCGCAGTCGAAATTGCGCATCCGCTTGCGCATAGACCTGAAACACCCGGCCGAACTTGTTGAACTGTGCCACGTAGTCGGACCCGAGATAGGTCGCCAGCGTCGAAAACACCTGATCGATCGAAACATGCAACGTCTGCGCCTTGACGCGATCGACATCGATACGCAGTTGCGGCGCGATGGCGCGGAACGAGGTCGAAACCCGTTGCAGCGCGCTCTGCGATTGGGCATTGGCAACGACGGTATCAGTGATGCTCTGGAGCTTGGCAAAATCCGTACTGCCGTCGCGCAGTTCAAGTTGCAGGGTGAAGCCGCCGGCATTGCCGATACCCTGGATCGGCGGCGGCGGCAGCACGATGACGCGCCCATCGACCGCGTCGAGTGCCGGCGCCAACCGGCCGAATATGGTGCGCAGGTCGGCGCGTTTGCTCCAGTCCTTGAGCACGATATAGGCGACGCCCGCATTGGCCAGCGGTGCGCTGTTATCGAGGACGGATATGCCGGAGATCGCGATCACTTGCGCGACGCTGTCGTCCTTGGCGGCGATTGCCGAAACCTGATCGAGCGCCGCGCGCGTGCGGGCAAGCGACGCGCCATCGGGAAGCTGGACGCTGGCCAGCACATAACCCTGATCCTCGATCGGCAGGAACCCTGTGGGCACACGCGACAAGCCCCAGAACGCAACACCCATGATTGCAAAGGCCACGATGGTCATCAGTCCGGCATGCTCGACCATGTGATGGATCAAACCGGCGTAGCGATGCTCGATCCGGCCGTAGATATTGTTGAAGCCGCGATAGAAAGCGTTGCGCTGCTCCGGCGGCACAGGCGTGCGCAGCCACATAGCCGCTTGGGTGGGTTTGAGTGTTGCTGCGTTAATGGCGGACAGCAGCGCAGTCGCCGCGATCACCAGTGCGAATTGCGCATACATTCGTCCGGTCAGGCCGGGCAGGAATGCCGCCGGCAGGAACACCGACATCAGCACCAGCGTAATGCCGATGATCGGCCCCAACAACTCGTCCATGGCTTTAACAGCCGCGTCATGGCCGCTCATGCCCTGCTCGATATTGTGAGCGGCGCCCTCGACGACGACGATAGCATCGTCGACCACGATGCCGATCGACAGCACGATCGCAAACAAGGTCGAAAAGTTCACGGTAAAACCGAGCGCCCACATCAGGGCAAAAGCGCCGACGATCGTCACCGGGACGGTGGTCGCCGGGATCAGCATGGCGCGCCAGTCCTGGAGGAACACCATGATGACGACCAGCACCAGCACTCCCGCCTCGATGAGGGTCTTGTAAACCTCGTAAATCGACGCGTTCACGAACACTGTCGTGTCGAAAGGCACCGAATAAACGAGGCCCTGCGGAAAGTCCTTCGCCAGCACCTCCATCCTCGTCTTGACGGCGTGCTCCACATCGAGCGCATTCGCGCCCGGAGACTGGTAAATGGCGATGCCAGCGGCTTGCTTGCCGTCGAGCGTGAAATTCTGGCTGTAGGTTTGCGCGCCGAGCTCGACCCGGCCGACATCGCTTAACCGGGTGATCTGGCCGTTATCGCCGGTCTTGACGATCACATTGGCAAATTGGTCGGGGTCGGAGAGCCGGCCCTGAATATCGATCGTGTACTGGAAATTGACGCCCGGCGGCGTCGGCGGAATGCCGACCTGGCCGGCGGTGACCTCCTGACTTTGCTGCTGCAATGAGATAACGACGTCCTGGGCATTGAGGCTGCGCGCCTTCAGCTTTTCGGGATCGAGCCAGATCCGCATCGAATACTGGCCGGCGCCGAACACATTGACGTTGCCGACCCCGGGCAACCGCGCCAACTCGTCCTTGAGATTGATCGTAGCGTAGTTGGCGAGATAGAGACTGTCATAGCGGCCGTCAGGCGACGTCAAAGTGACGAAGAGCAGGATCGCGGTCGATCGCTTCTGCACGGTGACGCCTTGCGCCTGGACCGCCTGCGGCAACGATGAGAGTGCAATCGCAACGCGATTCTGCACCAGGACTTGCGCCGTATCGAGATCGGTGCCGATTTGGAATGTTACCGTGAGCGTATAGCTGCCGTCGCTGGCGCTCATCGATTGCATGTAGATCATCTTCTCGACGCCGTTGACTTGCTGTTCGATCGGCAACGCTACGGTGTCCATAAGCGTGCGCGCGCTCGCGCCCGGGTAACGCGTCGTCACCTGCACGGTCGGCGGCACGACGTCGGGATATTGCGCAATTGGCAGATCGTAGACGGCAACCGCGCCGATCAAAATCATCAGGATGGCGAGGACGTTCGCGAGAACCGGGCGCTCGATGAAGAATTTAGAAATCATTGTGCGACCGCCGCGCTACTTCGCCGCCGCGGGCGTGCCCAACTCGGCATCGACTTTCTGGCCCGGAATAGCCCGCATGATACCGGCGACCACCACGCGGTCGTCCTTGGTGAGGCCCTTCTCGATGACACGCAGTTCGCCCTCGAGTTGGCCGGGCTCCACTTTGCGCTGCTCGACAACGTTGTCCTTGTTGACGACGAGCACATAGCGCCCGCCCTGATCGCTGCCGAGCGCGGCATCGGGCACCAGCAAGCCCGGCTGCGGCTTCCCGGGGATGCGGATACGGACGAAATATCCCGGCAGCAGGCCACGATCGGCATTATCAAGGCTGGCGCGTCCGGCGAGGGTTCCGGTCGATGCATTGACGGTCGGAGCGACGTAGTCGAGCTTGCCGTGGTGCGGATAACCGTCTTCGTTCTGCAATCCGACTTCGACGGGCATGCCGAGAAGATCGGCGGTGGTACGGCCGGTCTGCGCCAGGTTCGCCCGCACCTGCAGCACATCGCTCTCGCTGGCGTTGAAATTCACCCAGATCGGATCGAGTTGCACGATGGTGGCGAGCACCGTCGGCGAGGACGCGCCCACAAGCTCACCGATCGACACTTGGCGCGCCGTCACCACCCCATCGAACGGCGCTGTCACATCCGTATAGCCGAGATTGATTTCGGCTTGCTGCTCGCTGGCCTGCGCGGATTGCAGGTCGGCCTGAGAGGAGTCACGCGCCGCAAGCGCCTTGTCGTAATTGGCCTGGGTCGAGACCTGCTTCTGGATAAGATCGGCCTGGCGCTGGTACTCCGCTTTGTTCTGCGTCAGCGTCGCCTGTGCGCTGACGACAGCCGCCTTCGCGGAATCCACTTTGAGTTTGTACGGCTCCGGCTCGATCGTGAACAGCGACGTGCCTTTTTTCACGTAATCGCCGTCTTTGTAGCTGATGGCCTGCACGAAGCCCTGCACCCGGGCCACCAGATCGATCGAGTTGATCGACGCCGTATTGCCGGTCGCATCGAAATAGCGTGTGACTTGCTGCTCGACGGGCGCGGCCACAGTAACCTTTGGCGGCGGCGGCGCGGCGTACTGATTATTCTGGCCGCAGGCCGCGAGAGTCGCTGCGACAGCAAGAATCGGCATGGCACGGATACGTGCGACGGCAGTCATGCGCGAAACCTCGTCAAATTTTCACAAAGCCGGATCGTGGCCGCAATCAATACGGGGGATGGGCCACTACGATCCGATTTCAGACGTGTTTTGGCAAGCCGAAAGACGATCGGCGCCGTAGCGGCGCCGAGGTCCCGATCCGCTATTTGAGACGGTAGCCGTTACGAACTCTGATCGAGCACTGTCACCGCACGGCGATTTTGCGACCAGCAGGAGATATCGTCGCAAACCGCGACCGGCCGTTCCTTGCCGTAGGAGATCGTGCGCATGCGTTGCGCCGACACGCCGCGCGAGACCAGATATTCGCGCACCGTCTGCGCGCGGCGGGCGCCGAGCGCGATGTTGTATTCACGCGTGCCGCGCTCGTCGGCGTGGCCCTCGATGGTGAAATTGTAGCGATTGTAGTTGCCGAGCCACTGCGCCTGCTTGTCGAGCGTGGCGCGAGCCTGTTCGGTAAGCTCCGACGAGTCGGTCTCGAAGAACACGCGGTCGCCGACATTGACGACGAAGTCCTGCTGACTGCCGGGCGTTGCGGCGGCGCCCATCGCCGACTGATCGGTCGGATTCTTGGCGCAGCCCGCGATCAGGAACGCTGCCGCGATAACGGCTGCGAATTTGGCGCCGCGGACAATACTGACGATATTCATTCCGGTGCCTCCATTAGTTCCGTTTTGGCCGGACATGGTTGCTCGCTACCGGGTCTAGCAGCGCCTTGGTTAAGCGAAGGTTCCGTCAACCTTGATGCAGCGTTGCAGGAATGCCTCAACCCCGTGAAATTCGTTGAAAGCTTTGGCAATGGTTAATGGGGCCTCAATGCGGCAACGGTGTGATTGTCCAGATCCCGCTATGACAAAAGCGGCGACCACGCCGGATCGGAGGCAAAACTTGGCGTCGGAACCCGCTGCTGGTTACGCCCGGCGATGTCGATCGTGAACAGCGCCGGCCCGGGACTGCCGACATTGTCGCTGAAATACATGATGACTCGCCCGTTCGGCGCGAAAGTCGGGCCTTCATTGTGGAAGCCCTCGGTGAGGATACGTTCGCCCGAACCGTCCGGCTTCATGACGCCGATGGCGAACTTGGATTCGCCCTGTTTGGTGAAGGCGATGTAATCACCCTTCGGCGACCAGACCGGCGTCGAATAGATGCCGTCGCCGAAGCTGATGCGCTGCGCCGTGCCGCCCGTCGCCGGCATGACGTAGATCTGCGGGTGGCCGCCGCGATCGGATTCGAAACAGATTTGCTGGCCGTCCGGCGAATAGGACGGCCCGGTGTCGATGGCCGGAGTGTTGGTCAGCCGCGTCGTCGACTTCGACCGCAAATCCATGACGAAGAGATTGGCGTTCGAGCCCTCTTGCAAACTCATGATGACGCTCTGGCCATCCGGCGAGAAGCGCGGCGCAAAGCTCATGCCGGGAAAATTGCCGACGATTTCACGCTGTCCGGTTTCGATGTTGAACAGGTATACGCGAGGATCGCCCTGGCCGTAAGCCATGTAGGTGATCTCCTGCGTCGACGGCGAGAAACGCGGGGTGAGGACGAGCTCGTCGCCGCGGGTCAGATACCGCACATTGGCGCCGTCCTGATCCATGATGGTGAGACGCTTGATGCGGCGTTCCTTCGGTCCGGTCTCGTCGACGAAGACGATACGCGTATCGAAATAACCCTTCTCGCCCGTGAGCCGTTCGTAGATGGCGTCCGAGATGATGTGAGCGATGCGGCGCCAGTTGTCGGGCGTGGTGAAATATTGCTTGCCGTCGAGCTGCTGGCCCGAGAGGACGTCCCAAAGCCGGAATTCGGCTTTCAACCGGCCGTCGGTCTGCCGCGAAACGCGGCCGGCCACGAGAAACTGCGCATTGATGGTGCGCCAGTTGGGAAAGTTCGGCACGTTGTCGACGCTGGCAAGGTGCTCGATGAAGGCGGCGGGATCGACCGGCAGGAACAGGCCGCTGCCTTTGAGGTTTGCCGTGATGATCTGTGTCACCCCGGCCGCGGTATCGTTGTCGCTGTCCGCCCCGCCGAAGAAAGTGGGAATGGCGATCGGCATCGGCTGGAAATTGCCTTCGGTGATGTCGAGGCGCGTGACCGCGTCGGCATAACGCGCCGACAGCGTCACTCCACCGGCGGCCGCGCCCGACACGAGGGCTTGCCGTCGCGTCACCAAAAGATTGGACACTTGCAATATTGTCATGATGATTGAAGCTGCCTGATCAGCCGCCGAGCAATTCTTGCGGATCGAATTTGAGCTGGAGATTCTTCCACTGGTCGTAATGCTCGGGCTTGAGCATGGTGAACGGCTGACACAACAGGAGCGCGCGCCTGGCGCTTTCGGCCAGCGCCGGACCGAGTACCGAAGCCGAGCCTTCGACTACGGTCGGTTCACGTGACACCGTCGCGTCCGGTTTGAACAAGACGTCGAGCACGATATAGAGCTTCGACTTCGCATCGACGCCTGGCGGCGGACTCCAGCAGCTCGATATGCGCGCGCGCAATGCGTCGATTTCGCCCTGCGACAATTGCGCGGACATTCCAGTTGCCGACCCGATATTGGCCGTCGGATTGATCGCGTCGGCCGTCGCGACCTCGCGCTGCGGCTCGCGATGGTCGAGCAAGGCCGCGACCTGATCGGCGTTGAATTTGGGAGCGTCCTGTGTGGTCTTTTCCGGCGTTGGCTTGTTGTCCGGCTTCGGTGGCTGCTTGTTGGTGTCTTTCTTCAGCAACTGCGCGATCTGATCGGGCTTGTAATCGGGCGGCTTGGGCTTGACGGGTTTGTCGGCCGGTTTCGGATCGGGCTGCGGCTTAGCCGCGGCCGTCTCAGTTTTGATTTCCTGTTTGCCGACTTTATCTGCGGTTTGATCGATCGGCTTGGGCACATCGACCTTGTCGGCGAGCGGCTTCGGCTCGTCGACTTTCAGCTTCGGCGCGTTCTTCACGCCTTGTGTAAGCTGGGAGAAATCCTTGTCGGAAATGAATTGTACCGGCAGCGAACTGACCGGCGGCGACTCCATCGGCTGCGCCGAGATCGCAACGAGCCCGAGCCCCAACGCAACGCCGTGGGCGATGAACGATATGGTAAAACCAGGCCTCATCCCCCGCCCTGCTCGACCTCCGTTACCAGCGCCACGCGGTGATAGCCCGCAGACGACAGGCGCCCCATCACGCGCATCATCGTACCGTAGTCGACTTTCTTATCGCCGCGCACATAGATCTGGTCGTTCAAAGTGCCATGACGGGCGTCGACGATCGCCTTGAGTTTGGGCACCAGATCGTCGATCCGGATTTCGTGATCTTGCAGGAAGACCTTGCCGTCGACATTGACCGAGACAGTGAGCGGCTCGTTATCCTGGCTGAGCGCCTTGGCCTGGCTCTGCGGCAATTCGATCGGCACGCCGACCGTGAGCAAAGGCGCCGACACCATGAACACGATCAGCAACACCAGCATGACGTCGACGAACGGCGTAACGTTGATCTCGCTCATGACCGAGCGCCGGCGGCGGCCGCGTCTGCCACTTGAGGCAACCTCTCCGACACTCATCCCCATAGCCGGCCCCTCACCCGCGCTCGTCGATCTGCCGCGACAGGATCGCCGTAAACTCGTCGGCGAAACCCTCCAGCCGCTGGGCCTGCCGGTTCACCTCGGCTGTGAACTTATTATAGAAAATGGTCGCCGGGATGGCGGCAACGAGGCCAATCGCTGTCGCAAACAGCGATTCCGCGATGCCCGGCGCGACCACTGCGAGCGAGGTGTTCTGCGAGGCCGCAATCGACTGGAAGCTAGTCATGATGCCCGCGACCGTGCCGAACAGGCCGATGAACGGACCCGCCGATCCCACGGTCGCCAGCACCAGAAGCCGGTGCTCCATGTGCTCGATTTCGCGCGCGGTGGCCACCGACATCACCTTCTCGATACGCATCTGCAAACCGGCGAAGGATTTGGCGTGACCTTCGAGGCTCCGCTTCCACTCGCGCATGGCGGCAACGAATAGTACCCCGGTCGAATGTTCCGGCTTGGCCGAAAGCGACTTGTAGAGGTCCTCCAGCGACTGGCCGGACCAGAATGCCTGCTCGAAATGCTCGCCGGCCTTGCGAATGCGCGCGAACAGAAATGTCTTGTCGATGGCGATGGCCCAGACCCAGACCGAACACACCAGGAGCCCGACCATCACCGACTCGACAATCCAGTGCGCGTGCCAAAACAGGTGGAACAGCGACAGGTTGCCGGAGGTCAACGGTGCGACCGACTGCACTGCGTCGACAGGATTCATGGAGCGTCCTTTCAGCGGTCCGGCCGATAACGGCCGAAACCGTGGCCATGACCGAAGCGGCGCCCTGGCGCCAGGACCAAAGGGCAAAAAGGCAGCCGCTCAAGCGTGCCGACCAACCCAAAATTTCGCTAGGACCCGCACCGGACCCGCCACCGGCCCGACCGAAATCATCGCGAAACTTGTCCAAACTAGGGCGCAACCCCGATCGTTCGGACCTAACGAAGCCCCAGCTTGCTTAATGGGGAGTTAAGGCGGGCCGGGAATGCCAAAATCGCGCCGTTCATAAACGAAACCAGCCGCCCGCTGTGGCGGACGGCCGGTACCGTGGCGATCGAACAGCTTGAGTGACTATGGGCTCTGCGGCTGCGGGCCGGTGTCGTCGCCGCGGCTGCGGCGGTCCGCCATAAACTGATCGAACTCGGTCTTGTCTTTGGCGAAGCGCAACCGATCGAGAAAGTCGCGGAACTCGCGCTGCTCATCTTCGAGGCGCTTGAGAGTTTCGGTGCGATAGTCGTCGAAGGCACGATTGCCGCTCGACGGCGGTGCTCCCCACATATTGCCGCCGCGCACGCTGTCCACCTTCGCGCGCACGCGGTCCATCTTGTCCTGCATGCGCTGCATTTTGTTTTCCCACCGGCTCGCGCCGTGATTCCAGCAGCCCATCGGTCCGCTCCCTGCAAATGTCGGGCGATGCCAGCAGCCAATCCGTCCGCCCGCGATCAGGATGGCGAGAATGACGAGCCCCAAGGGCCACCACCACATGAAGCCCAGGATCAGGAGAATAACAGCCATGGTACGACCTCGATTGTGAATGTAAATAACATTTACATTTCTGCCCCGTTTGTCAAGGGCGAATTTAATAAGTGTGCCGGCACCTGCGGGCCTCGCGATAAAAGCTTAGCCGGGCGGCCGTTTCGCTGCGGCGCCTGCAACGCCAGCACCCACTCCAACGCCAAGACCCTTGAGATAAATAAGAACCGCCGCCTCTAACAGGTCTTCCGGTGCCATGGGCACGGTGCGGCGCGCCGAATCGCCACGCCCGAACAACGAAGCGATGCCATGCGACATCGCCCAAATATGAAGCGCCAGCATCAGCGGCGGCGGACGATCGCGCGGCGGCGCCTGGGCGCAGACCTTTTCCGCAGCCAGACGCAAGACACCGAAGGCGTGATCGCCTGCCGCGCGCAATTCGGGAACTCGTGTCCGGCGCAATGCCGGATTCGAACATCGCGGAGTAGTACGCCGGCTCGGCCCGGGCAAAACCGAGATAGGCCTTGCCCATGCGGTCGAGCGCGGTCAGCGCATCGGGACGGCCATCATCCCAGGCGCCCACTAGCGCGATCTCGAACTGCTCAAATCCGCGTAAAGCAACGTTGGCCAGAAGATCGTCGCGGTCGCGGAAGTGCCGATACGGCGCAGCCGGACTGACCCCCGCCCAGCGCGCCGCATCGGCAAAGGTGAATCCTGCGGACCCTTTTTGCGCGATCAGTTCAAGCGCCGCGCGAATGAGCGTTTCCCGCAGATCGCCATGGTGGTAGCCGCGTGGTCCACCACCCCTGCTGTCCTTCGACCAGCTCATGTAAAAGGCATTTACATCAAATCGGGCGGCCCGTCGAACGAATAGACCCCTCGGCCCCAACGCCATTGCACTTTAGGCTTTACGGCGCGTTTTTCGTGGCCCACGGCAGCCGGCCGAACAGCGTCGGCTCACCAAGTTGCGCGCCCTCGATCGTCAGCAACCGCAATTTCGTGTCGAGGCCGCCCGGCGCGGAAAAGCCGCCAGGTTTGCCGCCGGCTCCAAGCACGCGATGACACGGCACGATGATCGGGGTTGGATTCTCGCCGAGAGCCCGGCCAACGTCGCGCGCCAGCATACGGTCGCCTAGACGCTCGGCGACTTCGCCGTAGGACAGCGTCGACCCTGCTGGAATGGAGCGCGCGATGTCATAGACACGGCGGTTAAAGTCGGCCACGCCCGCGGCGTCGATCGTGACGTAACTCAAGTCGCGCGGCTCGCCGCTGAGCAAACCGGTGATATCATTTATGACGCGACGCATCTCGACCGATGGCGCGGCCTCGCGCGCCGCCGGATAGCGGCGTTGAACACGGGCCCGGGTCGCGTGTTCGCTCCCTTCCGGCAGTTGCACACCAACAATACCGCCTCCACTCCAGGCAATGCCGCAGCAGCCAATCGGCGTATCGAACAATGCAAATTCAAGCCTCGCCATGATGCGGATTATATAGATGGCGTCGGCGTCATATACAGCCCGATTCCTGCACCGCCAATTTCTAGGAATTCACTGTGTCGAAATCGGCCCTCATGGCAATGCGAAACGGTTTCGGGATCGGCCGCGCCCGGCCGCCGCTGATGAAAGCGACGCGAACATGGGCCTCGACGATTACCTCGTCGCCGCGCATGACGCGCTGGCGCAGCGTCACGGACGCGCCCTTCACTTCCGCAGGCTCGGTGACGATGTCGAGCACGTCATCCATGCGCGCGGGCTTGAGAAAGTCGAGGTTCATCGAACGCACGACGAAAGCAAAACCCGGCGCCTCTTTCTCGGTGGCCTCGAACAAGGCGCGATGGTCGGCGCCGATCAGGCGCAGGTAATTGGTGCGCCCGCGCTCCATGAAGCGCAGGTAATTGGCGTGATAGACGATGCCGGTGAAGTCGGTGTCCTCGTAATAGACCCGCACCACCTGCACGTGGCGGCCGTCCCGGATTTCACCGTCGAGGGGAATAGACGTCATCGCCTCACCTCCACGGCACTCTTCCGGCCATGGCGCGCTCCCAGTTCCGACCGTCGAACTCCTTTACGTCAAGAGCGTGCAACATCGACGCCGTCGAGACAGCGCACGTTGACGTCGATCTTGTCCGGATCGGAGCGCGGCCGGTAGAACGGGTGGATGCCGCATGTCGTGCAGAAGGTGTGCGCCGCCGTGCCGGTATTGAATCGATAGGTCGTCAGCACATCGGCGCCGCTGACAAGCTCAAAGCAATCGGGCGGCACGATGAGATGCAAAAAGCCTTTCTTGGCGCAGATCGAGCAGTTGCAATAGGTGACGCGCGACAGATCGGCAGTCACGCGAAACCGCACCCGGCCGCAATGGCAGCCGCCCTCGAACATTTGATCCTTGGACTCAGTCATCGTCGCCCGCCGCGAACAAGCCGAACTGCGCCGGATCGCGCGCCGGTTCGGGCAGGCCGAGATGGCGGAAACCGTTGCCGGTGACGAGCCGTCCGCGCGGCGTGCGTTGCAGAAGCCCGCACTGGATCAGATACGGCTCGATGATGTCCTCGATGGCGTCGCGCGGCTCCGACAGCGCCGCCGCCAGCGTCTCGACGCCGACCGGGCCACCGCCGTAATTCATCGCGATAGTCGAGAGATAACGGCGATCCATGGCGTCGAGACCGGCACTATCGACTTCGAGCGCAGCGAGCGCCTTATCGGCCACAGCGCGGTCGATCGCCGTGGCGCCGTCAACGGTGGCAAAATCGCGGACACGGCGCAGGAGCCGTCCGGCGATGCGCGGCGTGCCGCGCGCACGCCGTGCGATCTCGTTTGAGCCATCCGCGGTCACGCCGATACCAAGCACACGCGCGCCGCGATTGACGATAAGTTCCAGTTCGGCCTCGGAATAAAAGTTAAGCCGGATCGGAATGCCGAAGCGGTCGCGCAGCGGGTTGGTGAGCAGGCCGGCGCGCGTCGTCGCGCCGACCAAAGTGAACTTGGCGAGGTCGATTTTCACCGAGCGTGCCGCCGGTCCCTCGCCGATGATAAGATCGAGCTGAAAATCCTCCATCGCCGGATAAAGGATTTCCTCGACCGCGGGATTAAGGCGGTGAATCTCGTCGATGAACAGCACGTCGCGATCTTCCAGATTGGTGAGAAGCGCCGCGAGGTCGCCGGCCTTAGCGATCACCGGACCGGCGGTGCCGCGGAAATTGACGCCAAGCTCACGCGCCAGGATTTGCGCCAGCGTGGTTTTGCCGAGCCCGGGCGGACCGACGAACAGCACATGATCGAGCGCCTCGCGCCGCCCACGAGCCGCTTCGATGAACACGCCGAGATTTTTGCGCGCCTGCTCCTGGCCGATGAATTCCGAAAGCCGCTGCGGGCGCAGCGAACTTTCGGCGGCGTCCTCCTCGCGCCGCTCCGGCGCCACCAGCTTGTGGTTTGCGCCCGGTTTCGGGATCGAGCTCACCGTTCCGGCCCCCGGCGGTATTTGTTGGGCAATAATTCGGCGATCGGAACAACACCCGGCCCCCTCCCTTCCCTCCCCCGCTTGCGGGGGAGGGAAGGGAGGGGGTTCGGCACGATCACGTGCGCCTTCGGATCGTAATCGAAGATCAACTCGCGACAGGCCCCGCATGGCGACACCACGGTGATAGCCTGATCCTTCTCGTCCGGCGGCGGATGCCGGACTGCGACGATTTTTTCGATCCCATCATCGCCGACTTCGACGAAGGCACGACCGAGCGCAACCGCCTCGGCGCAGACCGCCATGCGGCCGAGATAGGCATCGAGATTGACGCCGGTAAAGATTTTGCCGGAACGGGTGCGCAGCGCGGCGCCGACTTCCTGCCAGTCGTCGCGGTAGCGCTGCTTGATCGCCGCCGTCGCCGCCGCGATCAGCTCCTTGTCGGCTTTGCTCAGTGCCGCCGGCCGTTTCACCTCGCCAGTTCCTTCAAGCCGAGCCGGATCAGCGTCCTGACCTCGGCGCCTTCACCGGCGCTACGCACTGCCGCGGCAATGGCGGCCGCGGCTTGCGGCTGGCCGTAGCCGAGATTGACCAGTGCCGAGACCGCGTCGGTAATCGGTTGCGGCGCGCGCTTCTCGTCAAGCGCGCCGGAGAGCCGCACCAGCGCCGGATCGATATGGGTGTAGGCCGGCGCCTTGTCCTTGAGTTCCGTGACAATGCGCTCGGCGACTTTCGGGCCGACACCCGGCGTGCGCGCCACCATCGCCTTGTCGCGCATGGCGATCGCGGACGCGAGATCGGCGGGCTTGAGCGTGCCAAGCACGGCAAGCGCGACCTTGGTGCCGACGCCCTGCACGGTCTGCAAGAGCCGGAACCATTCGCGTTCGATATCGCTCGTAAAGCCGAACAATCGGATCTGATCCTCGCGCACGTGGGTCTCGATAGATAATGTCACCGGCTCGCCGGCGCGAGGCAGCTCCTGCAATGTGCGGCCGGAGCAGTGCACCAGATAACCGACGCCATTGACGTCGACGATCACCGAGTCCTCGCCGTAGCTGTCGATCATGCCTTTGAGCTTGCCAATCATCGCGCCGCTACCTTAGCCGCCAATTTGAGGACGATGCTTTGCCGGTGGTGCGCGTGCGTCACCGCGATGGCGAGCGCATCGGCGGCGTCGTGCGAACTCGGGTCGGCCTTGGGCAAAAGCACGCCGATCATCATGCGAATCTGCGCCTTGTCGCCGTGGCCGGCACCGACGATGCTTTTCTTCACTACGTTCGGTGCATATTCAGCGACTGGCACACCGGCCCGCGCCGGCACCACCATGGCAATGCCCCGGGCCTGGCCGAGCTTGAGCGTCGCAGTAGCATCCTTGTTGACGAACGTCGCCTCGACGGCGGCTTCATCGGGGCGATAGTCGTCGAGGATGCACGTCAGTCCGTCGTGAATGGCCAGAAGCCGCAACGCCAGCATGGCGCGGTCATCGGTTGTCACCGAGCCGCAGCCGATGAAACTGAGCCGGTTTCCGGCAATCTCGATAACGCCCCAGCCGGTGCGGCGGAGGCCGGGATCGATGCCGAGGATGCGAATCGGTCGCGTCATCTCGACTGCCGTGATAGCGCCGGGGCGGGGCCGCGCCTAGCGCGCAACCCAAAGCTGTTAAAAATTTAAACGCATGCCATAAAGATACGTTCGATAATGCGACCCTCATCATCGGCCAGAGCCATACGCCGTGACCTTTCCTGACAACGCACTGTTTACAGCGGCGGTCGAAAATCCCCGCTTCTGGGGGGCCCTCGCCATCACCGTGGTCGCCGGCTTGGTGCGCGGCTTTTCCGGATTCGGCTCGGCCATGATTTACATTCCACTGGTGGCGGCGGTGTATGGCCCGCGGGTTGCCGCCGTGACGCTGCTGTTGATCGACACGATCGGCGCGGCGCCGTTCTCGGTCCGCGCTCTTACACAGTGCACGTGGCGCGAAGTGCTGCCGATCTATGTCGCCGCCGCTATTGCGGTGCCGTTCGGCACCATGGCGCTGCTCATCGTCGATCCGATCGTGCTCCGCTGGTCCATGTCAGTGCTGGTCCTGTTGCTGCTCGGTGTCCTGATGTCGGGCTGGCGCTATCACGGCCATCCAAGCCTGCCGGCGACAGTCGGTGTCGGCCTGTTCTCCGGATTTGGCGGTGGCGCAGCGCAGATCGCCGGGCCCGCCGTCATTATTTATTGGCTCAGCACCAGCAACCACTTCCATACGGTGCGCGCCAACCTGCTGGTCTATTTTCTGCTGCTCGATCTGACGCTGTGCGTCAGCTACTTCGTGCAAGGCGTGTTCACGCCGGAACTGGTTGCGCTGGCGCTCCTGCTCGCGCTGCCGTTTTTCGCTGCGACCTGGACCGGCGCGACCATGTTCCACGGCACTTCGGACCTGCTCTACCGCCGCATCGCCTATGTGATCATCGCCGTCGCCGCGCTCGTCAGCTTGCCGCTGTTCGATCCCTGGTTTCGTTAAGGCGTACGCTGATAAATGGCGATTACTGAGCAGGGTTTTTGGTATGATCGAACAGCGGTGCCGGTAATCGATTCCGGCGGCATCCGGAGGAACGAATGTCATCACACTGTAGGATGGCGATTGTCGGGGGCGGACTTGCCGGGGTCGCGACCGCGCGCGCGCTGCAGACCTTCGGGATAAAGGTGGAGCTTTTCGAGACCGCGCCGGCCTTGGGCGAGATCGGCGCCGCGGTCAACGTAAGCCCGCAAGCCAACAAGGCGCTCCAAGCGATCGGCGTTGGCGATCAAGTCGCCGCTGTCGGGACCACATCGCCCGGAATCTACACGCGCAATATGCAGACCGGTGAGTTCCTCGAATTCAACGATCGACTCAAGACTGCGGCGCGGTACGGCGCTCCCTATTACACCTTTCACCGTGCGGATCTCTTGGACGCGCTCGCAAGCGGGCTCGATACGAGCGGTATTCATCTCGGACACCGCCTGACCGGATTGGAGGAGCGAAGCGACAGCATCATGCTCGCTTTCGCCAATGGCACGGAAGTCGAGGCCGAGTTCGTAATCGGCGCCGATGGCGTGCGTTCGGTCGTCCGCCGCGCGCTCTATGGCGAGGACAACCCAACCTATACGGGTCAGATGGTGTGGCGTGCGCTGCTCAACGGCAACGATGTGCCGGAGAATGTGCTCGAGCCGACGGGCCACATCCAATGGGTCGGCCCGGGTTGCCATCTCCTCGCCTACTATATCCGCGGCCGGAAGCTCGTGAATATCGTCACCCAGCAAGACACCGACAAATGGGTCGAGGAAGGCTGGTCGACCCGCGGCGATCCCGACGAGATGCGGTCGAGCTTCCCCAATCCCGAACCGCGCCTCGAGAAACTGCTGAGCCTTGTGACCGAGTGCTCAAAATGGGGCCTGTTCACCCGGCCCCTCACGCAGAATTGGGGCCGCGGCCGTATCCAGCTCATCGGCGATGCCGCGCATGCGATGCTGCCCAATGCCGGGCAAGGCGCCTGCCAGGCATTCGAGGACTCTTTTATCCTTGGGCGTTGGCTCGAAGCTTGCCGCGATCCGGCCGAGGCCTTTGCCAATTTCCGACGCATTCGCATCCCGCGCGTGCATGGGGTGCAGCGACTCTCCATATCCAACGCCCGCTTCAAGCACATGCGCGACAGCGCGGCGCAGAAGGAGTCAATATCGACCCGCACAGGCAGCGTCCACGGCAACTCCGAGTGGGTCTGGGGTTACGATCCCGTAGGCGAATGGGACAAAGAGCCCTCTGTTCCGTCCACCTATGCTGCGTGATGAGGGCTCTCGCACGCGATCGGCATCAGTCAGCAATTCAATGTCCTGCCGGCAATCGTTGTTTGTAATTTTGCCACGGCCTGTCAGCGTCGAAATTCTCCGCCGCATTGAACGCGAGTTCGGCGGCGTCCATGACCGTAATGTTCGGACTGAGCGCCAATGCGGCGCTCTGCGCCTGCGCGTCGATGTGGATGTAAAGCGTGCGGACCGTGGCTTCGCGTACCGAGCGCGCGACCACGGTCTCACCGTGACCGCGCATCAAGACGACAGGATTAGCGCCGAGCACTTTAGCGAGCGCATCCCCCAGATCCGCGTTGATGACCAGGACTCCGCGCTTGTCCTGATTTTTATACGCATCGCGAACTTCGAACAGCGGTGTTTCCGGCGGCAGGAAGCCCGCCTGCGCCACGACCGGCTTCAACGATATTCCGGTCAGCCCAAACGGGATCACAGCCAGATCGTGGGTGTGGATGACGGACTGCACGTCGCTGCGCGCCTTATAAACTTCGCAGTGGATGTAACGCTCGCCGTTCAACCGTGGCGCATCGGGCGCAACAGGTTTGCAATCGAGACCGACTTCGACGATATCGGCGCGGGAAACGAGCGCCGGCGGCATGGCGCGCGGCATGAAGAAATGATCGGGGTTTTTGATTGAGCGCGCACTGATGTGGCCAAAGCTGTCCAGAATGCCTTCGTTGGTCAGAATATGACTTGCGGTGATGATGTCTTGTATCCGGGCCTCGTCCGTGTCGGCCGCCGAAACGTCTTGGGCATAGCAAGGCGCGGCCAACCTGACTGCGACGGCAAAGAGTGAAGCGCAGATCGCAAGCGCCTTTTGCATTATTGGCTTCCCCCCGTGTGGTGACAGTGACCGATCTATTACGTTTGCTTAACGCACCCCGGCGGTATTGACGACCGGACCGGTGTAGCTTTCGAACTTCTTTCGCAACGCGACGAGATTTGTCTCGTCACTGACGAATTGCCGGTAACCGGCCACGATCTTATAGGCCGCGAGCGGTTTTAAGCCGGATGGTGGATCGACATCAGTACGCGCCGAGTAAGTCCCGAGCCGGCTCTGCTGCTCTTTTGCCATATACCAATCGAGGAAGAGTTTGGCGGCATTCGGATGTGGCGCGTCCTTGAGGATGCCGGCGGTCACGACAAAAGTCGGCATGGCATCGCGCTCCGGAAACGCGAAGTCGATCGGCTGACCAGATTTTTTGAGCGCGCCGGTTGTCGAACTGGTCGAATCAAAAGTAACAGAGTTGGTGCCGTTCGCGATGCTCCGCAGTTCGGCAAGGTGGCCCTGAATGAAGTTCGGTTTTTGCGCCATGTAGTTTTTCATATAATCCCAGCCGTATTTTTTGACGATCGTGTCGAAGACATAAAGCGTCGCATCGTCGTCGGCGGGATACGCGGTCACGAGTTTGCCGGCAAATTGGGGTTTGAGAAAATCGAGCGCCGATTTCGGCACGTCGGCAGGTGCGACCATCTTGATGTTATAGGCATACGTCAAAAGCACGATGCTCGTCGTGGTAAAGGCGCCATCCGGGTCGCGGAAGCGTGGATCGATCTTGTCAAAGCCGTCGGGCTTGAACGGCAGCAGCACGCCGGCTTTCTTCCAGGCGACGAAATCCTGCACGGTCTGGAAAATGGCCATGTCGACTTCGAGTTTTTTCGCTGCCAGCTGGTCGTCGATCTTGCGGTCGAGCACATTCGAGAAACCGCCAGTCACCGACACCGCAATTCCGGGATAACGCTGCTCGAATTCCTTCGCCATGCGCTCGTAGGGTTCGGCAGGCCCGCCGCTGTAAAACACCAGGCTCTTTTCCGCCTTCGCCATCGCGTAGAGCTGGTCGGCGCTTTGGGCGTGCGCCGCAGCGCCTGCGAGGGTCATCGCCGCAACGATACCGGCAAGTCCGGTAACGCATTTTCCGGTCATGTCATTGTTCCGCTTTCGGTCATTTCGGCACATAGGTTTCAGTATAAAGCTTCGACATGTCGGGCTCGCCCTCGATCAGTTTCATCTCGCCGAAAGAGCGCTTCAAGCTTGCCAGCGATTCGGCGTCGAAGCGGCAATCCTTGGTGAACATTCCGATGGTGAGATCGTATTCCCGCGACATCACGCTTTCGCTGAAATGGTTCAGCGCGCTTTCGATCTTCACCGTCTCGGCCTTGTGCGCCTTCATGTAGTCGATCGTCTCGAGCCAGGCGGCAAGGAAAGCGCGGATCGCTTCGGGATTGTTCGCGACCAACTGGTTCGAGGCGAAGATCGCACCCGAAGCGACGTTTCCCTCATAACTCGATACCGGCGCCAGCAGGCGCCCATCTTTAGTTTCCTCGAAAGCGAGGAATTGCGCGGTATTGCCGATCGCGGCATCGACCTGATGCGTGCGCAGAGCGGCCAGTGCCGGTACCGGCCCGCCGCCGATCCCCACCGTCGTCACGCCGTTCAGGCCCCAGCCTTGCGTACGCGCCAGCTCGTGGCCGGACCAGTCACTGAACGAACCGGCGTTCGAAACGCCAATGATCTTGCCCTTTAACTCCGCGAGCGACCTGATCGGCGAGTCCCACGGTACGCCGACGCCGAGAAACGGCGCGGGCGCCGTGCTTTCGCAGACCGCGATCATCGGGGCGCCTTTCGCAATGAAAGCCATCTCGGTACCGGCGCCGTCGCCGATATCGATCGCGCCCGCTGCCATCGCTTGCGCCATCTTGCTGCCGCCGCCGAAGTCGGTGATCTTCAGGTCGAGCCCGTGCTTCTTGAAGATGCCGAGCTGGTCGCCGACGTTGACCGGAATGAGCGCGTCGGAAGTCGGCGAGGCTTTGCCGACCGTCAAAACCGTGTCGGCGAAAGCGGGAGCGGACGCCGCGACGGCGAGGAATAGTGCGAGGGCGACAATTGCGGCCCGAGGGCCACCCCAAAGCGATGGCATAAGAGAGTCCCTCCCCTTCTCGCGCGCTTCATGTGGCGCGCTCCGCGCAAATCTATCCGATCCCGCCGTCTTCGTCGCGCACCTGTGGTGTGGCAAATTCGGCATTGCTCACAAGGGATGGCTCACAAGGGATGGCTCACGAGGGATGGCTCACGAGGCTTGGCTCATCATATGATGCCGCCGCCGCGGCAGACATCGTGATCATCGCCCGGAAAGATGGCGGGAGGAAACATGGCCAACCTGAAGCTCAGTCTCGCCATCACCAGAAATCCACGCACCAGGCCGATCATCGACGGGCGCGTCAAAATCGACGGCATCGATTTCGTCCAGACCGTCCTCGGTCCGGCGGAAATCTTCTGGCGGCAATTACGCTTCGCCGAGTTCGACGTTTCCGAAATGTCGATGTCGGAGCTAATGATGATCCGCGCCCGCGGCGATGAACGGTTCATCGGCATACCGGTATTTACGACGCGGCGTTTCTACCATACCGGCATTTCCGTGCGGAAGGACGCCAGGATCGACAGCCCCGCCGGCCTGAAAGGCAAGCGCATCGGCGTGCCGGAATACATACAAACTTCGGCGCTGTGGACCCGCGGCGTGCTCGAAGACGAGTTCGGCGTCGCAGCCAAGGACATGATCTTCTTCATGGAGCGCCTGCCGGCGCGCAGCCATGGCGGCGCCATCGGATTCAAACCGCCGCCGGGCGTCACCATCAACCAGATTCCTTTGGAAAAGAGCATCGGCTCGATGGTGCTTTCCGGCGAGCTCGACGGTTGTATGTCCTATATTCCGAAGCAGTCAGACCCGATGGACCGCAGCAGCGCCGATCTCACCAATCATCCCGACATCAAGCCGCTGTTTGCCGATTCCGCCGCCGAAGGTTTGCGCTATTACGGCAAAACCGGGATATTTCCGATCAATCACGCCATGGTGGTCAAACGCTCGGTGTTCGAGCAGTCACCCTGGGTGGTGCTCAACATAATCAAAGCGTTCAACGAAGCCAACGACATCGCCGACGCCGAACGGCGCGAACATGTTGCCTATCATCTCGAAACCGGCCTAGTGCCACCGGAGTATCGCAAGGCGCTCGCGACGCGGATCGTCAGGCACGGAATTAGCGCCAATCGCACAACGCTCGAAACGGCGGCAAAACATTCAAACCAGCAGGGCCTGACGCCGCGAGCCATGACAATGGAAGAACTGTTCGCACCGAACGCACTGGATTCTTGAAACAGAGAAGTAAGGAAAAGAGATCAGTGGCGTGCGGCGAGAGCGACGAACGTCGATTAGCCGACCGCTTTAAGCACCGTGCTGCCCGCTGTAACCGGTTTGGCGTCGATCAAGGCAAACACGATCACGCAGGGCGCCGTGCCGTTATTGATCCAATTGTGAATAGTGCCGCGCTGCACCAGCACGTCGCCAGCCTTAAGGTGTGTCATCGTGCCGTCCATCTCCATGTCGATCTCGCCTGACATGATGACGGCGTAGTCGATCGAATCCGTTCGATGGTTGCGCGCCTGCACGCCAGGGCTGAATTCGACGACCCGCAGGATCGTGCCGCCTGCGAGCGTGGTCCCGACCTGACGCGTGGAGGCATCTTCGTGACCGTCGTTATTGACCGGAAAGCCTTCGGTCGTCCAGATCGGCGCTACCATCGCACCCGGCCTGCCAACCTTCAGATCGTTCACAATCTCGTCGATCTCGACGATCGCTTTGCCGCTATTGTCGTGGCCAGTAATCACCCGTCGCACTTTCAATGTCATGCCTCTCCTCCAAAACTTTCTTTAGAACCACCTCCGGCCTCATGCTTAGGTCCTCAGGTCGAGCGACGGCAAAAGTCGACTTCGACTCGTCTCCGACGCAGAAATCGCGGAATGTCCGTTGGCGGAATGTCCGATGGACGATGCAATCGCTAGTGCTGCGCCGCTTGCTTCTCTAGCGCATCGAGGTCGGCTTCGCTGCGGAACGTCATTACTGCGACCTTGCTGGTTCGCGAATAGGGAATGACCACTTCCATCTTGCCGTCCTTTTCCAACAGCGAGACGTACCGCGCCTCGGTGCCGCGAGTCGGCAGGTCGAAAGTGGTCCACTTATTGGCGGCCGGATCGTAGCGAAGCACCACATCGGAGGTCCAGATGTTGAGCCAGGCGTTGTGTTTCTTGTCGACCGTGATGTGATAGGGCTGCATCACGCCCGGACCCGGCAGCGGCACAAAGCTCGTATTCCCGGTGGCGATGTCGATTTTGGCTAAATTGCCGCCCCAGGAATCGCCAACCCAGAGAACATTCCCGTCCTTGTCCGAACCCATGCGCCGTGGGCCCTGGTTCCAGGGCACCGGCGCGTTGAAGTCGGGCGCGTCGTAAGATTTCATAGAACTTACGATCGGCGTCGCTTATCGCGTCTTCTGCCATCGCAACATGCGGGAGCTTCATCTCGATCGACTTGCCGGTTGCGCTGTCGCCCTTGTTGATCGTGTCGATGATCATCTCGGCCCACCAGCCGTTGCCGTTGCGATCGCCCGCGGCGCCGTAGGTAAGGCCCATGCCGTTCGGCGTCTTGTAGGTCACCGACTTGAATTGAGTGAACTTCTCCGTGTCGGGATCGAAACGTAGTGCGCCGTCCGGCGCCGATACCCAAATTTTGCCTTTACCGTCCCAATCGACGGTGGTGGCGCCGCCCGTTGGCGACATGTCGCTTGGTGGCAGGAAGGTTTCAATGTTTTCCGATTTGGGATCGAGCCGGCACAGCGCGCCGCGGCCAATATTGCAATTGAACCAGATAATGCCGTTCGGATCGCGGGTCATGCCGTGGGTGTTGGCCGCAAGACCGTTGGCGCCGGGTACCTTGAACATTTTTACTTCGCCGCTCTTGGCGTCGATGCGGCCGATCGAGGTCAGGTGATTGGGTACGTTCGAGGTGAACCAGAGATTGCCGTCAAGGTCGGCCCAGGCGTCGTGAACAAGCGAGCCGCGGCGCGACGGCGTGCCGTTGAGCCAGTCGCTGCCGTCGGTCATCGGATCATTCGCCGGCACGTCGAGATCGGCTTCGAGGGGCACGTCATATTCCTTGAACACGACGCGCGCGGTCTCGCCCGACGGGCGCGGCCGCATCACATATTTCAAGGCGCTATTCGGGCCACGGGTGCGCGCGAGATAGACGGCAAGATCCTTTTGGTAATGATCGATCATGCCTTGCGGTTTGTGGTCGGGGCCGAGATAGACGCCCGATACATTGACGTTCTTCATGAGATCGAGGATCGCGTTCCAGCCGGCTTCGTCGAAATGATGCTGCAACGGAAAGTTCGGCTGATGGCAACCGGTACAATTGTTCTCTACGATTTTCTTCAGCAGCTTGTCATCGTTCGACTGCTCCGGCAGCGACGCCATGGCGAGATCGCCGGGCAATTGCTGGAAGTAGTCGCCGGACAGCGGCGCAAGCGTGAAGTCCTGATCGCGATTGGCGGGCAGGTCGACGGCGCCCTTAGCGGTCGAGAACGACAGCGCCTGCGCCCACACCCGGTAATGGCCGTTCGGCAGCGGCGGGAAGTAATAGTGTCCGCGTTCGTCGGTAAGAACCGTCGTGGTAACGGTAGCGCCGTCGGCCTTGGCCGAAACCATCACGCCGCCCATCGCGGCACCCGCGGAGGATTTGATGACACCGCCGAGCAACGCGTCGGCGAATGCGGGAGCGGTGACGAGGACCGCAGCGACTGCGGTCAGAGTAGTGACGAATAAACCGCGGGCCGGACTCATGGGTTGCTCCATCCAATGATCGAGTTAATCGGCTTCGCCCGGACCGCCCTTGTGGGCAGACGGGACTGCCGCCGCGGGCGCGGGAATTGTCTTAATGTAGGCGACGATGCCGTCGATCTGCGCCGGCGTATATTGAGTCTTGAATCCGGGCATGCGCGGCGTGCCGTTGCCGATGACGTCGCGCATGACGTCTTCCTTGCCGCCAAGCGTAGCCGTCGACAATATCGGCCCGTACTGACCGGCCGTGATTTGCGGATTCTTATGACAAAGCACGCAGGACTGGTTGAACAGCCGCGCGCCGAGCTTTTGCTGATCGGCAGGCGCGCCGTCCTGAGCGAAGGCGGATCGCGGACCGACGAGCACCAGCAGACAGAGAATTGCCGACGCCTGTGTACTGCGTGACATCCGGCTACCTCCCGATATCAATTCTTTTGCGCAAGCCTACGCTGCGTTCCACTTACGGCGCAAGCGGGGAAGCGAGCTTGCGGCCGTGTCCACGGTCCACGCGTATCACTGCATGCCCTGAACAGATCGAGGTCGTGTTGTCCGCAGCGTAGGAAACGTCGGCCTGGACCTGATCGCGGATCTGGAAATGCTTATTTCGAGTCCAGCTTCCACACACCGTCCCAATGGTCCGGCGGATTGGCCTTCATATAGGCGCAACGATCGAGATAGATCTCGGATAATTTATCCTTGGGATGTGCGGCAAGTGTATTGCGGAAGGACGCCTCAGCTTTATTCCAATCGCCCGCACCGAAATGCTTGCGACCTTCCTTGAAGTGGCCGACCACTTCCATGAGATTGGGAAATGCCTCGGCCGAGTGATAGTCCAGAACTTCGTATACCCGGACTGGCTCGGTTTTGCCTTTGACAATGACTTCATCAATATCCCGGACCCGGTAAGTACCCTTCAGCTTCTTGAAAGTATATTCACTGATCAAAAGCTGCGCCGCATATTGCTTGCAGGCGCTTTCCAGACGAGAAGCGAGGTTCACGCCATCCCCGATCAATGTGTAATTCATGCGTGTCGGTGAACCGATATTGCCTGATACGATGAGATCGGTGTTAAGACCGATCCCGATGTTGACTGGCAACTTGCCCTCGGCGCGGCGCTGGATATTCCAATGCTCTAGTCCGGTCAGCATATTGATCGAGGCGCGAACCGCGCGGTCCTCGTCGTCGCCATGCTCTATCGGCACGCCAAAGGCTGCCATGATCGCATCGCCGATGTATTTGTCGAGCATTCCGCCTTCCTTGACGATGCAGTCGACCATCAAGGTGAAATACTCGTTCAGCAGTCCGACGGTGCCACTGGCGCCAAGCGCTTCGGTCAGCGGCGTGAAACCGCGAATATCGGAAAACAAGACCGTGGCCGTCGTCTCGCGTCCGCCAAGGATATCGATGCCGCCGCCCATGAGCTGGTCCGCAAGGGTCGGATCCATGTAGCGCGCCATGGTCGATTTCATGCGCTTTTCGGTTGAAATATCCTCGATCATTATCAGCGTGCCCAGCGTCTTGGCGTTTTCGACGCTGGTGAGCGGCAGTATCGTCGCGTTTACGGATTGAGTTTCGCCCCGGAAAGACACCGGCCGGTCGACCACAACTTCGGTCTTTTGCGTCTCTTTGACGCCCTTCACCTTCCCCATGATCCAGGCGTTGTCGTCGACAAAATATTCCGCGGCTGCGTGGCCGATGATGTCGGCGGGTTTTGCACCGATGATTCGATAGCCGGCGGCGTTGCAGGTCGCGATTTTATCGTCTTCGTCCAAAGTAATGACACCGTTTGACATGCTATTGAGCATGCCTTCGGCATAATTTTTCATGTTCTGTACGTCGTCGAACAATTTTGCGTTTTCGAGCGCAATCGCAACCTGGCTGGTAAAGGCCTTGAGGCGCTGTTCGTCCTCGCTGGTAAAAGGCCCGCCCCGCTTATTAAGGACCTGCGTCACGCCGATCACTTTACCGCTTTTGTTGACGACGGGGACGCACAGCATCGCGCGGGTAAAATAACCGGTTTTCTTGTCAAAAGCCGGATTAAAGCGCAGATCGGCATAGGCATGGGGGATGTTGATGGATTTCCCCGACGTGAAAGCCGCGCCGGCGATCCCCAGATGGTTGGGAAGGCGAATTTCATTCACGTTGGATCCCTGCGCGATCCGAGAGAATAGTTCGTTGGTCTTTTCGTCATTGAGAAACAGTGTCGAGCGGTCGGCCTTGAGAATGCGCGTGGCCTCGCCCATCACCTTGGCCAGAAGCTTATCCAGTTCGATTTCGCCAGTTACATCCGAGACGACATTCAGGAATTCCATTTCTTGCTGACTTGCTTTTCGCATTCGCTCCATCTGCTGCGTGGATTGCAGCGCGACGGCCGCTTGCGAGGCCATTGCTTCAAGCAACGAGAGATCCGCCTTGTTGAACTTTCCCCGAATCTTGTTCAGCTGCTGGATCACTCCGATCACCTGCCCCGCATGAGTGCGAATAGGGACACAGATGACATTCCGGGTGACATATCCGGTCTGCTGGTCGATTGACCGGTTGAACCGCGCGTCTTTGTAAGCGTCCTGAATGATCATGCCTTTGCCGCTTCGAAATACGGAGCCGGCAATACCCGAATCGTTCAGAAGCCGAATTTCGCGCACCAAGTCGCCCTGGGTGATCCGGGAATATAGTTCGCCCGTCTCAGAATCGTTGAGAAACAACGTTCCGCGCTCGGATCGCGTCTCTTTGGTCGTGATTTCGATGACTTTGGTGAGAACCTCGTTCAATGTTTCAAACCCCGAGACCGAGCGATACACGTCGAGAAGACGCTCCGCGTGTTGCAGTCTTTTTCGTAACTCCTCGGGGGAATTATTTTTGGCCTGCGTCGCCGCGCCTGTTGGTGCGTTCGGCAATGGGCGCTTTCGGGGAGGCGGCTCGGCGGCAAGTGGAGGCGCCGTGAAAGCTGCCTTAAGTGGAGAGCTTCTATCGGAGCTATTCGTCATCGGCTCTATCGAGTTGTTGCCGCAATGCTACGATTGCTGCGCGGAGCTGTGAATGCTCTTCATCCGCGCTACGGTCCCTGTCTTGCATCTCGTCTGCGAAATTGAATTTTATACGTTCCAGTTCATCGCGCAAAGAGCGGGCCGTATCTTGCAGCTGAGCAACCTCCTGGGCTGCGTCGGTACGCGCTTGTTGAATCGTTTCAGTCATGCTGAAACGCTGTTGCTCCAGCTCCTCGCGCAGCCGCTGCACCATCGCACGAAGCTGGTTGTTCTCGGCGTTGAGCTCAACGACGGCAGTTTGGACCGCTTCCTGCTTCTCGTCACGCATCCTTTCTAGTTGGGTCCGGAGCGCCTGCGCCACTTGTTTGAGCTGTTCGATTTCTCCGGCATTATCGGCGACGGCTTTTTGAACCGCATCGTTCTTTTCAAATTGGAGCCGCTCCAGCGCGTCGCGCAAATGCTGCGCAGTCTGGTGGAGTTGTTGAATTTCACGGCCGACATCCGAGACTGCGGCATGTATCGCCGCCTGCCTCTCGTGTTGTTGACGTTCGGTCTGGGCGCGCAGCGTTACGATGGTATCGCGCAAATGGCGTATTTCCGTCTCGACTTCGAGTGAAGGATTATCCCCCGGGATGCCGGCGATCGGCTGTTCACTGGTAGGTCGAGTATCCAAAGGCCTCTAGCCTCAAACCTGATGGGCTCCGTGCCCGTCAATGGCCACGTCCTCAGGCCGCAGGCTAAACCCTAGCACATCGGGCGGGACCGTATTTCGCATTACGGCAAAATTGGCCGCTCAGGTCCGTTTTCGGCTCAAATAGGGCGGCTTAGGAAATCAAAGCGCGAAGGCGGGACGCACCTTCAGTGGGTTTTCATCGGCAGGCTTTGCAGCCGCAATTCGCCGACCGCCCCGCCGTAGACCGGAGTGAAGCCAGGATCGATGAGTCGCGCCTTGGGAAACCGCGCCAGCAGGCGGCGGATTGCGATGGTGAGCGTCGTGCGGCCGAGAATGTTGCCGATGCAGTGATGTGGGCCCGCTCCGAAAGATAGAATCCGCTTCGGCTTGCGATGAATATCGAAGCGCGTCGGGTCGGGAAATACGTCAGGATCGTAGTTCGGGGCGAGCGGCGACGGCCGTACCACCATGCCCTTGAAGATGCGGGTGCCGCCGACCTCGGTGTCGCGCGCGGCAATGCGCGGGAAGGTGAAATAACCATTGCTGGCGAGACGAAGGCATTCCTCGAGCGCGTCGGGAATAAGCACCGGATCGCGGATTAATTCCTCCAACTGCTCAGGGTGTGTGTAGAGCAGGTAGAGGGCGCCGCCCGCCGCACGGCTTGTCGCCGACAGCGAAGCACCGCAGATACCGAAAATCTGGTCGAACAGCTCGCTGTCACTCAGCTTGTCGCCTTGATCGCGGGCGTTGACGAGATCGCTGATGAAGTCGGACCGCGGGTTTACCCGCCGCTCTTCGATAATGATCCTGATTTCCTCCATGGTGCGCTCGAAGGCGCGCCGCAGTTCCGGCGACCACGACTCGCCCGGCTTGACGTAGGTGGTGCCTGGAATGAGGTCGTGGAACGCGACGAAAACTGCCTTGCGGCGCTCGTCCATATTCACCATGGCGTCCAGCAAGGCATCGACGACGAGATGCGCCCCGTAGTCTTGCATGCCGTCGAACGCGGGACCGCTTGCCTCGATGCGGTCGAGCATGCTGTCGATGATCCGGGTGATGCTCTCCTGGAGTTGCTCGATCCGCCGCGACGAGAATGCCGGTATCAGCAGGCGTCGGACACGGGCATGCTGCGCGTCGTCCATCTGCGTGACGAACTGCGCGAACATGATCTTGTTAAACTGCTCCCAACCGGCGCCGCGCGGCATCTCGGACTTGAAGATCTCGGTCTCGGCAAACACGCGATGCACGTCGGCGTAGCGGCCGACCACCACCTGCGGCGGGCCCTCGCCGAGCACATAGAATGGGCGCCGTCGCGCCCATTCGGCCATGTGGCGATGCGCGTTCGCCTTGAACTCGGCGCTGCCGAGATCGATGTCGACGACGTTGTCGCGGTCCAGTTCCGCCAAGTCTGCCATCATGTTTCGACTATCGCATTCCGCGACGCGCGAGTGAAGCTTGCGTCGCGGCTTGCCTAGTTCTTACCTTCTGGACGGACCACTCATAACAGGCTGGAGATGACTATGTCGGCAGAGAAACGTGGTCCGCTTTATGCGGATGTACGCCGATAAATTTTGCAGCCGAGCGGCAATCTGCCGACGTGTTATCACTGCGCGATGGGGTTGATTTTCGACCCGTTGAGAGCATCAATTCGGCCGATAACTTTGACTTTGAATGATTTTGCACCATCAATCAATTTGACGCGAATCGTCCGCGACAAAACTCGTATCGCCCGCATGCTCGACGAGCCAGCAAACCGTACGGCATTGTCATCGCTGTTTCCGACGTAGACCAAGACCGCGCCGCTCGGTGGCTCAACGGCGATCTCCAGTGTCGCCACGACGGTTGTCGGCGGTACATCGAGATCGAACACGCTGGGCTGCTGCGCCCGCGCTGCAAATGGCCCAGCGACCGCCGCAATACCGAGAATGCATATAAATATCCGCGGCGTCACATTCGCCCCGCGGCGTATAAAGCATCGTAACGGCTTAGAACGTAAATCCGCATAGTCCCCCCGGCCAAGCCAGTGTTATGTGAGCCGCCGCCCGCAGAATGTGACGGCTGACACAAAAAGCGAACTAATCAACGGATAGAGAACGTTGTGCACCGCAGCAAAATAGCGCCCGTTGACCCTCGAAGCTTGAAACGGAGGCAACACCCGCAAGGCCAGGCCAAAACTCACGCGCTCATCTTGGCGACCAGCGCGTCGGACACCTCGAAATTGGCATAGACGTTTTGCACGTCGTCGTGCTCGTTGAGGTTGTCGATCAGCTTGATGACTTTTTCGCCCTGCTCGTCGTCGACCGCCACCGTATTTTGCGGCCGCCATACCAGCGTGGCCTTGCGCGGCTCGCCGAACTTGCCTTCGAGCGCCTTGGCGACCGAGCCGAAGCGATCCTGCGCGGCATAGATTTCGTGGCCGTTGTCGCTGGACACGACATCGTCGGCGCCGGCTTCGAGGGCCGCCTCGAACATCGCCTCGCCGCTCGCGACTTTGGCGTCGTACTCGATGACGCCGACATGATCGAACATGAAGGAGACGGCGCCGGTCTCGGCGAGATTGCCGCCGCTCTTGGTGAAAGCCGAGCGCACTTCGCCCGCCGTGCGGTTGCGGTTGTCGGTCAGCACCTCGACGATGACGGCAATGCCACCCGGCCCGTAACCCTCGTAACGGATTTGCTCGTAGGCCTCGCCGTCATTGCCGAGCGCCTTCTTGATGGCACGATCGATATTGTCCTTCGGCATGTTCTCGGCGCGCGCCGCGATGATGGCCGCGCGCAGCCGCGCATTCATGTCGGGGTCGGGTAACCCCATCTTTGCGGAAACGGTGATTTCACGCGCCAGCTTGCCGAACAGCT
Source organism: uncultured Alphaproteobacteria bacterium (assembly GCA_963733645.1). Lineage (GTDB taxonomy): Bacteria > Pseudomonadota > Alphaproteobacteria > Rhizobiales > Xanthobacteraceae > BOG-931. The sequence goes on from CAVTFP010000029.1 coordinate 29,950, forward strand.
TGGACTTCTGCGCGTCCTGCCGCCCCTTACGGTGCATGATGTTCTTGAACTGTGAATGTCCGGCCATGTCCCTGCTCTGCGCCCTTTCGCGCGCGCGCGTATTCGCAATGCGTTGATATTGGGCGGTTTTATAAGTCGGCGCGGCGCATAAATAAAGGTGTGGCCGGGCCGGAAATTCACGGCCAGAACGCGGGCATGGCCTGTTCCAGGCAACCGCCGAGCCGCACCGCGCCGACGCGCACCGCAAGGCCGGTCGCCGGATCGGTTTCGACCGCGACCCCGCACAGCGTCGCCGCGCCCGTGGCCGGCTCGAAGCGCGACGTCGAAATCCGCCGCACGAAGCGTTGCAACGGTTCGTCCTTCGCCATGCCGATCACCGAATCGTAGTCGCCGGTCATGCCGACGTCACTCATGAATGCAGTACCGCCGGCAAGAATGCGCAGATCGGCCGTGGGCGTGTGGGTGTGAGTGCCGACAACGAGACTCGCGCGCCCATCGCAGAAATATCCCATCGCTTGCTTTTCGCTGGTCGCCTCGCCGTGAAAGTCGAGAATGATTGCATCGGCGCCGGCGCCAAGCGCGCAAGCGGCCAGTTCGCGCTCGACGCTGGCGAACGGATCCTCGAGCGGATCCATAAAAATGCGGCCCATCGCATTGATAACCAGGACACGCGCGCCGTTCTTGGCCTCGATCATCGCCGCGCCACGGCCCGGCGTGCCGGCGGGATAGTTGACCGGCCGAATCAGCTTCGGGGCGCGCTCGATAAAAACCAGCGCCTCCTTCTGATCCCAGGCATGGTTGCCGAGCGTGATAGCGTCGGCGCCGGCGTCGACGAATTCGCGATAGATCGACTCGGTAATGCCGAAACCGCCGGCGGCATTCTCGCCGTTGACCACGACCAGATCGAGCTTCCAGTCGCGGATCAGCCCCGGCAATCGCTCATTGATCACCGTGCGCCCACTGCGGCCGACCACATCGCCGACGAAAAGAATACGCATGCTCAGCCGCCTCGCAGATCGATCGTTTCGCGCTCGGTTAGCACGAGATCGAGCCGCGCGTCGCGCTCCGTCGCCGGAACTTTGGCAACCTCCTGGGCGGCGAAGGCAACGCCAATGGCCGTCACCGGCTTGATCGCCCGCAGCCGGGCTATCGTCATGTCGTAATAACCGGCGCCATAGCCGATGCGATGGCCGGTGCGGTCGAAAGCCAGGAGCGGCACCAATAAGATGTCAGGTTCCAGTTCGGTCGCTTCGGGCTTCGGCTCGCGGATGCCCCACTGGCCGCGATCGAGCGGTTCGCCCCACGCCCAGGCCCGCATGACCAGCGGCTTGCCGCGGCCGGCGACGGCGGGCAGCGCCAGTTGCGCGCCGGCCTCGCTCAGCTTCTGCATCAGCGGCAGCGGATTGATTTCGCTCCTCATCGGCATGAAGCCGGAGACGATCGCACCCGGCGTGATCGCGAGCGGAAACGCGCGCGCAGCAATGGCGTCAGCGGCGGCCTTACGCATGTCCGGTGGCAACGCGTCACGGCGCGCCTGCGCAGCCACGCGCAGTTCGGTTTTTTCCTGTGAGGAGGCTTCCACGCTTTTCCGTTATCCTGAGGTGCGAGCGCAGCGAGCCTCGAAGGATGAGCGGCCCGGGCTGTCGCCCTTCGAGGCTAGACCTTCGGTCGAGCACCTCAGGGCGAGGGGACACGTTAGTGCGCGTAGCGCGCCTGCAAAAGAGTGCGGAGCCGCGCCGGCCGTTGGAGCAACGATCCCGGGTTCCCTACACAAGTAGGTGGGCACCGTGTGACCGAACCCACGAGCTCGGCCAGGGACAGCTCCCTTAGAGATCGATAAGGCCCCGAGAATAAGGCTCCTGACGCATCGGGCAGCCCCGCCCCTGGAATGTAATGGTTGGCGAGAGCCGACGCCACTTATACCTGCCGGCCCGCCTGTGGCTCGTTCTGCCGACGCAACCCTCGGCGCTGTCACCAGGTGCGCTAAGTGCCAACTTCAGGCAAATCGACATTCCGCGTGGTGCACAAGGAGTGATACCCCCTCATCAACGACAGGAGCACTCCTGTGTCCGCCGGTCAGGGAGCGTTTTTCTTGCGATATTCGATGGCTTGGACCTCGACTGCTACCGCGTCCATCACATCAACGACCGGCTCCACCTTGAATTCGAAGGCCGCAAAGACGCTCGTGACATAATGGATGTCTAACGGCTTGTCAGTCTCGACGATCATGTAGCCGCCGTAGTTGCCGATCCCGACCACAAACTGATGAATCTTGAAACTCGCGGGCATTTGCCAGTTTTTGAAGATTTGCAATATACGCTCATGCGCGGCCTCGTATTCTCTGGAAGACGCTGCCGGACGCTCGCGCCAGCTGATAACGTATTTCATGGTCGGTCTCCTTCATTATGTTTTTGGTGACCTTCAGGCCAAGCGGTCTGACAGCTCCGAATGACAATCGCACAACAATCACCGCACAGCGACCCGTCGACTGTCCGGATCGGATAATTCAGCGACATAACGCCCTATCACATCACAGGACGACGGCTGACGGCCCAGCGATGGCTGGGAACTGTGCTACAAGCCATGCCGCACTGCCTACCCTCACCCGTCGTCGAAAATGGATGACAGCCCATAATGTTCGGAGGGAAGACGATGACATTTAGCATCGCGGACCTATCGACGATTCTCAATCGCATCCTCGACAGAGCGACTGACAATCTCAGCATTGAAAAGCTTCTCTTTCAACTCGGCCTCGATCCCAACAACATTACTTACAGCGCGCTATTTGATCGTCTTTCAGACGTCATCATAGCCAACATCAACGTTGCCAATATATGCGCCCTGATAGGCGCAGCATTCTTCGTCGCCACGCTCTTGACGCGGACAATGGTGCCGTTGCGCGTTTTCGGCATTGTCAGCGCCTTGTTCTTTATGGCTTTTGGCGCGCTCGCCCACGATATCAAAACATTTCTTTTGTATCTTTTGTTGCTGCCCATCAACGTCATCCGCCTTTATCAGATGATAACCCTTGTCAAAAAGGCGCGCAGCGCCATGCAAGGCGATACGTCAATGGAATGGCTCAAGCCTTTCATGACCCAGCGCAAATATCGTCGGGGCGACGTGTTGTTCAACAAGGGCGATGCGGCCAAGGAAATGTTCCTGACTGTAACCGGAAAATTTCTCGTCGCCGAAATCGGCGTTGAGCTTCCGCCGGGACGGCTGATGGGGGAACTTGGTTTTTTGACGCCCGATAACCGGCGCACAGCCACGGTCAGATGCACGGAGGCAGGCCAGGTCCTGACCATAACCTATGAAAAGCTGCTGGAGCTCTACTTTCAAAATCCGCAATTCGGTTATTACTTCCTCGTCCTGACCAGCCAGCGCCTGTTGCAAAACATCGCCCGTCTGGAAGGCGTCATTGCGAGTGCACCCGACAAAGCCGCTCTGATGCGCCCGATAGAGGCGCATGACGGCGACGCCGTGGCGTCGGCACAGCGAGAAGCGCCATCCACGATGGAAGAGTCATTTGGACCGGGGCGGCCGACTTCGCCGGGAGCCATCGAGCCACCCCCGGACGATCGGCGTGCGAACGCTGTCAAAGTCGTCAAACGTTTTTCCGTGTGGTCTGGAGCTGCAGGAATTATTCCGGTGCCGTTCGTCGACCTCGCGGCCGTCGGCGGAATCCAAATTCAAATGCTACACCGCATTTCGCAGATCTACCGCGTGCCGTTTTCTCGAAATCGAGGCAAAACGCTGGTATTCAGTCTCGCTGGATCGATGATACCGATCAGCAGCGGCATCGGAGCTGCAAGCTTAATAAAGAGCGTGCCGGTCGTTGGAACTGCGATAAGCGCCACTGTGATGCCGGCGATGTCCGCCGGCGCGACTTACGCGATTGGCATGACCTTCATCCAGCACTTCGCGTCAGGCGGGACACTGCTCGATTTCAACCCCGCCGACTATCGCGAGTTCCTTAAAGCTCAGCGGGCGTCGTGGCGCACCAGATCAGAAGCCGCAGCAACCCCCAAAGCCGCCGCCTCACAACGCGATCCATCTACACGATCCAATCCCGTCAGAGCGGGCTTTACTTCTTCTTGGCTGCCCGTTGGGCGCGCACTGCGGCGTTGGTCGCCACCGCGGCGCGAATGATTTGCCTCCTCGATGTCGGGGTCGACATCGTGGATGAGCTGACGGACATGCGCGAGGGTTTTTCCCCTCCAATCCCCCAGCTCGGCTATCCGCTTGATGATGTTCGCCGACGCGGCCTCGCCATCCGGACGACTTGTCAGCTTCGCTTCGATCCTTCGTTCGCCAGCCGCCATTACCCCATTGGGACGCCGCCGTCGCCGATGGTCGCATTGAGTTTCTTGGTGATGACCTCGATGCGCTCCGCGGCGGCGTTGAGGGCCGCAGCGACCGCGGCCTGGGCGTTTTTGGCGTGTTCGCCGGAATGGGCGCGCGCTTCCTGCATGGCAGCGACTTCTTCTTCGAGACGTTTGATACGCGTGCTCGTCTCCGACAATGTATCGGCGAGTGTGAGCGCCGCCATCACGGTGAGCCTGGTGTCACCGATCTCGCCGAATTTGCTGCGCAGGCCATCGATGCGGGTATCGAGATCGCGGGCGAGATTCATGAGGTGACCTTCCTGGCCGTCCTCGCATGCCATGCGGAACTGCCGGCCGTTAATGGTGATGCTGACCTGGGACATCGCTAGCTCCCGGTTCTCATCGCCCAACCCTCATTCGCCGCCGTCCAGCACGCCGCGGATGGCATTGATCGCGTGGTCGATCCGCTCCGCAACCTCGCGATTGACGGTCTCGAGCTGGCGCGCACGGGCGGCGGCCTGGTCAAGCTCGCCGGCCAGCCTTGCGCGATCGGTGTCGAATGCATGGACCTGGCCGATGAGCGCTTGCTCGCCGCGGTCAGCCTCGTGCCGCCGTTCGACGGCGGCATCCAGCGTCTCGAGCGCACGCGCCAAGCGCCGGCTCGCAACCTCAATCGAATCGGTTTCGCTCATGCGCCTATCCGCGAGTCGCACTGGGCGCAAAACTTGTGCGACGACAAAGCGTTACGAAAAGAACTTTATGTCGCATCGAGCTAGAGCGTCAACGCTTAACTGGCGTCTGGCGTTCCAGCCTGTGCATGACGCGTGCGGCGCTCGGCCGCGCAATTGACTCACCCGCCAGCCGTGCCTAACTGTCCCTGCCCCTGTTCCACTCGACGTGGCCGTTTTTCGCAACCGCACCGCGTCTTGAGCGTTTCATGATCATGCCGGACCGTTCCTCCACGCCGACCGCAGCTCTCGCCGAAAACCTAGCCGCCCAAGCCTCACCTGACACCGAAGTCTCCCACGCCGCAGGCCCGAGTGCCACGGCGCGCACGGACCACGACCGCAGGGCGAATGCCATCCGGGCACTGGCAATGGATGCGGTCGAGAAAGCCAAGTCTGGGCATCCGGGCCTGCCGATGGGCGCCGCCGATATCGCGACCGTACTGTTCACCCGCTTCTTCAAATTCGATCCGGCCGATCCGGCGTGGCCCGACCGCGATCGTTTCGTGCTGTCGGCCGGTCACGGCTCGATGCTGCTCTATGGGCTCTTTTATCTACTCGGCTACGAGACGATGACGATCGACGAGATCAAGCGTTTCCGGCAAATCGGTTCGCAGACGCCCGGCCATCCCGAACACGGCCACACGCCGGGGATCGAAACCACCACCGGACCGCTCGGCCAGGGCCTTGCCAATGCCGTCGGCATGGCCATCGCCGAGCGCCACCTCGCCTCGCTTTACGGCAGCGACGTCGTCGATCACACCACCTACGCGCTCGTTTCCGACGGCGACTTGATGGAAGGCATCAGCCAGGAGGCGATCGCGCTTGCCGGCCACATGAAGCTGAAAAAGCTCATCGTGTTCCACGACGACAATCGCATTTCGATCGACGGGCCGCTCTCGCTCGCTGACTCCGTCGACCAGGTGGAACGCTTTAAGTCCGCCGGCTGGGCGGCGAGCCGCATCGACGGTCACGATCCAGTGGCGATTGCCGCTGCGATCGAAGCGGCGAAGAAATCCGACCGCCCGTCGTTGATCGCCTGCCGCACCACGATCGGCTTTGGCGCGCCGAATAAGGGCGGCACCGAAAAGGCTCACGGCTCGGCGCTCGGCGCCGAAGAGATCGCCGCGACCCGCCAAAATCTCGGCTGGACCTCACCGCCGTTCGAAATTCCCTCCGGCATTCTCGATCAGTGGCGCAGCGCCGGCGCGCGCGGCAAGCCGGCGCGGCAGGCCTGGCAGGGCCGTCTCGCCGCGCTCGATGCCGACAAGCGCGCCGAATTCGAGCGCCGCACCAAAGGCGAGCTCAACAGCAAGCTTGCCGTAACGGTGCGCGATCTGAAGCAAAAACTCAGCGCCTCGCCCAAAGAAACCGCAACGCGCGCCGCGTCCGAATTCGCGCTCGATGCGCTCACAGTGGCGCTGCCGGAAATGGTCGGCGGCTCGGCCGACCTGACCGGCTCCAACAATACCCGCGCCAAGGGCATGAAGGTGCTCAGCGCCGCCGACTATTCCGGCACCTTCATCCATTACGGCGTGCGCGAGCACGGCATGGTCGCGGCGATGAACGGCATGGCGCTGCATGGCGGCGTCATTCCCTATTCCGGCACGTTTCTGGTGTTCTCGGACTATTGCCGCCCGGCGATCCGGCTCGCCGCCCTCATGGGACAGCGCGTTATCCTGGTGGCGACCCACGACTCGATCGGGCTTGGCGAGGATGGACCGACGCATCAACCGGTCGAGCATCTGGCCGCGTTGCGCGCCATTCCCAATCTCAGGGTGTACCGGCCCTGCGATGTGGTCGAGACCGTTGAATGCTGGCAGCTTGCGCTCGAATCCAAAGCCCATCCGAGCGTGTTGGCCTTAACGCGGCAGAACCTGCCGCAACTGCGCCTGGGTTTTGACGAGCACAACCGCTGTGCGCTCGGCGCCTACGAACTGATGGCGGCGGACGATGATGCCGCCGTCGTGTCGCTGTTCGCCTCGGGATCGGAAGTGGCGATTGCGGCAGAGGCGAAAAAACTCCTTGCCGCCCGCAAAGTCTCGGCGCGCGTCGTCTCAGTACCGTGCTTCGAATTGCTGCTCGCCGTGCCGGCGGCGAAGCGCGCGAGCGTGATCGGCGAGGCGAAGGTTAATGTCGCGGTCGAAGCCGGCATCCGCCAGGGTTGGGACGCCATTATCGGCTCCGATGGCGCATTTGTCGGTATGACCGGGTTCGGCGCCAGCGGGCCGTATAAGGAGCTTTACCAACATTTCGGAATCACCGCCGAAAAGGTGGCCGAGACGGCACTGACGCGATTAGAAAAGTCATAGAAACGTAGCTACATAGAGGAGCCGCGCCCACCCTTCCCTCAACCGCTCACGGAGGGACACATGGAGGAGGGTTCGCGGTATCGAGGGGAGACCGGTAATGTCCGTTCGTGTCGCCATCAATGGATTTGGCCGGATCGGCCGCAATATCCTGCGCGCCATCGTCGAGGCCAACCGCGACGATATCGAAGTCGTCGCCGTCAACGATCTCGCCCCGGTCGAGACCAACGCGCATCTGCTGCGCTTCGATTCAGTGCACGGCCGGTTTCCGGCCGAAGTAACGGTCAAGGACGGCGCCATCTATTGCGGCAACGGCGCCATCAAGGTCACCGCGATCAAGGACCCGGCGACACTGCCGTGGAAGGAATTGGGCGTAGATATTGCGCTCGAATGCACCGGCATTTTCACTTCGAAGGAAAAAGCCTCGGCGCACTTGAAGGCGGGCGCCAAGCGCGTGCTGGTCTCGGCGCCCGCTGACGGCGTCGATCTCACTGTCGTTTACGGCGTCAACCACGACAAGTTGACCAAGGAGCACGTGGTCGTCTCTAACGCGTCATGCACGACCAACTGCCTGGCGCCGGTCGCCAAGGTGCTCAACGATGCCGTCGGCATCGACAAAGGCTTCATGACGACAATTCATTCGTACACCAACGATCAGCCCTCGCTCGATCAAGTTCACAAGGACCTCTATCGCGCCCGCGCCGCGGGACTGAACATGATCCCGACCTCGACCGGTGCTGCAAAAGCAGTCGGCCTCGTGCTGCCGGAACTTGCCGGCCGGCTCGACGGCGTCTCGATCCGCGTGCCGACGCCGAACGTCTCGGTGATCGACTTCAAGTTCGTCGCCAAGCGCGCGACCAGCAAGGAAGAGATCAACGCCGCGGTCAAACGCGCCGCCGAGCAGCAGCTCAAGGGCATTCTCGGCTACACCGATGCGCCCAACGTCTCGAGCGACTTCAACCACGACCCGCATTCCTCGATCTTCCACATGGATCAGACCAAGGTGATGGACGGCACACTGGTGCGGGTGATGTCGTGGTACGACAACGAGTGGGGCTTCTCCAATCGCATGGCCGATACTGCAGTGGCGATGGGCAAGCTTGGCTAATCCAATCGCATCGCAGCTCATGCTTTCGCGCACATCCATGCCGTCCTTCCGCAGCCTCGATGACGCTGACGTCAAAGGTAAACGCGTGCTGTTGCGCGTCGATCTCAACGTGCCGATGCACGACGGCAAAATTGCTGACGCGACCCGCATCGAAGAGATTGCTCCGACCATCAATGAGCTCACCGACAAGGGCGCCAAGGTGATCCTGCTGTCGCATCTCAACCGCCCGAAGGGACGCGATCTAAAGGACTCGCTCCGCCCGGTCGCCGCCGAGGTGTCGCGGATCGTCAAGCGGCCGGTGGCTTTCGCCGAAGACTGCATCGGGCCGGATGCGGAGCAGGCCATCGCCAGGATGAAGAATGGCGATATCCTGTGTCTTGAGAATACCCGCTTTCATCCCGAGGAAGAGAAGAACGACAAGGGCTTCGCCAGGAAGCTCGCCGCGCTCGGCGATCTGTTCGTCGACGACGCATTCTCCGTGGCGCACCGCGAACACGCGGCCAATACCGCGATCGTGACGGTGTCAGGGCTGCCGGCCTATCCCGGCCGCGCCATGAAAGCCGAACTCGATGCATTGCAGCGCGCCTTCGAGACTTCCGGAACATCCGGTGGCGGCGATCGTAGGCGGCGCCAAGATTTCGACGAAGCTCGATCTGCTCGGCCATCTTTTGTCGAAGGTCGAAGTGCTGATCATCGGCGGCGGCATGGCCAATACGTTTCTGGCCGCGCAAGGCAAGCCGATCGGCAAATCGCTGTGCGAAAACGATTTGATCGGGAACGCGCGCGACATTCTCGCCAAAGCCAAGTCGCTCAATCGCGACATTGTGCTGCCGGTTGACGTCGTGGTGGCGCCGAAGCTCGAGGCCAATGCACCGACGCGCGTCGTCGGCGTCGATCAGGTCGGCGCGGACGACATGATTTTGGACATCGGCCCGCGCAGTATCGAGCGCGTCGTCGCGGTCCTCGGCCGCGCCAAAACGCTGGTCTGGAACGGTCCGTTCGGCGCCTTCGAGATCAAGCCGTTCGACCATGGAACCGTCGCGGTGGCCAAGGCGGTCGCGGAACTCACGCAAGCCGGCAGGCTTGTCAGTTTTGCAGGCGGCGGCGATACGGTGGCGGCGCTCAATGTCGCCTGCGTGACCAGCCGGTTGACCCACGTTTCCACCGCCGGCGGCGCCTTCCTGGAATCTCTCGAAGGCAAGACGCTGCCGGGCGTCAAAGTGCTGCTGGTACCTTAAACTGCCACGATGACACGAATAGAATGGCGCAACGCTGCCAAATCGCCGGCGCCAACGTTCAGGAGGGCGAGATGAATCTCAGCGAATTGAACAAAGTAGCGGTGGCGATGGTCGCCCCGGGCCGCGGCATCCTGGCCGCCGATGAATCCACCGGCACCATTACCAAGCGCTTCGACGGCCTCGGCATCGCTTCAACCGCTGACACGCGGCGCGACTACCGCGAAATGCTGTTCCGCACCAAAGAGGCGATGTCGAAATATGTTTCCGGCGTCATCCTCTATGACGAGACGCTGCGGCAGAACGCCAAGGACGGCATCCCGCTGGTCAAGATCATCACGCAGGCGGGTTCGCTGCCGGGCATCAAGGTCGACAAGGGCACCAAGCCGCTGCCGAACTGCCCAGGCGAAGTCGTCACCGAGGGCCTCGACGGCTTGCGCGAACGTCTCGCCGAATATCGCGGGCTCGGCGCCAAATTCGCCAAATGGCGCGCAGTGATCGATGTCGCCGAGCACGGCATGCCGAGCTACACCTGTGTCAACGCCAATGCACATGCGCTCGCCCGCTATGCGGCGCTGTGCCAGGACGAAGGCATCGTGCCGATCGTCGAGCCTGAAGTGCTGATGGACGGCGCCCACGACATCGACCGCTGCGTCGAGGTCACGACCTGGGTGCTCAAGGAGACGTTCCAGGCGCTGTTCTTCAACCGAGTGGCGCTCGAAGGCATGGTGCTCAAGCCCAACATGGCGGTCCCCGGCAAGAAGTCGAGCAAACGCGCTTCGGTCGACGAAGTTGCGGAAAAAACCCTGCGCGTGCTCAAGGAATGCGTGCCGGCCGCCGTGCCCGGCATCGCTTTCCTCTCCGGCGGCCAGTCCGACGAAGACGCCACCGCGCATCTCGATGCGATAAACAAGCTGGGGCCCTTGCCGTGGCGGGTCTCATTTTCCTACGGCCGCGCGCTGCAAGCGACGCCACAGAAGACCTGGGCGGGCAAATCGGAAAACGTGGCCGCGGCGCAGCGCGCCTTCAACCACCGCGCCATGATGAACGGCCTCGCCACCCGCGGCGAATGGAAAGCCGACCTCGAGCGGAAAGCGGCGTGAACCGTCTTGGCGTCATTCCGGCGAAAGCGGGAATCCATATCCACGATCGGAGCAAGTCTTGCATAGACGGTGATTATAGGTCCCCGTTTTCGCGGGGACGACGGCAATGAATCCGCAGCGCGTCGTCCCGCGACTCTATCTCGTCACGCCTATCCTCGAAGACACATCGTCGTTCGTCAGCACGCTTGAAGCCGCGCTCGACACCGGTGACGTCGCCGCCGTTCTGCTGCGCCTTGCCGACGCCGATGAAGGCAGCCTGACCAAGCGCGCCAAGGCGGTCGCGGCGGCCGTGCAACGCCGCGACATTGCGCTCCTGCTCGACGGCCGCTCCGAGATGGTCGGCCGCGCCGGCGCCGACGGCGCCCACATCACGGGAATCGAAGCGTTCGCCGCCGCACTGTCGACGCTCAAGCCTGACCGCATTGCCGGCGCCGGCGGCTTGCGCAGCCGTCATGATGCCATGCTCGCGGGCGAAACGGGCGCCGACTATGTGATGTTCGGAGACCCCGCTCCCTACCCTCCCCCGCATGCGGCGGAGGGTTGGGTGGGGGGCCATCGGTCGTCCTTCGACACCATCGAGGAGCGGCTAAAATGGTGGGCGGATCTGGTCGAGATTCCATGCGTCGGCTACGCGGCGAGCGCCGACGAAGTCCGGCCGCTGGCGCAAGCCGGCGCCGACTTCGTCGCCCTGGGTGATTGGATATGGACGCATACGGAAGGAGCAGCGGCCGCGGTAGCTGCGGCAGCGGGCGCGCTCGCCGAGCCGGCGCCTTGAGCACTGCGCACGTGGCCGGTTTCGCTCTTGCGGCATGTCTCATTGCGACGCTGCCGGTCCCCGCCATGGCACAGAATTCGCCGGCGCCCGCCGCGCCGAAATCGGCAACGGCAAAACCGAAACCGCCGGCCGCGAAGCCCGCACCCGCGCCGCCAAGCCCGGTCCCTTTCGTCACAACCGGCCCGCAGCCCGATTATGCTTTCGCGGAGTTTCAGCGCGGCCACTATCTCACCGCGTTCGGGCTCGCCACCAAGCGCATCAACGAAGCAAGCGATCCCAAATCGATGACGCTGCTGGGCGAGCTCTACGCCAACGGCCTCGGCGTGCCGCAGGACGATAAGAAGGCGGCGGAGTGGTACAAGCTCGCCGCCGGCCGCGGCGACCGCGAGGCGATGTTCGCTTTGGCGATGTTCAGTCTCGCCGGCCGCGCCGGACCGCGCGACCGCGAGGCCAGCGCCAAATGGCTTGCCGCCGCCGCCAAGCTCGGCCAGCCGCTCGCCGCCTACGATCTTGCATTGCTGTACATGGAAGGTCAGCTGTTCCCGCAGGATTTCGGCCGCGCCGCCGAATTATTGCGCACCGCCGCACAGGCCGGCAATGCCGACGCGCAATATGCGCTCGGCACGCTCTACAGGACCGGTCGCGGCGTGCCGCAGGATAACAACGAGGCCGTGCGATTGTTCGGGCTCGCATCGCTCGGCGACGTCACCGAAGCCAAAGTCGAATACGCCATCGCGCTCTACAACGGCGACGGCGTCGCCAAGAACCAGCAAAGCGCGGTCACCTTGTTTCACCAGGCGGCGCTGAAGAACAATCCGGTCGCGCAAAATCGTCTCGCCCACATTCTCGCCGCCGGCCAGGGCGCACCGGCCGATCCGGTCGCTGCCGTCAAATGGCATCTGATCTCCAAGGCCCGTGGCGAGACCGACCTCGCCCTCGACGACTTCGTCAGCAAGCTCGACCCCGACAAACGCGAAGCCGGCGAAAAAGCCGCCAAGACCTGGCTCGACGCGATGAAGAAGCCGCCGTCGTAAAAGTGTGTCATGCCCGCGAAGGCGGGCCCCTCGATGTCGCCGTAACGCTGACCGACCCGCGTTCGACTTTTCTCGATTTTGTCGATCGCGCTGCGCCATGTGCTGGGCGCAGGACGGGCCGCCATCATAGATGTTTGGCCGCCATCGACCCTCAGGTAAACTGTTACGCAGCATCAGCCCGTCAGGATTGCCGCCGGAATGTCGCAAACGATTGCCCCGAACAGCAGCCAGGCGCGGCTGATTTTGATTGGAACCGGACTCTTGCTCGCACTCGGCATGGGGATACGGCAGAGCTTCGGACTGTTTCTCACCCCGGTCACGCACGATCTCGGGGTGACGGCGGCCGATTTCACACTGGCTCTCGCCGTCCAGAATATCGTCTGGGGCCTTTCTCAAGCGTTGGTCGGCGCGGCCGCAGACCGCTTCGGCCTGCGCATCACGATGATGGCGGGCGCGGTGATTTACGTCGCGGGCCTCGGCATCATGACTGCAGCCCAAGGCGCGTTGGCGCTGGTCGTCTCCGGCGGATTGATGGGCATGGCCTTGTCATGCACGGCGACGTCACTGGCAATGACCGCATGTGCGCGCGCTGTTTCGGCAGAGCGGCGGAGCACGACTCTCGGTCTTGTCGCCGCGGCCGGATCGCTCGGCACCCTCGTGGTGCCGCTTGTCACCCAGGCCCTGCTCGCACACGAGCCGTGGCAGATCGGCACGCTGGTTTTCGTATTGATGGCGGTCGCGATGCTGCCCGCCGCCTACTGGGCTGGCGGCGCCGACAAGATACCGGCTCTCGGCACGGCAACGACCTCCATGCGCGAGGTGCTCGGCCAAGCCATGCGGAACCGGCCGTTTCTCGTGATGTCGGGAGCTTATTTCGTCTGCGGTCTTAACCTCGTATTCCTGACCACGCATCTGCCCGCCTATCTGGCAATCTGCGGCCAGGACCCGATGCTGAGCGCGGAAGCCCTTGCGATGATCGGCGGCATGAGCTGCGTCGGCTCCTTGCTGAACGGCTGGCTCGGCGGAAAATATCCGAAGCACATCCTTCTTGGTCTTCTCTACATCCTGCGTTCGATCATGTTCGCCGTCTATTTCGTGATGCCGCCTACTCCGGCAAGCACACTCCTGTTCGCCGCGGCGATGGGCCTGCTGTGGTGGCCCGGCCTGGCGCCGCTCATCGGCGGTTTGGTCGCCGAGATCTTTGGCACCCGTTATATGGCGACCTTGCTCGGCGTATCCTTCGTCGTGCACCAGATAGGCTCGTCGCTTGGCGCCTGGGGCGGCGGAGTGATCTTCGACTTATTCGGCTCTTATGACTACGCGTGGCAGACCGGCACACTGATCGGGTTCGCCGCCGGCGTCGTTCAGATCCTGGCGGGTGGTCCAAGCCGCGGGCGCGATCGCATCAACGTGCCCGCCGTCGCGACGATGTAACGAGAGCCGGGCTTACTTCTTCCTGGCTGCCCGCTTCGCGCGCGCTGCGTCGTTGGCCGCCTCTGCGACGTTGATGAGCTGCCTGAAAGCAATCCGCTTGGGGATGTTCGCTGACGCGTCCTCGCCATCCGGACGACCTGTCGGCTTCATGGGCTCTCCAATCCCTCGTTCCGCCAAGCCGATCTTTTCGCAAAAAACCGCCGCACGACGTGCCCTTTCCACATCCACAATCCCGAAAGCAGCATGACGGGAAAGAAGACAAACCGCGTCGGAGGCGCGTAGTCCGGAAGGTGTTCAAACGGACTATAAATATAACCGATGATCGGGATGCTGCAGACGATATGAACCCAGCGAATAATCGTACGGCTGATGCCTTGGTTCATGATCGCCTCCCTTTGCGATGCCGATGTCATTGCAGCCCGGCGACGACGCGCTCCAGATCGCCGATGAATTTCCGCCAGCCGTACATCGCCCCTTGATAATTGGCCTCTTGGTCGGGACGGAAGCCGGACTGCTCCATGCGCACGAGCGTTCCGCCGCTTGTCGCGACCAACGTCCATACGACGACGCTCTCAAGCCCCATAGAGCCCCAGCTATAGGAGAGCTTTTTATTTGGCTCGACGACCAGGACTTCGGAATCGACCACGCCGTTCCAATTGGGCATCGGTGTGGCGCGGAAACTGAATTTATGGCCGACAACCGGCTGGAAGTCGTTGTCCATCAGCCACTCCTTGATCAGATGACCTTGCGTGAGGGCGCGCCAGATTTTTGTCGGCGGATAAGGCAGTTCTTTTTCGACCACAACCGAGCGTGTCGCGGCAGTCGTCATTGGTCCATCCTTTTGAGCAGGTCTTCGAGGCGGCCAAACCGGTCGCGCCAGAACGCGCCGTACAGACCCATCCAATCGACGAGGGGAACAAGCCCTGTCGGTTCGGCGCGGTAATGGGTTTCTCGCCCCTGGCGGCGGTCACGCACCAAGCCAGCGAGCTTGAGCGCGCCCAAATGTTTCGACACCGCCGGCTGCGAGACACCGGCAAAATCAGTCAAGGCGTGGACGGTTTGCTCGCCTTCGCGGCTTAGCCGCTGGAAGATTGCGCGCCGTGTCGGATCGCCAAGCGCTTTGAAAACGGCGTCGGTGTCGGCCTTCATTTCCGATCCATAACCCGACGGTTATGAGATTGTCAATGCCTGCGCACAGTCAGCTTCGAATGAAGCGAAGGCGTAATCGCCATTCGGCTTCTAACTATGTTTGGTTCGGGGGGCTTCTTATATTCATTGCGAAGCTTTTGGGAGCGTTTATGTCGAAGCCATTGGTTGTTTCTATTCCGCACAGGCTTGGAAGGGATGAAGCGGTTCGCCGGCTCAAGGCGGGGCTGGGCCAGGCGCGATCCAATTATGGCACTGTATTTTCCGTCCAGGAGGAGATCTGGACCGGGAACTCATTGCAGTTTCGCGTGAGCGCGCTCGGACAGGCGGCAAGCGGAACAATTGAAGTCGCAGAAGATGTCGTCAATCTCACAGTCTTCCTGCCGTGGCTTCTCGCCAAGGTCGCCAACATGATTCAGCCGTTGGTGCGGAAGGAGGGCACTTTGATGCTGGAGAAGAAGTGAGCAATCACGGTCCGTTGTTTTGTTAGCGCAGAGATTGTTTCAGAAGGACATTCAGTTTGCATCATATTTTAACGCGGACGTGATTAGCGAAAAAATCTACATCAAAGTTGTTGTTGTTTCTTAGTGTCACTATCAGCATAGGTTGCCGAGGCGCTCCGTCAAAAAGGGTAATTTGCCTCCGTTCTTCAATCAAAGGAATTATTTCAAAAATCTTTGGGTTTGGTTCTATCGACACGTCAAAATATGAAGCTGGCACCGCGTCGGATCCCCACCAGAAAGTAAACTCTTTAGTCGTATGAGCAGGAATTGTATAATTACCTGTTTTAAGCTGGACATCAGGCATGACGATTCTCCTCTAGCTAGGACTGGCTACATGGACACGCGAACGATACTGCAACCTGTAACCATCTAAAAAAATTAATACCAAAATGTCGTCTAGCTTAGTGTGACCCACGTCACCCCCGAAGATCGGTGCGGCAGCAACTCTAGGCCGCCGGTTCTGTAAGGCCATCGCTATCGCGCCTCACGCGCCCGAAAGTTCCGCATATTCCCACCGGCGGCGCCACAAAAATTCTACACCAATTGCTGGTGTTGCCGGAAGTGAATGGCGGCCGGTTATGGCAGCTTGGGCAATGGCGATTACTGATAGAGAAAGCCGACCGAATGCTCAATTAGTCCGGGTGTCGGTCGATTTCCGAAGCCGGGAGACGAGCGTCAGCGGAGGCGGCCCGCGCTTGCCCGGCGCAATTCAGTTCAGGTGGGCGAGACGTCAGGACGATCTACTGCTTAGTGCCGGTGGTAAAACTCCCAACAGGCGCCCCGTTGGCGGCACTGACGTAGTTGTCGCCATAGGTGACAACCTCGCCCTCGCCGACACCGCCGGCGAAGAAGCTGGTCTCATTTCCGGTCAGCGTCGACTGGGCAAGCCAAAGAAAAGAATTCGGGCCGCCTGCCTCGACGCCAAATGCATTGCTTACGGACAACGAATGCGTCACCGAGAGGTTGCTGACGGAATGGCTGGTCGCCGACGAGACAAAAAAGCCGCCGCCGCCGTTATGTGCAGCGACACTGTCGGTCACGCCGATTGTGAGCGCCCCAGTGCCGTTTGTGCCCGTCGAGAGCAGGCCGCTGCCGGTGTTACCGCTAAGGCTTGTGTGGTCGATGTCGGCCGACACCGGGCCGGAGCTATCAACCGTGATGGAAATTCCGCTACCGCCATTATCGACAAAGCGCGAGTTACTGACAGTGAGCGACCGTCCTGACGTCGCTGTTGAAACAAGCGACAGGCCGTCAGTTGCGAACGACCGTACAGTGCAGTTGATCACCTCCAGCGCGCCGCCGCCGCTGAAAACGATGCCGTTATTTCCGATATTGGTGCCGTCGAGCGTCAGGCCCTGGAGCGAGACTTTGTCACTGCTGCCGGCATTGATGTCGATGGCGTCGGCGCCCAAGGCCGCTGCGATACCGGCCTCAACGCCATTCGGGCTGGTGATGGTGACCGCCTTGTTGTTGATCGTGATGGGACCGAAACCGGCGCTGTCAATTGCCGTGACCTCGCCGCCTGGCGCCACGACATCGACCGCGGTCTGAAAGGTCTTGCACGGCGAGCCGAACGTGCAGGGATTGGAGTCGTTGCCGTACGAGGCGACAAAGACGCGATCTCTCGCGGCAGCGTGCGTGGCCGGCAGCATAGCGGCGAACGCGAGCGCCGCTGCAGTGATGATGGTGCGTGTCATATGGAAAGCCCCCTGGGTCGCCTGAGCGTGCACAGTGTCCGTGTGCGCTAGTCTAGCTTGGGGGAAGTCGGGCTGTAAGCTGGCTTATTGAGGTTTGTGGCACCGGAACCGCATTCCGACAGTCGAATGGCTTTCTGCTTTTGCTGCGGTTGCGCGCGGCAAGTTCTTGGCCCGTTTCTGCCACGCCGGTCCGCCACCTTCCAGTCCGCTCTCAGGGGTACAGCAACAGCGCCTCCTGTGAGTTGGCGTGGCGGTTGTTGGACCCAATGCATGGACACTCTTTGGCGATATGACCG
Source organism: uncultured Alphaproteobacteria bacterium (assembly GCA_963733645.1). Lineage (GTDB taxonomy): Bacteria > Pseudomonadota > Alphaproteobacteria > Rhizobiales > Xanthobacteraceae > BOG-931. The sequence goes on from CAVTFP010000029.1 coordinate 47,640, forward strand.
CACACGCGGTAGTAATGCGGGATGAATGACTTTGCGGACGCGCTTTACACGGCGGCCAACCTCATCGGCCAAGCCGATGCGGAGCTGGTTGAAATCGTCTCCCTTTCGCTCGGCGTGAGCCTCACCGCCAGTATTTGCGCCTTTGTCATTGGTGCGCCGCTTGGCACTGCATTGGCCGTGTTTCGTTTCCACGGCAAGGGCGCATCGATTGTCATTGCCAATGCCCTTCTCGGTTTGCCACCAGTTGTCGTCGGTCTCGTCGTCTATCTGCTGCTATCGCGATCCGGCCCGCTCGGATCGTTCGGCATCCTGTTCACACCCACCGCGATGGCGATCGCGCAGGCCGTTCTCGCTACGCCAATCGTCATCGCGCTCGTGCATCGGATGACGGTGGGTGTGTGGGCGGCCTATGGCGATGCCCTATTGGTCGATGGAGCCTCGCGTCTGCGCGCCCTCGGTCCGATTATGCTCATTGGCAGGGAGGGATTGCTGACGGCTTTCCTTGCGGCCTTTGGTCGGGCCATCGCCGAAGTCGGCGCGATCATCATCGTCGGCGGCAATATCCGAGGCTATACTCGCACGATGACGACGGCTATCGCTTTGGAAACAAGCAAGGGCGAATTGAGTTTTGCCCTCGCATTGGGGATCATTCTCATCACCCTGTCCATGACCGTAAGTGCCCTGAGCCTGTTCTTCGGACGCGCCCTTACGGGCCGCTGAACGGACTGAGGCGCTTCTAATCCTGCCGGGGAGAAATCCGCATGGGTCGACGGCCACATGTTTTAAGAGTCTCGGTAATCGCAATTTTCTTCGCAGCAAGCGCGTTGCTATATGGTTCCGCTCAGGTGAAGTCGATCATCGTCGCCTCGACGACATCGACGCAAAACTCCGGTTTGTTCGGTTACCTGTTGTCGATCGTGAAGCAGAAGACCGGCATTGAGGTAAAAGTGCTGGCCCAAGGCACGGGTCAGGCCCTCGACACGGCACGGCGTGGTGACGCCGATGTCGTCTTTGTTCATGCCAAATCTGCCGAGGAAAAATTCTTAGCCGAAGGCTTCGGAGTGAAGCGTTATCCCGTCATGTATAATGACTTTATCGTGGTTGGCCCCAAAGACGATCCAGCCGGCATCAAGGGCAAGGACATTTTCACGGCGCTGCAAACAATCAAGGCTAAGGCCGTGCCGTTCATTTCGCGCGGCGACCGCTCCGGCACCAACATTGCCGAACTCGGGCTTTGGAAAGAAGCGGGCATCGATATCACAAACGACAAGGGGCCTTGGTATAAAGAAATCGGCCAGGGTATGGGTGCTGCGCTCAATATGGCGTCGGCGTCCAACGCCTACGTGCTATCGGATCGCGGCACTTGGCTTGCCTTTCAGAATCGCGGCGATCTCGCCATCGTGGTCGAAGGCGACAAGCGCCTATTCAACCAATATGGCGTGATGCTGGTGAACCCGGCGAAATATCCAGGCGTAAAAAAAGACCTCGGTCAGCAATTCATCGACTTCCTGATTTCGCCAGAGGGACAGAAGATCATCGCCGGATACAAGATCAACGGCCAGCAACTTTTTTATCCAAACGCCAACGACCCGAACGCCTGACGCGCTTCGTTCGTAGCCAAGGTTGCGGCTTTGCGACACGCTGTCTTTTCGCTTGCCCTGGTTATCATCGCGGCGGCCTACGCCGCGGTGGGACAAGCCGGTGCCACCGGATATATCGCGGCAATGGGCCTGGCCGGGTTTACTCCCGATATCATCAGGCCGGCGGCGCTGGCTCTCAATACATTGGTCGCGGCGATTGGCACCGCACGCTTTGCGAGAGCGGGCCACATCAAATGGCGGAGTACGTATCCGTTCATTCTCCTTGGGGTGCCCTTCTCGGTCTTAGGTGGAGCGACGCACTTAGCCGCTTCGATTTATCATCCTGTCGTCGGGATATTACTGATCGTGGCCGCAGGACAGATGGTGAGGTCCGCGCGTTCGGCTGCGGCAACGGATGAACTTGCGCCTCCGCATCCGCCTTTGCTGTCGTCGATCATCGCGGGTGCGATCATCGGCTTTGTTGCCGGCGTGACCGGTATTGGCGGCGGCATTTTCATCGCGCCGTTGGTGCTCACGTTGCGTTGGCTAAATACACGACACGCGGCAGGACTCTCTGCACTGTTCAATCTGCTGAACTCCGCCGCCGCGCTTGCGGGCCTGTGGAGTACTTCGTTTGTATTACCGGCCGAATTGCCCTCTTGGCTCGTCGCGGTTGCTATCGGCGCGATACTTGGCTCATGGCTCGGCGTGAAACATCTGCCGTCCGTCACACTGCGGTACATCTTATCGACGCTTTTGCTAGTAGGCGGCGCCTGGATGCTTCTAAGCTGACTCGGAGCGGTCGCGCATTGCTCCACGCTGCCGCGGATATATATAGTCGCGATTGTTTTCCAGATTGGGAGGCGAAAATTTGATGTCTTCTACTCGCACGTCTCTTCTAATCGGCACAACTAAGGGCGCGTTTTTGATTTCTAGCGGCAATGACCGTAGCGGCTGGGCCACTCAGGGGCCTTACTGTGAAGGCTGGCCAATCAATCACATGGTTGGAGACCCCGAGACAGGCACCCTTTGGGCGGGAGGAGGCGGCGAATGGCACGGCGCAGGTATCTGGCGCAGCGAAGACGGTGGCACGAGTTGGAAGGTCACCCGCCTTACAACGGGAAAGATGGACGATTGGGCCGCCAACGATCCTAATTTCGCAAAGATGATCGGTTGGACCGACGAGCCGCTACCGTTTACCAACGCATTCGCTCAAATCTGGTCGCTCGGCTACGCACACGGTACGCTGTACGCCGGCACCAAACCGGCGAACCTTCTGGCCAGTAAGAACGGCGGTATGGATTGGGTGCGGATACATGCTCTGACGGATCACCCTTCTGCCGATAGCTGGAACCCTGGTGCTGCGGGGCTGGTGCTACACACTATCGTTTCTGATCCAGGCAACCCCAAAAAGCTCTGGGTTGGAATCTCGGCGGCCGGCGTCTTTGCGACCGAGGACGGTGGAGCGACATGGGAGCGCCGCAACCGCCTCTCGAACGCTGAAACATGTGATCACCACGACCACCCTGCGGCGCCACGCGATGGCGACATCGGGCACTGCGTCCACAACATGATGCGTGCGCCAGGTACAAGCGACGTGCTTTACCAGCAGAACCACTATGGCGTATGGCGCTCGGCCGATGGTGGTCGAAGCTGGGACGACCGGACCAAAGGCCTGCCGTCGACCTTCGGCTTTCCGATCCGGGTTCATCCGCGCGATCCGAATACGATCTGGACGCTGCCACTCAACGGTGACATGGCCGGACGTTTTCCACCCGACGCGGCCGCAGCGGTCTGGCGATCACGCGACGGCGGCCAAAGCTGGCACGCGATGCGCAAAGGCCTGCCACAGAAGGGCTGCTTCTTCACCGTCCTCCGTCAAGCGATGGCCGGTGACGGCCGCGATCCAACGGGGATCTATTTCGGCACAAACAGTGGTTCGGTCTTCGCGAGCTTTGATGAAGGTGAGAATTGGCAGGAGATCGCGCGTCACTTGCCAACGATACTTGCTGTCGAAGTACTCGAACAGAGGTAACATGTGTCGATCGACTGCACTGGTCTCGGATTCTATATTCCCCACATCTGAACCTGAAAATGCTTGCTATTGGCCTTGGCGGGCATTCTTCCCTCGCCGCTAGGCGGCAGGAACATGGACGAATGCCTCCGCTAAGGACCGACGTGCGGCCCACTGAGCGCATCGACAAAGGAGCGAAACTGCGGATTTAAACGGCTCTTTATCTCGCTCCAACAGGCTTGTGCACCCGGTGGCGACATAACGTCCTTTATACTCTCTCGAATACCAAACCAATGCTGGCTGTGAAGCATTCGAATCTCGCCTTGAAAAAACACGTTTTCCGACCGCCGTAAAAAGCTCAATAGCATCAAGCTATATTGCGCGCGTTCGACTTCATTAAGCACAAGAAAATCTCGTCCCGCGCGCAGATATAGGTCGACGAGATTTTTATCCTTCGCAATGTCGAAAGAGATTGAGGCGAAGGAATTGACCACCTGCTGAAATGCCGAAGCGCGCACCGCGCGGGTGTTGTGCCTAATTTGAATGGATACATAAATAACACTTGCGATTACACCGACGCCGCTCATTGCCGCGCCAAGTTCAGCAAGTTCCTGTAGCGACATTGACGCCCCCATCAATGCAAAGCAATCCAGCTTGCCCCTTAGCATACGCTGCGCATCCCTCCTGAAAACATGCGATTGTGCTACAAAGGGCGGTGCTGTGTCGCAGTTATGGCACACAGCGTCACTAAGTGCGGCGCAACGATTTGGTCGCTTCTCTAATCGGCCGTTCTGGGTCAAGCGCTTTCAGACTATCCACCGCTGTAGTGTCGATGTCTCTCGGCAATGCTTGAACGTCGGCGGGATCGCCAGGAAGTATGTTGCGCGTAAAAATGAAGCCTGCAATTTTCGCCTTGAGTGTCGTCGGCGCGTTGTCCGGTCTGGCAGGTTCCGCTTATGCGCAAAATTATCCCTGGTGCGCGACCTATTCGGGTCGGGCCGGCGGCGCCCAGAACTGCGGCTTTTCGACTTTCGAACAGTGCCAAGCCACTGTAAGTAGCATCGGCGGGTTCTGCGACCGAAATACTCAATACCATCCGCAAACCTCGCATCGCCGCTATCAATAGTCGCGAATTAGGCTCAGCGCCGTTCTTTAGCGACGATCAGCGTGTAGCGGCGGGTTGCAAATCCGCAATCCACCGCTATGGCTTTGATCGCGGATACGCGTTTGCGAATTTTTATCTGTTGTGAGCACGAGCGCGGCATCCGGCGCGCCGATAGGTCATCGCGCACGAAACTCTGATTTTCCTGCACAAATTCGCCCACCGAACGAATCTTTTGACATCGTTGCCGCGTTCGGGATAACGGACCTCACTCCCGTTCGCCGTGAAGGACGTCAGCCGGTGACCCTGGCTGATCGGAACGGGATGCGGTGCCCGCGGGCGGCGGTTCGTCACTCCCGCTCCCGGGCGGCTTGGGCATCAGTCTCCCGGCATTATGACCGGGGCGCGAGGTGCTCGCTGGACTGGGACAGGCGAAGGCGGGTAACGCCCGTACAGACCACGTCCCCGGAAGCCTGGCCTGAAGCTGAGCCTTAGGGACGATGACTCCCTTTGGCGAGAGCCGCGGTGGAACGCCGATGGGCGAGCGCGCTTTGCAAGGCGCGAGCTGTACCGCAAGGTACAGAGGATACGGATCAGCGTCTTTCGGCGTTCCGCTTTCCTTTTTCTTCTTGCTCTTACGTTCGTGGCTTGAAGCATTGATCGTGACGGCGCCGGCCCCACCGCCTGTGCCTTCTGACGAAGATCGGTGTGGAGAGCAGAAGTTTCGTGGCTTCTCATTGCTGGCGTGACCACCACTCGGATGCAGTCGCATCGCGAGAACGAGACGCTTGCGTCATTGCGAGGAGCGCTAGCGACGAAGCAATCCAGGGGCCGCTTGCATTGAGCGCTGGATTGCTTCGCTACCGCTTGCAATGACGTAAGAGACCATCCGCCCCGCGAAGCATGGTGCAGGATCGCATGACTTAATGCCTCGTTGCCGTTTCAGGAGGAATCCGAATGCCCGCGCAAACGATCTGGCGCGTCACGTCCCGCGCCCCTTCCACCACCCTGCTCCGCAGGATGGTCCCCCTTCCCCACTATCGTGGGGCAGGATGCCATGGCTTGACGCAGCCGCTTTAAGCCTTACGAGACACCGCATGCTGCACTCCGCCGTCATCAACGTCATGACCAAGGCCGCCCGGCTCGCCGGGCGCAGCCTCAAGCGCGATCTCGGCGAGGTCGAGCACTTGCAGGTGTCGCTGAAGGGCCCGCGCAATTTCGTCACCGCCGCGGACCGCCGCGCCGAGGAGATCCTGCGCGCGGAACTCGCCAAGGCGCGGCCCGGCTACGGCTTTCTCGGCGAGGAAGGCGGCGCCCGCGCAGGCACCGACAGGAGTCATCGCTGGATCGTCGATCCGCTCGACGGCACCACCAATTTCCTGCACGGCATTCCGCATTTCGCCATCTCGATCGGGCTTGAGCGCGACGGCGCCATCATTGCCGGCCTGGTCTACAATCCGGCCAACGAGGAACTGTTCGTCGCCGAACACGGCAAGGGCGCGTTCCTCAACGATCAGCGGCTTCGCGTCGCCGCACGCACCAATCTTGCCGAAGCAATTGTCGCCTGCGGCATGCCGCATTACGGCCGCGGCGGCGACCTGGTGCTGGCGCGCCATGAGATTGCCGCGGCCCAACAGCATTTTGCCGGGCTGCGCCGCTACGGCGCGGCGGCGCTCGACCTGGCCTGGATCGCTGCCGGCAGGCTCGACGCCTACTGGGAGCGCGACCTGTCGCCGTGGGACCTCGCCGCGGGCCTCATCCTGGTCCGCGAAGCCGGCGGATTTGTCACCGATTGCAATGGCGGCGACGCCATCTTCGCCAAGGGCGAGATCGCCGCCGGCAACGACAGCATGCATGGCCAACTGCTCCGGCTCATCAAAGAGGCCGCCAAGGCGGCGGCCAAGGATGCAACCAAGGCCGCCACCAAGGAGCCCGCAGCGCCGTGACCGGTCTCGCCCTCACCTTGCCGCAAAGACTGTGGCAATTCGCGGTGCTGGAAGTCTCGTCGTTCCAAGTACCGTCGCGCCAAGCCGCGTACCAAGCCGCATGCGGCAGAACGACGCCAGACAACGCTTTTTACTGTCATAAGCGCTGTGTCATGATGCGGCGATCCCGGGCGGTTCATTGAGGCGATGGCTAACGATCCAGATCCGCTGAAGCTGACCTCGCCCCGCATCTTCGTCATCAGGATGCTGGTGTTCCTCATTTTGTGCGGGCTGATCGCGTTCGTCCTGCAACGCCAGATCTTCAACGCTTTCCTCGCCAATCCGTGGCTCAACGGCTTGATCCTCGGCGTGCTCGCGATCGGCATCATCATGTCGTTCCATCAGGTGATCCGGCTGTTCCGCGAAGTATCCTGGGTCAACGGCTATCGCAGCGCCGATCCGGAAGCCGCCGCCGCGCGCGCCCCCAAGCTATTGGCGCCGATGGCGGCAATGCTCGGCCGCGAGCGCCTCGAGCACGTCGCGATGTCGACGCAGACCATGCGGGCGTTTCTCAATTCGCTGGCGACGCGGCTCGACGAGGCACGCGACCTTTCCCGCTACCTGACCGGCTTGCTGGTGTTCCTCGGCCTCCTCGGCACGTTCTGGGGCCTGATCGAGACCGTGGGCTCCGTCGGCAGCATCATCAACGGCCTGAAGGCGGGCGGCGACGCCGATTCGGTTTTTGATGCGCTGAAGGAAGGATTGGCGGCGCCGCTCGGCGGCATGGGCATTTCATTCTCGTCGTCGCTGTTCGGCCTTGCCGGCTCGTTGGTCCTCGGTTTTCTCGATCTGCAAACCAGCCAGGCGCAAAACCGCTTCTATACCAATCTCGAAGACTGGTTAGCGACCACGGTGCAGGAACCGGGCATCGGCGCGGTCAACGGCGGCACGCTACCAGCGGGGATCGCCGATGCGCTAACGCGATTGCAGCAATCGGTCGGCGACAGCACGTCGGGCAAAGCAACGTCGGCGGCGATGGCGAACCTCGCCGAGGCGATCCAGGGCCTCGTGCAACATATGCGCAGCGAGCAGCAGATGATCCGCGACTGGGCCGACGAACAGGCCAAGCTCAACACCCAACTGCGCCGCTTCATGGAGCGTTTGTCGCGCGAACCCGTCGACAGGTAACGATATGGCGCTCTCGCGTGTCCGCCGTGACAGCGGCATGAACTACTGGCCCGGATTCGTCGATGCGCTGTCGACGCTGGTGCTGTCTGTCATCTTTTTGCTGACCGTATTCATGGTCGCGCAATTCTTCCTGTCGCAGGATCTCGCCGGCAAGGACACCGCATTGCAACGGCTGAATGCGCAAATCTCGCGCTTGAGCCAACTGTTGTCGCTGGAGCAGACCGGAAAGGTCAGTCTCGAAGACCAGGTATCGCAACTGCGCGCCTCGCTCAATGCGGCGGAAGGCGAGCGCGACCGCTTGCGCGGCGCGGCCGGCGCCGCTCCGGGCCCGGCAACAGGCACCGGCGCAGTCGACAACCTCAACTCGCAGATCGACCTTCAGAAGGAAGCGACGGCGCGCGCAGTGGCGCAGATCGAAAACCTCAACGAGCAGATCAAGGCGCTGCGCAACCAGATCGCCGCGCTGCAAGAGGCGCTCGGCACTTCAGAGCAGAAGCAGAAGGACTCGCAGATCCAGATCGCCGACCTCGGCCAGAGGCTGAATGTAGCGTTGGCGCAACGCGTGCAGGAACTGACCCGCTACCGGTCGGATTTCTTCGGCAAGCTGCGCGATATCCTCGGCAATCGTCCGGACATTCGCGTGGTCGGCGATCGTTTTGTATTTCAGTCCGAGCTGTTCTTCGACTCCGGCACGTCTGCCCTGCGGTCCGAAGGCGCAGGCGAACTCGACAAGATCGCCTCGGCGCTGCTCGATCTGCAAAAGCAAATTCCGCCGGAGATCAATTGGGTGCTGCGCGTCGACGGCCATACCGACATCCGGCCGGTTGGCGCGTCATCGCCGTTCAAATCGAACTGGGAACTCAGCTCGGCCCGCGCCATTGCGGTCGTGCAATACCTGATCAGCAAAGGTGTCCCGCCGCAACGGCTGGTTGCCGCGGGCTTCGGCGAATTCCAGCCGATCGATGCCGGCACCACCGACGACGCGCTGAGCCGCAACCGCCGTATCGAGCTCAAATTGACCGAACGCTAGAACACGATCCGGAAATGTGGATATCGGTTTCCGATAAGATCATGCTGCAATGGAGATTCTTGACCTTGATCCGATTAAACCTCATCGGATCGAGGTCTGGGGCATATTGCCGCGCCCCGATTCTGCTATATTCGCGTCCCATTGAAGCCGGGACTTGTGCTGGGGGCACGGATGTTCGGTTGGGTAGAAGGCGTTCGCTTGCGCAGCGGCGACACGGGCGCCCGGATCTTCGATCTCGCAGAAGGCATTCGGACATTCGGACGCGAACAGGCTGCGCGGATATTCGGCTGGGGCGGCGCTGAAGTCGAGGAGCGGGCAAAGCTGCTCGACCGTATGGTCGTTTTGATCGTGCATGGACTGCGAACAAAGACCTACGAGCAGTTCGTCGCTGCCTTCTCCAACCCCGGCCACGAGCCGGATGCGTTGCAACGCCTGAGCCACAAGGCGAGTTTTCAGATGCGCATCTCGCCGACCTGCTGGTACGACGCCAGCATCGCCTATGCCCGCGACGGGACGCGATCATTACGCATGATTGGCGGCGGCGATGACCTCGGTGTTTGCATAACCGCCGGTTCGGCGATCGATGGCATGGGTGTCGAGTACACGGCGCAGTACGGCGAGGAGTCCGGCCGCGATGCCTGGGCCATGGTCCGTACGCTGGCAAAATTTCCGGCCTATCACCGCGTCAGCTCGGCCGAGACGTCGTTCGAAATTTGATCTGCAGCACCGTGAACACGAACCATCCCGGCGTGTCACTGCGGCCCTATGATGCGCGCGACGAAGATGCCGCCGTCGCGCTTTGGCTGCGCACCTGGCAAGCCGCCTATCCGGAGCTTGATTTCGCGGCTCGGGTCGATTGGTGGCGCGAACGCTGGCGTAACGAATTATTGCCCGTCGCCGAGATCGTGATCGCGGAAGCCGGCGGCGCCATGGTCGGTTTTGTCACGGTCGATGCGAAGGCGCTTTATCTTGACCAGATTGTCGTGGCGCCGACGCATTGGCGCTCGGGCGTCGGCACGGCACTGCTCGCCGAAGCGAGGCGCATGTCACCCGGCGGACTCGATCTCGACGTCAACACCGACAACGCAGGCGCGATCTCGTTCTATCGCAAGGAAGGCTTCGCAATCACCGGCGAGGGCAAAAACCCGATTTCAGGCAAGCCGGTGTACCGGATGAGCTGGCGGCCCTAATCAGGCGCCCTGGAATTGCAGCTTCGCCAATCGCGCATAGAGGCCGCCAGCAGCGGCCAGCGTCGCGTGCGTGCCTTCCTCGACGATGCGGCCTTCATCCATCACCAGGATACGGTCGCACGACAGCACGGTGGCGAGCCGATGCGCGATCACGATCGTGGTGCGCGCGCGCATCAAGTCGGCCAGCGCCGCGGCGACTTGCGTCTCGCTTTCGGCATCGAGCGACGAGGTAGCCTCGTCGAGCAGAAGCAGCGGCGCATCGCGCAAAATAGCCCGCGCAATGGCGATGCGCTGACGCTGGCCGCCCGACAGCGTGACGCCGCGTTCGCCCGCGGGCGTATCGAAACCTCGCGGCAGCGCCGCGATGAAGCTTGAGGCATGCGCCAGCTCGGCCGCGCGCGCCACGTCGGCATCGGTCGCGTCCGGCCGGCCGAACCGGATATTGTCGCCGACGGACGTGGCGAACATCACGCTGTCCTGAGGCACCAGCGCAATGCGCCTGCGCAGCTCATCCGGATCGAGATCGGTCAGGCGAACGCCGTCGAGCGCGATCGATCCGCCGGTCGGATCGTAGAAGCGCAGCAGCAGATGGAAGATCGTGCTCTTGCCGGCTCCTGAAGGGCCGACGATCGCGACTTTTTCGCCCTGGTGCACTTGAAACGATACGCCGTTAAGCGCCGAAACGCTGGAACGCGTCGGATAAGAGAAGCGCACGGCATCGAAGGTTACTTCGCCGCGCGGCGGCTGAGGCAGCGTCTTCGGATGCTCTGGCCGCAAAATCGCAGGCTTGATCGCGAGAATTTCGAACAGCCGTTCCGCCGCGCCCGAGGCCTGCGCGATCTCGCCGCCGATCTCCGACAGCGAACCGAGCGCGCCGGCAGCGAACACGGCGTAGAGGACGAATTGGCCGAGCCGGCCCGGCGTGATCTGAGCGGTCAACACGTCCTGCGCGCCGATCCACAGCACGACGACGACGCTTGCCGAAACCAGAAAGATCGCGAATGCGGTGAGAAAGGCGCGCGCCCGTATCGAATCTCGCGCCGCGGTAAACGCACGTTCCACCGCATTGCCGAAACGCGCGATGCCAAGCCGCTCATTGGTGAAGGCTTGCAACACACGCACGGCCCCGATGAGCTCTGCGGCATAGGCCGACGCATCGGCAAGCGTATCCTGCGCAAAGCGCGAGCGTCGGCGTACTGCGCGGCCGAACGCATAGAGTGGCAACACGATCAGCGGTATAGCGCCAAGCACGAAGGCCGACAGGCGCGGTGACGTCACCAGCATCATGATGCTGGCACCGAAGAACAGCACGAGATTGCGCAAGGCGACGGACACCGAAGCGCCGACCGCGGCCTTGATCTGCGTCGTGTCGGCCGTCAGCCGCGAGATCACCTCGCCGGTCTTCGCTTCGTCGAAGAAATCTGCGGAAAGTGACGTCACATGAGCGAAGACGTCACCGCGCAGGTCGGCAACGATGCGCTCGCCGAGCGTCATGACGAGGTAATAGCGAAGCGCGCTCGCCAGCGCGAGTAAACCGGCAACGCCGATCATGACCAGGAAATAGCGGTCGATAAGATAGACACCGCGCCCGGTGAAGCCGAAATCGATCATGCGGCGCACGGCGACCGGCACGACCAGAGTCGTAAGCGCCGCGAGGATCAGCGCACCGAGCCCGGAGATCGCCCGCCAGCGGTAACGATTGACATAAGGCAGCAGCGACATCAGCGGTCGCAGCTTGGCGCGAGGCTTCTCCGGCGCGGCTTCGGGCTCTGACGCCGGCGAAGGCGCCGCCTCAAGCTGCGTCGCCGCGTTGTTTTCGGCAGTGAAGTTCATACGCCGCAACACCTTTTGCCGCCCGCCGATTCGGCCGGACAATGCCCGTAGAGCGCCGCCCTGGCAACGTGCGCCGGTGCCGCCGCATCGGCTTGTCTCCGCGCCGCCGCCGGGGTATAGAACCGCCAAATTCCCGTTAGAACTCAAGCGCCAAAGCGGCGCGGCAAAGGCCCGAAAGACAGCCATGAAAGCCGATACGCACCCCGATTACCATCTGGTCAAAGTCGTCATGACCGATGGCAGCGAATTCACCACCCGTACGACCTGGGGCAAGCCAGGCGACACGCTGCACCTCGAAATCGATCCAAAGTCGCATCCGGCCTGGACCGGCGGCCAGCAGCACTTGCTCGATCGCGGCGGCCGGCTGTCGCGCTTCAACAAGAAGTTCGAAGGCTTCCTCAAGAAGTAACTGGGTCGGTTTGCCGGCCGGCAGCGACCTCCAAAGAAAACGCCGATGTCAGTATTCAATGTCGGCAAGGCCACTGTCACCCGCATCGAAGAAACCTATCTGCCGATTTATCCAGCGCAGGAAATCTTTCCGGCGCTGACCGACGCTCTTCTCAAGGAGCACGGTCATTGGCTCGCGCCCAGCCACTACGATCCGCAAAGCAACAAGATCAAGCTCAGCGTGCATAGCTGGCTCTTGCAACTCGACGGCCGCAAGATTCTGATCGACGGCTGCTGCGGCAACCAGAAATCACGGCCGCTGCGGCCATTCTGGAACATGCTCGATACGCCATGGCTCGACCGGCTCGCGGCGGCCGGCGCGCGGCCCGACGAAATCGATCTGGTGATGTGTACGCACCTGCATCACGATCACGTCGGCTGGAACACACAATTGCGAGACGGCCGCTGGGTGCCGACATTTCCTAACGCGCGTTACGTCTTTTCAAAGCTCGACGTCGATTACTTCCAGAATGTCGACATCGACCCGGCGACGGCGCCGGCGGAATTCGGCTCGTTCCGCGAATGCGTGCTGCCGGTCATCGATGCGGGCCGCGCCGACCTCGTTACCGGCCCGCACCAACTCGACGAGTTCATCAATATTCTGCCGGCCGGCGGCCACTCGCCCGGACATTTCTATTTCAAACTCGATGTCGGCGGCAGCGGCGCGATGATCACCGGCGACGTGTTTCATCACCTGCTTCAGGTCTACTTTCCGGATTGGAATTTTCCGAAGAATTCCAATGCCGAAGAAGCCAGAATAAGTCGCCGCCGCGTATTCGAGGACTGCGCCGCAACCGGCGCGCTGGTCTTTCCCGGCCACGTCGGCGCGCCGTTCGCCGGCTTTATCGAAAAGACCGGTGCGTCCTATCGCCCGCGCTTCTAACCGCTCAGCGGCGCGCGGCCACTGCGGCAAGCCTTTCGGTCGCGGATCTACTCACGACAATGTCGTCCACCGCCAGCCTGCCGCGATCCCGCGCCAGCGCGCGATAAAACTCGCCTTTCGACACCGGCGGCACCTCGGCGATAATGGTCCAATAATTGCCTTCATCCAAACTCTCGAAAACCAGCCCGTCGGTGTCGGCGGCATAGAGCGCATAGCCGTCCTTCCAGGCTTCGATCGTCAACGCGCTGTAAACGGCCCGTTGCCCGTTGGGCAGGCCGCCGAGCAGGTGCTGCCAAGTCATCCCGGCGTCGCGGCTGCGCTCGATCTTGCCGCGCGCTTTGCCGATCTCGTACCACTGCCCCGGCCAGCCGACGCCCGCCGTCAGGAATATCGTATCCGGTTGTTCGGGATGGATGACGATCGCATCAGGGTAATCGGCATGCGGCGGCATCGGATTCTTCCGCCACGTGGCGCCGTCGTCCTGGCTCGACATCACGCCGACAATGCCGTTGGCGACGATGATACGCCCGGGCCGATCCGGATGCACGAGGACGCGATGGATGTCGCACTCAACCGGATCGGGATCGACATGAAGCTCGGTAAAGCTTTCGCCGAAATCCTTCGACACCAACAGGGCGCCGATCTCGACGCCGACCAACATGCGGTCGCCGTCAAACACAATGTCCTTGACGTGACCGATACGCGGCGGCGGCGGAAAGCACCATTTCGCGACACTCGGTGCCTGTCGCAGCGCCGACAGTTCACGCCATGACTTGCCGCGGTTCTCGCTGAGGTAGAGATGCGCCGGCAGCGAGCCGACTGCGACGACCTCGCGACCCATCAAGGTGCCGGCGCGCGCCGACCACAGATCCATGTGATCCAGCCCTTCGAGAACCCACGTCCACGAGTAGCCACTGTCTTCGCTGCGGGCGACGCCAAAGCCGTGGGTTGCGGCATAGAGCGTGCCGTCATCGGACGCCGTGACCGCGCTGACCGAACAACCGCCGAGTGCCCGGTGCTTGATGGTCCAGAACTGTGCGCCGCGTTCGAGAAGCACGACACCGTCGACCGTGCCGATGACCATGGTGTTCGACCGCGCCTGACTGCGGTGCGAGTTCGTTCCGCCGTTCGACAGCAAGATCATCGCCACATCTCCTGAACCGTCCGTTGCGGACCGACTCTAGCGCAGTCTATGCTGCACACAATCACCCTCAGAACCCAAGGGTATCGCGATGCCTCGCATGAAGGGCGCCGAGCTGATCACCGAGTATCTGATCGCCAACGACATCCCGTATGTCTTCGGCATTTGCGGCCACGGCAATGTCGGCATGCTCGACCCGCTGTATGAGGCGCGCGACCGCATCAAGCTCATTTCGCCGCGCCACGAACAGGTCGCAGCTCACATGGCCGACGCCTATTTTCGCGTCCGCCACAAACCGGTCGCGACGCTCACCTCATGCGGGCCGGGCTCCGCCAATATCGTCATGCCGCTCGCCTGCGCACTGACCAATTCCTCGGCCATGTTCGCCATCACCGCCAACGTGCCGACCTCGCAGTTCAACCGCAGCCCGTTCCAGGAGATCAACCGGCACTTCCAGGCCGATTTCGTCAACGTCCTTCGCCCGGTGGTCAAGCGCAGCTTCCAGCCGACGCGCGTCGACATGCTGCCGCTGGCATTGCGGCAGGCGATGACCACGATGCTTTCGGGCCGGCCCGGGCCGGTAAATGTGGACGTGCCTTTCAACGTCTTCCAGGAGGAAGACGACGTCGAAATGCCGCCGCCGGCGCCGCCCCTCAACACGCAACGGAGCGGTGCGTCGCCCGAGGAGATCAGCCAAGCCCTCGATTGGATTCTGGCCGCGCAGCGGCCCGTCATCTTCATCGGTCACGGCGTGACGCTGTCGGAAGCGAGCCGCGAACTCACCGAGTTCGCAAAAAAACTCGGCATCCCTGTGATCTCGTCGCCGAACGGCATGGGCTGCCTCGACATGACCGATCCGCTGTCGCTCGGCTTCATTGGGCGAAACGGCGCGTTCCCGGCCAACGAAGCCGGCCGACGCTCCGATCTCGTCATTGCCATCGGAGCACGTTTCGACGACCGCTCGGCCTCATCTTGGATGCCGGGCTATTCGTGGAATTTCCCCAACACCAAGCTCATCCACGTTGATGTCGATTCCGCCGAGCTTGGCCGCAATTATCCGCCGGACCTCGGCCTTCTGGCCGACGCCCGGACGTTTCTACGCCAGCTTCTCGCCGAACTCGAACGCCGTGGCGCCAAAGGCGAAGGCACCAAGGATTGGCTCGCGGCGATCGCAAAATGGCGCTCCGAATGGGAAACATTCGTGCGTCCGAATTTTGCGATGCATGCTTCGCCGATGCGGCCCGAGCGGGTGGTCGCCGATTGCCAAGCCGTGCTGCCGCCGGACGCCATTATCTGCTGCGACGTCGGCGTCAGCCACAACTGGTTCATGCAGTTCTGGAATGCCCGGCGGCCGCAGTGCATGCTCAATTCCTGGGGCTTTTCCGGCATGGGCTTTGGCGCCTCAGGCGCGCTCGGCGCGAAACTCGCGGCACCAGATCGGCCTGTTGTCGCTGTCACCGGCGACGGCTGTTTCACCATGGTGCCGCACGTGCTGTGCACCGCGGTCGAATACAACATTCCCGTGGTTTGGGTGATCTGGAACAATTTCGGCTGGGTCTCGATCCGCGACATCCAGCTCGGCATGTTCGGCGGCCGCGAATACGGCACCATGTTCCATGAAGGTCCCAACAACAAACCGTTCAATCCGGATTTTGCAGCCTGGGCGAGGGCGGCCGGCGTCGATGCGATCACAGTGGCGAAATCGGAAGATTTCCGCGGCGCTCTCGAACACGCTGTGAAAGCCAACAAGCCGTTCCTGCTCGATGTTCACGTCGATGCCGAAGTGCGTCCGCCATCAACCGGCGCCTGGGAATTGCCTCCGACGCCCTACAATGAGCCGGTTTTCGGCCAGCGCTTCATTCCGGACGCAGCGCCGGTGAAATAAGCGCGGGTCAGACGTTGTCGGATTCGAAAGCGGCCCGTAACAGGCCGAGTTGGCGCTCCACCGGGTTACCGGCGGCGACTTTGAACGGAGCGGGAGCGTGCATGGTCGCGTCGAGCCGCCGTACTTCGCCCTGGAGCTTGGTCGAGCGCGCGATCAGTTCCTGGAGTTTGGTCGGCAAAAGCGCAATCGATTTGGCGTCGCCCGGATCACAGGCGGCTAGTCTGACCTTGCTTTTTTCCCTGCTGGCCTGAGCGAGCGTCATCTCGCCTTCTTTCACCGCCCGGTGCAGCAACAGCCAGGAGGCAAGCTGCATCAGTCGGGTGGTCAGCCGCATGCTTTCGGTCGCGTAAACCAAGGCCGCGCCGCGCTCAAGCTTCTTGGATTCCTGCCGGCCCGCGCCGTCCAGATAGCTCGCGGTCTCCTCGACTAACGCCATGCCGTCGCGAAAAAGAGTCGCGAAAACCTGGGAATTAGCGAGCCGCTCACTGAAAGAGACCGCTCCGGTCTCAATCGAACGCTTCTCGGACATATTTACGCCTACGCCTCACACACTCTGCGTAGCATCGCCCGCTCCGGCTTGGGAGTCCAGCGGGCACGGCGCAAAGCTGCCCACATAGTTGCCGCCGCAATGCCCGCGACGGCGAAAACTCATAAAAAAGAGCCGCCGTTTCCGGCGGCTCGAAGTTGATAACAGGGAGGCGTCAAACAGAGTGGACAGGAGCCACTCGATATCCAGAAGATGGACGTTGTCTGTAATGAACGAGAAAGCTTAATAAAAGGTTAATGAATCTCAGAAGGTTGCCAAATTTGTCTGCGGTTTTAAGCGAAGTGCTGCGGTGCCGCCGTTAACCATATTGTAATTTCACTTACTTTTTGAAAAATGTGTCGGCCGCCGACTTTGAAGCGCGCTTGCGACTGATCTCCGTTTCCAGTCGCGCGATCTCCTCCTTGAGTATCGCCACCCGTTCGGCGAGTTCGTCCACCGATAGCAAGTCGAGCTTCTGCCCCATCTCATGGGTGATCTTCTTTTTTGGCAGTTCGTCCGGATCGACTGCGACCATAGCGGCCTCCATTGCCGGCAAATCCTAACGGCGCCCGTCGTTCATGTCACATCACTGAAAGTCGCGCCGCCCTCCCCAATTCGCCCTGACCCCTTGAAAGTAAACGGAGAATTTCTTGCCCTCCTGCGCCGCAAGGGCTACTAAAGCCGTTATGGCGCAGGGGTCTGGGCTGGAACTGCCATGCGGCGCGCCAGTGGCCGCGAATTCGGCGCAAAGCCGGGTAGCTATTCTTTCGGGGGATCGGTGATCGTCTTGGCGCGATCGGCGTCGGCTGCCGGCCTTGGAGGTCGACTTTTGGCATCGTTGCGCGCCGCAAGCTTCAGCGCCTCCGTTGGGCGCGCCAAGAACTCGCGCACCAAGGCGCTGTTTGCCGCGGCGACAATCGCGCTGACAGCGTTCGCAGGCGTCTCCGCCGCCTGCGCGGTTGAGGCGGTCAATGTCCGGACCGACGCCGCGGCAATCGACCTCACCGATGCTGTCGAGTATCAGCACACCGAGACCGACCGTATCCAGGTCTCGACCGCACCGGGCGCCGACGCCATCGTCCGCCGCATCGAGGTGCGGGCCCGCGAGGCAGGAAAGACCTGGGCGGTCTTCGCGCTCGCCAACAATGGTGACGAGCAGATCGACCGCCTGATCGTGGCGCCGCATTACCGCATGGTCGGCTCCGGTCTGCTCTGGCCCGACCTCGGACTGTCGCGCATCGTCTACATCACGCCATCTTCGGGCGATCCGCCGGAGCGGCAGGACAATGCGAGCGCCGACGTCTTCCGCATTACGCTCGATCCCGGCACGGTCATCACGTTCGTCGCCGAGCTGCGTACGCCGCGACTGCCGCAGCTCTATCTGTGGGAGCCGGATGCCTACAAAGACAAGGTCAATTCGCTGACGCTGTACCAGGGTATCGTCATCGGCATCGCCGGATTGCTGGCGCTGTTCCTGACGATCCTGTTCGTGGTCAAGGGCAGCGTAATGTTTCCGGCCGCCGCCGCGCTCGGCTGGGCGGTGCTCGTCTATATCGGCATCGACTTCGGTTTCTGGGGCAAGGTATTCGACATGTCGTCGGGCGCCGAACGCATCTGGCGCGCTTCGGGCGAAGCAATCCTTGCCGCCACGCTCCTTGTTTTCCTGTTCGCCTATCTCAACCTGAACCGATGGCATGTGCGCTATGCGCATATTACGGTCGGGTGGCTTGCCTTTCTCGGCGCGCTTGTAGGCATTGCCGTATTCTCGCCCGAGATCGCCTCGGGCATCGCGCGCATCTCGCTGTTCTTCGTCGCCCTGCTCGGGTTCGGCCTGGTCATCTATTTATCGACCCACGGTTACGATCGCGCGGTGATGCTGATCCCGACCTGGCTGCTGTTGCTGGTCTGGGTATTCGGTGCGGGGCTGACGGTCCTCGGCTTTGTTACCAACGACATTATCGGCCCTGCTTTGCTCGGCGGCCTGGTGCTCATCGTCATGCTGATCGGCTTTACGGTGATGCAGCATGCCTTCGCCGGCGGCATCGCGCAGGGCATCGTGTCCGATGTCGAGCGCCGCGCGCTGGCGTTGACCGGCGCCGGCGACATGATCTGGGACTGGGAT
Source organism: uncultured Alphaproteobacteria bacterium (assembly GCA_963733645.1). Taxonomy (GTDB): domain Bacteria; phylum Pseudomonadota; class Alphaproteobacteria; order Rhizobiales; family Xanthobacteraceae; genus BOG-931. The sequence continues at coordinate 66,506 of CAVTFP010000029.1, forward strand.
GTTCCCGCCGACAAGGTCTTCACCAGCGCAGAAACCGAAACCATGCTGGGCCTCAAAGCCGGAACACTGGAAGGCGCCGCGGCGAAATGGCTCGACGTCCTGCATCCGCTCGATCGCGATCGCTTCCGTGCCACGCTCGACAACGTGCTTGAGCAGAGGCGCGGCCGCGTCGACCAGGATTTCCGGCTGCGCACGGCGGACGGCCATTATCTGTGGTTCACCTTGCGGGCGCGGCCAGTGGTCGGGTCCGACGGCGAAGTGATCCGTCTGGTCGGTACGCTGACCGACGTCACTGAGTCCAAGACGGCCCAGGAACGCCTGCTGCACGACGCCGTGCACGACAACCTCACCGGTTTACCGAACCGCGAGCTGTTTCTCGATCGGCTCAACGCGATGCTCAGCTTCGCCAAGACCGAAGCGGCCATGCGCCCGACCGTGATGGTGATCGATCTCGACCGCTTCAAGCAAGTCAACAATTCGGTCGGCATGGCGGTCGGCGATTCGATCCTGCTCACGCTGGCGCGCAGGTTGAGCAGGGTGATCAAGCCGCAGGACACGCTGGCGCGGCTTGCCGGCGATCAGTTCGCGCTCATTCTGATTTCCGAAAACGAGGCCGAGCGCATCACCGCTGTCTCACAAACCATCCGGCGCACGCTGCGCGCTCCGATCACTTTCAATGATCGCGAGATATTCGTAACCGCCTCGATCGGCATGACGTTTGGCGAAAGCGATCCGCAGCGTGGCGAGGAAATCCTCAAGGATGCCGAGCTTGCGATGTATCACGCCAAGCGCGGCGGCGGTGACCGCATCGAAGTTTTCAAGCCGGCGATGCGGGCGCGCAAGACCGACCGGCTGACGCTTGAATCCGATCTGCGGCGGGCGATCGAGCGCGAAGAGATTGCCCTTCTCTATCAGCCGATCGTGCGGCTCGAAGACCGCTCGGTTGCGGGCTTCGAGGCGCTGGCGCGCTGGAACCATCCGAAGCTCGGCCGCATGTCCCCGGCGGAATTCATCAATATCGCCGAGGAGACCGGCCTGATCGTCGAGCTCGGCCTTTTTGTGCTGGAGCGTACGGCGCGGCAGCTCAGCACCTGGCAGCGCACGTTGCGCAACCGCAATACGCTGTTTGCCAGCGTCAACGTGTCGTCGCGCCAATTGCTGCGCCATGACCTGATCCAGGATCTGCGGTCGGTGCTGACGCGGTCGGTGGTGGCCCGCGGCTCGCTCAAGCTCGAGCTTACCGAATCGGTCGTAATGGAAAATCCCGAGCACGCCGCGCAGATGCTGCACCGGATTCGCGAACTCGGCGCCGGCCTTGCGCTCGACGATTTCGGCACCGGCTACTCGTCGCTGTCATATCTGCAGCGCTTCCCGTTCGACACCATCAAGATCGACCAGTCATTCGTGCGCACGACCGCCAAAGGCACCCGCCCGGTCATCCTGCGCTCGATTGTTGCGCTGGCGCACGATCTTGGCATGGACGTGGTGGCGGAAGGCGCGGAAACGGACTCCGACGCCGTCGAGCTGTCCCAGCTCGGTTGCGAGTACGCGCAAGGCTTCGTGTTCGGCGCGCCGATGACAGCCGAAAAGGCGCGCGACCTTTTGCAATCCGACCGCCAGGTGGAATTGGCAGCGCGCTGACGAGCGGCTCCTAAAGCATGATCGGGAAAAATGGAAACCGGTTTTCCAAAAAAGACCATGCTCCAATGAAAAACCTAGACCATGAACCCAATTCAACCTGATCGAATCGTGGTCTAGGCGTGTCCGGCTTCGGTCGACAGCATGCCGAGGTCGATGCCGATCTTCTTCAGCGCTTTGTCGTATTTGCCGTCGATATCGGGGCCGAAGACCAGCTCCGGGTCGGCCGCGCAATGCAGCCAGCCGTTACCCTGAATCTCGTTTTCAAGCTGGCCCGGCGCCCAGCCGGCATAGCCAAGCGCCAGGATCGCGCTGGCCGGCCCTTCGCCGTTGGCGATCGCCTTGAGAATGTCGATCGTGGCTGTGAGACAAATCCCCTCGGCGATCGGCAAGGTGGAATTCTCGATGACAAAGTCCGCACTGTGAAGAACGAAACCTCGCTCGGTCTCGACCGGGCCGCCACGCATGACCTTCACTCCCTCCGCGCGCGTCGGCAACTGGATGCGGTCGGCCTGCGGGACCACATTCAGCTTCACCAGAAGATCAGGAAAACTGATGTTGGGCGCCGGATGATTGACCACGATGCCCATGGCGCCTTCGGAAGAATGTGCGCAGATGTAAATCAATGAACGCACGAAGCGCTCGTCCAGCATCGCCGGCATGGCGATCAGCATCTGGCCGTCCAGATAACCTCGTCCCCGCTTTTCTGACTTGCTGCGCGGCAATTTCATGCTCGAAAGGTTAGCCCATCAATTTGCATTTGCAAACGAACTGGGCCGGCAAAAGTTCACGATATTCCCTCGGCTTTTTGACCATGCCGCGGCGGCTCTGTGTCAAACCGCTGATGGTCACGATCATGTCAGTGGCGTCGGCGCGCGCATTCTCCTAGACAGCGGCCATGCTTGCCGCGACGTTCGGTCGATTAACGATTATGGCCTTGCCCCTTATCGGGCTGCCGCTGTGCATCCTCGGCGCGTCCCCCGCGCGCGCGCAGGATGCGTCGGCATGGGACAAGGAAAACCATGCGGAAGCACGTCTTATCGCCGGCTCCGTGATGAAAACGTCCGGCACGAGCTTCTTGCGCGCCGGGCTGGAAATCCGGCTCGACCCGGGCTGGAAAACCTACTGGCGTCAGCCGGGAGATTCGGGCGTCCCGCCGACATTCGATTTCGGCGGCTCGGAAAACGTCGAATCCGTCAAAATTCTTTGGCCTGCACCGGAACGGTTTCCCGACGGCGACGGCGGCAATTCGATCGGCTATGTCGGACGCGTCGTTCTGCCGCTCCGCATCGCGCCGAAGGATGCGACCAAGCCGTCGAGCGTGCACCTGAAGCTCGGCTATGCGATTTGCGGAAACCTTTGCGTGCCGGCCGAAGCAAACCTCGAACTCGGCCTGACCGGCGACGGCGCCGAAGAGGCCGCTATCGAGAAAGCGGACCTGCGCGTTCCGCGCCAGGTCGCGCTCGGCGCTGGACAGGAACTTTCCATTCGAGCCGTACACCGCGAGCCCGGCGGCGAGCACGATCGCGTGACCGTAGACCTTGCCGCGCCCAAGGACGCGCCGATCGAGCTCTTCGTCGAGGGACCAACCTCCGAGTGGTCGCTACCGCTGCCCGAGCCAAGCGGAACCGCGGGCGATTTGCGCCGCTTCACCTTCGATCTCGACGGGATGCCGCCCGGCGCGCAAGCCCGGGGCGTCACGCTGACCTTCACCGCCGTCTCGAACGACGACGCCATCGAGGTCCCGGTGCATCTCGACTAATTCGCCCGGCACGCTACTTTAGGGACATCGGACGCACCAGCGTGCGAACCAAGTTCGAATTTCAAACCAGTCAATGAGAGGACACGATTATGGCTATTAAGGTTGGCGACCGCGTACCCAACGCCACATTCACAGTAATGACGGCCGAAGGGCCGAAGCCGAAGACCACGGACGAATTGTTTAAGGGCAAGAAAGTGGTGCTGTTCGCGGTGCCGGGCGCTTTCACGCCAACTTGCCACAAGAACCACATGCCGGGCTTCGTCAAGAACGCGGCCGCGATCAAGGCCAAGGGCGTCGACACCATCGCAGTCACCGGCGTCAACGACGTATTCGTCATGGACGCCTGGAAGAAGGCTTCGGGCGGCGACGCGATCGAATTTCTCGCCGACGGCAGCGCTGCCTGGGCGAAGGCCGTTGGCATTACCGCGGACCTCACCGAGCGCGGTCTCGGCGTGCGCTCCGGCCGTTACGCGATGGTGGTCGATGACGGCGTGATCAAGACTCTCAACGTCGAGGACGCACCGGGCAAGGCGGACATTTCCGGCGCGGACAATCTGCTGAAGGCGCTGTAAATCGCATTGGTGCTGTAGGGGCAGGCTTGAAACCCGTCCCTACGAACCCCGTCCGCGGATTTCCGCGATCGCTTCGCCCACAAGCTGGTCAGCGCGCTCGTTGAATTCGTGGCCGGCGTGACCCTTCAGCCAGTGCCAGCACACACGATGTCGTGCAACGGCGGTGTCGAGCCGCCGCCACAGATCGTCGTTCTTCACCGGCTCTTTGGCAGCGGTCTTCCAGCCGTTCCGCTTCCAATTGTGAATGTACTGCGAGATGCCACGATGCACGTACTGGCTATCGGTGTGCAGATCGACGGTTGACGACTTTTTCAGCGCCTCAAGCGCAGAGATCGCCGCCATCAATTCCATGCGATTATTTGTCGACAACGGCTCGCCGCCCTTGAGCTCCTTTTTGTGGGCTCCGGAAATGAGGATTGCGGCCCAACCGCCGGTTCCCGGATTCGGTGAGCAACCGCCGTCGGTATAAACGGTGACGTGCGGCCCCTCGCTCACGGCCGTAACATTTCCGCCGCAATGCCGTAGTCGCGCGCGGTTTTGATTTTTTGGTGGAAGCGCAGTTTGCGGGCGTATTCGCGCGGATCCTTCGGTCGCACCAAAGCGCCGGGCGGCACATCGAGCCAATCGACCAACCGGGTGAGCAAAAAGCGCAATGCCGCGCCGCGCGCGAGCAGCGGCAACTTCTCCCACTCCTCCGCCGAGAGCGCCCGCACCTTGGCGTAGCTCGCCAGCAAAGCGCGGCCCTTGGTGACATTGTAGGAATGATCGGTCTCGAAGCACCAGGCATTGAGACAAATGGCGACGTCGTAAGCGAGCGTATCGGTACAAGCGAAGTAAAAATCGATCAGACCTGACAATTTCTCGCCAAGGAAAAAAACATTGTCGGGAAACAGATCGGCATGGATGACGCCTTGCGGCAGGCCGTGCGGCCATTCCTGTTCGAGCATATCGAGCTCGGCGGCCACAAGCGTCTCGAGATTACGTTCCACCTTATGCGCGCGCTCGCGGCAGCCTTCGTAAAGCTTGCGCCAGCCGGCGACCGACAGAGCGTTCTCGCGGCGCATCGAAAAATCGCCGCCCGCAACGTGCAGCCGCGCCAATGCCTCACCCAGCGCGGCGCAATGCGCAGCCGTCGGCCGCCGAATCCACAGGCCGTCGAGGAAAGTGACCATCGCCGCGGGTCGCCCGGCGAGCTTGCCGAGTATCTTGCCGGCCTTAGTCTTCACCGGCTGCGGGCAGGTGATGCCACGACTCGCCAGATGTTCCATCAGCGAGAGAAAGAACGGAAGGTCGCGTTCGGCGACGCGCCGTTCGTAGAGCGTAAGGATGAAATTGCCGATGCCGGTATGGACCAGAAAATTCGAGTTCTCGACGCCTTCGGCAATGCCCTTGTAGGCCAGCAGCTCTCCGACATCGTAGCCGGCCAGGAAACGGCCGAGCTCTTCCGCCGCGACATCGGTGTAAACCGCCATAAAATCCCCAGAGCTGCGCGGCTATTTCCCGGCAAGCCAGTCGTTGAAACGTGAATAAAGGTCGGCGGTCTCGGCCCCGCCGTCGCGATAAATCACCGGCGCTAGCGTGCGCCCGGGTGCATGTGCCAGCCGAAAGGCCATGTAGCGATATTGCTCCGGGTATTGCGAAGTATTGGCGTTTTTGAACAGCGCGTCGAAGGCCGGCGACGGCTCGACCGGATCGAGCCGGTCGCGCTCGTAGATCGCGGCACGCTCGGCGATCAGCCAGCCGCCGGACAGGCGCTCCATGCGGTCGAGGAAGCGGGAGCACGAGGTCAGATCGACCGCGATGCCGTTGAACGGCTGCCGCACGCGGATGATGACGCTCGTCTCGGCCACCGCCCGATCGCCATTGAGCTTGACGGCCGCAGGATAAAGATGATGGCGCGACCAGCTGTTGCCGACGCCATAATTCGCCCGGCAGTGCTCGACGAAAAGCTCGAACGGCCCACGAAACCACGATACCGAAATGTGCCCGTCCGGCGTGAATGTGCCGCGCAATTCCTTCCATTTGCCCTGGTCGCGATAGACGCCCCAAGCCTGGACCAAATCAGCGCAGGCGATCTTGCCGTTCAATTCCATGGCTGCAGCTTTCCGAATGTCCGACCATAAGCCGGCGGCCTTGCGTCGTGCAATTCCTGCCTTTATCGCTCTTCGTCCAGCACAGGCAGGAAACGGCATGAAGGCCATCGTCATCCACGAGTATGGTCCGCCCGACGTTCTACGGTACGAGGAGATTCCCGATCCGGTGCCTCGTCCGGGCGAAATCCGTATCAAGGTACACGCGGCCACCGTCAATCGCGTGCTCGACGTCAGCCTTCGCGCCGGCCGCGAGCAGTACCGCGGGCCCGTGCTGCCGCTTATTCCGGGCGTCGACTGCGCCGGCATCGTCGATGCGGTCGGGCCGCAAGTGACACGATGGAAACCGGGCGACCGTGTTGCCGCCGCCGGCATCATGCCTCTCGATGTCTGCGCCGAGGACGGCCATGGCTACAACGGCCCGCGCGGCATGATGGGCATCAAGCGACCGGGCGGTTTCGCCGAGCTTGTCGCCGTGCCCGCGATTGCTGGCGTCGCGCTACCGGACAACATCGATTTTCATCGCGCCGCAGTGGTGCTGCGCCACGTGCCCACGGCGTGGAATCTCCTGGTGCACGTCGGCGAGCTGAAATACGGCGAGACCGTTCTGATCATGGGCGCCGGCGGCAATCTCGGCACCGTCGGCATCCAGATCGCCAAAAATGTCATCGGCGCGCATGTCATCGCCGCGGCAGGGTCGGACGAACGGGTTGCGCTCGGCAAAAAGCTCGGCGCCGACCACGGCATCAATTACAATACGCATAACATCTGCGACGAACTCCTGAGAATTACCAGCGGCAAGGGAGTCGACGTTCTCTACGACAACATCGCCAATCCGACGGTGCTGCCGGTCGCGTTCCAAGCCATCGGCATGGATGGCCGCCTCGTTACCGCGGGCGCGCATGGCGGGCCGAATGTTTCGATTAATTTCTCGCATCTCTATCACAAGCGCATCACCATCAAGGGCCGGCCCGGCTATACGCCCTCCGATCTGCCACACTGCCTCGAAGCGGCAGCGCAGGGAAAAGTTATTCCCCAGATCGAGCGCGTGCTGCCACTGTCGCGCGCGGCCGATGCCCATCGCATGGTCGAGGAGCATGAAGGCCAGGGCAAGATCGTGCTCGACCCGACGCTTGGGTGATCGTTCACTCGCGCTCTTTGAGATAGCGATACGCCGAAATCGCCGCGGTAGCGCCGTCGCCGGCGACTGCGGCAAGCTGCGCCACGGAATTCCTTCGGATATCGCCGGCGGCAAAAACGCCGGCAAGCGACGTGCGCATCAAGATATCGGTCTCGATATGGCCTGAGGCATCGAGCGCGACCGCGCCTTGGAGAAACGCTGTGGCGGGATCGAGACCGACGGCGACGAACACGCCGTCGATCTTCTGCTCGCGCGTTGAGCGCGTGTTTGAATTGCGAAGGCGAACCGCGGTAACCAACTCATTGCCGATGATTTCTTCAACCAGCGTCTCGCCCTCAACGGCGACATTGCGGGTTTCTTCAGCACGCGTACGTAAATGCTGCTGGGCGCGCGCCGTATCGCCGCGATGGAATATCGTTACGCGCGCGGCGTGGCCCGATAACACCAGCGCTTCGTCGAACGCTGTGTCGCCGCCGCCGACGACGCAGACTTCGCGCTCCTTGAACAGCGGTCCGTCGCAGGACGCACAATACGACACCCCTTTGCCAATGAACTTCTCCTCTCCGGGGATTCCAAGCGCGCGCAGCGTCGAGCCAGCCGCGACGATGACTGCACCGGCGCGCAAGGTTTGTGCCGCCGTGCGCACGATACGATCGCCGTCTTCGATGCCAAGCCCCTCCACCGTGTCGAGCATGAATTGCGCGCCAGCGGCTTCCGCCTGCTCGAACAGCAACGTCCCGAGTTCATGGCCGGCGATGGGCGACACAATGCCGGGATAATTGTCGACGCGTTCGGCGTTGACGATCTGGCCGCCGGGACCGCTCGGCGCGATGACGGCGACGTTGAGACCGTGACGGCCGGCGACCATCGCCGCCGTAAGCCCAGCGACACCGGCGCCGACGATGATCAGATCGAAGTCCGGCATGGCCGTACACCGGTGAAATCACGCATCGTCAACCGGCTCCGTCGCCTTCACCGACGGCCGCGCCGCGAACGTCGCGTGCCATTCGGCGATGCGCGAGTGATCTTTCCGCCAATCCTCATCGGCGTAACGGAAATCGAGATAGCTGAGCGCGCAGCCGATCGCGATATGGCCGATGCCGAACGGCGCGGTGGCGAGTTGCGGCGCCTCCACCTCAAGGCTTTCGAGCACCGTCGCCTTGCGGGCGGCCGTGCTCGCCATATGGATATCGGACGGATGGGCGCGCATGCGCTCGTCGCGCAGCAGCACCATCATCTCTAGAAAGCCGTCGCCGAGTGCTTGCCGGCGCAGCGCCGAGAGGCGCGCCTTGGGCTCCGCCGGAAACAGCTTCGGCGAGCCATCGAGTGCGTCGAGATATTCGCAGACCACCGGCGAATCGTAGATCGCAGTGCCGTCGTCGAGCACTAGCGTCGGTATCTTCGACAGCGGATTGTCCTGCATCAACGCCGCGTGAGGCTTGGTCGTGGCGGCGACTGTGCGCACGCAGGTAACGCGCCCGGCGAGGCCGCGCTCATGCACGACGATCATTACTTTGCGGACGAACGGCGAGCGCGGCGACCAATGCAGTTTCATCGCTGAGTCCAGGAAATCGTTACGGCGTGAACCCGCCAGACCGTTGACAACAAAGCCGCCGGCATTGTGTATCATTGCGCTGGAATTGACCACACCGCCGGCCTTTCACGGCATCTTCCCGAACGGAATCCGCAATGGACTATGATCCGCGCAGCGAGCCGCACAATCTCGCCCACGATCCGACCACCTCGCTCGTGGCGCCCCGTCCGATCGGTTGGATTTCGACCATCAGTCCGGCCGGCGTAGTCAACCTGGCGCCCTACAGCTACTTCAATCTGGTCGCGAGCAATCCGCCTTTCGTCATGTTCTCCTCGAACACGCGCAAACACTCACAAAACTATGCCCAAAGCGGCGGCGAATTCGTTTTCAATCTCGCGACCTATGATCTGCGCGTGGAAATGAATCTCTCCGCGGGCGATTATCCCGAGGGCGTCAGCGAACCGGAATTGGCAAAGCTCGTCATGACACCGTCGCGAAAGGTCAGACCGCCGCGCGTCGCAAAGTCGCCGGTCGCGCTCGAATGCCTCTACTCGCAGACTGTGCATTTCAAGAGCAGCAACGGCAAGGTGCACAACTACGAAATGGTGATCGGCGAAGTGGTCAACGTGCATATCGAAGACAGCGCACTCGTCGACGGCATGATCGATATGAAACGTCTGCGTCCGATCGCACGCCTCGGCTATCGCGGCGACTATTCGGTCGTCGACGATACCTTCTTTATGAAGCGGCCCTAGAGGAGCGCCGTAGGCTTGGAGAGTTCGGCGACTGCGTCCTCCAGCCCATTGACGATCCGGCAGCCGGCGTTGGCGAGCGCCTTGAGCTTCGCCGCCGCACCTTCGCGATCGCTGCCGATCAACGCCCCGGCATGGCCCATCTGCTTTTCCGCCGGCGCGTAGCGGCCGACCACCATGGCGTAAACCGGCTTGGGAAACTCGTGTGCGGCCTCCGCGAAGGCATATTCCTTGTCGCCGCCGATCTCGCCGCAATACAGCACGGCGGCGGTCGCATCGTCCGCGGCCAGCGCCTGGAGATATTCGTGCGGATTGCGCCCGATCACGGCGTCGCCGCCGACATGGGCGACGATGCGCTGACCGATCCCGGCCAGTGTCAATTGGCGCGCCACTGCCAAAGCCAGCGTGCCGCTGCGGATGATCAGCGCCAGACGTCCCGGCTTACAGAAGCTCGGCGCGATCGAGCCGAGCAGCCCTCTGCCCGGCACGAATAGGCCGAGCGTATTCGGTCCGACGAGCCAGCTTCCCGCCTCGCGGGCCAGCGACGCCGCTGCCAGTGCGTCGTACACCGGCACATATTCGGCCACCGCCATGATCGTCGGGATGCGGGCGTTCGCGCATTCCGCGACCGCATCGCGCACCCCCTCGGCCGGCGTGTAGATCAGGGCGATATTCGGCCGGATCGGAAAATCGGCGATGCGATCGTAGAGCGGCAGGCCGTCCATCGTCGAGCCGCCGCGACCGAGCGCGACACCGCCCACGAGCGGCGTGCCGGCCTCGATCATGCCAGCAACCTGATTGCGCGCATAGCGGCCGGTCGGCGCAACGACGGCGACGCGCCATGGCTCAAGGGCAAGAAACGGCAGGCCCGATGGACCCGACATGCGATAAGCTCCGGAGGTGACGCGCCGGCCGGCGCAGAGCGAGCCTATTATGCGTCTTGCCGAGTACGACGGAAAAGCCTTGTTGCGCCGCCACGGGATCGCCGTGCCGAAAAGCGTATTGCTTCAGGCCGGCCAAGGCTTCCCTGAGGAAGCCGCACAATGGCGCGGATTCGTGCTGAAAGCGCAACTCCTCGAAGGCGGCCGCGGCAAGCGCGGCCTGGTGCGCCGTTTCGACAAGCCGGGCGATTTTCGCGACGTTCGCCGCCTCATTGTGCCCGGGCTCGAAGATGCCGATACGCCGCTGCTGCTTGAGGAAGCGGTAGCAATCGAGCGAGAAATATTCGCCGCGGTGCGGATCGATGGCAGCGCGCAGCGGCTGGAACTACTGCTGGCTCCCGAGGGTGGCGAAAACGTCGAAGCTTCAGCAAAACTTGCGCGCATTCCGATCGAACCCGGCGCGCCGGCCACGCCGGAAAAGATTTTCGCCGGCCTCGGCAAGCTGTTCCCGGCCGACCTCGCCGCCCGCCTTGCCCGATACGCCGCGCGCCTGCCGGAGATCGCCCGGCAGGAAGACCTCGAACTCCTGGAAATCAACCCGCTGGCGCTGACCAAAAATGGAAGCCTCATCGCCTGCGATGCCAAGACCGTCTGCGACGACAGCGCCGACTTCCGGCACGACGCGGAAGAGTTCGCGGTGAGCCGAACGCTTGCCGCCCGCGCGATGACCAAGCTCGAGCGCGAAGCGCAGGCACTTGGTTTCCAGCTAGTCGAGACCGATGGCGATGTCGTCCTGGTCACCTCCGGCGCCGGCCTCGGCATGATGATGATGGATCTCATCGGCGATCACGGCATGCGCGCGGCAAGCTTCATGGACAATCTGCGCGGCGCTCCCGATGAGACCATGACAGAACGGCTTAAAATCGCGCGCGCTCTCGCCGCGCGGCCCAACATCAAGGCGATCATTTTCCAGACCACGCTTGCCTCGCGCTCACTTGCCGAACGTGTCGAGGCGCTGGCCACGTGGCTTGCCGCCGAACCGCTGCCAAAGCCGTTATTCGTCGGCATTGCCGCCGGTCACGCCGCGACCCGCAAAATGACCGCGGAGCGGGCTGTCGAGATGCTGCAAGCGCTCGGCGTGTCCGCCTTCACCGATCCTGTTGCACTGGTGAAGGCCGCCGCGAAAGCCATCGGATGATATCCGCGCCGGGACGCTCAGGTCGCGGGACGAAAAATGGCAAATAGCCTTCGCACCGCGTGCATCACCCGCTGGAGGAGGCTATTGCGGGGACCGGCGATAAGGTCGAAGCGGTAGTCGCAGCCGTCGCCGATGCAGGAATAGAAGCGCACGCCACGAAGCCGGTCGGCGAATTCGGCGTACTCCTGGCCGCAATCCGGGCAAATCAGCAGAATGCGGCTGCGTGCGACCGATACCAGTTGCCGAACGTTGGAAATGTCCGCCATGACGTTCGTCCCAGCGATGGCGTAAGAATCTTTTTGTTGCGAATCGCACGGAGTTTAGCAGACAGCCGCCATAAGCCGTCGCGGAATGCGGTTTATCCAGACAATTATCGTCGTTGGTCCGCGCGCTCGGATTCGGCGGCCGCGCTACCGCTTATCGCCGCCAAAGCTGGATATTCCGGCGCGCCAGGTGTCGCGGGCAATGTTCTCTTCCATGGCGGCAAGTTCGAGCGCGAGCGCGCCGCGCGGGTCGAGCACGATACCTTGGTCGATGCAGCTCTTGGCCTGACGCATCGCTATTTGCGGTGCAGCAAGAATTGTCTTGGCGACGTCGGCAAGAACGCCATCGAGCGCCGTGGCGTCGGCGATACGGGTTACCAGACCGGCTGCACGCGCCTCCTCGGCGTTGAGCTTGCGGCCGGTGTACATCATGTCCTTGGCGAGCTGCTTGCCGAGAATGCGCGGCAGCCGCTGGGTGGCACCGATCGTGCCCCACAACGCCTCGGGGGTAGCGAAGCTTGCCTGCGGCGTCGCGATAACAAAATCGCAGCAAGCGGCGATTTCCGCGCCCGAACCGATAGCCGGCCCCTGCACGACGGCGATGACCGGCATCGGCAGGCTTTCGAGCGCACCATAGGCGGCGAGCGCGGCAAGTCGGCGGGCGCGGACCTCGTCGGCGCTCATGCCCTTGCGCTCTTTGAGGTCGGCGCCGGCGCAAAATACCGGGCCGTTGGCGCGGACCAGCACGAGACGCACTTCGGCATCATCCCGCGCTGCCGCCGCGACCGCGACGATGTCGTCGCACATGGCGCGGTTGAGCGCATTGCGGCTGTCCGGGCGGTCCAGCGTGATGGTGGCGACGTTGTTTTCGACGCCGTAGCCCAAAGTGGTGAGATTCATGGCTGGTCCTTGCCGAATGTGCGCATGCGGCGGTTGACCTCGCGCCCCGCTTCGAGAGCCTCGTCGAACGGCAATTCGGTGACGCGATAGAACAGGCTCTTGGTCGCCGCCATGGCCTGCGGCGCAACGGCCGCCATAGCGCGAGCGGATTGCAGTGCCGTTTCCATAAGCTTTTCCGGCGCGACCACGCGATTGACGAGGCCAAGCGCCAAAGCGCGCGCGGCATCGACCGCTTCGCCGGTCGCCACGAGTTCGAAGGCTGCTTTGCGCCCGGCATGCCGCACCAGATTGGCCATCACCACAGCGGCGACGATGCCATGCTTGACTTCCGGATAGCCGAGCTTCGCCGTTTGCGACATCACCGCGATATCGCCGGCCAGCGCGAGGCCTGCGCCGCCACCCATCGCTGCACCGTTGATCGCGGTTATCACCGGCTTGGTCAGTTGCGAAAAAACGCCGTGAAGCTTCATCGTCAACTCGGTACGCCGCTCGACCATCGCTTCCTGTTCGGACTTGAGCGCGGCAAATTCCGACAAATCCGCGCCCGCGCAAAACGCCGGACCGGCGCCGGTCAGTACGATCGCACGCACGCCCGGCGTTCGATCGGCCTCGCGCAAGGCATCGAGCAACGCCTCGCTCAGCGCCATGTTCAGGGCATTGCGTTTTTCCGGACGGTTCATCGTCAGGATGCGCACCGCGCCGTCAGCGTCGATCAGCAGATCGGGCATCGTATCCCCGTCACTTATTGTTCGAGCCGCACGCCGGTCTTGCGCACGACCGGGCCCCACTTGGCCTGCTCAGCCATGATGAAGGCGGCAAATTGCTGAGGTGTCGCGGGCGCGGGCGTGGCATTGAAGGTGTCGTACTGTTTTTTCAGATCGTTGCTATCGAGTGCGGCAACGGCGGCGCGATGCAGCCGGTCGAGCGCGTCTGCCGGCACGCCGGCCGGAGCAACTAGGCCGTACCAATTGTCGGAATTGACCCGAGGATAGCCGAGCTCCGCGGTCGTCGGCAGGTCGGGCAGCACCGCGATACGCTTGGCCGAGGTGAGCGCCAGCGCCTTGATCGAACCGGATTTGATCTGCGGCAGCAGGAACGGCACGTCGGCCACCAGCATCTGGACCTGGCCGCCGAGCAAATCGGTCATCGCCGGCGCCACGCCGCGATAGGGTACGTGCACGAGGTCGATGTTGGCCTCTTCCTTGAGCAATTCCGCACCGAGATGCGTGATCGTGCCGGCGCCGGCCGAGCCGAAATTGACCTTGCCCGGATGCTCGCGCGCGTAGGCGATAAAGGCCGGCAGCGTATCGACGCCGAGTGAAGGCGACACGGCGATAGCTTCGGGCACGTGCAACACGGGCGTGATCAACGACAAGTCCTTCTGCCAGTCGAACGGCATCTTGGTGACCATGAAGGGAATGGCGGACAGCGCGGAGGCACCGGCAAAGCAGATCGTATAGCCGTCGGGCGGGCTCTTGGCGGTGAAGTCGACCCCGGTCATGCCTCCGGCGCCGGCGTGGACCTCGATGAAGACCTGCTGGCCAAGTTCCTGGCCCATGTCGTTGGCGAGCACGCGGGCGAACAGATCGGCGGCACCGCCGGCGGCGAAGGTGACGACCAGCTTGACCGGCCGGGCCGGAAACGATTGCGCGCCCGCCGTCACCGTCCACAGCGGCGCAAGACCGAGTGCGGCAATAAGTTCACGTCGCCTCATCGTGCGTCTCCCAAGCTTTTCTTGAACGGTTCCACCCGATTGAGGGTGTTTCTGCCCTCAATCCAGATGGCAGGCGCTTGTCCGGCACCCCGTCGCACGGCAGTATGATTGCTTGGCTGAAGAGCCAGCAAGGGGCAAGCGCCTGCCGGCCGGGCCGGGGGCAAGCGGGGCGTGCGCATGAAGACCATTCTCGTACCCACCGAGCAGAACTCGTCGATGGTATCGGCGTTGGATACGGCGCTTCTGCTCGCGCAGAAATTTGGTTCCTGCATCGAGGGCTTCGCTCTGCGGCCCGCGGTCGCCGACCTTGTCGCCATGGACCCGGACAGCGGCCTGACCATGGTCGCGGTGAAGGAGAACGACGCCGAGATGGTGCGTCACGCCGAGGACCTGTTCCGCTCGTTCATGACCCAGCACCAGGTGGGGCCGCAGTCTGGCGCGGCAGGAACGACTGCCACTTTCTCCTGGCTCGATTCCGCACCCAGCGGCCACGATTTCGTCGGAAGTTTTGGCCGTATCTTCGACTGCATCGTATTGGCGCGGCCAGGCGACGAATGGCAGAGCCCGTCGATGGTCACACTGGAATCGGCCCTGTTTGAGAGCGGTCGCCCAGTGCTGATCGCGCCACCGACCTCGCCGCGCTCACTGGCCACCAACGTGCTGATCGCCTGGAATTGCAGCACCGAACAAGCGCGTACCACGGCTGACGCCATGCCTCTCCTCCGGCTCGCGCAACGCGTCACTATCTGCACCGTCGAGGGAGCAACCGTCGCCGGACCAAGCGGCGAACAAATGGCCCGCGCGCTCAAGATGAACGGCATCACCGCCGAAACCATTACGCTCAAATCCCGCAAAGGCGGCGCCGGGGAAGTACTGCTCGCCAAGGCCGACGAACTCGGCTGCGACCTCATCGTCAAAGGCGCTTACACCCAAAGCCGCCTGCGCCAGATGATTTTCGGCGGCACCACAAGACACATTCTCGCGAACGCGAAGCTGCCCGTGCTGATGGCGCACTGAACGCCGCCGTCACATCATGGGTGAAACACAACTGATCTTTCCGCAGCTTGCGACCGTCTATCAGACGCTAGCGCCGATTACCGAAGCGGTATTGCGCGTTGTAGTTGGGCTGTGGATGGTGCCACACGGCTTGCGCATGTCATTCGGCTTCTTTCCCGGGACCGGCTTGCCGCAGCGCAATGTGCGCATGCTGGCTGTCGATCTCGACGGCTGGGGTTATCGCCCGGGCTGGCTCTGGGCGCCGCTGATCTCAGCGACCGAATTGATTGCCGGCCCGATGCTCGCGCTTGGACTGTTCACGCGCGCTGCGGCAGTACCACTCGTTCTGTTCCTGATCGTGACGAATTTCGAGCGCTGGCGCGTCGGCCGCTATTTCTGGAACAAGCTCGGCCTAGAATATACCATGATGTGGCTGGTCGCGACGGTCTACTTTCTCATTCACGGCGGTGGGCCTTATTCGCTCGACCACCTGATCGGCTGGGAATTCTAAGGAGACGCCCCTTGTCCTTCATCGACGCCAACGGCGTGAGCCTGCACTACGAGCTCGCCGGTACGCGCGGCCCCTCCGTTGTGCTGCTGCACGAGCTCGGCGGTACGCTCAATTCTTGGAACGCTGTCGCGCCGCGCCTGGCGCCACGTTCCCGCGTGCTGCGTTACGACCAGCGCGGTTCCGGCCTTTCGGAAAAGGTGCGGCAGGAATTCAGCAACGACGTGCTGGTCGGAGACTTCGAGGCGCTCGCCAAGGCCATTCACCTCGATCCGCCCTATCATTTCGTTACCGTCGCCGCTGCCGCCACCCAGGCGCTGCGGTTTCTGGAGAAGCATCACGGCGAGGTCGGGTCGCTGGTGTTGTGCAATCCGGCGCCCGGCGTCGATCCGAGCCGGGCGGCGGCGCTCGATGAGCGTGCGGCGTTCGCCATGCGCGAAGGCATGCGGGCGTCGCTGCCGACGACGCTCGATATTTCGTATCCGCCAACGCTCGGCAGGCGCGAAGATTACGAGGCCTATCGCGGCCGCTACCTCGGCAATGATCCGATCGGCTTCGGCTACGGTTTCCGCGCGCTGGCGCGCACTAATATGCTGCACATGCTGCCACAAATACGTTGCCCTGTTATGGTCGTCGCCGGCCGCCACGACACGGTGCGCCCGCACACCGGCACCGCCGATCTTGCGAAGAAGATTCCGGGCGCGCGTTTCGAATTGATCGAGGCCGGCCACTTCATGCCGACCCAAGGGCCGGAACCGCTGGTCAAACTGCTCGAAGATTTCCTGCCGAAGTAACCTGAGTGAGAAATCATGAAAGTCAAAGCAAACGGCATTACCATTAACTACCAGATCGACGGCCCTGAAGGCGCGCCGTGGGTCGTGTTGTCGAATTCCCTCGCGACTTCGATCGCGATGTGGGATGACCAGGCCGAGGCGCTGAAGGATAAGTTCCGCGTACTGCGCTACGACCAGCGCGGCCACGGCAGCACAGATACGCCGGCAGGCCGCTACACCTATGACACGCTGCTTGCCGACGCGATTGGGCTGCTCGATGCACTGTCAATCAAGAAGGCGCATTTTGGCGGCCTGTCCATGGGCGGCGCGACGGCGCTTGGTCTCGCGGAACGTCATCCCGACCGGTTCGACCGAATCATGGTGTTCGACTCGCCTTGTCAGTCGACACCGCAAAGCAGTCAGCAATGGGAGGAGCGCATCGCGGTGGCGCAGAAGCAGGGCATCGAAGCGCTGGTCGAGCCGACGATTGCGCGCTGGGTGCCCGCGGACATACTGGCGACGAAGGCGCCGCACGTCGACAAGATCCGCGCCATGATCCGAGCTACGCCGGTCGATGGCTTCATCGGCTGCGCCGCGGCGCTCGCCGACCACGATTACGCCTCCGCCGTCGCCACCGTGAAGCACCAGGTGCTGTTCCTGACCGGCGAGAAGGACGGCGCCGCGGCGCCGATGCGCAAGCTGCACGAAAAACTTGCCGGCTCGCGCTATGTCGCAATCCCAGGCGCAGGGCATATCTCCAACATGGACAGCCCGGCGGAGTTCACTAAGGCGGTCCGGGATTTCCTCGCCGCCGGCTGAGGCGTAGTAAGCCGGCCATGCCTTTTCGGCGGGGCATGCCTCGCGCCACGCGGTTCTCGTGCCTTTGCAAACAAAGGCACGAGCCACTATACCTCCCGGAAAGGTCCGGTATTGGCGCAGCACCGGCCGGGCCCCATTGCCCATAGGGACGTGTAAACCCCGCTCTTAGGAGAAAACCTCATGGCCACGGTGACGATGAAGGCCCCCGCCCCCGCCGGGCTTTCCAACAAGGCGCGCGAGTTGATGGAAGCCATCAACACCGAAGCCGGCAAACACAATGTCTGGGTCCGCACCCAGGCCAACGCGCCGGCGCAAAAATCTTGGTTCAGCGAGACCAGCGGCGAAGGCTCCGGCCAGCTCGCCACCGGCCGCGTCGCCGTCAACCAGATGAAGACCACTCCCTTCATGTGGAAATGGAACGAATACTCGAGCTATCTCAAGCAGATTTCCGAGATCGCCAGCAAAGCGGAGATCTCGCCGATCGAATTTGCCGATCGCCAGAGCATCCTCTTGCTCAATCCGGGCCTGAATGGCCGCCTCCAGGTGACCAACACCATCCGCTGCGCCATCTCGATCTACAATCCGGGTGACGTAGCGCCGGTGCATCTGCACTCGCCTAATGCGAGCCGCACCATTCTGTCCAAAAAGGGCGGTTACACCGTGGTCGAAGGCGAACGCGTCACGGCAAATCGCGGCGATTTGATCCTCACTCCGAACGGCACCTGGCACGATCACGGCAACGATTCCGATGAACCTTGCGTCTGGATCGATACGCTCGACTGGCCGTTGATGGAGTTCCTCGACGCCGCCTGGGTCGATCACAACATGCCGGGCGCGCAGGGCAACACCAATGTGCAAGCCGTCACTGTCACCGAAGGCTACTCACGCAGCCTGTACAGCCACGGCGGCCTCAAGCCTGCCTTCGTGAGCCATCAGCGCGGTGTCGGCCACGATCCCGCGCCGCTGTTTCACTTCCGCGGCTCCGACGTGATGGAAATGCTGCACAGCTTGCGCAAGGAAAAGGGCGACCCGCACGAAGGCATCAAGGTCGACTTCGTCAATCCGGTGACCGGTGAGCCGGTGTTCAAGACGCTCAACTATTCGGCGCAACTGTTGCGCCCTGGCGAAGAGACCGAGCTCAAGCGCGAGACCGCCGGGACCTACTATGTGTGCATCGAAGGTTCGGGCGTGACCGAAGTCGGCGGCAAGCGTTTCGAGTGGGGTCACAACGACCTTTTCGTCGTGCCTAATTTCATGTGGCGCAAGCATATCAACACCGGCAAGACCGACGCCGTGATCTATTCAGTGTCGGATTCAGCGCTGATGCAAAACATCGGTCAGTATTACGCGCAAGGCCGCGACAAGCACGGCAAGGTGAGGGAGCTCGTCGTGCACTAAGCCGAGGCGCGCTCCTCATCTCGACAAAAAAGAGCCGGCACGTGGTGCCGGCTCTTTCGCTTTCTGTGGGATATTGGACTGAAGGCTCAGGACGGCGCCTTGCCGCCATTCTTTTTGCAGGCCGATCGGAATTTCTTTCGGGCCTTGCCTTTGAGGCCCTGCGCGTTCGCCTGATCGCTGCATGCATTGGAGATTGCCTTCTTATCGGTTGCCGCGCCCATGGCCGCCGCGGCGGGTTGAGCCGCCGATGCCGGTGTTGTCGGAGCCGGGGTCTGCGCCAACACGCTCCCCGCCCCGATGGCCAGTGACAGAAGTGCAGCGCCAATCACAATTTTCATTGGTCATTCCTTGTTTTGAACTACGCGACGTTCAAGCACCCTTCAGGTGCTTGTTGCATTCGCTGTAGTAGCCGCCGCCCTTCTGGATCCATTTCATGCCGCCATTGCCGTTGTTGGCCTTGTTAGCCTTGTATTGATCGAGGCAAGTTTCCATGCGCTGCTTGCCTTCCGGCAATGTTGAATATTTCGAGTTCACCCCGCTCGGGAACGTCGCATTACCGGTCGCGACCGGAGCCGGGGCCGGCGCAGAAGCGGTCTTTGGCGCGGGTGCCGGCTTCGGAGCAGGAGCTGGCGGGGCCGCGGCTGGCGCAGAAGCGGTGGTCGGAGCTGCGGTGGCGTCGGAGCCGCATTGCGCTTTACGGAAGTCGTTCCACTTCATGCCGTTGAGCGTATTGCCTTCCTTCGCCGCCTTATATTTCGCGCTGCACTCGGCCATTGTCAGGGCGTGAGCGGAGGTGCCTTGCAGGGCGACGGCCGCAAGCACGGCACTTGCACAGAGAGCGACATAACGCATGGTCATGGCTGGTTTCCTCGTGTTGTCGGTCTAGTTTCGAAGTCTGGACGGCCACGATCGGCCGGGACATTCCGGGATGACTATTTAGCCACAGGAATGAGCGACCGTCACCCCTTATGCGTGTGGTCGTGTGAATGTGAATAGGCCTCGGGCGTTCCGATCTGGTCGCCACAGCCGGCGCGAGTCGCCCAATACTCCCAGGCGCGCCAAGTTTCCGGCGATCCAGGCGTATAGGCGCGACCACCGCCGCGGGATGCGATCTCGCCCTTGGACAACGGCTTCGGCTTACCGCCCATGCGCATTGCATTCATCTGCACGCGCGCATTGCGCGGCAGATAGACCGAAAGCCGTACGACCTCGATGATCGAGCGCGCCGCCGAAGCGAAACCGTGGCCGCGCATCAGTGCGACGCTGCCCTTGGCCATGGTTTTTGCGAGGTCGCGGCCCTGCGCCATGTTGCGCACGAGGAGATCGGTATCGCCAAATTTTTTGCGGATGTCCCACACCGGAACCTTGCCGCCGATGAAGCTGCCGGAATGGATCACCGGCTCGAGTGGTTTCGAGATAAGGCCGAATGGCAGCGTGTCTTCGGCATGGGCGTGGACGACGGCTATTACTTCGGGTCGGGCTTCGAAGATCGCGGCATGGATGAAGCGCTCCAGATAGGGCTGGCGCTTGTCGCTGACCGGCTCGCCCATCTGGTCGAATTCAATCAGATCGTGGATCTCCACCAGCTCCGGCGCGCGCGAGCGCGACATGAAGAAGCGCTTCGGATTGTCAGGATGGCGTACGCTGATATGGCCGTAGGCATCGACCACGTCTTCGTTCGAGAGGATACGATTGGCAACGACGAGGTCGCGGAGAATATCGTCGAGTTGGCTCATGGTGAGATTCCTGGTGTAAATGATTAACCGTAGGTGGGAACGAACAGGTCGTCGACCTTCACGGCCCTTTCGGTCAGGCCGAGCGTCTGCTGGTAGGTGATAAGCGCCTCGATTGTGCGCCGATTGGGCTCGACGCCGTAGGGCCATGGATCGCCGTTGAACACTTCCCAGATGTCGTCGATCTCACGCATCAGAAACGGCGTCATGTAGCGCACGGCCCGCAGATTAAACAATTTGCTAAGCGCGATCCGCTTCGATTTCACGAAAGCGTCGTACAAGCTTGTCGCCACGAACGGATACCGTTCGTAGATGCTCTTCTTGATCGCGACGGTATGCATGATCGGATAGATGCCCTTGCGCTTGTAGAGGTCCTTGTCGACATCGACAAAGTTCGGGAACAGCCGGACGACGTCAGGATTGGTACGAATTTCTTCCGGCAGGCTGGTACCGAGTGTTGCGTCGATCTCGCCTGCGGCGAGCAACTGTCCCAGGGCCTTGTTGGTCTTGTTATTCTCGATCGAAATATTCTTCAACAGCGGCAGCACCGTCGGCGCGCCATGGGCGCCCTCGGCGTTCATCGCGCTTTGCACCCAGTGCACCTTCGACAGGTCGGCGCCGAATTCGTGATGCAGCATGCCGTTGATGAATATAGCCGCCGTCATCGTATAGAGCGGCACGCCGATGCGCTTGCCAGCGAGATCCTTCGGAGACTTGATACCGGATTTCTTATTGATCGCGATGTAACCAAGCCGGAACGCAATCGACGGAAACACCGGAATCGCCACGAATGGGCACTCATTACGAGTAAATCGCTGGGTGAATTCCGACAGCGAATATTCCGAAACATCGAATTCCTGCCCGCCGGACATGCGGTCGAAAATCGGCCGAGGCTGATCGATGGCGATGAAATTGAGGTCGATGCCGTCGGGAGTGACCTCGCCCGTATAGAGCGGCTGCATCCGATCATAGAGGCCGCACGCGAACGAAAGTTTCAACTTGGGCATTGGCTTGCCGTCCTCCTTTTTTGTTTGCGGCGTAACGGTTAGCACGCCACCATGAGAGCAGGAAGGCCGCCAAATGGCGGCGCGTCCATGTCCTCAGTGCAGCTCTTTGCGCAGGATTTTTCCGATATTGCTCTTCGGCAGGGTATCGGGAAATTCGACAATGTGCGGCACCTTGTAGTTGACCAGCCGCGTGTGCAGGAATGCGATCAGGTCCGCCGCGGTCAGTACCGGATCGCGTCGGACGACGAACAGCTTGACCGCCTGGCCGGTGCGCTCGTCCGGGACCCCAATGACAGCCGCCTCGAGCACGCCCGGATGCTGCATCGCGATGTCTTCCACTTCGTTAGGAAAGACCTTGAAGCCGGAGACAATGATGAGGTCCTTCTTGCGGTCGAGAAGCTTCAGGTAGCCCTGTGTATCGAACACCCCGATATCGCCGGTGCGCAGCCAACCGTCGGCGGTCAGCACGGCCTTGGTCTCGTCGGGGCGGCCCCAATAGCCTTGCATGATTTGCGGGCCGCGCGCCCAAACCTCTCCATGCTCACCGGTCGCAAGGATCGCGCCGTGATCGTCGCGGATAGTGACTTCGGTTGATGGTACCGGCAGGCCGACCGTGCCGGGCTTCGGGCTCTCGACGGGATTGATGCACACGACCGGCGATGCTTCGGTAAGACCATAGCCTTCAACCAGATTGGTGCCGGTGATTTCGCGCCAGCGACGCGCCACTTCGCTCTGAACCGCCGCGCCGCCGCCGATCGCCAGCCGCAGCGCGCTGAAATCAAGCGCGGCAAAATCGACATTGTGGACCAGAGCGTTGAACAGCGTATTGACGCCCGTCATCAGCGTGATGTGTGCGCCGTCGATGGTGCGGATAAGTCGGTCGAGATTGCGCGGATCGATAACGAGCACATTCAAGCCGCCGATCAGCGCGAACGACAGCAGGTTCGCGGTCAGTGAGAAGATGTGATATAGCGGCAGCGGGGTCAGCACCCGCTCGTTTTCGCCTTCGCTTGATGTTTGCGTCCAGGCCAGACACTGCAGCGTGTTCGCGATCAGATTGCGGTGCGTCAGCATCGCCCCTTTTGGAACGCCGGTGGTACCGCCGGTATATTGCAACAGAGCGACGGCCGAAGCCGGTGTCTTCGCGTCCGAATAGCCCGCGCTCGGCTCTCGGCTGCACGCATCCTGCATCATGGTGAACGTGTCGAAGCGCCAGGCCGGCACGGCGTGCCGGATGTAGGAATTGGCAAAATTGAATGCCCATCGTTTAAGTGTCGGCACGAAATCGCCAAGCCGCGCTACGACGACATGCCGGATCTTTGTCTCGACGATGATGGTCTCAAGCTTGTGGGCGAAATTCTCCATAATGACGATGACGTCGGCACCGGAATCGCCGAGTTGTTCCTTCAATTCACGCGGCGTGTAGAGCGGGTTGACGTTGACGGCGATCAATCCTGCACGCAGCACGCCGAGAAACGCTACCGGATACGCAAGCATGTTAGGCAACATGATCGCGACGCGGTCGCCGGTATGGCACTTCACCTCTTCGATCAGAAACGCCGCGAAGACGCGGCTGTCGCGCTCCCACTCCGCATAGCTCATCTGGGCGCTGAGGCTTTCAAATGCCGGACGTCCGGCATGCCGGTCGCACGCCTCAATGAGCATGGCATGAAGCGACGGCAGACGATCCGGATCGATGGTCGCCGGAACCCCGGGCGGATAAGATGCCAGCCAGATGGGATCCACCATCCCGATCGCCGAAAGCGGCTCGTCCTCTGAAATCAGCGTCATACCTTTTGAACCTCGACAACGCCCGAACGTTGATTTTACGGTTTCGAGTTTTGGCAGTTGCAGTTTCGGCCGCCCCATCATAGCCGATGATTCTATCGTTGCGCGTATTCGGCCATACCCGGCACATTCCCATTCGGCCCGCAGCAGGCGATAATGGCCGCCGCCGTCGCAACCGCAAAATCACCGGCGGCTTTGGTACCTTGAGGGAGGTCAGTATGTTGCCGTTCAGAGCTTTACGTCTCGTGCTCGCCGTGTGTCTTGCCGTACCGGTTCCGGCCATGGCCGAAGACATTCTCGTGACACAGTACAAGGCCGATCCTTCGGGCGCGCCCTATGGCGTCGGGATCGAGAAGGGATTTTTCAAAAAGGCCGGCGTCGACATCACCGGCGTCATTTCCGGTGAAGGCGGCGGCTCCTCGGTGCGCGCGGTGATCGCGAGCGACTTGGGCTACGGCGAAACCTCCCCCGCCGGCATCATCTCTGCCATACTCGAGGGCCAGGATATTAAGATCGTCGACATCGGATCGCGCTCGCTTGCCGACAACGTCATCATCGTCATGCCGAATTCGCCGATCAAGACCATGGCGGACCTCAAGGGCAAGAAATTCGCGATCAGCAATCCGAAGTCGCTCGGCGAGATGACGGTCGTGATCGCCGCGGAAAAAGTCGGCCTCGACCCGAAAACTGTGCAGCGTGTCGCGCTGGGTAATCTCTCCGGCGCGCTGACGGCGCTTGAAAACAACGTCGTCGACGCCACCAGTATCCCCGGCATCCTGTTCCTGATGCGCGGTGGCGAGAGCAAATACCGGGTCATCATGGGCCCGAAGGACCTCCCGGCGTTGCCGCCCGCGGTCGGCATCGCCACCGGCGACCTCATCAAGAAGAATCCGGACAAGATCCGCGCGATCCTTGCCGGCCGGCGCGAGGCTGTGAAATTCATCTACGAGCATACGGCCGACGCGAGCAAGATTCTCGAACCGATCTATGCTCCGTTACCGCCGAAAGACATCGATACGATGATGCAGCAGCTCGTCGAGGCGAAATTCTACAGCGAGGGCCGTATCGAAATGCCGCTCCTGGAGACCACGGTGCGCGCCATGAAATACGTCGGCATGCTCGACCACGATGTCGATTTGAGCAAGATGATCGATACATCGTTCCTGCCAAGCGACTTGCAGAAATGAAATGAACGCCGTCTCCGTTCCGCGGGATATCCACGCCTACCTGTCCGCGGTCACGCGCGTTTATCCCGGCGCCGGCAACCAGCCGCCGGTCGATGCGCTGGGTCCGGTCGATCTGGAGCTTCGCAAAGGCGAGTTCTTCGCCGTCGTCGGCCCGTCGGGCTGTGGCAAGTCGACATTCCTCGACGTGCTTGCCGGCCTGCAACGGCCGACGGCGGGAGCGGTGACGTTCGAAGGCAAGCCTGTGAACGGCGAAGTCGCCGAAGGCATCGGCGTCGTGTTCCAGGAAGATGCGAGTTTTCCCTGGCTGACGGTGTGGGACAACGCCGCATTCGGACTGCGCCGTAATGGCGTCCGCGAAGCCGAGGTGCGCCGCCGCGTCGAGGACGCTCTCGCCTTCATGGGACTGAAGGATTTTGCACGCGCCTATCCGTCACAACTGTCAGGCGGCATGCGCCAGCGGGTCTGCATCGCACGGACACTGGTACTGCAGCCGCGGCTCATTCTGCTCGACGAGCCGTTCGGCGCGCTCGACGCGCAGACGCGGCTGCTGATGGGCGATGAAGTGTTGCGGCTGTGGCGGACCACCGGCGCGACGGTATTGCTCATCACCCACGCGCTCGACGAAGCGGCGATGCTCGCAGACCGGATTGGGGCCATGTCGGCGCGCCCGGGACGCTTCATCGAGATCATCGAGACCGGCTGGCCGCGCGAGCGCGACAGCACCATCGTAGCCCAAGCAGGATTTGGTAACATCACCGGCCGGCTGTGGGAACTCTTGCGCGGCGAGTCGATGAAAGCCCTAGGCCACGCAACTTTGGCCGCGGCGACCACGGAATGACGCGTGTCGGCCTGATCAGGATTGCGGTGGTCGCAGCAGCCATCGGCGCGCTCGAACTCGCCTGCCGCCTTGGTTTCATAAAGCATCAAGTCATTATCCCGCCCTCGGAAATGGCGACAGCGCTCTACGGCTTGCTGGTTTCCGGCGTACTCAATGCCGACATCCAACGCACGCTCGGTATCATCGCCATTGTGATTGTCATTTCGATCGTTCTCGGATTCGTCCTCGGCCTTGCGATCCACGCGCTGCCGCGCGTGCGGGAGGCGATCGAACCGTTCTTCGCGACCTATTACGCGGTGCCGATTTTCATTTTCTATCCTGTGCTGATCGCGATATTCGGCCTGTCGCCCATTCCCATCGTGCTGATCGGCGTTGCTACCGCGGTCGTCGCCATGATCATCGCCACGCTCAATGGGCTGGATCGCGTGCCTGCCGTGCTGACGAAAGTCGCGCGCGTCCACCGGCTCGGCCGAATTACGACTGCGCTGACGCTGCAACTTCCCGCAGCGGCGCCCTATCTGTTCACCGGCGTGAAGCTGTCTGTCAGCTACGGCTTTATTGCCGTCATCGCCGCCGAATTCATTTTGTCGCCCGCCGGCCTCGGGCGCGACATCTCGGACGCCTATACCGATTTCAACAACCGCCGCATGTACGCGTTGATCCTGTTCCTGCTCGTCATCGCGACGATCGTCAATTCGCTGCTGCACGCGCTCGACGTGCGGTGGGCAGCGCGGCGCACCGGAGGCCGCTCGTGACGGCGACCCGGCGCATCACCGACACGCTGATCATTTTCGCGCTTATGCTGCTGGTCTGGCAGATTCTTCATCAGATCGCCGGCGCCACGGCACTACCCGCGCCGCTGCCCACGATGACTTATCTCATGCACATGGTGCCGACGGCGCGGTTTGCCGAGAACGCCGCGGCCACCCTGAAGGCTTTTGCGCTCGCGCTCGCGACGGCCTATGCCATCGGTCTCGCTATGGGCGTGTGGCTCGGCGCGCACCGGCTGTCGGGCGCCGTCGGCGAGCCGATCCTTGTCGTGATTTATTCCCTGCCGAAGATCACGCTTTACCCGGTCGTCCTCCTCATCTTCGGCCTCGGCATTTCGGGGAAGGTCGTGTTCGGCGCCATGCACGGCATCCTGCCGGTGGCACTCCTGACGATGGGTGCGATTCGCGCAATCCCATCCGTCTATCTGCGCTCAGCGCAGACGCTGCATCTGTCCCCATGGCAAACCATCACCACAGTGCTGCTGCCGGCCGCATTGCCGGAAGTGTTCACTGGGTTGCGTATCGGCTTCTCTGTCACGCTGCTCGGAGTGCTTCTCGGCGAGATGTTCGCGTCCAAGCTTGGCCTCGGCTCGATGATCATGGCCGACATGTCGCTCGCCCAGAGCGAGGACATGGTGACGGTCGCGATCATCTTGTTCGCCTTCGCGGCGATCGCCAACGCGGCGCTGATCTGGATCGAGCATCGCTTGCATCGCAAAGCGTAGCGGCAGCTACCTCGCAGCCACATACCGCTCCAGTGTCATCGGTTCGCGTTTGTGCGGCGGCTCGCGGGCCTCGACACCGGCGAAACAGCTCGCCTCGGCAAACCACTGCGCGCGCGCTGGAAGTTGCCAGCGCCGCGCACCGGCAACCGAAACGTCCCAGCGCACCGGTTCGTCCTCGATGTCCATGCATTGATAGTGGGTGTTGAACAATTCGATGCGATGGCCGTCGGGATCGCGCATATAGACGAACAGCGCGAGGCCTGGTCCGTGCCGCCCCGGTCCGTATTCGATGTTCTCGGCGAAGCCCATGTCGTAGGCGAGATCGCAAACGTAGAAGAAGTGGTACGATTCCGGAATGCTGAACGCGGCGTGATGCAATCGCGGCCCGGCACCCGGCGCGAACACGATGTCGTGCGGATTGCCCTTGCGCTGCAGGAATACGAACAGCGGATCGTCGCTGCCGTCCGGAGCGATGTATTCGGAGAGCCGAAAGCCCAATCCCATATAGAATTCCAATTCGCGCTGCACGTCGGGCACCAGCACCTGAAAATGATCAATGCGCTGCGGCACGGCGCCGTGATGCCGCCCGAAGTCGGTGAGCAGCCGCGGCTTCGTCGTCATAGTGGCGCAGAATTCGAGTGGCAGGCCGAGCGGATCGCTGACATGCAGGGTCCGGCCCTGATATGGCCGTTCCACCCATTGCGCCGGCAGGCCGGCTTTCTCGAAATAGGATTTCGCCTTTTCCAGATCTTCCTCGGTGAAGCAGCGCATGCCGATGCGCTCAGCCTGTGGCGCGGCCGCCCGCTTGAGCACCAGGCTGTGATGACACGCCTCGGCGATGCCGCGCAGATAGATCGTGTCCTTGTCCTCATCGCTGACGACAAGGCCGATGAGATCGACATAGAACGCGCGGCTTCTCGCGAGGTCTTTCACGTTCAGGATGGAATGACTGGCGCGCGTGATATTGAATGGCGGATTGTAGTTCGGTCGCGGCAGGGTCACGGCAAACTCCAGGATCGAATGAACCATCGGATGGTACGGACGCCATCAGCTTGACACGTCCACGGCTCCATTTCATACCGCCTCTGTTCCCTTTCGGCGACATGGAGACCAGCATGGCGAGCATGGGTGCTACGGCGGCACAACGCCAGGGCTACCGCGGGCTGCGCGGCTGGCTCGAAACCGTCGACAAGCTTGGCGAACTCGAGCGCGTTTCCGGCGCCAATTGGGACGTCGAAATGGGCGCCGTCACCCACATGCTTACCGAGAAAAGCCGCGGCCACGCGCCCGCGATCTTGTTCGACGACGTGCCCGGCTATCCGAAGGGTCATCGCACGCTCTACGGCCAACTTTCTTCCATCAAGCGCATCGCGCTCACGCTTGGTCTGCCGCTCGAATACGAACGCAAGGTCGATATCGTGCAGCGCTATCACAAGCGCATGCAGGACCTGAAGCCTTTGGCGCCGCGCTTCGTCAATGACGGGCCGGTTTTCGAAAACGTGATCGAGGGTGACGCCATCGATGTCCTGAAATTCCCGGTGCCGCGCCATCATGAGCAGGACAAGTCGCGCTTCATCGGCACTGCGTGCTGTGTGGTGACCAAGGACCCCGACGCCGGCTGGTACAACCTCGGCGCCTATCGCAGCCAAGTCTACGACGGCAAGACCGTTGGCTGTCAGATCACCGAGGGCAAGCACGGCCGCATCCATCGCGACAAATATTTCGCCCGCGGCGAACCAATGAAAGTTCTTATTCTGTGCGGACAGGACCCGCTGCTGTTCATGCTGTCGTCGAGCCCGCTGCCGGAAATCAGCGAATACGACATTGCCGGCGGCCTGCGCGGCGAGCCAATCGATGTGGTGCGCGGGCCTTTCACCGGCTTTCCGATCCCGGCCGATTGCGAGATCGCCATCGAAGGCGAGACAGTTCCCGGCCAGGTCAGGCCCGAAGGCCCATTCGGCGAATGGATGGGTTATTATTCCGACGACACGCAGGATCGGCCTTATGTCAACGTCAAGACGATCCTACATCGCAACGATCCGATCCTGACCTGCGCGCCGCAGCACAAGCCAGTCGACGAAACCGGCCTGCTCAAAGGCATCGCCGGCGCCGCGCAAATCTGGCACGCGCTAGACGCTTGCGGCATTCCCGACGTGCTCGGCGTCTGGAACCACGAGGCGGGGCCGGCCACGCGCTTCACTACCGTGCAGCTTCGCCAGCGCTATCCGGGCCACGCGCGGCAGGCATTACACGTTGCTTGTGCCTGCCAGGGCGGCGCCTATGCGGGTAAATGGACTGTCGTGGTCGACGAAGATATTGACGCCGGCGATCTTGATCAGGTGCTGTGGGCGATGTGCACGCGCTTCGATCCCAAGGCCGACATCGATCTGGTGCAGAAGGCTTGGGCCTCGAAGCGCGATCCGCTTTACCTGCCCGGCAATTTCAATAATCGCGTGCTGATCGACGCCTGCATCCCTTACGACATGAAGCTCAAGGGCACGTTCCCGACGACCGTAGACGTCAGCGCCGATTTACGCGCGAAACTGCGGGCAAAATTTCCGAAGCTGTTTCACTGAATCACGCGAATGGCGAGATAGCGAACGGCGGCGAATAGGGAAGATTATTCTTCCCTATTCGCCACTCACGCTATTGCTGGTTCTGCGGATTCTGCGCGAATAGTTGCTTGCCCATCGTATTGAAGTGAGCCTTCTGCGAATCGCTCAGTGAGTCATAGAAGTCGTGCAACGCCGGGCGGATCATATCCACGGCCTGCAGCATGGCTTGGAGATGCTTGCCGGCCGCGGCAAGTCGAGCCGGCGGGGTGGTCGGCATTTCAGCCGGACATGCCGCCTTGATCGTATCCGCCGCGTTCGCCATAGCCGCCTGTAACGCGTCAAGCTTGCCCCGCTGCGCATCGTTCGGCCGAACCGTTTGATTGATCTGATCGCTCGGCCACGCCATGACCGACGCGCCACATTGCGCCTGCGGTTTGGGCGCATTGTTGGCCGCGTTCTGAGGCGGCCCGTTCGACGCCTCGGGCTTCGCGCCCGGTGCGCCAGCGCCGATGTCATTGAAGCGCGCCTTCTGCTCGTCGCTGAGCGAGTCATAGAACTTGCCGAGCGGCGGGCTCACGATATTGACCGCCTGAACCATTCCCTGCAGGCGCTGCTGCATGTCGTCGATGCGTCCGGTAGGAGTGAACGAGACGGAGGTCGGGCAGTGCGACTTGATCACATCGCTCGCTTTGACGACTGCATTGCCGAGTTCATCGAGCATTGCGCTTTGCTCGGGGCTCGGCTGCACGGCAGCCTGGATCTGATCGATCGGCCATCCGGTGACTTCGGCTGCCTCGTCGTCGCAGCTTTGCGTCATGGTTTGCGTGAGCGAAGTCATGCGCTGCGGCGCGCCCGAACCCCGCACGTATTCGTCGTAGACGTAGGGCGAGAATATGCCTTCGTAGATGTCGCCGTAGCCGTAGACCCAGAACGGATCGTCGTAGCCGTAATCGTACGGCCACAGCGAGTAATAGAAGAGATTGCCGTAGGCATAGGGCCAGAACAGCGGACCAAGCCAGCCGACGTGATTATAGGGATGCCAACCCGGGTGCCAGCCCGGATGCCAGAATGGATGAAACGCGGCGTTGGCCGCAAAATTACGACGCGCCGCGAACGCTCGCGGACCCCCGGCAAAGCCGGCGCGGGCAAAATGCCCGCCAGTCGCGAGCGAATGCGCGGCGCCAGGCGCCACATGACTGAAAGCCGAAGTGTGTCCTGTCGAACCGTGAACCGCTGCATGGAACGACGATGCCGAATGTGAAGCGTGAGACGCCCGAAAAGACGGACCAGCGTGTGAGAAATGCGTTACGCCTCCGCCAGACCGTCCTGAAAAATGCGGCGCTGCGTGTGCCGTAAAATGCGGCGCCAATGCGCCTCCGCCAAAATGGGCTCCGCCGCCACCGCCGAAATGGGCGCCGCCACCACCGCCGAAATGGGCACCGCCGCCGGGATGCCCTCCACCACCGCCGCCCCTGGGAGCAGCTGCTGCCGCCGCGACCATGCACAGCGAAAGTCCAATCGCAGCGGCACCGGTTGCTATCTTGGACATGTCTGCAATCCTTTCAGGGCCAACAACACCAACGCCAGATCACCCGCTCCGTTCCGCAAGCCACCAGCCATTGATGGTGCAATGCAAACTGCCGTCTCGCCGGAATAGGCGCCGGAGCATCCCGGGATATGTGGCGAATTCTACGCCCGCGCCAGAGCGTTCGCGCCTTACATTTTTGTCACCTGTTGCAAGAGAGATCGTCGCATCCTCAGCGCCGATACTTCGGCACAGAGTGTGATGCGGCAAACCAGATCGCGTTCGGTCCGCCCGCCAGAAATTTGCGGTGGAAAAAGTACGAGCCGAAAGCTGCTCGGCCGCCTGAACCGCGCGCAATCGCCCGTCACTGTCGCCCGAATGTCACATGTCGTGCAGAACGAATTACTCCGGGACAACCGCCTTGGCGCGCAGTTGATATTCGCCCATGCGACGGGCATGGTTATGGTTAACGTGATCGCCGGGGACCGATCATACGGAGCACAATGTGACCATGCCCCGCCGGCGCGGTACCGGCGAGATATTAGGCATTGTCTCCGGATGTCTCCTGGCTGGTTTCCGGGCTTTGCAGCAACGAGTTGTCGGCAGTGCATGCGTTGGCCCATGCTGGTGTTCGACGGGGTGGCTGGATGCGGCGCGTCAATTCCTTGCGCGCGCAAGCCTGCGCCGCAGGATTCATCCTCGCCTTACTGCTGGACGGATGCGCCGTAGGACCTAATTACTCCCCTGATCCGGCGCCCGTTCCGACGGAATTCAAGGAGCTCAAGGGCTGGAAACTCGCCAATCCCAGCGATCAACTTGATCGCGGTGATTGGTGGGCGCCATACCGCGATCCGAGGCTCGCCGAACTGCTCCGCGAAGTCGAGATATCCAATCAGACAGTGGCGGCATCGGCTGCAGCCTATGAGGAGGCACGCGCCATCATCAGGGAGGCGCAGTCCCAACTGTTGCCGGTGGCGACAACCGGATATTCGGTCACCCGCACGCGCACCGGAGCGCTTGCAGGCACCACTGGCGGCAGCGCCGTCGGAACTGCTCTGCGAACCAGATATACGACACAGTACAACGTGCCGGTCAGCGGCAGCTGGGATCTGGACGTATGGGGGAAAGTGCGCCGCCAGATCGAGAGTGACACCTCCGCGGCGCAGGCGAGCGCAGCCGATCTCGACAACGCCAAGCTTTCCGCCCAAGCGCAGCTCGCGACTGCGTATTTCAACCTTCGCGCCGCGGACTCTTTGAGTGATCTGCTCAGGCGCACGGTCGCGCTCGACAAAAAGACGCTCGACATCGTGCAAAACCAATTCAACGCCGGTTTTTCGGTGACGAGCGGAGACGTCGCGACCGCCCAAGCGCAGCTTTTGACCGCTCAGGCGCAGCTCATCGACACTGGCGTGCAGCGCGCGCAATTCGAGCACGCCATTGCCGTACTGATTGGGCGGCCGCCAGCAGAACTCACAATCGCGCCACGGCTACTGGGCGAGCATATTCCGAAAATTCCAGTCACCGTCCCCTCGGCGCTGTTGGAACGGCGTCCCGACATCGCTGCGGCGGAGCGTTCGATGCAGCAGGAGAACGCGCTCATCGGGGTTGCCGTAGCCGGCTATTTTCCCGATGTCTCGTTGTCCAGCATGATCCAGTTCATCGGTCCGATTCCCCTCCCCCTGAGCGCCGCACGCTCGATCGGGTCGATCGCTGCAAGCGAAACAACAACGCTGTTCAACGGCGGGCTCACTGCCGCACAGGTCGACGCTGCCAAAGCCGCCTATTGGCAAAGCGTCGCCAATTACCGTCAGACCGTGCTCACGGCTTTTCAGCAGGTCGAGGACGAGCTTGCAGCGGTCCATCGCTTTGGCGAGGCGCTCGGAGTGCAGGAGCGCGCCGTGCAAAACCAACGCACCGCCGTGGATGTATTTTTGAATCAATTTCAGCAAGGGCTGGTGGCATTCACCACGGTCGTGCAAGCGGAGCTGACCTTACTTAATGACGAGCAAACCGCGCTGACGATCCGACAAAATCTGTTTGTCGCCAGCGTCAGCCTGATTGAGGCGTTGGGCGGTGGCTGGGACACGACGCTGCTCCCCACGCAAGTAAAGCTGATGGAGGGCTTCTCGCTTCTGCCGCAGCTCGATTCGACACCGCCGGGACAGCCCGTCGCAACTGGCGCACCGCAGCAGCAGCCTGAAAGCGCGCCGCAGCGAATAAGGTAACAAGCCAATCTCGTGATCTACCGACTACTACGGAACTCCGCGGAAAAACCGTGAGGAACACTCAAGGCCTTGATTCGACCACCCTTTCCACCAAAACTGGAAACGCAAACGATAGCCGCATGTGGCGTTTGCATGGCCACCCGACAGCTCCGGTCACGGCAGCCACTCGATCTACCGCTCCATTAGCGAATTTTCATTAGGAGGGGCATGGAGTTGCACACTATTATGCCGAAAATGCCGGAGTCCCGATCGCCGATATGGACGAGCGAACGCGAAGAACGGATGACGAGTTGGCACCGAATCTTCGCCGGCCGATGCTTGAGCCGGGCGTAAGAAGCCGGTCCTATTCAAAATTCCAGATCGGCGTCGGGGCCATTGTTACGATCCTTCTTGTCGTCGCCGGCTACGAGGCTGTCCACTACCTTCGGCCCGCACCAGCTCCCGCCGGGCGCTTTCAAGGCGCCGCCGCCCAATCGGTCGGCGCAGCCACTGTGGGGCCGGGCAATGTTCGCGTCATTGTCAACGCACTCGGAACGGTGACACCGGTCGCAACAGTCACCGTGCAAACTCAGATCGACGGTAAACTAACCGAGGTTGGATTTACTGAAGGGCAACTGGTGCAGAAGGACGACTTTCTGGCGCAAGTCGATGCGCGGCCGTATGAGATCCTAAAGTCCCAGTTCGAAGGAACCCTTGCTCACGATCAAGGGTTGCTCGCCCAAGCGCAGATGGATCTGAAGCGTTACCAAACGCTCGCCCAACAGAATTCGATTGCGCGCCAGCAGGCCGAGGACCAAGTCTTCATCGTCCAGCAATATGAAGGTACGGTCAAACAAGATCAGGCGCAGGTCGATACCGAAGCGCTGAACATCGCCTACTGCCATATCATTTCGCCGGTCACTGGCAGGGTCGGACTTCGTCTGGTCGATCCCGGGAACTATGTGCAGGCCTCTGGCAGCACCGGGATTGCCGTCGTTACCCAATTGCGGCCGATTACGGTTATCTTCTCGATTCCGGAAGACGATCTGCCGGATATCGTTCCACAGCTTGCGGCCGGCACCCCGCTTCAAGTCACCGTGTTCGATCGCGCCAATATCAAGAAACTTGCAACTGGCCAGGTGTCGGCGCTCGACAACCAGATCGACACCACGACCGGAACGGTGAAGGTGCGCGCGCAATTCGATAATTCGGACCTTGCCCTGTTTCCGAACCAGTTCGTCAATGCGCAGCTTCTGGTGAGAACTTTGCTAAATGTCGTAACCGTTCCCACCGCGGCAATTCAGCTTGGCGCTCCAGGAAGCAGCAATACCGGCGGCACCTCCAACGGCGGCAATCCCGGCAGCACCAGCCTCGCCACGCCCTCGGCTAATACCGGAGCCCCGGGCTACTACGTCTATGTCATCAACGACGACAGCACCGTTTCGGTACGGCAGATCACCATCGGACCGACCGACGGCACCATGACGGCCGTCAACTCGGGGCTCAGTGCCGGCGATCGGGTTGTGGTCGACGGCAGCGATCGACTTCGCGATGGTTTGCGCGTCAGCGTGGCCAGTCTGGATGGGAAGCCGCTCGGGGGATCGGGGGGAGCACCCGGCGCGGCAGGCGCTCCTGGCACAGCCGGAACGCATCGATCGGGCGGCGGCGTTCCCGGAGCTGGCGCTCCTGAAAATGGGAGCCACACCAACGGCGGCTCGGGCAGAAGCGGCGGGCAATCCCAGAATCCCAGCCGATCGCAAACTCAGGGCACGACCAACGGCGGCCAATAGTGCGCTCCGAATGGCGGCGAAAGAGCGCGCGTAGCGATGAAACGGTGCGATGAACGTCTCCGAACCCTTCATTCTTCGCCCGGTCGGGACCACGCTGTTGATGGCGGCAATCATGCTGTCGGGCATGGTCGCCTACACTTTCTTGCCACTGTCGACGCTGCCTGAAGTCGATTACCCGACGATCCAGGTGCAAACGCTTTATCCCGGCGCCAGCCCGGAAGTGATGACGTCGTCGGTAACGTCTCCGCTCGAGCGGCAATTCGGCCAGATGCCTGGATTGAACCAGATGACGTCGGCGAGTTCGGCCGGCGCTTCGGTGCTCACGCTGCAATTCAGTCTCGATCTCAGCCTCGACATCGCCGAGCAGGAAGTCCAGGCCGCGATCAACGCCGCCGGCAATCTATTGCCGGCTGATCTGCCGGCGCCGCCGATCTATGCCAAGGTCAATCCAGCCGACGCGCCGATCCTGTCGCTGGCCGTGACATCGAAGACGCTGCCCCTTACCGCGCTGGAGGACCTGTGCGAGACCAGTCTCGCCCAGAAAATTTCACAGCTCACTGGCGTCGGCCTGGTGAGCGTCAGCGGTGGACAACGGCCGTCCGTGCGGCTCCAGGTCAATCCGCAAGCGCTGGCCGCTTACGAACTCAATATCGACGATATCCGCACCACGATCGCTAACCTCAACGTTAATACGCCGAAGGGGAATTTCGACGGCCCGGCTCAGGCCAGCACCATCAACGCCAATGACCAGCTCACGAGCACGGATCAGTACCGCAATTTGATTGTCGCCTACCGTGACGGAGGACCGGTCCGGCTCACCGACGTCGCCAAGATCGTCAGCGGCCCGGAGAACACCAAGCTCGGCGCCTGGGCCAACACTACGCCGGCCATAATCCTCAACGTCCAGCGCCAGCCGGGCGCCAACATCATTCAGGTCGTCGATCGCATCCAGGCCCTGCTGCCGCAGATTTTGGCGTCGTTGCCGTCCGCCGTCGAAGTCAACGTACTGAGCGACCGAACCGTGACCATTCGCGCCTCGGTCGCCGACGTCGAATTCGAACTTGGGCTCGCCGTGGTTCTCGTCGTGATCGTGATCTTTGTGTTCTTGCGCACGCTCCCCGGCACGATCATTCCGAGCCTCTCTGTGCCGCTGTCGCTCGTCGGTACGTTCGGAGCGATGTATCTACTCGGCTTCAGTCTCGACAATCTCTCGCTGATGGCGCTGACCATCGCCACCGGCTTCGTCGTCGACGACGCCATCGTCATGATCGAAAACATCGCGCGCTTCGTCGAGAGCGGGATGGAACCGCAGGACGCAGCGCTCCGTGGTTCGGAACAGATCGGTTTCACCATCATTTCGCTGACGATCTCGCTGCTCGCGGTGCTGATACCGCTATTGTTCATGGGCGACGTTGTCGGCCGCTTGTTCCACGAATTCGCCATCACTCTTGCGGTCACCATCATCATATCCGCCATCGTTTCGCTGACGCTGGTGCCGATGATGTGCGCCAAGCTGATCCGCCACCAGCCGGACAGCGAACGCTCGACTTTCGATCTCACCGCCGAACGCATCTTCACTTCACTCATTGCCAGTTACGGCCGAGCTTTGAATTGGATCCTGGACCGTCAGCCGCTCACTTTGCTGGTCGCCGTGCTGACCCTCGCGGTCACGGTGCTGCTCTACCTCGCGATACCCAAGGGATTTTTTCCCGTGCAAGACACCGGAATGATCCAGGCGATCACCGAGGCTTCGCAGAGCGTCTCCTACAAAGAGATGACAAATCTGCAAAACCAGCTTGCCGAAGCCATCCTCAAGGACCCTGATGTCGTAAACTTGAGCTCAGTTGTGGGCGTCGACGGCACCAACAAAACGCTCAATAGCGGGCGCTTCCTTATTTCGCTCACGCCGCACGACAATCGGAACCTGACCGCCAGCCAGATCATCAAACGAATACAGCAGGAAGTTTCCGGCGTCGTCGGCATTACGCTGTATATGCAGCCGGTTCAGGATCTGACTATCAACTCAACCGTCAATCGAGCGCCCTACAACTTCATTCTCGAAGATGCCAATGCCACCGAGTTCAATACTTGGGTTCCGAAACTCGTACAGCAGTTGAATCAGCTACCCCAACTCACCGACGTCGCCAGCGACTTGCAGCAACAAGGGTTGTCAGTTTATCTGGTTATTGACCGCGCTACCGCGAGCCGCTTCGGAATTACGCCCGCAACGATCGATAACGCGCTCTACAACTCGTTCGGGCAGCGTATCGTCTCGACCATTTACACTCAGTCGAACCAATATCGTGTGATTCTCGAGCTCGATCCCTCGTTGCAACAATCGCTGGACGGTCTATCGGGGATTTATTTGCCGTCCTCGTCCTCTTCCACGAACGGGCAAGTGCCGTTATCGGCGATCACGCATATCGAAAAGCGGACCGGGCCGCTGGTGGTCACGCATTTCGGCCAATTCCCCGCCACTACAATCTCATTCAATATCGCGGCTGGGGCTTCGCTCGGCGCGGCCGTCGACGCCATCGTGCAGGCGGAAGCCAAGTCCGGCCTGCCCAATAGTTTCATAACCGCGTTCCAGGGCACCGCGGCCGCCTTTCAGGCGTCTTTGACGAACGAAATCTTCCTGATCATCGCCGCCGTCGTGGCGATGTACATCGTGCTTGGCGTACTCTACGAGAGCTTCGTCCATCCGATCACGATTTTGTCGACACTTCCCTCGGCGGGCGTCGGGGCGCTCTTTTCTCTGATCGCGCTGCATTACGATCTCGACGTGATCTCGATCATCGGCGTTATCCTGCTGATCGGCATCGTCAAGAAGAACGGCATCATGATGGTCGACTTCGCGCTGGAAGCCGAACGCGTCGAAGGGCTGCCCGCGCGCGAAGCGATTTATCAAGCCTGCCTGTTGCGCTTCCGCCCAATCATGATGACCACCATGGCCGCCATTCTCGGCGCGCTGCCGCTGATGCTCGGCGCGGGAACCGGCTCGGAATTGCGCCAGCCGCTGGGTGTCACTCTCGTTGGCGGATTGATCGTCAGTCAGATGCTGACCTTGTTCACCACACCTGTGATCTATCTGTACTTCGATCGGTTGGCGCGCCGTCTCGCTGGTGGGCGGCCTGCTGGTTCGATTGCGCGCGGCGAGCCCGCGGAATGAATATTTCCGCACCATTCATCGCGCGCCCGGTAGCGACCACATTGCTCACGCTCGGCATTGCACTGGCCGGCATCCTGGCATTCGTGAAGCTGCCGGTCTCGCCGTTGCCGCAGGTCGATTATCCAACGATCTCCGTCAGCGCGTCGCTTCCCGGCGCCAGCCCGGAAACCGTGGCGACGAGCGTCGCGGCACCGCTCGAGCGCCATCTCGGCCAGATCGCTGATGTTACCGAAATGACGTCCAACAGCGGCATCGGGCAGACCCGTATAACATTGCAATTCGAGCTCAACCGCGACATCGACGGTGCGGCGCGCGACGTACAGGCTGCCATCGTCGCCGCCCGTGCCGACTTGCCGGCAAACCTGAAAAGCAATCCGACATATCGCAAGGTCAATCCGGCCGACGCACCGATTATGATCTTGGCGATGACTTCGAAGACGTTGACCCAGGGTCAGATGTACGATGCCGCCAGCAATGTCTTCCAGCAACAGCTTTCGCAGATCACCGGCATCGGCCAGGTCATCATTGGCGGCTCGGCGCTTCCCGCGGTCCGCGTCGAGCTTAATCCGCAGGCGCTTTATAAATACGGCATCGGCCTTGAAGACGTCCGCGCGGCGCTTGCGTCCGCCAACGCCAACAGCCCGAAGGGGACCATCGACGATGGCAACCAGCGTTATCAGGTCTATACCAACGACCAATCGACCAGGGCTGCCGATTATCGGCCGCTCGTCATCGCCTATCGCAACGGCGCCGCGATCCAGCTTTCCGACGTTGCGGCTGTAAACAACTCCGTCGAAGATTTGCGTAATCTCGGTCTGGCCAATGGCACGCCGTCGGTGCTGATCATCATTTTTCGGCAGCCTGGCGCCAATATCATCGATACCGTCGACCAGGTGAAAGCGGAGTTACCCCATCTGCAGGCAGCGATGCCGGCCGACGTCAACGTGACGATCGCGATCGACCGCAGCACTACGATCCGTCAGTCGCTCTTCGACACGGAGATGACGCTGGTGATCGCGATCACACTGGTCATCCTCGTCGTATTCCTTTTCCTCCGCAACGTACGCGCGACAATCATCCCCGGCGTCGCGGTGCCGATTTCCATTCTCGGAACGTTCGCCGGCATGTATCTGCTCGGCTACAGCCTCGACATTCTGTCACTCATGGCGCTGACCATCGCGACGGGGTTTGTCGTCGACGATGCGATCGTCGTGCTGGAAAATATTTCCCGGCATCTCGAAGCGGGAATGCCCCGCGTGCAGGCTGCGCTACTCGGCGCCCGCGAGGTCGGCTTCACCGTCTTGTCGATCAGCTTGTCGTTGATCGCGGTCTTCGTACCCATCCTGCTGATGGGAGGAATACTGGGTCGGCTGTTCCGGGAGTTCACCATCACGCTATCGCTCGCCATTCTGATCTCACTGGCAATCTCGCTGACCACCACGCCGATGATGTGCGCCCTGTTCCTGCGTCCAAGCGAGACTGGCCGTGCCCAGGCTGCACCCCGACGTATGACGCCGTTCGATCGATTGTTGCGCGGCTATGAACACACACTCAGCTGGGCACTTCGACACCGCGCGATCGTGCTCATGATTTTTCTAGGTGCGATCGGATTGAACATTGTGCTGTTTCTCATCGTCCCAAAGGGTTTCTTTCCGACCGAAGACACCGGCCGATTGGTCGGCTCGCTGCAAGCCGACCAGAGCGTCTCCTTCCAGTCGATGGCCGGAAAGCTTCGGCAAATGATTGCCATCGTGCAGGCCGACCCCGCGGTTCAGACCGTGGTGGGCTACACCGGCACCGGCGGCGGCGGGTTCGGCACGATCAATACGGGATCGGTCTTCGTGTCGCTTGTTCCGATAACGCAACGGCCGTCGATCGATGCAGTGATCGCGCGGTTGCGACCTAAACTCGCTGAGGTTCCTGGCGGCCGCCTGTTTCTCACTGCCGTCCAGGATATCCGCGCCGGCGGCCGCCAGAGCAACTCGACATATCAATACACGCTGCAAACCGACAATTCGCAGGATCTCTTCACGTGGACGCCGAAGCTGGTCCAAGCTCTCGAGCACAGTTCCGTGCTGGCGGATGTCAGCTCCGACCAGCAGCAAAAGGGCCTGGAAACCGATCTCGTCATCGATCGCGACAGCGCTTCGCGTCTCGGTGTGACGCCGGCCCAGATCGACAACACGCTTTATGACGCTTTTGGCCAGCGCCAGGTTTCTGTCATCTACAGCGCCATCAACCAATACCATGTCGTGATGGAAATCGACCCGCGCTACACGCAGTTTCCGGCGGCGCTAAACGATGTGTACGTCGCGACCTCGGGCGGCGGTGCCGCCGGAACATCTTCGTCCAACCTACCCGGCGGAACTGTGAAAAGTTCGGCGGCGGGCGCAAACGGATCGTCGGTCTTATCCGACAGTGCGACCGCGGCGGCCAGTGCGAACAACAACTCCGCGCGCAACGCCGCAATCAATTCCCTCGCCACAGGTGGCAAGAGTAACACATCCTCCGGCGCCGCGGTCAGCACCGCAGTCGAGACGATGATCCCGCTCTCGGCGGTCAGTCACTACAAGCCGGGCACTACGCCATTGGCGGTCAACCACCAGGGACTTTTCGCCGCGGCGACGATTTCGTTCAACCTGGCGGAAGGCGCTACGCTCGGTGAAGCCGCAGCCGAGATCGACCAGGCGATCAATGCCATCCATTTACCGGCTACGATTCACGGCAGCCTCGCCGGTACGGCGCAGGTCTTTGCGCAGTCGCTTAACAATGAGCCAGTGTTGATCGCCGCGGCAATCGCGGCTGTCTACATTCTGCTGGGCATTCTCTACGAGAGCTACATTCATCCGGTCACAATTCTGTCTACATTGCCGTCGGCCGGCGTCGGCGCCTTGCTGGCGTTAATGCTGTTTCACACCGAATTCGACATTATCGGAATGATCGGTGTGATCTTGCTCATCGGAATTGTCAAAAAGAATGCGATTATGATGATCGACTTCGCGCTTGAGGCGCGGCGCTCGCAAAATCTGAGCCCTGATGCGGCGATCTTTCAAGCGAGCCTATTGCGCTTCCGGCCGATCATGATGACCACATCGGCCGCAATCCTCGGCGCGGTGCCACTCGCGGTGAGCTTCGGTAATGGCAGTGAAATTCGCCGCCCATTGGGAATTT
Source organism: uncultured Alphaproteobacteria bacterium (assembly GCA_963733645.1). GTDB lineage: Bacteria > Pseudomonadota > Alphaproteobacteria > Rhizobiales > Xanthobacteraceae > BOG-931. The sequence continues at coordinate 107,907 of CAVTFP010000029.1, forward strand.
CAATCGTGGGCGGGCTCATCATCAGCCAGTTGCTGACGCTCTACACGACACCCGTGCTCTATCTCTATATGGACAGACTAGGCCAATGGTCGCTGCGGCAGCGGCGGCGGATGCTGCCAGGGCTTTATGGCAGTCAACCGGCCGAGTGAGACCGCTCAGCGGATGCGGATAGGTTTGCGCGTGTAGCAGCACGGCGTCGGCCACTCCGACCGCGGCGGGCCGAGCGTCGCGCGCAAGACATGGATTTCGGCGCGCGCCGTAGTGATCTGCGGGCCTTTCACGGACTCGTCCACGTCTGGATTCGCTTCAAGAAGAGCGATCAGCTTGGTCCGCTCGTAAATCGCGTCGCGCGTGCACCAGTAGCAGCCGTCACCGGGCTGACCAGTTTCCCCTGCCCGCGCCGGCAATGCGATGCCGGCGGCAACAAAAACGATGCACAGCGAAAGAAGCCGCTTCATGGTTGCTCGTACTCCGATGGCCCCGCCCTGCCAATGGTGGCAAGCTGAATGGATGATAGCCAAGAAGACGCCTGGCGCAAAACCCACTTCTCGTAAATTCTGGCCGACTGGGTCGATGGCGTGGCGAGCACTGTCCGGCGTGTATGATGCTCGTCGGTTGCGCGGGCGGCAAGGTCTCGAAGAAGAAGAGTGACAACATGACTCGGCTGCCGATCTGGACCATCTGCACATTAGCGCTGGCAGTATCGTGCGTTCACGCCGTGCACGCGGAAGATGCTGCTGAATTCTATCGCGGCAAAACCTTGAATTTGACCGCGGGGTTCAACGTCGGCGGTGGTGCTGACCTTTACGCGCGGTTGATCGCGCGGCGTCTCGGCCAACATATCGCCGGCCATCCGACCGTCATCGTCCACAATATGCCGGGCGCCGGCAGCATGGCGGCGGCGAATCACATTTTCAATGTCTCACCGCGCGACGGTTTGGAAATTGGGCTGTTCGCCGGCAATATTGCCGTCGACCCAGTGATCGGCGGCGTACCAAGCCAATATGATGCGAGAAAATTCAATTGGATTGGGGCTCCCGCTTCCGAGACCGCGGTGTGCCTTGCAGCGAAGACAACGTCCTTCAAGACGTTCGACGATATTTTGGCGCGTGACATGGTGACCGGAACGGCGGGCACAAGCACCTACGATTTTCCGGTCGTATTGAACAGTGTCTTAAAAACAAAATTCAAGCTGGTGCAAGGCTACAACGGCAGTTCGGGGTTGCGCCTCGCGCTTGAACGCGGGGAGATCGAAGGATTTTGCGGAGTCGGATTGACATCGGTGCGCAGCCTTGGCCTGACCGACGACAACACCAACATTCTGGTCCAGCTCGCGCTCAAGAAGAATCCGCAGCTCGCCAACGTCCCGCTGGTCATGGATTACGTCAAGTCTGACGAAAATCGTCAGGTGATGCGACTGGTCTTCGGCTGGCTGGTGATGGAACGGCCGCTCGCTGCACCGCCCGATACACCTCCGAGCCGGGTGCAGGCCTTGCGGGATGGCTTTGACGAAACCATGCGCGATTCGCAGTTCATGGCCGATCTCGAAAAGGCTTCGCTCGCCTTTGCACCGATGAGCGGCAAGGATATCACGGCATTCGTCGACGACATCTACCGCACGCCGCCCGGCGTCGCGCGCAAGGCGGCACAATTGCTGGGGCGGACTGGGCCCTGACGCGAATTGCAATGAAATCGGGTTCGCGCGAGAATGAACGGCCTCGGAGATTCCGCTCGAAATAGTCGACAATCAATGGAGATGGGCTCGTGCTCCCGCAAGACGAAAACGAACTGCTGACCCGCGTCGGTCCAGGCACGGACATGGGCGCGCTGATGCGCCGCTATTGGATTCCCGCGGCGTTCTCCTATCAAATAGCCAAGCCGGATAGTCCGCCTTTGCGCGTCCGGCTCCTGGGCGAGAACCTGGTGCTGTTCCGCGACACCCAAGACCGCATCGGCCTCCTCGACGAGCGCTGCCCCCATCGCACGGCATCGCTGTTCTTTGGCCGCAACGAGGAGAGCGGCCTGCGTTGCGTCTATCATGGACTAAAATTTGACGTCCAAGGTAACTGCGTCGACCTGCCCTGTGTGCCGCAGATGAGCGATGCCCATAAGGCGAACGCGCAAAATCAGCTCGGCGTGAAGGCGTATCCATGCGTCGAACACGGCGACGTGGTGTGGACCTATATGGGACCGGCCGAGCACAAGCCGGAATTTCCAGACCTCGAATGGACGCTGTTGCCGCCATCGCAGCGTTACACCACACGCCACATCCAGGAATGCAACTGGTTGCAAGCGCTCGAAGGCGGCTTCGACGCGACGCATCTAACGTTTCTGCACGGCAGCGAAGGCGATCCGACCCGCCGCATCGTTGCCTCGCTCTACGAAGTCATTCCCACCGACTTTGGATTCGTGGTCGGGACCGGCCGCGAGCGCAGTGATGGAATTATCATGTGGAACATGAACGTGATGCTGGCGCCGTTCCACAAGATCATCTCGTCCATCCCGCATGCCGCGCATGTCTGGGTGCCGATCGACGACGAGAACACAATGCTCTACAGCGTTGATTTCCATCCGTCGCGGCCGCTGACAGAGGACGATCTCTCCCGCACGAAGAGAGGGCTTGGCATCCACACCGAAAATATTGCGGGCACCGATCACGCTGTCCGCAACCGGGCAAATGACTATCTGATTGATCGCGCGCTGCAGGCGAGCGGCAAATCCTATACCGGGATGAAGGGATTCGGCACACAGGATTGCGCCATCCAGGAATCGATGGGGCCGATTGCCGACCGGAGCGCCGAACATCTGCTCGCTTGCGATGCGGCCATCGTCAAAATCAGGCGGCTCCTGTTACAGATGCTCAAGGACCATGGCGCAGGTAAACCTTTGCCCGGCATGGATCCCGCGAGCTACCGCGTGCGTTCCGGCCGCTTCGAAGCGGCGAAGGGCATCCCGTTCGAAGACGCCATGGAGCAATACGTTCGCCGCGATACGCCAATCGCCGCCGAATAGATCACGCCGCCGCCCAATCGTGGCGGCGCCGCTGCATGCCGAGTAAACGTCGGCACCAGCCTTAATAAGACAGAGAGGAAACGATCATGAACGGCGCCGAAGTCATTGCCGAAATTCTCAAACGCGAGGGCACTGAATTCCTCTCCTGTTACCCGCGCAATCAGATCATCGAGCCCTGCGCGGCGCTCGACATTCGTCCGATCCTATGCCGGCAGGAGCGCGTTGGGGTCGGCATCGCCGACGGCTATAGCCGCATCAAACGCGGCAAGCGAAACGGTGTGTTCGCAGCGCAAGCCGGCCCAGGTATCGAGAACGCCTTCCCCGGCATCGCTCAGGCCTATTCTGAGAACGTGCCTCTCCTCGTCGTCTCCGGCGGCCTGCCTTTAGCAAAGCAATATGTACGTCCAACATTTCGTGCCGCCGACGTCTATCGCCCGGTGACCAAGTGGTCGGCGCTGGCGCATAATGTCCAGGAATTGCCCGACCTGATGCGGCGCGCCTACCACGCCATGCGCTCCGGCAGAGGAGGCCCGGTCCTTGTCGAAGTGCCGGACGAGATAGCCGAGGCGGAATTCAAGGGCACACTCAATTACCAGCCCATGCCGGTGCAACGCGCCGCGCCAGATCCGGAAGCGATCAAAAAAGCCGCCGAGATGCTACTCTCGGCCAAGAATCCGCTGCTCTGGGCGGGCCAAGGCGTGCACTACGCCGAAGCCGGCGACCAGCTCGCCGCTCTTGCGGAATTGCTGCCGGCTCCGGTGGTCGCCACCAACCCCGGCAAGAGCGCCATCCCCGACAGTCATCCGCTTGCGCTCGGCGGCGCAACGCGCTCGCGCTCGAAAGTGTATGCCGATTTCATGAAAAAAGCCGACGTCGTCATGGCGATCGGTTCGAGCCTCACCATCACGAATTTCGGTCCATCCGTGCCGCCTGGAAAGACCATCATCCACTCCACTAACGACGCCGGTGACATCAACAAGGAATATCGCGCCGATCACGCGATCGTTGGCGACGCTGGACTGGTCATCGAAGCGCTGATCACGGAGGTCGCGAGGCAGAAAGGTCCGGGCGGCGGCAATGCGCTGACCTCGCTCAAGGAGGAAGTCGCAGCAGGCAAAAAGGCATGGCTCGACGAATGGGCAAAATTTCTCAACTCCGACGAGACGCCGCTTAACCAATACCGCGTGATCCGCGACATGCTGCGTACGCTCGATCGCGACAACGTCATCATGACGCACGATTCCGGCAGCCCGCGCGAGCAGATGATCCCGTTCTGGGAAACGACAACAGCCGGCTCGTATATGGGCTGGGGCAAGTCGACCCAGCTCGGCTACGGGCTCGGCATTACGCTCGGCGCAAAACTCGCCGCGCCGAAGAAGCATTGCATCAACGTGATGGGCGACGCCTCGTTTGGCATGACCGGCATGGACATCGAAACCGCGGCGCGCAACCGCATCGCCATCCTCACCGTCGTGTTCAATAACGGCGTCATGGGCGCCGAGCGCGATGTGCTCAAGATTTCCGACGAGAAATATGGCGCCATGACTGTCGGCGGCAACTACACAAAAGTGGCTGAAGGCCTCAATGTCGCGGCGACGCGCGTGGAAAAGCCCGGCGATATCGTCGGCGCGATCAAGGACGCGGTTGGCGTCACCGAGAAGGGCTCGCCCTTCCTGCTTGAATTCGTGGTCAAGGAAGGCCGCGACTTCTCGCGCTACGCCTGATGCGGACGAGGCTTTTACCTCGCGGTGCATGGCTGGCGCTTGTCCTGGCGGGCCTATCGTTGGTCATGCCGCCTGCCGCGGCGGAAACGCCGGCCGAGTTCTATAAGGGCAAGACCATCACGTTGATCACCAGCACGGGCGTCGGCGGCACCTATGACGTCGTCGCGCGCCTGGTCGCGCGATACATGACGCGTTACATCCCCGGCAATCCCACCATGATCGTCCAGAACATGCCGGGCGGCGGCAACGTCATCGCCACCAACTATATGTACAACATCGCCCCGAAGGACGGCACCGCGATCGCGACTATCCACAGCGCCATGCCGTTACAGCAGGCGCTTGATGCCGGAGGCGTGCGTTACGACTCCGATCGGTTCAACTGGCTCGGTTCGACCGGATCGCAGAACGAAGTCATTCTCGTCTGGCACAGCGCCGGAATCAAAACCCTGGAGCAAGCGGCCGAGAGGGAAATCATCCTGGGCGGCACCGGCTCGGGCGCAGGCATCGTTCTTCTTCCCGTGCTGGTGAACAATCTGCTCGGCACAAAATTCAAGATCGTGACTGGTTACCGGACTTCAGAGGACGTCAATCTCGGCATGGAACGCGGCGAGGTACAGGCGCGTGCCTTCGGATTCGGCTCGATAACCAGCCAGCATCCCGATTGGCTTACCGAACACAAGGTGACATTTCTGGTGCAGTCCGGCGCCAAGCGCGAGAAACTCCTGCCCGACGTTCCGCTTTTGACTGAACTCGCCCGGACCGATGAGCAGCGCCAGATATTTCGGCTTTTTTCTTCGGCGCCGGCGCTCGGGCAACCCTATGTCGCGCCGCCCGGTCTGCCGGCCGACCGGCTCGGCGTGCTGAGAGATGCCTTCGCCGCAACTCTCAAGGACGAAGCGTTTCTTGCCGATGCGGAAAAAATCCGGTTTGACGTCGATACGATCGGCGCCGCCGATACCGCCGCGATCGTTCATGAAACCACGCATGCTTCGCCAGACATAATCGCCAAAGCCAAGCTGGCGATGGGCATTGCCGACCGGTGATCGGTAATTTTGAGAAAAATCAGGAGAAGAACCAATGGCGGATATCAGAATATTCAATCCCGAAGGATTGGCCAAACCA
>CAVTFP010000030.1:0-79444 GCA_963733645.1 uncultured Alphaproteobacteria bacterium
GTGGGCAAAGCGCAATGAGACGCAGTTGCTCGCAGCAGGCGGCATCGAATATGGCCGGTCACACTTCCCGCTGATTACCCTGTTCCACGCCGCCTGGTTGGGGGGACTGTGGTTGCTGGCCTATGATCGCCCGGTTGATGTTCTTTTTTTCGCGATGTGTGTCATTCTCCAAGTTGCCCGGCTTTGGGTCTTATTGACCCTCGGGCGGCGCTGGACCATCCGTGTTATCGTGCTGCCGGGGGAGCGGCTGGTGAACAGCGCCATACCAATTGCTCGACACCCGAATTACGCCGTCGTGAGCTGCGAAATCGCCGTTGTGCCGTTGGCGTTAGGCCTGCCGATCTATGCCCTCGTTTTCACCATTCTAAACGCTGCTGTGCTGGGGGTGCGTATCCCGCGGAGAACGCGGCGCTGGCTTCCGTGCCCCTTTGAGCGGTGTTGGCTGAAAAGTTGGCCTCTGCTATGGCTTGTGATCCGGAAGCGAACCTTGGGTCAGCAAGGCAATTGCCGATTCCGTTGATGCAGAAACCGTCCGCCGCGTCGCACATCTCGCACGTATTGCCGTGGCCGGAGACGAAGTCGCCAATCTGCAGGGTGAGCTGAACGCGATACTTGCTTTTGTCGAGCGACTTTCCCAAATCGATGTCGAAGGCGTCGACCGATGACTTCCGTGATGCCGATGGCGATGAAAGTGCGGACCGACGTCGTGAACGACGGCAACAAACCGGACGACGTAATCCGGAACGCGCCAGCGCATGAGGATCACTTTTTCCTGGTGCCGAAGGTGGTGGAATAGCCATGTGCCTCGCCTGCGAACAGGACTCGATCTGGCTTGCTTATCTCGAGAGCAAGGGATTGCTCAAAGCCGACGATCCAGCGGCCATTGAAGCGCTATTTTCCGCTTTTCCGGTGCAACCTTTGCCAGTCCAGCAGGAGTGGGACGCCCCGACGCCGGAAGCGCCCGCCGATGCCGCGGCAAAGCCCAACGCCGATAATCCATTTTCCTGTGACGATCCGACAAAGGGATGACCGATCTTACTGCGCTGAACCTGGCGCAGGCGCGCGACGCCCTGCGCGAAAAACAGTTTTCCGCGATCGAGCTTGTCGACGCCCATCTCGCCGCGATCGATGCGGCCGGCGCGCTTAACGCCTACATTCTGAAAACGCCCGATCGCGCACGTGCGATGGCGCGCGCTTCGGACGAAAAGATCGCCAGGGGAGACGGCGGGGCGCTCGAAGGCCTGCCGCTCGGCATCAAGGATCTGTTTTCACGACGGATGCGCGCACAACGGCGTGCTCGCACATCCTGGAAAATTTCGTGCCCACCTACGAGTCGACAGTCACCGCGAATTTGTGGCGTGACGGGGCGGTGATGCTCGGCAAGCTCAACTGCGACGAATTTGCGATGGGGTCGTCGAACGAGACGTCGTATTTCGGTCCGGTGGTTTCGCCTTGGCGGAGAAGCGGCGATACAGCGAAGCTTGTACCCGGTGGTTCGTCGGGCGGCTCCGCTGCCGCGGTTGCAGCGCGGCTTTGCCTTGGCGCCACAGGCACCGACACGGGCGGCTCGATTCGCCAGCCGGCGGCGTTTTGCGGCATCGTGGGCATGAAACCGACCTACGGCCGCTGTTCGCGTTGGGGCATTGTCGCGTTCGCGTCGTCGCTCGATCAGGCGGGTCCGTTCGCGCGTACCGTGCGCGACTGCGCGATCCTGCTGCATTCGATGGCCAGCCCTGATCCGAGAGACACGACTTGCGTCGATCGGCCGGTGCCCGATTACGAGCAATCGATCGGCGCTTCGGTCAAAGGTATGCGTATCGGCATCCCGAAGGAGTATCGCGTCGCCGGTATGGCGGCGGAAATCGAGACGCTCTGGCAACAGGGCGTGCAGTGGCTCAAGGACGCCGGAGCGGAGACAGTCGAGGTGTCACTGCCGCACACGCAATATGCCTTGCCGGCTTATTACATCGTCGCACCTGCCGAAGCTTCTTCCAATCTCGCGCGCTACGATGGCGTGCGTTATGGGCTACGCGTTCCCGGCCGCGACATCACAGAAATGTATGAACGCACGCGTGCCGTCGGTTTCGGCAAGGAAGTGCGCCGCCGCATCATGATCGGGACTTACGTGCTCTCGGCGGGATACTACGACGCCTACTATCTGCGGGCGCAAAAGGTGCGCACCCTGATCAAACAAGATTTCGAGCGCTGCTTTGCCGACGGAATCAATGCGATTCTGACGCCGACGACGCCGTCGGCCGCCTTCGGCATCGGCGAAAAAGGCCGCGCCGACCCTATCGAGATGTATCTCAATGACGTTTTTACGGTGACGGTGAACATGGCCGGTTTGCCAGGCATTTCCGTGCCCAGCGGCCTTGATGCCCAAGGCCTGCCGCTTGGCCTGCAACTTATCGGGCGGCCATTCGAGGAGGAAACCTTGTTCGCGCTCGGCGAGGTTATCGAACAGGCGGCGGGACGGTTTCAGCCGAAGCCGTGGTGGCGGTAGATACCGCGTCGGATTGGAGCCTGATGGTGGGCTCGATGTTTTCGCTGCGCGCCCTCGGCAAGGCCTCGGGATGTACCTGCCGTAGAAAGGCGATTATCTGCTCCCGCAGATCGGCGCACACATTGCCGTCGTCGACGTCGAATCCGAATTCACCAGAACGCGGACCTCGATGGCCTGAGGACTCGTGTTGGTGACCTGGACGTTGGTCACCTTGGCATTGTCACGTTTTGTTTTGTCGACAAGCTCGATTGCCTTGGCGCGGACGATGTCGACCGGTGTGGCGTAATCGAGGTAGAGCACCACACTGCCAAGCGGCGGCGTCCGTTGCCGGCTCCAGTTATAGAACGGCTGCTGAATGAAATAGTTGAGCGGCACGATCAGGCGCCGCAAATCCCACAGCCGGATCACCACATAAGTGGCGTTGATCTCCTCGATCCAGCCGTACTCGTTCTGGACAGTCACGGCATCCTCGAGCCTGATTGGCTGCGTCACATGTTTGCGCGCCATGAAATTGTCGGCGACGTCGATACGAAAGCTCATCAAATAGAGGTTGGCGGCGATATGCGCCGCGGCCAGCGAGATCCAGCCAAGCAGGCAAATCGTTGCTAGGCCAAGGCAGCGCTCGAGTGCGCTCTTGGTATCTGGATCAAGCGGTGTTGTCGGCAGGGCGAGGGCAAACGCGAGCAAAAGGAATCCGAGCCGCGTCGGATTCTTGGTCGCGTCGATAACGGATCGCAGATAGGGCCGTCTGCTCCGCAGCAGCCGATGCGCAAGCGTGAGGATTGCAGCGTGAATGAGCAACGCTACGACGACCGCGCTCACCATCGCGATGAACGACACCGCCCACGGCGGCGCAAAGGAGAGCGCGTTTCTCAGCGCGCTCAGCCCCGTTCGGACGTTTACGATCAGGTCCTGCAACATGATATGAAATATTCTTATAAACACTTGAGGAAACGGCCGGTTTCATCGAATCCGCGCTGGACACTCAAGTAAGACGATGGCATCAAGCCATCGTTAGCCACGGTTTTCCAGCGGCGCGCAATGAAAAGCTTTTGGCTTCGCTTTTTTACCTGGTGGAACGGCCAGACCTTCGGCACGCAGCTGTCGACTTGGCGCTTTGGCGAATTCGTCGGCGACGACGAGTTTGGCAATCGCTACTACTGCACCAAAAATGGCAAGATTGATCCAGCGCTCGGTCTTAATCGGCGTTGGGTGATCTACAACGGCGTCGCCGAGGCTTCGACGGTGCCGCCGAGCTGGCATGGCTGGCTGCACCACACCGTCGATGTGCCTCCGACGCAGGACAAGACCATGGCCCATCCTTGGGAAAAGCCGCATCGGCCCAATTTGACCGGCACGCCGTGGGCCCATCGTCCGAGCGGATCGACCTTGGCGCAGGGCCGCCGTCCCAAGGCGACCGGCGACTACAAGGCTTGGACCCCCGGTAGTTAGGACTTCGCCCTTCCCGTGCCGCATTCGAAATGTTAACCGGGCGAAACCGCCCGCGCGTGCAGCCCGGTCGCGCACAGACGTCAAGGTTCCATGGTCCGCATCGCCGTACTGGCCTTGATTGGTGGCAGCCTTGCAGCGGCGCCGGCGTCCGCCCAATTTGGCAACGTTTTCGGTAATCAGTCACCGCCGCGGCCCCCTGCCGACGTGCCCAATGGGTCATTTCCGCCGCAGCCGCCTCCTGTCGGCGGGAACGGAGGGCAGTACATGCCCCCGCCGTCAGCCGGGCCGCCGCCGTTAGGCATCCAGGCTCAGCCGCTACCACCGCCCCCCGGTGCGTCCGCGGCGCCACCACCGGCGCCTAGGCCGGCCGCTGCGCCGCAGTCGCAACCTGCCCGGGCCAACCCGCAACAGATCGGTCCCGGGCCGCAGCAGGCTGGTCCTGCCGCGCCGCAGCCGGCCAATCCGGCGCCACCGCAGCCGGCCGACACTTCACCAAAGCCGGACGACACGATCGTGACCGAGATGCCGACGCAAAAGATCGCGAACGGCAGGGCGGTCTTTTCCGGGCTCGACAAGATCACTGGGCGGATCATCTCATTCGATGCCGCCATCGGCGAAACCGTGCAATTCGGCGCGCTCCAGGTCACCGCGCGGGTCTGCTACACACGCCCGCCGACAGAGGCCACCAACACCGACGCCTTTGTCGAGGTCGACGAGGTTACGCTCAAAGGCGAGATCAAGCGTATCTTCACCGGTTGGATGTTCGCGGCGAGCCCGGGCCTGCATGCCGTCGAGCATCCGATCTATGACGTCTGGCTGACCGATTGTGCGTCACCTCCGTCGCCGGCACCGGTCGCACAATCGACGCCACCGCCTCCCGTCGCCGCGGCAGGCGCTCAGCCGCTTGGACAGCAGCGCGCGCCGCGTCAGCCTCAGACGCCGACAACCCAGCAACCAAAGCGCCCCGCGGCTCCGGCCGTTGCGCCATCGGACCCGGCGCCCGCCACTGACGATTGACGTGGTCAGGCTGCGGTCAGGCAGGCGAGCGCGGCACTGCCGGGGACCGGATGATCGAGCGCCAGCGCGCCGAAATCTCCCTCGCCGACAAGCGCGGCGTCGAGCAGCTTATGATACGCCGGCCGCGTGACCTCGATGGCGCCGAATGTCCGCAAATGTTCGGTGACGAACTGTGTATCGAGCAGGCTGTAATGTCCGGCCTTAAGCCGCGCCACCAAGTGTACGAGAGCGACCTTGGAGGCGTCGCGCGCGCGATGGAACATGCTCTCGCCAAAGAAGGCGCGTCCCAAACTCACGCCGTACAGGCCGCCGACCAGTTCGTCGTGTTCATAGACTTCGACGGTATGGCAATCGCCGCGCTCGTAGAGCTTGCGATACAGCTTGTGAATGCGGGTATTGATCCAGGTGCGGCCACGTCCCGGCATCGGCTCGGCGCAGCCGTCGATGATTGCGTCGAAGTCGCGATCGACAGCCACGGTGAAATAGTCGGAGCGCACAGTACGCGCTAGGCGGCCGGGAACGTGAAAACGGTCCAGCGGAATAATTCCGCGCTTTTCCGGTTCTATCCAATAGAGCGCCGGATCGTCGGCACTTTCCGCCATTGGGAATATCCCGCAGGCATAGGCCTTGAGCAGAACTTCCGGAGTGATGTCGATAAGCGCGGATTCGCGGCTCGCCATGGATTTCGTTTAACCGGCTCCCGGCTTCTGGTTCAAGTGGCGCAGCTTATGCTAACGCGAATGTAATCTGCTCGGGCGGGCGATCTAAAAGTTCGGAGACCACGATGTTTCGATCTCCTCTCCGCGGCTTTAGCCGGCTCATCGCTGCCTTATGTGTCGCCTGCGCGAGTGGATTTGGTTCCACCGCCGACGCGCATGTCACGCTAGAAACCAACCAGGCGGCGGTCGGAACGGCCTACAAGGCGGTGCTGCGCGTCCCGCACGGGTGCAACGGTTCGCCGACCACGGCTTTGCGGGTGCGCATTCCCGAAGGCATCATCGACGTCAAGCCGATGCCGAAGCCCGGTTGGACGCTCAATGTCGTCAAAGGCAAATACGCAAAAACGTATAGCCTCTATCGTGCGCAGGTCGGCGAAGGCGTCGCCGAGATCGACTGGGCCGGCGGAAATCTCCCTGACGACGAATACGACGAATTCGTCTTCATGGCGTTCGTCGCCAGTGATCTGCAGCCCGGCCAGACGATCTACTTGCCGGTCGTGCAGGAATGCGAGAAAGGGGTCCATCGCTGGATCGAGATTCCGGGCCAAGGCTCGGACCTTCCCGAGCCTGCGCCGGGATTGAGGCTCGTGCCAAAGCCGTGAAGACCCGAATCCTGTCCCTGTGCGCGTTGCGGGCCGTCTTGTGGCACCTTCTTTACGCCAGTATCGCCATAGCCAGTGTCAGCTTTACACTCGACCCCGCGCGGCAGGCTGCGGCGCATGCATCGCTGCTTTCGACGCTCCCCGCCGACGGCGTCACGGTCCCGAAAGCGCCTAAAACTTTCACGCTTGAATTCAACGAACCGGTCTCGCCGCTGGTGATGCGCCTGGTCCGGCCGAACGGGCAGATTTCAACACTCGCGGATATCACGGCGCAAAATAAAACCGTGTCAGTTGCGGCGCCCGAAATGGCTGAGCTTGGCAGCTACGTGTTGAGTTGGCGTGTGGTGTCGGCCGACGGTCATCCCGTCGGCGGCGTCGTGAGCTTTTCCGTCGGGCATCAAAGTTCTACCGTCGCTCCGCCACCTGTTGAAAGCGCCGCCGCGGTCCACGCCGCGATCTGGGCCGTGCAATTCGTCCTTGCTCTCGGTCTGTACAGCGGCGCAGGGGGCGCCTTTTTTGTTGCGTGGCTTGCGGCCAAGACGCCGATTGCGCGCCAGGGCATTCTCGTTGCTCTCATGACATGCGGACTTGCAGCGACATTAGCTTCGATACCGCTGCAAGGCCTCGATGCGCTGGCAAAGCCATTGTCCGACCTGCTTTGGCCAGAAATATGGGCAGCGGGCTTTGCCACATCGTGGGGTGTGACGGCGGTGGTGGCGGCGGCAGCCTTGGTTGCCGGATCGCTTGCGCTTGGTTTTGACAACAGAACGTTCGCTCGCATGCTGGCATTTCTCGCGCTTGCCGGGATCGGTCTGGCATTGGTGACCAGCGGCCATGCCAGCACGGCCGAGCCGCGCTTTATCACTATCCCCGCAATATTCTTGCATGGCGTGTGCGTCGCATTCTGGATCGGCTCGCTGTTGCCATTGACGATCACGGTGCGCGGCGGGGACAGTGTTGCGCTCGAGCGCTTTTCACGGTTGATCCCCGTGCCGCTCATTCTTCTTATCGCGTCCGGAGTCGTACTGGCCTTTGTTCAACTCGACCGGCCCGACGCGTTGTGGACGACCGCTTATGGCCGTGTGCTTTCGATCAAGATCGCGCTCGTGCTTGTTTTGCTCGCGCTTGGGACATTGAACCGCTACGCGCTGGTGCCGCGGCTTATGCAGTCAGGGCCGCGACGGCTAATCGCGATCGTCACGACCGAGTTCGTGCTTGCGGTGGCGATCCTCGGCATTGTGGGCTTGTGGCGCTTTACGGCGCCGCCGGTCGCGCTTGCCGCGGCGGGAGCAACTTTCATCCATTTTCACGGCGAGCAGGCTATGACGTCAATCACTCTCAAGCCGGTGCGCGATCGGGGTGCCTCACTAAGCATCTTGATAACGGATACTGACGAGCATCCCATCGCCGCCAAGGAGGTCGATGTCGCCGTCTGGAATCCGAGCGCCGGTATCGAGCCAATTCGCCGCGGCGCAGGCTCCGAAGGCGACGGCAAATGGCGTATCGATGGACTTCACATCCCCGTCGCCGGTGTCTGGCGCATGAGGGTGGAAATTCTCGTCAGCGATTTCGACAAGGTCATGCTCGAAGACAATGTCGAATTGCCGCGCGCTCCCTAATGGGCAGCGTGTTTTCGGGTTCCGGAGGCACTCCGTGACCCCGCGAACCATTTGCGCGGGCGGCCTTTTTGATTAGCCTTTAACGGTGTGAAAACCATAGATCATTTAAGATTTAAATCAGCTTGAACGGTTCTGCGCGCGAAGCGTTGCCGTCCCAAGAAAGAAATCATGCAGTTGGGGTAAGCGATGGAATCGAACGTAGGAGGGGAGTCCGCCGATCCACGTCCTTCTTGTTGAGGACGAGTTTCTGATCAGCGAATGGGTCGCACAGGCGTTGTCGGAACAAGGCTTCGCGGTGCAGACGGCCGCGAATGCATCAGACGCGCTGGGACATCTCGCATCCGATCAGGTCGATATTTTATTCACCGACATCAATCTGCCGGGCGGGATGGATGGAGCAGCGCTTGCGCGCCGGGCGCGTGAAATGTTGCCGAATCTTCCCGTCGTCTACGCATCGGCGCGAGCAACAATGCTGGCCCCGGATGCACGCGTTCCCGGCGCAATCATCGTTCCGAAGCCGTACCAGCCGGCGGTCGTCGGCCGGTTGCTGAGCGCGGCGTTTCGTCATGCCGCATCGCACTTTCCGGCGTGATCTGCCGACTTGGTTCCGCGGCTATTGCAGCGTCACGCCGCGCGCGAGGAACTCTTCCAGCCAATGGATGTGATATTCGCCGTCGATGATTTCCTTTTCACGCACAAGCGCCCGAAACAGCGGCAGCGTCGTTTCGATCCCGTCGACGACGAATTCGTCGAGGGCGCGCTTTAGCCGCATCAGACACTCGCTGCGTGTCCGGCCATGAACGATGAGTTTGCCGACGAGTGAATCATAGAATGGCGGGATCGTATAACCGTGATAGACGGCGGAATCCACGCGCACGCCCAATCCGCCCGGCGGATGGTAATGCACGATTTTGCCGGGGGAGGGACGAAATGACACCGGGTTCTCGGCGTTGATGCGACACTCGATGGCGTGGCCGTGGAACTTCACATGGCCCTGAGTCAGCAGGAGATCGCTGCCGGCGGCGACGCGGATTTGTTCGACGACGAGATCGATGTCGGTGATCATCTCGGTCACCGGGTGCTCGACCTGAATGCGCGTATTCATTTCGATGAAGTTGAATTTGCCGTCCTCGTAGAGAAATTCGACGGTGCCGACGCCGAGATACTTGATGTCGCGCATCGCCTTGGCGACGGTTTCGCCGATCTCGTCGCGCATGGTCATGTTGAGAGCGGGCGAAAAGCTTTCCTCCCAGATTTTTTGGTGTCGCCGTTGCAACGAGCAGTCTCGCTCGCCTAAGTGAATGGCGCGGCCTTTGCCGTCGCCGAGGACCTGGATCTCGATGTGCCGCGGCCGTTCGAGATATTTTTCGAGATAGACGACGTCGTCCCCGAAGGCGGCTGTCGCCTCGGCGCGCGCCGTAGCCAGGCCCGCGGTCAACTCGCTTTCGGCGCGGATCACTTTCATGCCCCGGCCGCCGCCGCCTGCGGCCGCCTTGATGATGACCGGAAAGCCGATATCGCGCGCAAGCCGGATGGCCTCGGCATCGGAGCCGACGCCGCCGTCGGAGCCCGGAACGGTCGGGATGCCGAGGTTTTCGACCGCACGCTTGGCTGCGATCTTGTCGCCCATCAGGCGGATGTGCTCGGGCCGGGGACCGATGAAGTAAACACCGTGATCGGCGAGGATTTCAGCAAAACGTGCGTTCTCAGCAAGGAATCCATAGCCCGGATGCACCGCATCGGCTCCGGTGATTTCGCAGGCTGAAAGCAGCGCGGGAATATTGAGATAGCTGTCCTTGGCCGCCGGCGGTCCGATGCAGACGCTTTCGTCGGCAAGGCGCACGTGCATAGCGTCCTCATCCGCCGTCGAATGCACCGCAACAGTTGAAATGCCGAGTTCCTTGCAGGCCCGCAGAATCCGCAGCGCGATTTCACCCCGGTTGGCGATGAGGATTTTTTCGAACATCACTCAACGATCACGAGCGGCTGGCCATACTCGACCGGCTGGCCGTCGCCGACTAGAATCTGCACCACCGCGCCAGAACGCGGCGCAGGGATTTGATTCATCGTCTTCATCGCTTCGATGATAAGGAGCGGATCGCCGGCTTTCACTTGACTGCCGACGTCCACAAACGGCCGTGCTCCGGGCGCTGGACCGAGATAGGCGGTACCCACCATCGGCGAGACGACGACGCCCGGGTGTTGCGACGGATCGGGCGGCGCTGCCGCTGAAACCAGCGGCGCCGCTGCGGCGACCTCCGCAGATCGAGATCGCGCGACCGGAGCGCCGATATTGCGCGCGACCCGTATCGATAGGCCATCTCGTTCGAACTCGATTTCGGTCAAGCCGGTTTCGTCGAGCAGTTTCGCCAAATCGCGGATCACATCGTGATCGATGGCTGGCGTTTTCGGCATAGGCGGGTTCCCGGGCTTGCGCGCCACGATCAATCCTTGGCGGCAGCCATCGCGGCGAGACCGTCGATGGCCAGTGCGTAGCCCTGAACGCCCATCCCGGCGATCACGGCGCGGGCCGCGAGCGACACGTAGGAATGCTGGCGAAATTCCTCGCGTGCGTGAATGTTGGTGATGTGCACTTCGATGACAGGCGCCTCCATGGTGAAGAGCGCATCAAGGATCGCGATCGAAGTCGTCGTGTACCCTGCCGGATTGATGATCAGACCGGTCGCCTTTTTGGCGCGCGCCTCCTGAATCCAATCGACGATTTCGCCTTCGTGATTGGACTGGCGGAATACAAGGGCAAGACCATGACGCTTTGCCGTTGCGCCGCACAGCTTCTCTACATCCGCCAGCGTGGCGCGGCCGTAGAGCTCCGGCTCGCGCGTGCCGAGCAGATTGAGATTGGGTCCGTTAAGGACATAAACGGTCTTCGGCATTTCGAAAGTTGACCCGGCTGTTGTCGCGGCGGTGCAGAACGCCGTTACGCCGTCCGTTTATAGGGAAGGCTCCCGCAAAGGGAAAGCCGGGGCTGACGGCCGCCAGGACCAAAAATACGCCGTGCCGAACCGGGCAGGGCGCTTGGAGACTTCCGAAGCTGGCTAACGCGCTGCCGTTACTTCTTATCGGCCGAGATTTTTTCCTTCAACGCATCAAGCCCGACTGCGCCTACGACCAGCTCGTTGCCGATCACGTAGCTAGGCGTGCCGTTGACGCCGAGTGCGTCGGCGAGCTTCATATCCTCGTCGATCGTGGTCTTCACCTCGTCGCTGTTCATATCCTTTTCCAGGCGGGGCATGTCAAAGCCAACCTCTTTGGCGACTGCGAGCGCGCGCGCTTTATCGGCCGGGCCGCGGCCGCCCAAAAGCTTCTGATGAAAGTCGATGTATTTCTTGCCGGCCGGGTCCTGCATGCGCGCCGCGACCGCGACATGCGCGGCTTCAACGGAGCCCTCGCCCAAAACCGGGAATTCCTTGAGCACGAATTTGATGTTCGAATCGGCCTTCAACAGCGTCAGCATGTCGGGCAGGGCACGTTTACAATATCCGCAATTGTAATCGAAGAATTCGACGACCTGGATGGTGCCTTGCGGATTGCCCAGCACGACTTGGTGCGGCGAATTGAACAGCGTGGCGTTATTGTCTTTGATTGTCGCGCTAGCCTTTGCGGCATCGGCTTCCTGCTGCTTCTTGTCCAGCGCCGACATCGCGTCCTGCAAGACCTCGGGGTGCTTGAGCAAGTAGTCCTTCACCATGCCTTCGATTTGCTGCCGCTGATCGTCGGAAAACGTCTGCGCCGATGCGGGCGGTGCGAACAGAGCGGTGGCGGCAAACAAGGATGCCGACAGCAGTAGGCGCGCGCTCGTTGAAATATATTCGGTCATGGGATCGTCCTTCCGGTGATCATTTGGTCAGTGGGTTCTCTTTGACGTTCTTGTTGAAAGCAACGATGTCGTCGGCTCTCACCCAGCCGGGCGACCCGATTGGAAAGCGTTCCTTTGCTCGCGCCGCAAGCTCGCGTGCTGTCTTGTTATCGCCGCGCGCGAAGGCCGCTTGGGCTGAAGCAAGATCGGCGTCGGCCAAGTCGCCCTTGCGGCCGTATGCCATGGCCAGTTGCAGGTAGCCATCGCTCAATTCCGGTTCCTTAATGAGGGCGGAATGCAGAAGCGTGACGGCCTCGTCCGACAACTTGGCGTCATTGGTGCCGATGAGCGCCTGCGCCAGCGTAATTTGAATGAGGGCCGGATCGGGCGCGAGCGCGACCGCGCGCTTTAATGGCGCGATCGCCTCTGATGGATGTCCGGTTTCAAGTAATGCCTGGCCTTTGAGTTCGTAGAAATAGGGATTGTTCGGCATTGACGCAATCAAGCCGTCGATGTCGGCGAGAGCGTCGTGCAAATCGCCGAACCGATACGCGGAGATCGCACGCGCGTAGCGCGCGGGCAGCGTGGTGTTGGACATCGGATAGCGCCGCAATACTGCGTCCGGCCGATCCATGAAGCCGTATAGCTTGGCCCGCATCATGTCGTGGCGAAATTGTAGTTCGGGGAGTCCTTCTTGTCCCAGAAAGGCGTCTTTACCAGTTCGGCCAGTGCCGCCATGCGATCTTCGGGCATCGGGTGGTTCTGTGCGTAGGGATTGATATAGCGCGATGAATACAGCGACTCGTCGGCGAAGCGCTTGAACGTGTCGTACATGCCCTTCGCCGATTGCCCGCTCATGGTCAGGAACCGCACGCCGGCGCGGTCGGCCTGTTCCTCCTGGGCGCGCTGATAGGAGAGAAGCGAATTCTGGATGTAAGCCTGCGGTCCAGTGAACAGCGCCCCGCCGACATCGCCTATACCTGAATTGCTGTTGGAGCGGGCACCCGCCGCCATGGCGCCAACACCCAGCAACATGGCGATGATCGCGGCAGTCTGGGCGTTGGCAAGCTCCTGCCGCATCTTGGAAAGATGACCGCCGACGATGTGTCCGGTTTCGTGCGCGAACACGCCGATCAATTGATTGGGGGCTGTCGCTTCCATCAGTGCGCCGGCATTCACGAAAATGTGGTGTGCGTCCATCACGAACGCATTGAACGCCCGGTCCTGGATGATCACGACTTTGACGTTTTGGTTGCTAAGTCCGGCGACCTTTTGGATCGGCGCATAGTAGTCGCGCAAGAGCTGTTCGATTTCGGCATCGCGAATCATCGGGATGCCGGCGTTGCCTCCATTCTGCGCTCGAGCTGGCATGCTGCCCAAGGCGAGCGCTGTGGCCGTGACGAGCGCAACGGCGCGGAAAGCTGGCCTCACCGGGCGCACCTTGCTAGGAGCATTTGCAGGATTCATCTGGGACAGTTTTGGTCCCTCGGCTCGGGTCCAAAATATGGACGGATCCGGGTGCGGTCAACGTTTTGCCGTTGCGTTTGCGCCGGCGCAGCGGAGATGACGAAAGCCGCGGAATACGGCGGCAGCGGGGCGACTATGCGAAGTTCAACTGCCGGGACGTAAAGGCGAACTCATGCTGGAAAAGGCAAAACGCCTGTTGCGACCTTCGGCCCGCAGCGAAGTGCCTCCGTTCATGGTGATGGACGTTATGGCTTCTGCCGGCCGGCTCGAGGCCCAAGGCCGGCGCATCGTCCATATGGAGGTCGGTCAGCCTGCGGTCGGGGCGCCGGCGACGGCCATCGCTGCCGCAAAAGCCGCGCTGGTCAGCGGGCCGCTTG
Organism: uncultured Alphaproteobacteria bacterium; assembly: GCA_963733645.1. GTDB lineage: Bacteria > Pseudomonadota > Alphaproteobacteria > Rhizobiales > Xanthobacteraceae > BOG-931. Next base: position 13,574 of record CAVTFP010000030.1, read on the forward strand.
GCTATACCGAAACGCTCGGCATCGGTTCGCTGCGCCGGCGTATTGCCCGAGCCTACGCCGATTGGCACGATCTCGACATCGATCCGGCACGCGTTGTCGTGACGACGGGCTCGTCGGCGGGCTTCATTCTTGCGTTTCTCGCCGCTTTTTCGGCGGGCGACCGGGTGGCGGTCGCGCTGCCGGGCTACCCGCCCTATCGGCACATCCTCACCGCGCTCGGTTGCGAGCCGGTCCTCATCGAGACCGACGCACAGACCCGCTGGTCAATCACCAGCGAGGCGCTGCTCGCGGCCCATCGGTCGCAGCCTCTCAAAGGCGCCATCGTCGGCTCTCCCGCCAATCCGAGCGGCACGATGATGACGGCGGCGGCGCTCGCCGAACTGATCCAGTGCGCCGACGATGCCGGAATTGCTGTGGTCTCGGATGAGATCTATCACGGCCTCGACTATGCTTTTGCCGCGGAAAGCGCCGCGCGCCTGTCGTCCAGCGCGATCATCATCAATTCGTTCTCGAAATTCTTCTGCATGACCGGCTGGCGCATCGGCTGGATGGTCGCGCCGCTGTCGCTCGTGCGTGCGATCGAGCGACTGCAGCAAAACCTTGCCATCTCGGTGCCGACGCTGTCGCAAATCGCTGCGCAGGCGGCGTTCGACGCCGGTGCCGAGCTTTCCGCGATACGGCAAGGTTATGAGAAGAACCGCAGCATTCTGCTCGAAGGATTGCCGCGCGCGGGCCTAGATTCATTTCTGCCCGCTGACGGTGCGTTCTATCTCTATGCCGACGTTTCGCGCTTCTCGACCAACAGTTTTGAATTCGCCACGCGCATGCTGGAGGAGGCGGGCGTGGCGGCGACGCCGGGGGTCGACTTCGATCCGCTGCGCGGTCAGAATTTTCTGCGCCTGTGCTACGCCGGTGTGGAGCAGGATATGTATGAAGCGGTCGAGAGAATTGGCGGTTGGCTCAAAGGATAGTCGCCGGTTCGAGCCGGCGTGTATTTGGTCTGATTTTTCATCAGCGAGGCAAAAAAATGGCTGAGCCTTTGTTCGATATCCTGCGCAAGGTGACGACCGCGACGATAACGACTGTGCTCCTGAAAAAGGGCATCCGGCGCTGTTGGATGAACGGTCCGAAACCGCTTACCTCGAAGGGCGAGCGTCTCGTCGGGCCGGCGTTCACGCTGCGTTTCGTGCCGGTTCGGGAGGATCTGGCGACGCCCGAAAGCTGGGCATCTCCGATTTCAACTCGCGCCGCGATCGAGGAAATGCCGGAGGGCGTCATCGCCGTTGCCGACGCCATGGGTGTGCCGAGCGCCGGCATATTCGGCGACATCCTTTGCGCCCGGATGAAGAAGCGTAATGTCGCTGCACTCGTCACCGACGGCGTCATGCGCGACCTCACCGGAGTCATCACGAGCGCGTTGCCGGTATGGTGCGCCGGTGTTGCTGCTCCGGCTTCCGTCAATGGTTTGACCTTCGTCGGCTGGCAGCAGCCGATCGGCTGCGGCGGCTGTGCGATCTTTCCGGGCGACGTGATCGTCGTCGATGACGATGGCGCCGTTGTCATTCCGCAGGCTTTTGTTGAATTCGTCGCCCATAAGGGTGCCGAGCACGAGATGTACGAAAGCTGGGTATTCACCGAAGTCGAAAAGGGCGTGAAATTGCCCGGCCTCTATCCGCCGAACGACGACGCCAAAGCGCGCTACGCGGCATGGCGAAAGTCCCGTGGCTGAGCCGTGTTCTTCATGCTCTCCAAGGTGCTCGGCTTTTTTGCGCTACCGACGAACTTCCTGATCTCGCTCGGCCTTCTGGGGATCATTCTGCTGTGCACGCGGTTTACGCGGATGGCCAGTTGGCTGATCGTGACCAGCGTCGTGTTGCTCGCCGTCGCCGGGCTGTCGCCGCTCGGCAATGTGCTGATCCTGCCGCTGGAGCAGCGGTTCCCGCCATGGGATCCATCGCACGGGCCGCCCGATGGCATTGTCATGCTCGGCGGCGTGATCATGCCTCAAGTTTCGCTCCAGCGCGGCACCATCGCCTTCGAGGAGGGGGCGGCACGTTTTGTCGTCACCGTCGAACTCGCGCGCCGTTATCCGAAAGCGCGAATTGTCGTTTCCGGCGGCTCGAGTTCGCTGATTTACGACGACGGTCCCGAGGCCGGTGTCGCCGTGCGCGAATTCGAGGCGCTCGGAATTCCCCATGACCGGATTTCCGCCGAAGAACAATCGCGCAATACGATCGAGAACGCAGTGTTCTCGCGGCTCATCGCCAACCCGCAGCCCGGGGAGCGGTGGATTTTGGTGACGTCGGCCTTTCACATGCCGCGTGCCATCGCCGTATTCAGGGCAGCCGGTTTTCCTATTGAAGCCTATCCGGTCGATTATCGGACGCGCGGACCGATCGATGCGGTTCGGCCCTTTGACGTCATGAGCATAGGGTTACGCCGCACCGATACCGCCCTGCACGAATGGCTCGGCCTGTTGGGCTACCGGCTCACCGGCAAGACGTCGGAACTGTTTCCGGCGCCGTAACTCTACCCGACGCACAAAACCCGCCGCCGCAGAAGCTTTATTTACCGATCATTTACCCTGCAGGCCGATGCTTTTAACTCGCGAAGATCGCGCATTGCGACGTTGCGCGTTCTGTCGTCGAAAGGGTTTTCATGTCCATCGAAGTGCCTGCAGCATTTGGAGCTGACACGGCAAAGACCTTGCCTGATGCTCAACCGATGACAACCGCATGGCTGGAGACTGCGCTGACGGCGCTGTTTGCCGTGGCGATGGTGCTGTTTGTTTCCTTCATCGCGGTCATATCTGGCCTCGTTTAGCCCGACCAGCAACCAAGTCATTTCGAGTTCGGATTTCGCGACAGAGAGATCCGGGGTAGAAGTGCTTATGGGTCTGCATCTGATCATCGGCAACAAGAACTATTCGTCGTGGTCGTTCCGGCCCTGGCTGGCGATGAAGGTTGTCGGCATTGCCTTCGAAGAAACGGTGATCTCGCTTGAAGCGAAGGACTTCAAGGAGCGCGTGATCGCGCTGAGCGGCGCCGGCAAGGTGCCCGTCCTCATTGACGGCGAGACTTGCATCTGGGAATCGCTTGCTATCCTCGAATACCTGGCTGAGAAGTTTCCGTTGGCCGGTTTGTGGCCGCAACAAGCTGCGGCCCGAGCGCATGCACGTGCGATCGCATCCGAAATGCACGCCGGATTTATGCCGCTGCGCAAACAGCTTCCGATGAATACGTGGCGGCCTGTGAAGCATCGTGCGCTGGACGATGAGGCGGCGGCCAATGTCGTTCGCATCGATGCGGTCTGGAGCGGTTGTCGAGAACGGTTCCGCGGCGGAGGAGCATTTCTGTTCGGCTCGTTCGGCGCGGCCGATGCCATGTATGCGCCGATGGTCTGGCGCTTCCATACCTACGCCGTCGAAGTGAGCGCTGCCGCCCGCGCCTACATGCAAGCCGTCATGGCGCTTCCGGCGTGGAATGAGTGGCGGCAAGCCGCGCGACATGAGCCATGGGTGTTACCCCACGACGAGGTCGATTGGCCGCTCGTTCCACGACAATAGCGTCGCTCACGCTAAACGCTGTTCAAGCTCGCGCAATAACGGCTGTTGATAGGCAATAATTTTTGTCATTGCAACCGGCAGCGTGAAGTAGGCGATACGGTCGATCTCGGGGAAGTGCTGCCGGCGGTGGGACTTTGGCGGCCACTCCATCTCGAAGGTGTTGCTGGCAAACGTCGCAAGGTCGAAATCCGCTTCAAAGGCGTAGGCGTGAACGGTCTTTCCGCTCCTTTGGTTAACCGGATTGAGCGCGAATACCTCACCGTCCGCCGCGAGGTTTGTCTCTTCGGTGAACTCGCGCCGCGCCGTGGCGAGAAGATCATCGCCCGACTCGACGAGGCCCTTGGGTATTGTCCAGGCACCGTCATCTTTTTTTGCCCAGAAAGGCCCACCTGGGTGCGCAAGCAGGACTTCGATGCCTGGCTGCCCCCGGCGGAATGCCAATAGTCCGGCGCTGATCTGTCTCTTGCGATTCATGGGCGCAGATCCCAAGGTGCCTGCGGCTACCTACCGCAGGACTTTTCGTCCGGCTCTTGCCAAATAGACCGGTGTCTGCATGATTTTGTCACGATTACGCCGACAATGCCCTTTTCCCCGTCCACACACGTCCGGAAGGGGATTTAACCGAACCATTTTTGTCTGGGAGTCAAAACCAATGCGATATGGATTTATCGCCGCTGCTACCGCTTTCGCACTCATTCTGGCGCCGGCAGTCAAGGCCGATGACGCCCCGAAGGACGTCAAAGGCCTGTTTTTGATGAGTGACTTTCCGGCAGTCACCGTGCGGCCGGGAGAGACGTCGTCTGTCAGTCTGCGCTTGCAGAATTACGATCTGCCGCCGCAGCGCCTGGCGTTGTCGGTCTCCGGCGTGCCTACCGGCTGGACGGCAACCTTGATGGGCGGCGGTCAGCCCGTCGCCGCGGCGATGCCGGGAACGAATTCCAGCGTCACGCTTGAGCTGCGGCTCGACGTGCCAAAGGACGCGGCCATCGGCACGCAGACACTCACCGTTTCCGCCGCCGGCGACCAGACCAAGGTCGATCTGCCGGTTGCCGTGACGCTCGCCAAGGATCTGCCGGCCAAGCTGACGCTGACGCCGCAACTTCCGCAATTGCGCGGCACCTCGAAATCGAGCTTCGAGTATCAGCTCAACATCAAAAACGACAGCGGCAAGAAGCTCGTCGTGAGCCTGTCCGCGCAAGCGCCGCAGAACTTCGACACGACATTCACCGAGCAATACGGCAGCCAGGAGCTTAACGCAGTTCCGGTCGATGCCGGCCAGACCAAGGACGTGAAGCTCAAAGTCACTCCGCCGAATACCGCTGGTGCGGGCGACTACAAAGTTACCGCGCGAGTCGCCGCGGAAGATACCTCGGTGACCAGCGATCTCGGCCTCACCATCACCGGCCAGCCCAGGCTCGATGTCAGCGGCCGTGAGGGCCTGGTGTCCACCCGAGCGTCGGCCGGCAAGGAAACGTCCGTACCAGTCGTCATCACCAATACCGGCACCGCACCGGCTGAGGACATTCAACTGAGCGGCTCGGCGCCGAGCGGCTGGAAGGTCGAATTCGACCCGAAGACGGTCGACCGCATCGCGCCGAACGACAACAAGGAAGTGCAAGCGCTGATCACGCCGACCGAAAAGGCCATCGCCGGCGATTATGTGACGACCGTGCGCGCCGCGGCGCGCGGCGAATCAGCCTCGACGACGTTCCGCGTCACGGTGACGACCTCCACGATGTGGGGCATCGCCGGCGTCGGCATCATCGGCATCGCGCTTCTGGTCATGGTCGGCGCGGTTGCGCGGTTCGGTCGCCGATGAGCGAGGACGCGGTCATCGAGGCCAACGACCTCACCAAAACATACGGCCAAGCGGTCGCGGTCGATCACGTCTCGTTTTCGGTCGGGCGCGGGGAGATTTTCGGTCTCCTCGGTCCCAATGGCGCGGGCAAGACGACCACGATCTTGATGATGCTCGGATTGACCGACATTTCAGGCGGCGAAGTACGCGTGCTCGGATTCAACCCGGCGCGCGAGCCGCTTTCGGTGAAGCGACGGGTCGGTTATCTGCCGGACACGGTAGGCTTCTACGACAATCTCACGGCCGCGGATAATCTGCGTTACACCGCGCGGCTGATCGGCTTTCGGCTCGCGGAACGCGAGAAACGTATCGCCGACGCACTCGATCGCGTTGGGCTTGCCGAAGTTGCCGACAAGCGTGTCGAAACGTTCTCACGCGGCATGCGTCAGCGCCTGGGCCTCGCCGAAATCCTGATGAAAGGCGCGCAAATCGCCATCCTCGACGAGCCGACCTCGGGGCTCGACCCGCACGCAACCTCGGAACTGCTCGGTATCATCCGCGGCTTCAAGGCCGAGGGCGTCTCGGTGCTGCTCTCCTCACATCTGCTGGAGCGTGTGCAAAGCGTCTGCGATCGGGTTGCCTTGTTCAGCGCCGGCAAGATCGCATTGATCGGGACGGTGCCGGAACTCGGCCGTCAGGTACTGGGTGGCGGCTATGTGGTCGACATCGAGGCCGACGGCGCCGGTCTCGCCGAGCGGCTTGCGCTTATTCCGGGCGTCAGCGGCGTCGAGAAGACGGGCATCGGCAAGCTTCGGCTGCATGCCGACCGCGACGTGCGGCCAGAAGCGGCAGCCGAAGTGGTCGCCATGCAGGGCCGCCTGAAATTCCTCGGCGTACAAGAGCCGAGCCTCGAGGCGATCTACACGCGCTATTTCGAGGCGCAGCCAGACCAGGCAATGACAGAAGGGTCCCGCTATGCAGCGTGAAGGCTCCGCCTTTCACGGCCTGGGCGTGGTCATGCTCAAGGAGCTGTCCGACCACCTCACCAGCGTCCGTATGCGCGTACTCGAATGGCTTGTCGTGCTGGTTGCGCTCGCAGCGCTCTATGGCGCCATTCAGCAGATTAAAGATACGACGGCCGAGGACCCGTTCTTGTTCCTGCGTCTGTTCACGACCTCGCGCGATCCGTTGCCGTCGTTTGTTTCCTTCCTTTCGTTCCTGGTGCCGCTCATGGCGATCGGACTGGGATTTGATTCGATCAACGGCGAGCACAATAGGCGTACGCTGTCGCGCATTCTCGCCCAGCCGATCTATCGCGATGCCTTGCTATTCGGGAAATTTCTTGCCGGCCTGGCGACACTGTCCATTAGCATGGTCACGCTGTGGCTCTTGGTCGTTGGGCTCGGCCTGCTGTTGATCGGTATTCCGCCCGGAGCCGAGGAGATCGCGCGCAGTTTCGTATTTCTCCTGGTCACGATCGTCTATGCCGGAGTCTGGCTGGCGCTGGCGCTGCTGTTTTCGATCCTGTTTCGCTCTGCGGCGACAGCCGCGCTCGTCACGCTCGGCATCTGGCTCCTCCTTACTTTCATTTGGCCGGTACTGGCCGGTGCGGTCGCGCAGATCATCGTGCCGCCTGACCCGCGCTACATGGCACTTGGCCTGCAGACGCCTGGCACCGCGGAGTTGGAGCAGATCCTGGCGCGGTTCTCGCCATCGACGCTGTTCGCGGAAGTGGTGGTGGCGCTGCTTGATCCGACGACGCGCGCGCTCGGACCGATCTATCTCAGCCAGCTTCAGGGCGCCGTGCTCGGCGCGCCACTGCCACTGGCCTCGAGCGTATTGATCGCCTGGCCGCAGATCGTGGCGATGGTCGCCTCAGAAATCCTATTGTTCGTCGCCGGCTACGTGGTTTTTCAGCGCCAGGAAGTCCGCGCCTAGCAATTCCAGGCCGTTGCGCCGGCCCGCATAGCATAGTGAAATCCCCCTCGACCAAGGGGGATTCGTGACCGCTATCGCAAGCACCATTGATACCGCGTCAAATGAGTTCCGCGCCAATCAGGTGGCGATGCGCACCCTGGTCGCGGAGCTTCAGGCGCAGCGCGCCAAGGCAGCCGAAGGCGGCCCGCCGCCCGCCCGCGAGCGCCATATCGCACGCGGCAAGCTGCTGCCGCGCGAGCGCGTAATGACGCTGATCGATCCGGGCGCGCCTTTCCTCGAACTATCGCCGCTCGCCGCCTATGGGATGTACGACGATGCCATCAATGCGGCCGGCATCGTCACCGGCATCGGCCGGGTGGCCGGCCGCGAGTGCGTGATCGTCTGCAACGATTCCACCATCAAGGGTGGCACCTACTATCCAATGACGGTGAAGAAGCACCTGCGCGCACAGGAAATTGCGCGCGATAACCGCTTGCCGTGCATTTATCTCGTCGATTCTGGCGGCGCGAACTTACCGCATCAGACCGACGTATTCCCCGACCGCGAGCATTTCGGCCGCATCTTCTACAATCAGGCGACGATGTCGGCCGCCGCTATTCCGCAGATCGCCGTGGTCATGGGCTCATGCACAGCAGGCGGCGCCTACGTGCCGGCGATGTCGGACCAGACCATCATCGTGCGCAATCAGGGCACCATCTTTCTCGGCGGGCCGCCGCTGGTGAAGGCCGCGACCGGCGAGGTGGTCACCGCCGAAGAACTCGGTGGGGCCGACGTTCACACCAGGAAGTCCGGTGTTGCCGACTACTTGGCGGAAAACGACCGCCACGCGCTCGCTTTGTGCCGTCAGATCGTGGCCGGGCTGAACACGAAAAAATCGGCCGACATTTCCCTCGCCAAGCCGGCGGAGCCAAAATTCGACAACAACGAACTCGACGGCATCGTGCCGGTCGACCTCAAAAAACAATACGACGTGCGCGAGGTCATCGCGCGGCTGGTGGATGGTTCCGAGTTCGACGAGTTCAAGGCGTTGTATGGTACTACGCTGGTCACCGGCTTCGCGCACATTCACGGCATTCCGGTCGGTATTTTGGGCAACAACGGTATCTTGTTCTCGGAAAGCGCGCTCAAAGCCACGCATTTCGTCGAGTTGTGCTGCCAGCGGCGCGTGCCGCTGTTGTTCCTGCAAAATATCGTCGGCTTCATCGTCGGACGCGATTACGAAGCCGGCGGCATCGCCAAGGACGGCGCCAAGATGGTGATGGCGGTCGCCTGTGCCCAGGTGCCGAAGGTTACCGTGGTCGTCGGGGGTTCGTACGGCGCCGGCAATTACGGCATGTGTGGCCGCGCCTACAGCCCGCGCTTTCTGTTCACCTGGCCGAATGCACGCATCTCGGTGATGGGCGGCGACCAGGCGGCGAGCGTGCTGGCGACGGTACGGCGCGAGAACATCGAAGCCGCAGGCAAAAAATGGACCGCGGCCGAGGAAGAGGAATTCAAACAGCCGATCCGCGATCAATACGAGTCCGAGGGCAATCCCTATTACGCCACAGCCCGGCTCTGGGACGACGGCATCATCACGCCCGCCGAAACTCGGCGCGTCCTGGCGCTGTGTTTTTCGGTGGCGCTCAATGCACCGATCCTGGAAACGAAGTTCGGAGTGTTTAGAATGTGACGTATTTAGCGAAGGCAAAATATCCAACGTACTTCGTCGCCAATGAATTTTCCTACCTCACCTAGGGCATAGTGAGATGCCCGCGACAAGTGCGGGCATGACGTCTTCTAGTGGTTGTTGTACGGTAATTTGGAGAGAGCGACGCGGAGATGACCAGAATCATGCCGAAAACCATCGAGCACATGCATTGGCCGGGCGCGCCGGACATGTGGATGCCCTATGCGCCGGCGATCAAGGTTAAGGGCGGCACCACGGTCTATTTTGCCGGCGTCACGGCTGCTCCGGTCTATCATCACCACCCGCACCGGCCGGAGGAGTTCAACACCATGCCGCGCGACATGGCGGGGCAAGCGAGGGCCGCCCTGGAAAATCTCAAGCGCGGGCTTGAAGCGGTTGGCGCAACCTTCGCCGATGTGGTCACTGCCGATCGCTTTGTCACCGATCTGACCGACCAGGATGCCCTCAACCGCGTCTGGGGCGAATACTTTCGCGATGCAAAGCCTGCGACTACGACCGTGCAGGTGGTCCGTCTCGCCACCGATCCGCGCTGCCTGGTCGAAATCAATGCCATCGCCGTGATCGATTAGAAGGAAGAGCCAATGCCCCTAGGAGAGTATCGGTATGCACTGATCGTTGGCGTTGGGTCGGGGCTCAGCGCCTCGCTGGCGCGCCTCTTTGCCAAATCGGGAATGAAAGTAGCGGTCGCAGCGCGCCGGCTCGATAATTTGGCGGCGCTGGCGAAGGAGGTCGGCGGTGAAGCCTTTGCGTGCGATGCGAGCAAGCGCGAGCAGGTCGTAAAATTATTCGCCGACGTCGAAGCCGCAGGCCGCGCTCCCGATGTCGTTGTCTACAACGCGAGCTATCGCACGCGTGGGCCCTTTGTCGAGCTCGACCCCGCCGAAGTGGAGAAATCAATCGCGGTAACGGCATTCGGCGCATTTCTGGTCGCGCAAGAAGCCGCTAAACGCATGGCGCCGAAGGGCCATGGCGCGATCTTCCTCACCGGCGCATCCGCCGGCGTGAAGGGCTATCCGCAATCGGCGCCATTCGCCATGGGCAAATTCGCGCTCAGAGGCATGGCACAGAGCATGGCGCGGGAACTTTCGCCGCAAGGTGTCCATGTTATCCACGTTGTGGTCGACGGCGGCATTCGTAGCGCCCGGCGCGTTGAACCACCGGACAAGCCCGACAGCATGCTCGACCCCGACGCTATCGCACAAAGCTATCTCGATCTGCTGCGGCAAAATCGCAGCGCCTGGTCCTGGGAAATCGAGGTGCGGCCTTGGGTCGAGAGGTTTTGAAATCAACGCTGCGATTCTACTATAATCGCATCATGCCGGGAATTTTGGCGAAAGCCGTGCTGCTTACGGTTGCGCTTATCGTTGTGACGTCTGCGAATGCCCAGACGCGCCGCCACCGTGCGCCCAAGGAAGTCGAGAGCGCAACGCCGGCTCCGCCGGTACCCGTCGACAAGCGCGACACTACAGTGCTGCTGCCGGGAGGAATTCAATGGCAAGCCGTATTGGTTGGCGCTGGGCCAATGCGGCGGCACCTATTTTAAGCTCAATATTTTTTACGCTGATGCCGCAGCACATGCCCGCGTGATCAAGCCGGATCCAAAGGCCACCGCCGACTACACCAAAGAATTGAAGGAGGCCATCAAGACCGCGACCGTTTATTTCGATGCCACGGAGCGTTTTTTGATGAACGACCGCGGCATCGAAAGGGTCGATGCGGTGCTCACCTATGACCCGCAGTCGCGCGCGGCAGGCGACCGGCTGAAAACGGTTGATGCGGCGCTGGCGGCCGCGCAGGCCTGTCCCGCGCTTTATCACGCGTGTCAGGGGGCGTATCCCAAGGTGTGCAGCGAGTCCCTTTCACCGACGAGTTGACGGCGGGCGGCAACGGAGGAGAGCGCATGGAACGGATCTGCGCCGTCCTGATTGCGGCGGCAATATTCACTGCGGGCGCGGCTTTCGCGCAGGATGCTTCGAAACCGACAGAGCAGCCGCAACCGGACAGCGGTGCCAATCTGCCGGGTCTCGGCGAGATCATGACGCTGCAACAGCTGCGCCACATCAAGCTCTGGTTCGCCGGTCACGGCGGCAACTGGCCACTTGCCGATTACGAAGTCGGCGAATTGGAGGAGGGGTTCGACGATGTGACCAAGCTGCTCGGTCCCGGCATCGTCGACAAACAGGTCGGCGCGCCCATCAAGGCTTTGGAGAAGGCCGTCGCCGACAAGAACCGCGCTGCCTTCGACGCCGCATTCGACGGTCTGAGCGCGGGCTGCAATAGCTGCCATCGCACGCTGGATCACGGTTTTATCGTGATCCAGCGCCCGACACTGCTGCCCTACAGCAATCAAAATTTCGCGCCGCAGAAATAGCTGCGGCGTATTTGCGTCAAAACGTTTTGTAGATTCGCTCGTCGTAAAGCGCGCCCGCGATCGGCGTGAGCTTGCCGCGAAATGCGCGGGTGTGTGCGGCCATGACGTGACCGTCGAGCGCTTTTATGTTCGTCCACGCTTCGAGCACCGTGAAGTGATTGCCGCGGTTGACCTGCTGCAAAACCTCATAACTGACGTTGCCGGCGTCGGCCGCGGTGTCGACGCTCATGGCTTTGAGCGCCGCCATGCAGTCATCCTTGCCCGGTGGAATGACGTCGACATGAGTAACGACATATATCACACCGGCGTGGCTCTCGTTCTTACGCTGGGCGACGTACAACGGATTGTTGATGCGCTCGTCGTACGGCGCCGCCGCAATTGCCTTAAGCTTGTCGCGGAATTCCGTTGTGCTGGCGGACTGCTCGTGGGCGTCCAATGCTGCCTTGTCACGCCAGACTTCGATCACTGCGTATCGGGTCGGACGCTCCAAGTCCTGCAGCACTTCGGCGCGAAGATTGCCATCCTCGTGGAAAGTGGCGTCGCGGTACTTCTTGAGCAGTGCCGCGGCGGGAGCATTCGTGTTCGGAAGCACCTCGATATAGGTAACGAGATAGGCGGGGCTGCCCTGCGCATCGGCGGAATGCACCTGCGGTGCCGATGCGATAACCGCCGCGAAAATGAGCTGAAAAAATAGACGCATTTGTTTTCCTCCGGCATTCAGATGTTTTGCGGCGATGGTAACGACGCTTTACCCCGCGTCAACGCGTCGGCACGGCACCTCAATGACCATGGCCGCGTGGCTTTGCTGGTCGAGGGCGACGACGGCACCAGCCTGACCAAGCAGCAAATCGCAACGGAACTTAAAAGTACCCACAGCAGCGGCACCGGAACCACGCGACGAAGCCTCTCGACCTGTTTGACGCCTTGTGGGTGCCAGGCGCGGGTCCAGTGTAATGGCCGTCCCATAGCCGCTGGTGGAAGACGGGAAGTTGCGGCGCCCCGATAACGCCATGTTCCACATTAATTTTTCCGTGCTGGACACGGCGCACATAGTCTGGCTTTGTCGACGGCTAGACCGCCATACTGCGCGAGTTGTGGCGGCGGGTGGGGTTCCTTGGAACAGCAGGGCATAGAATTCGTACGCACGTCGTCTGCGAGCGCGTGTAACGTGCTTATGATTTATCCGCGCTTTACGGCGGAATCCTTCTGGAACTTCTCGGAAGCCTGCGAACTGGTTGGCGCGCGCTACCCCGCCATCCCGCTCGGCCTTATTACGGTGGCCGCACTCTTGCCGAAGTCCTGGAACGTACGGCTCGTCAACCGCAATACCGAAGAATTCGCCGAGAGCGACCTCGCTTGGGCCGACATGGTGATGACCGGCGGTATGCTGTTCCAGCAATCCGATACGCTGCGAATCATCGACATGTGTCGAGAACGCGGTCTACCGGTCGTGGTCGGCGGCCCCGACGCTACGTCTAGTCCGCACCGTTACGAAACCGCGAGTTTCCGGGTGCTCGGCGAGGTCGAGGGCATCATCCAGGACTTCATCACAGCCTGGGACGAAGGTAAGCGCGAGGGAATGCTCGTCGCGCCGAAATTCCAGGTGGATGTCACCAAGACCCCGATACCGCGTTTCGACCTGCTGAAATTTGATCAATATCTCTACATTGGCGTGCAGTTCTCGCGTGGTTGTCCGTTCACCTGCGAGTTTTGCGACATCATCGAGCTTTACGGCCGCTCGCCGCGCACCAAGACGCACGAGCAGATGTTGGCGGAGCTCGAAGCACTTTACCAACTCGGATATCGCGGCCACGTCGATTTCGTTGACGACAATCTCATCGGCAACAAGAAAGCGATCAAGGCGTTCCTGCCGGTGCTCGAAGTTTGGGTCAAGGAGCACGATTATCCGTTCGAGTTCACGACGGAAGCTTCGCTTAATCTCGCCGACGACGACGAGCTTTTGGAGATGCTCAAGCGCTGCAATTTCTTCGCCGTTTTTGTCGGTATCGAAAGCCCGGATACCGAGACGCTTATTGCCATGCGCAAGAAGCAGAATACCCGGCGCAGCATCGGCGACAGCGTCCACAAGATCTATCACGCAGGCATGTTCGTGACGGCGGGCTTCATCGTCGGTTTCGACAGTGAGAAAGGCTCGATAGCCGCCCCGATGATCGAACTGATCGAAGAGGCGGCAATCCCAATCGCCATGGTGGGACTGCTATATGCGTTGCCCAATACGCAGCTCACGCGCCGTCTAGCTAAGGAAGGCCGCCTGAATGTCGACCACGATGCCGCACCCGAGGGCACCGGCGATCAGTGCACCGCCGGCGTCAACTTCGAAACCAAACGATCGCGTCTGGAAATTTTGCGCGACTACCGCAGGATCCTCCACGAAATCTATGAGCCCGATGCGTTCTGTGGCCGTCTGGAGCGGCTTGCTGCAGTGCTTGATTGCTCGACACGACGGAAGGAACTCCCCGAGGGCGACATCCGGCGCCGATTGAGCACCATCAAAATGGTGCATGAGCTGCTGTCGCGTCTGCCCGAGGGCCGCGAGCGGTTCTGGAAGGCGTTCATGACCTGCATGTCGTCCAATCCGCAGTCGGTGCGCGGCATCGTCACGCTGATGGCGTTCTACCTGCACGTCGGCCCGTATTCGCGTTACGTGATCAAGCAGATCGACCGTCAGATCGAAGATCTCGAGCAGGGCCGTTTCGTAGCCCCGAAATTGCTGCCGCCGGTTGCGCCCGAGGCGATTGCAGTCAACGCCTAGCGCCAAATTCAAAATTTCAAAGACGCAAGTTGCGATAGATCGGCCACGACCTGCGCCGGCGGGTGGTCCAGATACTCGTCTGGTATTCCCGAACGATTGACCCAGACCGGGCGGAATCCGAACGCCGCCGCTCCCATCACGTCCCATCGGTTCGAGGAGACGAACGCGACGTCTTGTGGTTTGACGCCGAAGCGCGCGGTGACAAGCGCATAGACCTCCGGCCGCGGCTTGTACATGCGCACGGCGTCGACCGAGAGTACGGCATCGCATGATGCAGCAATGCCGGCCGACTGTACCGCTGCGGCGAGCATGCGCGGCGAGCCGTTGGAAAGTATAGCGACGCCCGCATTCCGGGCTTTGAGATGGGCCAGGGTCGCCCGCGCGTCCGCGTAGGCATCGAGCGTCATGTAGGCTTCGAGCAGATTCTGCCGCAGTTCCCGGCTGACGCTCGTTACGCGGGCGAATGCGTAATCCAGAGCACGTTCGGTCAGCGTCCAAAAATCAGCGTAGCTGCCGGCAAGTGTTAGCGTCCAGGCATATTCAAGCTGCTTTGTTCGCCAGATTTCAGAAAAGCGGTCCGCGTCGGGGCCGGCCATCGCGCGATGGCGCGCGATGGCCGCGTGCACGTCAAACAACGTGCCGTAGGCGTCGAACACGAAGACCGGCGGTTTGGGTACGTTCATGGCTCACTGCTTGCTGGCAGTCGGATATCGCAACAGGGTCGAATAAGATCTGCCACGAATGTCGTATACGCGGGCATAAACGACGCCTTCGCGCACGACCTCGAGCATGACCGGTGCATCGAGGTCGGCGCAATAGAACTCGTTGAGCATCATGGCAAAATCAGCGCCTTCAGGATCCCAGATTGCGTCGTATCCGTCGCCCAAGCCGACAACGACCGCCGGATGCGGGCCGCAGACTGCGACCGTCCAATTCCTGCCGTCGGGCCGTTTCTCGCCACGCTGCGCAGGCAGCGTGCGTAATTGCCGTGAGGCCTGTGTCATCGACAGCCCCCAATAGTCGATCATGTAGTACGGTCGCGCTCCCGCGACGCCGCCGACGAGGTGATTGTAGGAGGTGTACTGATAGGGGTGCAGCCGCACCATCTCGATGACTGGCGACGCCACGCCAGCAACACCGATCAGTGCCGCAACAGTCATCGCCGGGATGCCGCGCCGCTTCAGGGGCTGTGCGATCCAGCTAGCCGCCAGCCCGCCGAGAACTGCAATTGGCGGCAGCGTGAACACGAAGTGACGGATGCCGTTGTACATGGCCGGCCTTGCCATGACGGTGATTAGAATGGGAAACGTCGCGGCGAGTACGATGGCAAGCAGCGCCGCGCGCCGCCTGGCGCCTTCGTTTCGTTGGCAAAATCCGGCGATGGCGAAGGTCGCGCCAATCGTTCCGCCGATCCCGAGGACCAGCAGCAGTTCCGGCAGTTGCAGCGCCATGAGTGTCGGCACATAGCTGCGAGGCATATCCGGCACCAGGAACAACTGCCCGTCAAACAACTCGCGCCACGGCTTCTCGAAGAAATTCGAGAAATATTCGACGGCGTGAAACGGATTGAGTGGCGCGACGACGCTCCAAGGCCAAACCAAGCCCATCACCAGATAGGCGAGGATCACGCCCGGGATAAAAGCGTAAAGGAACAGCCCACACTCGCTGAAAGCCGGTTTCAAGCCGCTTACGCGCGCCCGGAGCGCGAGAATAAGCAGGAGCGGGAACACTGCATCGATCACCGCGAACCCGCCCATGACCCGCGAGCCTATAGCGAGGCCAACGCCGATGCCGCACAGCGTAATCGTCGCAGGCGTCGCCCGCGGATATTCCTGGAACGCACGCACGATGCCGAGCAGCGCGATAACGCTGGCGACTGCAAATGGTCCATCTTTGGCGTTCATGAACATGTGCCCGTAATAGAGCGGGCAAGCGGCGAGCAGGATAAGACCGATCAGGCCAGCAAACGGGCCGCCGAGACGCCGGCCAAGACGCCAGGTGACGAACAAGCCGACCAAGCCGACCGCAGCGCCTACGAACCGTCGGGTCTCGAACAGGCCGAGCGGCAGGACCTTTGCCATGAGCGCGGAGAGAAGATCAAAGCCGCCGCCGTACATGTAGAGATTGACGAACGACAGCGCTCGCTTGTCGGCGAAGCCGGAGGAATACAGCGACACCAGGAGACTGCCATATTGCGAATGGGTGTAGTCGTCCCAGCCCAGCCCATAGTCGCGAAAGGTCGCCGCAGCCGCCGCTCCGGTGAACACGAGCACAGTAATGGCAAGCGCGTCCAGCAGGCGCGCACTTGCGAGCGTGCCAGTGGTCGGCGAGATCGGCTTTGCCGCAGGCTGATGCACGAGTGTCCCGGCTTTGGATGTGCAGTACCGCGTTCTCGACACATCATGCCGCAATCGTGCCGAGAGCAATGCGTCAAAACAGCGTCGCATCGGTCGTAAAAAAGCGGGGCCGAACGGCCCCGCTTGCAGCCGGTTGGACGCGCCGGCGCTTATTTCATCGCGGCTTCATACATTTCAGCCACGTAGTCCCAGTTGATGAGGCTTTCAAAGAACGCCTTGAGATAATCCGGCCGGCGATTACGATAGTCGATGTAATAGGAATGCTCCCAGACGTCGCAGCCGAGGATGGGCCTTGCACCATGCACCAGCGGGTTCTCGCCGTTCGGCGATTTCATGACGGTGATCTTGCCGTCCTTGACCGCTAGCCAGCACCATCCGGAGCCGAATTGCGTGACGCCCGCCTGAGTGAAATCCTCCTTCAGCTTGGCCATCGGGCCAATGTCGGAGGAGATCTGTTTCTCCAGTTTGCCAGGTAGTTTCTCGCCGCCGCCGCCCTTTTTCATCCATTTCCAGAAATGGATGTGGTTGTAGTGTTGCGCGGCATTATTGAAGAGTCCCGGATTCTTGCCGAAAGTGCCCTTGACGACCTCTTCGACCGGCTTGTTTTCCCACTCCGTACCCTTGGCCAGATTGTTGCCGTTCGTGACGTAAGCTTGATGATGCTTGTCGTGATGAAACTCCAGTGTCTCGCGCGACATATGCGGGGCCAGCGCGTCGTAAGGATAGGGAAGGTCGGGCAGCGTGAATGCCATAGGGTCTACTCCTCAATGTGAATACGAATCGGGCGGTAACAGGATGAAACCGTCAGTCGAAGGGAATGGTTCCGGTAGATTGGCGCAAAGCCGGGACTTGAGCAACGCCTGCCGGGACGGCGCTTGGCGCACCGCCGCCGGCCGTGCCCGGCCGGGAATATGGTTACCACGCGAATCCGGCGGGTCCTGCAATGGATTAGCGGACGTGCCTTGGTGATTTTGCAGGTCGCACAGGCCCTTGTAAGTGATTAATCCTTGCGCCTTGCCCAAGCTGCGGCCAAAATAGTTGCCGGTTTGGGGCCCCGCATATTTGGACGGGGGAAATCCTTATGTTCGCGTTATTGTTGATCTTTGGCGTGGTCGTTGTCGCCGCGGGAATTGCTCTCGTCGACTCAGGCGTGTCACTTGAAGCTCACACATTCGATCCCACTGTCATCACGCCCGGTATGGTGGCGATCGTCGGCGGCCTCCTGCTGATCGGGGTCGGCATCGCGATACGCCAACTCGCACGCATCGAAAGGGCGCTCGCGATGCGGCCTATGGCCGGCGCCATCCAACCGGGCGCAATAGTTGCCGGCGTCACGGCGAGCGAGCAGCCGACCGCAAACGAACTGCCGACTGCACCGACCGTTTCATTTCCCGCCGAAATCGGCTGCCGAATCGACTGAAACTCCTGCGGTGCTTGAGCTTCCGGGAATCCCAAAGGCGCCGATGACGGCGGCTGGACACGAGGCCGAACGATTGAGAGGAAAATTCCCGAGCCTCCTGCGGCTCGAAAATCCCCCAGTGGTCGAGGAAGCCGACGTCTCGCTGTTGGTAAAACCGCCGGTGCGTGCCGATGACGAGGTCGCGGAAATCGGCAACGCGCGAGTTGAGCGTCAAGCGAACCCTTCCGCGCCTGCGCCAATCTTGCCCCGGATCGATACGGCCGCGCGGACTTCCAGCCGGCCCGAGCGCGTGAGTAATTTAGATGCGTTCTGGCCGAAGCGCAGACGGCCGGGGCAAGCCGTACAAGCGGCCGCAGTGGAGATGCCAGCGCCGACCGATGAACCGGCGCCCGAGGCTGTTCGGCCATTGTCGATCCTCAAATCCGGCGTGGTCGACGGAATGGCCTACACGCTTTATTCGGACGGCTCGATTGAGGCCCAACTGCCGCAGGGCACACTGCGTTTCGGTTCAATCACCGAATTGCGCAACCACATCGAGCAAAGCGCATAGCCGCGGCCGACGGCGGCAATTTTTTAGCACTCAACGCTTCCTTATTCGCCGTCTCGTTCAACGGTGGGGGGAGGACGCCGAGCCGTCTAACACTATCGAGAATTACAGTATTTTTTTTAAAGACACTGCGCGAGCAGAGTATTTTATTGCGTTTGACAGTTGAACACAATATAAAATGATGCCTCAACAAGTTTCAGTGTCGCGTTGGCGCAGTACGTTGCGAATGAATGCTTGTTGTCCCAGTATCCGAATGTGTGCCGCATTAGGAATGATCGGGACTGCAAGATAACGGCGGGATCGGAACATCCGAGGGACTAGACCGATGGCCGATAATGCAAGCGAGCGAAGCTTCATCGAGCTGACGGTGGACATCGTCTCAGCTTATGTCAGCAATAATCCGGTACCGGCTGCGGACATTCCGGTGCTGATCGGCCAAATTCATTCTGCACTTACGCGGGTGTCGGGTGGTCAGGCGGCCTCGCCGGCGGAGCCACCTAAGCCGGCCGTTCCCGTCAAGCGCTCGGTCCATCCCGACTACATTGTCTGCCTGGAAGACGGGCTGAAATTCAAGTCGCTCAAGCGGCACCTTCGCAGCCGCTACAAAATGACGCCCGACCAGTATCGCGAGAAGTGGAGCCTGCCGTCGGATTATTCCATGGTGGCGCCCAACTATGCCGCCGCCCGTTCTCAACTCGCCAAGCAGATGGGCCTTGGCCAGCAGCGCCGCCGGCGCCGCGAACGCGCTTGAGGCAACGGCGCCTCAGCGTTGCAATACGCCGACAACACGGTTGGCGAAGCTGAGCCGTTCGGCCATTACCGCGATCACGTAACCGAGCAAAGCCTGGCTGAGAACCGGTTGTTCGTGCTTGATTTTCTCGTAAGATTCGGCCGTCAATTCATAGAGCACGCTAGGCGCTTCGGCCCAAATCGTCGCGCTACGCGGGCGACGCGTGATCAAGCCCATTTCGCCGATCGTCGTATGTTCGCCAAGGCTGCGCACGCGCATGGTCCGGCCATCGTCCAGCTCGACAATGATGCCGACGCGGCCTTGAAGAATGAAATGCATGGACGCAGCAGGCTCGCCCTGCCGCGCGATGATGCCGCCGGCTGCGAATTCCAGCCGCTGACAATAAGCGGTCAGCCGCTCGGCATGTTCCGCACTATTCAAGGCCTCGGCCAACCATGATTGCAGGGACGGTCGGTCGTCGACCTCGGCCCGATGCAATTCGATGACCTGCTGTTCGCAGGACTCGAGTGCACGGTCGAGATCGGACGCAACGGTCACGTCATCGCCTATAAATCTTGCCGTGCCGAAGGCCCGTTCGAGTTCAGGGGAGAGATTGACGAGTACGATTTGTGTGCCCTCGGCCGCCATGGCCTGCTTGATTTGCGCAAAACTGTGCGTCGCGGAGGAATCAATGCCGGTGACAAGCCGGAAGTCGAAAATAATGAACCGGCAATCCGGCTGTCGCGCGAGTAGCATTTTGACATACTGGTAGAGACGGTTGGCCGAGCCAAAGAATAAATAGCTTTGCAGTGCTATGCCCTGGATCTGCCGGCCGTGCTCGGCCAGCAAGAGCAATTCGCGCGTGCCACGATCGAGCGAGGAGCGATATTCCGAGCCGTCAAATGCAAATTTGATGGCATTCACGCGGCTCGCGCTTAGAGCAAAAGTCGCGCAGCCGATTACGATGCCGATCAGGACTCCAGCGATGAAGCCGTAATAGATAATGAGTACCGCGATCGCTATCAGGGACAGGTATTCTAGAGGCAAGAGACGCCGTGACGAATGCAGCAGCCATTGATAGACGAGGTCGGAGCCCAGATAGATCAGTAGTCCAGCGAGGATGTATTTCGGCACATAGCCCACGAATGAAGGATCGGCGACGAGAACAGCCGCCGAGATTGCCGCCACCGTGAGCCCCGACAGCCGGCTCGTCGCCCCCGCCGTACGGACAAGGATGGACCTACTGAACGACGTGCAACTCACATAGCCGCCGAGTGCGGCCGTCAGTACATTGGCGATGCCGAGAACCTTAAGGTCGCGTTCAATATTGGCTTCGCTGTGGGTCGCGATCTCGATCCCGGTTGTATTGAGCAGCAGCGTGCTGATGGTGACGAACATCACGGCAAGCGCATCGCCGGCAAGCGATGGCAACGACGCCCAAGGGAAATTGTGGAGCGCCGTGAGTTTCCACGGCAGCGTCAGTCCGGCGGCTGGCTGCGGATTGAACATCCAGCCGCTGGCTTGCGCAGCGCTAAGGCTCGATCCGCTTAACACAACCGAAAGGTGGGTCGCAGCGAACGCCGTCAGAAGCACGCCGGGCAGGACGAACGGGCTTTTGGATTGGCGCAGCAACACGTGCAGCGCCAGCGCTACCGCGGCTCCCGCGCCAAGCTTTGCGGCAATTGCCGTATCGGCGAACGCACCGAGATTGGCGAATATCGGGCGCTGGTCGGCGACCACCTGGATCGCGCCCATGACCATCAGCCAGCCGGTTGCGCCAAGAAAGCCGCCGATCACTGGATAGGGCATGAAACGGATCGCGCGCGCCGCATGGGTAAAGCCGAGCACGCAGAGCAAGAGTCCCGTCAAAGCGGTCGCCAGCGACATCGCGATCAGTGCCGGAGCGAGCACGTCGGTGTTGCCCGCGGCAACCAGCTGCTGCATGACCGTAGCAACGAGCGCGGCGATGACGACGGAGATGGAACTATCCGGCCCGGCGACCGCGAACGGCAGCGAGCTGCGCAACGCCACTATCGATCCGCCAATCGCCGCGGACAGGAATGTGATGGCGATCCCGTAGGACAAATAACGATCGAGCGGACCGGTGAAAATCAGCGCCGCATAGGACAGGCAATAGGCAATCGACAAGACACTGCAGACCGTGCCCGCGAACACGTCCGTCAGTCCAGCGCGCAGGCTAAATTGGGCTACTTTCAACGTGCCGCCTACCGGGAAGTCGTCCCGCCCAAGGCAGACTTACAACACGATTGGAGGCGCGGCTACAACGCGAGCGAGGCAGCCCATCGTTTCAGGCCGCCGCAAGCGCCGCACGTGCATCCGAGTGGATACGCTCCACCATCGAGCGGAAGCCATTAGAGCGCTGCGGCGTGAGATGCTCTTTCAAACCGAGCCTCTCGAATAAGGCGATGGCATCGATGCCGAGAATATCTTGTGCCGCCTTGCCCGAATACGTCGCGAACAGAATCGCAATTAGCCCACGAACGATATGTGCATCGCTATCGCCTTCGAATTTCAGCACCGGACCGCCCGCGCCATCGGGACGCACAATGGTGTCCAGCCAGACTTGGCTGGCGCAGCCCCGCACTTTGTTGACGTCGTTGTGCGCGGCAGCCGGCAGCGGCGGCAGATCTCGCCCCAGTTCGATCAGGTAGCGATAGCGATCGTCCCATTCGTCGAGGGTCGAAAAATTGTCGATGATTTCGGCGATATCAGCCATGCTGCCATTGTCCCACGTCGCCCTATATATAGAGCGCTGCAGCGGGCAGATCGACCGTCTCGCCGGAACCTGTGGTTAAGCTGAGGGCTTCTGGTCTTTGTGGGTCTGTGGTCCACGCCAGGGCGTCGTCAGATCCGCCGGGATGAGCGTATTCTGCGGAGCGCGCTCCTGCGAGGATTTGTCCTGTGCCGTGGTGATGCTTCCGGTATGTACGACCGAGCCGGCGTCGCGCCGGGCGAGTTTCTCGGTCAAGAAATCGTAAAGCATCTTGGCACCTGCTTGTGCCCGGTAGCCCAGCGAAACGGCGACTTGCGAGCCGACCGAACACGCGTCGGGTTGCCGTGTACAGAAGCCACGCATGTCCGCCACCGTGGCGGACGCCGCGGAGATGGCTTCGGAAGCGTCGACATTGCTCGGCGGCTGCACGCGTTGTGTCGAGCCGCTCGGCAACAGGATCAGCACGATGCTGAGCCAAAATGCTATTCGCAACAAAAAGAACATCAGATCCGTATCCCCTGCGGCACGCGTTGCCGCACGTACGCTCAAACTAGCAGGCAGCATTGAAAGCCGAGTTCGCGGGACAGGCACGTTTTTGCGCATAATCAAATAGAATTTGCCGCAAATTTTCGTTCAATTGGACAAAATATAATTTACCTAAAATTTTAGCGAACGCACGTGGACAACGCGTGCGCTGTCTTGCCGGAGCGCAAAAGACGAGTGATTTACGGCGAGATTCGGCAATTTCAGAAACGTCAAAGAAATAGCAACCGTACGCGGCAACGGACGATTCACTATGACGGTCGAATGGGCGGCACTATGAGGCATCCCCCGCGCGCCATTGCATCTTGTGCTTTAGCGTTCGCTTAAGCGGCGTCTGACACGATCCGGCAAAGAAAACGGGGAGCGCGTCGGCAAAAGCCGGACGTGCGCGGGAACGTGGGTCTCTTCGCGCCAATACGCGAATACGTCGGATCGCTGGTGCACCCCTCGGCGCAGCAAGATGCGCTGACGGCGGCGCGCCATCGATCCTTTATTGCGCCGCGGCTGTTAGGCAGCATCGTCGCGCTGGCCGCGCTTCCAATCTATCTTCTGGCTCGCGGCGCGCCGAATGCCGTCGAGTTGATGGTGTTTGCCTGGTTAGTGGTACCGATTCTCACCGCGTACTTCCTTTCCCGCACCGGTCGCTACGAAAGCGCTCACGTGCTGTCGTCGCTTGCCCTGACCGGACTAGTGACGGCGGTGGCCGCTTCGACGGGCGGCATCACCTCATTCGCCGCAATCTGGCTTGTTGTCGTGCCGCTCGAGGCATCGCTGTCGGCCTCGCGCCGCGTCGTCGCGACTGCATCGACGCTGGCGCTCGGAGCCGCGGGAACTCCTGGTGTTTCTCGATGCCGAACAGCTCTTGCCGGCACAGAGCCCGATTTCACATTCGTCGCTCGCGGCGCTCGGCATCGTATCGGCGGTGCTTTATGCGGCAGGGCTCGCGCTTGGCGCGGAGGCACTGGCGCGTACCAGCTTCTGGTTGCTTTACGCCGAGGAAGACCGCTACCGGCTATTGGCGCGAAACATGACCGATACAATCACGAGGCATGGCCGCGACGGCAGTGTGTTGTTCATGTCGCCAGCCGGTGAATCGCTGTTCGGCCCGCGCATCGCCGAATTACAAGGCCATGGTCTTTTCGACCGCATCCACGTGGCGGATCGGCCTGCCTACCTGATGGCGCTGGGCGAAGCCGCGGCGTTGGGGGAAAGTCCCTCGGTCGAGTTCCGCGTGCGGCGCGACGGCGTTGACGCAACCGGCGCACCGATCACGGAATTCGTCTGGATCGAGATGCGCTGTCGGCCGCTCGACCGTGCCACTACCGACACCGGCGCCAACGGCATTAGTGAAGTCGTCGCCGTGTCGCGCGATATCACCGGCCGCAAACTGCAACAGCAGGCGCTTGAAGACGCGCGGGCGGAAGCTGAGCGCGCCAATGCCGCCAAGGGCCGCTTCCTCGCCACCATGAGTCACGAGCTGCGCACGCCGCTCAATGCCATCATCGGCTTCTCCGAAATGCTGAAAAAGGAAGAACCATTGAGGATCGATGCCGCGCGCCGCAACGAATATGCCGGGCTGATCAACGATTCCGGCAATCATTTGCTGGCGGTGGTCAATGGCATCCTCGATATGTCGAAAATCGAGACCGGTAACTTTGAGATTACGGCAGAACCATTCAAGCCCGCGCAGGTGGTGAACGGCTGTTGCGACATGCTAGCTTTGCGCGCGTGCGAGGCGGGTGTTGCGCTGGAGAAAGTCGTCGGAGGCGATCTTCCGGAGATCGTTGCCGACAAACGAGCGCTTAATCAGATCCTGCTCAATCTCGTGTCCAACGCGATACGCTTCACCGACCGCGGCGGCCGCGTCACGGTCAGCGCCCATGCCGGCGCGGCGGATATTTCCTTCGTAGTCGAGGATAACGGTGTCGGCATCAGCGCTCATGACCTGGCGCGGGTTGGTGAACCATACTTTCAGGCAGCCACATCCTACGATCGTCGCCATGGCGGCACGGGGTTGGGGCTTTCCATTGTCAAGGGCCTTGTGCGGCTTCACGGTGGTGAGATGACCGTTCGTAGCCGGGTCGGCGAAGGTACGCGCATCTCCGTTTGCTTGCCGCTCGATTGCGAGCAGGCGCGCCCCGTGAAGCAGCATCCGGCACAGGCGACGGTGAGCGCTCTGAATGCCGCAGCGGACCAGATGACAAGCAAAGCGGCCGCGCAGCGCGGCAATCATGCGGGACTGCGCGATCACGCGGCGCGTGACAGCAGAGCGGTGAAGAAAAGTGCGTGACCGCGGCAGTGAGAATCGTCGCGCGCGGCCGCGTGGCGCAACGCTGGCCGCCCGCCTTGTGTCGCGGCTGTGGCTGCGCATCGCGCAACGACCGGTCAACTCGTTCGCAATTCTGGGTGCAGCCGCAGCGACGCTGGTAATCATTGTCAACGCCGTCTTC
Source organism: uncultured Alphaproteobacteria bacterium (assembly GCA_963733645.1). Lineage (GTDB taxonomy): Bacteria > Pseudomonadota > Alphaproteobacteria > Rhizobiales > Xanthobacteraceae > BOG-931. Next base: position 38,490 of record CAVTFP010000030.1, read on the forward strand.
TTGCAAGCTGGCGCGAAGCCAGCGCCGTTCCTTGCCGCACCGGCGCAGCCAGCCGTAGCCGCGGATACCCAGGCCAAGCCCGCAATTCAGGGCACGCTCAAGCCTGCCGATCTAACGCCGGCGCGTATGGCTTCGGCACAGCGTCCAGCAGCAGCAGCAGCAGCAGGTCGCATCGGTGCCGTTGCCGGTTCCGCCGCCTGCACGGCGCAATGACCCTATCGCCGATCTCATCGGCCCGTCGCCTCGCATAGCTGCGGTGCAGCGTGTTCTGTCCGAGTACGGCTACGGTCAAATCAAGCCCTCCGGCATGCTGGATATAGCGACCAGCGAGGCTATCGAGAAATTCGAGCGTGACCACAAGCTGGCGCTCAGCGGCAGGGTTTCGGACAAGCTGGTCAGCGAGCTCGGGGCCATGACCGGACGTCCCCTCGAATAGCAGGGTTTGCGACGCATCCTGGATCGAGTCATATCTCGGTCGATGCGTCTGAAAACAGCTCTCTGGGTTGCCGCCTATCTTCGTCGCTGCCAGGTCGAAGGCCTCGCCGCTGTGGTGCGCCGGCGCGGTGCCGAGGACGCCGGCGCCATCTTCATTCGCATCGACCGGCTCGACGGTACCTCGGAACTGTTCGGTCCTGCGCCACAAAGCGAATTCGACGCGATACGCGATTCCGACCGCGCCTTCAGCCCGTGCCTCAAAGCGCGGCCGGCGGCCGATGCCGCGGTCGAGGCCTATCTGGCGCGCGAGATGAAATTCGATCCCGACGTCTGGATCGTCGAAGTCGAGGATCGCGCTGGGCGGAATTTCCTCAATCTCGTCGTCGGCCATTAACGCTCAAGAGGCGTTGCGACGCTCCGATGGTCGCGGTGTGGTTTGCGGGCGTCGCGGGATTGCCGCTGCTGGCCGGGCCCGCAACTGCTCGTCGTTCCAATGTAGCGGCTGATGCTTCGCGGCGACCCTCTCGCTCTTCGGGAGCGCCTGCCAGATCGCAATCATGCCCTCCGCCGCCGGGAGTGTCATCTCGTCAAACAACGCTGCCAGTGCCTGGACGCGCTCGACCGAGTGACCAACGGCAGGATTGGCAAACATCAAGATGCGGTGGAACACGTCGCGTGCAATGCCGAGGGCCTTAACCGCCGCCACCATGGGCTCGCCGAAATTGTCGCGGGTAATGCGGCGGGCCTGCTCATGCGGAATCTTCAGAGCGAATGCAAATTGCTTTGCGAGGTCTTCTCGGTAGTTTCCGAGCGCCGCTGCTTCGAGGCGCTGGGCGATCGTCGGGTCCCGGCAAATCGCAATCTGGCCAGCCGAAAGCGGCGCTACCACATGCAGGTTAAGCAGGATGAGCCGTCGCTCGTCTTCGGTGGCGGCAAAGAACATTTCGTTGAGTTCGCCGGCCGTCGTCGAGTCGACAGCATGCGGGGTGTCCTGACTTTGGCTCGGAGTGTCCATACCCCGGCTATCATCGATCGGCTCCTCCGCGACGGTCGGTTCTTCGTACTCCGGAGCGGCGAGAGCTTCGGCTTCAACCGTTGGCGCGACAACCGGACTTGGCGGCGGCTCAACTCGAACGGGCTGGCGGAGTACCGCGTGTCCGCGCAACGGTGCGGCAATTTCCGGCAGATCGTTAACAAGATATTGCACCACCCGCAGCGGTGGAGCGAGGTGCCGGGCTAACTTCGCCGCAATGGCGGCCCGCGTTGACGCGTCCACCGCATCCAACAGCCTCAGCGCAAGCTCGGTATAATGCCGCTCCTCGTCGGGCGTGTGCTTCAGTTTTTGCACGAAGAGATCGGTGAGGACGCGAATGAGTGTCGGACGCATATCGATGCCGCCGCGTAATCCGATCTCGGTAAGGCCGTCAAACAGGCTTGGCATTTCCATCGCACGTGACTCGATTGCAACAGGGAACAGGCAAGGCAACCTCGACTGAGAGCCTAATTTGTGCGCGTTAGCGGAGCGTTAACCTTGCATGCCGCTTAATCATGACGACGCCGATTATCGCGGATCGGGCAGCTCCGTAGCGGCCGTCTGAGGAAGTGGCTGGTGGGCGATATTGTTAAATTCCCCGACGAGGGGCGCATCGTGAGATTCGGCCGCGCCGAGGCGCAAGACGAATCCGCCACCGTCATCATCCTGCCGGTCATCCGTATCGAGCGGTACGACGAGACGGTCGCCGAGAATGCTGGTCCGCAGACGCCGCCACCCGCGGATACCAGAGGCGGCCGCCGCCGCATGAGGCGCCGCTGAAAGCCGGCACGTCGATGTCGCCGCGAGTACGATTTACCCCCCGATCAAGGCCGCCATTCGCCCTTCTGGCCATGCTGCTCGTCTCCGGCTGCACCAGCATCGGCGATTTTGGCAGGCTGCAATCACCTTTGGTCACCGACGACATCCACGCCTGGGTTGGCCAGGAGGCGGCAGCGCATGCCGGCGCCCCAGTTTCGGTCAATAGCCTGACCGATGACGAGCGCACGCTGCGCGATCTCGCCTTCCCGCTGATCGAGCCGCCCTATGATCGCGTACGCTGGAATGCGGTGGTTTACGAATACGGCCAAAAGCGCGCCTTCCGCCGCGAATTATGGACGTTCGACACCGCCGCCTATTACGCTCATCTGATGGGCGAGTTCCATCGCTCGAGCATTGCGCGGTACAATCAGCTGATCGACGACATGCGCGATGACATCGTTCGCATTGAACCGTTCTTCCGGACGGCGCGCCGCGTGGTCGACGTCGACCAGCGGCGCGAAAAAAGTATGCAATACGTCGCCGATCTAACCCCGCCGGAGCGTATCAGTGCGCTTGCGCGCGTCGGCGAAAACAGCCTGACCGTCGCTTGGGTCTATCACTCGCTGACCGAACGCTGCGCCGGGTATCGCTATGCATTGGAGCATCTGACGGTTGCCGAGCCCGCGCCGGTCGCGGCCGAAGCCGAACGCGTCCTCACCCAACTGCAACAGCAGATCGCCGCGAACCAGGTCGGTGTCGCGCCGCACTTCGCTGAAGCGGCCGCGCAGCTCGCCGCGAAATAGCTACTGCACCGGACCAAGGCGGCATTGCGCATTGGCGAGCGCGCGGCGCGCCATTGGCATCAGTCCCGGCTCGGGCGCCAGCGCGCGCAAGACGATCAAGCCTGTTGTGGTCGGTGACTCGATGATCAAGCGGTCGGCGGCGGTCACGTCTTCTTCTTCCGGCACTTGGGCGTGTTGTTCCGGCGTCATGAGATCGAGTTCGATGGCGCGCCGGCCAGCTGCGCGATCGTCGATCGCGTAATAGGCGACGCTGTTGCGCGTATAGAATGTCACCGACGTGTAGGCCTGGCTGAGCGGCACGTTGAGCTTGATCACGCCGCCGGTAAGGTCGTAGCGACACACTGCTGCCGTGAACGCAGGATCCATGAACGGCATGATTGACGCTTCCGCCGTGGGCGACGGCAGCGGCACAACGGCATTTACTTTGGTCAGCGGTACGAGTCGCGAATAGGCGTCCTGGTTCGCCGCTCTCGGCAGCGCCAATACTGTCGCAAGATGCACGATGCCGCCGAGCAGAACGGCGCCGAGGACCCAGAGCAGCACGCGGATCATGAGCAGGCCTTTCGCGCGATCGCCGGCATCGGACCTTCCTTGGCGGTGCGCGTGGCGACGCCAACCGGCGTGTCGTAGAGCCGCCACGCCAGCACGTAGCGCTCGATACCGCCTGTCGGCAGCCAATTGCCGGGCCGCGCGCGCGGCGCGACGGTGATGACGAAGCGGCCTTCGCCGTCGCGCACGATTTCCTCGCTGGTGAAGCCGTGGCGGTCGAGCGCGTTGGCGACGAGACCGCCGTCCAGATTGTAGAGCGTGAGCGTCCAGTAGCGCGCGGCCGGCGTCAGGCCGCTGACCGTGAACGTACAGCGACCGTCGAAATTATTTCCGGCGTCGTCGGTGCGCGCGTAGAACGCCACGCCGTCGCCGACTCCGATCGGAAGTTCACCAGTGCGGGCGATAGTGGCGCGCGCATAAGGATCGATGTCCACGGAACCGCTTTTTGGCCACGCGGTCCAGGCGCCGATGTTGAGCGAGCCGAACGCGATACCACGCGTAATCGTCATCCATGTTGCGCCGAGCCCGATCGCGGCGGCGAGCAACAACGTGACGCATGAGCCGAACAGGAGGCGCACTTTCAGTCCAATTCAATTTGTCAGATCGTTACCCGAGAATTCGGTAGCTCATATTCGGGATGATGCGCTAGTCGCCACGGGGCCCACCGCCGGCGTCGCGGTCGGCCGCTGCCACAGTGCCCGGCGCCGCTTTGTTGACGTCAAGCGCGCCGAGCGAGCCGGCCGACGTGGATTGTGCCGCCAAGGCGTGGTTGGCGTCGTCGAGCAGACGCTCGATCCGCACCAGAATGTCGGTTCCCTTGCGCGTCAGCAGAGCCGGATGCGGATCGTCGACGCCCTTGAACACGGCTTCAGGCATTGGTGGCGCATGGAGCGGCCCCGACAGGCCGGGGAGGGGCCGCAATTCGATGCCCTGATGCGCATAGGTCATGATGTTGTGCCACGTCATCGCCGGCAATGTGCCGCCGGTCATGCGCTTGGTCGACGTATAGTCGTCGTTGCCCATCCACACCGCGCCGACGAAGTTGCCGGTGTAACCGACGAACCAAGCGTCGCGCCAGGCATTGGTGGTCCCGGTCTTGCCTGCAACCGGGATGCCGTCGAGTTTGGCGCGCTGGCCGGTGCCGTTCTCAACCACCGAATTCATCATCTTGATCATGTCGAGCGCGACCGACGGGGCGATAACCTGTTGCGGCTTTGGGCCGTCGCGGTCGAAGCGCCAGACCAACTGGCCGGTGCCGGTGCGTACCTCGAGTGCGGCGTGCGGCACGACCGCTTTGCCGAGGTTGGGAAACGTCGCATAGGCTACCGCGTGCTGATAGACGTACACTTCGTCGGCGCCGATCGGCAGCGACGGCGTGTCCGGGAGTGGCGACTGAATGCCGAAGTTACGTGCCGTCTGCACGATCATGGCGCGGCCCAGTTTTGGATTGCCGTGACCGAGCTCAATCGAAAGCTTTACGGGGATGACGTTGATCGAATGCGTGATGGCTTCGATCAGTGTCACCGAGCCGGAATAGCCGCCGGAATAATTGTGCGGACACCAATTGCCGATGCACACCGGTGAATCGACCAGCACCGAGGTCGGCTTGAAGCCGTTCGCAAGGGCGGTGGCATAGACGTACGGCTTGAACGAAGAGCCGGGCTGGCGCAGCGCATCAGTTGCACGGTTGAACTGGCTGGCGCCGTAGTCGCGGCCGCCGACCATGGCGCGGATGCCGCCGTCGAGATCCGCAATCACGGCGGCGGATTGGCTTGCACCGTAGTCGTGGCCGTACTGCCGCAGTTCGTTCTCGATTTCGTGCTCGCCGTAGTGCTGAAGATTACTGTCGAGCGCCGTACGCACTACGAAGAAACGATCGGGCACGGATTTCGGGAACGTGTCGACCAGCTTTCGCATCTCGTCGAAAGCGTAGTCGAGATAATAATTCGGCGCGCCGTCGTCGCGGCGATCAACCGGCGTCGCCGGGTTGCGGCGGGCGCCGTAGACCTGGCCTTCGGTCATAAAGCCGTTGTCGACGAGGTTGTCGAGCACCACGTTGGCGCGCGCGCGAGCTGCCGGCAGATTGACCAGCGGCGAGAATTTGGTCGGCGCCTTGAACAAGCCGGCGAGCATCGCCGCTTCCGGCAGCGTCACGTCGCGCACCGACTTGCCGAAATAGTACTGCGCGGCCGCATCGACACCGAAGGCACCGCCGCCGAGGTAGGCGCGGTCGAGGTAGAGTTTGAGGATTTCGTTCTTGCTCAGATGCGCTTCGAGCCACAGCGCCAGAAATGCCTCGTTGATCTTCCGTTCGTACGTACGCTCGTTGCTCAGGAACAAATTCTTGGCGAGCTGTTGCGTGATCGTTGAGCCACCTTGCACCACGCCGCCTGCTTGCGCGTTGGTGACCAAGGCACGAATCGTGCCCATGAAATCGATACCGAAGTGGTCGTAGAAGCGGCGGTCTTCGGTGGCCAACGTCGCCTTGACGAGCGAATCCGGCATTTCGTCGAGCGGCACTGAATCATTGTGCTTGATGCCGCGGCTGCCGACTTCGTTGCCGTAGCGGTCGAGGAACGTGACCGCGAGATCGGATTTCTTCAGCCAGTCGTCGTCAGAAGTCTGGCGCATCGACGGGAGGCCAAGCGCAAGCATCAGGAGCAGCCCACCGGTGCCGAGGCTGGCCATTTCCGAGAGCGGCTCGACCAGGATCCAGCGCCGCCATCCGGCGACGTGACAGCGGTCCATGGTCGCGGTGAAGCGCTCGTAAAGCTCGCGCGTCCACTTGCCGAGCAGGAACACGGTAAAGTCGATGCGCGAATCGAGGTCGAGCAGCACCCGCTTGAATTTTGGCAACCAACCGTTGCCCGGATCGGGGTACATGTCCGTCAAGTTTAAACTCTCCGGGAACGGGCTCGGCCCGCAATTTTTGCCCTTTTGCCCGGCCAAGGTTTAACCGAGGCTGGCGCGGCGGCCAATGCCGCAAGCGCCACAGGGTGAATGGAAATCGGGGGTAAATTGGGCTTATGCATGATGACACCTGAACAAACCGGTCAGCCTGAGAACGTTGCTCGGGCGTCGGACAGGGCAATGTCAGCCCGCGACTGGCTTGGAGTTCAACATGGCAGCCGATGATGGCCAAAACCAAGACGATGCGGAAATTCCGTTCTGGCGACGCAAGTCATTGGCGGAAATGACGGATTCGGAATGGGAAAGCCTCTGCGACGGCTGCGGCAAATGCTGCCTTAATAAGCTCGAGGAAGAAGAGACCGACCGCACCTACTACACCGACGTCGGCTGCCGGCTGCTCGATGGCCAAAGCTGCCGCTGCCACGATTACCAGCACCGGCAGGAACTGGTCGACGACTGCGTGCGACTTACGCCGGAGACGCTGAAAACCATCACATGGCTGCCGCCGTCTTGCGCTTACGTGCTGCTCGGCAAGGGAAAGGATCTTTACTGGTGGCACCCTTTGGTGTCGGGCGACCCGGAGACTGTTCATGCCGCCGGGGTTTCGGTGCGCGGCCGCGTCAGGGACAGCGAGGTCAATGTGCCCGATGCCGACCTCGAAGATTATATCGTTGGCTGGCCCCTGAAATTGACCAAGGCGGCGCGGAAACGGCGGTAAAGCATCGCGCGTCTGCCCTGCGAAGACGACGGTTGCAATCCATGGCCGCGCGGGCCAAGTGGTGCGATCCATGACCCGCCAGATTGCCCCCGACGAAGCGCACAGTATTGCCCCGGACGTCGTCGCCGATAAGCGATTGCTGGCGCGTCCGCGCGCCGTTGAATCCGGTTCCGCGGCTGCCGCGGGACACGCACATGCGCCGGCCGCGCCGCTCGATCATGCGACCATCCGCGCCATCGTCGCCGGCATTATGCTGGCGATGTTCTTGTCCGCGCTCGAACAGACCATCGTCGCGCCGGCGCTGCCCGCGATTGGCGAGAGTCTCGGCAACGTCGATGACTTGTCCTGGATTGTAACCGCGTACCTGTTGGCCGCGACTGCGTCCACACCGCTGTTCGGCAAGCTCTCCGATATCTATGGCCGCCGCGCGCTCCTGCTGGTGGCGATAGGATTCTTCATTGCCGGCTCGGTCGCCTGCGCTGTCGCGCCGACTATCTGGCTTTTAGTTGCTGCGCGCGGACTGCAAGGCATTGGCGGCGGCGGATTGCTGCCGATTGCACAGACCATCATTGCCGACTTACTCTCGCCGCGCGAGCGGCCGGTCGTGCAGGGTCGCACCTCGATCATGTTCATGAGCGCCAGCATCCTTGGGCCCGTGCTCGGCGGACTTTTCACCGACCATCTGCACTGGTCGTTTATTTTCTGGATCAATCTGCCGCTCGGGGCGGTGGCGCTGGTGATGACCGAACGTGCGCTGCGCCGGCTGCCGCTCAATCACCGGCCGCACCAGCTCGACGTGATCGGTGCGGCGCTAATGGTCGGCGCGGCGCTGTCGCTGATGATGGCGCTGGCCTGGGGCGGCACTCACTATGCCTGGACGTCGTGGCGGATCATGGCACTCTTCGGCGGATCAGCCGTATTGTGGGTGCTATTCGCAATGCGGCTGCTCACTGCGCGCGAGCCGTTCATTCCGATTGCCATCCTGCACGGCGGCGTCACCACAACGATCACTATTGCTGCGTTCTTCAGCATTGGCACCGTGATCGGCGTGACCATCTACACGCCGCTTTATTGCCAGTCGGTGCTGGGAGTGTCGGCAAGCCTGTCAGGTCTCGCGCTGATCGCCTACATGGGTGGCGCCACGCTCGGCTCACTGGTCTCAACCCGGGTCATCGTGCGCATCAAGCATTACATGCGCGTGCCGATGGCGGGCCTGGTCATCGCCATCATCGCGCTGGCAATCCTCGCAGCAAATCCATCTGGCCACACACTCGGCGAAGTCGTGGCACTCCTGTTTGCACTCGGCCTCGGTCTTGGCCCGATGTATCCGGTCTCGACCATTGTGATGCAGAACGTGGTCAAGCCGCACCAACTCGGCACCGCCACTGGAACGCTCAATTTCTTCCGCACCCTCGGCGGCGCCATCGTCGTCGCGGTATTCGGCGCCATTGTGCTGGGAGGCATTGGCGATGGCTCGCAGGTCATGTCGATCGATAAGCTTGCGGTAGGGCACGGCGATCTCGCGCCGGCCTTTCACTGGGTGTTCATCGCCGCTGCGGTCTGCCTCGGCATTTCTTTGCTCTGCGTCGCTTTTGTCGAAGAGCATCCGCTGCACGGTCCTCATCGCGCAGCCGAAGCGGCCGGCTGAACGAGTTGGCATGGCTGACCCGCTCGATCCGTCTTGCACTCGTGTCGGCCGGGCGCAAATGTGTTGCGGACTTAGGATTGCAGGGCGCGCGGGTAGAGGATGGTCGCGAAACAACCAACGCAGCCGAGCGGTCGAGCACAAACTCGGACGGCGCGAGGTTGTGGCCATCATCGGCGGCCTGGCGCTGGCGATGTTCCTCGGCGCGCTCAATCAGACCATCGTGGCGACGGCGTTACCCACTATCGGACGCTCGTTCGGCGATTTCGAGAATCTGTCCTGGGTTGTCATCGCTTATCTTCTGACTTCGACCGTGGTGGCGCCGCTATACGGCAAGCTCAGCGACATTTACGGCCGTCGCGGCATGATGCTGGTGGCGCTCGGCGTGTTCATGGCGGGCTCCGCCGCGAGCGCGGCCGCACCCAGCATGCTGATGCTGATCCTTGGCCGTGGGCTGCAAGGCATCGGCGGCGGCGGCATCGTGCCACTGACCCAGTCGATCATCGCCGACGCCGTGCCGCCGCGCGAGCGCGGCTATTACCAGGCCTACACCGGCTCGGTCTGGATCGTCGCCGGCGCCGCCGGACCGATCCTCGGCGGTGTGATCGCCGAGCACCTGCATTGGTCGATGATATTCTGGCTCAATGTGCCGCTCGGCCTCGCTGCCGCGATGTTGTCCAGCCGGCAGCTCAAACTCGTGCCGGTACACGAACGCGCGCACAAGATAGACCTCACCGGCGCTGGGCTGATGATGGCCTCCGCCGTCACGTTGCTGCTGGCGCTGACCTGGGGCGGCACGCGCTATCCATGGCTGTCGCAGCAGATTTTTGTCTTGCTTGTTGCTGCCGCCATTTTGACTGCGGTGTTTATATGGTGGGTGCTGCGGGTGCCGGAACCATTCTTGCCGGTCGCGGTGCTCAGTAATCGGGTGATGCGCGCCGGATGCGTGACCACAGCGTGTACCCAAGGCGTCTCGATCGGACTGACGATCTTCGTGCCGCTGTATTACGAGATGGTGCATGGACTTTCGGCAAGCGATTCCGGCCTCGCGCTCATTCCGATCGTGATGATGACGACGCCGGGCTCGTATCTGTCCGGCCGCGCCATGCTGTACATGGATCACTACAAATGGGCGCCGATCGTGATGCTCAGCATCGCTACGGCGGCGGTCGGACTGCTCGTCGTCCACCCGTTGATGCCTGTCTGGGCAGTGGCACTGATTACCGGCCTGGTCGGTATCGGCACCGGCAGCTCGTATCCGACCGTCACCGTCTCGATCCAGAATGCGGTCGCGCATCGGCAGATCGGCATAGCCATGGGCGCGATGAATTTCTTCCGTGCGCTCGCAAGTGCTTTCGTCGTCGCGCTAATGGGGGCGATCATGCTCGCCGATCTCGGCGCTTCGCCGCAGCGGGGCGGGGCGTCATCGTCGGCGTTCATCGCCACCGCGGCGAGCGCGTCCATTGACGATCTCGGTCGTGCTTTCAGTCATATTTTCGCGGTAGCGGTGGTGTTCCTGATCGTCGGCCTCGCGGCGCTCATCGTCATGGAAGAGCGGCCGTTGCGTACCACCGTTCTTGCTGCGCCGGCTGTGCGCGAACCGCCGGCCGAAGCGGCGGAGTAGCGCGCCGCCACTCAGGCCTTGCGTAGCAGCGGCCAAAAGTCATCCAGCGACGGCTGATCGCCTAACGCGTTCAGCGTGGCGTAGATTTTATCGGACGTTGCCTTGTCGACGGCCTGAGCGGCACAGATGTCGAACTTCGCTTTGACCTGTGTCGCCGACATCGGATTTTGCTGTGACCCGGTCGGGTAATATTTGGCGCGCTCGATCTTGCGCCCATCGTTGAGTGTTACTGTCACCTTGGCCGGCGAATCCTCGAGCATGTCAGCATATTCCTGATAGATCACCAACGAAATCTTGGCAGCAAACGCGCGGACCTCCTCGTCGTGCAGCGCGTCTTCGTGGAAGGCGTCGAGCATCGGCGCGCCGTGGACGAATGTATAGGCGGCAAGATACGGGCCGCTGAACTTCGCGTTCTCCGCTGATTGGGGATACTTGTCGCTGTAGCGGTGTGCAGCAAATTTGGTGATGGCGACTTCGACATGAGCGATGTCGTCGAGCTTGACCATTTTGCGCAGTTCGAGAGCGGCATCGATAGCGGTGTGGCCGAGGCCGCCGCTCGGATAGGGCTTGATGCTGTAGCCGATCTGCTCGAGATCGAAGCGTGTGCCTAGATCATCGAACGGCGCCGGCGACCATTCGAAGCCGTGCAGGAAGCTCTCGAAATAGCCGGTCCCGCCTTCGAGCGCCGCGTGGTTCCCGGTAAAGCCGCGTGCCGCAAGAGTTGCCGCAAGGACGCCGTTCTGTGCGGCGTGGCCGGAATGTAGTGGCTTGGTCATGGTGCCGAAATTGGCGGTGACGCCGCTGGCGAGCGAAGCTGTGATGCCGACTACGTCGGCAACCCTGTCGGCCGGGAGCTTCATCAGGCGTGCACAAGCGAGCGCGGCCGCGATCGAGCCGGTGACGCCAGTCGAATGCCAGGGCGTGCTGCGCCAAGCCTTCGGCGCGGCGCGATAGAGGCGCCCGGAGACTTCTGCGGCGATGATGAAGGCGGCGAGCATGTCGGTTGCGTTCGCTCCGCTCGTCTCGGCGACCGGCAGGATCGCCGGAATGACGCCAGCTACCGACTGGCCGGCGAGATAGGTGAGATCGAAATCCATGGCGTGGTCGGCGACGCCATTGGCAAGTGCGGCCGCGCGCGGCGCAGCCCGAAACGAGCGCCCGACAATGGTGGCGCTGGGCGTCGATCCTTCAAGCTTGATGACGTCGCAAACGATGTCGGCCGGCGGCAATTGGCTGCCGGCCAGCATTACGCCGACGGTGTCGACGAAAGCCGTGCGGGCGCGTTGAACGACGCCTGCCGGCGCATCTTTGAGCGTAAAACCGGTGACGAAAGCGGCGATGGTCTCGCTCAAGGGTTTGCGCGGATTCGTTGGCGCCGGTTGAGAGGCGGGAACCGACTGCTGCTGGGCGATCGCCAGCGAGGGCAGTCCAAGGATGCTCGCCGTGCCGGCACCGAGGAAAATTCTACGGTCGAGCGAATTTAATTGATCATCGTTCACCATTGTTTCCTCCCGACCGGCCGTGCGACCGGCCTTGCTTTTGGGCACCACGTTAGTCGTTCTGCATCCACCGCACTACAGACGATAAGAGGTGCCTTTGCGCCGGCACCGGAACGACATAACGTGGTGGTAAGACGAAACCGGGAGGACAGCATGCAGCGCCCATTGGCCGCCATTTTGGTTGCCGCTATCGTTATGCTCGTCACCGCCGCGATCATGCCGGCGGGGGCGCAGACCATCATCGACGAGTGGAACGAGGCCAAACTACCGGCGCCGCCGGTGCTCAAGGCTGCCACTCTGGTGCCGAAGGAAACCGCGCTGCTGGTGATGGACTTCACCGTGCAGACCTGCACTCCGGAGAAACGCAAGCGCTGCGCCGATTCCGTGCCGAAGGTGAAGAAATTTGTCGAGGACGCGCGCGCTAAGGGTGCGTTGATCATCTACACTGTTGCGGTGCCGGGCTCGGTGGCGACCGATATCCTTAAAGAGCTGACGCCCGCGGCTGGCGAGCAGGTACTGCCGCCACTCGGTCCCGATAAATTCATCAACAGCGACCTGGAAAAGACGCTCAAGGACAAAGGCATCACGACCGTCGTGGCCATGGGCACACAGGCGCAAACGTCCGTGCTGCATACCGGCGGCGAGGCGGCGTTGCGCGGCTTTAAGGTTGTCGTGCCGGTGGATGCCATGTCGTCGGACGATCTGTTTCCCGAACTTTACACGGCGTGGCACCTGTCGACGGCCGCGCGCATCAGCAACCAGACGACACTGACCAAGCTCGACATGATCGGCTTCTAACCTTCTTAAGGCGCAAGCGGCGAACCAAGCTGCCGTGCCGTGTCGGTGATCCACGCGCGGTAGCGCGCAAGCGGCGTGACGCCGGTGAGCCCGCCGCAGCCGACTTCGAGTTTAGGTCCGGTCGACCAGCTCACAACGCCGATGATGACGGTGCGGCCGTCTTTGTCGCGGAATACCGGTGCGCCGGAATCGCCGGCGCAGGCGCCGAGCCCGGGACTGTCGCCTCTTGTGTTCGGATCAAACAGCCGGATCTGCAAACTGCCCGGCTGTCCGGTGGCAACAAGCGTTGCCGAGCGAACTGTGCCGCCGGAGCGGCCGTCGCCGCGCACGGTGACGCCATAACCCGCAACCACGAACGCGGCGCCGACCGCGACCGGTTCCTCTTCGGCGCCGAGCGGGACGGCCGGGATTTTTGCCGGCAGCGGCTCAGCAAGCTTGATGAGCGCGACATCGGCGGTAGCAAGGTGACCGAAAAGTCGTTTGAGATCGAATTGCGGATCGTGTTCGATGCGCGTGATATCCTTAAGTACCGGTGCCTGGCCCGGTGCGCTGCCGACAAGCTTGTACTCGGAGCCCGGCAGCACGCAGTGCGCCGCCGTGAGCAGGAGTTCTCGTGCAATCGCGGTTGCCGTGCAAGCCGTGCCGCCGGAACCGAGGATCATCACCACCGAACGGCCCGCTCCGTCGGCCGCAGGCGGCGCGCCGCCAACCATCGCCTGCGCCGACGCGGCCGAGAGCGCGGCAACAATACACAGGATAAGCGCTCGTAGGTGAGTCATCGGCATTTTGCTATCTCATGCGGAACCAAGGCAGAGGACATTTTCGATGGACGTGCTCGACGCCGTTGCCAGTCGATATTCTTGCCGTGCTTTCTTGCCCACTCCGGTGCCCGAGGCAACCGTGCGGGAGATTGTCGAGCGTGCGGCGCGCGCGCCATCCGGTGGCAATTTGCAGGCTTGGCGCGTCTACGCCATCGCCGGCGCTCGCGTCGAGGCGCTTAAGGTGCTGCTTGCGCCCCGCATGGGCGAATTGCCGAAAGGCGAGGGCGGCGAGTATCAGATTTTTCCCACCGGCTTGAAGGAACCCTACCGCAGCCGCCGCTTCGGCGTGGGCGAACTGCTTTACCGTGCTATCGGTGTGGCGCGCGAGGATCGTCCCGGCCGCTACCGCCAATACGCCAAAAACTTTCAATTCTTCGGCGCGTCGGTCGGTCTGTTTTTTGCCATCGACAAATCCATGCTGCCGGCGCAGTGGGCCGACCTCGGCGGCTACATCCAGACCGTGATGGTGCTTGCCCGCGGATACGGGCTTGATACCTGCCCGCAGGAGGCCTGGATCACGTGGCAGCGCACCATGCGCGACTTTCTGAAGTTGCCGGACGACATGATGCTGTTTTGCGGCATGGCGCTTGGCCACGCCGACGTCTCGGCACCGATCAATTCCTGGCGCTCGCCCCGCGAGCCGCTCGACTCCTTTGCGACATTTGACGGGTTTTAGGCCCCAACTCGCCTAAATTGCGCCGTTCACGCGCAGTTCAGAGCGTGGGGACTAAAGGTCTTTTATGCGCACCATCCGATTCGCAGTGGCCGCATTTGCCGTCTTCGCGCTGTCGCAGGCACGTGCGGAGGAGGCTTCGCACCCGACGCCGCCCGGCGCCGAGGCCGCCCATTGTCTCGATCAGAAAGAGCGCCGGGCTGAGGAGGAGACCGGACACTTGGTCCACCTTGGCGCCGCCATTCGGGTTGCCCGAAGCCGCATGTTTGGCACCGTTGTGCGCGCGCGACTATGCCGCAATGGCGATAGTCTCGTCTATGTGCTGACAGTGCTTGCGCGCGATGGCAAAGTGGCGCGGCTGACTGTCGACGCCGTAAAGGGCACATTGGTCGGCGGACTCTGACCGGAGTTGCAGATTGCGCCTTCTTGTTGTCGAGGACGATCCAGATCTTAACCGGCAGCTCGCCACCGCGCTGACCGACGCGGGCTATGTCGTCGATCGTGCCTTCGATGGCGAGGAGGGTCATTATCTCGGCGAGAGCGAGCCCTACGACGCCGTCATCCTCGATATCGGACTGCCGAAGATGGACGGTATCTCGGTGCTTGAATCGTGGCGCCGCGCCGGCCGCGCCATGCCGGTACTTATCCTCACCGCGCGCGACCGCTGGAGCGACAAGGTGCAGGGCTTCGACGCCGGCGCCGACGATTATGTCGCCAAACCGTTCCATCTCGAGGAAGTGCTGGCGCGGGTGCGCGCGCTTTTGCGTCGCTCCGCGGGCCACGCCAAAAGCGAATTCACCTGCGGCCCGGTGCGGCTTGATACCCGCACCGGGCGCGTTGCCGTCGACGGTAATCCCGTCAAGCTCACGTCCCACGAATACCGGCTATTATCCTACCTGATGCATCATACAGGGCGTGTTGTGTCCCGCACCGAGCTGGTCGAGCATCTTTACGATCAGGATTTCGACCGCGACTCAAACACGATCGAAGTGTTCGTCGGCCGCATCCGCAAGAAACTCGGCGTCGATGTGATTCAGACGGTGCGCGGTCTCGGTTATCTGCTCACGCCACCCGATGCGCGCTAATTCACTTGCGCTGCGCCTCTTCCTGTGGGCGACCGGCTGCACAGTGGTGATCCTCATCATCACCGGCATCGCGCTGTCGACGCTTTATCGCCACGCCGTCGAGCGAGCATTCGACCGGCGTCTGGACGTTTACTTGCGCACCCTGGTCGCCGACGTCGCTTCGCCGGAGGAGGGTAGCGACAAGTTCCCGCAATCGATCGGCGAGCCGCTGTTCGAATTGCCGCTGTCGGGCTGGTACTGGCAGGTGACGCGGCTCGATACCAAAAAGCCCGAAGTCCACTCGTCCCGCTCGCTGTGGGATGCTGGCCTGCCGCGGCTGCCTAACAGCGGCGCCGCCGCGCTCGCCGAAGCGCGGGAGGGCTACGCTGAGGGGCCCGAGCAGCAAAACCTGCGCATCGTTGAACGCAATATCGACCTTGGCGATGACGGCCGTTATCTGATTTCGGTCGCCGGCGATGCGTCCGAGATCGATGATGAGACGCGCAGCTTCGACCGCGCCATAGGCGCGACGTTTGCGATCCTCACCCTGGCGCTGCTCTTGACCACGGCTTTGCAGGTCCGCTTCGGCCTGTCGCCGCTCAAGCGCATCTCGGCGAGCCTCGCGGCCATCCGCTCCGGCCGTGCTGAGCGGCTGGAAGGCGATTTTCCAGACGAAATTGCGCCTCTGGCACGAGAAACCAACGCGCTGATCGACGCTAATCGCGAGATCGTCGAGCGCGCACGCACCCATGTCGGCAATCTGGCGCATGCGCTCAAGACGCCGCTCTCGGTCATCGTCAACGAGGCGACGACCCGCGGCAACGATCCGCTCGCGCACAAGGTCCTGGAGCAGACCGACATCATGCGCGACCAGGTGGCGCGCCAGCTCGAGCGGGCGCGGCTTGCGGCCCGCTCGACGGTGGTCAGCACTCTGATCGATGTGCCGCCCGTCGTCACCGCGCTTGCCCGCACCATGGAGAAGCTGCATCGCGCGCGCGACATCGCCATCGCAGTTGACGTGCCGGACCACGCCAGGTTCCGCGGCGAGCAGCAGGACCTCGAGGAGATGGTCGGCAATCTCGTCGATAACGCGTGCAAGTGGGCCCAGTCGCGCGTCGCCATCGAGGTCGTGGCCGAGCGTCCCACCGCGGCAGGTGACAAAAACTTCAATGGCGATGGCGGCGACAAGTCTCGGGTGCGCATTATTGTCGATGACGACGGGCCGGGGCTGTCACCGGCCGAGCGCGAACAAGTGGCAACGCGCGGCGAACGTCTCGATGAGACCAAGCCCGGCTCCGGTCTGGGCCTTTCCATTGTCGTCGAGCTAGCGGGGCTTTACGGCGGCGTACTCACGCTTGGCACCGCGCCGATCGGCGGTTTGCGCACCGAATTGGCGCTGCCAGGCGGGTAGGGCGCGCAGCGCCGCTCAAGCCGTATGGCCGTCAAAGTCACCGGACTTCGGTATATTTTTTTCCTGTTGCGGCGTCATTTTCGTGGGACTTTCCACACCGGGTTCGCCGCGCGGTCCCAGTTTCGCGCGCGCGATATCATCCTCGGTCGGCCGCTCTTTCTCATTGATATTTGGCGCCATAGCATTGCTCCTGCCGGCCTCAACCAATCGGCGCCCCATTCGGTTCCGGCGAACGGATTGCGGAGATTCGGTCAATTCTGCAATTCACGATTAAGCGCAACGATGTCCGTGTATTCGGATTCAAGACGGGCACGCGCCTTTGCTGGATTCTCGTATTGACCGAATAGTCCGATGGCCTCGATTTTTGTGACGAACGCGGAGTTTTTCGCCGCTGCGGCAACGCCATCGACCAAAGTGGCGCGCACGTCGTCCGCTAATGCGTGCGGTGCGTAGAGTCCCATGATCAGGTTCAACCCGTTCACGGCGATGCCTTTCTCCGCAAAGGTCGGAACTTCAGGCAGCTTGGGCAGCCGGGTGGGCGCCGTCGTCGCCAGCGCGCGCAATTTCTTGGCCTCGAACATGGCCGCGCCCGTCGTGTAGGGCACCATCCCAATATCGACCTGCCGTCCGAGGATGGCCGTGGTGAGCTGCGCGCCGCCCGGAAATGGCACGGCGACCATGTTCAGTTTGAAGTGATGCGCCAGCGCCTGCATGCTCAATGACGACACCGTCCCGACGCCGGCCGACGCATAGTTGAGCTTGCTGGGGTTGCCGTGCACGTAGGCGATGATGTCGTCGAGCGTCTGCCACGGTGCGTCGGCACTGACCGCCAGCACGCTGACGTCGGTCGCGTAATTGCCCAGTAGACTGAAGTCGTCGAGCGTGAACGGCACATTGGTTCCGGAAATGCGGGTGATGGTGAAAATCGAATTGACGCCTTGTCCGATGGTGTAGCCATTCGGCTCCGCCGTCGCCACGTCGTGCATCCCGAGCGTTCCGCTTGCGCCGGGCTTATTGAGCAGAACAACCGGCTGGCCGAGCGCCGACGACAGTGCGGGCTCGATCATGCGCACCGCGGTATCGACCGGACCGCCGGCCGTTGCCGGCACGATGACTTGCACCGGGCGCGCCGGGAATCGCTCCTGCGCGTGCGCGCTCATCGCTGCAGTCCCGAGTGCCGCGCAGGCTACGGCGAGTGCAAGATGTTTCATGGATGCCTCCTGACAGCGCCCGCGCGTGTGTCATACCATGGATCCAGGAAGCGCCAACGGCGGCAGGGAGACCAGATGCGCATTGTCACGCTCGAGGAACATTTCACTTTGCCGCCGCCGGAGGGCCAGAGCGCCCTTGTACCGACGCCAAATCCCGCGGTGGCCAACACGTCCAGCGTCGTTGCGAATGCGGCCGACAAGATGACTGACATTGGTGCCGGCCGGATCGCCGACATGGATCGTAACGGCATAACCGTGCAAGTACTGTCGAAAGCTGGAATCCATATCAGCCCTAGCGCGGACCAGTTCGACGGCAACGAAGCGGTCGCGTTCGCGCGAAAGTTCAATGACGGCTTTGCGCAAAGGATCGCCGAGCGGCCGGATCGCTTCTCTGCCTTCGCGCATCTGGCGGCAAGCATTCCGGAGGCTGCCGCGGACGAATTGGAGCGCACCGTTACCGGTTTCGGGTTCAAGGGGGCGCTGATCAGCGGGACCATCCGCGGCGCGTTTCTCGACGATCCGAAGTTCGAGCCGCTTCTGGCGCGGGCGGAAAAGCTCGATGTGCCGATCTATATCCATCCCGGCATGCCGCCGGCCGAGGTGTGCAGGGCGTATTACGAGGGATTTCCAAAAAATATCGGTTTCGGTCTCGCTACCTTTGCCTGGGGCTGGCATTACGAGGTCGCTCTACATGTCATGCGGCTCGCGGTGTCCGGCACGATGGACAAACATCCGCGGCTGAATTTTATCATCGGGCACATGGGTGAGGGTTTGCCGGCGATGCTGGCGCGCTGCGAACACCAATTCCGCAACGATCTTTCGTTTTTGTCGAGGCCGCTAGCCAAGACCATTACCGATCAGGTCTATGTCACGTCGGCCGGTTTTTTCACCAATCCGCCCTTCGTCGCGGCGCTCGAAACATTCGGCATCGACCGATTGATGTTCTCGGTCGACTATCCGTACGCCAGCAATGCCGACGGCCGAGCCTTCCTCGATAACGTTCCGTTATCGGGCGACGATCTCGCCAAATTCGCGCATGGCAATGCCGACAAGCTTTTAAAGCTCAAGGTTTAGGCTCACTGCACCGCGCGATTGCCTCGCGTACGCGCCGTGCCGTGATAGGCGTCTCGTACACCGCTGCGCCAAGTGGGCGCAGCGCATCGTTGACTGCGTTGACGATCGCCGCCGGCGGGCCGATGGCGCCGTTCTCGCCGATACCCTTGATGCCGAACATCGAGAACGGCGACGGCGTCTCGATAAAATCGAGTTTGACGTATGGCATCGATAGCGCGTTCGGCGCCGTGTAATCGGCAAGAGTCGTGGCCGTCGGCTGGCCCGACGCATCATAGCTGCTTTCTTCGTACAGAGCATTGCCGAGGCCATTGGAGAAGCCGCCAACAACTTGGCCTTCGACCAGCATTGGGTTTACCTGCGTGCCGCAGTCGGCGACGATGGCGTAATCAATCACTTCAACACGGCCGATTTCAGGATCGACGGCAACGACCGCCGCATGGGCGGAATAGGAGAACACGCCTGGGTCGTGTGCTTTGTGTCCGGCTGTGGCAGTGAGGCCGCCGGCATCCATGTCTGCCGGCAGATCTTCGGGATGGTGGTACCAGGCGCGGCCGATTTCGGCGAATTCCACGCTGCCTTGCGGGCCGTGAACGCGGCCATTTCTGATCTCGACGTTCTCAGCTTTGCATTGCATGAGGTGGGCGCCGATTTTCGCGACCGGATTCATCAAAAGCCGGCATGCCTCGGCGATCGCCCCTCCGGTCGTCACCATTGAACGCGATGTATAGGTCCCGGTGCCGACAGGCGAGGCCGAGGTGTCGCCGAACCGCACCGAGACGTTGTGCGGATCGATGCCCAGAATCTCGTGTGCCACTTGCGCGAAGACTGTCTCATGGCCCTGGCCGTGCGAATGCGAGCCGACTTCGAGCACGAGTTCCCCATCGCCAGTCAGGCGCGCGACCGCAGGCTCCATTCCGGGCACGAGCTCGATGCCCCATGCCGAATAGCCGAACGGGCCTGTGCCGTAGGCTGTCTGCTCGTAGAAGCACGCGAAGCCAATGCCGATCAATCTGCCGTCAGGCTCGCCCTTTTTCTGCCGCGTACGCACAGCCGGAAGATCGATCAGCGCGGCAGCGCGCTTGAGTGCCGCAGCATAATCGCCGCTGTCGAGGGTTTTCTTGGTGATGGAAACATACGGCATCTGGGACGGCTTGACGAAGTTACGCAGACGGACTTCGACCGGATCGATCCCTGCGGCCTGTGCGACGCCATCCATGATGATCTCGTGGCCGATGCATGAGAGGGGCCGCGCAACGCCCCGGAAAGGCTGTCCAGCAGGCTTGTTGCTAACGGTGTTGATGGCGCGGCCGCGAAAGGCGCGGATGTCGTAGCAGCCTTGCATATTGCCGACCGCGAGCCCGCCTTCGATTCCGGCCGGCCACGGCCACGGCGAATAGGCGCCCGAATCCACCATGACGTCACATTCGAGACCGAGTACGCGCCCGTTTGCATCGGCATAGGCGATTACCTTGCACTCGTAGTCGCGGCAGGTGGCATCGCAAACCAGCAACTCGTAGCGATCCTGAATCCATCGCACCGGACGGCGAAGTTTCATCGCCGCCCAGGCAACGCATACGGTTTCGCTTTCGACATAAGTCTTCAAGCCGAAGGACGCGCCGACGTCCGGTACGACCACGCGCAGCCGGCGCTGGCTCAGCCCGAGAACTTGCGCCAGCCCGATCTGAAGCGGCACCGGCAGTTGGTGGGCGACGTGTACGATGAGTTCGTCGAGCCGGCTGTCGTAGGACGCGAGGCATGCCCTGCCTTCGAGCGGCAGCGGGTGCATGCGATTCATGCGAAACCTGCGCTCCACCACATGAGCAGCCGCGGCCTTCGCCGCATTCAAGTCGCCGCCCGCGAGCGTCAGATCGACGAGAATATTGTCGCCCCATTCGTCGTGAACGAAGGGCGCCACCTTTTTGAGGGCGTCGGCCATCGTTACAATGGGTGGCAGCGTTTCGAAATCGACCTCGACCAGCGCGGCGATATCTTCGGCTTCCGCGCGTGTCGCGGCAATCGCCATCGCGATCGGTTCGCCGACATGGCGCACTTTGGCGGCGGCGAGAATTGGCCAGTCGGACGGCTTGAAACCGGGAAGCTTAGCCGTCGAGCGCATTTTGCCGACGCCGGCGAGGTCCTGGGCGAGATAAACCCGGTCCCCAAGGCCGTGCGGCTTATGCACAGCGACGATGCGGGCGTGGGCATGGGGGCTGCGCACGAAGGCCGCGTGCAGCATTCCCGGCAGAGCTATATCGGCACAAAACTGCCCGCGGCCTTCGAGAAAGCGCGCATCCTCGAGCCGCGGCAGCCTGGCGCCGATCCCAAAATCGCTCGCCATTGCAACTCTCAGCCTCCGCAGATATTTGGAAATCACACACGCTGACTACTGAAACGCCGCTAAAGCCCGTTCCAATTTGGATTTTGCATCCTATTGTCTGTCACGATTGTGCGCTAGGATGAAGATCTAAAAGCTGCCGGTGAGACTGAGTGTGCCGAAAGCTCCGTTCCGGGCGACCGTGGCAGCGACCGTGCCGTCGGCAGGCGTCGCACCTTACATTTTTCTATTTACGGCTTTTCTCTTTCACCGTGCCTGAGCGGCGCGATTGCGTCTGCCTCGGGTTTGACAGCCAAATAGGGAGCCAAACATGAATCGTCGCAGCCTTCTGAACCTCGTAGCAGTAGCGACAATCGGAATGGGATTGCTGCCGGGCAGCACATTCGCTCAGCAAAAATCACTCAAAGAGCAGATCGTGGGGACGTGGACACTGGTGTCGTGGGAGCAGACTAAAACAGACGGCAGCAAGTTCAATCGATTTGGAGTCAGTCCGAAGGGCGTCAACACGTTTGATGCTACCGGACACTTTACGCTGATCATCTTGCGTCCTGATCTGCCGAAAATTTCCTCCGGCGATCCCATGAAAGTGACGGCAGAAGAGGGTCAGGCCGTTGCGGAGGGCGCGATTGCTTATTTTGGCACCTATACCGTCGACGAGGCCAGCAAGACCGTGAGCGAAAAGCTCGAAGGAACAACGCTCGTCAATCAGCTTTCCCTTCCGCAGAATCGCGTGATCACCTCTATCAGCGCCGATGAAATGCATTACTTAAATTCAGCCGCGGTCGCGGGTGGCAAGATCGATTTGGTGTGGAAGCGCGCGAAATAGACGCGACTGACACAGACAATCTTCGCAATGAGCCCGTCCGGTTGCCGCCGGGCGGGCGTCACCCCCACAACTGCTTCGACGCGAGCCTCGCACCTTCGCTGAGTGCCTTGAATTTCGCCCATACGATGCTCGGGTGGATTTCCTTCGAGCCCGCGAAGGTCGCAAAACCGCAATCTGATCCGGCGATCACATTCTCGCGGCCGACGACGCTGGCGTATTTGACGATGCGTTCGGCGACGAGCTCGGGATGTTCAACCAAAATGGTTGAGTGCGATATGACGCCCGGAATCAAAATCTTGCCGTCCGGTAGCTTGACGGTCTTCCACACTTTCCATTCGTGTTCGTGGCGCGGATTGGCCGCTTCAAACGAATAGGCGCCGGCGCGAATTTTCAGAATAATGTCGACGATGTCTTTCAATTCCATGTCGTGGATGCGCGGACCCATATTGATGCCGTAGCAGGTGTGGAAGCGGATTTTCTCCGGCGGAATGTCGCGCAGCGCGTGATTGAGAGCTGCGACGCGGACTTCCGCCCATTTGCGGCAATCGGCGATGCTCGCCTCGGGATGGATGATGTAATAGGTGACGAGCCGCGGATCGTCGATCTGCACCAAGAAGTCGGCATCGACGATCGCCTTGTATTCAACCGCCATCGCGTCGGCGATGGCGAAGATGTATTCCTCGGTCGATTTGTAATACGCGTTCTTCTGCCAGTCCTCGATGTTCGACGGCGAGATCGCCGGCATGAAGGCTTCTTCGACCTTGGCACCGTTGAGCGCAGCCTTGAAATTGTCGATGTCGCGCTTGAGCCGGGCTTGGCCCTTGTAGGTGACCGGCCCGGTGCAAATCATGTGTGTGTGGGTCGATGCGGCATGGGTTTGCGAATAGAACTCCGGAAATGACAGTCCTTCGCGCGAGGTGGCCCACTGATTGCGCGGCGCGGCTTTGGTATCGACTTCGTATCCGCCGAGACGTTCGTTGATGTAGCTGACGAAGCTCGGCTTGCCGTATTCGCCGTCGTCGATCACGTCGATGCCGAGCGCGGTCTGTTTCTGCACGATCCCGGCGACTCCTTCGGTCAGGTGCTTCGCGGCCGCCGGCGTGTCGAACGCCTTCGGGCCGTCGCGCTCGACGAGTGCAAGCAGATCGGGTGGCCTTGGCAGGCTACCGGCGTGCGTCGTGAGAATCCTTTCGGTACTGTGCTTCATGATGCCTCTAATCCAGGGTCACGTGCGCGGAGGTTATGACATTCTTCCAGCGAGCGACCTCGTCGTGGAAATACGCGATGGTCTCCTGTGTGGTGCCACCGGCCGGTTCCGCCGAAAGATCGGCGAAGCGCTTTTGAATTTCCGGATCGCGCAGCGCTTCGTTGACGTCGGCATTGATTCTTTCGACGATTGCGGCGGGAGTATTCGGCGGTGCGACCAGGGCATACCAGGTTACGGCGGCGAAGCCAGGCAAGGTTTCGGCGATTGCCGGGATGTCGGGCAGGCTTGCGATACGCTTCGGTGACGCAACGGCGAGCAGCTTCAGCTTGCCGGCTTTGACGAGTTGCATCGACACGCCGAGATTGTCGAACATGCAGTCGACGCTGCCGGCCACCAGATCGTTGAGCGCCGGCGCCGAGCCCCGATAAGGCACGTTCTGAAGTTTCACGTGCGCTATCATTTGAAACAATTCGGATGTCAGGTGCGAAGTGGTGCCGTTGCCCTGGGTGGCGTCGGTGAGCTTGCCGTCGTTGGCTTGCGCGTAAGTGATGAAATCTTTGACGCTATTTGCCGCAACCTTGTCCGGATTCACCACGAGGGCGTTGGGCACCCGGCCCATGACAATGATCGGGACGAATTTTAATGGGTCGAAGTCGAGATGCGGATAGAGGTTTTGATTGATGACCAGCGGCGGCGGCGGCGCCGATAGCAGCGTGTAGCCGTCGGGATCGGACTTTGCCACGACCTCGGCACCGACATTGCCGCCGGCACCGGACCGATCCTCGATGATCACCGACTGCCCCCATTTACGCGACAGCCAATCCGCGATGATGCGCGGCATGACGTCGGCCGTGCCTCCGGCCGGGAACGGCACCACGATTTTCACTGTGCGGGCCGGATAGTCCTGCGCGCGCGCCGCTGGAACGGCCGTGGTGCTCAGCACGAGCACGGGCAAAATCCAGCTCAATCTCCGCAAAAGTGTGGCGCGCTTTTTCGTCATCATCATTTCTGCTCTTGGACGTTTCGGTGAGGGTGGCAGCGGAACTTAGCCAAACTGCCTCCCAGCCGCCAGTACGCGAGACGGGGGCGGGGATGCTTGCGACGTCGTTACACCTAACCGCCCTGGCTATCGGCAATACCATCGGTGGCCGTTCCGGAAACCGGCTTGCCGGCGCCTTAATTGGCGCAACGGTCGGCGGGCTGGCCGGCAATCGTATCGGGGCGGCGCTCGACAACGAACACAAGCGGCGCGCTTATGCCGCCCAAATGCAGGCGCTTGAGACCGGCCCGTCGGGTGCGCCCGTGGCTTGACCGCATTAAACTAAGGCAATTGGGCTTTATCGCCTTGAATATCCGTGGTTTTGCGTAACGCCTTCTTAAGCGCCTCGCCACTAGAACATTAACGGTATGGTCGGCGTCCAAACCACTCCCGGTTTTGGACGCCAGGGATTTTGTAGAGCGTGATTTTCTCGGAAAACCGGCTTCCGCTTTCCGGATCAGGCTCTGGACGAGGCTGTGAGCGATGACGAGCGACGGGCAATCCGTCGAACGGCTGCGCGAATATCTCCGGACTCTGAGACCGGAAGCGCGCTCGATGCTCGTGCAAGAGCTCGAGCGCGGGCTGTTGCGCGGCGACGACACTCCGGGCAGCCAATTCGTGCTCGATGAATTGCGCCGCGCGATCCGCGCCGAGGCGCAACAGGTGCCGCGCGTCGGCAATGCGGCCCGCATGTTTTTCACGCCTTTCGAACCGTTTCTGTTCAACGGTCCCGCCGACCATAAGCGTATCGGGCGCATCGCGCGGGTCTCGCTCGATCCGGTATGGCAGTGGATCGGCCGCGACCTTATTCCGGCCGAAGCCAAGGCGTTGGGCGACGACATCAATCGTGCGTTGCTGGCCGGCGACAAGACCAGAGCCGAACAGGTGGTTCGCGCGCTCCATGATCGCGCCATGTTGCGTCTGCGCGACGCGCTCGCGGCCGCCGGCAAAGACGAGCGAGCCCAGCGCAGGCTCGCGATCCAGGTTGGTACGCCACGCGCGATCGAAGACATCGCAACGTTGCTGGACGTTCTCGAAATCCGCGACGTGCTGGCCGACCTCGCCAAGCGCCTGCCGGCGAATATTCGCATGTTCGAGCACGAAGTGGTCGATCAGGCTAAAATGCACCTCGACACCGCGTCGTCCGCGAAATCGCTGGGTGCGAACGCCGCGCGCAGAAACGGACTGATCCGCTACGGTCTCATCATGCTGATGAACCGGATGACGTCGCCGTGGCAGTTGATCCGTATCGCCACGCGCGCGGCGGAAAGCGATGATACGGCGCGCATCGCCGAGACGTCTTTCGCAACCGCGGTCACGCTCGTGATCGGCGAACTTGAAGCCACCGTCAGCGACCTGAGGAAAGAATTCAAAGCCGGCCGTCCGGTGACCTCGATCCTTAAGGAATTGCACGACGCAGCACGCGGGATGCGCACCGAAATCGATCTCTCCACCGACTCAGTCTGGAGTCGCCAGCTTGCGGCGATCCGCGGCGACGTATCCAATCTCCTCAAGCCCGAGATCGACGCCACATCCGGCCGCGTCAGGCGGCTCTTGCGTCCGCCACCGGCCAAGGATATCGCACCGCGATCCACGGTCGATTCCGCCGATGTCGATGAAGTCGAGGCACGGGTCGAATTCGTCAATGCCTGCCGCGCTTATGCCGGCGAACTTGCGCTCAGTGAGGTCACCCTGCGGGCTCATACGGAACTGACGCAATATCTCGAGACCGGCGCCAACGTTCTGCTTGATTCCTTGCGCCACGCTGGTGATACCGACCGCCTGTTCCGGCAGTCCCAGGTCGACGCGGCGATTCGCTTGTGCCGCATGATTTTCGGTAACGACTATGCCGGAACGCTGGCCAAGGCTGCCGATGTTGCCGCACAAGCCGCGATCGCCGAGAAAAAACAGGCGTTGCGCACTTAGAGAGCGCGCAATTGCCGCGCTGGAGTTCCCATTGCAGCCGCAATCCCGCCGTGATGTAACGGCGCGGCGCAACTTTTGGCGCCACAGAACGCCCACGAACTGCAAATGACCCTATGGATCATTTTCGCGTCGATGACCGCAGTGGCGATGCTCGCCGTGCTGTGGCCGCTTGGGCGGAAGGCAGCGCTTGTGCCGGCCGGCGGCAACGATCTTCTGGTCTATCAGGATCAATTAGAGGAGATCGGCCGCGATCGCGGCGCCGGCCTGATCGGCCAGGCGGAAGCAGAAGCCGCACGTGTCGAGGTGTCGCGCCGCCTCCTAGCGGCGGCCGATGCACAGACGGTGGCGGACATGCCCGCGCAAAGCCCGGTGCAGTCGCTGCGGCGACGCCGGATGGCCGCGATGGCGGCGCTGGTCGCCGTGCTGGTTTTACCGCTCGGGCTATATCTCGTCCTTGGTTCCCCCAACATTCCCGGCCAGCCTGCCTTCGCCCGCGCCAGCACGCCGCAGAATGGCCAGTCGATCGAAAGCCTTCTCAGCCAGGTAGAAGCGCATCTTGCGATCAATCCCAATGACGGCGCTGGCTGGGAGGTGATCGCTCCGGTCTACCTGCGGCTCGGCCGGTTTGATGACGCCGTCATGGCGCGGCGCAGATCGCTGGCGCTCAACGGTGAGAGTGGCGCACGCTACGCCGATCTTGGTGAGGCCCTAACCGCTGCCGCCAACGGCATCGTTACCGACGAGGCGAAGCAAGCCTTCACCGGCGCCGTGGCGCGCGATCCGAACAAGTCCAAGGCACGATATTTTCTCGGTCTCGCCGATGAGCAAGATGGCAATCGCGAAGGCGCCGCCGCGCGCTGGCGCGCCATGCTGCAGGATGCGCCGGCTGGCGCGCCGTGGGTCGGGTTTGTTCGCTCGGCGCTGGGCCGCGTGACCGGCGAGCCGGTTCCGCCGGCGGAGAGTCCGAGCGATGCCGACGTGGCGGCCGCAAGCGGCATGAATGACGAACAGCGCGCGGACATGATACGCGGTATGGTCGCGCGGTTGGCGGATCGGTTACATGCCAATGGAGATGACGTCGATGGCTGGCTGCGGCTTGTCCGCGCCTATGTCGTCCTCGGCGACCGCGATAAGGCAAAAGGCGCTGCCGCTGATGCGCGGCACGCGCTTTCGGCCCGCCCGGACGACGTCAAGCGGATCGACGACCTCGCCAAAGGACTAGGACTCCAGGGCTGACAAACAGATGATGCCGCGAGGACACGTTAAAATGACGCGAAAGCAACGACGCCTGGTTCTGGTCGGCGCCGGCCTGGGCGTGCTCGCGGTTGCGGTTGCACTGATGCTCAATGCATTTCGCGATTCCATCGTATTCTTCAATTCGCCAAGCGATGTTGCCGAAAAGCACGTCGTGCCCGGCACGCGTATCCGGCTCGGCGGACTGGTGAGGGACGGCAGTATCGTCCGCAGCGGCGACTTACGCGTCCACTTTGCCGTGACCGATGGTAAAACCGAAATCCCAGTCGCCTATCAGGGCGTCCTGCCCGATCTGTTTCGGGAAGGGCAGGGTGTCATCGCGGAGGGCACACTCGACCGCGGCGGCGTATTCGATGCTGACACGATCCTCGCCAAGCACGACGAGACCTATATGCCCAAGGAGGTCGCCGATGCGTTAAAGAAGTCCGGACACTGGAAAGATGATTACGCGCAGCGCGCGGCGCTGCCCGTTGGCGGAGCAACCAAGTGATTCCTGAACTCGGCCAATATGCATTGATGCTTGCGCTCGGACTTTCGCTGATTCAGGCCACCATGCCGATCGTCGGCACTCGCACCAACGATCCGGTGCTGATGAACATCGCCGCGCCAGTGGCGGTCGCGCAATTCGTTTTCGTAGCGATTGCGTTCGGCGCGCTTGCCGAATGCTACGTCGCATCCGATTTCTCGGTGCTCAACGTCTATGAGAATTCCAATTCGGCAATGCCGCTGATCTACCGGCTCACCAGCGTCTGGGGCAATCACGAAGGCTCGATGATGTTGTGGGTGTCGATCCTCGCCTTCTTCGGCGCGCTGGTCGCGATTTTCGGCACCAATCTGCCGCTGGTGCTCAAAGCGAATGCGCTGGCGGTGCAGGCCTGGATCGCGGCTGCGTTCCACCTTTTCATCCTGACGACGTCGAATCCGTTCCTGCGAATTCCCGACGCGCCATTCGAGGGTCGCGATCTCAATCCGATCCTGCAAGATCCTGGCCTCGCCTTCCACCCGCCGATGCTCTACCTCGGCTATGTCGGTTTTTCGATCGCATTTTCCTTCGCGATCGCCGCTCTGCTCGAAGGTCGCATCGATGCAGCGTGGGCGCGCTGGGTACGGCCCTGGGTGCTCGGCGCCTGGATGTGCCTGACGCTCGGCATCGCTGGCGGCTCCTATTGGGCCTATTATGAACTCGGCTGGGGTGGCTTCTGGTTCTGGGATCCGGTCGAGAATGCCTCGCTGATGCCTTGGCTCGCCGGCACTGCGCTCCTGCATTCCGCCGTGGTCATGGAAAAGCGCGCGGCACTGAAGGTCTGGACCATCCTGCTCGCGATTCTCGCGTTCTCGCTGTCTCTGATTGGCACCTTCTTGGTACGTTCGGGCGTACTCACTTCGGTCCATGCCTTTGCTGTTGATCCGACGCGCGGCATTTTCATTCTCGCTATACTGGTGGTATTCATCGGCGGCGCGTTGGCGCTTTATGCTTGGCGCGCGCCGCTGCTCAAGCAAGGCGGCCTGTTCGCGCCGATCTCGCGCGAAGGCGCTCTTGTCTTCAATAATCTATTTCTGACTTCGGCTTGCGCCACCGTTTTTGTGGGCACGCTCTACCCGCTCGCGCTCGAAGCTTTGACCGGCGACAAGATTTCGGTCGGGCCGCCGTTCTTCAATTCGACATTCGGTCCGCTGTTCATTCCATTGATGCTGGTGATGCCGTTCGGCCCGCTGATGGGATGGAAGCGTGGCGATATCCTCAGTGCGGCACAGCGCTTGCTCGCGGCTGCCATGCTCTCGGTGGTCGCAATTGCGGCCGCATTCGCGCTCGAACACGGCGGTCCGATATTGGCGCCGTTCGGCGTCGGCATTGCCATTTTCGTCATGGTCGGCGCTGTAACCGACATTGCCGAGCGTACGATGATCCTGCGCTTGCCGTTCAGCGTGGCGCTACGCCGGGCGATCGGGCTGCCGCGATCGGTGTGGGGCACTTCCTTTGCCCATTTTGGTATTGGCGCCTCGCTGCTCGGGATCGTCAGCGTAACTGCCTGGGGCAGCGAACACATCGCCGCTATCAAGCCGGGCGAGGTCATCGACGTCTCCCATTACCGGCTCACCTTTGACGGCACCTTCGACCGCGCCGGGCCGAATTATCGCGACGTTGTCGGCCATTTCACGGTGCGGCGAGCGAATGGAGACCTAATCGGGGTCATGGAGCCGAGCCGCCGCACGTTTCCCGCGCGCAACATGGCGACGACCGAGGCCGCATTGATGACGCGCGGTGTGAGCCAGCTCTATGTTTCGCTCGGCGATCCTGATGCCAATGGCGCGGTGCCGGTGCGGCTTTATTTCAAGCCCAACGTCCTTCTGATCTGGGGCGGCGCCTTGATCATGTTCCTTGGCGGCGGCCTGTCGCTGTCGGATCGGCGGCTGCGCATCGGCGCGCCGCGGCCGGCAAAGGCGAAGGTCGCGCTTGTGCCAGCGGAGTGATGGTAATGAAAGTTCTGCATGCCGCCGCGCTTGCGATATCGCTTTTCGCACCTTCGGCGTCGTGGGCCGTGCAACCCGATGAGATGCTGACGAATCCGGTGTTGGAAGCACGTGCCCGCGCGCTCTCCAAAAATCTGCGCTGTATGGTTTGCCAGAACGAATCGATCGACAACTCCGAGGCGCCATTGGCGCACGACCTGCGCGTCCTGGTGCGCGAACGGGTCAAAGCCGGCGATAGCGACCAGCAGGTGCTCGATTTCCTGGTTGCGCGTTACGGCGAATTCGTTCTGCTCAAGCCGCCACTGTCCTGGCATACCGTCGCGCTATGGGGTTTGCCCCCTGCGGCGCTCCTCATCGGCGCGCTGGTCATCATTGCCGATCTGCGCCGGCGGCGGGTGGGACAGCCAGCCGAAGAAGCGAACCTCAGCGCAGCTGAGGAAGCGCGCTTGGCCAAGATATTACGCGATAGTTCGGCCCCATAGCACCGGCACTGAACCGAGAAGCCTATCAAGGAAGCTGCGGTTTCGCACATAAGACATTGTCGTTGCAGCGTAATTTATAATTGTCATTGCAGCGTAATCTATAAAAGCAAAACATTACAAAGTTTTAATCCTGCCGACAGTTGGCCGTAAGGCTGGCCGTCCCATCTTCCCCTCAAGTGTCTGGGGTTCAGGGGCAGCCTCCGCCATAAGGCGGCGAACCGAATTTGGAGACGTGTTTATGGACGGCAAAGGTTTGCGTTCAGGTCGAACCCTATCGGCGCGGCGCGTTGTGCTTATGGCGACAACGATCGCCGGATTTGCTGTTGCGGCTGTTTTCGTGGCGCCCGCCTTTGCGCCGCAGGGCAACGTATTCGGAATAGCGGCGCATGCGCAGAATCTGACCGACAAGGTGCAGCAACTGTCGCAGCGTCCGGTCGGATTCGCCGACATCGTCGAGAAGGTGAAGCCCTCGGTCATGTCGGTGCGCGTCAAGATGGAACGCTCGGCGAACCAGGACTCAAGTGATCAGGAGCTTCCGTTTCCGCCCGGGTCGCCGTTTGAGCGGTTCTTCAAGCGTTTCGGCACGCCCAATTTGCCGAACGGCAAAGAGGTCATCACCGGCCAGGGTTCGGGCTTCTTCATTTCGGCAGACGGCTATGCGGTGACCAACAACCATGTGGTCCAGAACGCCGAGGAAGTCACAGTCACTACCGACGACGGCAAAACCTACACCGCCAAGGTGATCGGTACCGACTCGCGCTCCGATCTTGCGTTGATCAAGATCGACGGCAATTCGTTTCCCTACGTGAGACTTGCCGACGCCGCGCCACGCGTCGGCGATTGGGTGATTGCGGTCGGCAATCCCTTTGGGCTTGGCGGCACTGTGACCGCCGGCATCGTGTCGGCACGTGGCCGCGATATCGGCGCTGGCCCTTATGATGATTTCATTCAGATTGACGCACCAGTAAATAAGGGCAATTCCGGTGGCCCGACGTTTGACGTCGACGGCAATGTCATCGGCGTGAATACCGCGATTTTCTCGCCATCCGGCGGTTCGGTCGGTATTGCCTTTGCGATTCCTGCCGACACCGTCAAAAGCGTGGTCGCGCAGCTTCGTGACAAGGGCAGCGTCACCCGCGGATGGATCGGTGTACAGATCCAGTCAATCACTCCCGAAATTGCTGAGAGCATGGGTTTGAAACAGGCAACTGGCGCCCTGGTTGCCGAGCCGCAGGCAGACAGTCCTGCGGCGAAGGCCGGTATTCAGAGCGGTGACGTCATCACGTCGGTCGACGGCACGGATATTCACGATGCTCACGAACTTGCCCGCCGCATCGGCGCGATGGCGCCCGATACCACCGTCAAGCTCGGCGTAATTCATAAGGACGAGCAAAAGACACTGTCGCTGACTTTGGGCACTCTGCCCAACGAGAAGCAGGCTTCCAATACCGGTCCGGCGCAGCGCGAAGTTCCCGACAGTGACATGCCGAAGCTTGGCCTGACGCTAGCGCCAGCGAACAAGGCGTCCGGTGGCGATGGCAGCGGCGTTATCGTCACCGGCGTCGCGGATGGCGGAGTTGCAGCGGAGCACGGCTTCCAGGTTGGCGACATTATTCTCGACGTGGGCGGCAAGTCGGTCACAACGCCGGCGGACGTCCGCAAAAGTCTCGCTGATGCCCGTAAGGAGGGCAAACACGCAGTGTTATTCCGGGTGAAGTCGAGCCAAGGCACGAAGTTCGTCGCGCTGCCGCTCGGCAACGCCTGAGCAATGGGGCATCCGCTGGCATCCGTCGCCCCCGCTGGCGGGCGTACCCTGGGGGACGGGCCGTAAGGCCCGTCCCCGCCAAATACCAGCTCCATCCCGGCATCCGTCGCCCCCGCTGGGGTGGAGTAGGTAGAGGGGGCGGTGGGCGATAGCTCGCCGCCCCCTCACTATTTTACCCCGCGTTCAATGACGTATTCTTTATATTATGACGTAGCTTCCGGATCGGCGGCCGATATTGCCGAATGCGGCTCGTCAGCCATATGCTTTGAAGCGGAACGCCGCCTGCGGGTTCCCCAACCACGGCAGACCATGCGCCTTCTCATCATCGAGGACGACCGTGACGCCGCCGATTATCTGGTCAAGGCGTTCCGCGAAGTCGGCCATATCGCCGATCAGGCCACCGACGGCGAGGAAGGGCAGGCGCTGGCGCTTGACGGCCAATACGATGTGCTGATTATCGACCGCATGCTGCCGAAGCGTGACGGCCTGTCGGTCATCAGCACGTTGCGCAGCAAATCGGTGGAAACGCCGGTGCTTATCCTCTCCGCGCTGGGCCAAGTCGACGATCGCGTCAAAGGCCTGCGAACTGGCGGTGACGATTATCTGGCGAAGCCCTACGCGTTCTCCGAGCTATTGGCGCGCGTTGAGGCACTTGCGCGCCGGCCGGGAAAGCGCGGCGAGGAAACCGTCTATCGCGTCGGCGATCTTGAACTGAACCGGCTGTCGCACGAGGTGAGCCGCGCCGGCCAGGAGCTGCAATTGCAGCCGCGCGAATTCCGCCTGCTCGAATATTTGATGCGGCATGCCGGCCAGGTCGTCACCCGGACCATGCTTCTGGAAAACGTCTGGGACTACCATTTCGATCCGCAAACCAATGTGATCGACGTGCATATTTCGCGGCTGCGGTCCAAGATCGACAAAGGTTTCGCGCAGCCGCTTCTGCACACTGTGCGCGGTGCCGGCTATATGATCCGCGATGGTGCGCGGTAATGTCGTGCTAGGCGTGAGTCTACGGTTTCGGTCCGCCAATTGCGCCGCAGGCGAACAACGTTTCGATCCTTGGCGCCGCCACGCCCCAGTCCGCGAGCGCGGATCGTGTTCCTTCGCCGAGCGACTGTACCGACGTCGGTGGTCCGGCCGGCGTGCGGCTGAACCGCGGCGCGGGAGCGGGCTGTACCACCCCGTCCAGTTCGATGAAGGAACGTCGCGCCGCGTTGTGCGGATGCATCGGGGTTTCGGCCATGGTCAGGACCGGCGCGAAGCAGACGTCGCTGCCCTCAAGAAGTTCGCACCATTCGCTCCGGGTGCGCATTCTGAAAAGCTCTTCGAGCTTGCCGCGCAACTCCCCGCTGTCATCGGCGGTATAGGGCAGGCCGATCCGTTCGAACAGCAGCTTACGGAATTTCAGTTCGATCGGCGCGATCGAGACATATTTACCGTCGGCGCATTCGTAGACGTCGTAGGTTGGCGATCCGGAATCGAGACGATTTTTACCCCGCTCCAGCGTGTGCATGCCGGCACCGTGAAGGCCGTACATCGCGGTCATCAGCGAAGCGGCGCCGTCTATCATCGCCGCATCGACCACCTGGCCCGTGCCGGATCGCCGCGCCTCGATCATGGCGCACGCAACTCCGAACGCGAGATAGAGCGCGCCACCGCCATAGTCGCCGATGAGGTTGAGCGGCGGCGTCGGTTTCGTGCCGTCGCGGCCTATTGCCGCGAGCGCGCCGGTCAAGGCGATATAGTTCAGGTCATGACCCGCGGCCTGCGCCAGCGGTCCGGTTTGCCCCCATCCGGTGATGCGGCCATAGACCAATCGCGGGTTTTTTTGCAGCACCGGCTCCGGGCCGAGCCCGAGACGTTCCATTGTGCCGGGGCGGAACCCCTCGATCAGCGCATCCGCGCTGGCGAGCAGATCGAACGCCAGGGCAAGTCCCTCCGGATGTTTCAAGTCGACGGAGACCGACGAACGCGAGCGCAACGTCAAGTCGAAGCGTACCGGTTTATCGATGCCGAGCTCGCTCGGTTGCTTTCGGTCCAGCCGGATCACGCTGGCGCCGAGATCCGCGAACAGCATCGCCGCCATCGGTCCCGGCCCGATCCCGGCAAACTCGACGATGCGCACGCCCGCGAGCGGTCCCATTCCGTGCACCCCTGTTGGTGTCCGTCCCGGCAACGGCGCCTCTTTCCCGATTGTGCCTATCTTGTTGCAAACGGCAAAAGCCTATTTCATGAGCGAACTCGTTGCGGCTCAACCGGGAGTTCGCCATGACATCGAGCAATGCGGCGCCTTTTATCGCTGCTCGCGACTTTTTGCTGCGCTACCGCGAGGATTATGCCACCGCGTATCGCGACTTCACCTGGCCGAAACTCGGTCGTTTCAATTGGGCGCTCGATTATTTCGACGAGATGGCGCGCGGCAACACACAACCAGCGCTGTGGCTCGCTGAGGAGGATGCCGGCGACATCAGGCTCTCCTTTGTTGAATTGAGCGAGCGATCGAACCGTGTTGCCAATTATTTCCGTAAAATTGGAGTCCGCCGTGGTGACCGCATTCTGCTGATGCTTGGCAATGTGGTTGCGCTGTGGGAGTGCATGCTGGCGGCGATGAAGCTCGGTGCAGTGATCATACCGGCGACCACGCTGCTCAACAGGAACGATCTGCTCGACCGTTTCGCGCGTGGTCGCGTCCGCCATGTCATCGCCGGTGCCGATGCTGCGGCCAAGTTTGACGACTTGCCGGGGGATTATTCGCGGATCGTCGTCGGCAAACCGACCGCCGACTGGCTGCCTCTCGACGACGCCCGTGCAGAGTCCGTGGCATTCAGCCCGGACAGCGAGACGCAGGCCAACGACCCGATGTTGCTTTATTTCACCTCTGGGACCACGGCGACGCCTAAGCTCGTTCTGCACAGCCATCAGAGCTATCCTGTCGGGCATCTTTCGACGATGTACTGGCTCGGCGTCCGCCCCGGCGACGTCCACATGAATATTTCGTCTCCGGGCTGGGCCAAGCATGCCTGGAGCTGCTTCTTCGCGCCATGGAACGCGCAGGCCACGATCTTCATCGCCAACCAAAAGCGCTTCAATGCGCGTACTTTGCTCGACACAGTTGTCCGCTGCGGCGTCACCACGTTCTGCGCGCCGCCGACGGTGTGGCGCATGCTGATTCAGGAAAATCTTGGCGACTGGAAAATACGCATGCGGGAGCTAATCGGTGCCGGTGAGCCGCTCAATCCGGAAGTCATCGAGCGGGTGAAGTCGGCGTGGGGCCTTACCATCCGCGACGGCTATGGCCAGACCGAAACGACCGCGCTGGTAGGCAATTCACCCGGCCAGAAGGTCAAGCCCGGCTCGATGGGCAGGCCGCTGCCGGGCTATCGCGTTGTGCTGTTCGATGCCGATGACAAGCCGCAGCAGGAGGGCGAGATATGCCTGACGCTCGAGCCGCGGCCGATCGGCTTGATGCAAGGCTATCAGGCCGAAGATGGTGGCGTGCGCCCAATTGCGGACGCGGTCTATCGCACCGGCGACGTCGCTTCGATCGACAATGACGGTTACCTGACTTACGTCGGCCGCGCCGACGACGTGTTCAAATCCTCCGACTACCGGATTAGTCCCTTCGAGCTTGAAAGCGTGCTGATCGAGCATCCGGCGGTGGCCGAAGCCGCGGTAGTGCCGTCGCCCGATCCGATGCGGCTTGCGGTGCCGAAGGCGTTTCTGGCGCTCGCTCCTGGCCACGCCGCCGACCGCGCCACCGCACTGTCGATTTTCCAGCACTGCCGCGAGGCGTTGGCGCCGTTCAAGCGGGTGCGTCGACTTGAGTTCGCCGACCTGCCGAAGACGATCTCCGGTAAGATCAGGCGGGTGGAATTGCGGCGCGGGGAAGCGCTGAACCAGCGGGGCGGCAAACGCGCATCACTCGAATTCTGGGAAGACGATTTCTCGGAGAGTGAGATCGGCGCAAGAAGCTCGAGCAAGAGCTGAAAGATAATGATCAGTGGCTGCGTTCGGTAAACTGCTTCGCACAACAGCTTTCCGGCTGACGCTCGTCTATCTTCTGATTTTCGTTATGTTTGCGGCAACGCTGCTGGGCTACTTTGCGCTCAATACGCGCCGCCTGATCACCGAGCAGATCACGGCAACGGTCAATTCCGAGATCAGCGGCTTGAGCGAGCAATATACTCAAGGCGGCATCAGGCGGCTGGTCATCGTCGTTGACCTGCGCTCGCGACGACCGGGTTCGAGCCTCTATCTGGTCACGACGGCGACCGGGGAGGGCCTCGCCGGTAACGTCGGCTCGCTCGAGCCTGGCGTGCTCGATCATCCCGGTTGGCTCGAAACCAGCTATCGCCGGCTCGAAGCGCCGGAGGGCACCGAGCACCGCGCACTAGTACAGGTAGTGCAGCTCCCCGGCGGCTTCCGTCTCTTGGTCGGCCGCGATCTCGAGGAGCGCGAGCGGCTGTTCAGCATCATTGCCAATGCCGGTCAATGGTCGCTGGCGCTGGTCATCGTGCTCGGGCTCGCCGGCGGTTTCTTCGTCAGCCGGCGTGTCCTCAGCCGCATCGACGCCATGACTGAAAAGGCGCAGGTGATCATGGCGGGCGATCTTGCCGGCCGCCTGCCGATTGCCGGCACCGGCGATGAACTCGACCGGCTTGCCGATCACCTCAATGCCATGCTCGAGCGCATCGAAGCGCTGATGCGGGGTTTGAAGGAAGTCTCCGACAACATCGCGCACGATCTGAAGACGCCGCTGACGCGGCTGCGCAACCGCTGCGAAGAAGCTTTGCGCGGCGCCACGTCAGTTGCCGATTACCGGGCCGTACTCGAGGCGACCATCGCCGAATCCGACGATCTGATCCGCACATTCAACGCGCTTTTGATGATCGCGCGGGCCGAATCCGGCCAGGCGCGAGACAACATGACGGAATTCGATGCCGCCGAGATAGCCCGCGATGTCACGGAGCTGTACGAGCCGCTGGCTGAGGAGAAAGGGTTGGCGCTCACGGTCGAAGCGCCGGACGCCGCTCCGGTTCGCGGCAACCGCGAGCTGGTCGGACAGGCGCTGGCGAATCTGGTCGACAACGCCATCAAATATGCCGAGCCGAACGGCAAGGCCAATGGCGAGCCCGCGGAGATTATCGTGCGCGCCGGCAATGACGGCGAGCGCATCATGCTCAGCGTGGCCGATCGCGGGCCCGGGATACCCGAAGCCGACCGCGGCCGTGTCGTCGAACGCTTTGTGCGTCTCGAGCAAAGCCGTTCGAAGCCGGGCTCAGGTCTCGGCTTGAGCCTCGCTTCAGCGGTGGCGCGGTTGCACGGTGGTGAGTTGAAGCTCGAGGACAATCATCCCGGATTGCGCAGCACGATCGCGCTGCCGCGCGCTGGTCCGGCGGTTGCAGGATGACACGGCCTGCGGTCAGGAAGCGGGAGGACAAGCGACGCGATAAATCGGCACTGATCGCGCGGCTTGCTGGCACGCTTCCGGTATCTTCACCGCTGGCGCACGCCGCCGTCACCGGCTGGCTCGCGAGTTTCAAGAAAAGTGCCACTGGCAAATCGCTTGCCTCGCTTTGCGCCAAACATCCGGCGCTCGTCCGGGTGCTGGACGGCGCCGCCGGCACCGCACCGTATCTGTGGGACCTTATCCGCGCGGATCCGGCGCGTTTGATGCGCTTGCTGACTTGCGAGCCGGAAAACGAGTTTGCTTCGATACTGGCGACGGCGCGGCGCAGCGCCGGCGCGGCCCGGAGCCACGAAGCGGTGATGCGCGACTTGCGCCGCATGAAAGCGGACGCGGCGCTGCTCATAGCACTCGCCGATATTGGCGGTGTTTGGCCGGTACCGCGCGTCACCCGCGCTCTCACCGATGCGGCTGAAACGGCGCTGCACGCGGTAGTCCATTTTCTTCAGCGCGACGCCATGCGGCGTGGCCGCCTCAAGCCCGACGTCAAAAGCAAGCCTGAGCAAAATTCCGGCTACATCGTGCTGGCGATGGGCAAGATGGGTGGCGGTGAGCTCAACTACTCGAGCGATATCGATCTTATGGTGTTCTTCGATCCGGCCGCGTCGAAACTGGCCGAAGGGGTCGAGCCGCAAGAATTTTATGTGCGGCTGACGCGCGATCTGGTGAAGCTTCTCCAGCAACGCACGCCGGACGGCTACGTTTTTCGCGTCGATCTGCGGCTGCGGCCTGATCCGTCCTCGACCCAGATCGCGATTTCGGTTGAAGCGGCGCTCGACTACTACGAAAGCCGTGGCCAAAACTGGGAGCGCGCAGCGCTGATCAAGGCACGTCCGTGCGCCGGCGATCTTGCTGCGGGGGAAAAATTGCTACGCGATCTGTCACCATTTGTCTGGCGCAAATACCTCGATTACGCGACCGTGGCCGACGTCCACGCGATGAAGCAGCAGATTAGGCCTATCGCGGCCATGGCGAGATCGCCGTCGAGGGCCATAATATAAAACTCGGCAGGGGCGGCATCCGCGAGATCGAGTTTTTTGCGCAAACTCAACAGCTCATAGCCGGCGGCCGTCATCCGGGATTGCGCGGACGCGAGACGGTCGAAACGCTTGCCGCGCTCGCCGCCGGCGGCTGGATCGATACCGAGGCGTGCGATACGCTGACCGCGGCATATTATTTCCTGCGCCGGGTCGAGCACCGGTTGCAGATGATGGCCGACGAGCAGACCCATACCCTGCCGGCCGATCCGCAGGCGCTGGACCTCTTCGCCAAATTTTTCGGCTGCAAGGATCGCGACGATTTCGCCAGGCAACTTTTGGTTCATCTGCACAAAGTCGAGCGGCATTACGTGAAGCTGTTCGAAAGCGCGCCGGCTCTATTGGCCCAGCAGCAGAACCTTTCATTCGAGACGCCCGCGAACGAGCGCGAGACGCTCGATCGTCTGGCCTTGATGGGGTTTCGGCAGCCGCTGGCGGTCGCGGAAGCGGTACGGCACTGGCGAGCCGGTGAATATCGGGCGCTACGCGGAGAGCAGGCGCGCGAGTTTCTTCTTGAGCTCATGCCCCTCATCATCGAGCAGTTTTCGCGCGCTGATAATCCGGACGCGGCATTTGCCGCCTTCGATAAATTCATTGCCGGATTGCGCGGCGGTGGGAGATTCCTGTCGTTGCTGCGGCAAAATCCGGAGCTCATTCGCTTCGTCGCCCTGGTGCTCGGTGTCGCGCCGAGGTTGGCCGACGTCCTTGCGCAAAATCCGCATTTGATCGACCCGCTGATCGATCCAAGCTTTTTCGGCAAGTTGCCGGATGAGGCAGAGCTTGAGGCCGATCTGGTCCGGGCGCTCGGCGAGGCACATGGCTATGAGGATGTGCTCGATGCGATCCGGCTGTTCGGTCAAGGGCACATGTTCCTGATCGGGGCGCGGATTCTGTCAGGGTCGGTATCGGCCGAGGCTGCCGGCGAAGTTTTCGCGCGGCTTGCCGACGTCCTAATCCGCGCCGTGCATCGCCAGGTGGAGGAGGATTTTGCCGGGAGGCATGGCCGCTTGCGCGGACAGGTAACCGCGATCCTGGCGCTCGGCCGGCTCGGCGCTAGGGAGATGACGGCCAATTCCGATCTTGACCTGATCGTGATCTACGACTTCGACGGCAAGCACCCGAACTCCGACGGCAGGCAGCCGCTCTACGGCGCGCAATATTTCGCGCGGCTGACGCAGCGCTTGATCAGCGCGCTCACGGTGCAGACCAATTACGGCGTGCTGTATCAGGTCGACATGCGGCTTCGGCCGTCGGGCCGCTCGGGGCCGCTGGCGACGCAAATAGGCGGTTTCGAGAGCTATCAGGAGCGGGAAGCTTGGACCTGGGAGCACATGGCACTGACGCGGGCGCGGGTGGTCTCGGGCTCGGCAGCATTTTCCGTGCGCATCGCAGCGCTCATTCGCGCCGTGCTGTGCCGCAAGCGCGACGCCCGCGCTATCGCCGCGGATGTGGTCGAGATGCGTCGCGCGATTGCCAAAGAAAAGGGCGACGCCAATCTCTGGGATCTCAAATACGCCGCCGGCGGGCTCGTCGATATTGAGTTCATTGCGCAGTATCTGCAGCTTGCACATGCTGCAACGTCACCGGAAATCCTGGACACCAACACGGTCCGCGCGCTCGAGAAAGCTGCGCGCCTCATTCGCTGGCGCCGGAGGATGCCGAGGCAATGCGCCCCGCAGTACGCCTGTTCCACGATCTCGCGCAAGTGCTGCGGCTGTGCCTGCCCGGCTCGTTTGATCCAAGACGGCCAGCACCGGCGTACTGGCGTTGCTCGCACGCGCCGCCGATTTGCCGCATTTCCCGGCGCTCCAGGCGTATGTCGAAGAGACGCAGCGTAAGGTGCGAGGCTGTTTCGTGCGAATTTTGGGCAACGCGCCCTAGCTGGACTTAGGCTTGGCCTGGAAGCGCCTCTGTTGAGCCGTTGGCTTTACGCCAGGCGCCGGAGCTGCCCTCGACAGCGGCTTCCTCGACGGGGCCGAGGCCCCATGCGGCGCGCGGTCTGCCCGGCGAGCGCCGAGCGCCAGCCGCCGGCGCAGAAAAACACGAAGCGTTGTCCTCTGCGCTTCAGGCTTGTGGTAGGGGCTTTCGGGATCGATCGAGAACTCAAGCATGCCGCGC
>CAVTFP010000031.1:0-119201 GCA_963733645.1 uncultured Alphaproteobacteria bacterium
TAAATCGATCCCGGCAGTACCGCCGCAGATTGCAAGACGGTCGGCTCGCGCCATTTCAGCCGTGGTCAAAAGCTCATTCATGTTGCGCGGAGGATAACCAAAGCGGCAACGTACGACCATGCGTTACATTGCTTCCACAGTATCCCCGTGCGCGGACCATTGACGACATAATAGGCAATCTGCCCATTTTATAACCAAGGCCTTTTCCAAGGCCTTCGCAGTCTAATAGCAGTCATTACGCAGGTCACTGATCCGATTGCGTTTTTATGCTCTCTAACGCCTTGGCACGGGACCTGCTAACCAAGGCCTCGGTTCCAGGACGAATCTGAACGCCTTGAAGTCGGGAGACGAAACGCGATGAAAAAAATCGAGGCGATCATCAAGCCTTTCAAACTCGACGAGGTGAAGGAGGCGCTGCAGGAAGTTGGTCTGCAAGGCATAACTGTCACCGAGGCCAAGGGCTTCGGCCGCCAAAGGGACACACAGAGCTTTATCGCGGCGCTGAGTACGTGGTCGATTTTCTCCCCAAGGTGAAGATCGAGATCGTGCTCGGTGACGATATGGTCGAGAAGGCGGTCGAGGCGATCCGCCGCGCCGCCCAAACCGGCCGCATTGGCGACGGAAAAATTTTCGTCTCAACGATCGAAGAGGCCATCCGGATCAGGACCGGGGAATCCGGAGTAGACGCCATCTGAATTGTTGGTCAGGCTGCTTCCGGCGACGCGCCGGAACGACCGCGGCCATAGCGACGAATTCATGCAACCACTAGCACCACCACGCACTAGCACCACGAAAGGGTATGCACTCCATGACGACGCCAAAGAATGTCATGAAAACGATCAAGGACAGCGACGTGAAATACGTCGACTTCCGCTTCACCGATCCGCGCGGCAAGTGGCAACATGTGACCTTTGACGTCAGCATGATCGAAGAGGACACCTTTGCCGAAGGCATGATGTTCGACGGCTCGTCGATCGCCGGCTGGAAGGCGATCAACGAGTCCGACATGTGCCTGATGCCGGATCCGTCGACTGCCTGCATCGATCCATTTTTTGCCGAAACCACGATGTCGCTGATTTGCGACATTCTCGAGCCGACCACCGGCGAGCCC
This sequence comes from uncultured Alphaproteobacteria bacterium, assembly GCA_963733645.1. Classification (GTDB taxonomy): domain Bacteria; phylum Pseudomonadota; class Alphaproteobacteria; order Rhizobiales; family Xanthobacteraceae; genus BOG-931. The sequence continues at coordinate 1,112 of CAVTFP010000031.1, forward strand.
TACAACCGCGACCCGCGCGGCATCGCCAAGAAGGCCGAGGCCATGGTCAAGTCGATGGGCGTCGGCGACACGATATTCTTCGGACCCGAAGCCGAGTTCTTCGTGTTCGACGACGTGAAGTACAAGGTAGACCCTTACAACACCGGCTTTAAGCTCGACTCGGTCGAACTGCCTTCCAATTCGGACACCGACTACGAAGGCGGCAATCTCGGCCATCGCGTCGGCACCAAGAAAGGCTACTTCCCGGTGCCGCCGCAAGATTCCGCGCAGGACATGCGCTCGGAAATGCTTGCCGCCATGGCGCGCATGGGCTGCGTCGTCGAGAAGCACCACCACGAAGTGGCTTCCGCGCAGCACGAGCTCGGCTTGAAATTCTCGCCGCTCACGGTGATGGCCGACCGGCTGATCATCTACAAATACTGCATCCAGCAGGTCGCGCAGGTCTACGGCAAGACCGCAACGTTCATGCCGAAGCCGGTCTACGGCGACAACGGCTCGGGCATGCATTGCCACCAGTCGATCTGGAAGAGCGGCAAGCCGGTGTTTGCCGGCAACAAATACGCCGATCTGTCGGACACCTGCCTGTCCTACATCGCCGGCATCATCAAGCACGCCAAGGCGATCAACGCGTTCACCAACCCCACGACGAACTCGTATAAGCGGCTGGTGCCGGGCTTCGAGGCGCCGGTGTTGCTCGCCTATTCGGCGCGCAACCGCTCGGCGTCATGCCGCATTCCCTATACGACCAACCCCAAGGCCAAGCGCGTCGAGGTGCGTTTCCCCGATCCGCTCGCCAATCCGTATCTTGCATTCTCGGCGATGTTGATGGCCGGCCTCGACGGCATCAAGAACAAGCTCCATCCGGGCGAAGCCATCGACAAGGATCTCTACGATCTGCCGCCGAAGGAGCTGAAGAAAATTCCGACCGTCTGCGGCTCGCTCCGGCAGGCGCTGGAGGAGCTCAACAAGGATCGCGGCTTCCTCACCGCCGGCGGCGTGTTCGACGACGACTTCATCGACTCCTATATCGACCTGAAGATGAGCGAAGTCATCCGCTTCGAGCACACCCCGCATCCGGTCGAGTTCGAAATGTACTACTCGTCGTAAGCGTAGCGTCGCATCCTCCCAGCATTGCCTGCGCAATGCGAACTTAAAGGGCGCCGTCACCGGCGCCCTTTTTCTTTCCGGACGCCGGGCCGGCAACGGCGTCAAGGGTTGCACAAGGCGTCCTGCCGCACCGCCCCGAAGCGACCCAAGCAGCGGCACCGACAGATTCGGAACTGAAGTCGGAAATGGCCGCTGCAATTCTTGTGCTCGATTTCGGGCGCGGGCCGCCGGCGCTCCGGCGACCGCTTCATCGGCGGCCTCGATGCGGTTACGGCCGTTGCTCTTGGCGCGATAGAGCGCGGCATCGGCGCGGGCGATGAGCGTGTCGATCTCGGCTAATCGGCGATCCGCACGCGACGCCGATGCTCACCGTTGCCGTGGCGTGTGCGGACCCGGCAATACGCTTGCCGCCTCGAAGGCCCGCCGCACGCGTTCGGCGGCGATGCCTGCCTCGGCCAGGGTGCTCGGCAACAGCGCGATGAATTCCTCGCCGCCCAGCCGGCCGATGACGTCGCTGGCGCGCAAGGTCTTTTTCACGACCGATGCAAACAGATGGAGCGTCGCATCGCCGGTATGGTGGCCGATGCGTGTCGTTGATCGACTTGAAGTGATCGAGGTCGAACGCCAGCACGCTGACCGGCTCCTTGGTCAGCCTGCGGCTACTCATCATCTCGGCGCAAGCCTCGAAGAAGCCGCGTCGATTGAGCAATTCCGTCAACGGATCGGTTGCGGCCGCCAATTTGTATTGCCGCACGGTGCGGTCTTTCGCCAGGACCAGCACGATGAAAGCTGCGCCGACAACATAAAGCACGACTTCGATCGCATAGACTGCGACCCAACCGGTGCCGAGACTGAGCACGCCGCCGCCGGGTTGCGATAATCCCGCCAGCGCCACTGGAAACAGGAAAATCACGCCATGCAGCATCGGCACCAAAATCGCCGGCCATTGCCGGATCACCGATTTTCGCCGCTCGCGCCACAGCTCGGCGGCGATCAGGAACGTATAGGTGGCGACGATCACCGAGCTGAGTACCAGCCGCGAACCGCCGACTCCGCGAACGCCGGAAGCGAACTGGAGGCGAGCCAGACCACCGCGCCAAGGCACATCGAGCCCCACAGCACCGGACGGCCGTGGAACAGGCGCGCCGCGCTCCAAATCATGCCGACCGCGATGAACAGCAGGACATCCGGAACGCTTGCCGGCAGCGGCGGCGAGATGGCGTCACCGAGACGCCATATCACGCCGGATAACGCGCCGATCAGATAAGCAGCACCCCACCAGGCGAGCGCGCTGATGCGATCCTGCATCCAAGCGAACAACAGAAACAGCCCAAGCAGCGAGGTGACACAGATGGCGATGACGAACAGCGTTCCGATGTCGAGCGACAACGACGCCTCGGCGAGACGCGCGAACATTCAAGCCTCCTACCCTCAATCAGTAAAAGCACGTAACAGCTTTTACGGATGCGCGCGCGGGCGTTTGCGATTCAGGCTTTGCCGAATGTTTGGTACATGCCGAAGGTTTACCGGAATTAATCTCCGAAAATTGCATCGGTCTAATATTCGAATATGAAAATCGCTAAAGGATGACGTTCCATATTAAGATTTTGCGGGGATGCCGCGCGCTCGAATGGGGCGCGGACGTGTATTGCGCGATGGCCTGGCAACCTCTTAATAAAAAACCGCGACGAGCAAATGTGTATCCGGATCGGGACGCATAACGAGCGGCTGACGGCCGCAGATTAGGCGGTGTTCGAGCCGCTTTAACAGCCGGCACGATTTCGCTGCAGATCGCCCGCCGGTAAACGATTGTTCTGCAATTTATGCGATCCGGAGGCAAAACTGGCGTTTTCCCGCGTAATCCCTGCCCTTCACCTGGCACCTTCACGACAGGCCCGTCACAGCTTAAATTCAGAAAAAGCCAAGGAGTGCCCCATGGCGCAGACAGCCGAGCTTAACGTTGCCCCCGATACCATCGAGGCGACGCTAAATTACATCGTCGACGACGGCAGCAAGATTTTCACCATCGTCGGCAGTCCGGGCGGCAGCGATACCCGATCGGCGGCACGCCCGACCCGCGTCGCGTTACAATCCACAATGGCCGGCTGGCGGCTAAGGATTTTGCGCTGGAGCGCAACGGCTTCCGCTTCGTGCGCCACGACACCAAAGTCGCCGATTTTTACGACGAGGCGGAAATCAAGCGCGTCTATTATCCGGAGATGGAAGCGCTGATCAAAGCCGAGAGCGGCGCCAAGCGCGTCGTGGTATTCGATCACACGCTGCGCACCGCTGACGACGAATTGCGCGAGGCGAAGCAAATCCGCGAGGTCGTGCGCCGCGTGCACAACGACTATACCGAATGGTCGGCGCCGCAGCGCGTCCGCGACATCCTGCCCGACGAGGCGGAGGACTTGTTGCAGCGGCGTTTTGCCATCATCCAGGTGTGGCGGCCGATCCGCCATCCGGTCGAAACGTTTCCGCTGGCGATGGCGGACGCGCGAACGCTGTCGCCGAACGACATGATTATCTCGGAGCGGCGCGCTCCCGGCCGTATCGGCCAGACCTACGCGATCAAGTACAATCCGAAGCACAAATGGTACTGGTTCCCGCGCATGCGGCGCGAGGAAGCCTATGTCTTCAAGGTGTTCGATTCGATGAAAGACGGCCGCGCCCGCTGGACCGCGCATACTGCGTTCGAGGATCCGACCACGCCGCCGCACGCGCGGCCGCGCGAGAGCATCGAAATCCGCACGCTGGCGTTTTTCTAAATCGTCATTCGACTCGCCATTCCGAGCGGAGCGAAGCAATCCAGGCGGCCGAGCCAAGCTGATTGCTTCGCGCTGCGCTCCTCGCGATGACAGGCGAATTACCGCTTCGAGAACTGGAAGCTTCGGCGCGCCTTGGCCTTGCCGTACTTCTTGCGCTCGACCACGCGCGAGTCGCGGGTGACGAAGCCGCCGCGCTTGAGCACCGTGCGCAGATCCGGCTCGTGCCTGATCAGCGCCTTGGACAGGCCGTGGCGCACCGCGCCGGCCTGGCCGGAAAGGCCGCCGCCCGACACCGTGCAGACCACGTCGTATTGGCCCTGGCGGTTGGCCGCGACCAGCGGCTGCTGGATCAGCATGCGCAGCACCGGCCGGGCGAAATAGGTTTCCACCGTCCGCGTGTTGACCACGATCTTGCCGGCGCCGAGTCTTGATCCAGACGCGCGCGACGGCGTCCTTGCGCTTGCCGGTGGCATAGGCGCGGCCCTGCTTGTCGAGCTTCTGCACATATTTCGGGGGCTGCGGCGCCGCCGCGGGCTTGAGCGTCGACAGTTCTTCGAGCGACTGTATCGTCTCGGCCATTACGCGCTCCTCTTGTTCTTGCGGTTCATGGCGCGCGATGTCGATCTTCTCCGGCTGCTGCGCTTCATGCGGATGGTCGGCGCTGCGGATAGACCCGAAGATTGCCGAGCTGCTGGCGGCCGAGCGGGCCGCGCGGCAGCATGCGCTCGATCGCCTTCTCGACGATGCGCTCGGGAAAACGCCCGGCGAGGATCGATTTGGCCGTGCGCTCCTTGATGCCGCCGATATAGCCGGTGTGCTTGTAGTAGATCTTCTGCTCGACCTTGCGGCCGGTCAGCACCGCCTTGGCGGCGTTGATGATGATGACGTTGTCGCCGCAATCGACGTGGGGCGTGTAGGTCGGCTTGTGCTTGCCGCGCAGCCGCATGGCGACAAGCGAGGCGAGCCGGCCGACGACGAGGCCGTCGGCGTCGATCATCACCCACTTCTTCTCGACTTCGGCGGGCTTTGCCGAAAACGTTTTCATGTCCGCTTCCATCTGGGAGGGGCGCCGAACCGACGGCGCGTGCGAGGCTTCTAGCCGGCAGCCCACCTCACGGTCAATCCCCTCATCCTAATCTGAAGTATTCTCAATCAGTTGGATTAGAGGTATTTTATTACCATCAAGCAGTCTGGGGCGGGATCGAATAGGTCGAGGTCACATGCGCCACCAAGCTCGTCGTCGCCGTCGGAGCGGATGTCGACCTCGCCGACCGCAAGCCGCTTGCCGAGCTTGATCAGATGCGCCTCGGCGAAAGATCGCGCGGCGCCGGCTTTTTGAGAAAATTGATGGTCAGATTGGTGGTGACGGCGAGCGGCACCCAGCCGACCGAGGCGAGCACCGCGACATACATGGCGAAATCGGCGAGCGCCATCATGGTCGCGCCCGACAGGGTGCCGCCGGGCCGCAGCGAGTTGTCGTGAAAAATGTCGGCGCACGCGGCAGCCGCCGTGCCAGACTTTTTCGATGGCGTAGCCGCTCATCGTCGTTGAACATTTCCGGGAATTCGGCGCTCAGCAGGTCGACCAGCTCCTTGCGCGTCAGTTTCGGCGCCGCCATCTCCGTCATGCTCGCCCCCTTTTCCCGTCCCGGTGCATCGGATAAATCGGGTACAATGGATCGCAAAGCCTGAATAAGCGCGGATCAACCGATGAACGCCCAAACCGCCACGCAGCCGCCGCTTCCTCGTCCTCGCTGATACTTTTACGCGAGGACATCGCCGGTGTCGCCATTCTCACGCTCAACCGGCCGCAGGCGCGCAACAGCCTGTCGGAGGCCATGCTCGAAGCGCTTGGCGACGCATTCACCGCGATCGCGCACGAACGCACGGTGCGCGTGGTCGTGCTCGCCGCCAACGGCCCGGCATTTTCCGCCGGCCACGATCTCAAGGAACTCAACGCGCGCCGCCGCGACGAAGACCGCGGCCGCGCCTATTTCAAGCACATCATGGACAATGTGCAGCGGCGTGATGCAGCAGATCGTCACGCTGCCGCAGCCGGTCATCGCCGCCGTGCAGGCAACCGCGACCGCCGCCGGCTGCCAACTGGTGGCAAGCTGCGACCTCGCCGTCGCCTCGCAGGCGGCAAAGTTCGCCACGCCCGGCGTCAATATCGGCCTGTTCTGCTCGACGCCGATGGTCGCGTTGTCGCGCAACGTCTCGCGCAAAGCGGCGATGGAAATGCTGCTCACCGGCGAAATGATTTCGGCCGAGGACGCCGCTCGCATCGGCCTCGTCAATCACGTCGTCGCGCCGGGCACCGAGCGCGACGAAGCGCATCAAGCTTGCCGAAGAAGATCCCGGCGAAGTCGGCGCTGACGGTCAAGATCGGCAAGGAAGCATTTTATCGCCAGATCGAAATGCCGCTCGCCGAGGCCTACCGCTACACGTCCGAGGTCATGGTCGAAAACATGCTGGCGCGCGACGCCGAGGAAGGCATCTCGGCCTTCATCGAAAAACGCGATCCGAAATGGGAAGACCGCTGAAGCCGCGCCAGCGATGAACCACGACCGCTACGACGACAGCTACATCCGCGGCATTCTCAATACCGTGAAAACGATCGCCATGGTCGGCGCCTCGGAAAAGGAAAACCGGCCGAGCTATTTGCCTTCAAGTATCTGCTCGAGCGCGGCTACACGATGATCCCGGTCAATCCGGGCCACGCCGGCAAGGATATGCTCGGCCAGCGCATCTACGCGAGGCTTTCCGACATTCCGGTGCCGGTGGACATGGTCGATATTTTCCGCGGTTCGCAATATGCGCTCGGCAATCGTGCAGGAAGCGCTCGCGCTCAACCCGCGGCCGTCAGTGATCTGGATGCAGCTTGGCGTGCGCAACGACGAGGCGGCGGCGCTTGCCGAGGCTAACGGCCTGAAGGTCGTAATGAATCGCTGTCCGAAAATCGAATACGGCAGGTTGTCGTCGGAGATCGCCTGGATGGGCGTCAATACGCGTACCCTGTCGTCGAGGAAAGCGACCATGGGCGGCATCCAGCGCATGACGCTCAATCGCACCAGTGCACAGGGCGGCGCGACCCAAGCTGCCGATCGTGTCCAACGCGAGGAAAGCGGGCAATGAAAACGTCCGGAGGGGCTGACGATGAAGAAGCGTATTTCGCCTCGTGCTTTGACTGTTTTTTCTTTCGTTTGCGCCGGTCGCGGCGACGGCCGATCCGCAACAGGACCAGGACGCTTGCATGATGGATGCGCAGGCCGTTTGCGGGCAATCCATTCCGGACCGCGAGCGCGTCGCACACTGCCTGACCATCGTCGTCGCGTCTCGCCCGCCTGACACACGGCATTGAAGCATTCAAATAGCCTCAACACGCCAGGCTCGATCGGAGAGATATGTCCACCGCGGCCGCGCCCGGCGGCGCGGCGGCTGCATTTTGGCGCGGGCGGCTTGCCGCGCCTTGACGGCTTTCGCCGGTCCTATAAACCGGGCCATTACCTCTCAACTACGAGGATGGGATGATGACCGAACGCACACCCGGTTTTGCCACGCTCGCCGTCCACGCCGGCGCGCAACCCGATCCCACCACCGGCGCGCGCGCGACGCCGATTTATCAAACCACGTCTTACGTGTTCGAAAGCGTCGATCATGCGGCCTCGCTGTTCGGCCTGCAAACTTTCGGCAATATCTACACGCGGATCGGCAATCCGACCACGGCGGTGCTCGAGGAGCGCGTCGCCGCGCTCGAAGGCGGCACTGCGGGACTTGCCGTGGCGTCCGGCCATGCCGCGCAGGTCCTGGTGTTCCATTGCCTGATGCAGCCCGGCGACGAATTCGTCGCATCGAAAAAGCTCTACGGCGGCTCGATCAATCAGTTCAATCACGCATTCAAGAATTTCGGCTGGAACGTGGTGTGGGCGGATCCCGACGACATCTCGTCGTTCGAGCGCGCCGTCAGCCCGAAGACCAAAGCGATCTTCACCGAGTCGATCGCCAATCCGGGTGGCGTCATCACCGACATGGATGCGGTGGCGCAGATCGCCAAGCGCGCCGGAGTGCCCTACATCGTCGATAACACGCTCGCCACACCGTATCTGTGCAAGCCGTTCGAACACGGCGCCGACATCATCGTGCACTCGCTGACCAAATTTCTCGGCGGCCACGGCAATTCGATCGGCGGCATGATCGTCGACGGCGGCACGTTCAACTGGTCGCGCGAGCGGCGCTATCCGATGCTATCCGAGCCGCGGCCGGAATATCACGGCATCGTGCTGCACGAGACGTTCGGAAACTTTGCATTCGCCATCGCCTGCCGTGTGCTGGCGCTGCGCGATATCGGCGCGGCAATCTCGCCGTTCAACTCGTTCTTGATCCTGACCGGCATCGAGACGCTGCCGCTGCGCATGCAGAAGCATTGCGACAACGCCAAAGCAGTCTCGCAATGGATCGGCGACAATCCGAAAGTCGCCTGGGTGAGCTATCCGGGACTGCCCGGCGACCGCTATCACAACCTCGCCGCCAAATATTGCCCAAGCGGCGCCGGCGCGGTGTTCACCTTCGGGCTCAAGGGCGGATACGACGCCGGCGTCAAGCTGGTCTCGAATGTGAAGCTGTTCTCGCATCTCGCCAATATCGGCGACACGCGTTCGCTGATCATCCATCCCGCTTCGACCACGCACCGGCAGCTCGACGATGCGCAAAAGGTGCAAGCCGGCGCCGGTCCCGATGTGGTGCGGCTCTCGATCGGGATCGAGGACAAGGAAGACATCATCGGCGATCTGGAGCAGGCGCTCGCCGATTGATGGCGGCGTTCAGCCGCGCCACGGCGTGGTGAAGGTGCGCGGCGCGCGGTCGGCCACCAGCGCAGCATGCGTGGTGGCTACCGTCAGCACCAGCATAGCCATGGCCTGGTGCATCAGCGCGAGCGTGATCGGCACGCGCTCCAGCAGGGTCAAGATACCGAGCGCGGCTTGCAGCGTTATCGCGGCAGCGAGCACGGTAGCGCTCGAGACCACCCAGGCTCCCTTTACGGTTCGCGACACATCATAAGCGTGCAACAGCGCGCAGGAGAAAATCGCATAGGCAAGCATGCGATGGTCGAACTGTACGGTGAGCGTGTTCTCGAAAAAATTCCGCCACAGGGGGGTGTCGAGCAAGAGCCGCGCACGCTCCGGCAGCAACGCACCGTCGATCAACGGCCAGGTATTGTAGAGGTAGCCGGCACGAAGACCGGCAACCAGGGCGCCGAGATAGATTTGTGCCAGCACCAGGAGCACCAAAGCGAACGCGCTCGCCCGAATACGCGGTGGCACCGGCATTGCAGGCCGCTCGCCAAGTCGCTGTGCCGTCCAGATGATCGCGACATATATTGCGCAAGCGAGCACCAGGTGGGTGGCGAGCCGATATTGCGAAACCTCAATGCGATCGGCGAGACCCGATGCGACCATCCACCAGCCGACCGCGCCCTGCAAAGCACCGAGGCCGAAAATGAACCACAACCGGCCGCGCAATCCCGGTCCAACCCAGCCGCGCCAGAGGAACCACACGAACGGTAGCAGGAAAACGACGCCGATCAGGCGGCCGATGAGCCGGTGTGTCCATTCCCACCAATAGATCGTCTTGAACGCATCAAGGTTCATGCCTTGATTGAGCGCGTGATATTGCGGGATGGCCTGATACTTTTCGAACTCGCCATGCCACTGCGCCTCGCCGACCGGCGGCAATACGCCCATGACCGGCTGCCATTCGGTGATCGACAGGCCCGATTCCGTCAGCCGCGTCGCACCGCCGACCAACACCATGGCGAGCACCATAGCGGCGACGGCATAGAGCCACAGCCGGATTGCGCCTGAATGAACACCGCCAGGAGTTCGTGCCAGCATGACTTACCGTTTGTCACCGCCATGTTTTGTTGGCCAAATTTCTTTGGCTAAGTTGTCTTGGCGGCGCGGACCATATAGTGCTGCCCCTACCCTCGCAACCGACGCGGAAGTTCCATGCCGGCCCGCCTGCGCAAATTCATCGGCGCCGTCCTCTTGTTGATACTCGTCACCGTGTGGGCGCTGGTGGCAATGGCGTTGGCGCAATCGCCGTTCATCTTCGACAATATGTTCGCGTCGATTGCGTATTACGTCATCGCCGGCGTGGGCTGGGTATTGCCGGCAATGCCGATCGTGTCCTGGATGTCGCGGCCTAACAGATTTCAATGAGGCATGATCTCGCCGGATAACCGGCATCCACTTTTTCCGATCACGCTTTAAGCCGCGTCAAGGCGGCGGAAGCCGCTCCACACCGCGGTCGCTGACCCCGACAGCAAAACGTGCACGTAGCGCAAGCGCTGATATTCGCCATTGAGCGAAATCCGCGGCAACGCGGTCAAGTGCTGGCCATGCTTGGCAAAGAGCACGCCCGGCCTGGTCGTGACCGCGGTCTTGAAACCAAGCTCCGCCGCGATTTCGAATTCGCGCGGCCCCGCCGAAGAGCGGTCGCCGACCGGATACGACAGATGCTCGGGCCGAATGCCGAGGCCGGCTTCGATGATCGAGCGGCTCAAATCCATTTCCGAGCGCACTGCCGACTGCGCCAGCTTTGCCAGCATAGGATGGTTCACTGTATGCGCGCCGATAGTGACCAACGGATCGGCTGCGAGATGGGCGAGTTCCGGCCACCCCATGCAAAGCTCTTCGCAGAACGCCGCGATGTCGACGTGATAGCAGGCCGCGAGATTATGGACGATGCTGCGCAATTCGGCTTCCGTCGTACGCGCCCGCAGCCACCAATAAAGCTCTTCGTAGAGCGAGCGTTTGGCGGCGACCGTAGCGCAATCGAAGGTACGATTCCGGCCGTCGATTTGCAGGCCAATGTGTTCGTTGCGCGCGATCACCGCTTCGAGCGCCAACCACCACAGTTCGCCGATCCGATCCGGAAAACTCGTCGGCACGTAGACGGCGAACGGCACCTCGGCGTCCTTGAGGATTGGATACGCCCATTGCAACATGTCGCGGTAGCCGTCATCGAAGGTCAAGCAGACGAAGCGCCGCGAGAAATCGCGTTCGGTCAGCCTGCGGTGCATCTCGTCAAGGCTGACCAGATCGAGGCGCGAACGGCGCAGATATCTCACCACGCGGGTGAGAAAGCGCGGTGTGATCTCGAGGAGCCGGTTCGGCTGGAAACGGTCAAAGCGCGGCGGCCGCACGTGATGCAGAGTCAGGATCGCGCCGACGCCGGCGACAAATGGCTTCAGCGCCAGATGCGCACCGCTGAAATATAGCGACTCCAATCCGCCGCGGATAATCGTTCGTCTCAGCGTGGCCACGGATTATTCCTGGTCGAAAGGGGTACTATTCCCCCGTTTCGTTGACAATCCTCTGTCACCATTATGGCAGGATCAACGCCGGAACTCAGGCTGCGACAGCGGTCGGTCCTGCGTCGGCGGCGGCGCCTTCCACGACGACGGTCACGTCCTGGAAGCCCGCTCCAAGCAGGCGCTCACGCGCCGCAACAATGTCCGCATCTGTCATTGTCCCGGCAACCAGGATCGCGTGGGCCGCAATGCTGCCGATGACCTCAAGCTCGTGCCCCACGATAGCGCCGGCAGCGACGACGACATAGTCATAGCTTCGCGACAGCGCCTGGAAACTCGTCGCAATACCCGGCGCCGCCAAAATTGCGCCGCGGTCGGTCGGAGTGTGACCCGATGAGATGAGGTGCAGATTTGTCTGCCTGTCCTTGGTTATGATATCGCGGAACGAGGCCGCGCCGGTAGCCAGGTCGGCAAGACCGCTCGCAGACGGGTCGGCGGACGCGGCTCTGATCGCGGAATCCACCGATCCGATTCCGACCAGGATTACGCGACCGTCCAGTGCCAGCGAACGGGCGATTTTGAGCGCGGTCCAACTTAAATCAATGCCTTGACCGGCGGCGCCGAATATCGCGACCGGTTGCCCGGCCTCGCCTGTACGGCGCAAGTCGCCGGCGACATCGTCGATCCCGGTGACCGGATAAGCTGCGGGCTTCGGCGCCTTTTTGCGGAACGCGCTCAAAGCGGCGGCAACTTTGGACGTCACCGCCTCATCCGCTACGGGCGGCGCCGGCCGCGATGCCGTCAGCGTCGGACCAACCGGCGCCGCTAGAAGCTCCTTAGTCAGCACGAAACCGGAGGTAATGATCATCGTCGCAAAGACGGCGATCAGCACCGCGGGAAGTTTTTTCGGATACGCCGGCACGCTCGAAACCGCCGCGCGCGAAATCACCCTGGCGTCAGCCGGTGTGGCATTGATGGTATCTCGCGCCATCGCTTCGCGGTATTTGGCGAGATAGGACTCGAGCACATCGCGCTGCGACTTGGCGTCGCGCTCGAGTTCACGCAATTGTACGTCGTCCTCGTTTGTCACCGCGGCCTGGCTTTTGAGCTGATCGAGGCTCGCCGTCAGCGAATCGACTCGGGCGCCGGCTATCTTGGCGTCGTTGTCCAGCGAGCGCGCGATCGTCGCCGCGCCCTCGGTGATCTGGTGATCGAGATCGGCGATTTGCGCCTTCAGCTCCTTGATGCGTGGATGATTGTCGAGCAGCGTTGACGATTGCTCGGCGAGTTGCGCACGAAGCGTCACGCGCTGTTCCGACAGTCTGCGGATCAGTTCCGAATTGACGATGTCCGAGGATTCGATCGGCCGGCCGGATTTCAGCATGTCACGGATCAGCTGCGATTTCGCTTCGGCATCCGATCGTTGCGCGCGCGCGGCGGAAAGCTGCGCCGTCATGTCGCCGAGCTGCTGCGCCGAGAGCGTGGTGTTGTTGTTGCCGACCAGAAGACCGGATTTTGCGCGGTAGGCCTCGACTTTGGCTTCGGCGGCGACAACCTTCTTGCGCAAGGTGTCAATCTGGCCGGCCAGCACCTGGCCGCCGGTCTGCGCCTGATCTTGCTTGACCTTCTGCAGCAATTGCAGATAGCCGTCGGCTATGGCATTCGCCACCTGCGCTGCCAGCTCCGGATCTTCGGAAAGAAAGTCGATGACGATGACACGCGATTTGTCCACCGGAAATACCGTCAACCGGTCGTAATAGGCTTCGAGCACGCGCTCTTCGGGCGTCATGCTCATCGGGTTCCTGACAATACCGAGCAATCCAAGCACCATCTTGATCGGCGAGACACCGCCCAGCGCCGAGTCGAATTCCGGACGCTGGCCGAGCTTGAGCTTTTCAATCACCTGATTGGCGAGATCGCGCGACAAAATGAGCTGGGCTTGGCTCGTCACCGCTTCTTGGTCGACGGTACGGTCAATCGTGTCTTTGTCTGCATCGGGCCGCAAATAGATGTTGTCGCGACCCTCGACGATGACGCGCGATTCCGACTGATATCGGGGCGTGATGACCTGGACGGAAATGAGCACAACCAGTCCGATCAGAATTGCCGGACGTAGAATTCGCCACTTCTTCCGCCAGAGGGAAGAGCCGAGCGCCGACAGATCCAATTCAGAATCGGCGAATTGACCGCTGCCCCGCGTCGCCTGCGACGCAAAACTCATCTCACTACTCCTCGCAACTGCACCGACACGCATCAAGACACGCTGCAATTACAAACTATTAAGGTTGACATCCGGTTAAGCCGGCCTCCGACGCAATGCCTTAGCCGGCCGTGAGGCTTTATTAACCGCCTCAGGTCTCAATCGGATTAACGATCTGCCGCGAGCTTTAGGAAATTACTTCATGGCTGTTCTGCGCTCCGCCCGCTCAGCGCCCGATCTTGCCGCGGTTTCGGACGCCGCGCCGTCGCAGGTCCCGGTCTCCGATCCAGCGAGCCTCAAGATTCTCCACATTCTGCGAGCGCCGCTCGGCGGCCTGTTTCGCCACGTCATCGATCTGGTGCGAGGTCAGGCAGCGCGCGGTCATCGCGTCGGGCTCATCATCGACAGCACGACCGGCGGCACGCGCGCCGAAGACGTATTGCGGGAACTCACGCCGCTTTTGGCGCTCGGCTACGAGCGCGTCGCCATTCCGCGCGAACTCAGCCCACTTGATATTCCCGCATTGCGCTCCGTCATGCGGCGGATCGAAATGCTCGGTCCTGACGTCCTGCATGGTCACGGCGCCAAGGGCGCCGGACTAACCCGCCTGGTGCCGAATGTCGGTTGCGCCATCCGTGCCTACACGCCCCACGGCGGTTCGCTGGTCTACTGCCCCGGCACCGTAAGCGGCGGGTTTTATCGCTCGCTGGAACGGATGTTGAATTTTCGCACTGATCTTTTCTTGTTCGAAAGCAGCTACGTCGCCGACCTGTTCCGCGCCAAAATCGGCCGGCCCCGTGCCATGGTGCGGATTGTGCGTAACGGCGTCAGTCAAGCCGAGTTCGACCCCGTTACCGTGATGCCCGACGCGACCGATCTCGTTTGCATCGGCGAGTTGCGGCCCGTGAAGGCGATCGACATCCTGATCGAGGCGCTGGCGATCCTCAAACAGTCAGGTTGGCCGGTCACCGCGACAATCGTCGGCGAAGGACCGGATGACGCAAAACTCAAGGCGCAGGCTCGCCAATGCGGGCTTGTCGATGAGGTGCGCTTTGTCGGCTACCAGCCCGCGCGGGTCGCCTTTGCGATGGGACGTATGCTGGTCATTCCCTCGCGCGCGGAATCGCTGCCCTATGTGGTGCTGGAAGCGGCGGCGGCCGGCGTGCCGATCATCGCTACTGAGGTCGGCGGCGTGCCGGAGATATTTGGGCCCTATTCCGAACACCTGATTTCCCCCGACGACGTTGCCGCGCTGGTCGCGGCGATACAGGACGCCCTCGACAATCCAGGGCAGGCCAATGCCATCGCCCAGCAGGTCAGAGCGCGGGTGCGCACCGAGTTCTCCGTCGATTCCATGGTGAATGGCGGGCTCGCGGCCTATCGCGAAGCGCTATCACTACGAAAACTTGCTCAATTCACATAACCAATTTTTGAAGATTGTTCACTATGTTGCAGCTCCAACTTCTGTAGCGGATTGGGGCGCGACCGGTCCGGTGCCGAAAAGCATATGTTAACAATGACCAGTCCCGAACACGGCACGAGCTTTGACGCGACTGGTGCGGCGGCGGCTGCAGTCAAGGCAATGCCGGCCGCGAAATCCTCAGCGCCGCGCCCACTTTCGCCAACGGCGCTCCTCGTCGCAGCGCAGGATTTCAAGCCGGCTTATTCGCCGATCGTGCTTGCCGGAACCGTGCGTTTGATCGAAGCAATGCTGGTCACGCTGGTCGGTCTCGCTCTGTATTTCTGGTACGTAGTACCGGCCAACGGCTTCGCCATGCATTACATTGTGGAAATTGCCGGCATCGCAATTTTTTCGATCATCGCGTTTCAAGTCGCCGATATCTATCAGGTCCAGGCATTTCGCGGACACGAGAAGCAATATATGCGACTCGCGTCGGCATGGTCGGTGGTGTTTTTGATCGCCATCGGGGTGTCGTTCTTCGCCAAGGCTGGCGACCAGTTTTCGCGGGCCTGGCTCGGCGGCTTTTACGTGTTCGGGCTGTTCACGCTGATCGGCTTCCGCCGCGGGCTTTTCCTGCTGGTGCGGCGCTGGACCCGGCAGGGGCGCCTCAATCGCCGGACCATTGTCGTCGGCGCCGACAAGAGCGGCGAAGCGTTACTGCAATCGCTCGCCGCGCAGCGCGATTCCGACGTGAACGTGATCGGCGTCTTCGACGATCGCAACGATGGCCGCAGCCTGCCGTTGTGCAACGGCGTTCCCAATCTCGGCGCTATCGACGATATCGTGGAATTCGCGCGCAAGACCCGCGTCGATCTCGTGATCTTTTCGCTGCCGATCTCGGCCGAGGGGCGCATCCTGCACATGCTCAAGAAGCTGTGGGTGCTGCCCGTCGACATCCGTCTGTCGGCTCACACCAACAAGCTGCGGTTCCGGCCGCGCTGCTACTCCTACATCGGCAATGTTCCCGTGATCGATGTGTTCGATCGCCCGATAGCGGACTGGGACATCGTGATGAAATGGCTATTCGACAAGATCGTCGGAACGCTCGCGCTGATCTGTCTCGCGCCGGTGATGCTGCTCATTGCGCTCGCCATCAAGCTCGAAAGCAGGGGCCCGGTGTTTTTCAAGCAGCGGCGCTATGGCTTCAACAACGAGCTCATCGAGGTCTACAAGTTTCGCTCGATCTACGCGGAGTTCACTGACGCCAATGCGACCAAGCAAGTCAGCAGGAACGACCCGCGCGTGACCCGGGTCGGCCGTTTCATTCGCAAGACAAGCCTCGATGAGCTGCCGCAGCTCTTCAATGTCGTCTTCATCGGCGACCTATCTCTGGTCGGACCGCGTCCGCACGCAGTCAATGCCAAGGCCGCCGAGTACCCATACGACGAGGCGGTGGACGGTTATTTCGCGCGGCACCGGGTGAAGCCGGGGATCACCGGCTGGGCACAGATTCACGGCTGGCGCGGCGAGACCGACAGCAAGGAGAAGATACAGCGCCGTGTCGAGCATGACCTCTATTACATAGAGAATTGGTCGCTCCTGCTTGATTTTTCTATCTTGCTGCAAACGCCGCTCGCAGTATTCAGTATGGAAAACGCCTACTGATGAATGCCCTCAATCCCGCGCCAGCGATTTCACCTAGCCAGGGCGGCAGCCGCAATTCGGTCCTGGCACAGCGGCTCCTCAATATTGTCCTTTTCGTCACCGTGCTGACCAGCTCGATCGCTTTCATCGAGCCTTCGCCGCACGACGGATTGATGATGGCGCTTTTGGTCGCGTGCGTCGCCGCCCGCGTCGGATTCGACCGTAAGCTCGTTCCGCTGCTGTTTCTTATCGCGGTGTGGCTGATCGGCGGATTTCTGTCGCTGATCCAGGTCGGCGACAATGCCAAAGACGTCCAATATGCCGGAACGTCGGTCTACTTGGGCATCGCCGCCGTGATGTTCGCCTGTCTGTTTTCCAGCGGAGATTTGCGGCGGTTGGCTGTTTTGCGGCGCGGCTACATTCTCGCGGCGCTTATCGCAACGGCGGCAGGCTATATCGGCTTCTTCCATCTGCTGCCGCACTCCGACATCTTCCTCGATAACGACCGCGTCAGTGCCACTTTCAAGGACCCAAACGTTTACGCGCCGTTCCTGGTTTTTCCGATCGTGTGGCTCATGATCAGGATTTTGACGCGCGGCATGAAGCTGACCGATATCGCGCTGTTGATGGTTCTGACCGGCGGCCTGCTGTTGAGCTTTTCACGCGGCGCCTGGGCTCATTTCACCATCTCGGCGACGGTCGGCATTTTGACGGTCTTTATGGTCACGCCTGACCCGCGCATGCGCGCGCGCATTATCGTAATCAGCCTGCTCACGGCAATTTTCGCGGTCGTGCTGGTAGCAGCGCTGATGTCGATCAGCTCCGTCCACGACATGTTCGTGGAACGCGCCAAGGCCATCCAGCCCTATGACGTCGGGCCCGGCGGCCGCTTCTGGCTGCAGCAACAGGCGCTCGGCACGATACTTGAGAACCCGGACGGATTGGGACCGTTCGAATTCGATCGTATTTACGGCTTGCAACAGCACAACGTCTACATGCAGGGATTCCTGGTGTACGGCTGGCTTGGCGGCGCCGCCTATCTGACGCTGATAACGGTTACGCTGATGCTCGGCTTGCTCACGGTGCCGATAGCGGCCCCATGGCAGTACTATCTCATCACCGCTTATGCGGTGTTCGTCGGCGAGGCCGTCGAAGGCATGATCGTGGACACCGATCATTGGCGGCACTTTTTCCTCATGCTCGGGCTGATCTGGGGCCTCGGTACGGCGTCGATCAATCACCGCAGGCGGCAAGCCTGGGGGATTATCGACCATGGCCTCGTGCCAGCATGACTGCTTTCACGGCACGGCCGGACGCCGTCGCCGCCAATTTGTGCCGGTCAATTCACGATTTGGTTAGTGCCGAGCCCTTACGATAGCACCGGCAGCCATTGGAACTTCTTTCCGCTGATCCGTCGGAGCCGGTATTCGGACCATGCACGGAAATATAACGCCGCAGCCGGCCGATATGGCACCGGCCGCACATCCGCCGGCGCGGCTCATCTCGATTCCATTCCTGATGCTTCGCGTCACGACGGCTGGCGGCGCATTCGCTATGGGACTCGTACAGACGCTGGTGTTTGCGCGCGTACTTTCTCCCGACCGATTTTCGCTGTTCATCCTCGTCGGCGCAATCGGCTATTCGCTGTGGCTATGCGATCTCGGGCTGGCCAAGATCCTGTTCGTGCAACTGCGCAGCGCGCACATCGCCGGAAAGACGAACGTGCGCGCCGCCGCGCAAGCGACGGCGGTTATTGTCTTCTACGTTTTGCTCGCCGCCTGCGGGGCACTCGGTTTGTTTCGGTGTCATGTGCATCCGGCCGGCGGTCACCATTCTCGAAGCGGCCGATTTCGGTCTGTTCTTTTTATACATCACCCTCAATCTGACCTGGATTTGCCTGCGAAGCATCAGCATCGCGGTCGACGAATACGTGTTCTATGAAAAACTCGAACTCGTGCGCCGCGTCGGCAATATGGCGACGATACTCGCCATGCTGATCGGCCTGCCTTTCACCGCTTTTTTGGTCGGCTCGAACGCCGTGTGGGCGCTGGTCATCGGATCGGCAGTAGCCAGGCTGCTCAAACGCGGCGCGATGGTCCCCCGGCTACGTGGCTTTGCAGCCGAACTCGTTGAATTCTTCCGAGAGCACTCGAAATCGATCATGCGCAGCGGAACGTTCGCGCTGAGCGACATCTTTACCTACACGTTCCCCTACTACGTCGTGCCGTGGGCGTTCGGGCTCGGCGCGCCGACAATCATTCTCGAAGCGACTTTTCGCATCTTTCGCGGAGCAAGTGTCATCTACACCGCGGCTTGCGACCTTGCCATTCCGGGACAAACTCGCGCGATAGCGGCACGCGATGCGTCTCGGCTGGTGCGCACGACCCTCGTCGCGGCTGCACTATGCTGCCTGCCCGCTGCGTTCGTCTGCCTGCTGTTGATCTTCGCATCCGAACAGCTCTTCGCTTTCCTGCTCGGATCGGCGGCAACGGTGCCGCCGGCAGTGACACCGATACTTGTCGTGATGGTGCTGGCAAACCTTATTCAGATGGTGGCGCAGTCGCTGCTGCTGCATGCCGGCTTTTTCCGCGAAATTTCCCGCATTGGCGCCACTGTTGCCGTGGCGATGATCGTGGCAACGGCAATCTCGGTCGCGGTCAAATTCGATATTGTCGGATTTCTCGTTGTCTATGCCGTCGTCTACACAGCTGGCGCACTTTATCTGGCAATCGCCGCCTATCGCGGTCCGATTCGTGCAGCGTTGCCGCAGGGGTCGCAGAAATGGAAACGCGCCGCGGCATCAGCCGCGGCGCGTTGACCGCCGGTCGAGCGAAAGTCCTATCCGGTCCAGACTTACATGCCGCCGTCGTTGAGCGCCCTGCCGTAGTGGGATGGCGTCGACTGTTGTGCGGTATTGCTTTGCGCCTTCGCGGCCGCAATTTGCGCGGCGTTCGGCTCATTGATCAAGCCGCCATCGTTTGCAGCCCTGCCGGATTGCGACGCGGCCGGTGTTTGCGGCGCTGCCGAATTGTACAGCGGCTGCGAGTTCGACTTCGACTGTGGCTCGGAGATCTGTCCTCCGTCATTGGGACTTCTGCCGTACTGCTGCGCAAGCGCAGGAGACGCGGCGACGGCCGCGCCGAAAGCCAGTGCGGCAATCCGGATGGTGATGCGGTATTTCATTATTCTTCCTCCAACCGAGGTTTATGCGGCGGCCGCATCCACGGCGGATGCGGCATGCTTCCCGCTCGGAGTCGCAACCTAGTTCGCGCAAGGTGAAAAAAAATAGAGGCGCGCGCGTAAATACCGCGCGCGCGCAGATAAAGAGAAAATAAAAATTACGCGAATTATATCGGCAAGCGTCGACTGGTTAGATCAATGATACATCTGTAAAAGAAATATAACGGCACTGCTTTGCGCAAACGTTGCGCTTCGACTTGGTCTCAGATCAATCCGCAACGCGCTGCTATTGCCGCAAGCCATATCAGGCCACTCAACGCCAGCGCGAAGAATACAGCAGCCGAGCCGAAGTCTTTGATCATGCCGATTTCCGGATGATGGTCGGGCGTCACATGATCGGACAGCTTTTCGATTGCCGTATTCAATAACTCGACGGCAAGCAGCACGAGCAACACGCCGATCATTGCCACATACCAGACGAGAGTGGGCGCGACGAAAAGCCCGATCGGCAGCGCAAGGACGAAAACCACCGCCTCCTCGCGAATTGCCGGTTCGGTTCTGATGCCGTAAGCGAGCCCGCGCAGCGAATTCTTTGTCGCGCTGAAAAGCCGCTTCACGGCGAGGCGCCGTTTGCTGGACGGCCGCGCCATAGCGGCGCGTGTTGCGGCACCTGACGGTGCTGACTATAGTGCGGCCCTACATTCGGAGCGTAGCGCAGCCCGGTTAGCGCACCAGTCTGGGGGACTGGGGGTCCCGAGTTCAAATCTCGGCGCTCCGACCATTTTGAGCCACCGGTTCGGCGTCAGACAGCGCAGCATCAATCAAGCGGCGGCAGGAGATGAGTTCTTCGAGCGCTGCGCGAAGCTTGCCCTCGGCGGCTGCGCTCGAAGGCCTGGCCGGAGCGGGAACCGAAAGTGTCGGTTCACGCCGCTCATTCGAGTGCGGTTGTTTTGCGGCGTCGCCGCCGTGTGATGGCCCACGGCTGTATAGCGAAAGATCGGGTTCATTACGCGCTTCGCTACCGGCCTCGGCGAAGTCATCCTCCGCCCGATCGTCCTCGGACTGGGGCGGCAACGCAGTGGCGCCGGCACGCCAGACATTTTGGACGAATGCGGCACCCTCGTCGCGCAGGATGCGCTGCACACCGCGGATGGTGTAACCCTCGCCGTAAAGCAGGTGACGCACGCCGCGCAGCAGATCGACATCGTCCGGGCGATAGTAGCGGCGGCCGCCGCCGCGCTTCATCGGCTTGATCTGCGCGAAGCGGCTCTCCCAAAACCGCAGCACATGCTGAGGAATGTCAATTTCGTCGGCAACTTCGCTGATGGTGCGGAAAGCGTCCGGCGCCTTGTCCAATTCCTAACTCCCTGCCCGTGGCGGGTTATTTACCGCCATCAGGCTCGGAATTAATCCGCTGCTTGAGGATGGCGGACGGTTTGAACACCATGACCCGGCGCGGCGAGATAGGCACTTCCTTGCCGGTCTTGGGATTGCGGCCGATACGCTGGCCCTTCTTGCGCACGACGAATGACCCGAATGACGACAGTTTCACCGTCTCGCCACGTTCCAGGCAATCGGTGATTTCCTTGAGTACCAGTTCTACGAGTGTAGCGGATTTGGTGCGAGACAAACCGACCTTTTGGTAGACCGCCTCGCACAAATCGGCACGCGTAATCGTCTTTCCCGCCATTGCCAGCCCCGAGCACGGCGATCGATCATACGTCGATCAAGATATCGTGCTGAATTATCTACGATATTAGCTTTGGCGTTGCGGGTGTCAACGGGGCTTGAGCTCGGCTTACGGGTTACCAGCGCACCAGCGCCGCCCCCCAGGTGAAGCCGCCGCCCATGGCTTCGAGCAGCAAGAGATCGCCGCGTTTGATCCGACGGTCCGCAATCGCGTCCGAAAGCGCGAGCGGGATCGAAGCCGCCGAGGTGTTGCCATGGCGGTCGACTGTGACAACGATTTTGCCAGGCGCAATGCCAAGCTTGTGCGCCGAACCGTCGATGATGCGCCGGTTGGCCTGGTGTGGAATGAACCAATCGATGTCATCGGCGGTGTAACCTGTCGCCTTGAATGCATCTTCGACGACATCAGTAATCATGGCGACCGCATGCTTGAAGACTTCGCGGCCCTCCATGCGCAGGTGACCCACGGTGCCGGTCGAGGAAGGCCCGCCATCAACATAAAGCTTCGATTTATAACGCCCATCAGATCGCAAATGGATGGAAAGGATGCCGCGGTCGTCGCGTGTACCCGGCTGGTCCTGCGCATCAAGCACGACAGCGCCTGCGCCGTCGCCAAACAGCACGCAGGTCGAGCGGTCGGTCCAGTCGAGAATGCGCGAAAATGTCTCGGCGCCGATCACCAGCGCTCGCGAAAACGCGCCTGTTTTGAGGAGACCGTCAGCCGTAGCCAGCGCGAAAACGAAACCCGAGCAGACAGCCTGCAAATCGAATGCCGCGCCGTGCGTGATGCCGAGTCCAGCCTGGACGGTAACCGCGCTGGCCGGGAAGGTGTTGTCGGGCGTCGAGGTCGCCAGCACGATGAGATCGATCGACTGGGCATCGACCCGCGCCTGGGCAAGCGCGGCGCGCGCCGCGTGTACGGCAAGATCGGAAGTCAATTCGCCGGCAGCGGCGATGCGGCGCTCATGAATGCCGGTGCGTTGCACGATCCATTCGTCGGATGTGTCGACCTTGCGTGCGAGCTCGTCATTGGTGAGCACGTGGTTCGGCAGATAGCTGCCGCAGCCGAGGATGACCGAACGCCGTGCGGTCACGAGACGGCTCCGCCGACTGCCTGGCGTACCGGCTTGCCAGGTCGGCCAAGCGCGGCGGTGATCTTGGCCAGAAGCTCGTCGCGCACCACGCCATGACCGAGCTCGATGGCGGCTGCAAAGCCTTCGGCGTCGGTGCCGCCATGGCTCTTGATGACGATGCCATTGAGACCAAGAAAAACGCCGCCGTTTGCCCGGCGCGGGTCCATCCGCTCCCGCAATTGCCGGAACGCCGATCGCGCGAACAGATAGCCTATTTTGGCGCTGAGGGTGCGGCTCATGGCGCCCCTGAGGTATTCGGCAATCTGGCGCGCCGTGCCCTCGGCGGTTTTCAGCGCGATATTGCCGGCAAAGCCTTCGGTCACGACCACATCGACGGTACCCTTGCCGATGTCATCGCCTTCGACAAAGCCGAAATACTCAAGACCAGGCAATTTTTCGTCACGCAGCATGCGGCCCGCGTCACGCACCTGCTCGAGGCCTTTCGCTTCTTCGACGCCTATATTGAGAAGGCCCACGCTCGGCCGTTCGACGCCGAACAGGATGCGCGCGGTCGCGGCACCCATCACCGCCAGATCGACAAGATGCTCGGCGTCGGCGCCGATCGAGGCGCCGACATCCAGCACGATCGATTCCCCGCGCAGGGTCGGCCACAGCGCGGCAATCGCTGGACGCTCGATACCCGGCAGTGTCTTGAGATTGAATCGAGACATCGCCATCAGCGCGCCGGTATTACCACACGACACCACCATGTCGGCATCGCCTTTCTTCACCGCATCGATGGCGAGCCACATTGACGACTTCCAGCGCCCGTAGCGCAGCGCCTGGCTCGGCTTATCCTCCATGCGGACGGCAATCTCGGTATGGACGATGCGCGAGGCGGCTTTGAGCGCGGGCCGCACCTCCACGAGCGGAGCAATAAGCGCCGAGTTGCCGAAGAATTGGAACTCACTCTCGGAGTGGCGGGCCAGGGCCAAATCCGCGCCGGCGACGACCACGGAAGGACCGTGATCGCCCCCCATCGCATCGAGTGCAATGCGGACGTTGTTCGGCATCGATCGACCTTGCGGCCCTATGTCTGGGGGGTGTGGCTGCGCGACCGCCTTGGAGAATAACCGTTCGGCGTCCGGACACAACTGCGATCAACTGCCACCGCGCGCCTTGGTCGCCAGGCCGGCAAGCGCGGCAAACGGGCCTGGATCCGGCTTAACCTCCTGTGGCCGCTCGAAAACTGCGCCCGGCTTGCGGGGATAGGGGTCGACCCCGAGAATCAGGAACTCGATTGCCAGCGCGCCGAGATCGACTACACCGCCGACCAGCGGTTCCGGTCCGTCCAAATTGTGGCGTACCCTGCCGGCTGGCTTTTCTGAATCGTCGTCATCGACGGGCTTATGCTCGACCGACGGCGTAGGCGGCGCGAAGTACAGGTCGATATCCTCCTCGACATCGTTAGCAAGCGGTTCGAGCGTGACCACGCAGTTTTGGCCGACGGTCGCGGAAATCCGGCCGACCACATGCAGTCCATCCGCACCTTGCCGCGTCACCTCGAAACTGGCGTCGAGCCTCGGCAAAGCGCGCAAACCTGCCACTGCGGCTATCGCCGAGCGCACATCCGCGTCGGCCGAAATCACGAAGTGCTGGCCGGTCTCCACCGGCACATCCTCGAGCGCAACCGGCACATGCCAGGGCTCGGGAGCGTGTTTGTCTGTTTTGCGTTCGGGCATTTCCATGTTCTCTCAGGCAATGGCGTCCGGCCCCGGAAAAACAACCTCCCCGCGGAGCAGAGCGTCGTCCTTTTGGCCTGCCATTTCGCTCATGGCCGCGAAGGCATAACGCGTCAGCCGAGCCGCTCCGTCCTTGACACCTCGGGTAAAGATATTGCGCGACAGCGCATTCTCAAAGGCCTGCCGGTCCGCCGCCGCGAGCGCCTCCAGATAAGCGGCCTGACGGCCGTAGAAGGCCTCGGCAAAGCCGCGCACTCGTTTCGGCACCGCGAGATCGCCGACCCCCATCTCCCGTAAATTGGCATCCAGGTCCCGGCAAAACTCGTCAAAAAGGTCCTGGCCGAGGCTGCGGCCGAGTTCACCCCGATCATTATCCTGTTCCAGCCGGTGCAGCAGCAGCACCAGATGAAGCACGATGAGGTCGAACCGGCCGTCGACGCTGTCGGGCACGCCGTAGTCGGCGTAGAACGTGGCCAAGCGTGCCTGCGCCACGACGGCGCCATAAAGGGCGCGGATTGTGTGCGCTTGGGATCGACGCCGAAACCCCGGCAAGATCATAGGGATAGCCTGGTTGCTTAAAGGGCGCGCCGGGCGGCCAATTGCCAATTTGGGGCTTTCCGGGTACTGCACGCGGCGTTGCGGCGCAAGATGGGGCTTGTCGGAGTGCGGAGAATTCGGCGGCATAATGTCTTGAGACGTCCTGCCGCTGTCGCGGCCGTAGTGGTGTCGCTTGCACTGCTGCTGGGCGGCTGCTTCGGCGAGACCTTTCAGCGTGGCTACGTCCTGCCCGAGGGCGCACTCGAGCAAATTCCGCTTGGCGCCTCGCAGGAACAGGTGCTGCTGGTCCTCGGCACACCGTCGACGGTCGCGACTGTCAGCGGCGAGGCGTTCTACTACATCTCGCAGCGAGCCGATCGTCCGGTCACGTTCATGAATTCGAGCATCACCGACCAGCGCGTGGTAGCGGTTTATTTTGACAGGAGCAGGAAAGTTCAGCGGCTCGCCGAATACGGCATGAAGGACGGCAAGATTTTTGATTTTGTCAGCCGCACGACGCCGACCAGCGGCGCCGAGAACAATTTCCTCACCTACGTCTTCCGCACGTTCACGGACAAAGGATCGTAAAGCGCGCAACCGCGCGACGGTTACCTGCCGTCATTGCGAGCGATAGCGAAGCAATCCAGCGCTCAATGCCAGCCGCTCTGGATTGCTCCGTCGCTTCGCTCCTCGCAATCACATCTAGCCCGCACGCGCTCGTCTTAGCGCGCCAGTACCGCAAGCAGCAGCAGCGCGACGATATTGGTGATCTTGATCATCGGGTTCACGGCCGGGCCGGCGGTGTCCTTGTAGGGATCGCCGACTGTATCGCCGGTCACCGCCGCCTTGTGGGCGTCGGAACCCTTGCCGCCGTAATGGCCGTCCTCGATGTACTTCTTGGCGTTGTCCCAGGCACCGCCGCCCGACGTCATGGAGATCGCCACGAACAGACCGGTGACGATCACGCCAAGCAGCATCGCGCCGAGCGCCGAGAACGCCGCGGACTTGCCCGCCGCGCCGCCGCCGGCAACGAAGTAGATGAGGAAGTAGACGACGATCGGCGACAGCACCGGCAACAGCGACGGTATGATCATTTCCTTGATTGCAGCGCGCGTGAGCATATCGACGGCGCGGCCATAATCCGGCTTGTCCCTGCCCTGCATGATGCCGGGACGCTCGCGGAACTGGCGCCGCACCTCCTCGACGATCGAAGCTGCGGCCCGGCCGACCGCGGTCATGCCCATCGCGCCGAACAGATACGGCAACATGCCGCCAAACAGGAGGCCGGCGACGACGTAAGGATTGGTCAGCGAGAAGTCAGGCGCCACACCCTGGAAATACGGATGCTCTTTCGCGCCGGCGACGAAGAACTTGAGGTCTTCGTTGTAGGCCGCGAATAGCACCAGCGCGCCGAGGCCCGCCGAACCGATCGCATAGCCCTTGGTCACCGCCTTGGTGGTGTTGCCGACGGCGTCGAGCGCATCGGTCGACTTGCGCACTTCTTTTGGCAGTCCCGCCATCTCGGCAATGCCGCCGGCGTTGTCGGTCACCGGACCGAAAGCATCAAGCGCCACAACCATGCCGGCCAGCGCCAGCATCGTCGTCACCGCGATGGCGATGCCGAACAGACCGGCGAGATTATAACTGACCAGGATTCCGGCGATGATCACCAGCGCCGGAAGCGCCGTCGCCTCCATCGATATCGCGAGCCCCTGAATGACATTGGTGCCATGGCCGGTCACCGAAGCCTGTGCGATCGAATGCACCGGCCTGAAATTGGTGCCGGTATAGTACTCGGTGATCCAGATGATCAGCCCGGTCACCGCAAGACCGACGATGCCGCAGAGGAATAGCGTCTGGCCGGTGTAGCTCACGCCGGCAAGCGGGCCGAAGCCGATCAGTTCGTAGATCACGATCGCAATGCCGACGAGCGACAATACCGCCGTTACCAGCAGGCCTTTGTACAGCGCGCCCATGATCGACTGGCTAGCGCCGAGCTTGACGAAGAAGGTGCCGACGATCGAGGTGATGATGCAGACGCCGCCGATGGCAAGCGGGAATGTCATCATCCGCATCAGCATGTCGCCGCCGGCGGAGCTGAAAAAGATCGCGGCGAGAACCATGGTGGCGACCGTGGTCACCACGTAGGTCTCGAACAGGTCGGCCGCCATGCCGGCGCAGTCGCCGACATTGTCGCCGACGTTGTCGGCGATCGTAGCCGGGTTGCGCGGATCGTCTTCCGGAATTCCGGCCTCGACCTTGCCGACGAGATCGCCGCCGACGTCGGCGCCTTTGGTGAAAATGCCGCCGCCGAGACGGGCAAATATCGAAATCAGCGAAGCGCCGAAGCCGAGTGCCACAAGCGAGTTGATCACCTCGCGGTCGTTCGCCGCCATGTGCAGCGTGCCGGTGAGGAAGCCGAAGTAAAGCGTCACGCCGAGCAGCGCCAGGCCCGCGACCAGCATGCCGGTAATGGCGCCGGCGCGGAACGCGATTTCAAGTCCGCCGGCGAGCGAGCCGATTGCCGCTTGCGCGGTGCGCACATTGGCGCGGACCGAGACGTTCATGCCGATAAAACCCGCCGCGCCGGACAGGATCGCGCCGACCGCAAAACCGACCGCGACCAGCCAGCCGAGGAAATAACCAACGATGAAGAAGATCACGACGCCGACAATAGCGATGGTGGTGTATTGCCGCTTCAAATAGGCCTGCGCGCCCTCGCGCACCGCGGCGGAGATCTCCTGCATCTTCTCGCTGCCGGCATCGGCCGCCAGCACCGAGCGCGTCGCCCAAATGGCATAGACGATGGCCAGAGCCCCGCACAAAACGATGAGCCACAAAGTATTCATGGAAGTCCCCGGTCTTTTGAAGGGCCAGACGTGCAACCAGACTCGCAAGCAGGCCCGGAAGGAAGGCGCCCCGCATACAATGGACTGGCGGGCGGCGCAAATCGGCCGGAACATGCCCAAAATGCCCCCGCCGTGCAACGCGTAATCGGGCATTATTCTCCGCGCATGGGGAAGCGGGGTTATTTTCCCTCGCCCTGAGGCGCGAACCTCGAAGGGCCAGGGCCACACGGCGCCTCGGCGGCATCCTTCGAGGGCCGCTTCGCGGCCACCTCTGGATAAGGTGAACAGGTAAGCTTCCTCCATCTCGCGGATAGCAAACCGCTAAGGCTTTGGCGGATTCTTCATCTGCACGAACTCGGAGACTTGCTCCTTGGTCAACGGCGCCGACAAGAACTTGGTCGCCACCGCCTCTGCCACGATCGAATCCATGCCGACGATCTGATCGGGATTGGTCGCATCCTTCGATACCAAGGTTTGCATTTTCTGCGCGATAGACAGCGGGACGTTGGCAATCTCAGCATACATCTTGAGCGCATCCGGCGACGAATACATATAGTCGATCGTGTCGCTGTAGCCTGCCATGTAGCGCTCGATCTGATCTTTCTTCGTCGCCAGCGTGTCGGCGCTCGTCATGTTGATGCGCACGGTGCGGCCCTGCAGAACTTTGACGTCGGCGGCCCGGGCGACAATGCGGATCTTGCCTTCTTCGATATCCTTCAGTCCGTACGGCATTGCCGCCCATGCCGCATCGACCTGGCCAGTCATGCCGGCGGTTATGCTTGCGGTGACTCCGCCGAGCGCCGTCGGCACAGCCTTTACCTTCTCCTGCGCCAGCAACGCCAGCAGCGCCGCGTGACTCGACGAGCCGGTGGCTGAGTAGCCGATGGTTTTGCCGTTCATGTCGGCCAGCGTCTTGATCGGCGAATTTGCCGGTACGAACCAATAGATTTCCGGCTGACCGGCCATTTCGGACGAGAAGATGCGAAGCGGTGCGCCCTTGCCGTAAGCGCCGATCACCGTCGAGATGCCGCTCGCCATCGAGAGATCGACTGAGCCGCCAATGACGGCACCCACCACCTCGGCACCGGCACCGGTGAAGAGAAGGTCCAGATTGAGCCCGTGTTTCTTGAAGATACCGGCATTCTGGCCGATCTCGCTGATTGAAGTGTCCCAGGCGCCGCGCTGCGGGATGGCGACTTTGAGCGTGTCCTCGGCAGCGGCCGGCGTGATGAACGCGAAAGCAGCAGCGCAGAGCAGGATTGAGACGGCTTTCATTGCATTCTCCCTGCTGAGCCTCAATTTTCGGAGTGTGCGCCGCAAGTGTTTGAGGAAATTGGAGCGGGTGAAGGGAATCGAACCCTCGTCATAAGCTTGGAAGGCTTCTGCTCTACCATTGAGCTACACCCGCGCCACGGCACCCGCACGGTAAGCGTCAGCAAAGATCGGCGCTGCTGGAATAACAGCGCGCCTGCCACCGCGGCTCGGCGCCGTAGTACTGGTAGGTATTGGCCCGGCGGTTATAAGTCCAATAATTTCCGCGCGCGTCGTAGCCATAAAGGTTGCCTCGCCGATCGGAATCGGTCTGCCAGTAATTCCATCGCCGCGAATTGTAGCCAAGCCCCATGCCGCCGCCACCGGGCCCCGGCACGACGACATAATTGTTCGGCACCCAGGGGTCCGGGATCGGGCCTTGAGCGAATGCGCCGCTGCTGAGCGACGCGACCAGGATTCCTCCGTACAGAACGCCTTTCATGGCATCACCTCGGCCGGCTCAAGACGCGGCACGGCGCGGGGCCGGCCTGTCGGTCTTGAAAACCTCATCGAGACACCAGCGCGCGATTTCGCTGCCGCTTGCGAACCAGACGCCGCCGGCTTTCTTCATGTGTTGAATGATGCCGCGCAGCGTATTGGCGCGGCCGGCTCGACCGGAAATGTAGGGATGGAATTGAAACGGGCAGTAGGCTGGAGCGCGCTTTGATTCGCCGTGAAACTCGTCGAACATCGCCTTCCAGATCAAGAGCGTGTCGTGTGGATTGCCAGCGTCATTGTGACGGTGCTGGTAGGTCCGCCCGTCGCCAAACGGTTGCCGGGGCAGTTCGACCAGAACCCGCCCGTTGGATTCCCACAGAAACGGCAGATCGTGAGAGAACGAATTGCTGTTCCAGAGAAAGCCGTGCTCCATGAGGAGTTCGAGGCTGTTCGGACTTTGCGTGCACGAGCGCCAGCCGACCGGCCGCTGCGCCGTGCGGCCGCGGATCATGTCCGTGGTCTTTGTCATGACTTCGCGCTCCTGCTCGCGGGTCAGATCGCGCGCGACCTCGTGATGATAGCCGTGGCCGGCGATCTCGTGGCCGTTGGCAACGATGGCCTTGACCGCGTCGGGAAAACGCTCGGCAATTGCGCCGCAGGTGAGGAAGGTCGCTTTGACTCCCTCCTCCTCCAGAACCCGCAAGATGCGCCAGACCCCGGTATGCGGCCCGTATTCGGCCTGGGTGTATTCCTCGTGGTCGCGGCTGCCGTCGGCCATCGGCCGAACATCTTCGCCGCCCTGGAAATCGAAGGTCAGCGTGACCGCGACCCGCGAACCGTTCGGCCACGCAATATCGCCCTGATAGTGAAGGTCTTTCAGCATGATGCCGCGATCTCCTAAAGCCCGTTGAAAATTTTAGACGACGCAGCGCGCTGCGTCCACGGCCTCCTGGGGTGCACGGGCGCCGCCCGGTGGTTCCCAAGACACCTATTTACCCGGCGTTAACCGAGGCGATGACGGCGTTTCGCGAAACTTAAAGACCGCGCGCTACCATCGGCACGAAACTGGACGCAATCCATTACCTATTCCGATGCCCGTGACCGCCACCGCACCTCGTATGACGCCGGTTGCTGCGAAGCGAACGAATGGCTGTGAAGTAGCCGTCGTCGGAGCGGGTCCTTACGGGCTGTCCATTGCCGCTCATCTTCGGCACGCGGGCCTGTCGACACGCGCGTTCGGCGAACCGATGTCGTTCTGGCGCGATCACATGCCGAAGGGAATGCGACTTCGCTCGCCGTGTCAGGCGTCGCACATTTCCGATCCGGCCGGCGCGCTGTCGCTCGACGCGTTCTCATCCGAACATGACGCCAAACGCGTCAATCAGCTGCCGCTCGACGATTTCGTCGCTTACGGCGACTGGTTCCAGCAGCGCGCGGTACCCGACGTGGATCGCAGATCGGTGCGGCGCGTCGAGGCCGATGAAAAGGGTTTTCGACTGGCGCTGGCCGATGGCGAAATCATTTCGGCGGATCGTGTGGTCGTCGCGACCGGGCTCGCCAACCAGGATTACCGGCCGCCGGCGTTTCGCGGCCTGCCCTCGGCCCTTGTCAGCCACGCTTGCGAGCATGCCGACTTTGCACCGATGCGCGGCAGGCACGTCGCGGTAGTCGGCCGTGGCCAGAGCGCCTGCGAATCCGCAGCCTTGCTGGCCGAGGCAGGCGCCGACGTGGAACTCATTTGTCGCGGCGAGGTGCGTTGGCTCGGCGCTACGAGTGGCGAAGTGCAGATGCGCAGCGTTGCCCTGGGATTGCGCGAATTGCTCGCAGCGCCCTCAGCCGTCGGTCCATTTCCGCTGAGTTGGCTGGTCGAGTTTCCCGCAATCGCGCGGCACATGCCGTCGGCGTTGCGCGACTGGTTCAGCAAACGGTGCCTGAAGGCCGGCGCCGCCGGCTGGCTGAAACCACGTTTCGATACGGTCAAAATCAACGAAAAACGCGCGATCATCGGTGCCCGCCCTGTCGCCGGCCGGATTACGCTCGATCTCGACGACGGCTCACGCAGTTTCGATCAGGTCGTTCTCGGCACCGGCTATCGGATCGATGTGTCCCGGCTCGGATTTCTTTCGCCGCAACTCCTCGACACAATCGCACGTGTTCACGGCTCACCGCTGTTGCGGGCCGGTTTCGAATTGAGCGTACCGAAACTGCATTTCGCCGGATCTTACGCGGTCAACAGCTTCGGACCACTGATGCGGTTCGTGGCTGGCGCGCCCTTTACTGCCCGCGCGATCACCAATGCTGCGCTTGGCCGCCGCGCACCGCGCGCCGGCGACGAGTTCTCCGGCGCGCTCGCGCCAAATTTGTCGCCGCGGCAATGAGCAATTCCGCCTCCCAACCCGGCGCTTTGATCCTCGGCGGCTCGCACGGCAGCCTCGAGATCGCGCGCAGCCTCGGCCGTCGCGGTATTCCAGTCTGGCTCGTCACCAGCGACAATCCGCTGCCGCGGCTGTCGCGCTATGTTCAACGCAAATTTTCGTGGCCCGGCCCGGATCGCGATGGCGCCGTTGCCTGTCTCGCGGACCTCGCGGAGCGCCATGACTTGCACGGCTGGGTCCTGTTCGCAGGCGGCGATGCCGAAGTGCGGTTCATTGCCCAAAATCACGCCGCGCTTGCCGCGAAGTTCACATTGACCACGCCGGCGTGGGATACGCTGCGCTGGGCAATCGACAAGAAAAACATGAATCTCCGCGCCGCGGAGCTTGGGCTGGCGCTGCCGCTTAGCCGCTATCCCTCGATGCGCGATGAACTGGCAAATCTCGGCATCCGCTTTCCGGTAATCGTCAAGCCGACCGTGTCGGAAGGCCGCAACGCGTTCGTCAAAGCCAAGGCCTGGCGCGCCGACGATCTGCGGGCTCTTACCGCTCGTTACGAAAAAGCAGTGGCCATGGTCGGCGCGGAGCGCATCATGGTGCAGGAGCTGATACCCGGCGCCGGCCGCGCCCAGATTTCCTACGCCGCAGTGTGGGATCGCGGCGTACAGATCGGCTCACTCACGGCCAGGCGCCTGCGGCAATACCCGATCGACTTCGGGTTTACCAGCACCTACGTTGAAACCTTCGCACTGCCCCAGATCGAAGAAATCGCCAGCCGCTTCCTCAAATCACTCGAGTACAGCGGGCTCGTCGAGATCGAGTTCAAGTACGATGCGCGCGATGGCTCCTACAAAATCCTCGACGCCAACGCGCGCAGTTGGACGTGGATCGCGCTCGGCGCCGCAGCGGGCGTCGATTTTGCTTTCATCCAATGGCAACTGGCGCTCGGGCAGGAGGTTGCCCGGATTTCCGGGCGTCCAGGCGTGACGTGGCGCTACCTGTCGCGCGATCTTGGCGCCGCGCTGCTTGAAGTGCTTGCCGGCACGATCACTCCGGCCGATTGCTTACGGTCGCTGCGCCACGCGCCAGCGGCGGCAGTGCTGGCGTGGGACGATCCGCTTCCGGCGTTGCTCGACCTGCCCCTGGTCGCGGCGCGGGTCGCCAAACGCCGGCTATCGTTCATTTCGTCAAACGCGCGGTCGCAATTGCCTGCGCGAACAGCGTCTGCATCGCGGCGGTGATATCGCCATCGGTGGTCACCGAGAAAAACATGCCGGGCGACGCGCAGCTTTCCATATTCGGGCTGATCTGATTCTGAAACGGGGCGATCCACTCGTTGTACCAGGAGTTGGTCGGCAGCGGCAGGTACGCCGTGTAAAGGACCGCGATCTGGATGCCGCGGTTCTTGACCGTCGTACACCAACTGGTGTTGAACGGCGCCTGGCAGCGATTGCCGTCGAGCGACTGCGAGCAGCTTGACGAAACTTCATCGTCGACGCCGTCCGATACGATAAACAGCACCTCCTGCGGCGTGCTGTTCGGCGTACCCAGGCCCGGGCTCGGCATGATGCCGTTGATGCTCGACATCGCGGTTTCGAAGTTGGTGTCGGTGTCGCTGTTGTTGTTGGTTTTGGTCAGCCAGTTGTTGTCGTACACCTCGAGCACGTTGATGTTTGCCGCCGAAGTCTGCGCGGTCGCCAAATTCGACGTCAGTGACTGAATGGTGTTGAGGCCGGCATTGGCGAAGGTATAGATCGCCATCTGGTACTGCGATGTGTTTGAACCTTCGGTCGATGACGCCGTGCTCATCAGTGACTGCGTCGCGCTCGCCAAATTCTGCATTCGCGTCACAATGCCGAGGTTCTTGGCGAGCGTATAGTTGTCCTCGCCGTTAGGATTGCCCAAATTATCCGCCGACGGATTGGATTCGTGACAGGCGAACGCGCAGCCGCCCTGGGCCTGGGTGTTGGCGACCATCGTCTGGATGCCAGCAGAAGTCGCCGCAATGTTCATCGACGGCGAGTTGTCGAGCAGCAGATAGAAATTGATGTTGACCGAAAGGCCGGCCGCGGACTGCGCCTGGCCGGAGATGGTGGTGGTCGGGATGCCGAACAGCCCCATGAAGGCGTTGGTCTTTGTCGCCGTATATGACACGACCGCGGTGCGGCCGGTGGCGCTGTCGGTCACGGTGACGTTCACGTTGCCCAACGTGACACTATTCATCGTCGCGGCTTCCGAGTTGAAGACCGTCGTCGCGGTCGTCTGCGCGTTGGCCGCAGTGCCGGTTATGGCGGAATGATCGACCGCAGAAAGGGCGGCTGCGTCGGCGGCGGCATCGAGCTTGCTCTTGACCATGTTGGCGGTGCTGTAGTCGACACCGGCGCCCACCGCGAAAATCATCGGGATCGATGTTAATCCGGCAAACAGCGCCATCGCACCGCCCTCGTGTCGGCGAAAACGCTGCGCCTGATGAAACGCACTGCGCAAAAAGGAAATGACATCTGACATTGGCGAAGCCCCGACTGTTATCCGGTCACGCGCTCGAGATACTGCGGACAGCCACGCTAGGCCGCCTCGACCGGCGCACCCTCGCGCGCGATCCGGCCAACGATGAATTCGAATTCTGAAGAACAGGTGAAACTACGTAGGGAAAAATCCCTGCATCAACGCCGTGAGATTTCCCGAAAATGCTGCCGAAGCATTCAACACTTTTGAAAGCATCGCGATGGCCGCACACCCGTAATCTGCTGGCGGCGCCGCTATTGGCGCCGCGCAAACGCTGCCGCCGTCAACGCCTCATGGCGCGCAGCGCAAATGTCCGTCCCAATCGCAATAGCCATGACCGAGATGGCAGCAGCCAAAAGACGACTGTGCGCAATAAAAGAACTGGTAGTCGATACCACAGTGATTGGAGCAATAGGGACGGCCGGTGAATTTCTCCGCGGTACAGTGATTACGAAACTGCCGCGGCAGTTGCTCGGGAACTTGCCAATCCACGCGCAGCAACGGCGCGCCGTCCGGCACCGCGCTTATAGCTGCTGCTGGACAGTTTGAAGCCGATCCGAGACCGGCGACAATCGCCAGTAAAGCTGCCTTAGCCGTCATCATTGCGACGCATCCTCCAGTGCCGCCGGGTCCACGGCTAATGGTGGCGATTCTTTTGTGACTTCGCGCACGATCGGCAGCCGTACGGTAATGCGAGAGCCCTCGCCTTCGTTACTCTCGACGCCGACTTGGCCACCGTGCATGTCGACCGCCATCTTGACGAGGTAGAGGCCGACACCCGTTCCGACAATGCCGGACACATTGCTGCCGCGGTAATAACGCTCGAACAGGCGGGCGAGATCGGCCTGCGGGATGCCGATACCGCGATCGGCGATGGCGATGACGATCGCGCCGGAGGCGATGCAGGCGTCGACGTCGATCGCGCCGCCGTTCGGCGAATATTTGATGGCGTTGGCGAGCAGATTGCTGAAAACCTGAAACAGCAGCTTTGGATCGCCGACCGTCCGCAGCGGCGCATTGGCGATCCGTTCGGCGATCAGGGCGGTTGGCACCATCTCCCGGTGTAATTGGCAGACCTCTTGCAGCAGCGGCGCCACGTCGATTTCGGCGGGATGGAAATAATGCGCCGCACCGCCGTCGATCAGCCGCGATGAGTTGAGCAGATTGTCGATCAAATGGGTCATGCGCAGCACGGCGCTACGGATCTTGCCGGCGCGCTCGGCGGTTTCGGCGGCCGGCATGATGCCGTTCATCTTCACGATCCGCCGCGCGTGGCCGTCGATGATGGTCATCGGCGTGCGGAACTCGTGCGAGGCCATGGAGACGAAATTACGCTGCGCCAACGCTAGGCGCTGCTCCTGTGCCAGTTGCTCCTCGAGCAATTCGGCCTGGCGGGCGAGCATGCGCTGGCTGCGCACCAGCTCGATGGCGTTGTTGCGAAAGACCACGGTCGCCTGCGCCATTTCGCCGATCTCGTCGCGGCGTCCGGTTTCCGGAATGTCGAAGTCGGTATCGTTGTCGGCAAGGCGCCGCATGCGGTCGGCAAGTGCGAGTAGCGGCGACGAGATGAAGCCGCTGATGTGGATGAGCGCGGCAACCACCATCATTCCAGCGACCAGCATCCCGAACAAAATCAGCCAGATGGCATGGCCATAGGCGACACCAAGTCGATCGCTCGCAGCCTGCGCGCTGGCGACGGCTTGGTCGGTGAGCTGGCCGAGCGTATCGCTGGCCGCGTTGTAGGCGACGCGCGACGTGCCGCGGTAGACCGCGAGTGCATCGGACTTACGATTGCTGCGCGACAGCCCGAGCATCTGGTTGACGATCCCCCGGTATTCGGTCCAGTGCGCCTTGAACTGGCTGTACAGGTCGTTCGCTGCCGCATCGTGCGGAATGACCTCGAATTCGCGTTCGGCCGTGGCGATGGAGCGATCCAGATCCGCCATCTGCTGTTCGGTCGCGGCGGCTTCCACGATATCCGACGACAACAGGTTGCTGCCCTCGATCGCCCGAAAGTCCGACGTGTAATTGTTGAGATCGCCAAGTGCGCGGGTGGTCGGCAGCCAAACTTCAGAGACGTTTGCGGACAGCAGATTGAAGTTGCTCAGGCGCCAGATGCTAAAGGAGCCGAGCACACAGACCAACACGAAGAAGCCCAGAAACACCCCAGCGAGGTGATACCGGATCGAATGCGGCCGGCGCCTGAGGCCGGACCAGCGCCGAGGACGGTTCTGCTGCAAGAGACGGTCTCCGAGGAGTTAATGGATTATAATGCGAGGCCTGCTGGCTTAAAACCGGAATCGGGTCATGCCCGCCCGGGAGGCATTTACGGTTTATAGGACTACGCCTCCGATTTCGGCGCGAATTGCGCCACATTCGCGGTGTCCGGGTGGGACCATGGCGCAAGCGCAGACGAAAATCCTGTGCATCGAGGATGACCGCGAGACCGCGGCGCTGATCGCCGAGGAGCTGGTCGACCGCGGCTACGACGTCAGCGTCGCCCACGACGGCCGCGAGGGCCTGGCGGCGATACTGAAAGTCATGCCCGACCTGGTTCTGTCGGACATCAGCATGCCGGAAATGTCTGGCTTCGAACTTCTCGACAGCCTGATCGCTCTGGCGCCGCGCTTTTCCAGGATGCCATTCGTCTTTCTGACCGCCCTGACCGATCGGGATACCGAATTGAAGGGCCGGCAGCTCGGCGCCGACGATTACGTGACCAAGCCGATCGATTTCGAGATGCTCGGTACTATCATCACGGCCCGGCTCACCGGCGTAGCGCGCACCGGACTATGGCCGAAAACTGTGGCGCTGAACGAGCGCGAAGTGGAAGTTTTGACTTGGTCGGCACGCGGCAAGACCTCCGCCGAGATCGCAAAGATTCTGGGGCTAACCAAGCGGACCATCGATTTCCATATCGACAATGCGCGGGAAAAGCTCGGCGCAGCAACGCGTACCGAGGCGGTGCTGAAGGCGGCGACCGGACGACTGATCGAACCTTAGGGTCGGGGAAGGCTCACCAGATATAGGCGAGGCAGATAATCGCAAACGGAACTGCCGCACTGCCGAGATAGAGCCACGTCCGGTAACCTGCGGGGTCGCGAGGAACCCTGAACAGCTGCACTACGAGCCAGATGCAAATCGCAAGGCCCAGGAGCAGCCGAATGAGATCGTTCGGCGTGTCATACGCAGTTGCGATTGTTTCGTTTTGCGGCAGGCTGACGCGATAGGTCAAAACGACCAGGGCAATGATGAAAACCGAGCGCAGCGCCAGTCCGGCAAAGCGCTGCCAAGCAGGAACCTCTGAGGTCGGCAACCGTGTATCGGGGAGGCTCACAGGGAGACTCGCCTTTTGCGCCAATCCCGGCGCAACAATTATACAAGGACTAGACTTGATTATATACTTTTTAGGTTAGTTCTAAACAGTATCCGGACCAGCCGCGGGCGGAGCCCGGCGCTGCCAGCCAAGCAGATAGGTCTGCAGCGCCGGCACGACCACCAGCAGCATGATCGGGCCTATCAGCATGCCGCCGACGATGACGGTGGCAAGCGGCCGCTGCACTTGGCTGCCGATGCCGGTCGAGATCGCCGCCGGCAACAAGCCGATGCAGGCCGACAGCGTCATCATCAGGATTGGGCGCATCTGCTGCTGGACCGCCTGAAACATCGCCTCGGCAGGCGGCTGACCGGCCGCAGCGACCCGATAATAGCCGTTGATAATGAGAATGCCGCTCATCACCGACACGCCCATGAGCGAAATGAACCCGATGGCGGCCGAGACGCTGAAATCGAGGCCGGTGACATAGAGCGCCAGAATACCGCCGGAGATCGCAAACGGCAGTCCTAGCAACGACAAGAACGTATCGCGGATCGAATTGAACAGCACGTAAAGGAGAATCATAATGAGTATGAGGGTGATTGGCAGGATCACCGCAAGGCGCTCCTTGGCCTGCTGCAACCATTCGAATTCGCCCGACCATTCGATGCGGTAACCGACCGGCAGCTTGACGTTTTCGGCGATACGCTGCTGCGCCTCCTCCACAGCGCCCGCCAGATCGCGGCCGCGAACGCTGAACTTGATGGGTACGAAACGCTGATTGCGTTCGCGGAAGATATATGACGCGCCGGTGTCGAGCGAAATCGCGGCAAGCTCGCTCAGCGGAACGTAGGCATTGCCGGCCGAAGTCGCGACCGCGACCTTCAGACCACGCACGTCGTCGAGATTCTTGCGGAATTCCGGAGCGAGCCGCACCACGACATCGAATTGGCGGTCCAACTCCAGAAGCGTTGTCGCCGTGGTGCCGCCCAGCGCCGCCTGCACGACGCCATTGACGTCGCTGACATTGAGGCCATAGCGCGCCGCCTTGGCGCGATCGACGCGAATATTGAGATTAGGCTGACCAAGCACCCAAAACGCACCGAGATCGGTGATGCCCGGCACTTTGGCCATCTCGTCCATTGTTTCACGGGCGATCTTCTCCAAGACCGCGAGATCTGGCCCGATGATCTTTGCCGAATTGGCGCCCTTGACGCCCGAGAGGCCTTCTTCGACGTTGTCCTGGATGTATTGCGAAAAATTGAAATCGATGCCGACGAACTCTTTGGAAAATTCAGCCTGCAACTGGTCGATCAGCTTCTCTTTGGTCAGGCCAGTCGGCCACTGTTCAAACGGCTTCAACGGCACGAAGAATTCGGCGTTGAAGAAACCTGCCGCATCGCTGCCGTCGTCCGGCCGGCCGTGCTGGGAGACCACCGTGATCACTTCAGGATGGCGTAGCAGGATTGAGCGGATTTTGTCGACAACTGGCATTCCGGCTTCCAGCGAAATGGTCGGCGGCATCGTGGCGCGAATCCAGAGATTGCCTTCTTCGAGCGTCGGCAGGAATTCGCTGCCGAGCCGCGTGCCGAGGAAGCCACTGATGACGAGAAAAACCAATCCGATCGCTGCGGTGGTCCTGATATTGGCTAGTGACCATTGCAGCACCGGCGTATAGACCGAACGCAACCTCCGCACGACGATCGTTTCGACTTCGTCAATCTGCTCCGGCACAAGCAGAGACGCCAGACACGGCGTGACGGTGAAAGTCGCAATCAATGCGCCTATCAGGGCATAAGCATATGTGCGCGCCATCGGTCCGAAAATCTGCCCTTCAACACCCTGCATCGTGAACAGCGGGATAAAAGCCGCGACAATAATCGCGGTCGAGAAAAAGACTGCCTTGTCGACCTGCAAGGCGCTCACCAGGATGAGCCGCAACCGGTCAGTCCATCCCGGCAGAGAATAGAGATCGCTGCCACGGGTCGGATCGGAACCCCATTTCCCGTCTGCTAGTTGCTGCACCAGCGAACGTCTTTCATCCGGCGATGCCTGGAAGGTCCGGTAGACATTTTCGACCACGATCACCGCGGAATCGACGATGATGCCGAAATCGATCGCGCCCACCGACAGCAGATTTGCCTCCTCGCCGCGCAGCACGAGAATGATGATACTGAAGAACAGCGCGAACGGGATATTGGCACCGACGATGACGGCGCTACGCAAGTCGCCGAGGAATATCCATTGAATGAAGAAGATCAGCAGGCAACCGAAGACGAGATTGTGGACCACGGTGTTCGTGGTCACAGCAACCAGCTCGGTTCGGTCGTAAAACGGGACGAGCTTCACGCCCGGCGGCAGGCTGCCATCGGCATTGATCTTTTGGATTTCCGAACGCACCCGCGCCACGATGTCGTTGGTGTGCAGCGTGCAATTCATGATGACGATCGCTTCGATGATATCGTCCTCGCGATCCCGTCCCGCCTTGCCGAGTCGCGGCACATAGCCGACCGAGACTTTGGCAACGTCTTTGATAAACACCGGAACGCCGTTGGACTGCGACAAGATGACATTTTCGACGTCCTGGACCTTGTAGCCCTGCGTCAAGTCCGTCGCGCCGCCGGAATCCATCAAACCGACGCCGCGGATATTCACGGACTGCTGGCCGAAATTGATGGTGCGGCCGCCGACATTGACGTTGGCGTTGCCGAGTGCCGTAATCACTTGCGGCAAAGAAACGTTGTAAGCGTCGAGCTTATGCAGATCGACATCGACGTCGTATTCCTTCGTGGTGCCGCCCCACGTATTCACCTGCACCACGCCCGGGACGGTAAGAAGACGCCGCTGCACTATCCAGTCCTGAACGGTGCGGAGATTAGTCAATCCGAAGTGTGGCGGCCCGATCAGCTGGTAGCGGTAGATCTCTCCAACCAGGCTCGTGGCCTGGATTTGAGGGATGACGTTATTTGGCAGGGTGACGTTCTGCTGCAGGTTGATCGCGGTCTGCGTCAAAGCAAAGTAATAGTCGACGCCATACTGGAACGCGACGCGCACAAACGACAGCCCGTAAAACGAGGTCGAACGAATGACATCGACGCCGGGCGTCGCAGCCAAGCCGACCTCGATCGGAATCGTAAAGTAACGCTCCATCTCTTCGGCCGACTGCCCGGGAGATTGCGCGGTGATCTCGAGAATAACCGGCGCTGGATTGGGATAGGCCTCGATGTTCAGTTTGGAAAAGGCGAACATGCC
The DNA here is from genome assembly GCA_963733645.1 of uncultured Alphaproteobacteria bacterium. Classification (GTDB taxonomy): domain Bacteria; phylum Pseudomonadota; class Alphaproteobacteria; order Rhizobiales; family Xanthobacteraceae; genus BOG-931. The sequence goes on from CAVTFP010000031.1 coordinate 41,808, forward strand.
CGCCGCGACAAAGATGAACAGGCCGGCCAGTACCAGTGGCCGGCGTGTTAGTCCGAATTGCAGTACGCTTCGGAGCACGTTGTTCTTTCAATCCGTACTCAAGGATAAGCCGCTCGGACTCTTCAGTGCGAGGCTGTGGCTAGCGCGTTGCTCAGGAATATCGCGCCTTCGGTAGCAACAAGTTCACCGCCTTGTGCGCCGCCGAGGATCTGCCGGTAGCCATCGCGTTCCTCCCCGATCTTGACGATGCGCTGGACAAAGCGGCGGCGGTCGGCCGTGACCCATGCCGTCATCGTGCCGTCGCCCTCGCGCACCACGCCGTCGAGCGGGATCGCGGGCGAGCGCACCGGGGCGCCGACAATTATGGTGAAATTCGCGAACATTCCGGAACGCAGCTCGTGCTGCGGATCCTTGATTTCCGAGCGCATCGGCACACGACGTGTATTCGGGTCCACTGCTGCGCCGACTGTCGTGATCGTACCGTCGAACGTGCGGCCCGGAAACGCGTCGAGGCTGACCTTGACTTGCTGCCCTACGCGGAACGCCGGGCTGTCGCTCTCGGCGACGTTCGCCAGCATCCACATGGTGCCTATATCCGTGACAGTGAAAGGCGCGGGTGTATTGCCCGGCTCCAGAAACAATCCCGGCGCCGCGCTGCGCGCCGTGACACGACCGTCAATCGGACTCGGCACCACGAGTGTCGGATCGGCCGTGCGCGTTGCAATGATATGATCGATGTCGGCCTCGATCTTGCCGAATATGCGTACGGCGTTACGCGTCAGCCGCCAGATTACCCTGCGCGGTTTGCTGATCGGAGGCTGCCTGTTCCAGATCATGCTGCGACACAGCCCGCGTCGTGTAGAGATCCTGAACGCGCGCCAGATTTTTGTTGTCGAGTTCGAGGACGCCCGCAGCGGCAATCAGGTTCAATTCAGCCTGCAAAAGATCGGCACTGTCGATCGTGAACAGCGTCTGGCCTTTCTTGACGTCGTTACCCACTTCGGCGAATAGCGCGACGATACGCCCCTGGTAGGGCGTGAAGACCTGTACCGACATGTCCTCATTGAAGGTGATGCTACCAATCGCCTGCTTCTCAGTCGGGAAATCACGTTCCTGCACCGGCTCGACCTTGACTGAGGCGAGCTGGGAATCCGACAGATCGACGCTCTCCTGCGTGGCAGGTTGATCAGTGGCGGCGCCAGCCGCCGGCCTGACCGTGTCGCCGGGACGCAAAGCCCAATAGACCACAGCGACCGCCGCAATCGCCGCGCCGACGATCACCGCTCTCGCCGGAGTTATTGCTGGGCGGGACTCCATCGATAAGGCTGCATCCAGTGCGCTCGGAATTGCCGCGACATGGCCACGGGCCCGTCGCCGCGGTCTACTGTCATTAATCACAGTGATTAGGCTTGGCGTTACTTCCGTGTCCCACTCATGACAGTTTATCACGTATGAACTGCACAACTTGCTTTGTTGGGCAAAGTCGAACGATCGAGTGCTTGGATCGCGCTCTGAATAAATCACAGTGTGGCTGTCCGAACATAGCCAGCCCCGGATAATTCGGAAATAATGCGCGGTTGGGGTCGTCGCGCTTTCCGTTACAGTCTCAAGTTGCTTATGTCCCATGTTGCGGCCAGGGAGTTGCCTGCATGCGCGACCGCATTAGCGGTCATACTGCTGTTGAGCGGCTGCGCCGTCGGGCCTGATTTCGCGCATCCCGCCGCGCCGGAGATCACCCGCTACACCAGGGAGCCGCTTGCGACGCAAACCTCTGGGACGGATGTATCGGCCGGCCAGCGGCAACAATTCATCGCCGGCCGCGACATCCCGCAGGAGTGGTGGGACGTCTTCAAATCGCCGAAGCTCGATGCGCTTATCAAGGGCGCGCTCGGCAACAATCCCAATCTGCAATCGGCATTGGCGACACTGCGCGCCAACCGGCAGGCGGTTTACGCCCAGGAAGCGAAGTTTTTTCCGCTGCTGCAGGCCAATTTCAACCCGACGCGCCAGCAGACTTCCGCCGCGCTGTCGCCGGTGCCAGCGAGCGGTGTCAGTGACTTTAATCTCATCACCGCGCAGCTTCAGGTCGCCTACACGTTCGACATTTGGGGTCTCAACCGGCGCGAAGTCGAATCGCTTCAGGCTCTTGCCGACGTGCAGCGATTTCAAGTCGAAGCGGCCTATCTCGCACTGACCGCGAACGTAGCGGTCGCGGCAATCACCGAGGCCTCACTGCGCGAACAGATCGACGCCACCAACGAGCTGATTTCGATCAACGGCAAGATGGTCGATACGCTGCGACGGCAATTCGACAAAGGCGCGGTCACGCGCGGCGACCTTGCCGTGCAGGAGGCCGCCCTCGCCCAGACCAAAGCGACATTGCCGCCGCTGCGCAAAGCGCTTCAACAAAACCATAACCTTCTGGCGGCGTTGGCGGGCGCTTATCCGAGCGAGGGACCGCGCGAGACTTTCAGGTTCGCGGATTTTCGTCTGCCAGCCGATTTGCCAGTGAGCCTGCCGTCGCAGCTCATCGAGCAACGGCCGGACGTGCGCGCGGCGGAGGAGCAATTACATTCCGCCAGCGCGCAAATCGGCGTCGCCACCGCAAACTTGTTGCCGACATTCACCATCAGCGCCGATGCGGGTTTCATGAATACGGCGCTCTCTCATCTGCTGGCGCCGCAAAATCTGTTTTGGGATTTGGCCGGCAACGCCACGCAGACATTGTTCGACGGCGGCGCGTTGCTGCATCAGCTGCAAGGTGCCAAGGACACCTATCAAGCCGCGGCGTGGACATATCAGGGTACGGTTATCGGCGCGGTGCAGAACGTCGCCGATTCTTTGCGCGCCGTGCAGAACGACGCCGATGCGCTGCGCGCGGCGCGCGACTTCGAACGGGCCGCCAGGATCAGCTTCGATCAGGCGCACCGACAGTTCGACGCCGGCAATGTCAACGTGCTGCTCCTGCTCAATGCCCAGCAGTCCTATCTGCAAGCATTGTTGCAAGTCATACAGGCACGGGCCGCCCGCCTGACCGACACCGCGGCGCTGTTTCAGGCGCTCGGCGGCGGCTGGTGGAACAGGGCGGAGCCCCCGCCGGAAAACAAGCTCGACGTCGGCACCGGCAAAGCTGCGCCTGTCGCTGATCCGAATGCTGGAAAACCAGACTGATGCCGATGCGCAAAAGTTTCTGGCATTCCTCAACGCCAAACCGGAAGGTCGTCGTCATTCTTCGATGTCAACGTGTATCGTCCCCCGAACAGTTCTTGTTCGGCCGCCGTGCGATTGCGCCGCAGAGCCGCGGCATTATGCGAGAAGACGGTGGCAATCTTCCGCCATGCCGCAGTGATTAGTGCGGCAAGACGAACGACAAGGGGCGTTTGTTGTGCGGCTTTTTCCAAGGTGGAGAGCGGTACGGCACATCGGCCTTGACCGTCGATATCCAACTCAATCGGCCCAGCGAGGTACATGATGGCGCATCCTCGCGGTTCACATTGCCTGCGGGCAAATCGCACCGCCGATTGTTTGAACAGGAATAAACCGCCGCTCCGCCCCTCCGCTTCGCGCACTACCCAGGCTCCCTTCCTGTTCTGACCGATGTAGAACAATGGTATGGACTCGTTAATTGCGTCAGCGTCCGGCCGCCGCGGAAATTCTATCGCCGCAGGCGGCACAGCGAATGATTTGTATGCCGCAATCGGCCGGAGTTCATGGCCGACGAAGGCGAGTCGCATTCCGGCCGGCTGGCGATCGCCAAAAATGCTCGAATGTTGAAGTTGTCGCATCATCTTTGCTCTCCACCAGTTAGGCGAAGTTGTCGCAGCAGAGCGTGGGTTCGCTTGCCTGCCGGACACGAGGCACCATCGAGCCGGTTTCGTCAGCGACGCCGATCCGCCGCGCTTCGACAAAGGCTTGCAAGATCGCAAGCGCCAGGACCTCGTGAAAGCCGTCCGCACTGTCGTCCAGCGACGTGGGCAATTCCGGCCGCCTCGTCAATGAGCACAGCCATTCGCCATCCTCGTAGATAAGGCGCCTGAGCTTCCAGGCCGGCAATTCGAGCTCGACGAGCGCCAACGCGGCCTCGGTCCACGCGCCGATCTCAATGAGCTGGCCGAACTCTCGTCGTTTTACCCGCCTTGCTCAGAACGGCGACGCGTGTGCAAGCGCTGGCGATGAGTTTGGCAAATAGATCTAGCGCCGGTTTGGGCGCACCGCGCAACTCGCCGCCAAGCCGTTCGAACAAAATCTCAAAATCCGCGGCAAAAGCCATGATGCCAACTCCCAAAAGCAGCGGCTGTTGCCGCCGCTCCGGAAGATGGAGGCAAAGGCCATAAAAATGCGAGATGGAACGGATGGCGACGATATGTGGTCCGCATAAATGGAAGGGCGCTCACGCCGATCTTTATAGGATTCCTATATCGCAGCTTATGCCGCCCTCTCGAATTCATATGCCGGAAGTCCCTAGTTTCCGCCTGCGCCAATGCGCTCGGAGCATCGCCATGATGGATGTCGTCATGCTCGCCCTCGGCTTCGCCTTCTTCGCGGTGTCGATCGGCTACGTCTACGCCTGCGACCGGCTTTGAGGAGATCAGCCATGATGTTCGATTATTCGCTCGCCAGCTTCGTGACCGCGGGGCTGCTGATCTACCTGATCTACGCCCTGCTCAAGCCCGAGCTGTTCTGAAGGAATACCGACCATGACCGTCATCGGCTGGATCCAGATTCTGCTCTATTGCGTCATCATCGTCGCCATCACGCCGGTGCTTGGCGCCTACATGACACGCGTCTTCAGCGGCGAGCGCACGTTCCTGTCGCCGATCCTGCGGCCGGTCGAACTCGCGATCTACAAGATTGCCGGCGTCGACGAGCGGCAAGAGCAGCACGCCGTGAGCTATACGGTCGGCATGCTGCTGTTCCATGTCGGCGGCTTTCTCATTCTTTACGTCTTGATGCGCACGCAAGCGATGCTGCCGTTCAATCCGGCCGGACAGAGCGCGGTCGAGGAGGGTTTGTCGTTCAACACGGCGATGAGTTTCATCACCAATACCAACTGGCAGAACTACGGCGGCGAAAGCACGATGTCGTATCTCGTGCAGATGCTCGGCTTGACGCATCAGAATTATCTATCCGCGGCAACCGGCATCGTGCTCGCCATCGCGCTGATCCGCGGCTTCGCGCGGCATTCGGTGCGCACTGTCGGCAGTTTCTGGGTCGATGTGACGCGCTGCACGCTCTATATCCTGCTGCCGATCTGCGTGCCCTACGCGCTGTTTCTGATCTGGCAAGGCATTCCGCAGACGCTCGGCGCCTATGTCGATGTCACCACGCTTGAGGGCGCCAAACAGACAATCGCACTCGGTCCGGTCGCCTCGCAGATCGCGATCAAGATGCTCGGCACCAATGGCGGCGGCTTCTTCAATGCCAATGCAGCGCACCCGTTCGAGAATCCCACCGCCTTGTCGAACTACGTGCAGATCATCTCGATCTTTGCGCTCGGTGCGGCGCTGACCAATGTCTTCGGCCGCATGGTCGGCAACCAGCGTCAGGGCTGGGCGATCCTTGCGGTGATGGGCGTGCTGTTTATGGCCGGCGTCATTGCCTGCTATGCGGCGGAAGCCCACGGCAACGACGCGCTCAACGCGCTCGGGCTCACCGGCGGCAACATGGAGGGCAAGGAAGTTCGCTTCGGCATTGCGGCCTCCTCGCTGTTCGCCGTGATCACCACAGACGCGTCCTGCGGCGCGGTCAATGCCATGCACGACAGCTTCACCGCGCTCGGCGGCATGATTCCGCTCATCAATATCCAGCTCGGCGAGATCATCGTCGGCGGCGTCGGCTCCGGCATGTACGGTATGCTGTTGTTCGTGATAATTTCGATCTTCGTCGCCGGCCTGATGGTCGGCCGCACGCCCGAATATGTCGGCAAGAAAATCGAGGCGAAGGAAGTCAAGATGGCGATGCTCGCCATCCTGGTCCTGCCGCTGATGTATCTCGGCTGGACCGCCGTCGCGATGCTGGTGCCGTCCGCCGTCGCATCGATGAACAATCCCGGACCGCACGGCTTTACCGAAGTGCTGTACGCCTACGTCTCGCAGGACGGCAACAATGGTTCCGCCTTCGCCGGGCTTAATGGCAACACGCTGTTCTACAATCTGAGCGGCGCCATGGCGATGGGTGTCGGCCGGTTTTGGATGATCATCCCGACCATGATCATCGCCGGCTCGCTCGCCGGCAAGAAACTGGTGCCGGCATCGGCGGGCACGTTCCCGACCAGCGGCGGCCTGTTCGTCGGTCTGGTCGTCGGCGTGATCGTGATCGTCGGCGGCCTCACCTTCTTCCCGGCGCTCGCGCTCGGCCCGATCGCAGAGCAGCTCGCGATCAACGCCGGTACACTTTTCTCTTCGAATTAGGCCTGGAGTCGCATCGATGGAAACCTCGACCCTACGCAAGAGCATGCCGGTATCGGCGCTGCTTAGACCCGAAGATTGTCCTGCCGGCCATCGGCTCCGCGTTCGTCAAGCTCAATCCGCGGACGCTGATGAAGAATCCAGTGATGTTCGTGCTCGAGAGCGTCACCGCGCTGACAACCCTGATCCTGATCCGCGACCTGGCGACCGCCGGCGAACACATCAAGTTCGAGTTTCAAATCATCCTTTGGCTGTGGTTTACCGTGCTGTTTGCCAATTTTGCTGAAGCCGTCGCCGAGGGCCGCGGCAAGGCGCAGGCTGATACACTGCGCAAGCAACGCACCGAAACCCAGGCCAAAGTCCTGACCGGAGCGGGCGATTCACGAGACATTCGGCTCGTGCCAGCGCCGAACTTAAAGTCGGAAACATTGTGCTCGTGGAAGCCGGCGACATGATTCCATCCGACGGTGAAGTGATCGAGGGCATGGCCTCGGTCAACGAAGCCGCAATTACAGGCGAATCGGCGCCGGTGATTCGCGAATCGGGCGGCGACCGCTCCGCCGTGACCGGCGGCACCCAAGTGCTGTCCGACTGGATTCGCGTGCGTATTACCGCAGCGCCGGGATCGACCTTCCTCGATCGCATGATCAGACTGGTCGAGGGCGCGGAGCGGCAAAAGACCCCGAATGAGATTGCGCTGAATATTCTCTTGATCGGCCTGACCATCATCTTCGTGTTCGCGACCGCGACGATCCCGAGCTACGTTGCCTATACCGGCGGCACAATCTCGGTTGTGATCCTGGTGGCGCTGTTCGTTACGCTGATTCCGACCACTATCGGCGCACTGCTGTCAGCCATCGGCATCGCAGGTATGGATCGTCTGGTGCGCTTTAACGTGCTTGCCATGTCAGGCCGCGCCGTCGAAGCCGCCGGCGACGTCGACACTCTGCTCCTCGACAAGACTGGCACCATCACGCTCGGCAATCGTCAGGCGACCGAGTTCAAGCCGGTGCGCGGCATAACCGAACAGGAGCTGGCGGATGCGGCACAACTTGCTTCGCTCGCCGACGAGACGCCGGAAGGACGCTCCATCGTCGTTCTGGCCAAGGAGAAGTATGGCATCCGCGGTCGCGAGCTAGCGGAGATGAAAGCGAACTTCATTCCATTCAGCGCACAAACTCGGATGAGTGGCGTTGAGATCGGCGATTCCTGGGTCCGCAAGGGCGCCGTCGATTCGATCTTGAATTTTCTCAACGGGCCCGGGACCGCAGTTGGTGCCGGCGGCGCGGTCCAGGTGCTACGACCGAATATCAGCGCCGACACCGCACGCGAAATTCATGCGATTGCCGATGCTATTGCCAAGTCCGGCGGCACGCCGCTTGCGGTGGCCAGGGACGGCAAATTGCTCGGCGTCATTCACCTCAAGGACATCATCAAAGGCGGCATTCGCGAGCGCTTTGCCGAATTGCGCCGCATGGGCATCCGCACCGTCATGATCACCGGAGACAATCCGATGACCGCCGCGGCGATTGCAGCGGAATCTGGCGTCGACGATTTCCTTGCTCAAGCGACGCCCGAGGACAAACTTGGTCTCATTCGCGACGAGCAGTCCAAAGGCAAGCTCGTCGCCATGTGTGGTGACGGCACCAACGACGCTCCTGCGCTCGCCCAAGCCGATGTCGGCGTCGCCATGAATACCGGCACGCAAGCCGCGCGTGAGGCCGGCAACATGGTCGATCTCGATTCCAACCCTACCAAGCTGATCGAGATCGTCGAGATCGGCAAGCAACTCCTGATGACCCGCGGCGCGCTGACCACGTTCTCGATCGCCAATGACGTGGCGAAATATTTCGCCATCATCCCGGCGATGTTCGTCGCCTTTTATCCGCAACTGCAAGCGTTGAACATCATGAAGCTCGCGACTCCGGAGAGCGCCATTCTGTCCGCTATCATCTTCAACGCGCTCATCATCATCGCGCTCATTCCGCTGTCACTGAAAGGCGTGCGCTATCGCCCAATCGGCGCCGGCGCGCTGCTGTTGCGCAACCTTTGGATTTACGGCGTCGGCGGTGTCATCATCCCGTTCGTCGGCATCAAGGCGATCGACATGATCGTCACCGCTTTGCACCTGGCCTAAGGAGAAAAGCCATGCTGCGCGAAATTCGTCCAGCGATCGTCGTCCTGCTTGCGCTGACGCTCATCACCGGGCTCGCTTACCCGCTGGCGATGACCGGCATCGCCGAAGTCATTTTTCCCAATCAAGCGCAAGGCAGCATGATCGAGAGCAACGGCAAGGTCGTCGGCTCGGAACTGATTGGCCAGGTCTTCACCAGCGATAAGTATTTTCATGGCCGCCCTTCGGCGACGACGGCGCCGGACCCCAACGATTCGACCAAAACCGTCCCGGCGCCCTACAACGCCGCGAATTCGGGCGGATCGAATCTCGGGCCGTCCAACAAGGCGCTGGTCGACCGCGTGCAGGGTGACATCGACACACTCAAGAAAGAGAACCCGGCGGCGCCCGTCCCGCAAGATCTGGTGACGACGTCGGCCAGCGGCCTCGACCCGGATATCTCGCCGGAGGGCGCACTCTTCCAGGTGCCCCGCGTTGCCAAGGCGCGTAATCTGCCCGAGGATCGTGTTCGCCAACTCGTCGTCAACCGCACGGAAGGCCGCCTCTTCGGGCTATTGGGCGAGCCGCGTGTTAATGTATTGCAGCTTAATCTCGCGCTCGACGAGTTGGGCTCCGGGTAGTTCGAGCATACATTCTCGGGTATGGCGGATCAGCGGCGGGACTCCGAACATCGGCCCTCACCTGAGGCGCTTCTTGAAGCGGCGCGCCGCGAGGAGCGGCGCGTCGGCAAGCTCAGAATCTTCGTAGGCGCGGCGCCTGGCGTCGGCAAAACCTACGAGATGCTGCAACAGGCCCAGGCGCGCAAGAAGGACGGCTACGACGTCGTCATCGGCGTCGTCGAAAGCCATGGCCGCAAGGAAACCGAAGCGCTGTTGAGCGGCCTGGAAATCATTCCGCGCCGAAGCATCCAATATAAGGGACAGACGCTCCACGAGATGGATCTCGATGCCGTTATCCTCCGGCATCCGCAGATCGTCCTGGTCGACGAACTCGCGCATACCAACGCCGAAGGCACCCGTCATCCGAAGCGCTATCTCGACGTGGAAGAGCTCATGAGCCAGGGCATCGACGTCTACACGACGGTCAATATCCAACACATCGAGAGCCTCAACGACGTCGTCGCACAAATTACCCACGTACGGGTGCGCGAAACCGTGCCTGACGCAGTGTTCGATCGTGCCGATGCGGTCGAACTCGTAGATTTGACGCCCGCCGATCTGATCCAGCGCCTCAAGGAAGGCAAAGTTTACTTTCCGAAACAAGCCGAACGCGCACTCGAGCATTTCTTCTCGCCAGCCAACTTGACAGCACTGCGCGAATTGGCGTTGCGCCGGACCGCCGAACGCGTCGACGAGCAATTGCTCACCGAAATGCAGGCCCATGCGATCCAGGGTCCCTGGGCCGCCGGCGAGCGCATCCTGGTCTGCATCAGCGACGATCCGCGCGCCGCGGGACTTGTGCGCTATGCCAAACGGCTCGCCGATCGTCTGCATGGGCCGTGGATGGGACTTTATGTCGAAGGGCGGCGCAGCGTGCAGCTTTCCGAACAGGAGCGCGACCGCATCGCCGACACGCTACGGCTCGTGCAAGCGCTTGGCGGCGAGCCTGTGACCATTCCCGGCGGCGACCGCAACATCGCCGACGATGTCGTCAATTACGCGCACGCACATAACGTCACACAAATCATCATCGGTAAATCGACGCGGTCGCGCTGGTTTGAAATTATGCACGGTTCAGTGGTGCACGAACTGGTACGGCGCTCTGGCAATATCAGTGTGAACGTCATCGCCGGCGACCAGCTTCCCGGCACCCCGATTCCCAGGAAAAGCACCGATACCGCTGAAGTCGCGGTGTTCGAACCTCGGCCCTATGCGTGGGCGCTCGTTGCAGTAGCGATCGCGCTCGGCTGCGGCGAGTTGGTGGATTACTGGATCGGCGTCGAAAACGTCGATCTCGTATTTCTGACCGCCGTCGTCGGCGTCGCCGTGCGCTTCGGGCTATGGCCGTCGCTGTTGGCAAGCGTGACATCAGCGCTGTGCTACAATTTCTTCTTTCTGCCGCCGCTCTACACGTTCACGATTACCGACCCGCACAACATCGCGGCGTTCGCTCTGTTCACCCTGGTAGCCGTCATCGTCTCCAACGTCGCCGGGCGCGGCCGCATGCAGACGGTGGCGGCGCAGGCGCGAGTACGCGCCGTCGAGTCGCTTTACGCCTTTAGCCGCAAGCTCGCCGGCGCCGTCACGCTCGACGATGTGCTATGGGCCACGGCCTATCAGACCGCCCTGATGCTGGAAGTGCGCGTTGTGCTGCTGTTGCCGACAAACGGCTCGATCGCGGTTCGCGCCGGTTATCCGCCGGAGGACACACTCGACGACGCCGACATCGCCGCGGCGAAATGGACCTGGGAAAGCGACCGCGCCGCCGGCCGCGGTTCGGACACGCTGCCGGGCGCCAAGCGCCTGTTCCTGCCCATGCATACCGGGCGCGGCCCCATCGGCGTTGTGGGCATCGACAGCGACAAGCCGGGGCCGCTGTTCACTCCGGATCAGCGGCGGCTTCTCGATGCGCTTATGGACCAGGGTGCTCTGGCTATCGAGCGCGTGCAACTGGTCGAGGATATGGATCGCGTCGAGCGCACCGCGGAAACCGAGCGACTGCGCTCGGCGCTGCTCACCTCGATTTCGCACGATCTGAAAACGCCGCTGGCGGCGGTACTGGGGTCGGCGAGCGCGCTGCGGGATGTCGGCGACAAACTGACCGACGGAGAGAAAGCCGACTTGCTTGCGACAGTAATAGACGAATCCGAGCGGCTCAACCGCTTTATCGCCAATCTGCTCGACATGACCAGGCTCGAGTCGGGCGCAGTCGCGCCGAATCTCGCACCCCACGATCTAGCGGAAATCGTCGGTTCGGCATTGCGCCGCGCTGGCAAGATATTGGGGCAGCATCAGGTGCAGCTCGACCTTGCGACCGATATGCCGATGGTCGCGCTCGACGCGGTGCTGTTTGAACAGGCGCTGTTCAACCTGCTCGACAATGCGGCGAAATATGCATCGTCGGGCACGACTATCGGGATTCGCGGCTGGCGCGATCCCGAGAGCGTCGTGTTGCAGATCGTCGACGAAGGCGAAGGCATTCCGCAGGACGATCTGGAAAACATCTTCGACAAGTTCTATCGCGTGCAGAAGACCGATCAGGTTCGCGCCGGCACCGGGCTTGGACTTGCGATCTCGCGCGGTTTCGTGGAAGCGATGCATGGCAGCATTGTCGCCGCCAATCGCGCCGACCGCAAAGGCGCCGTGTTCACCGTTACGCTTCCGATCCTAAGCGAGCCGCGCCGATTGGAAACTGCCGCATGAGCGCCGCGCCGCTCCGCGTCCTGGTGGTCGATGACGAGCCACCGATCCGCAAGCTGCTGCGCATGGGATTGACTGCGCACGGTTATCAAATCCTCGAAGCGCCCAACGGCAAGACCGCGCTTGAGCTACTTGGCGATGCGCCCGATCTCATCATTCTCGATCTCGGCCTGCCGGACACCCAGGGCCATGACTTGTTGCGTACCATCCGCGCCCGCAACGACAGCGTTCCCATCGTCGTGCTGTCGAGCCGCGGCGACGAGGCCGGCAAGGTGCAGGCACTCGATTACGGCGCTGACGATTATGTGACTAAGCCCTTCGGCATGGATGAACTTCTGGCCCGGATTCGCGCGGCGCTGCGGCATCAACTGCAGACGCACGGAGAGCGGCCGATATTCCACGTCGGCAATCTCTCGGTCGACCTCGTGCGCCGCATAGTCAAAGTCGGCGACAGAGACGTAAAACTTTCGCCGAAGGAATATGAACTGCTGCGCGTGCTGGTTCAGCATGCCGGCAAGGTACTCACCCACAAGCTCCTGCTCGGCGAACTGTGGGACGATCTCACCGATGCACAGTATCTTCGCGTCTATGTGCGCCAGCTTCGGCAAAAGATCGAAGCCGATCCGGAACGGCCGCAATATATCCTCACCGAAACAGGTATCGGTTATCGTCTGCGCGCTCCCGATTGATTCAGAATTCCGTTCAAAATCGAAAACACCCATGAAAATCTCGAACTTTCTTGCTTCGACCGATGTGGCGATCGATGTTGCCGCCGCCGATAAGAAAAAATTGCTGTTGGATCTCGCGCGCAATGCGGCCGCCAAACTCAATCTCGACAGCCACCGGATATTTGTCGAGCTCAGCAAACGTGAGGCGCTCGGATCGACCGGCGTCGGCGGCGGCGTAGCAATTCCACACGCGCGATTTCAGTCAATCGTAAAACCCTTTGGTGCGCTCGTCCGCCTTAAAAAACCGATGGATTACGATGCAGTTGACGGCAAACTAGTCGATCTCATTGTGCTGCTTCTGCTCCCGGAAGTCGCCGGCGACCAACTCGGCGCTCTCGCAACGATCGCCCGCAGGCTCAGGGATCCGAAAGTCGCGGCTGGATTGCGGCGCGCGCGGGGCAGCGCGGAGATGTACCGCGCATTGACCTCCGACTGAGCGGCGTTAAAACCGTGGCCTGCGCTACTTGACAATCGCGCCCTCGGCGCCTGGATCTCGCAAAAGGAAAATCGACATGGCCGATGAACTCATCCTCTATACCAATCCTCAATCGCGCGGCCGCATCGCGCGGTGGATGCTCGAGGAAGTCGGCCAACCCTACAGGACAGAGGTGCTAGATTACGCCTCGACCATGAAGGGTCCCGCTTATCTCGCCATCAATCCGATGGGCAAGGTGCCGGCGCTGCGCCACGGCGACGCTGTGATCACCGAGACGGCCGCGATCTGCGCTTATCTCGCCGATGCGTTTCCACAGGCCAAGCTGGCGCCGCCGCCCGGCGACCGCCTGCGCGCACCATATTACCGTTGGATGTTCTTTGCCGCCGGGCCGGTCGAGGCCGCGATCAGCAACAAATCGCTCGGCTTCGCAGTGCCGCCGGAACGGGAGCGTATGATCGGCTATGGCACATTCGCAAAGGTCATGGACGCTCTCGATGCCGCCGTGACACGCGGCAATTATCTGGTGGGCGACAGTTTCAGCGCGGCCGATGTTTATGTCGGCTCGGCGATCGGCTTCGGCTTAATGTTCGGCACGATCGAAAATCGACCCGCATTCGGGCCGTATTGGCAGCGCCTGAGCACCCGTCCGGCATATTTGCGTGCAAAGGAGCTCGATGATGCGGCCGTAGCGCAACAAAAGGCCGCAGCTCGATAGGCTTCACGCCAGCATGAAAATTCGCTCAGATTGATAACAAGCATTAAGAAAAAGCCGCGTCTTGAGCAGGAATTCGGTCTGTCAAATTTGGTGGAAGACGGCAGATCTACGGTTTATGATTGTTAGCCGCGCAATTCGTCGCGGAACGTCGGAGTGTGTGCGTTGAAGCGGGGCGAACTGCCGTCGATAGATGGATTAGCCGCGTTTGTGGCGGCGGCGGAGCATGGCAGCTTCACACGCGCCGCCGATCAGCTCAATTTAAGTCAAGGCGCGATCAGCCGGCAGGTTCGCGAGCTTGAAATTCGTCTCAACGTTCGATTGTTCGAGCGCATCCGGCAGCGCATCGTATTGACCGACGCCGGGCGCCTGTATCTTTCCCAGGTCAAGAAGGCATTGAATGATCTTGCCGAAGCCGCCCGCAGCGTGACTTCGCTATCCAATAGCACGATCCTCACTCTCGTGGCGTTACCGACATTCGCGGGTCGCTGGCTTGTTCCGCGGTTGTCGAATTTTCAGAAGCAGAATCCGGCGATCACGATCCACGTCACAACCCGGCAGTTACCCATCGACTATGCCACAGAGCCATTCGACGCTGCGGTATTCCATGGCCCGCCGCATTGGCCTGGCACCATTTCATATCATCTCATGGACGAAGACCTGGTCGCGGTTGCCAGCCCGAAATTGGGCGTCAACCGGACCATCAAGACGGCCGGCGACCTCGCCAAATATTCGCTGCTGCACAACATGGGCAATCGAACCCGTTGGTCGCAATGGATGAACATGGCGGGCGTCGAGACTCATGAGCCGGTGCACGGCCACACCTACCAGAATTACGCGATGGTCGCGCAGGCGGCTACGGCGGGAGTCGGCATCGCGCTCCTGCCGCGTTACCTCGTCGAGGACGACGTCGCGGCGAAACGGCTGGAAATTGTGGCAAGCCAGTTCGCCAGCGTGAGTACCTCATACCATCTGATCCTGCCGGAGACGCGCGCCAGCTCGAACGCGGTCCAGGCGTTCGCCAAATGGCTGATTGCCGAAGCGCAGGCGTTCAAAGCCAGCAACGGCCGTGTCGTCGAGAAGGAACGTCGGCGCCAGACGAACGGCAAACAGGAGACGCCGGTTGAAAGCCCCGATCTGGCGCCAATGCCGGCACCAGCGGACGCCTGAGCCGGCTGCTCACGGCAACCGCATCAGCGGCTGGCCGACGCGAACCATCGCTCCTTCCTGCACACCGTCGCACAGCGCAAAGCACTCCGGCGCAAAGACGATTGCCGTCGACCCTTGCTGAAACCAGCCTAATTCCTCGCCTTTGCCGGCGGCTGTGTCGCATTCGAAGACGTTCGATCCGCGGTATTTGAGATTCAACAGCACATCGAGGAAATGCAGGCGGATGCTCGCCACCAACACGGCGGCGACCAGAACCAATGTCACGCTATCGCCCGTGGGCGTTAACGTCATCCGCAGCACGGCACGCTCGTTCTTGCAGAACAGCCGCTCGACGCGGCGCAACGCGATAGGGTTGACGTTCCAGGTATCGCCGGAGACGTAGATCACTTTTTCGACGTGACAATTATGCGGAGCATGGAAACGGTGATACATGCCCGACGTCAGCCGCAGCGTGACATAGCGGCCGTTGCGGCAGGCCTCGACCTGCTCGGGATCGCACAGCAAGTCTTGCAGCGTGTAGGGAAAACCCTTGGCCTGAAAGACGGTGGTGCCGGCGATGTTACCGCAGGCGCCCACGATCGCATCGCATGGACTGGCCATTATCTCCGGCCTGGGATCGACCGGCCGCGCGCCCTCTTTCAGCTCGCGCGTAAAACAATCGTGCATGCTGCGGAAATGTGTTTTCTTGGCATCCTTCAGATCGACGTCCGAAAACAGCCGCCACAAGCCGATTGAGACGTCGCGCACCACCGGCTGCTCGATCTGGCTGATCCAGCCGACGAACGCCGTCGCCAGCCGGCGCGGAATCCGGTTGGTGAGGAGAAAATTGAGATCCTCGTTCTCGAACAGGCGCAGGATTTGCGAGCGGAGCGTCATGGCAGTGTTAAATGTTCCGGGTACACCCCAATTCGATGGCACTGGCCATGACTTGGGGCACGATCTCTCTGGCATTCTACGGCGCCGGCGCGGCGGCGATTGCCACCTCGCTGGCCGCCATGCGCCGCCGCCTCGAACTGTCTCAGGCAAAGCACCGGTCCATTGCCGGCCATTCGCGCATTGCGCGCCGCCTTGCGGCCTTCGTTCCTTTCTACGAATACGATGAGCGTCAGTTCTTTTGCTCCGACGGAGCGCCGGATGACGTCGCGGCGCGCCGGCGCGCTGGATTCGAGCAGCTTGCCGCGCTCTACAAGTCGCGCTTTGCCGAGTCGGGCCGGCGCACGGCGGAGGCAAGCGAATACATTCCCGATCTGCAATTCACCGGCGCCTACCGGGTGCCGTTCCAATACCGCCGCATAGTGCGCGCGAATTTGCCGGTCGGCGTTTTCCTGCAATCGGCAGATGGCGTGACGGTAACCGACCTGGACGGCAATCGATTCTACGATCTCGCCGGTTCCTACGGCGTCAACATCCTTGGCTACGACTTCTACAAAGACGCCATCGAGCGGGGCGTGGCGCGCGTTCGCGACCTCGGCCCCCTGCTCGGCTCGTATCATCCCGTCGTCCTCGACAACGTGAAACGGTTGAGAGAGATTTCCGGCCTCGACGAAGTCTCGTTTCACATGTCGGGTACCGAGGCGGTGATGCAGGCGGTACGGCTTGCACGCTACCACACACGCCGCACCCACCTGGTGCGCTTCTGCGGCGCCTATCACGGCTGGTGGGGAGACGTGCAGCCGGGGATCGGCAATCCGCTGCCGGCGCATGAAACCTATACGCTTCGCGACATGTCCGAAGAATCGCTGCGTGTGCTGCGCACGCGGCGCGACATCGCCTGCGTGCTGATCAATCCGGAACAGGCACTGCATCCCAATGGCCCGGCGCCGAACGATTCGGCGCTGGTCGACAGTGCGCGCACCTCGCATTTCGACAAAGACACCTATGCCGTCTGGCTCAAGCGCCTGCGGCAGATCTGCACCGAGCAAAACATCGTCCTGATCATCGACGAGATCTTTGTCGGCTTCCGCCTCGCTGCCGGAGGCGCGCAGGACTATTTCGGCGTACGGGCAGACCTTGTCACCTACGGCAAGACGCTCGGTGGCGGCTTGCCGGTCGGCGTCGTCTGCGGGCGCAAGGACCTGATGAAACGGTACCGCGATGATCGGCCGGCCGACATCTGCTTTGCCCGCGGCACATTCAACTCGCACCCCTACGTCATGGCAGCGATGAACGAGTTTCTGCGGCAGCTTGCGACACCGCAGACACAGGCGCTCTATCATGGGCTTGACGAAACCTGGAACGAGCGGGCGCGGCAGCTGAACCAGCGGCTTTCCGACGAAGGCTTGCCGGTTCAGGTTGCGAACATGTCCTCGCTGTTCGTCGTCTGTTACACCCAGCCGTCGCGCTATAACTGGGTGCTGCAATATTATCTGCGCGCCCAGGGATTGTCGCTGAGCTGGGTCGGCACCGCCCGCCTGATCTTCAGCCTGAGTTACACTGATGCCGACTTCAATGCGGTCGCGGATCGCTTCGTCGTTGCGGCGAAGGCCATGCAGCGTGATGGCTGGTGGTGGCACGACCCGAAGGCAACCAACAAATCGATCAAGCGGGCGATCCTCAAAGAGATGATCGCCCACCGATTGTTCGGTCCGCGCAATTCGCCGGCGCATTGAATGAAACGCGGAATGCCGCGGCGGTTTTTTCAGCTTGGCCGCGGCACTTCCTCGGCGTCTTCCTCGTCCCAATGATGCAGGCCGATGGCCGGATCGATCAACTCGCCGCGGAGGAGTGCCAGCGGCGCCTTGTGATAGAGCTTGATGTCGTGGAACGGGTCGGTGAGGATTTTGGTGGCCCACACCAGTCCGGTCTGCACATCCTTGATGAGGAACAGATGAACGGTGCGGAACAGTACGCCGCCGACGCCAAGCGCAAGCCAGATGATCGCGACCTGGCGAACAAATTCAGTCTTATTGGTTGAAGGCGTGAACAGGCCGAAGAAACTCGGGCTGAGATAAAGCGTGAGCGGCGACATCGCCCAGATTGTCAGCAATACGACCTTGCGGCGCAGATTGTAGCCTACCTTGATCTCTTCCTTGTGCTCGTGCGTGGCCTGGTTGACCACATCGTAATCCTTGGGCTCGAAGAAGAAGTGCCCAGACTGCCGCGTCGTCATGGCGACCAGCCACCCAGCGAGCGCCGAAATCGCCGGATCCTTGAAGATCATCAGATAAGAAAAAAGAAAGCTCATGGCGCTGACAAAGTGGAGCGACTGATTGATGCGGCTGTGGTGATAGTAGCGATGATCGTCCCATCGCTGAGTACGAAGCGCTTCGAGAAAATTTTCCATCGGGTCCCCCGTCGGGCGGTTCGAGAACTGGGTATGGCGATTCGATGAATCCCCTGTGACAAGGATTCATGTGCGACAGGCGGATGAAGCCGCCGTTATTGCTTTGGTAAGCAGAAAGAGCGTCAGCCGGCCGCGCGCAGACTGTTATCGGGAGCATAGGCGTTGCCCGCTCTGCCGTTCTTGGCGAAACGGATCAGCGAGAAATGCCCGAACGGTGGCATGGCCCGGCGCTCGATGATTGCCATGTCGGCGTGACGCGCCGCCCACCGTGCGTAGCGCTCAAATGAAAATTCGCTACGCCAGCCGAGCTTGCGTGCCGCCGGTTGAAACCAGTGCTCGAGCGAGCGCCGCAGCCCCGCCTCGGCGCCGACACGGCTGACCAGCACGATCTCGCCGCCCGGCTTGAGGACGCGGGCGAATTCGTCGAGTGCGGCCTCCGGGTTTGGCACGGTGGTAATGACGTATTGCGCAACGATGACGTCGAACGACGCGTCGGGAAACAACAAGCGCTCGGCGTCCATCACCCAGAGCCCCTCGACGTTCCGCAGTTCCAGTTCGTCGACGCGCTCCTGCGCTTTACGCAGCATCGGCTCGGATATATCGACGCCGCAAAGCTGGCAGGCTTTTGAATAATGCGGCAGTGATATCCCCGTGCCGACGCCAACCTCGAGAATCCGTCCGCCGACCTGTTCGGCGGCGGCGATAGCGGCATGACGCCCGCGCTCGAACACGGCGCCGAAAACAAGGTCGTAGACCGGCGCCCAGCGCGCGTAGGCCTTGGTGATGGTCTGCGCGTCCAGATCGTTTTCCGAGAGCGTGCCCATGCTTGATCCTTTATGCTGGTGTGATGCCGTTAGCCGCGGACCGTTTCCGTTATTGCCGCGGCAGTTTGCTGCTCGCTGTTGCCGAAGCCGGCAATCTTACGGGCGTGCCCGATGAACTGACGCGCGCTGTTTTCCCAAGAGTATTTGAGCGCGAACGCGCGGCAGGCGTCGCGCGGCAGTGTCAACGCCTCGAGGCAGGCGACACGCAAATCCTCGTGCAATACGCCGACAGGGTTGTTGGCGACAACGTCTTTTGGCCCGGTGACCGGATAGGCGGCAATCGGAAGGCCGCTCGCCAGCGCTTCGAGTTGCACGATTCCGAACGTGTCGGTGCGGCTCGGAAAGACAAAGACGTCGGCAGCGGCGAGATGCGACGCCAACACGCCGTTGTCCATATGGCCGAGGAACTTAGCATCAGGAAACCGTCGCTTGAGTTCGGCTTCTTGCGGCCCCTGGCCGATGACCACCTTGGTGCCTGGCAGGTCCAGCGCCAGGAAGGCGTCGATATTCTTTTCGACGGCAACACGGCCGAGCGTCACAAAAATCGGCCGCGGGTAATCAAGAGCGGCGGCGCGATCAGGACGGAACAGATCGACATCCACGCCGCGGGTCCACATACCCAGATTGGCGAAGCCACGATCCGATAACTCACTGGTCAGCGATGGGGTTGCCACCATGGTTACGCTTGCCGCGGAATGGAACCAGCGCAGCACCGCGTAAATCCAGCTTTGCGGAATCGGCGATCGGGCGGAAATATATTCGGGAAATCGCGTCGTATAGCTCGTCGTGAACGGCCTGCCGGCGCGCCGGCAGTAACCGCGCACCGCAAAACCGATCGGGCCTTCGGTCGCAATATGGATAGCGTCCGGTTTCGATTCCTCGATGTGCTCAGCGATTTTCCGACGGCTCGGCAACGCGAGACGCAGGCCGGGATAGGTCGGTAAGGGGAACGACGGAAAGCCCTCCGGCGACAGGAAATCGATGGTGACCCCAAGCTTGGCGGCGGCGCGCTGCAAAGATTTGAGCGTCCGCACGACACCGTTGATCTGTGGCGGCCACGCATCCGTCGCGACGAGAACCTTCATCGGCTACCCTTCAGCCGCGTGAGCGCGGCCAACGTGTTGTCGAATCGCGTGCGACAACAATTGCCAATTCATGTCTCAGCAATGTGACGGCCGGCGATGTTTCTTCGAAAGGCGTCCGCCATTTTCGTAACACTGCTGTTACAAACAAATGAAAGCTTGTCGTTAGAATCGTTTTGCAGCGCACATCACCGCAGACCGCAGCCATCGTGACGAGCACCAACACGATCATCCGCAGTCTCGGCCGGAACAAGCTTGGCGCCGCGATCAGTCTTGTGATCTTTGCCGTTGCGGCTTGTGCTCTCTATTATTCGTTGCGCGACATCGACGCCGGCAAGCTATTCGCCGCGCTGCGTTCGCAATCAGGGCCCGCGATCTGGATCGCCAGCGTATTTGTCGTCGGCGGATACGTGACACTCATTTTCTACGACGTCTTTGCGCTACGTACGATCGGTCACGGCACGATTCCGTTCCGGGTCGCTGCGGTTGCGAGCTTCACGAACTACACGATCGGCCACGCTCTCGGCGCCGCCACGCTGACCGGCGGGCTGGTCAGGCTACGAATTTATTCGGTGTGGGGCCTGAGCATCATCGACATTGCCAAGATCGCGTTCGTTACCGGGATGACGTTCTGCCTCGGCAATGCGCTGGTGCTCGGCGGCGCCCTATCCTATGCGCCGCAGGCCGCGAGCGCCGTCGACCACCTGCCGGAGTGGGTCAATCGCGGCGTCGGCCTTTCAGCTCTATTCGCTCTTCTCGCTTATCTGATCTGGCTCTTGCCGCGGCGCCGCATCGTCGGCGCATCGCACTGGCGCGTCGTGCTGCCCAATGCGCGTTTGACATTGCTGCAAACCGGCATCGGCGCAACGGATCTCTGCCTGGTAACGCTCGCCATGTACACCGTGTTGCCAGACAGTCCGGCGGTCGGTTTCGTCACGCTTTTGATCATTTTTCTCACCGCTACGCTGATCGGAACCGTCAGCCATGTGCCGGGCAATCTCGGCATCATCGAAGCGGCCATGCTGCTGGGGTTGCCGCAATTCGAGAAAGAAGACCTGCTGGCTTCGCTGCTGACGTTCCGCGTTCTCTATTTTGCCGTCCCGCTTTTATTCGCGATGCTGGCGCTGACGCTGCGGGAACTCGGATTGGTGGCGCGGCCCAGGACAACGTCGCAACGCTCGTAGTTGCAAGCGGGCTCGACTCCGCCTTGGGCTCACTGCACCATCTCGCCGCCCCTCGCTGAAGGCCAAAACCTTGTAAGGCAGACCCGCGCCAGTTAAGCTTTGGCTGTGTGGATTGGGGCTGACGGCGGTGAGTGGCGTAATGGCTCCAAAGGCGCGGCAAAAGGTCCTTAAAGGATCGCATCAGCGCCCTGCAGCCGCGTTCATTCTGACCTGCCTTGCGCTCATTTTGGCGGCGCCGCGTAACGCAAAGGCCGAGACAATCGAAGCCGCGCTCGCCAAAGCATACGAGAACAACCCGCAACTCAATGCTCAGCGCGCCATTGTCCGCCAATCTGACGAGGGCGTGGCCCAAGCGCTTTCCGGCTACCGGCCGACGATTTCCGCCAATGCCAGTATCGGCCGGGAATACACCAACACTAAACAGGTCATTCCGCCGACGCCCCCTATATTGCCCTCAGGCGCGGCGTTTAGCCGCCAAGGGCCTGTCAACACCCCGCTCCTATGGCGTTTCAGGCTCGCAGACACTGTTCAATGGCCAGCAGACCGCCAACAAGGTCCGCGAAGCCGAGAGCCAGGTTTTCGCCGCGCGCGAAACTTTGCGCGTCATGGAGCAGTCGGTGCTGCTCGCCGCCGCAACCGTCTACATGGACGTGTCGCGCGATGCGGCAAATCTCGAAGTCCAGCAAAGCAACTACCGCGTCTTGCAGCACACGCTTCAGGACACCAACCAGCGATTCTCCGCCGGCCAAATTACCTCAACCGATGTCGCGCAGGCCGAAGCGCAATTGGCCGCAGGAGAAGCAAGCCTGCACGGGGCCGAATCCACGGTCATGACGACCCAGGCTAATTACCGTCGCATCATCGGCATTGATCCGGCAAATCTCGCTCCGGCGTCGCCGGTGGAGCGGCTTGCACCAACGACGCTGCCAGCCGCGATCGCGATGAGCATTGCGCAAAATCCGTCGGTCATCGCCGCGCTTTACGGCGTCGACGTTGCACAACTCCAGGTCAAGATCTCCGAAGGCGCGCTATGGCCGACGCTTACGCTGCAGGGCAGCGTGCAACGGCAATTCGATTCCACGGTCACGACGCCAAAGCTGTTCACTAACGAGGTGGCGCTGAACTTGTCCGTGCCGCTCTATCAGGGAGGCGCAGAATATTCCGCGATCCGGTTGAGCAAAGAGGTTGCGGGGCAGGAACGGCTGAACGTTGATCAGGTCCGCGATCAGACTAAGGCCAACGTGGTGCAGGCTTGGGGCCAGTTGCTGGCAGCGAAAGCGCAGGTTGCCGCGGCCGTGCGCCAGGGCGATGCTTCGGAGCGGGCCTTGACCGGCGTGCGTAACGAGGCGGCGGCCGGCCAGCGCACCACGCTCGATGTCCTCAATGCCCAGCAGGCGCTGGTTAACGCGCGCGTCAGCCTGATCACTGCGCAGCATGACCGGGTCGTCGCCTCCTATACTTTGCTGTCGGCCGTCGGCCGATTGTCGGCGCAGGCGCTGGCGCTGCCGGTCTCGATCTACGATCCCGCGGTGCATTATCATCAGGTACGGGATTCCTGGTTTGGATTGCGTACACCGGACGGTCAGTGATGGCAGTCAATCCTCGCCTGCGCGTCGGTGTCACCGGCCATCGAGTGCCGCCAAAATTGCCGGAGAAATCCGAAGCGCCGTTGCGTGATCAGATCGATCGGCTGTTTGCCGCGTTCATCGCGGCTATAGGTAACGGCACCCGAGATTTCGTTATCGTCTCCTCGCTCGCGGAAGGGTCGGATCGGATCGTCTCCGAAGCAGGGCTTGGCGCCAGCTTCAGGCTGGAAGCCGTGCTGCCGTTCAACCGCTCGGAATATGTGCACGATTTCGAGACGGACACCTCGCGCAAGGAATTCGAGCAATTGCTCTCGCGCGCCTCGGACGTTTTTGAGCTCGACGGGGTTTCGGACCAGCGGCCCCGCGCCTATGAGGCGGCCGGCCTTTTCATGCTGGCGAACATCGATTTACTGATTGCGATCTGGGACGGCCAACCGGCGGCGGGCATCGGCGGGACCGAGGAGATTGTCAATCGTGCGATTGCCGACGGGTTGGTGGTGATCTGGATAGAACCGATCCATCCCCACGCGATCAAGGTCTCGTCCCCGACCGATACCGGCACAGAACCGAAAATCAAGTTTCACCCAGCGGACGTTGTAACCGTGGCACAAATCGTTGAGAAGATAATCGCCCGGCCGGCGCGGTAGGACGATGCGAAAGGCGCGAAACACCGATGAATGAAACGGCCGCACCGGCTGGCGAAACCTCTCGCGACCGGCATCTGTTCGGACCCGGTCCGAAACGGTTGCTCGCACTTGATGGTGGCGGCGTGCGTGGCGCGCTTACCGTGGCCTTCCTGGAGCGCATCGAGACTCTGCTCAAGGAGCGCTACGGCGACGACATTCGTCTGGGCGATTATTTCGACCTGGTCGGTGGCACCTCGACCGGCGCAGTGATCGCCGGCGCGCTCGCGCTAGGCTTCAAAACCGCGCAGGTGAAGGATTTCTATCTCAAGCTCGCGCCATTCGCCTTCCGCCGTGCGCGTTGGCACATTCCGGTGCTTCAGGCCAAGTTCGACGCGCGCGGATTGCGGCAGCAGATCGAAGAGGTCGTCGGCGATCGCGTGCTCTCAAGCCCGGATCTCATCACTGGCTTCTGCCTCATCACCAAGCGGATGGATACCGGCAGTCCATGGATCATCGCGAACAATCCAAAAGCGCCGTATTGGGAAGATGGCAAGGGCTACATCGGCAACAAGAACTATCCGCTCGTGAACCTGGTCCGCGCCAGCACCGCAGCGCCCCACTTCTTCGATCCCGAGCTACTGCCTATCCTTCATACCGAGGCGTTACCTGAGGCTTTGGCGACAGTGCCTGGGCGGGCGGTCTACACGCTGATGCAGAAGATCGGGCTGCGCAAAAAAGTCAGAATCGATTTAAGCACCCACGGACTCTTTGTAGACGGCGGCGTAACACCGCACAACAATCCGTCGCTGGCGCTGTTTCAACTAACCACCCTACCGCCGCTCGGCATCAATTGGCAAACCGGACCAAAAAATCTGTTCCATTTTCTCGGTCGGCACGGGGACGTATCGGCCACGACTGTCTTTCGAGTCGCTGGGGTTCGCCCGCTACGCCAAACTCGCGATCCACGCGCTGCTCTCGCTGATGACAGATGCCGAAATGCTGGTGCTGCAGCTCATGCAATGGATGGGGGAATGCCCAGCGCCGTGGCAGATCAATTCCGAGATCGGAACGCTGGCCGAAGTACAACCGCCGGGCGGCAAGCTGTTTCGTTTCCTGCGTTATGACGTGCGGCTCGAGAAGGAATGGCTGGCACGCGAACTCAATTTTCAGGCCGACGACGCTCTGATCGAGCGATTGCGCGGCATGGATGACCCGACCCTGGTCGACCGTCTCTACGAAATCGGCAGCCTTGCCGCCGCAAAACAGGTCAAAGCGGAACACTTGTTCGACTGACCGCGCGACTGCGCGCGATCTCGTCCGCGCTGGCCTGCGTGCCGCGCAAGCGCGCCGGAGTTCGTCGTCTGAGCCGCGAAACGCACCTTGGCCGCGCCTGAACGCGCGGCAAATCAATCACTTGATTAGCGTGACAAAGATACAACAGAATTTTGGATTCTGCGGCTGAACGCTTCTTCTCGTAGCGCCCCGTGATACGCTGCATATGGGCTGCGGGAATCCGGACGTCTGGTTTCGCGTATCCGATACATGCAACTTTGTATCGGCGGGGCGTTGTGAGCAAAAGTATCCTGGGCATCATTGCTCTGCTCGTGCTTGGCACCGCCGGCGCGACCGCGGAGGAAATGGCAACGCCGCCTTCGCAATTCATATCAAGGGCGCTTCCCTATCTGCCTTGGACTGGTTTTTACGCCGGAATTAACGGCAGCTACGCTTGGGGAAATTCTTCTGTCACGTTCGCGCCTAACGATCCGGCGGCGCAGTCCGGCACTTGCGGAGCCGGCGGGACGCCGAAGGGACAGTGCATTCCTTCACAGGATTTCCATCGCGATGGCCCCCTAGCCGGCGGCGAGTTCGGATACACTTGGCAGTTCAACTCGCATTGGCTGGTCGGCGGCGAAGCCGATTATCAGTGGGCGCATTTTACCGGCGCGGTGAATGCACCGTTCCGTCTCGGCAATGTCGGCAACACCAACATGGTGGTGTCCCAGAAAGTCGATTCGTTCGGGACGGTTCGCGCGCGGATGGGAGTAGTCCTTCTGCCCGCCCTCGTTCTCTACGGAACCGGCGGCTTCGCTTATGGCGAGGTGAGCGAAGATCTGAACGTGCCGCCAGGTCCGGGGGGCACGCTGCCACCGGTGGGAGGCTTTTCCTATTCCTGCACAGCTGGCGGCGGCCCGTGTTTCAGCGGCTCATCATCCAAGACCCTTCCGGGTTGGACAGGCGGCGCCGGTGCCGATTACGCGATCACCGGCAATCTCATCTTCCGGACCGAGGTTCTGTACGTGCATCTTGGAACAAGCAAAACGACGGTATCGGCTACTGGTGTTGCAAATCCCGCCTCTTTCACTGCGACTTTCTCGCCGGTCTACTTCGCGACCGCACGTTTTGGCTTGTACTGGAGATTTTAACCGCCGCTCTGAGAAAAACCTGACGCTGTTGGGAGATGTCGATGTGGTTGCGTAGATTGATTTTAGGCGCCGGTCTCGCCGGCACGCTCGCGGCGTGCGCCGTCGTCGATCCAGTCGACAATCGATACGACACTGTGAGCCGCAGCCTGGCGAAGTCCCGCAACGAATCCATTTTCCTTAATCTCGTCCGCGCCAGCCACGATTATCCCTTGAGTTTTGTTACCATTGCCAACGTCACGCCCGGAATGACGAATACGACGAGTTTTGCGCTGCCGGGCTTTCTGCTCGGACCCACGTTCCACGGCGCCTCATTGCCGACCTCGCAGGATCGCGATGTGATTTTCGGCAATACTACCGCCGCGAACACGACCGCGGTCAGCACCAACTTCAACGTCTCAACGCAAGAAACCAGCGCGTTCTATCAAGGCTTCCTCAAGCCGATCGACTTGCAAACCTTGAATTATTTCATCCGTCAGGGTTATTCGCGAGAATTGCTGTTCTGGCTGTTCACCGATTCATTCGAATTGACGCTGCCCGGTGTCAAGCAAACCCTCGGCTATCATTTCAACCCGCCGGATGACTACGGCTGTTCGCGTCCAGATCCGAAGCATCGTTGCTTTGTCGACTGGGTCCACAACGCCGCGTTCACCGGCCTGACTGTCGAAGAGAAGACTGCGGAGGCAGCAACTCCAGCCGCGTCGAAAGGCGGTGCCGGACCGGGGGGCGGCCCCTCCTCTGCCTCGAAATCGCTTTCTTACGCACGCTTCTGCTTTAATCCGGTGCTGGCGCAGCAAGCAGCAGCCGAGGTATCGCCTGCCCAGTTGCAAGCAGCCACAAGGGACTTGGACGTACTTCCGTCGGCGCTGTACGACTCTCCGTTGACCTGTGGAGGCGACTGGACAACCGCGACCGAAGATTCCACGCCGCAGCCTGACATCCTCCCGCTAGTGTTTCCCGCGGCCAAAATCAGAATCATCCCGCGTTCGGCGTACGGTGTGTTCGAGTTCCTCGGCACGCTGATGAAAATGCAGAAGCGGCATATGACGCCGTCGCAATACGCCTATATCCCGCCAGCCAGGGAATATGCGATGGAGGTTCCGGTGCTGGAGACGGTGCATGAAGACCCTAATCTCATGACCGTCGTGCAGGACCTCGGTGGCCAATGCTTCGTACATACCTGGTTCGCAGATGGGGATTATTGCGTACCGGAACAGGCGACGACCACCAAGCGGATTTTCGGCCTGCTGGCGCAGCTCATTGCCATCCAGACTTCCGCCAACGACCTGTCGATCACGCCGATCGTGCGCATTACGCAGTAGTCACTGACGCGATCGCACTTCTTCGCCTGAACTTTGGCGCCCGTAGCGCCAAATCACGCAGGTCTTTGACGGCGCCCGCTTTCGGCGGTACGGGGTCAGCCGGCAGACTTGACCCGCGGCAAGGCCGCATGCGCAACGGCCCGGCACGGCGATATGGCTCCGCCCCTTCTTCAACTCAAGGACGTCGCCCTAACCTTTGGCGGCACTCCTCTGCTTTCGGGCGTTGAGTTGTCGGTTTCTTCCGGCGAACGGGTTGCCCTCGTTGGACGCAACGGCTCTGGCAAATCGACCCTGCTCAAAATCGCAGCCGGATTTGTCAGCCCTGACCGCGGATCTGTATTCGTCCAGCCGGGAGCCATTGTTCAATACCTGCCGCAGGAGCCGGACTTTTCCGGCTTCGCTTCGACGCTCGCGTATGTCGAAGCCGGCCTCGGGCCGAGCGACGATAGCCACCTTGCCCGCCATCTTCTGGAGCAATTCGAACTCACCGGGCGGGAAGACCCGGCGTATCTATCCGGCGGCGAGGCGCGCCGCACCTCGTTGGCAAGGGTGCTGGCGCCCTCACCCGATATCCTGCTCCTCGACGAACCGACCAATCATCTCGATCTCACCGCAATCGAATGGCTGGAGCGAGACCTCAATTCCCGGCGCACTGCCCTGGTGCTCATCAGCCACGACAGGCGCTTTCTTTCGAACCTCTCGCGCTCAACAGTCTGGCTCGATCGCGGATGCACGCGTCGCATCGACAGGGGCTTTACTCATTTTGAAGAATGGCGCGACACACTGCTAGCCGAGGAGGAACGCGAACAGCATAAGCTCGACCGCAAAATCGTCGCCGAGGAGCATTGGATGCGCTACGGCGTAACCGGCAGGCGCAAGCGCAACATGCTCCGGGTCGGCAACTTGCAGGCCTTGCGGGAGCAGCGCCGCACTTATCGCGCCGCCACGGGTAACGCGACGATCACTGCCGGATCGGCGGCACCGTCCGGCGCGCTGGTCATTGAGGCTACCGGCATCGGCAAGCGCTACGACGGCCGCCCGATCATCCGCGACTTCTCAATCCGTATCCAGCGCGGCGACCGTATCGGTATCGTCGGGCCGAACGGCAGCGGAAAGACAACACTGGTCAACATGCTGACCGCCATATTGGCGCCTGATGCGGGATCGGTGCGGCTCGGATCAAATCTTGTCGTTGCAACACTCGATCAGCATCGCGACAGTCTCGATCCCGATATTACCGTCACCGAAGCGCTGACCGGTGGCCATGGCGACACTGTTTTGGTCAACGGACATGCCAAGCATGTCGTGAGCTACATGAAGGATTTTTTGTTTGCGAGCGAACAAGCTCGCACCCCGCTCGGCAAGTTGTCCGGCGGCGAGCGCGGCCGGTTGATGCTGGCGCAGGTCCTCGCCAGGCCGTCCAACTTGCTGATCCTCGATGAACCGACCAACGATCTCGATATGGAGACGCTGGACGTGCTCGAGGATGTGCTCGGTGAATATCGCGGCACCGTCCTGCTCGTCAGCCACGATCGCGACTTTCTCGACCGCCTGGTAAACGCCGTGATTGTGCCGGAAGGAGACGGTCTGTGGATCGAATATGCCGGCGGCTATAGCGACATGCTGGCGCAGCGCGGTACGGAACTGTCGCGCGATGTGTCCAAACAGCAATCGCATAAAACGGCGAGAGAATCAGTTTCGCTCAATTCGGAGCCGCCGTCCGCCAAGCGGCGAATGAGCTTCAAGGACAAGCATGCGCTCGATACCCTGCCCAAGACCATCGCGGCACTCCAGGCCGAAGCCGAGGCACTTAGAGCACAGCTCGACGATCCCGGATTTTACGCGCGGGACCGTATCGCCTTTGAAAGTGTCACCGCCGCGCTCGCAAAACTCCAGCGGGAGATCGCCGTGGCGGAGGAGCGATGGCTTGAACTTGAGATCATGCGCGAAGAGCTTACCGGCGCTATAGAACCAGGCCGGCCTTGATCGAGATGGCCGGAACTGCCACATCCAACCCGCCATGAATATGCCAGTACGGAAATCGTTGGGCGCCGAAGCGCCCTCGCCTATCGCGACCGAAGTCGAACGGCGGCGCACCTTTGCGATCATTTCCCATCCGGATGCGGGCAAGACCACGCTCACAGAAAAGCTGCTGCTGTTCGGCGGCGCTATTCAGCTCGCCGGACAGGTCAAGGCCAAGCGCGACCGGCGCTCGACCCGTTCAGACTGGATGGCGATTGAGCGAGAGCGCGGCATATCCGTCGTGACCTCTGTGATGACGTTCGAATACGTCGGACGCGTATTCAATCTGCTCGATACGCCGGGCCACGAGGATTTTTCGGAGGACACCTATCGGACCCTTACTGCGGTCGACTCGGCGGTCATGGTGATCGACGGCGCCAAAGGCATCGAACCGCGCACGCGTAAGCTTTTCGAGGTGTGCCGGCTGCGCGACATTCCTATCATCACATTCATCAACAAGATGGACCGCGAAAGCCGCGATCCGTTCGATCTGATCGACGAGATCGAAAAAACGCTGGCGCTCGACGCTGCCCCCGTCACATGGCCGATCGGGCGCGGGCGCGATTTCGTCGGCACCATGGACGTGGCGTCTGGCGGCGTGCGCCTTCTCGACGGCGATGCCGGCTCCACCGGCGATTTGCGTAATATGTCGGTAGGCGACATTGCCGCGCTGAATCCCAATCTCGACGCGATGGCACTCAGCGGCGAACTCGATCTGGTGCGTGCGGCTTGCAAGCGGTTCGACCCGCGCGCCTTTGGCGAGGGTCACCTCACCCCGATCTTCTTCGGCAGCGCGCTAAAGAATTTTGGCGATCGGCGATTTGCTGAACGCGCTGGCCGCGCTGGCGCCGTCGCCGCGGACACAGGCCGCCGACAAGCGGACCGTGTCCGCCACCGAGCCCGGCATGTCGGCATTTGTTTTCAAGATCCAAGCCAACATGGATCCGAACCACCGCGATCGCATCGCTTTCGTAAGGCTTTGCTCCGGCAAGCTTACTCGCGGCATGAAGGTCACGCAGACGCGAACCGCGAAGGCCATAAGCCTGCGCGCGCCGCAGTTTTTCTTCGCCAGGGACCGCGCGCTTGTCGATGAAGCCTATGCCGGCGACGTGGTCGGCATCCCCAATCACGGAACGCTGCGCATCGGCGACACTTTGACCGAAGGAGAGGATTTGAACTTCATCGGAGTTCCGAATTTTGCTCCTGAGATTCTGCGCCGTGTCCGTTTGAACGATGCCATGAAGGCCAAGAAACTCAAGCAGGCGCTGGAAGAACTCTCCGAGGAAGGCGTGGCGCAGGTGTTCCGGCCGACCGACGGCTCCGCGCTCCTGGTCGGTGTCGTCGGTCCGCTGCAACTCGATGTGCTGAAGGCGAGGCTTGCTGCCGAATACGGACTAAACATCGATTGGAGTACGCCCGAATTTCAATTCGCCCGATGGATCTCCGCACCCGACCGTAGAATTACCGATCGGTTTGCCGCGAGCTATGCGTCGGCGATCGCCGAAGATTTCGACGGCGATCTTGTGTTTCTAGCGCGCACCGCCTTCGACCTCGAATATACCGGCGAGCACAACAAGGATATTGTCTTTTCTGACGTCAAAGACATCCATCGGCGCAAGCAAATAGCATCGTGACGACCCGCGAAGAAGCGCCGCCGCACACTTATTGGAAAGATCATCGGCAAAGTTAGCGCCACCCCTGCACCACACGCCGCCGGGAACAACAAACGGTTCACCCCTGCCCCGGCGACCAGCCGTAGATGCGCGATGTCGTTCCGCCCATCAGCTTGACTTTGTCGCCGTCGGAGATGCGGTCGGTGACGCGGAATGCTTCGACGCCTTGCGCGAAGGTGAGAAGATTCACCGCGCGCGTCCAATCGGTGCCCCAGAGGCAGCGATCGAGACCAAACGCATCAATGACGCGGCAGACCGGATCCCAGATGTCCGGATACGGAAACGGTTTATGCGACAGCGTGCAGGCGCCGGTGATCTTGATGGCGACGTTGGGAAGCTTTGCCAGCGTCTGCACCTTCGGTAATTCAGCCCACGGCTCCTGCGGCGGCGGCGGATCGTATGGCTGAACCAGCCCTAGATGATCGACGATAATATGGGTATCGGGATTGCGGCGGATCAGTTCGATGCCCTGGTCGAGCCGGCCGGCGATGTGCAGGTTCACCGGCACTGACAGACGCGCGGCTTCCTTCAGCACGCGGTTGAGGCCCGGATCGGCAGGGTCCTCATTGTAGCCGCCGCGCACCAGCAGCAGGCGGACCGCAACGGCGCCGGGCATGCGCTTCCAGTCCGCGATCACTTCGGCAACGGCAGGGTTGGCGGGATCGACCGGCTTGATCAGCGCGAAGCGGTGCGGATAGCGGTTGCGCACCGCGACCGCATAGCTGGAGTCGTAGTGGTACATCGTGAACGCAGAGATCAGGATCGCGCCGTCGACGCCGTTTTCGTCCATCGCCGCGACCATCTGCTCGCCGGTGACCCCAGGCGGCCCCGGCAGCACGGCGTGCCACGGCCGGCCGGGATGATTGCGCTCATACGCATGCACCTGCGCATCGATAGTCGGCATGACCGGGCTCCGCCTCGCCATTCGTCATTCCCTGCGAAGGCGGGGAATCCAGTATCATAGGCCGATTGCGCCTGGACACAGTGCAACATCGATCCGCTATGTACTGGATCATCCGCCTGAGCCTGTCATCGGCCGACCGCTTCGGGCCGGACCCGTTGGCGGACGACGACGGACGAGCGCGGACGATGACACGCTGGTGTATACAACACCATGCCCGAATGCCGGATCGGACGCCCGGGCGATATGGAGGTGTCATGCGCAACGGTTGGTTTCGACTCACTATAGTCACCGCACTCGCGCTGGCGATTCACGCGATCGCCGCGACTGCAAGCCTCGCCCAGCAGTGGCCCACACATCCAGTCCGCTTCGTGCTGCCGTTCGGTCCGGGCTCAGGAGCGGACACCGCCGCGCGGCTGATCACCGACAAGCTGCAGCAGAAATGGGGCCAACCCATTATCCTTGATGGCAAGCCTGGCGGCGACGGCTTGCTGTCGCTGCAAACCGTCGTGTCGGCAAACGACGACCATACGTTGTTCTTTGGGCCGAGCAGCATCTACGTCGTCCAGCGCTACGTGCACGAGGATATGTCGTTCGATCCTGAGACCGACCTCGCACCGATCGCAGCCGTCGCCAAGGTGGGAATCGCCATTGCCGTACCGACGAGCCTCGGCATCTCCACACTGCGTGAGTTCGTTGCGCTGGCGCGCGCCAAGCCGAACGAGACGAGCTATGCGGTCGCGCCGGGTTTTTCCGAATTCGTATTCGACGCCTTCGTCAAGGAAAACGGTCTCACGATCGCTAAAGTTCCTTACCGCGACATCACCAAGTCGCCGCTGGATCTCGGCGAAAACAGAATCCAGTTGTCCATGCAATCCTACGCTGCGATGCGGACCTACGCGCAGACCGGCAAGATCAAGTTCATTGCCGTCAACGATCGCGAACGCTCACCGATCGCGCCAGACATTCCTTCCGTCGTGGAATCCGGATACCCGTCCCTGCTGGCCGCTCCTGTGCTGGGCCTGCTCGGACCGCGCGACATGCCACTCGACTTGCGCCGCCGGATCGCCGCCGACATGCTCGCCGCGCTCGACGACAAGACGATCGGCGAAAGGTTGGCGCTCACAGGGCAGCCTCCCGCGCCAATGGGCGTTGACGCGTTCACCGCCGCGATCAAGGAGCAATACGCGCAAGTCGCCCATATCGCGTCGGTGCTGGGCATCGCGCGGAAGTAATAAGTATCATGCAAAAAACCTGACAATTGGCGACTTCAGCACAGTTACACATTCGGGGGCGATGACTTCTTGTCCGCCGACATTGGACTCATCGTGCCCACGGCAATGCCGTCGGGATCTTCAATGACTGCGTAGCGCGCGCCCCAGAATGCATCATGCGGTTCCTGCAAGCCGTGATATCCGGCGCCAGTCATGTCGCGGAACACAGCGTCGACTTCCGCGCGCGTGGACACGCTAAATCCGACGACGATGCGGCCGCCGAGGTCAGTTCGGCCGTTCCATGCGCCGTTCCAACGTTGAGCGAATACAGTGGAGTCGAGATCGAAAGCGATTCCTTGATCCGCCGGCTGGTCGGCAGCGCTGACATGATGCGGTCCCGTCGGCGTGCGCCAAATCTGCGCGTCCGTAATCTCCACCCCAAGCCTGCGGTAGAACGCAATCGACGCGTCGAGATCGCGGCAAACGAGGTTTATCTGGTCGAGGATTAGCTTGCTCATAGGCGTTTCTCTCCAA
Organism: uncultured Alphaproteobacteria bacterium; assembly: GCA_963733645.1. GTDB lineage: Bacteria > Pseudomonadota > Alphaproteobacteria > Rhizobiales > Xanthobacteraceae > BOG-931. The sequence continues at coordinate 75,425 of CAVTFP010000031.1, forward strand.
TGGCTGGGGCACAACTGTGACGCGGCGCGCTGGAGCGGATTAGCCCAACTGGGCCGCGCAACGCGTGGCCCGATGGCAAGCTTCGGCGCGCATTCCGTACGTCCTGCGGATCGGCGCCACGTTGTCACGCTGGCGCGCTGTGAGCAAAATGGTTCCAAAGTTCCCGCGATCACTTTTTGTGTTCGATTTTATAAACCTCATTGCAATGCCAATTTCAGTGACGATGTATAGCCGTGGGACCGCGACGCTGTGGCCGTTCATCAATCATACAGGCACCGGACGCTCAGGGCGTCGTGTCCGTTGTCACAACAGGAACGCCCTTAGGGAGTGCATTATGAATACGGACAGGACTATCGGGGTGAAGCAAACTAAAGAGACGTTTGAGAAATTGGGAGCCGCCACGTCAGAGGCAGCCGATCTCGTCAAGACCAGTTGTTCGTCGTCGCTTAAGGCCGTGCAGGACTACAATATTAAGTTCATGGAGTTTGCTCACGCAAACACCAACGCTACATTTGACTTTGCCCAAAAGCTATACGGCGTAAAGTCGCCCACTGAATTCATAGAGCTTTCGACTGAACATGCACGCACACAGACCCAGGCGCTCACTGAGCAGACCAGACAGCTTGCGGAACTTGCTCAGAAGGTTGCGCTCGCGTCGACGGAACCGCTGAAGACAGGCGTTGCAAAGGCATTCAACCAAGCGGCCTGAACGGGTTGCCCTAAACGCGGGCGCGGCTTGTACCGCTCAGCCGCAACCATCGGCCGTCCGCTCGGCTCGCCGACATTTCTCGATCGGCTCGAAGCAGAGTTGGGCCGCAATTTGCGGCCGGGCCAACGCGGACGGCCCCGACGCCTCTCTTGACGCCGCGGCGTCTTGCGCTCGCACCGAAAACAAATCGGATCGCGACAGCGTTCAATTAAGCAATGATACCGCGAGATATACGGGCTAGCGACGGATCGACAATCACGGTATTCTTCCAAAATGTTCGGATAGCCGAGAGTCTGACAGTGCCAAGTCGATGAGATTTGCGGGACTTCGATCAACGCCACCCCTCAATCGGAGGAACCGAGGTTGCGCAAGAGGTACCCGTGGCGTGAATGCGAAAAAACCGCAATGGAACATCCGCTCTCGGTAGTCGGGCACCGCGCGTAGTGTGTTGGGGAAGTTCGTACGATGTCTGACTGGGCTCATGGATACGTCACCAAGGTTGGTTACTCCTCGAACTACTATCAATATCTTTTGCCACGGTTACTCTCGTTTGCCGCCCTTTCGCGGGGTGTATCCGCACCTGGTGGTGGTACGGAGAATTTGCGCGTTCTTGAACTCGGCTGCGGTCAAGGCGTATCGGCCAACATAATTGCCGCAGCCAATCCAGAGCTTGATTACACAGCGATCGACTTCAACCCCGCCCATATTGCAAATGCCCAGGCGCTGGCCAGTGCCGCCGGCACACCCAATGTACATTTCTTCGAATCGAGTTTTGAGGATGTCGCAAACGACCCCTCAACGGGAGGCTTCGATGTTGTGACTCTTCATGGCATCTATTCTTGGGTTTCCGCAGCCAATCGCGAGCACATCATCCGCATTGCGCGTGAGAAGCTGCAGCCCGGCGGCATGTTATACATCTCTTACAACACCTATCCCGGTTGGGCGTCCTTCGTACCCATTCGCAAAATGCTTATGGATACTATCGCTGATAATCCAAATGCTCCGATTTTTGATCAATTGAATGAGGGTTTCCGTTTATTGGAACAGCTGACGAAGCTCAAATCGAAATACCTAGAGGCCACACCCAGTGTGGTTGCCCAGATAGAGCAATTAAAGACGCAAGACCGCAATTACGTCGTTCATGAATTTCTCAATCAGAACTGGACAATTTTTAATTTTGGCGAAGTGGCCGCTGATATGGCACGCGCCAAGCTTTCTTACGTTGGGTCGGCCCACGTGATGGACCATCTCGACGGAATGAATATGACCGGCGAACAACGTGAATTCTTGACGGCGATACGCGATCCCATCCGGCGCGAATCCTTGCGTGACCTCATTGTCAATCAGAAGTTCCGCCGGGACATCTTCGTGAAGGGAATTCGCCCATTGGACGAGAGTCGCTCACATCAAGCGTGGGGGAACCTCCGGTTTGCCTTGCCAACACCAGCTTCAGCCGTGCAAAAAAATCTCGAAAATTCGCCGTGGGACGCGGCGCATCGCGCTCTCCTGGAGCAAGTTGTAAGGAAACTGGATGCGGGGCCGCATACCGGGCAAGAATTGTTAAATGGACTGCAAAACGTCGCCGTAGTCCCTTTCCGCAGAGTGATGATCTTCTTGGTTGGAAAGGGATATTGCCACGTTGTACCGCCCGAAAACGGTGAGAGCGAGCGCAACAAGCGCACAGCGGCGCTGAACCATGCCATACTGCGTGATGGTTATCGCTGCAATCATCTTGCGTCGCCCGTATTAGGCGATGCTGTAGCGGCTGATGAAATAATTCAATTAATACTGCGTTCGGACCGTGAGAAGATTGCCGATCCAGTGAACTTTATTTGGGAGACCCTTAAGTCACAGGGCAAAACGATTGCCAAGAACGGCCAGACTTTGGACGGCAAGGAAAAAAATCTCGAGGAGTTACGCCGGAGGGTTGATGAGTTTGCCGCTAACCGACGCCGCGTGTTGGCAAATTTGGAAGTTTATTAGCTCCGAACTTATCGACGTTCCCGGGAATGGTTCTGGCTGTTTATGCCGATCTTCATTTGCCCGCCTTGGTCTGCTGCCCAAAGCGCCTCAGCTTCATATGTCGGGAACGCGACCGTCGCGGGCACGGCAGCCGCGGCCCGAGGTCGCTTGGCGAGCCGCGTCATGGCACCGTTCATTTTTGCAAAAGGTCGGCGATCACCGCCTGCGCGGCATTATGCCCCGGTGCACCCGTCACGCCACCGCCGGGATGCGCACCCGACCCACACAAATAAAGCCCCGGTAAGGGCATGCGATAATCGGCATGTCGCCGCATCGGGCGCGCGCAGAAGAGCTGATCCAGCGTTAGCGCGCCGTGGAAAATATCGCCGTTGGGCAAGCCGAAGATTCGCTCCAGATCGAATGGAGAGAGGCTTTGCCGCCCAACTACACTTGCTTTGAAACCCGGCGCATAGGAATCTACCGTGTCAATCATAAGGTCGGCCACGGTTTCCCGATGCTGGTCCCACGACGAGCCATCGGTGAATTGCGGTGCGACGTGTTGGCAGAACAGGCTGGCTACATGCGCGCCGCCGGGCGCGAGACTGTCGTCCAGCGTCGACGGAATGAGCATCTCAATGATGGGCTTTCGGCTCCATCCGTAGTGCATGCAATCGCGATAGGCCCTGTCCATGTAGGACAGGCTGGGCGCCAAGATGATGCCGGCGGTGAGATGGTCGCCCGCTCCCGGCAGCGCGGAAAAATCCGGTAGCTTCGACAGCGCGACATTCATGCGGAACGTACCCGAACCTGCTTTCCACGTTTTCATCCGCGCCGTGGTCGCGCGCGGAACCGCATCGCGCGGCACCAGCGTCTGAAACAGTCGCTGCGGATCGACATTGGCAACGATCGCCCGCGCCCGTATCGGCGTGCCATTCTCCAGCACGACGCCGGCGACGCGGTCGTGTTCAACGATCACTTCGCGCACCGCCGCGCGCACGTCGATGCGGACCCCGTGCTCGCCAGCTGCCTCGGCCATCGCCTGGGTGATCGCGCCCATGCCGCCGATCGCGTGGCCCCACACGCCTTTCTTGCCATTCACTTCACCAAACACGTGATGCAGCAGTACGTAACCCGAGCCAGACGTGTAAGGGCTCGCCAGGTTGCCGACGACCGCGTCGAAACCGAGCGAAGCCTTTATCGGATCGGATTCGAACCAGTCATCGAGCGTGTCGCCCGCTGATCGTCTGAATAGATTAAACGCGGCCTTCATGGCGCCGGATTGCCACAACAGCTTGCCAAGCCCCGCAACCTTACACAGCTCGCCCAAGCTGCGTGGCAAGTCACTAAGCACCAGATTGGGCGGTGCCTTGAGCACAAGGCTGCGCAGTACGTTGGCGATTCGGCCGATCTCGGCCTGATAAGCGGTGTAGCGAACCGCGTCTTTGGAGCTGAATTTTGCGATCTCGCGCTCGGTTCGGCCTTCGCCAGTCAGCAGATAGCCGCCATCCGGCAGCGGCAAGAAATTCTGTGCGCGGCGCTCGACGATGCGCAAGCCATGTTCGTGAAGCTTCAGGTCGCGAATGATTTTGGGTTGGAGCAAACTTACCGTGTAGGCTGCCGTCGAGTTGCGGAAGCCGGGATGGAATTCCTCCGTCACGCAAGCGCCGCCCACCACGCCGCGCCGCTCTAAAACGCGCACGCGCAAGCCCGCCATGCCGAGATAGGCCGCACAGGTCAAGCCATTATGGCCAGCGCCGATCAAGATTACATCAGGATCGGACATGGTTAAGTTGGCGGCGGACGCGTCATAAAGCGGACTGGCACAGCGATAGTATATTTCAATCGTGGGCCAGCACCGAATCGCGACTTCTCAGGGCGAGGTCGCGACCTGGCTCAGCAGCATTTGGCGACCCGCCTACGCTCGCTCTGCGAGCGAGCGCGATTATGCCGAAATTGAGCAATTTGTCCCCCACTTCAGGACCGGGATCCGGCGGTCGCGCGCGATTCATTATGGCCCAGTCGGAACCAAGCCATATTCTCGCAAGTTTACAGCACAAAGACTGCGGGACCAATTTTGGGGGACCAAGTTTGGGAACATGGCGGCGTGTAGTCTGCTCATCACAAACATAGAAAGAGGCCTACCACATCGGGCACAGCAGAACAGACGAGAGTAAGGAAAATGGCAGCACGCTGGGGAAAGATACTTTATTGGAACACTACAATTCTTGCCGGCTTGATCGCGGCACTAGCTGCAGCAAATTACTATTCCAATTCTGTCGAAGGTGATCCAATCGTCCCGGTCACCGCTTTGCTGCTTGCCGGGGTTATTTGGCTGATCGGTCTGGTCTGCCGCTACGTGCTCGTTGAATGATAAATTTGAAGAATAGCGGCGGACGCGTGAACGCCTCTGTCGTTACCAGCGGAACCCGGCCTTGGCACCGCACGATCTTCACACCACCCCGAGATGACGGATCGGCCGCCCGGGCGCGATGGCTTCGGCGGCGGCGATGATGGCGCGCGCGTCGATGCCGTAGTGCGCATAGAGCTCCGCGACCGAGCCGGTTTGCCCGAAATGCTCGACGCCGAGCGGCCGCGCGCGGTGTCCGGCAACGGCGCCGAGCCAGCCCAGCGTTGCCGGGTGGCCGTCAACGACGCTAACGATGCCGCAATGCCGGGGCAAGCCGACGAACAACCGCTCGATATGGGAGCGGGCATGAATGAGACCGCGCTCGCGTGCCCGCCATGCCGCGGTCCAGCCGGCGTTGAGACGATCGGCGGAGGTGACGGCGAGCAGGCCAACGTCGCGCCGGTCCTCGGCCATCAAGCCTACGGCCTGGATCGCCTCGGGCGCGACCGCGCCGGTGTAGGCCACCACGACCTGACAGTTGGGTCCGGGTTCGCGTAACCAATAAGCGCCGTCGACGATCGCCTGACGCAAGGCGGGCGTCATCGTTCGTTCGATCTGCTCGATCGGGCGCGTCGACAGCCGCAGGTAAACGGCGCCTCCGGTTTCATCGCGCAGCCAGTTGCGCTCCGACGCTTCCCCTTTTTCGTCCTTTTGATCGTCCCTTTGAATGTAAGCGAACGCAAAAGCCAAGATGGCGGCGAGCTCGTCGACGAATGCCGGCTCGAACGCGGCGAGGCCGTCCTGGGCGATACCGATCAGCGGTTCGGCGATGGATTGATGGGCGCCGCCTTCCGGCGCCAGCGTAATTCCCGACGGCGTGGCGACCAGGATAAAGCGCGCATCCTGATAGCAGGCATAATTGAGCGCATCGAGGCCACGAGCGATGAACGGATCGTATAGCGTCCCGATCGGCAACAGGCGTACGCCGTTGATCGCGTGCGACAGACCGAGCGCCGAAAGCGCGATGAACAAATTCATCTCGGCGATGCCGAGTTCGAAATGCTGACCGGCAGGCGAAAAGTCCCAATTGAATGTCGAGGGGATGCGCTCGCTCTTGAACGTATCGGCAAGCGCTTCGCGCGCGAACAGACCGCGCCGATTGACCCAGGCGCCGAGATTGGTCGACACCGTGACGTCGGGCGACGTCGTGACGACACGCGCCGCGAGTGGCGATTGCTCGCGCGCCAGTTCGTTGAGCAGCGCGCCAAAGCCGTTCTGCGTCGACATCGTCGGCTGGATCGTCACTTTCAATTCGGCCGGCACATCGATGCGCGCCGCCTGCAAACGGCGCTCGCCGCCTCTGGCAAACGGCACGCGGTCGAGAAAGCTCTGGATGTCGTCGGCCGGCTGCGCGAGGCCCTCAAACCGATCCCACTCGTGGTCCGGCCGGATGTTCATCAGCTTCCGGAACGTCTCCATCTGCGCCGGCGTCATCAGTCCGGCATGGTTGTCCTTGTGGCCGGCGAGCGGCAACCCGTAGCCTTTGATCGTATAGGCGATGAAGCAAACCGGGCGATCATGATCGACCGCATCGAACGCGTCGATGATCGCTGCGAGGTCGTGGCCGCCGAGATTGTTCATCAGACGCGCCAGTTCGTCATCGTCGCGGCTCTCGATCAGCCGTGTCACCGGGCCTTGATCGCCGATCTCGTCATTGAGACGCTTGCGCCAGGCCGCGCCGCCCTGAAACACCAGCGCCGAGTAGAGCTGGTTCGGGCAGCGATCGATCCATTGCCGCAATACCTCGCCGCCAGGCTGGGCGAAGGCGGCCTGCTGCAGCGAGCCGTATTTCAAAACCACGACGTCCCAGCCGAAATTGCGGAACAGATTCTCGTAACGCTCCCAAAGACCTTCGCGCACCACCGCATCGAGGCTCTGGCGGTTGTAATCGACGATCCACCAGCAGTTGCGCAGGCCTTGTTTCCAGCCTTCGAGGATCGCCTCGAATATGTTGCCTTCGTCGAGTTCGGCGTCGCCAAGGAGCGCGATCATGCGCGCTTCGGACCGCGGTTTTCCGTTAAGCTCTTGACCCCAGCCGTGGGCGCGCACGTAATCCTGCACCAGCGACGAGAATAGCGTCTGCGCGACGCCGAGGCCGACCGAGCCGGTCGAGAAATCGACGTCGTCGGTATCCTTGGTGCGCGAAGGATAGGATTGCGCGCCCTTGTAGCCGCGAAAGGCATCGAGCTTCTCTTTGGTCTGGCGGCCGAGCAAATACTGGATGGCATGAAAGTTTGGCGCGGCATGCGGCTTGACCGCGACACGATCCTGCGGCCGCAGCGTGTGGAAGTAGAGCGCGGTCATGATGGTGGCGAGCGACGCCGACGACGCCTGATGGCCGCCGACTTTCACGCCGTCGCCGTTTTCACGCAAATGGTTGGCATGATGGATGGTCCAGGTCGCCAGCCACAGGACCTTGCGTTCCAACTCGGCGAGGACAGGCAGATCGCGCTGGAGTAAGGGAGACAGATACGACGGCATTCGGTCACCCGCCTCTCACTCTGTCATCGTTCGCCGACGGGTCCGGCCCGAAGTGGCCGGCCCGATGACAGGCTCCGGCGGACGATCCAGTAAACACAAGCGGTGCAATCATGTCTCAACGCCCCGATTACCGGATGCCCCGCCTTCGCGGGGCATGGCAAGTGGACTATTCCAGCTCCACGGTCTCGAAATCGGCCGGCAGGATGATTTCGAGCAATTCGCAATCGTCGGAATAATCGAGCACGGTGTGCTTGATCTTCGGCGGCTGCAGCCAGCACGAGCCTTCGCGCATGGTCACCACGCCGGCGCCGTCGTACTCGCCCTTGATCCAGCCCTTGAGCACATAGACCATCTGAAAGTCGACGTCGTGATAATGCCGCTTCGACACCTCAGCAGGAATACACGGCGGAACCATCTTGATGACATGCGCTCGCGCCAGACCGCCGGTCGCGGCGGCAATGCCGAGATCGCGATATTGCGCGTAGCGGCGCAGGCCCTGCTCGAAAGCATCGGAACTGTGGTGGCTGGCGACAAAGGATTGTCTTCGCGGCTTCGGCTTCGCCGGCGCTTTGGGCGGGCTCTTGGCGCGTGCAACGCGACGGCGTGCAGAAGATTTGGCGGCGGCCCGCGCCGTTTTTTTCGCCTTCCGTGTTGTCGTGCGCATTATCTTGGCCATGCGCTGATCCTTTCGCGATGGGCCCGTCCGGTGACGTTCTGGCTGCTATTATTATGCCACCGTCGGGCGCCGCACCAGCGATCCCCAGGCCAGCAGCACCGCCGCCGCCAGGATCACGGGAAACGCCATATCATTCACCGCCGTCCAGCCGAAGCGCGCCAAGAGAGCGCCGGACGAGAACGAACCAATTGCCATTGAGCCGAACACCAGGAAATCGTTGAACGCCTGGACCTTGTTGCGCTCGTGCGGATCATGGCACTCGGTCACCAAGGTGGTGGCGCCGATGAAGGCGAAATTCCAGCCCACACCGAGAATTGTCAGCCCTACCCAGAAATTCCACAGCGCGGTGTCGAAAAGTTCGATGGAGGCCGCGAATACGATCAGCGCGAGCCCGATCGCCATCATCCGGCGCACGCCGAATCGCGCGATCAGCGAACCGGTGATGAAACTCGGCGCATACATGCCGAGCACGTGCCACTGGATGCCAAATGCGGCCTCGCTGACGGTGTGATTACACATGACCATCGCCAGCGGCGCCGAGGTCATCATCATGTTCATCATGGTGTAGCTCGCCAGGCCGCACACCACTGCGACGACGAACTTCGGCTGCACAATGATCGTGGACAGCGGCCGGCCGTCGGCGAGTGAATGCGATACGCGCGGGCGCGGAATGTTGAGGAACAGAAGTACGACCGCGGCGAGCACCGCGCACGCCGATTGGGCGAGGAAGGTCGCCGCGAACAAATAGGTCGGCCAGATATCTTTGGTGAAAATGACGATCTGGGGCCCGAGCACCGCGGCGAATACGCCGCCGGCAAGCACCCACGCGACAGCTTTGGCCCGAAATTGCGGGGTGGCGGTGTCGGCCGCGGCGAAGCGATAGGACTGATGTGCCGCCGCATAAAGGCCGCCGCACAGCGTGCCGACGAGCAACAGCCAGAACGAACCGCGCAACACTGCCGCGCATGAGATCAGTCCGGACATCACCCCGAAAGCGGAGCCGACCTGAAGGGCAAAGCGCCGGCCGAAGGCCTTCGAAAGCATGCCGACAGGCAGCGTACCGAACCACATTCCCGCGACCATGAAGCTGATCGGCAGCGTCGCCAGTCCCGGATTGGGCGCCAGCACCGAAGCGATGATCGAGGTGGTCGCAACGATGACCGTGTTGTTGCCGCCGGCAAGCGCCTGCGCCACTGCGAGCACCACGGCATTGCGGGCGGCAAGCCGATCGTCGGTGATATCGATAACTGGTTCGGCGACGACCGCCACAGCAGGCTCCTGGTAGAATCGCCCGTTCTAGCGGGTCGAACGCAGCGAAGCTACCCACGTACTGCGCAAGTCAGAAGTGCAGCGCGCCGTTATGGCGAACGACGACGGATCGCGTTTCGTCAGGCGAGTGCGCGCCCAATTGGCCGATCGCCGCCTGGGTTTCCTCCATGAGGATGTCGATAACGTGGCTGGCGCCCTCCTCGCCGAGCGCCCCGAGACCCCACAAGAACGCCTTGCCGGCGAACGCCGCTGCGGCGCCGAGTGCGTAGGCGCGCACCACGTCGGTGCCGCTGCGGATGCCGGAATCGTAAAGCACCGTCGCTCGCTTGCCGACCTGTTTGACGATCGCCGGCAAGACGTCGATCGGCGCCGGCAACGCGTCGATCTGCCGCCCGCCGTGGTTCGACACGAACATGCCGTCGATGCCGAGCGACACCGCTTTCTCGGCATCCTCCGGGTGCATGATGCCTTTGACGATCAGAGACCCCTTCCAGAGGTCGCGGTATTGCGCGACCTCGTCCCATGTGAACGCGCCGCCCATCTCGCGGCGCGCGAACGCGATCATACCGTTGATCGATGTGTTCTCGCCGGCGTATTTGCGCAGGTTCGAAAACCGCGGGATGCCGTTTTTGCGCAGCGCCATGGTCCACGCTGGCGACATCAGCATCTGTACTACCTTCTTTAGATCAGGATCGAAGGCACCGCCGAGGCCGACCACGACTTCGCGCGCTCGCGTCGTGCGCACCGGAACGTCGAGCGTGAGCATCAAGGCGTGGCAACCGGCGGCCTGCGCGCGCCGCGCCAGATCGAAGCCGATGGCGTGATCGTTCCGGGCGGCGCGATAGAGCTGGAACCAGAACACATCCGGCGCGATTTCGGCGATGCGCTCGATCGTCGAGCAGCCGACCGTGCCGAGCGTATAGGGGATGCGGGCGCGCTGCGCCGCGCGTGCCAGATACTCGTCGGCGCCAGGCCAGACGATGGCGGGGCCGCCCATCGGCGAAATTCCAATCGGCGCGGCGTAACGCCGGCCGAACAGTTCGACCTCGCAGGGCGGCAGTGACGGCATCACGCCGTAGCGCGGCACCATTTCGACCGCGTCGAGCCCCGCCCAATTGCGTTTGATCCCGGCGTCGTCCTTGCCCGAACCGCCGTCGCAATACTCAAACGCGAAATGCGGCAGCCGCCGGCGTGCGCCTCGGCGCAGATAATCGATGGTTGGATAATGCCGGTAAAGCGCGGCGTAGCGCGGATTGGCGTTCTTCCCGGCCCCCACCCTTCCCTCCCCCGCATGCGGGGGAGGGAAGGGTGGGGGCGGCGCGACCCGCTCTAAAGGCTTGATGGCCGTCGTGTCATGCATGATCGTTTCTCCCTGGGACGCATTATAGCCGGTCCAGCAGAAAATGACTCAATCCAAAGTCGTTATGAAGAGGTCGCCGATGCTCGTGACGCTGTCGGCCTGGCTCGACACGCCGACGCGGCCGGGCGCCGCGATCGCGCCGTCGCGGGTCTCGAGCAGAATTTCCCCATTGAGGGAGATCGTGAACCTTTCGCCGACAACCTTGACACCGAGCGTCTGCGATTTGTCCATTGCGAGCGCCGCAGCGTGGCCGGCAATTTCGCGATATTCGCCGTTGAGGATGCGCATCACGAGCACGCGGCCGCGGAGAAGATCGGCCTCGACTATGTAATAGTCCTGCGGATCGGCAAAGCGCAGCACGATGCCGACGGCACGCGCGACGCGGCCGGCGTGTGCCACGAAGGACAGTTCGGCCTCGACGTTCGCAGCCACCGGGCGGTCGGCTATGCATAGCGGTAGCCGGTTCGGCTTCGCCTCGCGGCTCATTTCAACCAAAGCTTTGCCATCGAGCAACAGCCGCTCAAGCTGAACCTGCCAAACCGGGGGGCCGCCGAATCCACTGATCGCGGGCGTGCAGCCGTCAGGGCCTGAACCAACGTCCACCAGCGGCGAGGACAAAACGATACGGAGCGGTTTAGCCGCCGCGGGATGGCCGCCGGCCAGCGCCAACTGGACGACGGCTAACGAAAGGTTCGCGCCTATACTTCTCAAGCAGCGCATCAAACAAACTCATTTTTGGAATCGCGCGATGATCGATCTGATTTGGTCGAAGGAACTCGATTGCGTATCGATCAATTCAAATGGCCGGCGTCACCAATCGTAGTGGTTACCTGGGCGTAGTATGGCAGTCTGAACAACTCACATTGGAAAATGTAGAGGCAGCGCGGCCCGGTGGTACGGCGCACGCGTTCGGTAATTCCAGACCGCTCGGATGCACCGTCGCGCCAGGCAGCCAATCATGATAATCGGCGAGCATTACGCCGCCGCCCTCCGGCATCGCTTCCGTGAACATAATCGGCCGCCCTTCGGTTGTGTACCAATTCCACATGATGCGCTGACCCTGAGCTTTGATCGGGCAGGACAAAATCTGGGCGTCAGTAATCGGGCTGAGCGTCGCGTTGTGTTGAATCACGCCTTGGCACTCGCATGAAGCGGCGGTCATCCAATTAGGCTTGACCAATCCGGGAAGCACCGCTGCGCAACTGCCGTTGCCTTTGGGTGGCAGCCTCATCCGATATCCGACGTCTTTCTTGAGCGATATGACGCCTTGCAGAGCCGGCGGCGAGCCCTGATACGGAAGTATCAGTTGGGTACCGGTTTGACTCCAATCATAATAAATCAACGCCGAATACGGAATGTCATTGAACTGAATGGGAGTCACCATCGCAGTGGTGATGTACTGGTCCGGCCAACGGATCGGCGTCATCCGTGAGCACGCCCCATGACTGAGCCCGGGAATAAGGCTCGCTATGCGCCCTGCCCGCTCCGCTTCTGCTGCGGGGTTCGGTACGGCCATGAGATCGCGGGCCGTCGGCACATCGGGAAGGTCACCGCTATAATGGCGCGGTGTCGCGGCGCAGAAATCGCGGAGCGCCGATAAATTGGTTTCCGACAACGGGGTGAAGGTAGGGAAATAGCTCATCGCATAATCGCCGATAATCGCGGGATTAAGCGAGCGCCGCAGGAACAAGCTGCGCCACGGCAAGCCTGTTTCCTTTGCAACCCAGTATCGGGCCGGATCGAATCCCGTCGTGTGCCACCACTGAACCGCATGGCCGTCGAGCGGCGATTCACCGACGCAAACATCATCACCGGTAAGCCATCGCGCTGCGGGCACGCGCAGCCTTGGGCCCAGCGACTTACATTGCGACGGCGAGCCATGCGGCCCAATAAGAACGTAGGTGTCTTGGTCAGTGATCAGCAGATCAACCGCGCCAGTCTTGAGCCCGTAAACCGTGGCACGCATGATCCGCAATGTGGCGTCGTAGACGAATTCGCCGACATCAAGCTGCCCCTGTAGAAACGGCATCATGAGGCCAACCGCGCGCCAGCGCGTCGGCAGTTCGGACGGAATTGCCGGAATGCAGGCGGTAAATCTCGGAAGCAAGGCCGACGATTCCGCGGCGGCCGCCGAATACCAGCTCAGGGCGACAGCAAGCGCCGCAAGCCAAATCCGTTTTCGGCGACCATCTCCGTCGACGCCCATTATTGTCTCGTTTTATGCGGGCGAACCCTACGAATAAAAATAACATAAACTTCTGTCCAATAAGTATCAACATTATGTATACAACTTTTACGTTAGCGCCACTTCGACCGCCTGGCGTTTGGCATGGGGCGGATTTCGGGAGGCAAAGCGGACACGAAATTGGCGATTAGAGCATCATCCGGAAAGCGGAAACCGGTTTTCCGATCATGCTCCAAAAGAAATCAGACCGAACCCGCGCGACCTAAAAATGGCTGTATGACGCCCGCGCGAAACTGAGCGCCTTGCCGCCGTGCATAAAGCGGGCGCCCTGCCCGGCTGCGATCCTGCCGATCTCAGTGACGGAAACGTTGGCATTCTTTGCCATCGCACTGAATGCGGCGAGCTTTTCCGGTGCGAGCGTAAGCACGATTTCATAATCATCGCCGCCGCTGAGCGTCGTCTCGAGCGCCGTCGCCTCGGCGGACACCGCGGCACAGACCGCCTCCGATAGCGGAACGCGGCTGACGTCGATCTCGGCCGCGACGCCAGAGGCGCGGCACAATTTGGCTATATCTCCGGCAAGACCGTCGGAAACGTCCATCGCCGCCGATGCGGTTTGAAGGACAGCAGAGGCGAGCGCGTTGCGCGGGTCGGGCAGCAAATAGCGCTGCTTCAGATGCGCACTCATGACGTCCGTCAGTTTCCACCGCCCGGAGAGTGTTTCGTCGCGGCGCAGCAGTAGCCCAAGCGCGGCATCGCCAATTGTGCCGGTCACGACGATCACGTCGCCGGGTTTTGCGGTCGAGCGCAGAACCATTTTTCCATGCGGCACGGCACCGAATGCGGAAATCGAAACCGACATCGGACCGGGCGTGTGATCGGTGTCACCGCCCAGGAGCGGACAACCGTAGCGGTCGGCGTCTTCGTCCAGACCCGAGGCGAATGCGGCAAGCCATGCTTCGTCGGTGTTCGCCGGCAGCGACAGCGCGAGCAGAAAGCCGAGCGGGGTTGCCCCCTTCGCGGCTAGGTCCGACAGGTTCATACGCAGCGCCTTGCGGGCGATGGCATCGGGCGGGTCATCGGGGAAGACATGCACGCCGGCGATGACGCCGTCCGTCGTCAGTACCACGTCGCTGCCGGCTGGCGGGGCGAGCACCGCTGCATCGTCGCCAAGGCCGAGAGCGCCGGGGTGCTTTGCAAGCGGACGGAAATGACGCGCGATCAGGCGGTCCTCGGCCGATTCATGGTCGGACCGCGACATCGCTATCCGCCGGCAAATTCCGCCGCGCGCATTTCGTGCGCGAGCTGATCGAGCACGGCGTTGACCATGCCGGTTTCGTCCTCATCGACGAACGCGCCGGCGACATCGACATATTCCGACATCACGACGCGCGCCGGCACGTCGGGCCGGCAGGCCAGTTCATAGGCGCCGGCGCGCAATACCGCGCGCAGCACCGTCTCGATGCGCTTGAGCGGCCAGCCGCGCGAGAGTGCGGCGTCGATGCGCGGGTCGAGCGTGGTTTGCTCGCGCACGACGCCGCCGACGATATCGCGAAAATAGGCGGCTTCCGCCGGCCGGTATTGCGCGCCCTCGACCTCACCGCCGAGCCAATAATTCTCGAACTCGGCCATGATTTCATTGATGCCGGTGCCGGCGAGATCCATCTGGTATAGCGCCTGCACGGCGGCGAGCCGCGCCGCGCCCCGCTGATTGGCCTTGCGCGCTTCGTTCGGTCCCGCGCTCGCCATCTCAGCGCTTTCCAGATCTTTGCTGAAGGCCAAGTTTTTGCTTGAGCCCGATCAGGGCGAGAGCCGCGCGCGCCGCGTCGCCGCCCTTGTCCTGCTCTGCCATGCGGGCGCGAGCGTAAGCCTGAGCCTCGGTATCGACGGTGATGATGCCGTTGCCGATCGGCAGCCGGCGCTCGACTGAAAGCTCCATCAAACCCTTCGCCGACAGATGCGACACGATCTCGAAATGGATGGTGTCGCCGCGGATCACGCAGCCGAGCGCGACGGCGCCGTCGTAACCGCGGCGGCGGCGCTGGGCGGCATCGGCGGCGATTGCGATCGCGGTGGGGATTTCAAGCGCGCCCGGCACGCTCACCACCTCGACTGCGGCCTCCGCCTCTTGCAGCGCCCTCATCGCACCCGCGAGCAGCGCATCGGCGATAGCGTCGTAGAAACGCGCTTCGACGATAAGGATGCGCGCACCCTTGCCGGCGCTGTCCACCCGTTTGCCTCGCCGCGGCCCGGCCATCTGCTGCACTCCTTGTCGCGCGGGTGGTAGCAAGCAGCGCAGGCGCGAACAAGCGCGCCTCAGCGCGGTAATGTCTCTAGGAGCCGCGCCGCATAGCGCGCCATCTGGTCAACTTCGAGATTCAGCTTTGCTCCGATGCGGAGCGATCCGAGCGTGGTGACCTTCAGTGTATGCGGGATGATCAACACGGAAAAAGTGTCGCCCTCGACCTTGTTGACCGTCAGCGATACGCCGTCGAGTGCGACCGAGCCCTTGGCCGCTATGAAGCGGGCAAGTTCGCTGGGAGCGCGCAGCCATAGCTCGGCCATGTCGACGAAATCGTCGCGCGAAACGAGTTCGGCAACGCCGTCGACATGGCCGCTGACCA
Organism: uncultured Alphaproteobacteria bacterium; assembly: GCA_963733645.1. Taxonomy (GTDB): domain Bacteria; phylum Pseudomonadota; class Alphaproteobacteria; order Rhizobiales; family Xanthobacteraceae; genus BOG-931. Next base: position 91,098 of record CAVTFP010000031.1, read on the forward strand.
TGTGGCCGCCGAGCTCGTCGCCAAGCCGTAGCGAGCGTTCGAGATTGAGCCGGGTGCCGCGCGTCCAGGCGCCGGCGGTGGTCATCCGCAAGGTTTCGGCCGCGGCATCCACCGCGAATGAGCCCCTCCATAACCCTCCGCCGCGAGCGGGAGAGGGATGGAAGGGGGCAGGCCCGCGGCCGACTACCGTCAGGCAGATGCCGGAACAGGCGATCGAGGCGCCGATATCGATGCCGTCGGGATCGTAATTGCATGCGATGTCGAGGCGGCGCAGGCCCTCAGCCTTTTCCTCGACTTCAAGAACTTCGCCTAAGTCACTGACAATACCGGTAAACATTCCATTCACTCGCGGGCGTAATAGTCTTGCCGGTCGGCACCAACGGGCTCGCTCGACAGGTGTTTCAGCCGTTGAGTGAGCGCCGCCATCGCCCCGGATGCAAGCGCTTCGACCCCGTCCGCCCCGACAGCCACTTGCGAGTGAAACAGAAACGCCTCATCGACCAGATCGGCCTCGATGAACGCGGCGGCAAGCACCGGACCGCCCTCGACCATCAGGCGGGTGATCCCCTTCGCGGCAAGGAACTCAAGCGCGTCACGAAGATCGAGTGGGTCGCCACTTTCCGGCGAGCGCAACACTTCGACACCGTGCGGGAGCAAGGCGAATTCGGCGGGCTCTGGAGCCATCATTCCGGCGACCGCCCAGACCGGTGTCTCATAGGCGCTGCGCACCAGTCGTGAATCGAGCGGCAAGCGCAGCTTGCTGTCGAACACGACGCGAACCGGGGAGCGCTCGAACATTCCAGGCAGACGGCACGTCAGCATCGGATCGTCGGCAAGCGCAGTGCCGATGCCGACCGCGACGGCATCGTTTTCCGCCCGCATGAGATGGACGCGGTCGCGGACCGCCTCGCCAGTGATCGCAATCGGCTTGCGGCCCGTAGCGCCAGCCTTGCCGTCGGCCGAAATCGCAAGCTTGAGCATCACCTGCGGGCGGCCTTCGCGCATGCGCCGGATGTGGCCGGCATGGTCGCGCCGGGCCTCCGCCGCACCGACGCCGACCTCGACGGCAATACCGGCCGCGCTGAGCCGTGCATGGCCCCTGCCGGCCACTTCGGGATTGGGATCTTCGAGTGCCGAGACAACGCGCGACACACCCGCAGCAATCACGGCGTCGGCACAGGGCGGCGATTTGCCGTGGTGCGAACATGGCTCGAGAGTGACGTACAGGGTGGCGCCGCGGGCCGCTTCGCCGGCACGGCCCAGCGCCTCGACCTCGGCATGGGGCCGGCCGCCAGGCTGGGTCCAGCCGCGGCCGACAATGACGCCGTTCTTCGCGATAACGGCCCCCACCGCCGGATTCGGCCAAGTGCGGCCAAGACCGTGCCTGCCGAGTGCCAGCGCGAGCGCCATGAAGCGGGTGTCCGCCGCCGCGCTCATGAACACTCGATCCTGTCATTATAAGGAATCGTCATTGCGAGGAGCGAAAGCGACGAAGCAATCCAGAGCCGCTCGCATTGAGCGCTGGATTGCTTCGCTGACGCTCGCAATGACACGGAGATACTCTCGATCAGCGCCGTCGCGCTCACTTGCGCGCGATCTCCGCGGCCTCTTCTCCTGACAACTCGGCGAGCGCCGTCTCGAAATCCTTGGCTTCGCGGAAATTGCGATAGACCGAGGCAAAACGCACATAGGCGACGTCATCGAGCTCACGCAGATGCGCCATCACGGTCTCGCCAATCGTCTCGGACGAAACCTCGCTTTCGCCGAGGCTCTCAAGCTCGCGCACGATTTTCGACACCATCTGATCGATACGTTCCGGATCGACCGGCCGCTTGCGGCAGGCGATCTGCAAGGAGCGCAACAGCTTGTCGCGGTCGAACGGCACGCGCCGGCCGGCACGTTTAATCACCGTCAGCTCCCGCAATTGCACACGCTCGAAGGTGGTGAAACGGAAATTGCAAGTCAGGCAGACGCGGCGGCGGCGGATGACCGACGAGTCCTCCGTCGGCCGCGAATCCTTCACCTGGGTGTCAAGGCTGTTGCAACTCGGACAACGCATTTACCCCTCGCCCCCTACCCCTCGTAGATCGGGAACCGGCTCACCAACCGCCTGACCTTTTCCCGGACGCTCGCCTCAGCTGGCGCATCCTGTTCGGCGCCCTTTTGCGAGAGCGCATCGAGCACTTCGGCGATCATGTCGCCGATTTGCCGGAACTCAGCGATGCCGAAGCCGCGCGTGGTGCCGGCGGGCGTTCCGAGCCGCACCCCTGACGTGACAAAAGGCTTTTCCGGGTCGAACGGGATGCCGTTCTTGTTGCAGGTGATGTGAGCGCGGCCGAGTGCGACTTCCGCTACCCTTCCGGTCAGGCGCTTTTTGCGCAGGTCGACCAGCATGAGATGGGTGTCGGTGCCGCCGGAGACTATATCGAGGCCGCGGGCTTTCAGCGTTTCAGCAAGGGCCTTGGCATTTTCCACGACGCTCTTCGCGTAAAGTCTGAAGGAGGGGCGGAGCGCCTCGCCGAACGCCACGGCCTTGGCGGCGATGACATGCATCAGCGGCCCGCCTTGCATGCCGGGGAATACCGCCGAGTTGAGCTTTTTCGCCAGTTCTTCGTCATTGGTCAGGATGGCGCCGCCGCGCGGCCCGCGCAGCGTCTTATGGGTGGTGGTGGTCACCACATGGGCGTGGGGAAACGGGCTAGGATGCGCGCCGCCGGCAACCAGACCGGCAAAATGCGCCATGTCGACCATGAGATAAGCACCGACCTCGTCGGCAATCTCGCGGAAGCGGCGGAAATCGATGATGCGCGGATAGGCCGAACCGCCGGCGACAATCACCTTCGGCCGGTGCTCTTTCGCCAGCCGTTCGACCTCCGCCATGTCGATCAGGTGGTCGTCACGGCGCACGCCGTAGGGCACCACCTTGAACCATTTTCCGGACATATTGACCGGCGAGCCGTGGGTCAGATGCCCGCCGGCGGCGAGGTTCAAGCCCATGAAAGTGTCGCCGGGCTGCATCAGCGCCATGAACACTTCGGCATTGGCGGACGCGCCGGAATGCGGCTGCACATTGGCGAAGCCGCAGCCGAACAATTTTGTCACTCGTTCGATCGCCACACGCTCGGCGATATCGACAAATTGGCAACCGCCGTAATAGCGCTTTCCCGGCAGGCCTTCGGCATATTTGTTGGTCAGCACGGAGCCCTGCGCCTCGAGCACGGCGCGGCTGACAAAATTCTCGGATGCAATCAGCTCGATTTCATCGCGCTGGCGGCCAAGCTCGAGCGCAATGGCATCGGCGATTTCGGGGTCGGTCTCGGCGAGCGAGCCTGAGAACAGCCCTTCATCGGCCGCTTTCGCGTTTTGGGATACCGCCATAGTCACTCCTGACGGAAGTTGGCTCTTTGTCCGCCGCTGATACACCTCGCGCCGCTATCATACCAGCGCGGGGGCGCAAGGCATGGGATATTTCGGCGGATAACGCCGCTACATTTAGGGATTGGCGGCGAGTTTCGCGAGATCAGGCAAACCCGTAAAGCGCCCGTGCATTGCCCGAATAAATCTGCATGCGCCGTTCCTCGCCGAGGCTCGCCGGCAGCGCTACGAACGGGTCGTCAAAATCCCAGTGCGGGTAGTCGGATGAGAACAGGATGCGGTCGAAACCGATCGCCGCCATGATGTCGGCCAGATGCGCCGGATTTTCAGGCTCTTCCATTGGCTGGGTGGTGATCCAGAAATGGTCGTGCAGGTATTCCGACGGCTTGCGCTTGAGATGCGGCAGCCCCGCGCGCATCCGCTTCCAGTTGCGGTCGAGGCGATGGCCGAGCGTTGGAATCCAGCCAAAGCCCGCTTCGATCATCACAACCTTCAACTGCGGGAAGGCCTCGAACACGCCCTCAGTGATCAAGCTGACGACTTGCGCCTGGCAGGCATTGGAGTGCTCGGTCATTTCCTCGATATAGAACGACGGCCAGCCGGTATTGCTGGCGGCGCGGCCGCTGTAGCCGAACACGTGTACACCGACCGGCAGGCCGGCCTCGCAGGCGGCTTCGTAGATCGGCCAGTAGCGCCGGCGGCCCATGAGTTCGCTGGTGCGTGTGAGCATCAGCACGTGGGCGAAGCGGCGGTCGCCGGCGCGCTTGCGGATTTCGGCACGCGATGCTTCGGGATCCTCGTAAGGCACGATCAGCGAGGCCTTCAGCCGCGGATCGAGAGCATTCCAATGGTTGATCTGGAATTCGTTGGCGGCGAACGCGAGTGCCGCGCTGAATTCGTCGTTCTGCTCGCCCTGCCCTGACGGCGACAGTGGATTCATCACGCCGTATTCGATGCCGTAGAAATCAAGATGCTGCTTGCGCATGAATTCGTAATTGCTCGCTGGCAAGCCGCCGTCGGGCGGCCAGGAGTCCCGGCGCGAAGCCAGCGGCTGACCCTTGGGATAGGGGAAGCCCTTGACGTAGCCGTGGTGCGAGCGCGCGCCGTAGGTCATCGCGTAATCCCACCAGCGATTGCTCAGATAGGGCCGCAAATCCTCCAGCGAACTTTTCGGATGGATATCGCAATCGATGATCTGCAGCTTGGTGGCGGCCTTTTCTTTGACGCCGCGGTCGATTTGTCGGGCTTCGATGTTCACGGTGCTTCCTCCGTCGAAGCGGGAGGCAAATGAATCTGACGGCGATAATGCCAGCTTTGACGCGCAGCCGCCAGGGTGCAAACCGGCCTTTGGGAACTCTAGTTCGCATCTGAGGGTTGGCATGGACACAATCTTAGGCCGTCCGTGCCTTAGCCATTGCGATGGATGCTCGACCCCCACACCGCAAAAGGACGCGATTGCGCCATGCCGTGGCGCGCTATCGCAAGGCCCGCAAGACGCTTCACATGCCGGCCTCGCCGCAAAGCCGGTACGGCCTCGACTGGATGAATTTCTTTCTCGCCGATGTGCAGACCGGCTTCGGCACTTTTGTCGCCTTCTATCTCGCCCATCTCGGCTGGTCGGAGCGCAGCGTCGGCGTGGCACTGACGGCCGGAGGATTGGCCGGCGTGTTGAGCCAGATTCCGGGCGGCGCGCTTGCCGACGCGGTGCGCTGGAAGCGCGGGCTGATTGCAATCGGCATTATTATCATCGGCGCGGCAGCGCTGATCCTGGCGATCCGGCCTACATTCTTGCTGGTGATGGTCGCCTCGGTTTTACAAGGCAGCACCGGCGGCATCGTCACGCCGGCTATCGGCGCCATCAGCCTCGGCCTCGTCGGCCGCCGCGGCATGTCGCTGCGCACCGGCCGCAATTACCGCTATGCCGCCGCCGGCCACGCCGTGACCGCAGCGCTCATGGGTTTCGTCGGCGTCTATGCCATGGGCGCGATCTTCGGTGCCGCTGCCGCGCTGTGCATACCCGCGCTGATCGCGCTCAGCCTGATCCGGCCCCAGGAGATTGACTATGCCCGCGCGCGCAATGCTGCCCGCGGCCACCGCGCGGCGCAGATCGGACGCGTCACCGACCTTCTGAAAAACCGCAGGCTGGTCCTGTTCACCGCGGCTCTGGTGCTTTTCCAGTTGGCGAACGCATCGATGCTGCCGCTGATCGGTGAGAATCTGGCGACGACGATACCGACGCAATCGTCGCTTTGGATGTCCGGACTCATCATCGTGCCGCAGATCGTCGTGGCGGTGCTGGCGCCTTGGGTCGGCTATCATTCCGAGAAGCGCGGACGCAAACCGCTGCTACTGATCGGATTCGCGCTGCCGCCGATCCGCGCCGCTTTGCTCGCCTTCTCCAACGCTTATCCTTTTCTCGTCGTCGCGCAGGTGCTCGACGGCGTGACCGGCGCGATCATCGGCGTGCTGACAATCATTGTCATCGCCGACCTGACCAAGGACACCGGGCGATTCAATTTGGCGCAAGGCGCGGTCGGCGCGGCGATTGGCATCGCCGCATCGCTGAGCACTTTGGCGACCGGATACCTGTTCCAGGCAATCGGTCCGGCCGGCGGCTTCTTAACTATTGCCATTATCGCGGGCGCAGCGACGGCTTTGATCTGGATGTTCGTCTCAGAAACCAAGCCGTCCGACGAATCTGACTGAATGCGCGCAGCGAGAGGCGTAACTCATTCAACTGCTTGGCGTGGGGAAGCATTCACACGTCAATGACCCGGTCGAGGTAAAGTTTCCAGTTGCCCCGCGGGGGCGTGAGGCCGGACAACCAGGTCCCCGTCACTTTGCCTTCCCATTCGACCGGCAGCACCATGCCGCGCAAGAATCTCGCCGCCATTTGCTGCGAACTCCAGGCGATCACAGTGTCCGATCCGGTCTCCCACCAGGCATCTCCAGGAGCGAAGTCGCGTCCGGATTCGGCATCCTGCTGGACATTGAACGTGCCCTCGAGCAGGCAGCGAATTCCCGGGCCGGGATGCTGGTGGCGATCGGCGATGCGGCCGGCCGCGCTGATGATCTGGTCGAGCCGGAACAGCCATCGCGTCCCCTCCGGCATCGCCAGAACTCGTGATCACCCGCGACATCCGCAAGCTTGACAGAACGCCCTGTCCTTCGAGGAGCGCGGGCGAGGCGCTCGGCAGCGCTAACTCCCAGCGCCAGACCTGGCCCCATCCGCCGGCCGATTTCATCGCCAGCGGCCCGCTGCAATAGATCGCGTCGTCGGCCTTCATAAGCTCGCCGTTGAGCTCGACACGGCCGTGCCGGACATAGAGCAGACGATGCGCCGCGGCCAACGGCGACGAACAGGTACCGCTCGCACCGACCTGATCGTGATAAAGATTGAGAGAGTACGGCATTGCTCAAACGTAGCCCGGATTGAGTGTGAGCGAAATCCGGGAAACGAGCGTTACAGCTTCGTCGCCGCCGCGACGGCTGGCGTGCCCAATCCGTCGCGGCCGTAGATATCCTCGCGGAATTGCACGACGCCATCGGAGGTTGACCAGGCCGTGACATAAACCCAGTGCAGCGGCACCGGCTTGGTCAAGTTGGCGTTGACCTGATCGCCCGACTTGATCGCCTCGTCGATGCGATCGGACGTCCAGCCTTTGGTCCCGTCGAGCAGCCACCCGACCAGTTGGCGGACGTTCTGCACACGGCAGCAACCTGACGAGTTGTACCTGAAATCTTCGCCGAACAGGTTTTTCAGCGGCGTGTCGTGCATGTAGACGCCGTAGGCGCTCGGAAAGTTAATGCGGATGCGTCCGAGCGAGTTGGAGTCGCCAGGATCCTCCCGGAATGTGTAATGGACCGCGTCTTCCGAGTACCAATTGATCTGCGCGGGCTGCACTTCCTTATGGCTAGGATCGTAAATGCGGATGTGATTTTGGGTCAGGTAATCCGGCTTGTCCTGCATCAGCGGAATCAAGTCCTTGCGCACGATCGATACCGGCACGGTCCAGAACGGATTGAAGTTTATCTGCACGATCTTGCTGTTGATGTCGGGCGAAGGCCGATCGGGCTTGCCGACAACGGCGGTGTGGCGCGTCACCGCGACGTCGTTCTCGATTCCCTCGACGCGCGCCGCCGGAATGTTGACGACCACATAGCGCGGTCCGAGATTGGTCGTCAGGGTCTTCAGCCGCTCGATATTAATCTTGAGCTGATCAAGCCTTGTCGCCGCCGGCACATTCAGTGCCGTGAGTGTCGATGCGCGCACCACTCCATCGATGGTAACGCCGTGGCGCGCCTGGAAACGGCGCACCGCTTCTTCGACATAAGAGTCGTAAATGTCGTTGTCGGCCGCGACAGCGTTGGGATCGAGATCGCCGGACGCTGAAAGCCGCGAGCGCAGGTCGACCACGCTCGGGTGACGATTGCCGACGCGCAATTCATTGACCGGAGGCACAACCGGCCAGCCGCCGCGCGACACGATGCCGTCGTAAGCCTCAATGGCCTGTTCGGTGAGCTGCGCGGTCGCGGGCGAAAGCGTCGGCGCGGTCGGCTTCGGCATACGGATGGTGCGCGATGCCTGATCGAAATCCTGACCGAACTGACCGTCCTTGCCGCTGTCGCCCATCAGGGCGTCGAGCGCCGCGTCTTCGGCGCCGGCCCGGCCGGCAAACGCACCGGTCAAGGCCGCCGCGCCGGCCAGATTCTTCAGAATTGCTCGCCGATCTACGCCAATGGGCCTCTTCATCCGCTCTTCCTGGCGTCGTCCCACGGCACCCGGATTAGCACGCCATTGGCATCCCGCCAAAGGGCTTCGTCCGCGTCACGCTCAACATCCGCTAGGACCGCCGGCGGGCGAATTTATGGCCGCAATAATAAAAAGACCCCGGCATTTGCGCCGGGGTTTTGAGTTACGCCAGTACGACGGAATTTCTGGCGAAATAAACCGGATCGTTTAGAGCCGGTAGAGAATCTGATCGGTCCAGAACCGCTCGAGCCGATGCAGCGCCTTGTTGAGCACGCTGAACTCATCGGCGTTGATGCCACCGACCTGCTCGACTGTGCGCACGTGCTTCTGGTAGAGCGCATCGACGGTGTCGCGGACTTCGCGGCCCTTGTCGGTGAGCTTGATGCGGACCGAGCGCCGGTCGACGCGCGAGCGCTGATGATCGAGGAAACCCATCTCGACCAGCTTCTTGAGATTGTACGAGACGTTGGAGCCGAGATAGTAGCCGCGCGTGCGCAGCTCGCCGGCGGTGAGTTCCTTGTCGCCGATATTGTACAACAGCAACGCCTGTACCGAGTTGATGTCGGCGCGGCCCTTGCGGTCGAACTCGTCCTTGATAACGTCGAGCAATCGGCGATGCAGGCGCTCGACCAAAGTCAGCGCCTCCAGATAGTGCGGCCGGATATGGTCGAAGCGCGCCTCACGATCGGCGGGCTCGACCGTCTTTGCGACGGCTTTCATGTTGACGCCTTTCCCAATACTTCTTTTGTCTTCGACGGGCCCTGTCTCCCGCCGTATCTCGCAACACTACTGCCGAGGGTCTAAGATCAGTTTAAATAACAGGCTAAAAAGAAGGTTTATTCGCCACATTGCGGCGCCTTATTGCGCGTAAATTTGCAGTGGATTTTTTGATAATTTGTTCACTGCGTCACGGCCCGCCTTGGCTGCGCTACGGAGTGGAAGTCTTCGCGCGATCGCTTGCCAAGCGAAGCGAGCGATCGCGCGAAGAGCTGGTGGGAGAGGTAGGACTCGAACCTACGAAGGCGTAAGCCAGCGGATTTACAGTCCGCCCCCTTTGCCACTCGGGACACTCTCCCCGCAACCAAGCCGTGGGCACTGGCCGGCCGTGCCGGCAGAGGGCGCTTATGGTTGGCCCCGTTGGGCTAGTCAATCGAAAATGACTGTAATTGCCAAGCGTGGGCCCGCATGACAGAAGCGGCCATGGGCGAACGCCAATGGCCAGCAAAGCCACGCTCACAGCACCGCCGTTACGGCGGTCAAAATGCGCGGCATGACAGGGCGCGCGGGGACCCGAACGGCCCCGTCGTGCTTTACGGCTGGCATACGGTTACTGCTGCGTTGACCAATCCCGCACGTCGCTTCCGGCGCCTGTTGGCGACTGAGAATGCGCTACGTCGGCTTGCTGAAGACGTCATCACACCACCGATTGCGCCTGAACTGGTGCGGCCAGATGCGATCGCGGCGCGGCTTACTCCCGACGCCGTACATCAGGGACTGCTCGCTGAGGCCGATCCCCTGCCCTCGCCCGACATCGAGGACTTGGCGACAGACGGCATCGTGCTGGTGCTCGATCAGATCACCGATCCGCATAACGTCGGCGCGATCTTGCGCACTGCCGCCGCGTTCGCCATTGCCGCCATCGTCACAACGGCCCGCCACAGTCCCGAGGCTACGGGCGTGCTCGCCAAATCCGCCTCCGGCGCGCTCGAACTCGTCCCGATCGTCACTGTGCAAAATCTTGCGCGCGGGCTCGCCGCGCTCAAGGAACGCGGCTTTCTGGTCGTCGGTCTCGACAGCGACGCCGCCGACAATCTGGCCGTAGTCGAACTGCGTGCGCCGCTGGCACTGGTGCTCGGCGCCGAAGGCAAGGGATTACGGCAATTGACCGGGGCGACTTGTGACCGGTTGGCGCGGCTCGATCTTCCTGGCGCAATCAAGAGCCTCAATGTATCGAACGCGGCCGCGCTCGCGCTTTATATTGCGAGAAGCGCCGTCGCATAGCACCACACGGGGCGACAAAAAACAAAGGCCCGCGTACGCGGGCCTTTGCATTTCGTATTCGGCGAAGTTGGATTAGCCGTGCCAATAACGGTGCGCGTAAGGCCGTCCACCGTAGTACGCATGCGGATGATAATACGCATGGCGGTAGTATCCGCCGCCGTAGCCACCGCGATAAGCGCCTGCATACCCGCCGCGATAGTAGCTGTGCGGACGATAATAGGACGGATAGTACGGAGGCGGAGCGTATTGTGCCGGCGGAGCATAAGTCTCATACGGCACCGTGACGCCCGGGCCAGTAAAATCCGGACCTTGGTTCGTGACATAGAGCGGCGCCGGTTGGGTGTAGACCGCCGACGAGCCGCAGCCGCCGCAGCCGTAGGTCGGCGTCGGCGCAACAGGCGGAACGAACGTGACCGCCGCAGACGGCGTGCCGCACGTGCCGCAACCGTAACCGACCGAGATCGGCGCCGCCGCGATCGGCGTTGCATAGACGATCGGAGCGTAGGCTGTTACGCCACACGTGCCGCAACCGCCCTGAGCAAAAGCCGGCGCGGCATAAGCTGCGCCGCAGCCGCCGCAGCCGGTCTGTGCATAGGCCGGAGCGTAAGCGGTTTCACCGCAGCCGCCGCAACCGCCCGCGGGGGCGTAATAGACCGGCGCCGGGGCTTGGTAGCCGCAGCACTGAGCGAACGCCGCCGGCGACATGCCGACCGCGAAGACCGTGGCGAGTGCCACAAAGATAGGACGATGGAACGACATGATACTCCCTCTGAAGCTGCCCCGATGAGGAGGCGGATGAAGACAGGCCAAGTCCGGCCTGCCGACGACGTTGAGTTCAAGGATGGTGGTGGTGGTGACCTTTCTGGCCGTGATTGCCCTCTATGGTTGGCGCATAGACGATGGGCGGTGCCGGATAAGGCGCATAGTCGGTGACCGGACCGGGCTGGGATTGGCTAGACCAGCTACGGAAGTAGCTCGGCGCGGGCGGCGGCTTCGGCGCATCCGGCGGCGGCACGATTTCCAGACGCCCATAGCCGGGCTTGCGGTCGGATCGTGGAAAGTAGCCGGGCTCGGAGTACGGGACCGATACCTGCAATGGCCGGTAGATCACCGTCGGCGCCACAACGCCGGGCCGATCTAGGCCGAATTCGCCTTCGACAACGCCCCAGGACGCATCGATGCCATTGATCATCACCGGCACCCCCGGCTTGCCCGGAATGACGATTTCCGGCTCGCGCTGCGCGAACGCAGGCGTACTAACCAAGGCAAAAAGCAACGCCACTGGAACGAAAAAGCGCATCGATTGGTCCGGACCACCATAATTGTTCCGGCAATTCTAGGGAACTCACGGCCGAAATTCGTTTAAATCCCGGCAGTTTGAGGGGTGAATTGCGCGGTAACATTAACTGACGGTTGGCCGGCACTTTCGCACAGGTCTCCGTCCCCAGCGCCGCCCCCGACTTTCGGCTTACGACCTCTGGCGGACAGACATGACCGCGGCCACGGACTAGCGTCGTAGGCGGAAAACACTGCGCGCGGTCGTCGCGACGTGCAGCATTCCTAACGACCAACATCAGGGGGGGCCGTCCATGACAACTATGGCAGTCAACGCGCCGCAGACCGGCGGCATGACGAGCGAACAGCGGCTCGTCATTTTCGCTTCGTCACTCGGCACCGTCTTCGAGTGGTACGACTTCTACATCTACGGAACACTCGGGGTGTTCCTGGCAAAATACTTCTTCTCCAACGTGCCGCCGAACGTCGGCTTCATCTTCGCGCTGCTCGCGTTCGCCGCGGGCTTCGCCGTGCGCCCGTTCGGCGCACTGATCTTCGGCCACTTCGGCGACTTGATCGGCCGCAAATACACGTTCCTGGTCACGATGACCCTGATGGGTCTCGGCACCTTCTTCATCGGCGTCATACCCAGCTACGCGAGCTGGGGCATCGCCGCGCCCGTCGTTCTGATCGCTTTGCGCCTGGTCCAGGGCCTGGCGCTCGGCGGCGAATATGGCGGCGCGGCGATCTACGTCGCCGAGCACGCTCCGGCCAACAAGCGCGGCTACTATACGTCGTGGATTCAAACCACGGCGACGCTCGGCCTGTTCATGGCGCTGCTTTTGATCCTCGGCATCCGCACTGCGATGGGCGAAGCCGCGTTCGGCGACTGGGGCTGGCGCATACCGTTCCTGCTCTCCGCTATCTTGCTCGTGGTCTCGCTCTGGATCCGGCTGAAGCTCAATGAATCGCCGCTGTTCCGGAAAATGGTCGAAGAGGGCAAGCAGTCCAAACGCCCGCTGTCGGAAGCGTTTGGCCAGTGGTCGAACCTGAAAATCGCAATCCTCGCACTGCTTGGCGCCACGGCCGGTGAAGCGGTGGTGTGGTACGGCGGCCAGTTCTACGCGCTGTTCTTCCTGACGCAGACATTGAAGGTTCCGGGCGTACCCGCGCAGATCATGATCGCAATCGCGCTCTTGATCGGCACACCGGGCTTTATCATCTTCGGCTCGCTCTCCGACAAAATAGGCCGCAAGCCGATCATGCTGGCGGGTTTTGCACTAGCGGTCGCGACGTACTTCCCGATCTTCCAGGGCATCACTCACTTCGCCAATCCAAAGCTGGAAGCCGCCCTCTCCGCTGCGCCGGTGGTCGTGACCGCCGATCCGGCCGAGTGCTCGTTCCAGTTCAAGGCGACGGGAACCGAGAAGTATACGACCGGTTGCGACATCATCAAATCCGCGCTGGTGGGTCTGTCGGTGAACTACGACAACGTGACCGCACCCGCGGGCACCAAGGCGAGCGTCAAAGTCGGCGATCAAAATATCACTGCCGATACCCCGGATGTCGCCAAGGTGATCGCCGCGGCGGTGAAGGGCCACGGCTATCCGGCGAGCGCAGACCCGGCCGACATAAACTATCCGATGACGGTGCTGCTGCTGATCGTCTTGGTCGTCTACGTGACTATGGTGTACGGACCGATCGCTGCTTGGCTGGTCGAGCTGTTCCCGACCCGCATCCGCTACAGTGGCCTGTCGCTGCCATATCACATCGGCAACGGCTGGTTCGGCGGCTTCCTGCCGGCGACCGTGTTTGCCATCGTGGCGGCGACCGGCAATATCTACTCGGGCCTGTGGTATCCGGTCTGCGTCGCGGCGATGAGTTTCGTCATAGCGCTGATCTTCCTGCCTGAGACCAAAGATCGCGATATCACCAAGATCTAACGCGACTAGAAAAGAGCGCGGGGTGGCCATCCGGCCGCCCCGCATTTTTTTGCCCTATCGCGATTGCGGCCAAATCAGCCGTTGCGCCAGGAAATTGCGCAAGGCGGCTGCGGCGGCGCACAACAGTGCAAATCCAACTGCCGCGGCTGCGATTTCCGGTGCGCTCGCCAGCAAATCACCCATGCGCTTGCTCGCCGCGAACGGTTCGTGCAAAGGACCCAACACCTTAAAAAGCGCGGCAATCGCGCCGATGCAGCCACCATAAGCCGCCGCGCGTGCGACGCTCCAGACCTGCCCCTTGTCGCCGGATAGGTAGAACGACGGCAACATTCTTATTCGGCGGCCTCGACGTGCGCCACCCGCGACGCCTGCATGGTAGAGAGATCGGGTAATACGAGACGCAGGATTTCGGTTTCATCCCGCGCCACGATGTCGGCCTTCTCGCCGTCCTCGAGATGAAGCGCGGTGAATTGACGATAAGTCGCGTTATGGGCGATTCCGGTGCCCGACAGCACCAGATAAACGCTACGCGGGCCGGCATGGTAGGTCGCGCCACGCGCGAGCTTGATCAACGCTGCGCCGCAGTTCCGCTCCGTGAAGGTGCCGAGCGGCTTCTCCGAGACACCGGGCATGCCTTCGACCGGGAGCCACTCGTAATGTCCCGGATCGACGATGATAGGGTCGCGGTAGCGCGGCTTCGGATATTCCATGCGCTGGCCATTCATATGCTCCCAGATTGCCTGGTAGCCGTCGGTGTTGCGGCGGCCCTCGACGTCGTCGTGGCGGCGGAAGATGCCGCCCTCGAAAGTGCCGAACTTCTTCAGCTCTTCGGTGCCGGCATAGACCTGTTCGCGAGAGAGATAGCCGCTGCCGCTGGCGCTGCCGAATTGCAGCACGGCCGTGACCGAGCGGCCTTCCGAGCTTTGCGGACCATACGCCGCACCTTCCGGGAAATACCCGAACGAACCCGCCGGCATCTTGCCGTTACGGTCGAAATTCATCGTCCCTTCGATCTGGTACCGGAACTGATCGAAATTGTGCCGGTGGCGCGGCGAGGCAAAATCGCCTTCGAGCTGGCCGATATTGAATTGGAAATTGCCCAACACGCCGGGGGTGCCGTTGAGCAGATGCCGGTAGTGAAAAGTGCCGCCGCGATGTTGTAGGCCGCGTTTCCATTCCACTTCATCGTATTGGACTATATTCATCGCCGCGCTCCTTGGACTCGCCGTTGCCTCAGACGCCACAATTCTAATCCGTCTTGACGCGGCTGTCAGGTGGTCCTGCCAAGGCCGCGCCGAGTCGCTGGCCGACACGCTTCGACGGCAATATGCCGCATAGCCGTGTGCGCTGGCCGCGGCGGTAATAGTCCACTAACATCCGCGCCGTCAGCGTGGGCCATCGAGGCTCCGTCGGCCGAGTGTGTCTGCCGGCACCGCGAGGGGAAATCTGGCGTCGTTGCGAATAAAACGCCAGTGAGGAGCGTCTATGGAAACGGACATGCTGCATTCCGCATGGCATGCCCTGCTGATCATCCTCGACCCGATACGCATGATGTATCTGTTCGGCGGCGTGTGCATGGGGCTGTCGCTGGGCATTCTGCCGGGCATCGGCGGCATCGCCGGCACCGCGCTCCTGCTGCCTTTCACCTATAATCTCGACCCGCCGACAGCGTTTGCGCTGCTGCTTGGGCTCGGCGCCACCACCACGACCGCCGACCCGATTGCCGCCATTCTGTTCGGTGCACCGGGCCATGCGGCATCCGCCGCGACCACACTCGATGGCTATCCGATGACGCGGCGCGGCGAAGCCGGGCGCGCGCTGGGCGCCTCCTATATGGCGGCGCTGATCGGCGGCTTGTTCGGCGCGCTGCTCAT
Source organism: uncultured Alphaproteobacteria bacterium (assembly GCA_963733645.1). GTDB lineage: Bacteria > Pseudomonadota > Alphaproteobacteria > Rhizobiales > Xanthobacteraceae > BOG-931. The sequence continues at coordinate 106,319 of CAVTFP010000031.1, forward strand.
GGCGGTAGCGCTGCCGGTGCTGCGTCCGATCATTCTCTATATCGGCTCCCCCGAGCTTCTCGGCGTTGCCGTGTTCGGCATTTCCATGGTGGCGGTGCTGTCGGGCAATGCGCCGCTGCGCGGCCTGACCGCCGCATGCTTCGGCATGATGCTGTCGATGATCGGCACCGACCCGCAATCCGGCACGCTGCGCTGGACAATGGACTCTTTGTATCTGTGGGACGGCCTGCCGCTCGTGCCGCTGACGCTCGGCATTTTTGCGCTGCCGGAACTGTGCGACCTCGCCATCGGGCGCCAGGCGGTCGTGCAGGAAGGCATGACGCTCGACACCAAAACCGGCATGCTGCTCGGCGTTAAAGATTGCCTGGACAACTGGTTCCTGATCCTGCGCTGCTCATGGATCGGCGCGGCGATGGGGGCTATTCCCGGCATCGGCGCCTCGGTGATCGATTGGATTTCTTACGGCCACGCGCTGCGCACCGAGAAGGGCGCAGCCGAGACTTTCGGCACCGGCGACGTGCGCGGCGTCATTGCCGCCGAGAGCGCGACCAATGCCCGCGAAGGCGGCGCACTGGTGCCAACGGTCGCGTTCGGCGTGCCGTCGAGCGCCGGCATGGCGATCCTGCTCGGGGCTTTCCTCATTCACGGTCTCGTTCCGGGACCGGAAATGCTCACAAAACATCTCGACATCACCTATTCGATGGTGTGGAGCATCGCCATCGCCAACATTCTTGGCTCCGGCCTATGCTTCGCATTCTCAGGCCAACTCGCGAAGATTGCCACGCTTCGCTACACGCTGTTCATGCCGGGCGTGCTCAGCCTGATCTATATCGGCGCGTTCGAAGCGTCGCGGAATTGGGGCGACGTCTTCTCGCTGATGTTCTTCGGCATGCTCGGCTGGGCGATGAAACATTTTCGATGGCCGCGCCCGCCGTTGGTGCTCGGCTTTATCCTCGGCGACGTGATCGAACGTTACATGTTCATCTCGATCGAGCGCTACGGCATCAGCTGGATGCTGCGGCCCGTCGTCGTCATCATGTTCATCCTGGCCGGCATGTCGCTGTTGCGTCCCCTGCTCCAGGACGTGCGCAGCCATGGCGGCTTGAGAAACATGGTCTCGCAGTGGGGCCATCCGCAGTTTGCGGTCAACAATCTGTTTTCCGCAGGCTTGCTTTGCCTATTCATCGCCATGGTCGGTACATCATTCCAATGGGCGTTCGCTGCCCGCATCATTCCGACCATCGTCGGCACGGGCGCGATCCTGTTCTGTGCTCTGAGCCTCATCAACGACGTGTTCGGCCTACATGAGCGCAACGGAGGCGGCGCGGTCGCCGGTAAGTCGCAGAAAATTCACATGGATATCGCTTCGAAAACCGCGCACCTTCCGGGCAAGATCATCGTCACGCGGGGATTTTTGTTTTTCGGATGGATGGCCGGGTTCGCCGGCTGTATGGCGCTCGTCGGTCTTATTCCCACCGTGCCAATCTTCATCACCACTTTCATGCGCGTCGAGGGGCGCGAACCGTGGCGGATCGTCGTTCCGATGGCGTCAGCCGTGGTGCTACTGATCTATGTGGTGTTTGACCAGTTGCTGGCGATCCCGTGGCCGCCGACGCTGCTGGGCACGTTGCTACCGGCATTCAAGATCATTCCAAGCGTGTAACGCATGGACGCCGCCGACCGCTCGGCATATTCGCGACTATGTGACCTCGCCGGCACCGCTGGTGGGTTCAAGACGATGTTATTGCCAATGCCCGTCGTAATTGGTCACCTCGCTTACCTTCATCGAGACGAAGAGATCACGGTAGCGCTCGACGCGGCGAGCGATAACCGTCCGCCTCTTTCGATGACCGTTTGAAGCGCTCGCGAATCCAGTTCCGCGCAGGTCGCTCAAAATAAACGTATAAACATCGGCTGCTGATCAGAAGCGCGCCCAACGTGGCGATCGCAATGAGCGACGCGAGGCGAACATCCGTCGTTTGGATGCCCATGCGTTTAAGAGCGGACGGAAAAAATTCGTGAAGGAGGTAGATCGAATAGCTCGCTTCTCCCAGGCGGATCAACAAAGGCCGCGACAGGGCATATGACCAGAAGCTGGCATAGCGGGACGTGAGATACATGAAAGCCGCTAGCGACGGTCCAGCAAAGGGCGACGCGCAACTTCGCGCGAGCGGCGATAAGTTTGCCCCATATACAAACGTATGGATGAGAATAACGGTCAGCGCAACCAAGGTCGTCGCGAACGGCGCGGTTTTCCCGGAGAGCCAAGGATGGTGATCTCTGAGGACGAAATGAGCTGCTGCCACGCCTGCCAGGAATTCGCCCAGACGCGCCAGCGGATTGAAGTAAAGCAAAAAGAACGTGAGAGAGCCGGTATGCGGCGGGATGACTGAATTGACGGGCCCGAATATTACGTCGCTCAATTTCTCGATCAGTGCCGGTTCGCTAACGCAGAAGGCGAAACAAGCGGCGAATGCGGCGAATGCGGTGCCGGCGATGGCAACAAGTATTTTTGTGCTCCACCTCTGTCGATATATCAGCGGGCCTACTCCGACGTAGATCAAGTAGAAAAACAATTCCACGCTGATTGACCAGGTGACCGCCGCGATTGGGCCGTAAGCGAAAATCAGGGGCGTGTGGCAGATGACGGCGTAGGTCCACGACTGAGTAAGGGTCAAATAATATCCGAGCCCAAGCCAGCCCATACCTGCTGATCCGCACGCGCCGCGGGCGGAAGCAGCCTCATAGATAAACGCGATTAGAATTACGAAAATGTAGAGAGGGTAAAGGCGAGCAAACCGGGCAATCGCAAACGATCGAATGCCGCCTGGCCGACCAATGCTCTGGCCGTAGTTATAGTGGATGACGAAGCCACTCAGCACGAAGAACAGGGTCATTCCCAGCGTTGGCAGCGTGGCGATGGCTGCGGAGAGCGGCTCTTCGCTCTCCATCGTCATGTAATGTCCGCCCACGACAAAAAACGCTGCGACGAACCGTAGCCCATCGAGGGCCGCGATATGTCCAGTCGACCCGCGAATGGGCCCGTGCTGCGTCTGAGGCTTCGCCCGCCTCATTTTAACCGGTCGCGGATTTTCTCGAGCCCAGCTTTGGCGCAGCCGTCATCAAGATTACCGCCGGGCGCGCCGGCGGCGCCGATTGCACCGATGACCTCGTCGTTGAGCTTGATGACGACACCGCCCGGAAAGAACAGCACATGCGGCAGCTTGGCGAGCGCCGAGATCGGCCCGTCGTTTTTGGCGCGCTCCGCCAAAGCCATGGTGTCGCTCTTGAACGTGACGCTGGTGTAAGCCTTGTCGTGCGCGCTATCGAGCGAGTGGATACCGGCGCCGTCACCGCGAATCTCGGCAATCGTCGCGCCGTCGGCATCAACCACGGCTACGGTCTCTTTGTAACCGCCACTGGCGCAAGATTGGACCGCTTCGCTCGCCGCCTCCACCGCAAGCGCTGCCGGAATCCGGTGCGTGGGCAGCGTCTGCGCCGAGACCACCGATGCGCCCATCGCCGCCGCGGCAGCCAAAAGAGTCGTTTTGAACACAGAATTCATCAGGTCTCTCCGTTCATTATTCAAGCGTTCATCGAGCCACAATGATGGCAGCATTACCAACCGATGCTATACCGACGTGCTGTCCCTGACGAGGCGCTGAGAGCGGCTGACATCGAACCAATGGATGAGCAAATCTCAGGGACCCAAGTCCGCGACCCATTGCCGGACAGACAGCCGGTCACTCGCCTGCTGATCTTTTTTGCACTGGTGTATGTGGTCGAAGGACTGGGCCAAGTCGTCGGTCTCATTTCGCAGCCGCTCAACTACTATCTGAAACAGGCGCAGGGCTGGACGCCGGTCCAAATCACCGCCTTCGTCACGCTCTTCAATCTGCCGTGGATCATCAAGCCGGTCTACGGCCTGATCTCCGACTTCGTGCCGCTGTTCGGCTACCGCCGCAAGAGCTACCTCCTGCTTGCCAACTTAGCCGCAATCGGCGGGTTCCTGTGGGTCACGCAACTGAGCGCGCCGGGCGACTTGCTCGTCGCGCTCATGATCACGGCCTATGCCATGGCGATATCAAGCACGCTGTGCGGCGCCGTGCTGGTGGAGAACGGTCAGCGACTCCATGAGAGCGGTGCATTCGTCAATCAGCAATGGCTATGGTTCAACATCGCTGCGATGGCGGCTGCATTTCTCGGCGGCCAACTCGTGCAGCACCTGTCGCCGGACAGCGCACTGCACACCGCAGCATTTATCATTGCGGGGGCGCCCCTCACGGTTATCGCGGGAACGCTGTTCCTGATCCCCGAGAAAAAGGTCACCGTCGATCTCGCGGGGATGAAAACCACGATCAGCGGACTTCTCGCATCGTTTCGCAGGCGGGAGCTATGGCTCATCGCCGGATTCCTGTTTCTGTACTACTTCAGTCCCGGCTTGAGCACACCGCTCTATTTCACCATGACCGATAGCCTGAAGTTTTCCCAAGCCTATATCGGCGTGCTCGGTTCGATCTCTTCGGCTGGCTGGGTGGTAGGCGCACTGTTGTATTTTCGACTGTTCGACAACTTGACGCTCAAGCATCTCCTCAACCTCAGCATTGCGCTCGGCGCGGTGACGACGGCGGCATTCCTGTTGTTGTCGAGTGAAGCGTCCGCCGCGATAATCTACTTTTGCGCCGGCTTTGCGGCGATGCTGGCAACAGTGGCGACGGTGACACTCGCCGCCGACTTTTGCCCGCCGCGTGCAGAGGGCTTTGCGTTCGCGATCCTGATGTCGATCATCAATCTGGCGACGTCTCTTGCGGACAATATCGGCTCATTCCTCTACGCGCACGTTTTTGAACATCGGCTGTGGCCGCTGATCCTGATCTCGACGGCGTTCACAGCCTTCGCTTTTGTGCTTGTCCCCCTACTCCGCCTCGGCGATAAGAAGCAGGGTGACCCGTGGCAGGCATGAGCCCGACGGAACTACACGGTTCGGCAGCGCGTTGGTGTGTGCGATATTTAGTTGACGGTGGCAGATCATGCGGAGGATCGGCGCACTTGCGGCGATTGTAGCGCTTATCGCCACGCCTTTCCCGCCAACAGCGAGCCAGGCCTTCGGCGTGCGTCTCGGGCCGTTTTACTTCGGCATTCCTTTTTTTGGCTATCGCCACCGCCACTGGCACCACAGAGCGGCTCTGCATGACGACGCGAGGCTCAATACTGGCGCGAATACTGGCACGTCGACGCAAGATCGCGGGCTGATGTCGCCGTTGCTTTATCCGGTCTTCGCTTTGCCCACGGTCTATACCGAAATCTTTTCGCCTCCGACGCCATCGCCGTCACCATGGCCTTTCAGCTATGATGCCATTTTCCAGGCGGCATTTGCGAGGACAGCTTCGGATCAGAATTCAAAATCCTGTCCGCAGACTGTCGGCAGCTCCGTCATCGTCGATCGCATCCGGAACACGGTCAGGCCGGCCCCCGATCAGATGCAGCAACTGCAAAAGCTCCGCGGAGCGCTCGGCGTGGCATCCGATTATCTCGCCAAGGCCTGTCCGAAGGACATACCGCAAGACCCCGCCGCGCGCCTGCAACTCATGGAGTGGCAAATCGAAAAAGTCGCCGAGGCTCTCGATTTCGTCCGGCCGCCCCTGCAGGATTTCGAGCAATCGTTGACCGACACACAGCGTGCCCGCTTCACTGCGCGGCCGTCGACGGCGGCAGCCGGCCGCCTGGACCGTCCGGATAGCGCCGCGCCGGATTGCAGTGCGGCGCCGACCAAAGTCGACAGCTCGGTTGAACAGATTTCGCTTGCGGTTGATCCGACCGATGCTCAACGTGACGCGATGACTGGACTTAAGCAGGCATTCCGTAACGCCGCAAACGAGCTCGACGCCAATTGCCTGGCCGCCTTGCCGGCCGACCCGCTGGCGCGGCTGGAGTTGACCGAGGCGCGTCTTGATGCGACGTGGCGGGCGCTGGTGGCGATCCAGACCGCACTCGCCAATCTCGAGAACGGCCTGAGCGACGATCAACGCGCGCGGCTGTACGCAACGGACTTCGCCGCCGCCCAATAGTTCGGATTGGACGGCAGGGGCGTCACGTCAGCGGCAGATAGCCGGATGCCGCCGCTCAATTCTGGAAAAAGTGATTGGTCGGCCGCGGCAGGCCGAGGTTTTCGCGCAGCGTCTTGCCTTCATAGTCCCGGCGGAACAGGCCGCGACGTTGTAATTCGGGAACAACGCGATCGACGAAATCCTCGAGACCGCCCGGCAAATACGGGAACATGATGGTGAAGCCGTCCGAGCCTTCGGTTTCGAGCCACTCCTCCATTTCGTCGGCGATGGTCTTTGCGGTGCCGACCATGGCGAGGCCGGAATAGCCGCCGAGCCGCTGCGCGAGCTGCCGCACGGTGAGGCTGTCAGCGCGAGCAAGCTTGATGGCGCGCTCCCGCCCGCTTTTCGAGGCATTGCTCTCCGGAATATTGTCCGGCAGCGGCTTGTCCTGATCGAATTTCGAGGCATCGTGGCCGAGCGCGATCGATAGCGAAGCGATGGCATTGGCGTAATCGACGAGGCTGTCGAGCTTGGCGCGCTTCGCCTTCGCCTCCTCCACCGTCTCGCCGACGATGACAAAACATGCCGGCAGTATCTTCATGTGATCGCGATTGCGGCCGAGCAATTCCATGCGGCCTTTGACGTCGGCATAAAACTGTTGGCCGACCTTAAGATCGCTCTGCGCGGTGAACACCGCTTCCGCCGTCTCGGCGGCAAGCTGGCGGCCGGACTCCGACGCACCGGCCTGCACGATCACCGGCCAGCCTTGCACCGGCCGCGCGATATTGACCGGACCGCGTACCGAGAAATATTTGCCCTTGTGATTGAGCACGTGCATTTTTGCCGGATCGAAGAAGACACCTTCTTCCACATCGCGGACCCATGCATCGTCCGCCCAGCTGTCCCACAGTCCGGTGACGACATCGTAAAACTCACGTGCACGGCGATAGCGTTCGCCGTGCTCCATGTGCTCCTCGAGGCCGAAATTGAGCGCCGCATCGGGATTGGACGTCGTGACGATGTTCCAGCCGGCGCGGCCATTGCTGAGATGGTCGAGCGAGGCAAAGCGCCGCGCGATGTGATACGGCGCGTCGAACGTCGTCGAACCGGTGGCAACGAGGCCGATGTGTTCGGTAACCTGCGACAGGGCCGACAGCAGCGTGAACGGCTCGAATGACGTCGACGTGTGACTGCGCTTGAGCGCATCAATCGGCATGTTGAGCACGGCCATATGGTCGGCCATGAAGAAAGCGTCGAACTTCGCCCGTTCCAGCGCCTGGATCGCCTGCTTGGTATGCGAAAAGTTGAAATTCATGTCCGGCCAGGCGCCGGGATAGCGCCAGGCGCCGGTGTGGATCGACGCCGGTCGCATGAATGCGCCGAGACGGAGTTGACGCTGCGGGCTCATACAATGGTCCTTTCTCGCGGCAGCTTAATATAGTCAGCGGCATTTGTGAGTGCCCGGTTACGGCGAAGAATAATTTGCGAAACATAACAGGGCCGCCGGGTGTTCCAGGCGGCCCTGTTGTTCTTCTGGCCAACATGCCTGCGTTAAATTCATCCCCATCTGATCGCGATGGCGCCCGCGATCGAGCGCGCCCGGGTGCGCACGGCATGGTCGTCGTTGCCGGATTCGATAATCCATTGGCCGCTCTCTTCACCGACGATCTTACCGACGTGGTGCGCCCACACCACCACCGCGCCAACTCCGGCTGGCCCGGATTGGCCCCAGTGCGCCCAGTTGCGCGCCAGGTTGAATGCCTGACCCGGATCGCTGGAGACAAGCTGCCGCATTTCCCAGCCGCACCACGCGGCGGGACGGCCGCCCTCCCCTGCATGAGAACGCCGCTCCATCACCGCATCTTGCGATCCCAGCCCCGTAGCCGCTCTCTGCCACATAGTGACGATCCACATAATGACGATAATGCGCGTGACGATGATGATACACGTGCGCTTGCGCGGACTGTGCAAACAGGAATACGACCGCAGCAGCGGCCAATAGTGTCATCGACTTCATTCCCGACTTCTCCGAGTTTGTTAGTTCTACGGCTTCTGATTTGCTCCCCGCTACAAACGAAAACCCCGCCAAACCGTTAGGTCAGTGGCGGGGCCATGCAGTTGGAAGACCCGGTTTCATACCACTCGACGCCGGACATCACACTGTCCGATATGCATAGCCCGGCTTCGCAATGTGGGACGAGGCGCCAAATTGTGGCCCCATTGGTCCACCGCGAAAATAAAGGCAGCGGCGCCACACATGTGAATTTGTTTTGATTTTGTTTGATGCCGCCGCAGCACCGATTAAAGTTTCGGCCCGCCAGCACGGCGAAAGGAAAGCGCAACGCCGTGGACGCATGCGTACCGCGCCGGAATGTAGTGCTTGCAATTCGCGCCGCGAGATATCAGTTTGCGGTGAATCAGTGAAATAATCTTGGAGTCTTTCTAATGTCGATTACTGCCCCGACCGCGACGCAGGACGTTGATCCGCGCATGCCTCGCCGTGTGCGCCACGAGCCGCGCCGCCGCATGCTGACGATCAAGCAGGTCGACAAGATCGCCGCGCACATGATCCGCATTACCTTGACCGGCGATCTCGACGGCTTCACCAGTCTCGGCTTCGACGATCACGTCAAGTTGTTCTTTCCCGACGGCACGACAAGCACTGACGGCGGCGCCAACACGATCGGGCGCGATTTCACGCCGCGCCATTTCGACCGCGCCAACAACACGCTGGAAATCGATTTCGCCATTCACGATGCCGGGCCGGCAACACGCTGGGCGGAGCAAGCAAAGCCCGGCCAGACGTTAGCGCTCGGCGGGCCGCGCGGCTCGTTCGTGATCCCGGACACCTACGACTGGCACCTGCTGATCGCCGACGAGACCGGATTGCCCGCAGTCACGCGGCGCCTCGCCGAACTGCCGGCCGGGACAAGAGCGGTCGTACTCTGCGAGGTCGATGGACCGGCTGACGAAATCGCGTTCGACGCCAAGGCGAACGTGACCATGATCTGGGTGTACCGTAACGGAGCGCCGGCTGGCGCCGGCGATACACTGGCGAAAGCACTCTCGACGCTCAAAGTACCCGCCGGCGAATTCTATGCCTGGGTGGCGTGCGAATTGCTCGTCGCCAAAGACTTGCGCCGCCGGCTCATTGCCGATTTCGGCGCCAATCCCAAGTGGATCCGAGCTGCCGGCTATTGGCGCCGCGGCGCCATCGCCGTGCACGAGATGCATGACGCCTGAACACCCGCCCGGTCCGCAATCGGATCACTCTACGTTGCCTGAACGCGCAGCGGATACCGACCCGCGACCACCGCGGGAGTGCAAGCCGAAGTCAATGCGAATAGGAACTCTGCGCCCTGGGCATTTGACCGGGGATGCTGGCCGGTGCGCGCGCCGCCGGCACGTACTGCGTATTTCTCTCGCAGAACCCGCCGATGCCGCTCACGGTCGCCCGGCATTGTGCTTCGGTATCGAAACCGCAATTGTAAGAGAGATCGCCCAAATTCAAGGCCGCGCACCACGGATAGTTTTGCGCCTGGGCAGGCGTCCCGAACCACGTGGCGCCCAGCAGAATCCCAAGCATGAGAAGTAGAGGTCTCATAACGCCTCCCTTTCTTGTGTTGGCTCTTACGCTCTTAACACCGGTCCCTTGAATTGCACAAAACCGTTGTACAACGGCAATCGGCCGGAATGCCTGGACGCATGAAGAGCCGATTCCCCAATCGGATGAATTTATACTATATGAACGCGCGAGCCGGATTAGCTCAGCGGTAGAGCAGCGGTTTTGTAATGCGCTCTTCTTTCACCGTTCGCATTTGTTCCTATGCCGAAAAATCACTGTTTTCAGCACGTTTTATCCTTTCTCGACCAGCGGCGGAACTGGCAGGTTCGGCAGAACAAAACGCCTTTATCAGGTACAAAAACAGGCACAGTTGATCCCTGTGTGTTCACGTATCGCGCTGGTTGAACGAAGTCCTTCGAGCGTCTCGATGCAAGACAGCTTTACCCAGGAAGCGAAAAATTCCGCGACGGAGCGAGTGACTTTTCGTTACTTCTTGCTCCACGCAGGCGGTACGCTTGGCGAGGCGCCTTTAGCTCACGCGGCGTCCGATAACTTGCCATTTCCGGAAGTAAACTCAGCAAGACGCCGATCGCTGGGGTTAGCGCTCGGAGTTCGCTCGCTCGTCAAATCCTCAACCCGATGGGTCGGCTCGACCGCTAGGCGCCCTGGGTCGGGTTAAATCTCCCTAGCAAGAAAGAGCTCGCGGCTGTGCGGGCGACACGCGGCTTGGCGCGAGCCCTGACGATTGTCAAAAATGCTGTGCGGTGACGGTTCGGTGTTCCGGTGCTGCAGGCCGTCCGAAACGCTGACAATTCTGCAGGTCTACGGCCCGGGGAATACCGAAAATCCCCCGCATTTGCGGACGGACGGCGCTGGCGCCGCTAGATACGTCCGGCAGCCTTTGGAGATCCTAAATCGGCGGGTCTTTCTAAGGGTGGCAGGCTGTTGCGGCCGTCCCATAAAGTGTCGTATCGTCAAATGTTTGCGAAAGGTTTTTAAAGATTTATTTCACCGCGGTGGAGATACTTCGACTAAAGCCCGCGCCCGGCGACGACGCCGAACGTCGGCGTAGCCCGAACTACCTGCCAACGAAGCCGTACGCGAGGCGCTCCGATCCTCCACCCGCGCGTCTGGCGGCGCCGTTACACGTCGCGCCCCATCGGCTAACCTGTCGAATAATCGAGCGCCAGGCGCCTGGCACGATGAAGACGCAGCCCCATCCATCGGATCGAGAAGTGCTGGCCGGGCTGGTCGAGCGCGTCACCTACCAGAACGCTGAGAACGGCTTTTGTGTCATTCGGGTCAAGGCGCGGAGCCACCGCGACCTCGTCACCGTAGTGGGGCATGCCGCCACAATAGCGGCCGGCGAATGGATCACCGCATCAGGGGACTGGATCAACGACCGCACCCACGGGCAGCAATTCAAGGCCCGGTTTCTCAAGACCTCGGAGCCCACATCGGTTGAAGGCATCGAGAAGTACCTTGCCTCGGGCATGATCCGGGGCATCGGCCCAGCCTACGCCAAGAAGCTGTTGCGCGCCTTCGGCGAGAAGGTGTTCGAGGTCATCGAGACGCAAGCCGATCGCCTGCGGGAAGTCGACGGTATTGGGCCGGTGCGTGCGGGTCGGATCGTCGCCGCCTGGGCCGAGCAGAAGGCGGTGCGAGAAATCATGGTCTTCCTGCACAGCCACGGCGTCGGCACGGCGCGGGCGGTACGGATCTTCAAGACCTATGGTGCCGACGCCATCCAGGTCATGACCGAGAACCCGTATCGCCTGGCACGCGACATCCGTGGCATCGGCTTCAAGACCGCCGACGCCATCGCCATGAAGCTCGGGATCGAGAAGACCGCCATGGTGCGGGTGCGCGCCGGTATCTCCTATGCGCTGACCGAGGCGATGGACGAGGGACATTGCGGCCTGCCGACCGATGAACTCGTCCCGCTGGCGGAGAAGTTGCTCGAGGTGCCGAAAGAACTCGTCCGCACTGCTCTCGACCTCGAGCTACAAGAGGGCACGGTGATCGCCGATCGCGTTGGTGAAACACCCTGTGTATTTCTAGCCGGCCTGCATCGTGCGGAGCGCACCATTGCGGAGCGGCTGATGCGCCTTGCGAACGGCAACTGCCTTGGCCGTGGATCGATCCGGGCAAGGCATTGCCATGGGTCGAGCAACGATCGGGCTTGCTCTTGCGGAAAGCCAGGTGGCCGCGATCCGGCTCGCACTGATGTCCAAGGTGCTGGTCATGACCGGCGGGCCCGGTGTCGGCAAGACAACGATCGTCAATGCCATCCTGCGCATACTAGCTGCAAAGGACGTGAGGCTTCTGCTCTGCGCACCAACCGGCCGCGCGGCCAAACGCATGAAAGAGGCAACCGGCCTTGAGGCGAAGACCATCCACCGGCTACTCGAAGTTGATCCGAAGGGCGGCGGCTTCAAGCGCGGCGAAGATAATCCGCTCGATTGTGACCTGCTGGTCGTCGACGAGACCTCCATGGTCGACGTCATGTTGATGCAGGCGCTGATAAAGGCAGTGCCGGACAAGGCCGCACTCTTGCTCGTTGGCGACATCGACCAGCTTCCTTCGGTCGGACCAGGCCAGGTTTGGCCGATGTCATCTCATCCGGGGCCGTGCCGGTAGTACGCCTTACTGAAGTTTTCCGGCAGGCCGCGCAGAGCCGCATCATCACCAGTGCCCATCGAATCAACCAGGGCATGATCCCGGACCTCAGCCCGCCCGAAGCCAAGAGCGACTTCTACTTCGTGCAAGCGGATGACCCGGAGAGTGCAGTCGGCCGCATCATCGAGTCGGTGAAGACGCGATCCCGAGGCGGTTCGGTGTCGATCCAATCCGCGACATTCAGGTGCTGTGTCCGATGAACCGAGGCGGCGTGGGCGCACGGTCGTTGAACATCGAACTTCAGGCGGCGCTCAATCCTGCCGGCGATCGCAAGGTGGAGCGGTTCGGCTGGACCTTCGCCCCCGGCGACAAGGTCATGCAGATCGAGAACGACTACGACAAGGAGGTCTACAACGGCGACATTGGGTTTGTGACCGAGGTTGACCCTGACGAAGGCGAACTTACCGCCAGTTTCGACGACCGCAGGATCAGCTACAGCTTCGGCGAACTCGACACCCTGGTTCCTGCGTACGCCGCCACCATCCACAAGAGCCAAGGGTCGGAGTACCCCGCGGTGGTGATCCCGGTCATGACGCAGCACTACGCCATGTTGCAACGTAATCTGCTCTACACTGGCGTCACCCGCGGCAAG
>CAVTFP010000032.1:0-312459 GCA_963733645.1 uncultured Alphaproteobacteria bacterium
GATTCTTCATGGCCTGCCACTCGAAGCCGGTCAGAGCGAACGGTGGCGGAGAGGAAGTCCGCTTTGCGATATTCCATGGCGTTCCGACACGCTCTAAAAACATGTGGTTTTTCTGCATATTTCGCACTGATCAGTCTAGTCCATTCTGAAGCTGCTGATGGCATGCCGGTGGCGGATATCTGCCGCAAGACCGGCATCAGCCACGCGACCTACTTCAATTGGAAGAGGAAGCATGACTGGCTGCTACCGAGTGAGATGCGGCGGTTGAAGCAGCGGCTCTCCGATACACTCTGTGGCGAGCCGCGCGTCGTCCGCCTGTCGAATGGGCTCAGCCCTCGAACAGGTTGCCGTAAGCGGAGCATTGTATTCTTTGCGCCAGGTAGGGCCAAAAGCGTAAATCGGTAAGACCGCCTCGGCGTGTAAAGGCCCTTGAAAGCGGCAACGTGCTGAATTATTAGCAATGCGATCATCTTTATACAGAACCCATCCCGATCCTGTCGATGCGCCTTCCGCAAGAAGATGCATCGCAGCTGCGGACCGATTGGATTTCAAGATCGTTCTGACTTACGATGACAACCTCCGCAGACGAAATGTTTCAGCGTGCCCTGTTCGGGATGCAGACAGGCAAGCTCGACGACGCCGAGCGCTCACTGAAACGGGCAATTCAGTTGCAGCCCGGCCACCTCCCCGCTTTGGACGTTTACAGTATCTTTTTAACGGATCAAGGAAGACATGAAGAGGCTGGACGTTATGCGCGGCGCACTCTCGCCGCGTATGACGAGGTTCTGCAACGGAAGCCGCATTTGGGGGCACCTTGGTTCGGTCGCGGCAACGTCCTCTACCGTCTCGGCCGGATTCTTGAAGCCATCGACAGCTACGATCGCGCAATAGTTATAGAGCCGAATTTTAGTCAAGCCCATTTGGCACGTGCCAAACTATTAGTGGATCTATGTCGCTTCACCGACGCCCTCGTGGGTGTCGATAAGTTGCTCGCGATCGAACCAAATCTTGCTGAGGCCTGGCTCGGTCGCGGCAACATCGTACTCGCGCTCAAGCGATACGACGACGCACTTGCCGCCTGCGAACGCGCACTGGCATTGAAGCCAGGTCTTGCCGAGGCTTGGGTCGGTCGCGGCAATGCGTTTAAGGAACTGAGGCAGTACGATGAGGCGCTTGTTGCCTATGAGAAAGCGCTGGGTTTAAATTTTCAGCTAGCAGGGGCCTGGCACGGTCGCGGCAATGTATTCTATGAGCTCGGGCGCTATCAAGACGCGATCGCTGCATACGATAAAGCTCTGGCTTTGAGTTCCGACCTTGCTAAATCGTGGCTCGGCCGGGGCAAAGTGTTTCGCAAGCTTAAGCTTTATCAAGATGCGCTTGCTGCGTTCGATCGGGCGCTCGGTCTCAAAGCGAATCTCTCGGATGCCTGGCTCGCCCGCGGCGACATTTTTCGTCGCCTGAAGCGCCATGAGGAGGCGGCCGAAGCCTACACGCAGGCGCTGAGAATAGATCCGCAGCTTTCATTTGTGAAAGGGGCGCTTCTTTATGAAAAGATGGCAACCTGCACTTGGCAAGGGATCGACGACCTCACCGCGCAAATCGAGGCCGACATCGCGTCAGGCAAGTTGTCGGGGGAGCCGTTCGGTTGGCAGGGCGTGGCAAAGTCGCCAAGCAGCCTTCGACTTTGCGCTGAGTTGTACAACGCGGATAGGTATCCCGCCAAACCAGGACGTGCGCCGCAACCGCTGCCAGTTGCCTGCAAAAAGATCCGCATCGGTTACTTGTCAGGTGAGCTCCGCGATCAGGCGACTTCGCACCTGATGGTTGGGGTGTTTGAACACCATGATCGATCGCGGTTTGAAATCTATGGTTTCGATAGCGGTTGGAACGACAGCAGCGACATCCGCCGCCGTATTGAAAAAGCGATTTCGCCAATTGTCGACATTAGCGGCCTTACTGACGATGCAGCGGCCGCCACTATTCGTGACCAAAACATTGATATTCTCGTCAATCTGAACGGCTATTTCGGCGAGGAGCGAACAGGCGTGTTCGCGCAACGGCCGGCGCCTATCCAGGTCAATTATCTTGGCTTTCCCGGAACACTCGGCGCCTCATACATCGATTATCTCATCGCGGACCAACAAGTAATTCCTCTCGGTCACGAAGAATTCTACGTAGAAAAGGTCGCCTACCTGCCAGGCTGCTATCAGGCAAACGACGACAAGAAATCGATCGCGTCGCGAATTTTTAGCCGTGCAGAATGCGGATTGCCGGAGCGCGCCTTCGTATTTTGCTGCTTCAACAACAGCTACAAGATAACGCCGGAAGTATTCGACTGCTGGATGCGCATTCTCGGCGACGTCGCAGGTAGCGTATTGTGGCTCATCGAAGACAGTGCCCTAGCCGTCGCGAATTTGCGGAAAGAAGCGGCTGACCGAGGTGTCAATCCGGAGCGATTGGTCTTTGCGCAGCGAATTGCTCTTGCCGATCATTTGGCGCGCCATCGAATGGCCGATCTGTTTCTGGATACGTTGCCCTATAATGCGCATACCACCGCGAGCGATGCGTTATGGGCCGGCTTGCCGATCATTACGCAATTGGGGGAAACTTTTCCTGGAAGGGTCGCCGCCTCATTGTTGGCGTCGATAGGCCTGTCCGAACTCGTTACCTCAAGCCAAGACGGTTATCGAGCCCTCGCCGTCGAGCTTGCCACCGATGCGCAGAAATTGGCCGCCGTCAAACGCCAGCTGGTCGAAAATCGCGATGCTGCGCCACTGTTCGATACCAGGCTCTTCACGCGCCGCATCGAAACCGCTTACAATGCCATGTATGAGCGCTTTCGCTCTAATCTGGTACCCGAATCGATGTTTATTGATCCCTAAGTGTCTGTCCGGTGAGTTATTGAATCCTATGAATCGTTTGTGATTCAAGGGTGGCGGGCCTGATTCGGAGGGGCCGCCGATGTGGACGACCGAAAATCGCGGCCGCTATGACCGCAGCCGATTACGCTATCCAAGCGATCTCACCGACGACGAATGGGGTCTGGTCGAACCGTTGATCCCGCCGGGCAAGCGCGGCGGCGACAAGCGCACGGTGATCATGCGCGAGGTGGTGAATGGCCTGATGTACATTCTGTCGACTGGCTGTCAGTGGCGGGCAATCCCAAAGGATTTGCCGCCGCGCTCGACCTTGTACGATTACTTCGATCTGTGGAGTTGGGATGGCACGCTCGATCGCATCCATCACGAACTCTATGTGAAGTGCCGCGAGGCGGTCGCCAGAGAAGCGAGCCCCACCGCCGCAGTGATCGACAGCCAGAGCGTGAAAAGCGCCGAAAAAGGGGGGCGTCGATCGATCCTCCGGGTTACGACGCGGGAAAGAAGATCAAGGGCAAGAAGCGGCACATTCTCGTCGACACCCACGGCCTGCTGATCCACGCCATCGTGCACGCCGCCGACATTCAGGATCGCGATGGTGGCGCGTTGGTGATGGCGACGATGTTCGGCCTGTATCCGTTCCTGCTGAAACTCTATGCCGATGGCGGCTATCAAGGCCCGGTGTTCCGTCGCGCTGCGAGCAAAACAGGCGCAAGTGAATGTCGAGATCGTCAAGCGCTCGGACCACGCCAAAGGCTTTGTCGTGCTGCCAAAGCGATGGGTGGTAGAACGCACATTCGCATGGCTCGGGCGCTGTCGACGGCTCGCCAAGGATTGGGAAAATGTGAATCGAAAGGCGCTCGCGTTGCTGCGTCTCGCTTCCATCAGGCTGATGTTGAGAAAGCTATGCAATCCCGTATGACTCTCCGGACAGACTTTAAGAAGCGCGGAAGCGGAGCCGACGAACTCGGTGTTGAAAGTTGAATCCAATCCGGATGCCGGTCTTCCGGTTCATTGATGATTTGCTGAAGGCCGATGAACGTTGGATTCACCTTGTAGGGCAGCGCTGGGGCGCCATCCGTGCTGCCGCACATTACGCCGGCATGATGCCATTGATGGAGTGAAGGTAGCGAGCGAGCCGGACGCTTTGCTGGCGAGGCAGTTGCCCACTCAATTGTTAGAGCCAACGGCGGCGGCAGAAGCTTGGACAAAGGAACTGGCGCCCGCGCCCTATCCGAGCACGATTTTGCGCTGGTTTTCGCCTGGCCAATCATCGTGGCAGGACGATCGGTGGCTTCATTTCCCCTGGCATCGCACGATCCGATGAGCAAGCGCCATGATGAAAATAGAGATCACCCAGCACATACCCCGAAATTTTGCGTGGATGATGTGACAATTCCCATCGCGAAGTCGCAGAGCATTGGTGCCAATTGATAACACGGTCCCAGTCTATACCCTTTCAGGGCTTTCACAGACCGGCATCAGTGCATTTGTCAGGAAGGGCTAAAGCAGCGTCGACAAGCTAACTTGACCAATCTGTTTGGCTCCAACCAGTCGAATACGTGAAGGTCTGTAGCCTGTACGGGGCAGGATTTTACTATATGCCGGGCACTGACATCTGCTTGAAGATCGGCGGCTGGGTTCGTGCTGAAGCCACGGACCCTACCAACGGCAACCTGACGGCGGGCAATTACACCGCCAACGCTCAACAGCGTCAGACCAACAACTTCACAGACCGGGCACGCGGTTACATCACCGCGGATGCGCGTAACCAGACCGAATACGGCACGGTCCGCAGCTACATCGCCGTCGGTTTGAGCACGACCGACATCGGAAACGGCCCAGGCCCCGTCTCGACCTACGCGAACCGCGCCTTCATCCAGTGGGCGGGCATCACTGCCGGTATTGCCCAGTCGTTCTATGACTTCTGGAGCACGGCTGCCATTGCCTACCGCGCTGGCGAACTGCAAGCGTCAGATACCGGCGACTCCGGCTGGTGGGTGTGGGGCTACACTGCACAACTCGGCAATGGTTTCACGGCGACTGTGTCGGCTGAAGCGCGCCGTGCGAACCAGATCATTGAGCAGGGAAGCACGGGCACCCTCATCGGTGCGGGCACGCTCAATGCTGCCACGACTGCCCTCAACGGCTATGGTGGCTGGCAAGCGCCTGATATCGTCGGCAACCTGCGCGTCGACCAAGCTTGGGGTAGCGCTCAGGTTATGGGCGCCGCCCACGAGGTCAACCCGCTTTACTACGGCGCGGGTTCTGTCAATTATCCCGGCCAACGGTCATCCTAGCGACCAGTGGGGCTTTGCGGTCGGCGCCGGCTTGAAGATAAATTTCCCGACGATTGCGCAGGGAGACTACTTCTCGTCGCAAGTTAACTACGCCCATGGTGCGTCCAGATACGAATGGAACGGTAACAATAGCACCGCGGATATTGTGAACGGCAACAACCAAGGGTATGGCGTTTTGTCCGACTGCGTGTTTGGTGGCGCGTGTTGGAACCACCGCCACAAGTTGCGAGCTGACGACCGCTTGGAGCGTCGGCGCCAGCTACGAGCACTACTGGACACCGCAATGGCATGAGTTGTTCTACGGCAGCTATCTGGCGGTCAGTTACGATACGAACGCCAACAACATGCTGTGTTCGCTGGAAGGTGGCGGCAACGGGTCGGGCCTAGGGGGCGCGGTACGCTTGCCCACGCCACCCCGGGCTGCAACAACAACTGGTCGGCGTGGACAGTTGGCTCGCGTCTTCAGTGGGACGTGACCAAGACCCTCTATCTGGGCGTCGAAGCCTTGTACTCGAACCTCAACACGGCGCAGACGTGGAATGGCCTGCTCCCGTCGAGCCTCGCTCTGTCTGGTACGGGACTTCCTACCGGAACCAGCGGCTGTCTCAAGCCAGCACGACTGGTCTTTTACCGCTCGTATCCACCGAGACTTCGTGCCCTGATCGTCTGGATCAAGGTCTGAAATCGGAAATCCCCGGCGGGCCTCCGCCGGGGATTTTTTCAGTTAAGAGCAGAATCGCGAGTTCCACTGTGCCCTCTGAAGCCCCCGTCATCAGCGATCTGACCGGTTTGCCTGCTGCTCGGCACCTCAAGAAGGATTGGCGAAAGCCGCAATCATCTCGGCTTGTGGAATCCGAACCTGTGACCTTCGCCGCACGGATGCGTGGTGCCAGGGCGGTGCTGGGCTGGAGTAAACTGAACTTGGAAAGAAGGCCGGAGTCACTCAGCGTGCCATCTACCGGCTCGAAAAGGCGGCGGTCAAAGCAAGGCACCTTACCCAGGTCCGGATCAACAAGGCATTTGAGGATGCCGGCATCGCGTTTGCAGAATTGCCGAACGGCGGATTCGAAATGATCGTGCAATGCCAGCTCGTCAACGGCTCACGGCAGAAGTCCGCAGCTCGAAGCTAGAGTATATTCCGGTCGGACTGCGTCAATCCAATCGGATAGCGCCCATTATTCGGCCGCCTGCAGCACCACATTGCGGATCATTTCGGCCGCATCTGAAAGCGTATCACTCGCCAAATGCGCATACCTCTGGGTGGTGCGCGCCTGCGTGTGTCCGAGCAAGCCCTGGACCACATAGAGCGACACACCCTGGTTGACCAAAAAGCTGGCAAACGAGTGCCGCAGATCGTGGAGTCGGACGTCGAACAATCCGGCTCGCTCGCGTATGCGAAACCACGGAAAGTGCAGCGAAGGAGAAGGCCGGCCAGTGACCGGCGACGGGAAAATATTTAGATTTCCTTCAGTGCGGGAAATCGACGACAGCAATTCAAGCGCCGCCGAGTTCAGTTGGATCGATCGCGGCCTGCCGGATTTGGCGCGGGGCACCAACAGGGTCCGTCTTTCCCAGTTGACGTACTCCCATTTGGCGTAGGTGATCTCGTTACGGCGAGCGCCGGTCAACAGCAGCAGTTTAATTGCACAAGCGGCTACCTTATTTTCATCGGCATCGAGCGCCGAGAACAGCCGCCGCACTTCGCCGTGCGTCAGAAACCGTTCGCGGCACACGTCAGGCGCCGTCTTCAATCCTGCTGTCGGATTCTTAATTGAGCCCGCCACGCCCCATTTTTTCGCCAAGTTGAAAATGAACCGGAGCAACACCAGAACTCGGTTCGTCGTACCGCTTGCGTAGCCTGCGTCGCGCATGCGCGCAATCAGGCTGGCGATTCCCTGATCTGTGATCTGGTCGAGCCGATAGGCGCCGAACTTTTGCAGGATGTGAACGCGCAGTACGGTTTCGTCGGTCTGCCAGCTGCGCTTTACGCTCTTCACATACGGCAGGTACGAGTCGCGGACAAACTCAGCGAGCGTGGGAATGCCGCGCAACTCTTCGCGTTCCCCCTGGGGATCGGATCCGAGAATGGCTTCGGCCAAGATGGTCCGGGCTTTGCGCCGCGCCTGAGTCACCGTCAACACGTTCGCCGGACCGATCTTGAATTGCCGCTCGCGGCCACCGCTGTCGCGGTAACGCTGGTAAAAGGTCTTTCCGCCGGAACATCTGACCTCGAGCATGAACCCGGGAACGGCTCCGTCAAAAAAATCGATCCTGCGAGCGCCGTCGGGGCAACTGCATCGCCGGACGAATGACGTCGTCAACGTGACTCTTGGCACCCTACTGACCCCACCCCAGAAGATCGTTTTTTACGATCTTTTTATACATAAGCCGGGACGCGACGCAATGCGCCTACATGATTGTTCACAAAGGAAAAATAACAGACGCAAGCGCAGTCTAAATGCTAATGGCTCATCGAAAAAATGAAATCTCCGGCGTTTTTTATAAATTCTTGATAAACGACAATAGGTTGCACCTATGTCTGTGTGCGCCGACACACGTACTCTTCTGCCCGAACTGCGAGCACATAGTGAGGGACAGCCGCGGCCGCAGTGGAAGCCCAAGTGCGCCGTACGCTTGGCCCGCAAATCCTGATCGATGCTGAACGCCTGATCGTCGACTGGAACGCCCGGCAGGAATCATATGCCGATGCTATTTTTGTCGACGAACCGCTGGCTGATCTCGAGCTGGCGACCGACTTCGCACGCGCCGAGAAAGCCGAGGCGACGCGGCGGGCACACCGGGGCGACTTCGATGCCTTCCGGGCTTGTGGTGCAACGATCGGGGCATAGCGCCGCTTCCGGCCGCCGCTGAGACGGTAGCGGCGTTCCTAGCAGCTGAGGTACACCGCGGTCTAAAGCCGTCCAGCATCGGCCGTAGGCTCGCCGCCGTGCGATATGCACACAAGCTCGCGGGCAATGAGCCGCCGACCAACTCGGAAGCAGTTCGGGCAACGATGCGCGGCATCAGGCGCACGGTAGGCGCGGTGCCGGCGCGCAAAGCGCCGGTGACGGCCGACTATGCCAGGGCCGTGGCGGCGACCGCGCCCGACACGCTTGGCGGTCTTCGCGATCGGGCTGCTCCTGCTCGGCTTTGCCGACGCCTTCCGCCGCTCAGAGCTCGTCGCGCTCGACGTCGCCGACCTCGAGGAATGCGACGAAGGCCTGCGCATCTATATTGGCCGCGGCAAAACCGACCAGGAAGGCTAGGGTGCGACAATCGCTATCGTGCGCGGTTCGCACAGCCTGTCCCGAGAAAACGCTCCAGGGTGGCTGCAAGCGGCAGCAATCACCGAGGGACCGTTGTTCCGGCCGGTCGCCAAGGGCGGCCACGTTGGGACCGCACGGCTCTCGGACCGCAGAGTTGCGGAAATCGTGAAGCGCTGCGCCGGCATCGGGCTCGATCCGGCGGCTTATGCTGGGCACTCACTGCGGGCCGGATTCCTGACGTCTGCGGCGGCTGGGGGCGCGAGCGTCTTCAAGATGACGGACGTCTCGCGGCACAAGTCGGTCGACACGCCGCGCCGCTAAATGAACGCGGAGGTTGCCCTAGCGCCGTGTAAGCGATGTTGGTACGCCGGAGGTCGCGACACGCGGCCTGCAAGGATTGGGAGCAAGACGAAAGCTCAGCATGTCAAAATCCGACGAGCAGTTAGCGCTGGAGGCAGCAGTTTCATTGCATCGAGCGGGCAAACTCGACGAAGCGACCCATATCTATTTGAAAATCATAAAGAGCGATCCGAGTAACTCCTACGCACTTCATTATCTCGGATTGATAGAGGCGCGTACCGGACATATTGAGAAAGCGAAGTCGCTTATAGCTCGTTCGTTGACAGTTCAACCGCGAAATATCCAATTTTTGGAAAACTATGCGACGATACTATTTCAGTTTGGCGAGTATCGATCTGCACTTCAGATAAGCGAGCAGGGGCTAAAACTCAACCAAGTGAACGTCTCGTTGCTGTACGTCAGCGCAATATCGTTATTCAAATTAAAGAAATTGGGTGACGCGTTAGCCCAATTCGACAAGCTCCTCTCGCTGTATCCGGATCATATTATCGCAATGAACGAGCGAGCTTCTGTCCTCGCAGAGATGAAACAATACGATGCCGCTCTTACTTCCGTTGAGAAGGCGCTAATATCGCAACCTCAATATGCCGAGGCGCATCTCAACAAGGGCAATCTATATGCGTTGGTGAAACGCTATGATGACGCCTTTACTGCCTATAATAGGGCGTTGGCCCTTAAACCCGATCTAGCTGATGCCTGGCTCGGTCGAGGCAATGTACTGCGGAATCGCAATCGCTGTGATGAAGCATTTGTCGCTTATGACAGGGCACTCGCGCTCAATCCAGATTTGGCTTATGCATGGCTTGGTCGCGGCAATCTTTTCTCCGAACTCAAGCGCCCCGATGAAGCCTTTGCCGCTTATGACAGTGCACTCACGCTCAATCCAGATTTGGCCGATGCATGGCTTGGTCGCGGCAATCTTTTCTTCGAACTCAAGCGCCACGATGAGGCATTCGCCGCTTATGACAAGGCGTTGGCGCTAAAACCTGAGTTGGCTGCGGCATGGCTTGGCCGCGGCAATCTGTTTTTTCGACTTAAGCGTTATGACAATGCGCTTGCTGCCTACGACAAGGCCATGTCCATCGAACCAGATCTGACTGGCGTGGAAGGCGCGCGTCTGTATTCGAAAATGTACCTTTGCGATTGGCGTCATTACGATGAAGATTGCCAACATCTAATATCGGCAGTGAAAAACAAGAGGGAAAATACCGAACCATTCGCTTTTCTCAGCGTTTCTTCATCACCCGAAGACGAACGCGCCTGCGCCACCGTGTGGGTGTCTAAAAAGTATCCTCCTTCTAACAAACCGGTTTGGAACGGCGAAAGGTTTAAGCACGACAGAATTCGTGTTGCTTACGTCTCTGCCGACTTTTACGAGCATGCCACATCGTATCTCATGGCGGCCATGTTCGAGTGCCATGACAGATCGCAATTCGAAATAACCGGGATATCAATCGGTCCTGACGACGGTTCCGAGATGCGGCGGCGTCTGGAGAAAGGCTTTGAACATTTTATTGACGTCGAAGCATCCGACGACGATCAAATCGCGGCCGCAATTGAAAAGGCCGAAATCGATATATTGGTTGATTTAAAAGGCTTTACACAAGACGCGCGTACTGGCCTCTTTGCCCGTCGTTGCGCGCCTATTCAGATCAATTATCTTGGTTATCCGGGAACAATGGGTGCAGACTACATTGATTATTTGATCGCGGATCACACAGTGATCCCAGAGTTCTCAGCAATCGTACTACACCGAAAAAATCGCCTATTTGCCTAACAGCTATCAAGTCAATGACGCCAAGCGA
Source organism: uncultured Alphaproteobacteria bacterium (assembly GCA_963733645.1). Classification (GTDB taxonomy): domain Bacteria; phylum Pseudomonadota; class Alphaproteobacteria; order Rhizobiales; family Xanthobacteraceae; genus BOG-931. The sequence continues at coordinate 10,608 of CAVTFP010000032.1, forward strand.
CTAATCTCGGATAAAGCATTTACGCGAGCAGAATTGGCGCTTCCCGAAGAGGGATTTGTTTTCTGTTGCTTCAACAATAATTACAAGATCATTCCGAGCGTCTTCGACTGTTGGATGCGGATCCTCAAACAGGTAGAAGGTAGCGTGCTGTGGCTGTTTGAAAACAACGCAAACGCTGCTTCGAACTTGCGGAAAGAGGCGCAAACCAGGGGCGTTAATTCCAAACGTCTTGTATTTGCGGAGCGGATGCCCCTGCCAGATCATTTAGCACGACACCGTCTAGCGGATCTTTTTCTCGATACTCTGCCATATAACGCCCACACGACAGCAAGCGACGCGTTATGGGCTGGTTTGCCAGTGCTGACGCAAATTGGCGAGACCTTCGCCGGCAGAGTTGCCGCAGGCTTGTTGAATGCGATCGGTTTGGCCGAATTGATTACATCCACTCCACAAGCCTATGAATCCCTTGCAATTGAACTAGCCTCCAACTCCGGAAAATTGGCACACATTAAGCGAAAGCTCGCGGATAATCGTCTCACTTCACCTTTGTTCGACACCCGTCTCTTCACGCGACATATCGAGGCGGCCTACTCGGCTATGTATGAACGGCATAAAGCCGGCCTTTCCCCTGCCAATCTTTATGTGCCTCAGTAAACGTCCTTATGCAGGCCAGTCCACTTTGCCCGGGGTCATAGGGACATCGCAGAACTCCGCAGCGCGCGCGCAGCAGAGAGAAGTTAGCGAATCATAGGGCGCGATTACGAGTATGCCCCGGACGATGTCCCTCGCGGGACGATGGATGAGGTGGGTTCGCATGTCTGCCTTTGAAACGCACGGGGTTGCCAAGTACCGAGGGATTGTTGTTCCGGCCGGGTCGCCAAGGGCGGCCACATTGGGACTGCACGGCTCTCGGACCGCAGTGTCGTGGAAATCGTGAAGCGCTGCGCCGGCACGGTCGGGCTTCCGATAACGTACAGATTCTTTCGCACTTTCAGGAATGACGGCTTCTTCATAGAATGAAGGAGCACGCGATGAGTGACATTCTGACCTTCGGGCCAATATCCGGTGCCTACTTCAATCCGGCTGTGAGCCTCGCACTCGCGCCGCGAACTTGCACCAAGGTCGAAAATGTGGACACTCATGCGTACAAAAACTCTACCTGCGGCCCTCCGATTGTCTCGATAATCTCGATGAACGAATTTCGAACTGACGACCTTTTCGCGCAAGTCTCGTCGGTGACAACCGAATTGCGGCGGGTCTTTATTTCTCGGTACTTTTTGGCAACATTTAACGGGATTGTCCGTTATGGCCCGCTCAGGGGTTTCAAGCTCGACAGTGATCCCTCGTGGGGTCCGGGAGATTTAGCACCTAAGTTATTTGGTCTATATGAGCAAGAAATTCTGAACCTATTGATTGAGAAAAGGTCCAAACACAAAGTGCTCGTAAATTTGGGGGCAGGTGACGGCTATTATGGTGTTGGTCTGGTAGCTACAGGGTTCTTTGAGAGATCGATCTGTTTTGAAACTACCGAAAAAGGACGGGAGGCGATCAAAAGAACCGCGCAGAAAAATGGAGTAGGTGAGAAGATCAAAATCGAAAGCACCGCTGGACCCGATTTCCAGGCAATTGTTGCCAAACTTGGAATTGAAGCCAATGATTGCTTCATTCTTTGCGACGTTGAGGGCGCGGAGTTTTCTATCTTTTCAAGCCCTTGCTTGACGGGATTACGCGGGGCCGACATCATCATCGAGCTTCATGGTTATATGCAGGCGAAGGGCGATGAGATGGAGCAGCGCCTCATACAAGATAGCCGCCAATTATTTCACACCGCCATAGTGAAGACGTCTGCGAGGGATTTATCATTATTTCCTGAATTGGATGCGATTAGTGATACTGATCGCTGGTTGATTTGCTCCGAGGGTAGGCCAAAGGTTATGTCGTGGCTCATACTCAGCTCAAAGTAATTAGTGAACTAGTAATTTGTGTTTTCAGATCTTGTGCGGCTTAGGGTCGATCCGACAAGCTCAATCCGAACAACGCCGTTGCCTTCAACAATCCCGGCCTGAGATGCATCGCACGCGCGATCTGCTGGTCAAGCAGCGCAAGCAGACCGGACAAAACGGTTGTCTTTCGCTGGCAAGATTGCGCCTTGAAAATATCGTCGCCGCCACAGAGTGGATTGGGGCGCGATCGCGAAAATTCCCATCGGACTTCGGTTATCGCCAAGAACGTATTTCAAGTTCATGGGATAGACGCGGCCGAAAGGATCGTTGTCAGGAAGCAGCTACGTAGGTGCGGGCCGGAGTGGCCTCCACATCGACGATGACCGCGCGCTCGACGTCGATCAGATAATTGAGCCCGTAGCCGAACTGAACGCGACCGGTCGCTATGGGTCGATGTCGTTGATAAAGTGGCGGATGAGTGGCGTGTGGGTCTCTATCGGTGTCTTTGATTCTTCGATCCTCCCGATTGGGCGACCTCCGTCCGACGCTTGATGGGACTGCCGCTCACATGGCGCTTGCTGCCAGCGCGTCGGGAGGCGGTTGGATTTCTGACTTTCGACCTCCGTCAAACGTACCGGCCGTGGCAGTGTTTGAATTTCTTTCCTGAGCCGCAGGGACACCGCTCATTGCGGCCGACCTTGTCCCGGTTTGAGGGATTTTCAAGAGACCGCGCAGCAAATTCACCCACACCAATAGGTCTATTGCTCGTTTGGGCTTGCAATTTTCCTGCTTCACCTTTGATAAAGTTCTGAAACAAACCATAGGAGAGCGGCATCAGTCGGGGATACCCTTGTGGAAACTGCGGAATTGGTAAGGACGGATAATTTTTTGTATCGCAGAGATGGACATATTCCGAGCGGCTGACGTTCATCATTCGGAAGTGTGAACACGCCGCGCTTAGTTGAGTACCAAGGCAGCTCGAGATGGCATGCGTAGTTGCATTCCGATGGTTGCTTCGCAATTGCAATGCGGCCCTGTCGGATGGCCACATTGAGCGCTTGCTGCTCTACTAAAAAGTGGAAGTCTCTGACCAGCGCAGGCGCATAGATTTCTCGCCAAACTGCCCATGACGGCGAGTTTGTTCGCAGCGCAAAGACACCTGAATTAAATGAGGGTTGATTGGCCAAAGCGTCAGCGACTTCATCGCCAAAGCATCTCTGGTAGCAAGAACGAACATTCGCCTTAACGCTTTCCGCACTATAGGTAACAGTTTGATAGTGGCCTTGCGAGTTCTGGACATCGACAGAGAAGCCTTTGCTAAAACGTTCCTCGACTATAGCGAGTTCGCCATTTCGCGCAGCGTCAATGAGCCTTTGAAGCGGCGCGCGACGTTGCACCCAGGCATCGGAGTCAATCCACGCAACAATAGTAGCCTCGCCGACATATTCTGGCAGAAAAGGCCGTGCTGTCATCGCACGATTCCAGGTTGGGAGATTCAGGCCTTCTCCGACATCCCAGATTGGTGTGATGACCTTCTCAACTATCCCTGAAAGCGTCGCAATCTGACCCGGTGTCAAACCGACATCCAGCACGCGAATGCGTGGGATAAAACCATAAGCGGCCTTGATAGAAGCAATGAGATCCGCGCAAAGAGGAAAGTAGCGTTGATCACAAGCCGTTATGATGACGGCGTCATTGTCCATTTGATTTCGTCCCGTGCTCCGCTTCCATAATTGCGCCCAAGGAGCAATTGGTTTCTGAACAAGCTCTGTCCGGTGCCCACTAAAAAACTTCCCTAGTCGCCACGCAACGATCAATCGGGTCTCAGACTGAAACACCCACGATTTAGCCTGCGGGGCCTCACCTTGGCTTTTAGCCTAGCGGCGGCACCAAAGACCGGCCAGACCGAAGAACGTACAGGCGGCGTTCTATGGCGTTTAAACATGGATAGGATGATGGATCAAATTTAGCGTCTGGCAGAAAATCTAACGATTTCAACATGAATTGGCGGAGAGGAAGGGATTCGAACCCTTGATACGGCTTTAGACCGTATAACGGTTTAGCAAACCGCCGCCTTCAGCCACTCGGCCACCTCTCCGGATGCGGAAATCCTTATAGTTTCGAAGTTTCTGCGTCAAATATGGGAGGCCGTTCACGCCTTTCCAGAGCGGATTGCCGAACCCAGGAAATGGCGGACTTAGCGACCGTTCTCGAAGCGACCGACGCACGCCGCAAATCGAATCGACGTTGACCCACCTTGACCCGTTCGCTAGCAGAATGGCCATCATTCATTCACAGCCATTGGCCATTGCGATGAACCGGGAACAACGGCGAGCCGCGCGGCATCACGGCACAAAGCCGGCGACCGGCTCGGTCACGGCGGCAGCCAGCGCCACGCTTGCCGAGCTTTTCGGCGCGGCGGCTGCGCAGCATCAGGGCGGCGCGCTTGGCGAAGCGGAGCGCCGTTACCGGCATATCCTCACGCTCTTTCCCGACCATGCCGACAGCCTGCACAATCTGGGTCTGATCGCGCTGCACGGCGGCAATCCATCAGCCGCGGTGGATCTGATTGAAAGAGCAATCAAGAACAAAGATCGTGTTGCGGAATATCACTACAACCTCGCCTTGGCGTGGCGCGCACTCAACCGCACGGACAATGTGGCGGTTCATCTGGAACGAACGATCGCCATTCGAGGCGACCACGCCCTCGCCCACCTCAATCTCGGCAACGTCCGGCGCGACCAGCGGCGGCCGGCCGAAGCGATAGCGTGCTATGAGCGCGCAATCGCCTGCAGCCCGAACTTGGCCATTGCGCGCTTCAACCTTGCCAACATCCTGTTGGAGACAAGTCAATGGGATGCAGCGATAGCCAATTTCAGGCAGGCGTTGGCGCTAGAGCCGACGCATGCCGAGACACACAGCCATCTCGGCATCGCGCTGATGGCGCAGGGCAACACCAGCGAAGCTGTTTCACATTTTGAGCAGGCGCTCGCACTCAAGCCAGAGGTGCCCGACGCCTGCGACCATCTCGCAAAAGCCTATTTGTCGCTCGGGCGGACCGATTTGGCGGTCCACGCCGCCCGTCGCGCGCTCGAGTACAAAGAGACGGTGGAAAGTAAGTTTTTTTTCGCTCAGTGCGTCAGGCTTGTGCGGTTCTCCGCGGACAATACCGGCCAATATCGAAAATTGGTTTTGCGCGCGCTCAGGGAAGCCTGGGCTCGACCGCGCGATCTGACCGGCGTGTCCATCAGCTTGATCAAGCTCAACAGCGCTTTGAACGACGTGATCGCCAGAGCCAATTCAGCGTGGCCCGTACGCCTCGCCGCCGCAGAACTACACGGTTCATCGGCAATGGCGGAGCTGTCTCACGATGAGCTTTTGCGCTGCTTGCTGGAGTGCGATCCGGTCACTGACGTTGGACTCGAACGTCTATTGACGAGCGTACGTCACGCCATATTGACGAGCGACGCAATGAGTGGTCCGCACGACGAGAGTTCGCTGGCTTTTTACTGCGCCTTGGCGCGGCAATGTTTCGTCAACGAGTACGTTTTCTCCACGACAGAGGCCGAAGCCGAACAGGCGCAGCTATTGCGAGCATCGCTCGAAGCTGCGCTGGCTGCAGACCGGCCGTGCTCCGCGCTGTTGCCCGTCGTGATCGGCGCCTATTTTCCGTTGCACATTTTATCGAATGCTGAAGCTCTGCTCGATCGGTCATGGCCGCAAGTGGTGCAGGCGCTGATCGTGCAGCAGGTCAAGGAACCCGCCGAGGAACGCCGGATCGCAGCGGCGATTCCGGCCCTGACCGAGATTGCCGGCGAGGTAACTCACGCGGTGCGCCGGCAATATGAAGAAAACCCTTATCCGCGCTGGGTCGTAGCGGGGCCGCCGGATCAGCCCGCCGTCTTCAGGGACAGCCAGCCGGAGCAGACTCTCGACATCCTCATTGCCGGCTGCGGCACCGGCATGTCCGCGATCGAATTTGCGCGCAAGACACCCAACGCGCGCATCCTTGCGATCGATCTCAGCCTTGCGAGCCTCAGCTACGCCAAACGCATGGCGCTAACTTTCGGCCTTAATAATATAGCGTTCGCGCAAGCCGACATCGTCAGATCGGGCGCGATCGGCCGACAGTTCGATTTCATCGATGCGTCCGGCGTCCTGCACCATCTCGCCGATCCCTGGGAAGGCTGGCGGGCTTTGCTGTCGCTGTTGCGCCCGGGCGGCGGCATGCAAGTTGGGCTGTACAGCGAATTGGCGCGAAAGCATATTGTTGCTGCACGAACGCTCATCGCCAAGCGTGGCTATCGACCAATTCCAGATGACATCCGTCGCTGCCGGGAGGAAATCATGGCGGCCGACGACGGATCACTACTGAAATCGTTGACCCTGGTCGACGATTTCTTTTCGACCAGCGAATGCCGCGACATGATCTTCCATGTGCAGGAGCATCGGATCACTTTGCCCGAGATCAAATCCTTCCTGGCGGAAAACGACATGCAGTTCGTGGGCTTCACTATAGATGCGCCCACTCGGCACCGGTTTTCGACGCGTTTTCCCGACCCTGCGGCGATGGCCGACCTCGATTGCTGGCACACTTTCGAAGCCGAGGCTCCTGCCACATTTATCGGCATGTACCAGTTCGGGGTCCGCAAGCACCCGGCACGTTCCAGCGAGGTACCGAGACCGAATTAGGCGGAGTCCGGCGCCAAATTCAGGCCGCCATTGCCGGCGCTGGCGCCATGTCCTGGCCCTTGAGCCAATCGCGCGCTGCGCGTTGCGCGGCCGCAATCTCGGCGTCCGACATCTGATTGGCGATCTCACGCCGCAGCCGGCTCGCTTCGGCGTTGCCCTTCACCGCGGCAAGGTTGAACCACTTGTGCGCGGAAACGAGGTCGACCGGCGCGTCGCGGCCGACCGAATACATCATCCCGAGCTCAAACAGCATGTCGCCCGAAACCGGCCCGGCACCGAGCGGTGACACATCACTGTCGAGAATTTCAAATCGAGCCATAGTTTGATCCCCTGTCCACGTCTCGTTACCCGTCCGCTTTCGCGGCTGCGTCGGCTTATTTTCCCCAGCCGATATCCGGATAATCGTCGGAAGTTTTGAACGGTGGTTTAAGTAATGCGATGAATCGAATCTGAACCGGGGAGCGGCCGCTCGCGGATTTTCGGCAAGGCTGCGTTAAGCAAGCACCGCCTCACCTGTCGTGCGGTTCGCGAAAAGCCCAGCAACTAGGCAATTACGGCCGTAGGCATTATGCTTGCCGCCTCGTCAACGACAGGAATTGAGACTCGCAATGACAACGTTTCGTTCAGCAGCCGCCGCGTTTTGCTTTTCAGCCTTCGCCATAATTGCGGTCGCGCCGAAATTCGTCGCACCTGCGCTTGCCGCCGATCCGTTGGGAACCTGGTACACCGCCGACAAGGACAGCCAGGTTCGCATCACCAATTGTGGCGGGTCGCTCTGCGGCAATCTGGTGTGGCTCAAGGAGCCCAATGACCCGGCCACCGGACGACCGAAAACAGACAAAAACAATGCCGACGCGAGCAAGCAGAGCCGGCCGCTGCTTGGCGTGCAGATCGTGCTCGGAATGAAACCGAGCGGAACACCCGATCAATGGTCGGGCAACGTCTATAATGCCTCGGACGGCAAGACTTATACCGGGGCTTTCACGCTGACCGGACCGAATACGGCCGAACTCAAAGGCTGCGTTATGAGCATCATCTGCAAAACGCAGGCATGGACGCGGGCGAATTGACGCCGTTCACCGCGCGCGTTGCCCGAACAGCACAGCACGCACCTTCGGATCCTTGGGATCGACGTTCGAAGCCGCCTCGATGCGGATGGCGAGGGCGCGTTTGACCGCTGGCCGAGCGCGGATCGTATCGTACCACCTCTTGAGATCAGCGAACTGCCCGAGGTCCTGACCCTGCCGCTCGGCGAGACGGACCCAGCCGACACAAGCCATATCGGCAATCGAATACCGTCCGGCCAGAAATTCCCGCTGTTTGAGTCGCGTATTCATGACGCCGTAGAGCCGGTTGACCTCGTCGCTATAGCGCGCGACCGCATAGGCTAGAGACGCCGGCGCGTAGCGGCGGAAGTGGATGGCTTGGCCGGCCATCGGGCCGAGGCCGCCCATCTGCCAGAACAGCCATTCTTCGACGGCCGTTCGAACGCGCTCTTGGCGCGGATAGAATTTTCCGGTCTTGCGGCCGAGATATTGCAAAATGGCGCCGGATTCGAACACCGAGATCGGCCGCCCGCCCGGGCCATCGGGATCGACGATCGCCGGTATGCGGTTGTTCGGCGAAATCGCCAAAAACGCCGGTGCAAACTGCTCGCCCTTGGAAATATCGACAGGATTTACGATGTACGGCAGGCCGCACTCTTCGAGCATGATGGAAATCTTCCACCCGTTCGGGGTCGGCCAATAGTACAGCGCAATCGGCCTGTCGCTGCCCAGCGGCTTTGCCTTCGGCGCTTGCTTCTTCGTTGCAAGAGTGCGCTCGGCGGGTGCCTTCGGTTTCGGGCGTTTCATGGCAATAAAAAACGGCGCCACGGAACTGCTCCACGACGCCGATCAAGGTTATGCGAGAACACCGCTGTAAACCGAGGGCGTCGGCGAGAAACCAGAGGATTTGATCCACTGGCACTCCGCCAGGGAGAGGAACAGTTGACCCGAACCTCGTCTCCATTACCGCGCGCGCTGCGCACGATCATGAAGCTCGACCCTCCGTCGCGCCGACGCCCCCGTCCGCCACCTGAGCCGGCCCGCCTCAGGAGATCATCGATCCACCTTCGGCGTTGGCCGGCCCGTGTGACGCGATCTCCAACTTCAAGCGAAGCCGAAGATCGATCGCGGTGAAGACTACTTCTTCTTCCGCTTCTTTGTCTTCTTCGCTACTTTCGCTTTCGCTTTTCTCTTCTTCGCCATTGCTGCCCTCCTAGCCTGAGTGGATGGCGATAACGTGCAGTGCTGTCGCGAATCGACGGGCACTACCATCGGATTACTACAGCGGAAAAAAAATAACAGTGACTCGGCATAATCTTGTGCGTAACTGCCGCGTCTTTCATCGGTGCCGAGCGGACGCGACGATCGGCGGAGCATCGCCGCGCCGAAAAAAATTTTGCAAGCGGTATTTTTTCCAACAAATATCGGCATGATGCAAAAGTGCCGATAAAATAGGCATTTCTTCATCGTCCAAAATTTTTAATGCGACGCGCTGGGCGCGCGTCATCAATGGCAACCGATTTGATTTTCACGCGCAGAATTCTGCCAACACGACCGCAGTTACCGCACGAAAAAAAATTCGTGCGAGATGCCTCCGCGGGCCGTGTTGACCGTCTTTGGAAGCGCAAAACGCGCGAATCAGTGCAAAGCGATTCGCGGCCGAGGTATCAGCGGCACCCGCGCGCGACTTCGCGGCGGCACACTTCGAGAGAATTTCGGTTCCAATTATTTCGGCGGAGGAACGCGCGCCGTGAGGTCGCGCGCAGAAAAATCCGGACAAGAATTTCCGCTCAGACTCCGATCCGCTTCTTCAACAGGTCGTTGACGGCCTGCGGATTGGCCTTGCCACCCGACGCCTTCATCACTTGGCCGACGAACCAGCCGACCGCCTTCGGATTGGTCTTGGCATCAGCGACCTTGTCCGGGTTTTTGGCGACGATGTCGTCGACAGATCTTCTCGAGCGCCGCGAGCGAGTTACCTGTTCAGAGTGCGATCTCGCTTGCAGGTCGCGCACTTCTTCGACGGTGAGAACACGATAGCTTTCGGCGGATCTTCGCTAATCGGTGCCGGCAGTGATGCGGTCCATACTTTGTCGTAAAGCTCCTTGGCCATCGCTATTCGTAATGTCGCCTTCGTGGCGAGTCATAATCGACGAATCGCTAGTATTTGCCGTCGCAGATACCGGACTTGATTTGAGATGTGAAGTCCTTCCTTGCTCAGTCGCCGCTAAGATGCTGATTGCGCAGCCAATTCGGCATGAGCTTGGGTGAGTATGCTGGCGACCAATTGTCGTCAACCGTTTCAAACTACTCCGCTCATATCGCTATCGGCTGAGCAGCACGTCGATGCATCGGTAGCCGAAAGCCCATAGTCTCGCACGAATCGCGCCTTCTTCTCGTCCGGCAGTTCCGGCAGGTTCTTCTGCAAATCGTCAACGAGCGACGGCGAAAGCTCGAGCGGCAGCAGGTCGGGATCGGGAAAGTAACGGTAGTCATGCGCCTCCTCCTTGGAGCGCATGGAACGCGTCTCGCCTTTGTCCGGATCGAACAGCCGCGTCTCCTGCTCGATCGCGCCACCGTCCTCGATGATGCCGATCTGCCGGCGCGCCTCGTGCTCAATGGCCTGCGCCGATGAAACGGATCGAGTTGACGATTTTTGATCTCGCAGCGCGTGCCGAGCGGCCCGTTCGGTTTACGCACCGAAACATTGACGTCGGCGCGCAGGCTGCCCTTCTCCATATCCCCGTCACAGGTACCGAGGTAACGCAAAATCGCGCGAATCTTGGCGACGTAGGCCTTGGCCTCCTCGGCGGAGCGCAAATCGGGCTTCGATACGATCTCCATCAGCGCCACACCGGATCGATTGAGATCGACGAGCGACAGAGTGGGGTTCTGATCGTGCAGCGACTTGCCGGCGTCCTGCTCGAGATGCAGCCGCTCGATGCCGACACGGATCGTCTCGCCATCGGATATATCAACGACGATTTCGCCTTCACCGACGATCGGTGATTTGTACTGGCTGATCTGGTAGCCCGACGGCAGGTCCGGATAGAAATAATTCTTTCGATCGAACACCGACTTCAGATTGATCTTGGCCTTGAGCCCGAGCCCGGTGCGCACCGCCTGGCGCACGCATTCCTCATTGATGACCGGCAACATTCCGGGCATCGCCGCATCGACCAGCGAAACGTGCGAGTTCGGCTCGCCGCCGAACTCGGTGGAGGCGCCGGAGAACAGCTTGGCGTGGGAAGCCACTTGGGCATGGACCTCCAGGCCGATAACGACTTCCCAATAGTCGGTTTCGCCCTTGATCCACTTCGGGTTCGGTGCCGCCGTATCCATCGCGCCGTGGTGCCCTGCCGGTTTGTGGTCCGCGCGCATTTCGCCCGCACGCAATCCAATATATAGTGGCAAAAAGCCGTCAAGGGAGGACAGAAATGAAGCGATTCCTCATCGCCGCATCCATGCTGTTGAGCCCGGCCGCCTTGGCGCAGCAACCCTCGGTGCAGCAACCGTTGGCGCAGCAAACAGCGCCGCAAATTCCGTTCGATTCGGTGCCGGATTTTCTCAAGCTGCCGGCCGACCTTTACATGGGTGAAGCTGCAGGCGTCGCGGTCAATTCCAAGAGCCACATCTTCGTCTTCCATCGCGGCGGATCGAGTCACGGGCCGGCTTTTGCCAATACCGCCGCGCAATTGTGGGAGTTCGATTCCGATGGCCGGTTTATTCGCGAGATCGGCAAAAATCTCTACGCCTGGTCGTTCGCCCACTACGTCCGCATCGACAAGGACGACAACATCTGGGCCGTCGACAAAGGCTCGGACATGATCATTCGTTTCAACCCCGAAGGCCGCGTCACCATGGTGATCGGCCGCAAGCAGGAAGCGTCCGACGCCGACACCAAGCCTTACGAGCATCTCAATCCGCCGCTGCCGCCACAGAACGGGCGGTTCCGCCAGCCGACCGACGTCACCTGGGATCCGGCAGGCGATATTTTTATCAGCGACGGCTACATCAATTCTCGCGTCGCCAAGCTGAGCAAGGATGGCGACTGGCTCAAATCGTGGGGCACGCCCGGCAAGGGCGAAGGGCAGTTCAACACCGTTCACAGCATCGCCGCCGATGCCAAGGGCACCCTCTACGTCGCCGACCGCGGCAACCGCCGCATCCAGGCCTTCGACAGCGACGGCAATTTTCAGCGCTTCATCACCATCGACATTCCGCCCGACCCGGACGCGCAGCCCGCCATCGGCAACAAGCCCGATCTCGCGAACTATCTGCAGAACGGCGGCACGATGACGCCTGGCGCGCCTTGGGCGCTCTGCATCACGCCACCGCCGAACCAGGTGCTCTATGTTGCCGACGCCTTCCCCGGCCGGATCTACAAACTCTCGCTCGACGGCAAGGTACTGGGAATGCTTGGCCGGTCGGGCAAACAGCTCAAGGAGTTCGGCTGGATCCACGAAATAGCCTGCCCGAGCGAGAACACGATCTTCGTCGCCGAAATCCTCAACTGGCGCGTCCAAAAACTGATTCTCCACCCGGACCAGCAACACGCGTCAGGCCACTGAGAAAGCGCCGATATTCTGCTAGGATCGGCGGCAACGACCGACCACGCCCAACTGGAGCGCAAACCATGGACGCTATCGCTGAGAAGGATCGGCTGGATGCCAAGTTGACCGAACCGCGCGCGCGCATCGGCTTGATCATCCCGTCGGTCAACCGCATGACCGAGCCGCAATTCAACTATTATGCACCGGAGGGCCTCGGCATTCATGTCGCGCGCGGCCGCGTCGCCGGCCAGCCCAACAAAACGGTGGCTGAACTGACCGACGAAATCGCTCACGCCGCAGGCACCCTCGCCGACGCCGGGCCCGATCTCATCGTCTTCCATTGCACCCATACCTCGATGAAGGAAGGCACCGATGGCGAAGGACGCATCATTCGCCTCATCGAAAAGACCACGGGCATCAAGGCGCTATCGACGTCGAGCCTGGTGAATGACGCGTTGCAGGCCATGGGCATGAAGAAGGTCGTGGTGCTGAGCCCCTATATGTCGAATGCCCCCATCATCGCCTACCTCAAGGCGGCGGGCGTTACCGTGGTGAAAGACGTCGCGCTCAAGTGCAAAGAGGCGGCCGAATTCGAGGCCGTGACGCCGCAGCAGTGGCTCGATCTGGCTCGCGAGAACGATACGCCGGACGCCGACGGCATCTTCCTGAGCTGCACCAACACGACGCAGATCGAAGCGGTAGCCGCGATCGAACAGGCTCTCGGCAAGCCGGTCGTCAACAGCAATCAAGCGGTGATCTGGGGCTGTCTCAAGCGGCTCAAAGGTAAGCTTGGCGGCACGCCGGAGTTGCCGGCACTTGGGCGGCTGATGAGCGACCTTGAGGCCTGACATGGTTGCCGCCGCTTCGCGTGCGATCGCTTGCGCAACTGCGCTCGTCGCAGTGGTGGCCTATGCGAACGCGCCGGCACGGGCGCAAGTCGACGACGCCAGCAATTATCCGGCCCGTCCGATCCACATTATCGTGCCGTTCCCGGCGGGCGGACCGACCGACATCCTGTCCCGCATCATCGGCCAGGAAATGATGGCATCCTGGGGCCAGGCCGTGGTGATCGAAAACCGCCCCGGCGCCGACACCGCAATCGGCGCCGAAGTCGTCGCCAAGGCCGATCCCGACGGCTACACGCTGCTGGCAGCGATGGACTCGACGATGGTCCTCAATCCGCTGCTGAAGAAAGAGCTGCCCTACGATCCGCTGACGGACTTTCAGCCGATCTCGCTCGGCGCCAAGAATATCTCGGTGCTCGAGGTCCGCGCGGACTCCAGCGCCGCAAACGTCGAGGACCTGATCGACCTGCTCAGGGCCAAACCCAACAAACTCAATTTCGGCGGCGGCACGACAAACGGCCGGCTCGCCGCGCTGCTGTTCGAAAAACTCACCAATACGAATTTCGCGATCATTCCCTACAAGGGCAGCGCCGAAACGGTGCAAGGCCTGCTCACCGGCAGCGTCGATTTCGGTATCGACGGACTCGCGTCGAGCTATCCGCTGATCCGGGACGGCAGGTTCCGGGCCCTGGCCAAATTGAGCGAACGGCCGTTGAAGCAAATCCCCGACCTGCCGCCGCTCTCGGAGGCCGCCAGCTTGCCCGAACTGGGCGACATCTCGACCTGGATCGCATTTTATGCGCCGGCCGGCACATCCAAGGAGATCGTCGGCAAATTGCAGAATTTCATCGCCACGATCTATGCCGATCCCGGCGTGGCGCACCGGCTCGACGAAGCCGGTATCATTGCCGTCTCGAGCACGCCCGGCGAACTCGATGCTTTTGTCCGCAGCGAGACCAAACGCTGGGGCAAGGTGCTCCGCGAAGGCAATTTCGCCGTGCAATAGCCGTAGCCGGCACCGATCGAATTAGTATGCTGCCGCCAGCAGTTCGCGCACGGCGCCGGCCATGGCCGGCCGCGGAGAAGTGATTTTTCCCGCCGCGACCTCGTCGGCGACAAAGTCGGTCTTACTTTTATCGAAACCGATTTCGCGCAGCCGCTCCGGAATTGGAAATTTCTTCAGCATGCGCGCAATCGCATCCGCCGGATCGTTGGCGTCAAGCGCTTCGCTGAGGTGCGCCTTGGCGTCGGGCGCCGCTTCAAGATTAAAGCGCATGACATGCGGCAGGATGATCGCGTGCGCTTCGGCATGCGGCAGGCCAAGCCCGCCGAGCACGTGGGCGAGTTTGTGCTGGAGCGCTGTGCCGGCGCACAGCACCGTTCCTGCAAGCCACGCGGCGATCAGGCATTCCGTCCGCGCGGCGGCATTGGCCCCATCGGCGACCACTGCCGGCAGGCCTTTGGCGAACCGGCGCATCGCCTCGCTGGCGAGTCCAACCGTAACCGGTGTGCGGCCGTCGACCCAAAAGGCCTCAACGCAATGGGCAATGGCATTCATGCCGCTTGCGGCGCTGACCGCGGCGGGCAGGCCCAGTGTCAGGTCGGGATCGTAAAGAATGGTACGCGGCACGACCTTCACGTCGCGGCCGGTAATCTTGCGCTCGCCATCGGTCATTCCGTAGATCGGCGTCGCTTCCGAACCCGAATAGGTCGTCGGCACGGCGACGATCGGCAATGCGGTCTGCAAGGCGATCGCCTTGGCAAGTCCGATGGCCGCGCCGCCGCCGACTGCAACGAGGCCGTCAGCTTTGGTCTCGAGCGCCGCCCTCAGGCCGGTCTCGGCGACCGCCTTGGGCACATGGATCACCGCCTGCGCGTACAGCCCCGCCGCGCGCGTGCCGAGGACATCGCTGACATTTTTACCAAGCCGCACGCCGCTGCCGGGCGTCGCCACGACCAATGCACGGCCAATATTGAGCCGCTCCACCTCCTGGGCGACACGCGCAAGCGCGCCGGACGCAAAGACGACGCGTTGTGGCGGAACGTCGTGGGTGAATGAAAGGGCCATGCTCATTACTAATGTCATGCTCCGCAAGGGCGGAGCATCCAGTATTCGCCGAAGCCGCGGTGACTACTGGATCATCCGTCTTCGCGGATGACGACACGAAGGAAATGGCCCACCCAGTGGCAGCCCTGCGCCGTCACTTACCCTCGCGCCAGATGCCGAGCGCCTCTTGCGCCGGCCGGTCGGAGATCGAGAACAGAACCGACTCCTTGGGCGCGTCGTGGTGATAGCTTTTCCACGACGGCACAACGAACACGTCGTTTGGACCCCATTTGAGCACTTTGCCGTCGACCGTGGTCGTGCCTTCGCCCTCGACGCAAACGAAGATGGCGCCATCAGTGGAGCGGTAGGTCTCGCCCTTGAAGCCTTTCGGCAGCATTGCCAGCCACGCTCCCATCGTCGGCAATACGGAACCGCCAGTCACCGGGTTGGCGTAGCGCACCCGGGCGCCATGCCGCTTGTCGATCTCGCCCGCCTTCATCATGCGCTCCACGATCGGACGTGTGCGCGCATAGGTGTAGTTGATGACCGGCGTGCGATTGGACGCCGGGGTACCATCAGGCAGCACACCCGAAGCGTAGAACGACAGCGAGTTCGCCATCCTGGCGCGTGGTCGACTGGGTCGCGTCGTCGAAATGCTCGGCAAACGACGCCTCGTAAAAATTGACCGCCGGAAAATCCAGCACGTCGAGCCACAGCATCGGCTTGTCTGAGGTATTGCCGTGATCGTGCGGTGCCCAGTTCGCGGTAATGACGAAGTCGCCGCGGGACATATAGGCCTTCTCGCCCTCGACCGCCGTATAGGCGCCCTCACCGTCCAGTACAAACCGGATGGCGGACGACACGTGGCGATGGGCCGGCGCCACCTCGTTCGGCAGGATCATCTGGATCCCGGCGAACAGGGTGTTGGTGGCCTTCGATTCGCCGTGCATGGCCGGATTTTCCAAAATCAGCACGCGCCGCTGCGCCTCCTCGGCGGTGATGAGGCCGCCGGATTCCAGAACGAAGGATTTGACGTCACTGTAAGGCCAGACGTGCGGCTGGCAGCGCGTCACAGGCTCCTTGGTGACGACCGAGTTCATCACCTTCCACAGCGGCGCCATGTCCTTGCCGGCGATCCGGTTGTAAAAATCCTGCCGGACGGCCTCGATATTGTGTTTTGGATCGAGCTTGCTGTCGCTCGGTTTCGTCGCGGTCGCGACTGCCATGGTGTCCTCCGTAAGGCGCAAAAGCTGGGGTGCTTGGCGCGGAATATAGTCCATGGCCGGGCTGGCGGAAATAGCGCATAGCCGCCGTAAGTTGCGGGCCACCTATGCGGGAAGCCGGTCTGACGAGCCTTTTGGCCTAATTATTGGTAGCGCCACCGTCCACAGCGATGGTCTGGCCGGTGACGAAGTCGCTATCGGCCGACGACAGGAACACCAGCGCCCCCAACAGGTCCTCCGGGTATTCGTCGCGCTTGAGCGCTCGGCGCGCCAGCGACGGTGCCTGCGAGTGCGCGAGGTGCTGGGGATTCTCGTTGATCACGCTATCGCTCAGCGTGAAGCCCGGAGCGAGATTATTGACGCAGATATTGTATTCGCCGAGTTCCCGCGACACCGAGCGCGTGAATGCGGTCACCGCGCCTTTGGAGGTGACGTAGTGCGCGAAATTGGGAATGCCGCGAGCCACCGTGCCGGAGCTGATATTGATGATCTTGCCATATTTCTGGGCAATCATGTGCGGTGCGACGTGTTTCGTCATCAGAAAGACGCCGCGGATGTTGATCGACATGACTTTGTCCCAGAGGCCGACGTCGATCTCGGTGACCTTCTGCTCTGAAAGCGGCGCAAACAGCGCCGCGTTATTGACCAGAATGTCGATCTTGCCGAAACCGCTCCATGGTCTTGGCGACCAGCGCTTTCACCGCGGCCTCGTCGCTGACATCGGTCACCGCGCTCGCCACAGAATTCGCGCCGTGCTTGTGCGCGATGACTTCGGCCAGATCCTTGCCGTCGGCTATGTCGGCAATCATAACGCGGGCGCCCTCGCCAGCAAGGCGCTCCGCGTAGTACCGCCCAATCCCCTTGGCGCCGCCGGTCAGTATCGCGACACGGCCGTCCAGACGTGCCATGGCTAATTCTTTCCGGTATGTCGTCGGACGAACTTTTCAAACCCGGCGAGCTGCTGTTTGACGATGTCGATGGTCGGCTGGTCAGTGAGCGCCAGCGTTTTCTCGTCGAACTTCTTGGCGGCAAACGTGACGAGGATTTCGGGCTTGCCGAATAGAAAGGCGTCGATCGAGGTCAAGCTCTGCCGCAAATGATATTGCATGCGGGCGCCGCCGAGCACGCCGCCGGCGCAGGACTGGATCGCCACCGGCTTGTCCTTGAATGGCACGTCCTTCATCCGCGATACCCAGTCGATCGCGTTCTTCAACCCGCCGGGAATGGACCAGTTATATTCCGGCGACACGATGATCACGCCATCGGCGGCGCGGATCGCGTCGGCCCAAATCACGGTCTCGGCAGGAAAGCCGCTCTCGATCTGAACATCGTGATTGTAGATCGGAATCTTGTCCCAGGCCGGCGCCGGCTTGATCGATAGTCCGGCGGGCGCCAGCGACGGCAACGTGCGGGCCAGCGCGGCGTTGAATGAACCTTTGCGCAGACTGCCGCAAATGGTGATGACATTAAGCGTCTCGGCCATGACTATCCTGTTCGTTGCAATGCGATGAAATCTGCTTGGCTGGAATTAACGTACTTGGCTGGAATTGCGGTCACAAGCATGGATCGGCGCGCCGGGCGCGCTCAAACCCTTCGTCCATAAGGTAGCCGATCTTAATTATTCAAGATCGGGTGATCCTTCACTGCGCCCGGTCCCGGCAGCGACTGGACGAAGGCATAGATATCGGCAACATCCTTGTCCGACAGAACAGCGTCGGAAAAGGCGGGCATGTCGTCGGCTGGATTGCGCACTTGACCCTTGAACCCGTCAAACGGAAGCATCGTGTGGGCGAGGATCGGCGCCGGACCGTTATAGGCGCCGCCCTGCCCGGAGCGCCCGTGACAGGTAAAGCAACCTTCGGCAAGGAAAATGCGCTTGCCGGTTGCGGCATCGCCGGGCGGCGGGGCGTCCTGCGCCCGCACTATCGCAGAGGCACCCACGCAGAGTGCGGCAGCGGCAATCGCCGTAACCGCAATTCGCTCAAACCGTTTCATCACAATGCTCCTCAACGCGGATCGGTGACGACGTCGACCACGGCCGTCTCGCCCGACTTGACGACGGCGACGGCGCGCGCGAGCGCCGGCGCAAGATCCTTCGGGTCGGTGATCGGGCCTTCGCCATGCACGCCCATGCCGCGAGCAATGGTGGCGTAATCGATGTTCGGATCCTTCAGCGTGGTGCCGATATCCATCTTGTCGACGCCGCGCCCGTGCCGCGCTGCCATCGCCACCAGATACATGTACTCCTGATGGTAGGCGCGATTGTTGTGCACGATATAAAGCATCGGGATCTTGTGGTGGGCGGCCGTCCACAATGCGCCCGGATTGAACATGAAGTCGCCGTCGCCACCGAAGGCGACCGTGAAACGGCCGTGCTTTTTGTTCGCCAGCGCCGCACCGAGTGAAGCCGGCAGATTGTAGCCAATGCCGGCTCCGCCCGAACCGCCATTCCACTGATAGGGCTTCTTGATGTCCCAAAGCCGGTGCATCCAGCTAAGACGAATCGCCGTGCCGACTATGGAAAAATCTTCATCTTTAATCTGGTTATAGACCTCGGCGCACATCCGCGCCGTCGTGATCGGGCTAGCATCCCAGCCAATCGTCGCATCGATCTTCGATTGCTCGACCATGGCGAGATGCGCGGCTGCGAGCTTCTTGCCGCGTTGATCGTAAGCGTCCCTGCTGCCCTCGCTGATCAACCCTCGCACCGCTTCGGTCATTGCCGGCAAAGATGATTCGCCATCCCCCGCGATGTCGAGATCGACATCCTGCCAGCGGCCGAAATCCTGATAATTGGACTTCAGATAAAGATCGCGCACTCCGAGAGTTATGATCTTGGCTCCCGGTTTGGTCCCGGGCCGCGATTTGCGCACAATGCGGTCGCTGAAATGTGTCAGCGTGCCCCAGAGGTCGTTCATTTCAATGGCGAGGATGACGTCGGCCTGCCCGATCATGCCGCGGCGGAAGCTCTGGTTGAGCGGATGGCGCGACGGGAAGTTCATGCGGCCGGCATTGTCGATGACGCCGCATTGCAACGTCTCGGCAAGCGCGACGAGATTTGCCATTCCCGCCGGCGTGCGCGCCACGCGATCGCAAACGATAACCGGATTCTGCGCCTCAACCAGCATTTTTGCGGCTTCGGCAATAGCACCGGAATCGCCTTGTGGCGGAATCACCGGAGCGAACTTCGGCATGCGCAGCTTCTGCGCATCGGGGATCGGATTCTCCTGCAACTCGGCATCGAGCGCGAGAAAGACCGGTCCCATCGGCGGGGTGGTCGCGATCTTATAGGCGCGGACCGTAGACTCGGCGAAATGCTGCAAAGACGCCGGCTGATCGTCCCACTTGGTGAATTCGCGCACGATCTGGCCGATGTCGACTCCCGCGTGCAACCATTCCGCACCGGGCGCGCGCTTGTCCGCCTCCATGATGTTGCCGCCCATGACCAGGACCGGCACACGATCGCACCAGGCGTTGTACATCGCCATGGTGGCATGCTGCAGACCGACAACGCCGTGGCATGCCATCGCCATCGGCTTGCCTTCAATCTTGGCATAGCCTTGCGCCATATGGACGGCGATGTCCTCGTGCACGCAGGTTATGATTTCGGGCTTGTTGTTGCCGTGATTGATGACGGCTTCATGCAGGCCGCGATAACTCGAAGCGCAATTGATTGCCATATACTCGATGCCGAGCGAATTGAGCACGTCGACCATGAAGTCGCCGCCGCTCGTCGTCTGATTCACTGGATCGGCTGCCGGCGGCAGGGTCTCGGCCGCAACTTGAAGCGGACCGGGCAATCCAATCTTGGATTTCTCCAGCGACGCGGCGGGGATCGCGTTCGCGGTAACTGGCGGCATCACGGCGGCGGCGGCGCCGACAAGGCCTGCGCCTTTTAGGAAATTGCGGCGATTGGCGTCGGCAGCTTGGCGGCGTTTTGGCATTGCGTCCTCCCCAGAACGGCTTGCAAGCCGACAAAATCATCGGCTCGCCTTATTGCGGCGGATTCTCGCCTCACGCGCCAGTTGCGTCAAGCCGACTTAGGTCATGGGCAGCCATGCGGCTTAGGTCCGCGGCCAATTCATGAGCGCCGGAGCGACGATATAGCGCCAGCTCCGTGGCGCCTCCTTGAGCTCGCCCTGCTGGACCATGAAATCGGCAAATGACCTCACGCCGTAAATCCCGGTGCCGAACTCGTCCTTGATCTGCCGCAACACGGCTTCGATAACCGAACCGCTAAGCGCCTTTGACGGCTCATGTGTGAGAAAAATTTGCGCCGCACGTTGCGGATCGTCGTGGATGATGCGGGCGGCCTCGTCTATCGCCTTTTCGATCACGTCGGGCATCTGCGGATGCGCAGCGACATAGGCCCGCGTCGCCCCCAGCAACAGGAACGATGCCTTGCCGTCGACCACGTCGGCCGAACCGAGTAGGGCGTGAATTTTGCCGTCACGAAGCGCGAGCTGGGTATACGGAGGCGACGCGAAATAGGCCGTCACCACACCCGTACCGTCGATCAGCGCGCTCAGCGCATCCGCCGGTGATAGCGCAATGACCTGGCCGTCGAAGCGATCGGGCTTGTTGAAGAGTTTTGCCGCCTCCATCTCCAACAAGATCATTTGCGGCGCGGTCAATGATGGCATTGCAATGCGGTCGGTCGGCCCGAGGCCGGACATTGCCGAGACATTCGGCCGGTTGCTCAACAGCGTAAGCGGCATCGTGGTGATGCCGGAAACAGCGATGACCTGTTGCGGGCTGTCCTTTTGCTGCTCCCACGCGGCAAGGAACGGCGCCGTGCCGAACGGCGCCATATCGATGGCACCTGAACCGACCGCGTCTCGTATTGGGCCTGAGCCGAGGAAGCGCGGATAGCTTGCCTTAACGTCGAGCCGCTGCGCCTTGGCGTATTTCTCGACGAGTTTGAGGTCTTCGCAAATGTAGACCGGCAGAAAGGCAAGACCGAAGCCGATACCGATCTTGACTTGCTGCTGCGCGCGCGAGGGTTGCGCTGCGACACACAATGCAACGAGCGCTGCAAGCCCAAATGGCAACCGGCGCATGAGCCATCCTTTACCGGACGGATGATCGTCTCGGCACGACTATAGTTGACCCTCCAGCCGGTGAGGAGGGTTACGCCCTGTCGGCCAGAAAATGCGCCCGAAGCCGCTCCCGCGCAGCAAGCGCTGCACGCAAATCGAAACCGTTGACGATTGCCAAGCGGAAGCCGCCAGGTGGCATGGCATGCTGCTCCGGGGCGCGGTCTTCATGGAAAGTGATCTGCACGCTGGTGACGCCGGGAGTGCGTCTGATCTCCTCGATCAGCGCCGCAGGCGGATGTCGGTAGCGCTTCCTGCCCGGTCCGAAAAGGACGACGCTATAACCTTCGCTGCGGTCGTCATCGTCGAAGGCCCAATCGCCGCTCTCGTACAGGCCGACCAGTGCGTCGACCCAGCCCGGGCCGTAGAGATCGGGCCACTGATCGGCGAAGCGCAGATGCGCCTCGATGATCGTGCCGCCGATCGTTTCCACATTGAGCATGCCGGTATAGCCGACAAGATTTTTCCGCACCCATTCGCCGCAATGCGTTTCGATATCGCCATCAGGCTCGGCGCGCACCGTCCAATAGTCGAAGGTCCCCTCGCCCGCTGGCTTGCCGTTGACGTGGCGCCACCAGCTTGGCTCACCCTCAACCATGGCAACGTCGGAGGAGACGTGACGGCCCTCCAGCAGCGTCATCCAGAAGTGGCCGGGCGCGTAGTGCCGGTCGTAGTCGGCTTGCGAATGGAGAATGCGGCTGCCGACGCTCATGCCTTTGAGATTGATGATCGGCTTGGAAAAAACCGGAAAGCGCGGCACCGGCGTGCCATGCGGACCGGCGTCGAGCTTTTGACTTAAGGCCACAGCCAGCTTGTCGTAAATCCAGCGCTGCGCCGGGTACCACTGCCAGGCATCGGAGTCCTCGGTCGGAATATTAGCGGACGTCTTGACGTGCGCGAAATACTGCAAGCGCCACGGGTCGGCTTCGCAGACTGGCATAACCGCTCAGCCGTCGTCCCGCATTCCGTCGCAGGCGAGAGCGTGCACGGCGAACATACCGTCGCTCCAGACCTTGAGCGGCGACCAGCCGCTACCGCGCGCCAACGCCTGGAAAGATTCGACGGTGTATTTATAGCTGTTCTCGGTGTGAATCGTTTCGCCGGCGCGAAAATCGATCGTGGCGCCGCTCACTCTCACCTTCTGCCGTCTCTTGCTGGCGAGGTGCATCTCGATTCGGCTCTGCTCGCTGTTGTAGAAGGCGTGATGCTCGAATGAACTGAGGTCGAAGTCCGCACCGAGCTCGCGATTGATGCGCGTGAGCAGATTGAGATTGAATTTCGCGGTTACACCGTCGGCATCGTTGTAGGCGCGGTAGAGAATCTTGGCGTCCTTGACCAGATCGACGCCGATCACCAGCACCGCTCCCGTGCCGAGCATTTCAGCAGCATGGCGCATGAAATTGCACGCTTCATGCGGCTCGAAATTGCCGATGGTGGAGCCGGGGAAAAATCCGACCCGCGGCAGGACCGCAATGCCGGACGGCAAGTCAAGTTTTTCGGTGAAATCCGCGACCACGGGCTGAACCCTCAGGCGTGGAAAATCGCGGCGGAGCTGGGCGGCGTCCTGTTGCAGGAAATCTCCGGAAATATCGACCGGAACATAGGCTTCCACCGTCGCCGCCGCGCCGAGCAGAATCCGCGCCTTGCGGCTCGCGCCGGCGCCAAATTCGATCAGTGCGCAGCCCGGCGGGAACAGAGAGGCTATCGCGGGTGCATTATTCTGCAAAAGCGCGAGTTCGCACCGCGTCGGATAATATTCCGGCAGTCCGGTAATGCGGTCGAACAGCGCGGAGCCCGCCGCATCGTAAAAGTATTTCGGCGGCAGCCGCTTCGGCTTCGCGGTCAAGCCGGCGATAACATCGGCGGCGAATGGGTCGGCTGGCGCAGACGACCCCGCTGTCAAATACACGGGTTGCACGACACGTGACATGGCTTTGCTCAGTTTTCGTATTCGGCGAGACGCAGGCCGGCGAATTGCCATCGCGCCGCGGGATAGAAGAAATTGCGATAACTCGGGCGGGAATGACAGTCGGGCGTCGCCAGCGACGAGCCGCGCAGCACCATCTGATTGACCATGAACTTTCCGTTGTATTCGCCGAGCGCACCGGGCGCGGCCTTGTAGCCGGGATAGGGCGTGTAGGCACTGCGCGTCCATTGCCAGACGATGCCGAACGCGTCAGCAAGCAAGCCGCTCTTCGCAGCGACTTCCCATTCCTCCTCGGTCGGCAAATCCTTGCCGGCCCAGCGCGCATACGCGTCGGCTTCGTAATAGCTCACGTGGCAAACCGGCGCGGCGGGATCGATGGGCCGCAGGCCGCCAAGCGTCATCGACAACCAGACACCGTCGACTTTACGCCAATAGCCCGGTGCTTCCCAATGTTGCGCTTCGACCGTCGCCCAGCCATCCGACAGCCACAGCGTCGGCGCCGTGTAACCGCCATCGGCGATAAATTCGAGCCACTCGCCGTTGGTGACAAGCGAAGGCGAAAGCCGCACCGGCCGCAATACCACTTGATGCGGCGGCTGCTCATTGTCGAAACAGAAGCCGTCGCCGTTGTGCCCGATCGTATGAATGCCAGAGATCGCATCTTTAGCGGCGCCTTTGACCGACGTCTGCGGCCATTGCCAATTGGCATTGTAGGCCGGATGCGTCTCATTGAATGAAAAGGCGTGCAGGATGTCGGTGAGAAGGAGTTCCTGGTGCTGCTGCTCGTGATTGAGACCGATCTCGATGATCGGAATGAGCTTGCTCAAATCCTCGGCGGATTCGACCAACGAACAGATTGCGGCATCGACATGCGCGCGATACGCGCCGACTTCGGAAGCCGTCGGGCGGGTGATCAAACCGCGCTGCGGCCGCGCCTTCCGCGGCCCTGCTGCGACGTAATAGGAATTGAACAGATAAGCGAACCGCTCATCGAACACGCGATAGCCGGGAGCGAACGGACGCAGCAGGAATTGTTCAAAAAACCAAGTGACGTGAGCGCGATGCCATTTGGTCGGACTAGCGTCCGGCATCGATTGGATGACTTGATCTTCGGCGGACAGCGGCGTGGCACGGCGTTCTGTCTCGGCCCGAATCGCGCGAAAAGCCTCAAGCCAGGACTCGCGGGCGTCCTTGGCGGATGACGCGACGGCCAGAGAATCATTGGCCGGGTCGGCCATCCGAACACGCTTGGAAACGGCGGAGCGCGACATAAGTGGTCCGCAAGTGGCGGGGATTAATACCGGATTCGCAATAGCTGGGACGATAATCGACGCCCCGAGCGTTGGTTCCATACATGATCTCTTGGCCTCAGACTACAAGTGATTTTGCTGGCTCTAACAAGGATGTGATCGGGCGGCGGCAAGCGCCGCAAACTGTGTGCCAAAGTTGTCCTAACCGCATGCATCGGCATATGGTTTCCCGCTCGGCGGGACGGTAACTGGGGAGCACGCCCAATAATGAAAAGACGTACGGCCAAAAAGCGCCGCGGTCCGATGCTGCCGCGCGAACGTGCCGCGTTTTCGGCGATCGTCGATCGCGCGCCGCTCAAACTGCCAAACAACAGCCGGCTGGTGTTCTGGAGCATCGTCAATCTGGAAGTGTGGGACATCGGCAAGCCGATGGCGCGGCAAGTTCTCGCGCCGCCGGCGGGCCAGACACTGATTCCCGACGTGCCGAACTGGAGCTGGCACGAATACGGCATGCGGGTCGGCGTGTGGCGCTTCTTCGATCTGTTCAAGCGCCTGAATATCCGCCCCACGCTCGCGATCAACGCCCGCGTTTGCGAAGATTACGTACGCGTCGCGCAGCAAGCGAAAAGCGACGCCTGGGAATTCATGGGCCACTCCTATCAGCAAGGCCCGATACATCACGAGCCTGACCAGACGAAGATGATCACGCGCTCGCTCGACGTCATCGAGCAATTCACCGGCAAGCGTCCTGTTGGCTGGCTTGGACCGGGCCTCACGCAAACCTTGGAGACCCCTGATCTCCTGGCGCAAGCCGGCGTCAAATATATCGGCGACTGGGTCTACGACGACGAGCCGACGACGATCAATACCGCGTATGGCCCGCTTGTCACGCTGCCTTATACGATGGAGCTCAACGATATTCCGATGATGGCGGTGCAACACCACGAGAGCGACTATTTACTCAAGCGCACCATCGATCAATTCGACCGGCTTTATGCCGAGGGCGAACACCGCGCGAAAATTCTGGCGCTCGCCATCCATCCCTATCTCAGCGGCCAGCCGCACCGGATAAAATATCTCGAAGCGATCTATGATTACGCGCGACGCTTCGACGGCGTCGAATACTGGACCGGCGAGGAGATTTTGCGGTGGTATCTGAAAATCCGCTCACAATGACGGCCGAGCGATGAAAGCCATGCACATAAAATACGGCTTGCCTGCCGATTCCTATCCGACTACCGAACTGCTTGCGCGCAGGCGCTCAGGTCATTAGTGCATCCCGATGCGGCTGGTTTTCGCATTCCCTGTTCTTCTTGCGTTGGCCGCTCCGGCGTCTGCGCAGAAGATAACCATTGCGGTGGTGCCGAGCGTGCCGGGCGGCACCACTTACATTGCGCTCGACAAGGGTTATTTCCGCGATGCTGGGCTCGAGGTCGATATCGAGCGCATCGACTCGCTCGGGAAAGCGGTGGCGTTCCTCGCCACCAATCAGGTGCAGGTGGCCCAGGGCGGCATCAACGCGGGCTTCTACAATTCGGTAGCGCAGGGCCTGCCGGTCATTCTGGCGCTGGAAAGCGGCTCTTCGCCGACTTATCACCAGATCATCGTCCGCAACGATCTGAAGGATCAGATTCGCACGCCCGCCGATCTCAAGGGCCGCACCGTGGGCTTGAGCTCGCCGGGCTCGACCTCGATGTACGAGGTCGCATCCGTGCTCGCCTCGGCCAAGCTTGAACTGAAAGATATCGAAGCCAAGAACCTCGCCTTTTCGCAGATGGCGGCGGCGATGACGAACGGCGCGCTCGATGCAGCGATGGAAGTGGCGCCATTCACCGAGCGCATGATCGAGCAGAAGATCGGCGTGCCGTGGATCGATCCCGACGACTACATCCATCCGCTGCCGATGAGCAGCGTCGGCTATATCGTCAACACCGATTGGGCGCGGCAAAACGGCGACACCGCGAAAAAGCTATTCGTGGCGCTGGCGCACGCCGGACGCGATTATTGCCAAGCCTATCATCACGGGCCGAACCGTGCCGAGATCATTGATATCTTCCTCAAAAACCGCATCGGCACCGACCGCGACCTGCTCGAGCGCATGGCGTGGCAGTCGCGAACGCCGAACGGCGAATTCAATGTCGCCAGCATTCTCGACATGCAGGCGTTCTTCCAGCGCGAGGGCACGATCGGCAAGACCTCGCCAGCGGAGAAACTGGTCGATCCGAACTACGCCACCGACGTGGCCAAGGAGCTCGGCCCGTTTGAACTCATCAACAAGACAAGCACGCTCAAGGGCTGCCGTTAGCGAGGCGAAAATGCCGAAATCCGTCCGCCGTGTCGTAACTAGTCTTGATGTCGATGGCCGGTCGACCTTCATCATCGATTCCGTTACCCCGCACGTGTTCAGCCGCACCAAAGGCAGCGCCATCGTGCATGAACTGTGGGAGACGACCGGCACACCCGCCGACAATCGCGGCAGCAAGGACGCTATCGCGCGCAGCCATCGCCTGGCGCCGCCGAAGAACGGCTCGGTGTTCCGCGTCATCGAATATCCGCCGGACAGCGAGCGGCTCGCGGCAATTGCACACGATGAAAAGCTGCCCGACGACGGGTCCGGCCGGGCCGCGGCGTCCGATCGCAACAGCCCGCGCCATCCGGGCTTTCACAAAACCAGCACCATCGATTACGCCATCGTGCTGTCGGGCGAGATATACGCGATGATGGACGACGGCGAAGTGCGGCTGATGGCTGGCGACGTGCTGGTTCAGCGCGGCACCAATCACGCCTGGAGCAACCGCACCAACGAGACGGCGGTCGTGGCTTTTGTGCTGATCGACGCCGATCCGGTGTGACTATCGCCGCCCGTTGAGCTCCGGAACGTCGTAATCCTCCCAGCCCGGCACGTCAGCGACGTCGTAGAATTTCTCGCCGAACGGCCGCGTGGCGTCGATGCCGATCTGGGACGCGATGCGCATGGTGCGGTCACGGCTCAGATCGACCGAAGGATCGGAAGGACCTGCCGGCACATTGTCGACAATGATGGTGTCACGCGCCGGCTGGACGCGAAACGCCAGCGCCCATTCCACTTCCGTCGACGAATGCACGTCGATGTCGGGCTCGACGATCACCGTCCATTTCGGCCGGATATTGCTGGACATCGCGTTGAGAATGACCTGCCGCGCCTCGCCGGCGAAGCGCGGCTCCATGGAGATCACGACGTAGAACGATACGCCGGCCGAGGCGCGTACCGACACCTGCTTGATGGTCGGGAACTGGCGCTTCAACGAACGCAGGAACGACGCCTCGAACGGGATTTGCTTGAGGATATGGTTCTCGGTCACCGGCTTGCCAGTGAGCAGGCCCTGAAAGATCGGCTTGGTGCGGTGTGTGATCGCGGTGATGCGCGCCACAGGCTTCTGCGAAGGCCGCGTGTAGTAGCCGGTATATTCGCCGAGCGGCCCTTCCAGCACCGTGTTGTTGAGATCGACCTCAAATTCGATCACCACCTCGGCGGTCGCCGGCACTTTCACGTCGCAGGTCTTGCATTTCACGAGTTCGATCGGCGCACCGCGGAAGCCGCCGGCCAGCGCCCAGTCGTCGGTCGTGTCCGGCACCTGTACTTGGCAGGTGTAGGCGATAACCGGATCGACGCCGATCACCAACGCCGCCTTCGGCACAATGCCGAGCTTCTTGCATTTCGCCAAATTCTTGCCGAAGCGATGGAACGGCTGCGCCGAGTAGGACATCGTGTCCTTACCGAGGATGAGGAAGCGGTAATGCCCGACATCCGGCACGCCGGTTTCTGGATCTTCCGACACCACAATGCCCGCCGTGATATAGGGCCCGCCGTCTTTCGGGCTGTATTGCGGGATCGGAAAATTGCGGATCTCGATGGCGTCGCCTTCGATGATCTCCTCGTGGCAGGGCGCGCCATTTTTAGCCATCACAGGCGGGACCGGGTGGTCGAGGCCGTGCAACACTTTCTCGAAGATGGTGGCCTCGTCGGCCTCGAACGCCAGCAGCGCCTTCTCTCGGGTGGAATAGACCCCAGCAACAAGGGGATAGTCGGTGCCGTTATTGTTAAACATGATCGCCGGGCCGTTGCGGACGTAGCTTTGCTTCATGGCTTTGCCGACGTCGTTCAAAGCCACCGGACGGTTGATGTCGATTAACTCGCCATGCTGGCGCAATACGTCAAGGAATTGTCGGAAGTCGTGGAACGGCATTACTTTATTTCCTCATTACATCACGTCGCCCATAACCACTTCACCCTCGCCCGGCGGCCGCTCGTAGAATTCGGGGCTCATGCGGCTGGGCAAACCTTCGCGCTTGAGCGTCGCCTCGAACTCTTGGCGGACCGCGGGGTCCTCCTCGTGGTAGCCGATCGCGCTGCCGCCTTTGCTGAGCTCGATGGCGCCGTAATCCATGAGTTGCTCGCCGGGCACGCCCGGCTTGCGCGCGCGCTGATTGTTCGGGCCGTGCCAGGCGGTGATGCGCAGACCCTCTTTGCCGATGCCGAAATGCTGGTGGTACCAGTCACCGCTCATCGGCGCCGCGGAGACAAGCCCGACCGGCTCGTAATCCTGACGCAGAATCTTATCGGCCTTACCATTCTTCCAGGGTTGAGTGCCCAGCATTTCAGGCCACGTATAGGTGTAGCCCTTGCCTTTGACGCAAACCAGCACCGCGGCGGAGGCGTGCTTGTGCGCTTTCGAGTAGCGGCCGGTCTCGTGCTGCCCGATCCATAGATAAAATCGGTTCTTCGCCATCGCCGGCTCGACGCGCCGGTAACCGGGTGAGCGGCGGTTATCGAGCGGCAGATCACAATTGACGATGTCGGGAATGAGATTGGTTTTGCGCATGGCGAGGCCGCGGATCGGATCGGGCTCGAGATCGTCCTTGGGCTTGAAAAAGTCCTCGGCGCCGGAGAAGCGCTCGCTGAATGTGTAGGGGCAGTTGAAGACGAAATCCCTATTGTCGAGCACGTTCATTACGTTCGGCGCGGTGGTGCCGCACAACAGCAAAGCCGGCGAACTCGCCGCATTGATGATGCGGTGATGAGCATTGAGCGGAATGGTGAACAGCGAACCCTTCTGCCATTCAAAAACATGGCGCTTGTCCTGACCTTCCTGCCAGACTTCGGTGGTGCCGCGGCCTTCAACCACCAGTACGACCTTTTCATAAAGGTGCCGCTCGACATTGAGTGCGCCGGCGCCGGGCACTTCGACGACATAGAGTCCCCAGAGGCCCTCGGTGCCGAACAACTGGATATACGAGCCGCGCCCGCCGAGCCGTGGCCAAAGCGCGAGCGGCAAATCCTGCACGCGGCGCACGCCGATGCCGCGGTAACAGGGCACACCTTCATCTTCCATGAAGCGATCGTAGGGCAACGGCTGGCGCTTGAACTTGCCGTAACCGGCGTTTTCTCCCGCCGACGGTTCGTGCCAATGGACATCGTTGGGCGTGTCATGCATCGCGGTTTCTCCGGCTTAGACTCATTGAACTGCGTCCGCACATTTCGCCCCGCACCACAATAGTATGTGCGAAGCCTCTCGTGCCGCCAAACTGACGAAATGGTCGTTACATTGCCGCAAGGCGGCTACGCGCTGTGGACGAAGCACCAGCGTGGTTGTAGACGACGCGCTGGCGGGCGGGCGACTTGTAGTTCGGGGATAGCAATCCACGTGCCGCCAATCATTGCTCGATTTAACGGCTTGACCGAACCGGGCGCACAGTCCGAAGATGCTGAAAAAGCTATAGTTTTTTATTATTCCAATGTGAATATACGGCTTTTGCCCTTCGCTCATTCTTGGGGTGACGCCGGGTGAATTGTTATATTATAACATCACATTTTACGGTTGCCTTTTGATACGGACCGAACGCGCGGGGCGAAGACTAGGGATACGGGACCTAATGAAATGAAGAAGACCTGCCGCGCTTTCCTTTTTGACCGAAATAATCGATTCAATTACCGCCCGGCGCTCATTTTCGCTTTGGTGCTTGGCGCTATCCTCCTCTCGCTCTCGGCAAGTCCGTTTGCACACCCGGCGTTCGCGCAGAACGCGGCACCTGCCGCTACGCCGGCTACGTCCGCTCCGCCCACAGTCACGCCGCCTGCTGCCGCACCGGCAAGCGCCGCACCGAGCACACCAGCCCCGCCCGTAATCCAGCCAAGCATCGCCGAGCCGGCGGCGGCTCCAGCCGCCCCTGTTGCCGCTCCACAGGCTTCGACGGGCGTGACGTCGCCGTCGGCGGCCGAAGCACAACCCGGCCAGCCATCGATCGGCCGCGCGCTATTGCCGCAAGACCTGTCGCCGTGGGGCATGTTCCTCAATGCCGATCTGGTCGTGAAGGCGGTGATCATCGGGCTCGCCTTCGCGTCGCTGGTGACCTGGACGGTTTATGTCTCCAAGATGATCGAACTGCACACCGCGCGCCGCGAAGTGCGCAGTGGCCTTCGCATCCTCGGCAATGCGGCCACGCTCGCCCAGGCCCACGAGCAATTGCGCAACGGCACCAGCCCGGCGGCGCAACTGATGCAGGCCGCGGCACAGGAAATCCGCCTCTCCGCCAATGTTCGCGGCGACGGCCTAAAAGAGCGAATCGCCTGGCAGCTCGAGCGGCTCGAACTGGCAACCAGCCGAAAAATCTCCCGTGGCACCGGAGTGCTTGCGACGATCGGCTCGACAGCGCCGTTCGTCGGGCTCTTTGGTACAGTGTGGGGCATCATGAACAGCTTCATCGGCATTTCGAATGCGCATACGACCAACCTCGCGGTGGTCGCTCCCGGCATCGCCCAAGCGCTGCTCGCAACCGCGCTCGGGCTGATAGCCGCCATCCCCGCGGTCATGATCTACAACGTGCTGGCGCGCTCGACCGCGCATTACCGTGCGCTGCTTGGCGACGCGTCGTCGCAGGTCATGCGGCTTGTCAGCCGCGATCTCGACCGCGCCAAGATGCCGCTCGCGCAAGCCGCCGAATAAGAGCAGATCCATGGCCATCCATCTCGATCACGGCAGCGATGAACTCACCGAGGTGCATGACATCAACGTCACGCCGTTCATCGATGTGATGCTGGTGCTCCTGATCATCTTCATGGTGGCGGCGCCGCTGGCAACGGTCGATGTGCCGGTCGATTTGCCGTCCTCGAATACCGAGCGCCAGCAGCGACCGGACAAACCGGTCTTTCTCACCGTCAAGACCGACCTCAGCCTCGCCATCGGCGATGACGTGGTTACGCCCGGCGCCCTTCCCGCCGCACTCGATGCGGCGACCGGTTCCAACAAGGACGAACGCATTTTCCTGCGCGCCGACCGCGCGGTGCCCTATGGCGACGTCATGCAGGTGATGAACGTGTTGCGCGGCGCAGGCTATCTGAAAGTCGCGCTTGTCGGACTGGAAAGCCGAGACACGCCATGATCGCGCGCACGCTGCCGTGGTTCGAAGACGAGGACCCGCGCGATATCGTGCGCTGGTCCATCGCGGCGGCGGTCGTGGTTGGCGTCCACGCGGTGGCGATTGCGTTTTTTCTGTTCTGGCATCAACCCGAGCAGGAACTCGGCGATGATACGCCGGTCGTTTCCATCGAACTGACCGCGCCTGAAATCGATCAGCAGGAACAGGCCAAGGTGGACACACCGACGCCGCCGAAGGAGACCTCGCCCGACGCCGTGCTGCCGCAGGAGAAGCCGCCCGAGAAAGTCGAGCAGACGAGCCCGGCTCCGCGCACGACTGTGCAGACCGAGGCCAGCGCCCCACGCATCGATCCGTCCTGGCAAAGCCTGCTGCTCAAGCACCTGCAACAGTTCAAAAGCTATCCGGGCGGGGCGCGGGCGCGTAACGAACAGGGCGTGGTGCTCATGGCATTCACCATCGACCGCGCCGGTCACGTACTGTCGCGGCATATCGTGACGGGCTCGGGTTACGCCGACCTCGACGCCGAAGTGCTTGCACTGGTCGAGCGCGCGCAGCCGATGCCGGCATTTCCGGCCAGCATGACTGAAGCACAACTCGATCTCACCGTTCCGATCCGCTTCTCGCTGCGCTGACGTCCACATTCGGCCTCGCCCCCTCGCCCCGCGCGCCGGGGAGGGCTATGATCGTCCATAAATTTCCGGAGGAAACATGCGTACCAAACAGTGCCTGACCGCAACCGACGTCAAAAAGATGCTATCCGCCTGCGAGGCCGAGGCTGCCAAGAACAAATGGGCGGTCTCGATTTCGATCGTCGATGACGGCGGCTTCCTGTTGGGCGCGCTGCGCATGGACGGCGCCTCGGCGATCACCGCCGAAGTGTCGGTCGGCAAGGCCAAAACATCGGCCATGACCAAGCGGCCGAGCAAATTCTTCGAGGACCGCATCAAGGAACGGCCGGCCTTCGCCGGATTTCCCGCCGGGATTTTGATCCAGGGCGGCGTGCCGGTCATGCACGCGAATGAGTGCGTCGGCGCCATCGGCGTGTCCGGCGTGCAGTCGCACGAGGACGAGCAGGTGGCACAGGCCGGTGCCAACGCGCTGGTTTAAGGCGCGTCAGCCCAGCATACCGCCATCACTCCGCGGGCACCGCCACCGCGCGTGGTGCGGCAGGATTCGGGATATTGAGCCAGAACGCGGAGACAATCGCGGAGACCAGCGAGAAGCACGCCAGCGCATAGAGGCCGCCGGTAAAGTTTCCCGTATATTCTTTGGCCCAACCGACAGCAGTGGGGCCAAAGAAGCCACCGAGATTGCCGACGGCGTTGATCCAGGCGATCCCGGATGCTGCGGCAGTACCGGTCAGGAACAACGACGGCATCGCCCAGAACGGACCTTTCGAGCCGTAAAATCCGATCGCCGCAATCGACATGCCGACGATCGCCCAAACGGTGCCGATGGTCTGAGCCGCGATGATCAAACCGATAGTCGCCACCACGCTGGCGAAGAACAGGTTCCAGCGGCGTTCGCCCATGCGGTCGGAAAGCCAGCCCCAGCCCACCAGGGCAAACGCGCCACAAATGTACGGGATCATGCTCACCCAGCCGACTTGCATATTGGTGAGGCCCAGTGTCTTCACCATCTGCGGCAGAAACAGCAGCATGCCGAGGCTGGCGCCAACGATGCCGAAATAATTGAGCGTCAGAAGCAGCACTTTCGGATCCCAGAACGATTGCCATACGCTCATCTTGCGCTTTGACTCGATCAGGGCGCGCTCGGTTTCGAGCGTACCGATCAGCCAGTTGCGCTCCTCGTCGCTGAGCCACTTGGCCTCGGCCGGACGATCTGTGACGGCAAAGAAGAAGAACAGGCCGACCAGCACCGTCGGCGTCGCTTCAGCGATGTACATCCATTGCCAGCCCGCCAATCCTCCGAGCCCGTTCAGGCTGAGCAACGCAGTCGAAACCGGCGATCCGGCCGCCACCGCCGCCGGCAGCGCCACCATGAAGGCCGAGACGATGCGGGCGCGGTGCCAGTCGGGAAACCAGTAGGTGAAGAACAGGATCATGCCGGGAAACAAACCTGCCTCGGCAAGGCCAAGCAGGAAGCGCATGGTCAGGAAGCTCCACGGCCCGACGCAAAACGCGGTCGCGCCCGAGAGCAGGCCCCAGCTCACCATGATGCGCGCGATCCACATCCGCGCGCCGACCTTCTCCAGGATCATGTTGCTCGGAACTTCGAACAGGAAATAGCC
This sequence comes from uncultured Alphaproteobacteria bacterium, assembly GCA_963733645.1. GTDB lineage: Bacteria > Pseudomonadota > Alphaproteobacteria > Rhizobiales > Xanthobacteraceae > BOG-931. The sequence goes on from CAVTFP010000032.1 coordinate 44,897, forward strand.
CCAGAAAAAGGTGCCTGCCGCCAAGCCATAGGTCGCGGCATCGAGGCCCAGGTCCTTATTCATGGTCAACGCGGCGAAGCCGACATTGATGCGATCGAGGTAGCAAAGGAAATACGTAAGGATCGAAATCGGCAGCAGACGCCAATAGACCTTATGCATCGTCGACTTTTCGACGGCAGCGGACATGATTCCCTCCCAGGACTATAGCTTTGACCTTTTCGGCCTTTGTCCCATGATAGGCCGGCTACCCGCACAATCAACTGCGTAATCCAGGGTTTCCGCCGGCGCAAACCGCACCGCTTGGCGCGCATTGCTACCGGCGCCGCGATTGGTGCATGAAGGAAACGGCGAACCTCCAATGGGACAATGAATGATCAAAAAATTGAATTTTTTCGCGTTGATGGGCCTCGCCTTTGTCTTTTGCGCCACCGCGCAGGCCGCCGATGTGCCGGTGACTGTTGGAGCCACAAACGCGGCCAGCGATGCGCCGATCTATGTCGCCGACAAGAAGGGCTATTTCAGCGATGAGGGTCTGGCCGTAACCGTCACCAACTTTCGTTCGGCAGCCGACATGGTGGCGCCGCTCGGTACCGGCGAACTCGATGCCGGTGCTGGCTCGCCCTCCGCCGGGCTCTACAATGCTGTGTTGCGCGGCGTGCGCATCAAGATCGTCGCTGACAAGGCGTCCTCGCCGCCGGGCTACGGGGCGACCAAGATCCTTGTCCGCAAAGATCTCATCGACAGCGGCCGGTACAAGGATGTCCAAGATCTAAAGGGCATGAAATTCGCAATGAATGCGCCAGGCGTCAGCAACACGGCGACATTGAATGCGTTGCTGAAATCGGCCGGTTTGCATTATTCCGATGTTGAGACCGTCAACCTGCCGTTTCCCGATCATGTTGCGGCCTTGAAGAACAAGGGCGTCGACGCTTCGGCGTCCGTCGAGCCCGGTCCGACCATCGCGATTGAGAACGGTTTTGCCGTACTGCTCAAAGGCGATGACGAGATCATCCCCAATCACGAGATCGCTGCGCTGATCTATTCGGAGAAATTCGCTCAAAGGCCCGATGTCGCGCAACGCTTCATGCGCGCCTATCTGCGCGCTGTGCGTTTCTATAACGGCGCGCTCCAGGGCGGCCACCTCGCCGGGCCCAACGCCGACGAGGTCATCTCAATCCTCACAGCCGCAACGCCAATCAAAGATGCTGCGGTCTATCGCAGAATCACGCCGACGGGTATGAACCCCGACGGCCGCGTGAATGTGCACAGTCTGGCCGACGACATGCAATTCTATCGCGAGCAAGGCCTCATAGCCGGCGACGTCAATCTCGGCGAACTCGTCGATCATTCCTTCGTCGACGCCGTCGTGAAAGAGCTTGGTCCCTATAAGCGATAGGCGCGCGGAACTCGGAGCGAAACGAAAATGTTCGGCTGGCGCAAACGTATCGGCTACATCGGCCCGACCGTCATGGAAGTCGTGCCGTACGAGTTCTACAAATACGCGCCCGACGGCGTCGGGCTCGTCGGCGTCACCTGCAACATCGACGACTGGAGCGCCGAGTATTTCGACAAGGCGTTGGGGCAGGTCACCACCGCCGCGGCCTATCTCGGCTCGCGCGGGGTCGATTACATCATTCATGGCGGGGGACCGCTGGTCGTTGCCCGTGGCAAAGGCTACGAGGAGATTGTCGTCGCCGATATCGAAAAGGCATCCGGCGTCCCCGCAACAACCGGCGTTCGCGCCGCGATGGAGGCGCTCCGTCATGTCGGGGCCAGCCGGATCGTGATCGCGTCGCCCTATCCCGAGCGGCACAACCGCGCGATGGCGGACTACCTCGGCGCCCACGACTTCGAGATTGTCCACGCTGAAGGCATGGATGTGCCCTTCAAGCGGCTGCAGAGCGTCGCCCCCGCGGACATCAAGGCCTATGTCGAGAGCGTGCTGTCGCGATCCGCCGCTTGCGATGCGATTTATCTTCCTTGCCCGCAATGGCAGGCCGCGCAGACCGTCGATGCGCTCGAGCAGGAAACCGGCCTTGCCGTCATCACCTACTCGCACGCGAGTTTCTTCACCGCCTTTAAGTCGCTTGGCATCACCGATGCGATTAAGGGCCAAGGCCGGTTGCTGGCGTCCCTCGCCGGTCCCGGACAATGACCGCGATGCAGAGGTCGGTAGTGGTCGCGGCCGTCTGCGCCGCGCTGCTTGCAGCAACGACGGCGCACGCCGATGATCTGGCCGCCTTTTATCGCGGCAAGACCATCGAGTTTGCGATCGCGGGCGCGCCAGCGGGTGGATATGACGTCGCCGCCCGCACCCTCGCCAATCACATGAGCCGGCACATTCCGGGCAATCCGGTCATTATCGTCCGCAACATGCCGGGAGCGGCCGGTTTGATCGTCACGAACTATCTTTACAATGTCGCCAAACGCGACGGCACCGCGATCGGCATGCCGACCAGCAATGTCCCACTCGAGCCGCGACTGAAGCTGCTCTCCCCTGACGGCAGCAATGTGAAATTCGACCTTAGCAAATTTGCCTGGATCGGAACGCCGCTTCAGGAGCCGCAAGTCACGTGGCTCTGGCACACTGCGCCCGCGACCAACGTCGACGATTTGAAAACCAGGGAAGTTCTCATGGGCGCCACGACGGCATCGGCCGACAATGCCATCTTGCCGCTCTTGGCCGATCAACTCATCGGCACCAAGATGAAGGTGCTCACCGGCTATCAGGGCCAGAACGAAATCAATCTCGCGGTCGAACGCGGCGAGGTACAGGGCAACAATACCGGGCTCTCCAATCTGACCGTTAATAAAGCGGACTGGCTACGCGAGCAAAAGGTGCGCATTGTCTTGCAATATGGCCGTGAGCGGCTGGCGCAGCTTCCCGACGTGCCGACCGTCATCGAATTGACGCCGTCGGAGGATGATCGCGCGGCGCTGCGCTTCTACACCATCAAATTCAGCATGGCCCGGCCGATACTGATTCCGCCTGAAGTGCCGGCGGAACGCGTCGCAGCGCTGCAAAAGGCATTCGAGGAAACCATGACCGACCCGCTCTACCTCGAAGAGGCTCGGCGCATTGGTCTCGACACCAACTGGCTCGGCGCCAAGGCGCTGGCCGACCAGGCCCGCGCCATTACCGAAACGCCGCAGGTTGTAGTCGACCATCTGCACGAATTGCTCGCAGGCGCGGGCGTCAAATAAAGCCGGCTGAAGGAGGCGCTATGGCGTTTTCAAGTTGGCGCGGCACTGTCGGCATCGTGCGGCCGACGCTGCGGACCGGCGGCTTCGAGGATTTGGTCCGAATGCTACCAGATGGGATCGGCGTCATTCCGCTGATCCTCAATGTGCGGCGAGGCGCTGTCGACGAATTCAAGACCGTGATCCCCGCTTACGAGGAAAAAGTCGCCGAGCTTGCCGCTGCCGGGTGCGATGTCATCAATCCGTCGGGCGCGCCGCCATTCATGGTGCTCGGCTACGACGAAGAGCAGGCGCTGATCCGCACCTGGCAGGACAAATACAAAACGCGCATCTTCACGTCCGGCACCAGCCATGTCGACGCATTGCGCGCGCTCAAGGTGCGCCGTTTCATCGGCGCCACTTATTTCCGCGGCGACATCAATCGCATCTACGCCCACTATTTCAACGACGCCGGCTTCGACTGTCTTGCCATGGCCGGCATGGATGTCGATTTCGACAAGGCTCAGGAGCTTTCCAGTTTCGAGGTCTACCGCTTCATCAAGCGCGAATTCCTGACGCAACCGCGCGCCGAGGCGATCTACATGCTGGGGCCCGCCTGGCGCACCCTCGATATCGTCGAAATGCTTGAGCAGGATCTTGGCGTGCCGGTGATCCATGCCATTCCGGCGCAATGCTGGGATATCCAGCGCCATCTTCACGTACGCCAGCCGGTCAGCGGCTTTGGCCGCCTGATCGCCGAAATGCCCGACGGGCCGACAATGTCGGTGAGCCGGCCGGCACAACGTGGAAGGCGGAGGAAATAATGTTGCGGCAGACTATCGCATTCTGCGTTGCGCTGACGACCGCAGTCGCGCCGCATACTGCGGCGTGCGCCGACGACTTTTACCAGGGCAAGCAGATCACGATCGTGGTGGGTTTCAGCGCCGGCGGTACCTATGATGCGACTGCACGCCTTTTCGCACGCTTCCTCGGCAAGCACCTTGCCGGCAATCCCACAATTATCGTGCGCAACATGCCAGGCGCCGGAAGCCTGGTCGCGACCGTGAACCTCTTCAATACGGCGCCGCGGGACGGCACCACATTGGGGATCATCGGCGGCGGGACCGTGCTGGAACCGCTCCTCGGCAATCCGCAGGCCCAATACGACGCCCGTCAATTCGCCTGGATCGGCGGCCGCTCGCGCGACGACTTCCTTTGCGTTGTCTGGCACACCGTTCCGGTCAGCAGTATTGCCGATGTCATGCAGCGCGAGACGGCCGTCGGCGCCACCGGGCCCGGCTCGCGCACCCTCACCTATCCAAAAGCCCTCAACGATCTGGTCGGCACGAAATTCAAGATCGTCGCCGGCTATCCGGGCGGCAACGAGATCACGTTGGCGCTCGAAAAAGGCGAGGTCGAGGGCTATTGCGGCTGGGCCATCGGCAGCATCCGGCAGCGCATGCCGCAATGGCTGCAAGACGGCACGCTCAAGGTCTTGGCCCAGTTCACTCTGGCAAAGCCCGATCTTGCCAATGTGCCGGTCGCTGGCACGCTCCCGAAAACGCCGGAAGGCCGTCAGGCAATCGAGATATTGTCCGCAGATTCGGTCCTCGCCTGGCCGTTAATGGCGCCGCCGGGATTATCCGCCGAACGCATCAACGCGTTGCGAACCGCCTTTGACGCCATGATGGCCGATCCCGATCTCGTCAGCGAAGCCGCGCGCGAGAATCTCGACATTGACCCTGTCGGCGGCACCGCGATGCAATCCCTGATCGAGCGGCTTTACCAGTCACCGCCGGCAGCTCTCGATCTGGTGCGCAGGATCAATGCGGCGCAGTAGGTGCTCACGACGCGGAAGCGTGGTGTAATAGCGGAAAGATAGTCCTGGGAGAAAGCCGTGCTGGCCCGCACCGCATCCATGAACGACCGCGTTGCCATGTATAATGGCAATGCGCTCAAGATCGGCCTTTTCGGCGCCAACTGCTCGTCCGGCCGCTCCGCCACCACGGTGCCGGAGCGCTGGTCGGCGAGCTGGGAGGATTGCCTGGCGCTGGCGAAGCTCGGCGATGAAGCCGGCCTCGACTTCATGCTGCCGATCGCGCGCTGGAAGGGCTACGGCGGCACTACCGACTTTCACGGCGCCACACTCGAGACCATCACCTGGGCGGTCGGCCTGTTGTGCGCGACCAAGCGCATGACGGTGTTCGGCACCGTGCACGCGCCGCTGTTTCATCCGCTGATCGCGGCCAAGGAATTCGTCACTGCCGATCACATCGGCCAGGGCCGGGTCGGCGTCAACATTGTGGTCGGCTGGAACGAAGGCGAGTTCGACATGTTCGGCGTGCAGCAGCGCCAGCATGACATGCGCTACGACTACGCGCAGGAGTGGGTCGACATCGTCAAGCAAGCCTGGGAACGCGACGACACTTTCGACTTCAACGCCAAATTCTTCGATATCAAGGCGGCGCGCGCATTTCCCAAACCCTATGGCGGAACGCGGCCGCTGATGATGAACGCGGGCTCGTCCGAGGTTGGCCAGGCCTTCGCGCTGCGCAATTGCGACGCTTTCTTCGTGGCAAGCGCCGGAACGCGGCAGTCGCTTGCGGGAAACGCGACCAAGGTCGCCGAGGTCAAGACTGCTGCCAAAGCTCTCGGACGCGACATCGAGCTTTTCACGGTCGGACAAGTGATCTGCCGCCCGACGCAGAAGGAAGCCGATGACTATTATCAGCACGTCAACATCGACAACGCCGACTGGGGCGCCATCGACGGCATGCTGGCGAACAAGAGCATGACGCCGCAGACCATGGGAGCGAAGGAATACCAGGAAAAACGCCGCTACTTCGCGGCAACGGCCGTCGGCGGCTACCCTTATTGCGGAACTCCGGACAAGGTCGCTGATGAACTCGCCACCATCAGCCAGGCCGGCATGCATGGCATCGGCCTGTCCTTCGTCAACTTTCTCGACGAAGTGCCGTATTTCTGCGACGAGGTGCTGCCGCGGCTTGAGCGCAAGGGCGTGCGCGTGAAGCGCTGAGCGCCGTCTCGTCCTACTGAACGAGGCGCGCTGCTTCCTGTTCGGTCGGCACTCGCCCGTTCGGCGTCAATTCATTGACGAGCTGCGGCAAATGCTGACTCAACGCCGACATCACTTCGTCTTTGGTCAGTCCCGAATGGGCCATCAAAGTCTTGACCTGATCGGAATCGAGCACCTTAGACAAGATGTCAGGCGTGACAGGATTGTTAGGTCCGCTGCCAACCCAGGAGTTGACCGCGCTGCCTTGGCCGGCTTGCTGGAATTGCTTGAGCAGATCGTTCAATCCGCCGCTCAATACGCTTCCCGCGGCGCCTCCCGCCAGCAACCCACCCAGGCCGCCTTTGAGCAGACCGCCGAGTCCGCCAGCGGGATTGGCCTCTTGGCCGGACGGCACGGCGCTGCCCGATCCGGGGGCTGCCGCGCTCGTATTCGGCTGACTGGTGAAGCTCTTCAGCGCCTTGTAGGCGAGCAAGCCCAGCACCGCCATGGTGACCGGCGACATGCCGCCCCCGGTGCTACCGCTACCACTTGAACCGTGCGCACCGCGCGGTCCGTTTTGCATACCGTTGAGAACATCCATCAAACCCATATCCGCCTCCACTCAAATTCGATGCTAAAGATCGCAAAATTCCTGCAAGTGCCGTCACATTGCCGGGCATCAGATTGCAGGCCAGTGGCCGAACTGTGTCAATTTTCTCAAAAACCCGTGTGTGCTCAGAAGTCCTCAAGCAGTCGGCCCAGGCCAAAAATCTTGTCGGCAATCCCGTTTGCCCGCAGCGCGTGCCAATAGGTCGCTGTGTTGATGGCGATCACTGGTTTGCCAAGCCACATCTCCGCCGCGGCGGCGAGCCGGACCATGCTGAGATTGGTGCCGACCTGAATGAGCGCATCGGTATCGCTGGCCGCTGCCGTTGAGTTCGATCAGCCTTTCGCGAAGCACTTCGGGCGGGACTTCTGCAATGCCAGTCCAACTCTTGCACTCAAGACACATGTCGCGAACGACCTCGAAACCGGACTCGGTGAAATAACGCCTGACCTCGGCATTGGCGACCGGATAGTAGGGCGACAGGAAGGCGATGCGCTCGACGCCGCCAAAGGCTTTGAGCGCGGCGGTCGAGGAATGCGACCCGACGCTGATGTGCACGCCGGCTTCCTGTTCGACCTGGGCGACGAACGCGTCCGCTCCCTTAGAGCCGCCGTTAAACGTCACCGACGACATGCCCATGACCAAGTAGTCCGGCTCGCAGGTCATGACGCTGCGCACGGCGTCGAGCACGTTGCCGCCGATGACGTTGATGCCCGCCATGAAGGACTCGTTGCTGACGGCTTTGGCGTTCGGGGTAAAAATCCGGCTGTAGTGATTGGTGACGCCGGCCGGCCGCATCATCTCGAAATCGGGCTGGACTACGGTATTGGTCGAAGGCCCGATCACACCGAACTTGCGCCTCCAGCCAAGAACGTCTCTCATAGGCGAACAACTCCACGGGCGGGCACAGATGGTGGCCAAAGATTCACCCAGTGTGCGAGGCCCCCGCGCGGCGGGTCAAGTCCGGCGGTTCTGCGGCAATCAACCTCGGTGCAGGCGATGATGGCTTGGGCAATCATCGGCGTCTCCATCCACGGGGTGCGTACTTCGGCGTATCGGAACCCATGACGGCATATATCGAGGGTCGCAACGTCAACCTGACATTCCGGCCGCCGAACCGCGGTCCGGTGCGGGCGCTGCAAAACTTCGACATCGACATCCAGGAAGGTGAATTCCTGTCGATTGTCGGCCCGTCGGGGTGCGGCAAGAGCACGTTCCTCAACGTCCTGTTGGGCCTGATCGAGCCGGACTTTGGCGATATTTCGATCCACGGCCGGCGCATCACCGGACCCGGCACCGATCGCGCCATGGTGTTCCAGGAGTTCGGGCTGCTGCCTTGGCGGACGACGCAGAACAACATCGAACTCGGCCTCGAATTGAAGAAGGTGCCGGCCCAAAAACGCCACGCCGTCTCCAGCCGGCTCATCGATCTCGTCGGCCTCTCCGGCTTTGAGAGCCATTATCCGCACGAATTGTCCGGCGGCATGAAGCAGCGCGTCGGTCTAGCGCGGGCGCTGGCGACGGATCCCGAGGTCCTGCTCATGGATGAGCCATTCGCCGCGCTCGACGCCCAGACCCGCGATCTGATGCAGGCCGAATTGCTCCGCGTCTGGCGCGAGGCGCGCAAAACCGTGCTGTTCGTAACGCATCAGATCGACGAGGCAATTTATCTGTCCGACCGCGTCATGGTCATGAGCAAACGGCCGGGCCGCGCCAAAAGGCTCTTCACCATCGATCTGCCGCGTCCGCGCGAGTACGAGATGCGGGTGACGCCCGAGTTCAACGAGCTGAAACTTGAAATCTGGAATACGCTCAAGGACGAGATTACGGTCTGATCGATGGTAGAGAGTGCCGCACCGAGCATGAATTTTGTCACGCGCTACCGCAAGGTGTTGCTCGGCGGGCTCGCCGTCGCGTTATTCTTCGTCTTCTGGCAAGCGATCTTTCTTGTCGTTCCGTATAATCCGCTTTTTATCAGCAAGCCGAGCGCCATTGCCGAAGGTTTCGTCGACCTGATCGAGAGCGGCGATCTGCTCCACGATCTCGCGGTGAGCGCCGTGCCGTTCTGCTACGGCTTCGCCGCCGCCGTCGTGGTCGGTGTGCCGCTCGGCATCGTCATGGGATGGCGCAAGCGCGTCGGCGAGGCGCTCGATCCGTTGATGACTGTATTCTATGCAAGCCCGCTGGTCGCGCTCGCGCCGCTGGTCGTGATCTTCTTCGGCGTCGGTGTCGGTGGCAAAGCGGTCATCATCTTTTTCCTTTCGGTGTTCCCTTTCGTCTTCAATGCGGCCGCCGGAGTTCGTGCCGTCGATCCGCTCCTCATCAACGTGGTGCGTTCACTCGGCGGTGGCGAGTGGGATCTCTATCGCAAGATCATTTTTCCGAGCGTGCTGCCCTATATCGTCGCCGCGTCCCGCATTGCGGTCGGCCGCGCCTTGATTGGCGTACTGGTCGGTGAATTTTTCGCGGCGTCCGAAGGGATCGGCTATGCGATTTCGCGGTTCGGCGACATCTTCGCCACGGACCGCATGTTCGCCTGCATTCTTACGGTGATGACGATCGCGGTGGCTTTGACGGAGGGCATCCGCTTTGCCGAGCGAACCGCCTTCCCGTGGCGGACGGGACATTAGGCCATGGCCGAAATCCAAGCCGCCAACGTACAACTCGCCGCCACCTCTGCTGCCGACGCCGGCGCACCGCGAAACGGCTTGTGGCGCCGCTTCGAGCCGACGGTGCTCGGCACCGCAACGATTATTGCGCTGCTGCTGGTCTGGCAGTTCCTGCCCGACCTGGTACCGATGAAGGCCGGCACCAAGCTGTTCTTCGCGGTGCCAAGCCAGGTCGCCGGCACGCTCTGGGACATGTTCGCGACTGGCATGATCTGGGCGCCGCTTGGTGTCAGCGCTTCCGCATTCGCCATCGGGCTCACCCTTGCGATCATCGTCGGCCTGCCGCTCGGCGTCCTGCTCGGCCGTTCAGTGACGCTTGACGCCATGCTCGATCCGTTCATCACCGCATTCAACGCGACGCCGCGGCTTGTTTTCCTGCCGCTCTTGATGCTGTGGTTCGGCATTGGCATGTGGTCGAAGGTCGCCGTGGTCTTCCTCGGCGCGGTGTTTCCGCTGTTGATCAACACCTACGAGGGCGTGCGCAACTCGGATCGTCTCCTGGTCAATGTGGTGCGCTCATTCGGCGCCAACGAGTGGGACATCGCGCGGCTCGTCGTGGTGCCGAATGCGCTGCCGTTCATCGTCGTGGGCTTGCGGCTCGCGATCGGCCGCGCCGTGCTCGGTGTCGTCGTCTCCGAATTCTTCGGCTCACAGGACGGCCTCGGCGTGGTCATGGTACGCGCCGCGAGCGAGTTCAAGGTCAATATCGTTTTCGCCGGCCTGATCGTGTTCGCCGCACTGTCATTAGTGATGACCGGCCTGGTAAAGCTGCTCGAGGACCGCATGACTCGCTGGCGGCCTCGACATCTCAACGCCGATTGACGTCAGTTCGATTTCGACGGCGCCTCGACGTTGGTCGGCACGTAGCCCATGTCCTTGAGGGTCGGGTCGAGCAGGTTGCGGGCGAGAAACCCTTCCGGATCGGGCAGCGGCTTGTCTTCCGGCCACTGCCGCGCCGCGATCATGGTCTGCCGCCGCGATTCGAAGATTTCGCGGAACAAATCTGGCGGCACTTCGGCGCCGTACGTGTTGTGCAGCTGGTCCCAGATCAGCCCTGCTTGTTCGTCGTTTTGGATGCTGCCGACATGATGCCGCAACACCGCGACCGAGCCTTCCTTGTTGTCACGGAAATACATCACTGCCTTGGCGATGGCGCGTATGATCTTCTTGACGGTCTCGGGATTTTTCTGGACGAAGTCCGCCGAGCACCAGATCGTGCCCCCGGCGCGCGGAATATAATCGCCGGTGCGTAGCAGCACTTTCAGGCCGGCTTGCTCGGCGACCGCGGCGTGAGGGATAGACATCGACGCGCCCTGGATATCGTTATTGACCATCGCGGCGATACGCTCGGGCTCGCCCTGGAACGAGATGACCTTGTAATCCTTGCCGACATCCATGTGGAAGAAACGGTGCAACACCGCTTGCGCTTCATCGTAGTCGGCGCCACCGGCGCGGCCATAGCCAAGTGTCTTGCCTTTGAGATCCTCCGGCTTGTTGATCTCCTGCCGCGTGGTGATAGTCCATTGCGATTTAAGCGACTCGCCCACGATATACATAATCTTCGCGCCGCTCAGTGCGGCTTGGGCGCCACCTGAAGGAATCGGGGCGCAATCGAGATTGCCGGACAGCACGCCGGTCACCTGCGATCGCGGGTCCAACTCGAGCAGGCTCGCATCCAGGCCCTCGGCTTTGAAGAAACCTTGATCCAGCGCGACATAAGTCGGCACGTGGAACCCGTCGCCCCCGATGACTTTGCCGATCGTGACTTTGTTCTGATCGGCCACGGCGCTCGTGGCGAATGGCGCGGCTGACACGATCGCGACAACAGTCGTCAGTAAGAACCGGAGCATGCGCATGATAACCCTCTCCCGTACCGCGTACGAAACACGGCAATCAGCAATATTACGCCATTGCGATGCCGGCGAAACCGCTACCGGCAGCCGCCGCGACGGGCGCGGCGATCTGCCACGCGCGGGTCACGGCGCAATTCCCAGGGGCCAGCGGCCAGTGTAGGATTTAAGGCGACTACCTCAGCATCGTTGACTCCCGGGAGCAACCACATGCAATGGGAATGTCGAAGCCGCTTCGCCACAGCACTTCTCGCCGCGATTTTTTTTGCATTGGCCAGCGCAAGCGCCTGGTCGCAAACTTCAGCAAATATCCGGCTGATCTTGCCATTCCCGCCCGGTGGTCCGGCCGATGTGATGGCACGTGTCATAGCCGAGCAGATTGGTGCGACCGGTGGTCCGACCTTTGTGATCGAGAGTCATCCGGGAGCCGGCACGGAAATTGGCACCGAATACGTAGCCCGCTCAGCGCCGGACGGCAACACACTCGGAATTATCTCAAACTCGTTTGTCGTACTGCCGCTGACCCGAAAGCTGAAATACGATCCGTTCACCGACCTTGTACCGATATGCGAGCTGGCGGCCTTTCCACCCCTGATCGTCGTCAACAGCAACTCGCCGTATCACACGCTTGCCGACCTCATCGACGCAGCGCACGCCCGGCCGGGCGTGCTGACGCTCGCCACCATCGGCCCGGCAACCTCGTCGCAAATGGCGTTCGAAATGCTCAAACATGCCGCCAAGGCGAATATCACTTTCGTTCCGTTTACCGGCTATACGCCTGCGATCCAGGCGCTCCTTGGCAACCAGGTGACCGCTGCGCTGGCCGATCTTTCAACCCTGCAGGGACAAGTGCAGAGCGGCAAGTTACGCGCGCTCGCCACGACGGCGAGGAAGCGTGTCGCACAACTGCCAAACGTCCCAACCGTCACCGAACTGGGGTACAACGTCCAGGAGGAGTTCTTCGGCGGAGTGGTCGCTCCCGCGAATACGCCGAAAGAGACCATCGCCAAGCTCACTGAAATCTTCAGCTCCGCGTTGCGCAGTCCTGAGATAAAGGCGAAATACGCGAATTATGGTTTCCTTCCTGGCGGCGAATGTGGCGCCGATTATGCCGCCATTCTGCGCAAGGACTACGCCAATTACGGACAGATCATCAAAGATGCAGACATCAAGATGGAATGACTGGCCGGGATGACCGCTCCTCAATCTATGGCGGTGTTAGCCGCTCTAACACGGGCCGGCGGCTTTGACGACGCGGCATTGAGCAACGTCAGTCTCACCGGCCACGAGCCGGTACTGCCTTCCTCATTTGCGGTCGGCACGGCGGCGCAGGCCACAATTGCGGCTGCGGCACTGGGGGCCGCGGAAATCTGGCGGATGCGCACCGGTAAGCATCAGCACATCAGTGTGGATATGCGAGATGCCGCAATCGAGTTTCGCAGTGAGCGTTATCTGCGCGTCGACGGCAAGCCGTATAAGGAATATCACGACCCCATCGCCCGGCTGTTTCGCTGCGGCGACGGCCGCTGGGTGCGGTTGCACACCAATCTGCCGCATCATCGCGACGGCCTGCTGGCGCTGCTCAAATGCGCGCACGATCCGGCGGCGGTGCAGGAGACGCTGAACGGCTGGAAGGCTGAAGACCTGGAGACGGCTGCGGCCGAGGCCGGCCTTGTCGTCACCGCCTGCCGGACTTTTGCCGAATGGGACCGCCATCCCCAGGGCAGCGCCATAGCCGGGTTGCCGCTATTTACGATCGAACAAACCGGCGACGCGGCGGCGCAGCCGTTACCCCGGCCGCGCGGCCGCTGAGCGGCATCAAAGTGCTTGACCTCACGCGCGTCATTGCCGGACCGGTATGTGGCCGCACGCTCGCCGCTCATGGCGCCGATGTATTGTTGATCACAGCGCCGCATCTGCCGTTCATTCTCCCGCATGTCATGGATTCCGGCCGCGGCAAGCTGTCGGCCTCGCTCGATCTGCGCGACCAGACGGCACGCGAAACACTCGCCCGGCTGGTCAAGGACGCTGACATATTCGTCCAAGGCTACCGGCCTGGCGCCATCGCCGCCCACGGCTTCGGACCGCAGGACGTCGCGCGGCTGCGCCCGGGCATCATTTATGTCTCCTTGTGCGCTTACGGTCACGAGGGTCCGTGGGCAATGCGACGCGGCTTCAACTCGCTCGTGCAAACCGCGAGCGGTCTCAATGCCGCCGAAGCCGAAGCATTCGGCCAAAGCGATCCGCGGGCGCTGCCCTGTCAGGAACTCGATCATGCGACGGGTTACTTACTGGCCTTCGCGACGATGGCGGCACTGGCGCGCCGCGCCGAGCGCGGTGGATCGTGGCATGTGCGGTGCTCGCTGGCGCAGACCGGCCATTGGTTTCGGCGGCTCGGCCGTGTCGAAGGCGAGCGCTGTGCCGACCCCAAATTCAACGATGTGCGCGACCGCCTCGAAGACAGCGCATCGGGTTTCGGTCAATTGACGGCCGTGCGCCACGCGGCGGACATGTCCGAGAACTCCCGCACGCTGGGAAAGGCCCAGCATGCCGCTCGGCACGCACCCGCCGGCCTGGCCGCAATAGCTCTCAGACGTCGAAGGATTTCAGGTTGCGTTCGATGCGCGGCAAAACCGGCGTCGCGCCGTACTGGAATTTCTCGCCGGTGATCTGCTCGTACATCTGGATGTAACGGCGTGACAGCTCTTGCACCAGATCGGCAGGCGCATCCGGCAATTTCGCGTCGGCATAGGGGTCGGAATTTTTGATGAACCACAATCGCAGGAATTCCTTGTCGAAATATTGCGGCTCTTCGCTGGTCGCAAAGCGGGCATCGTAGGAACCAAGCTGCCAAAAGCGCGACGAATCCGGCGTGTGAATTTCATCGATCAGCACAAGGCCGCCGTTTGCGTCGGTGCCGAATTCATATTTGGTATCGACAAGCAGAAGACCTCGGCGCGCGGCGATTTCCTGGCCGCGGCGAAAAAGCGCCAGCGCCGTGTGCTTTATACGCTCCAACAGGCCCCGAGTGACGAAGCCTTCTGCGATCATCTGTTCGGGCGTCAGCGTGCGGTCGTGCAAGGCCTCTTTCGTCGTTGGATCGAACAGCGGTTGCGGCAGCTTTTGATTTTTCTTCATGCCCGCCGGCAGAACGGTGCCGCCGAAGTCCCGCTGACCCTTGCTATAACGCGTCCAGATCGCAGTATCGGTGACCCCGGTCAGGTAACCGCGCACGACCGCTTCGATCGGCACCGGCTTACACTTCCGCGCGATGGTCACATTCGGATCCGGCAGCGCCAGCATGTGGTTCGGCACAATGTCCTTGGTCATTTCAAACCAGCGCGCGCTCACCTGGTTGAGCACCTGCCCTTTCCATGGAATGTGCGCGATGATCCGGTCGAAAGATGAATGGCGATCTGTCGTGATCAGGACGAGTTTGTCGCCGCGGTCATAGATGTCACGGACCTTGCCGCTCGTCTTTGGCCCGAGGAAGTCAAAGTTAGTTTCTTTCAGGACGTCGGTGGCGTCGTCAGCCGCACTGCTCATTTCGCCGCCGTCAGCCCGAGGACCTTGGCAATGCCGGCGAGCCGGTCGCGTTGCGCCTGGACGCTGGCAGCAAATTCGGTCGGTCCCTGAATGTCCATGATCGTGCCGATCGAGGCGATGCGCTCAGCGACCGCCGCATCGGTAGAGACGGCGCGAATATCGGCGGCCAGGCTTTCGCGCTCCTTCTCCGCCATGCTGGGAGGGCCGAACACGCCGCCGATGCTTTCAAATGTCAGTGCCGGATAGCCAACCTCGGCAGCGGTCGGAACGTCCTTGGCTGTAGGGGCACGCTGCTTGCTGGTGACGGCCAGAATCTTGATCTTGCCAGCCTGCATCAGCGGCTGCACCACCGCCAAAGAAGTCGAGAGGACCTGGATGCGCTCCTCGGCGAGATCGTTCGGGGCCTGCATGATGTCGCGATATGGCACCTTCACGATCTGCAAATCCATGTCCTTGATCCAACCGAACAGCAAAAAATCCGAGATGCCGGTGGCGGCGGCGGCGTTGAGCTTTCCCGGCTGCGCCTTGGCCAGCGCCACGAGTTGATCGATGGAGTTGATGTTCATCGATGCCGGCACGGAAATCGCGAGCACGACGTCCGAAACGCTCACGATCGGCACCAGGTCGTGCGCCGGGTCGAACGGCAAAGCATCGTGCGCATAGGGAAGCACCGTGAACGTGCCGGCAGGTCCGAACCAGAGTGTGTGGTCGTCGTTGGCGCTGATAAACGCCTGAAGCGAAACGATGCCGTCACCGCCCGGCCGATTTTCCACGATCACCGGCTTGCCCCAGCGCGCCGACAGCCGGTCCGCGAACATTCGCGCGGTAATATCGGCGGCGCTCGCGGGATTAAACGGCAGGATGAACCGCACCGCCCGCGTCGGATAGGCCTGCTGCGCCGCCGCGGCGCCGCACTGTAAGGCAACAGCAAGCGCGAAAAGACTAAACGCAATACCCGACAATGCTTTAAGGCGTTGCATCCATATTCTCCCAGCCTGGCATCCGTTCATTGATCGAGTTCCTTGAAGTAACGATAGATGCCCCATTGGCTGAAGGGAATGCGCCGCTTCGAGGCGAGATATGCTTTGATGCGTGGGCGCTTTGCCACACGGTCGTGCAGCGCGATAAGACCCGGCACCTTCTTCTCAAAACGTTTCATCCTCTTGGGGAAAGCGTAGCGCAGGCCTTCGACTATTTCGAACAGCGATAAATCAACATAGCTCAGCCGGCGGCCGACCATGTATGCACCGTCGTTGTTTTTCAGCACGCGCTCGAAATAGCCCAGAAACTTCGGCACGCGATAACGCCAGAAATCCTGGGTGCGGCGTTTCGCGGCCGGCTTTTGTTCCTCGTAATAGAGCCAGCCGGAGACCGGATGATGGGTGTCGTGGATATGTACGACGAGGTCGGCGATGGTGAGCTGCAATTGATGCGCCCACAGTTTTCCCGCCTCGTCACGCGGCGCCAGATGCAGATGCGGACCAAGGTAAAGCAGTATGTTGGCGGTCTGCGCGATGACAAGATTGCCGGCCCTAAGGAACGGCGGCGCGTACGGCGGACGCGCGCTCCGCTTGTCCTCCAAAACCTTCATCACCGCCGGCACGCCGCGCTTGCCCGGCCGCCGCGCGATATCGACATAATCGGCGCCGGCCTCTTCGAGCGCGAGCCGGACGAACTCGCCGCGGCCTTGAATGCTAGGCCAGTAATAAAGCTCGTAGCGCATGGCTCGGCCTATCCCGCGGCTTTGTATTGCTCGTCGGTGACCGGCTCCATCCACTCAACGTGCTTACCGTCGAGCGCTTCCTGCATGGCGACGTGGACCATGACGGTGTTCGGACCGGCGCCGTGCCAATGCTTCTCGCCAGGCGGAATCCAGACCACATCGCCGGGGCGAATTTCGCGCATCTTGCCGGCCCAAACCTGGACCCGGCCGAAACCCGAAATGACGGCGAGCGTCTGGCCCAACGGATGGGTATGCCAGTGCGTGCGCGCGCCCGGTTCGAAACGCACCATGCCCGAGCGCACCCGTGCCGGGGCCGGGGCCTCAATAATCGGATCTTGCCAGACGACACCGGTGAACGAGTCGGCGGGTCCCCGACGTGACGGCCTTGAGCCGCAGGGGTGAATATCCATGTTTGCCTCCCATCGTGTTGGGCGCCTCCCTGCCTGTCTGGCCGGAACAAGCCGCTATCCGGTAAGATAGTAGAAATTTTGCCGCGATACTCTTGGTATCGCCGCATTCGGGCCGGCATAGCAGGATCGCAAGCCGAAGGTTGGCGCGGTAAGATGCGGGGTGCGGTGGGAAGGATCGTGGCAAAACGCTTCAGCAGTATTGCATTGCGGCTATTCATGTTGCTGGGCGTCGGCCTGATGCTCGGAGCCTGCAGCAAGTGCGATTTTCCGACGCCGTGGGAGAAAAGCATCTCGAAGAACACGCCGGGGTCGTGCCACGACGAGCCAAAACCGCAATAGAACCGGCGGCAGGCGGCGGACTATTATTGCTTTACTGACTCGTCGACGACGGAGGCGGCAGCATCGCTGCCAACGTCCGTGCTGTCGCCGCTGGCCGTAAAGACGTTGCCGGGCGGCAATTCATGGCGCGAACGCAAATAGGGATCGGCGAGCTGGCGGGGCGACAGTCCGGTGAATGCCCGCTGGTTACGGCCGCTCCACCGCATCCAGATCAACCGGCAGAGCGTCAGAACCAGCGCAAGCTGGAAAATCAGGCCGAGCACGGACGCTGCACTGCCGAGTTCGCCTAACAGGCCGCGGCCGAAAAACAGACCGAGTAATCCCGCGCCGAGAAATCCGGCGGCAAAACCGCCGAGCAGGCCCGGCCGGTTGAACAGTTCACCGAGCGTGCCGCTCTGCGTGCCAGGGGCCGGGCGATCGAGCGACGCGACAACCAGGTAGGAAGATACGGGTGGACCCGGCAACACAAAACTTGGCCACGAGCTCCTCACGAAGCTGCTCGCGCCCTTCAATCGTGCGTCAACTTCGCCACTCCAAATCACAAGCGCGGCGGCCAGCACCGCGAAAACGGCGAGTTGCCGCAATCCCCATATTTGCGATCTCGAATCTAGCGCCCCATTCACAGCCGTCGCTCCGAAACGCGCATCGACCTGCATGCGTCTCAACAAGTACGTGATAGCGGTCCTTTCCGACCTGTCGCAAAGCGTCGCATGCGTTCGTGTCGCAGCGAGGGCGCACCGCTTCGCATCTCCTGAATGAATTCATTCGCCGAGAACAAGGCAGCTCTGCAAAACTATTATGACAGGGTGCCTAATCGAGTGGTTCAAGCCGCAAAATTTCGGCGCCGTGATTGTTGCCGGCCCAGAACGTCACTGGCGCGGTCGAATTATCGACGAAAACACGCCGGATATTGGTCGGACGCGGCAGTAGATATTCGACCGCGGCGCCGGTTTGCGGGTCGAGACGCAGCACACGGTCGCTTGCCATACCGCCGCTCCACAACTGGCCGTTCTTGTCCATAAAGACGTCGTAGGGGTAGGTGTGCGGCGTCGGCACGCTCCATTCCTTGTACGATTCGGTACCGGTGTCGAACATTCCAATCTTGTTGGCGGCAAATTCGGTGAACCAGAGCCGGCCCCGCTCATCGAGCATGGTGCGACGCGGACGGGATTTCGGCGTTGGCGTCGGATAGATCGTTGCTTCACCGGTTTTGGCATCGACGCGGCCGATATTCTCGTCGCCGAAATCCATGAAATAGAGATTGTTTTGCGTGTCGGCGGCCATGCCGTAAGGCGCGTGCTGATGACCTGCCAGAAACTTGAACGGATCAATCAGCTCGTATTGTCCGGTTTTCAGATCGAGCCGCATGATCGACTGCCTGGCGACGTCGTTGCTCCAAACCTTGCCGTCGACCCGCCAGGAGCGCGGCATCACCATCGACTGCTGTGTCGGCATCGTCGTTGAGCGCGGCTTGCACTGGAAAAATTTGAAAGGTTTTTGTCGCCATATCGAACTTGGCAAGCCCCGTCTGGAACATCATCGCTAGCCACAAATTGCCGTCGGCGTCGGCTTCGAGGTCGAGCGTGCCCGTGGGCGAACCGGGCTTAAGCACAGGGATGGGATAGTCGCGGTTCTCTCCGGTCTTCGGATCGAGTTCGCCGAGAAAGTTCTCGACAAAATTCGAATACCAGACATTGCCCTGTGCGTCGGTGCGCACGTCATGAGGCGCGATGGTTTTCCGCGGCAATTGATATTCGGTGATGACGACGTGAGTGGCCCGGCCTTTGGGCCGCGGCAGCGTTTGCAATTCGTAAGGCCACACCGGACCACCGCTCAGGTTCACCGTCGCGAGATAAGCGGCGAGCTTGCGCACCAAATCGTCGCGCACCTCGCGTTCGGCGAGACGAGATTGCACGCGCGCTTGCGTCGTGTTGTTGGCGTATTGCGCCATGCGCTTGAGCACGGGGACGAAGGTCTCGGCATTATAGGTCGAACGGACAATGCGCTCGAACGTGTGGCAGCTCATGCACTCGATCAGCGGCCGCTTCTGCTCGGGCGTGCCCGGCATGCTCATGAACCATTCGGTATTGGTCAGTTGCGCGGCGAGATCGACCGTTCGCCGCAGCCTGATGGCGACGTCGGCCGAGGCTGGGTTAAAATCCACCGATTGCGGGCCGTCGAGATCGTATCCAACAGCACGGATGCGCAGCGTGTAGTGCCCCGGCGAGAGTCGCCCATCGGGGAAATGGAACCGGCCATGCTCGTCGCTCAGGACGGTGACGGTGATGGGAGAGCCGGCCTGTTGGGCGCTGACCAACACACCCTCCATCGCGCCCTCGTCGGAGGAACTGACCGAACCCGCCAATGTCTGGGTCGATGCCGGTGCCGCCCAGAGGCAGCCAATGACAAAGGCGCCAACCGCGCCAGGCCACAGTTGGCCAGGCACACGGAAATAACGGCGCAGCGTGCTGACAGTCACCGCTTCTGAAGATAACACTCGATTTCCACCGGTTCTTTGGGATCGCTGCTCGGACGGCGCTCGACACTTGCTTCCTTGTAACCGTCCTTGGCGCAACTGATGGAGATGTCTTTCGGATCGACGTCCTTGCCGAAGCCCGGAATCTTGTAAACGCCCATGATGTCGGTACGGGTGACCAGTGCGCCGCGGTCCTTGAGCGTCGCCGTCACTTTCGCATCGGATATGCCGGGGCCGTCGACCTCGCGCACGAAGCCAAAATAGGACGGGCCGTCGTCCTCGTTGATCTCGTCGTCGGTGAAGCCGACGCCACCGGCCCGCGACGAACCTGAAACGGCAAGAGTAAACGCAAGAAGCAGAGCGACGCGAAGGCACACACGATCGAGCGTCATGCGGTCTCTTCCCAGATGAGCCGTACTTCGGCGCTGCGCTGGAACCGTCAGCGCTGACGCGTGGTGCAACTTATCGTGTCGGTGAGCAAGTGAGAAGAGTGGGCCGTTTCGCGCCGCCGCACCCGCTAGTTAGGCGCACCCTCAGTTACATCGGCCTGCCAAAACCAACCCGACATGAATCGGATGCAGGCCGCACTGTATGGCGCATTCTCGTTGCTCGGCGGACAAGCCGGAGCATCCAGTTCGACGCGATCATGAGCAACGGCAGGCCCCGCGGGCGCGCTCAAAGGCGCCTTCATCGTGTGGATATCCGGCGGGAGGTCACCGTCGATATACTTGATGCAATCGGCGCTGAATGGGACGTTGTCGGTATCCGGACATACAGAAGCCGCTGGCCGTGCGGCCTCGGCAGCCGCGGGTGTAGCGACAACGATGCGATGCCCATGCTCGATCCACAGCATGCCCACGGCAATGACTGCCACAATGGCCACGTCGAGTTTGGACAACGCCATGCACGAGTCTCAGTGGCTGGCGGCGAGCGTCCACCACGGCATCAGCGAATAGATCACGTAAGGAATCGACAGGACCGGAAATATCCAGACCAGCGATAGCGGGATTTTGCTGGTGACGCGCTCGGGAAGCATCATGGCAATGATCCCCAGTGCAGCCGCGATGAGAATGGTGGTCGCGGACCAGCCGTACCACAGCATGTTCGGTCCCTCGCCGCTCCTTGCCGCCTCATATCCCCACACAATGCGATCCGTCGCCGGATGAAAGGTGAACAGTGGGTAGTTGAAGTACTGGACCGCACAGTAAACAACCGGGCCGGTTATAGAGAATATCGTAGCGAAGGTCTTGAATTTGGCCGACGCCGCCAATGACGACGGCGTTTGCGTTCTCGAAGCGGATGTTGCGGTCGTGCTCATGATCCGAATCCTCTCGTGTTGTTGAGGACGTGGCCGACGATGAAGAGGAACCAGCACATCGCGGCGAGTACCAGAGTCACGCCCTTGCGTGCATTGTCGTATTCTGGGTTCTGCGCGTTTTTCCAGAAATACCAATAGGCCGGCAGCAGCACGAGGCCGAGGGTCGCGACGTGCTCCTTGAAATCGAAAAAGCCGCCTGTCTTGTAGAAGTGTCCCGCCTCAAGCGGGATGCGGATGGCAATGCGGTACTTGGTGTAGATGTAAGAGCCTACGATATACGTGAGAATCCACAACACGCAGACTGCCGTGGCATATCCGGCGGCAGGCACTGCGCGAAAGCGCGTGACAATGCCGCCGGCCGGTTGCCGGACTGGCAGGGCCACTGCCATCGCCTGATGGGTCAACGCGCCAAGGAGGCCGACCGCAAGGATCAGGTGAACGAACAGCCAAATGGTCCAGAATGTGTTGACGGATATCAAGTCGGTCATGAGCCTCCCTCCATTTGCGTCACCTCGTTGGTCGAGATTTTACGCGTGCATGGCACAGATGCGCGACGATGTGCCGGCATCGATGCGCGAGTGTATCGTGCGGCCGCGAGTTCGACAATTTCCCGGCGGTGGAAACAGCACTCACCTATTGGAATGACTCTAATAAGTGCTGGCCGCCGTGAAACGCGCTTTTTCTCCGACGCGGGGCCGGGTGACCTCCGACAGCCGATCAGTTCTGTGGCTTAACGTGGAAAATCACCGGCAATGTGAAGGACAATCCCTCATCGGCAACGAGCGGCGGCGGCGGCGGCACCGGATCGGAGCGCTGCAACATGGCGAGCGCCGCATCGTCGAACGAGGCATCGCCCGACCCTTTGACGATATGCATCGCCTGCACGTGCCCGATCCGATCGAGGACGAAGTTGACCACGACTTGCGCGCTCTGCATGACCCGATCGGCCGGATAACGCTTGAACTTGTCGAGATGGGCCGCGAGTTCCTTTTCCCACGTCACCCGCTCACGTACGGCGCTCGCCCCGGTTCCTTGCGACGGCGCAACCGAGCGTGGCGATTCCCGGGCGTTATTCACGGTTGGCATGGCAGTCGCCTCAGTCGCCACCGATGCCTCCGAAGGATCGGCCTCGACCGTCGTCATTTTTGGGGTATCGGTGGGCTTCTTCGCGTCGGTCGGCGAGACCACCCTGTCGGGATCGTCGGTCTCGGTCGATACCGCCTTCGGCAGGTCAGTTTGCTCGACAACCTGTTTCTGCTCGACGACAGCGGGAGACGGCGCCGAGGCCTCGGTATCCGGCCCGACCGGGAGATCGGTCGGATCGAGCCTAGGCGACATCAGTTCGACACCGATCTCGATGGCCGGCGCGCCGAGGTCGTCGTCTGTGTCGGGCTGCATGGCGCCGAGAGCCAGCGCGACGCAACCGGCGTGGATCGCAACCGCGCCGAACGCGGCCAGAATCCAAACGGTTCGATTCAAATGTCGCGGTATCTCGTGATCGGACGTCTGCGCGGTGTCATTGCCCATTGAGCTGTTCATCACGGCTTGACGCTCGCCGGAGAGGTTTGCGCCGAATCGTCGGGGACACCCTCGAGCGCAACCAGTGCAATCTTATAATATCCGCCGATACGCAGCCGCTCCAGCACATCCATCAATTCGCCGTAAGGCACCCCGCGATCTGCGCGCAGGAAAATGCGGCGGTCCTTGCCTCCGTCCGACATGGCATCCAGTGAATGTATGAGGTCGACGCGTTTGACCGGTGTCTCGCCTATTGCGACGGCGAGATCGGATTGGATCGTGACGTAGGTCGGCTTATCCGGCTTCTTCTCCGGCATCGCGGTCGAGGATGGCAGATCGACGGGCAGATCCACGGTCGAAAGCGGTGCCGCGACCATGAAGATGATGAGAAGCACGAGCATCACGTCGATGAACGGCGTCACATTGATGTCGTGCGCTTCCTCGAAGTCGTCGTCATCGTCGTCGAGATCGCCCAGCACTGCGGCCATGGCTCACTCCGCGGCGCGCGCGATCATTCGGCCGTGGATACGGTCGAGATCGCGCGAGAGTAGACGCCCGATGGCACCGGAGCCGCGACCGACGAGGTCCAGATAGCTTTTCGTCGCACGGGAGAAATGGTTGTAGATAATAACCGCGGGGATCGCGGCACCGAGGCCGACGGCAGTCGCGAGCAGCGCCTCGGCGATTCCAGGCGCTACGACGGCAAGGTTGGTCGTCTGCGCCACCGAAATCCCGATGAAGCTGTTCATGATTCCCCACACCGTGCCGAAAAGGCCCACGAACGGCGCGGTTGCTCCAATGGTCGCGACGGCAGCCATGCCGTAGCGTACCGCACGCGCTTCCATACGCAGGATTTCGGAAAAACGCGATGCCGCGCGTTCCTTAATGCTGCTCTCGCCGCCGCTGTCGGCCGATAGCCGCACCTCCTGCGTCGCCGCCGCCAGCAACGTGGACAGCACGTTGGTCGTCGACCCCAACGCCAACTGCGCTTCGCTCAGAGAGCGGGTGTCGGCGATCCGCACCAGCGCCTGATTGAGTTGTTTTCGGGCGCGGGAGAGCTGAATGGTCTTGGCAAAAAATATCGTCCACGTCACGAGCGACGCGAAGACCAGGCCGATGATCACCGCCTTGACCAGAATGTCGGCGGACAGAAACATCGACCACGGCGACAATTCGCGCAGATGGCTGGCCCCGGCCACAAGTTTCGCAGTGTTTTCAGGCGCGGCAGGGACATCCGAAGAAACCGGCACGGTTTGCGGTTGAACGATCGGAGCCGCGCCATTGGATGGCTGCACCTGGACCGGGACGCGCGTTTGTTGCGTATCGGCCGCAGCGCCGGGCTGTTGCGCGCGCACCGGCATTCCTTGCGGTAAAATCGCGAGGACGATGGCCGCGCCGCAAGCTGCTCGCAGAAAATTTTTCATACCTCGGCCCAATAGCGGATAAGGTTATGATAGAGGCCGGTGAGCTTTACGACCTCGGCGTCGTTACGTCCGAGCCGTTCGACCAGACCCTGTATCGCGTGATCGAGATCGAAGATCATACTGCGCGCATGAGTGTCGCGGATCATGCTCTGCAACCAGAAAAAAGACGCCAGCCGGACGCCACGCGTAATGCCGGTCACTGTGTGCAGGCTGGTGGCGGGATAAAGCACCAGATCACCGGCTGGCAACTTGACCTCGTGTGAACCGTAATAGTCTTCGACCACCAACTCTCCACCATCGTACTCGTCGGGTTCGGAGAGAAAGAGTGTCACGGACAAATCGGTGCGGATGCGCATCCCGGTCAGATGATCGCCGCGCACCGCATTGTCAACATGAACTCCGAAATGCTGACCGATACCGTAACGATTGAACAATGGCGGAAAAATGTGGCGGGGGATCGCCGCGGAAATGAACAACGGGCTGGCGGCGAGCGCCTTGATAATGCGCTCGCCCAATTTCCGCGATAACTCGCCATTCGGCGGCAGTTGTTCGTTCTTTTTGACCATTGCGGACTGCGCGCCGGCGGTCGAGCGGCCGTCCTCCCACGTGGCTGCGTCCATTGCCCCGCGAAATTCCGCCACCTCGGCCTTGCTCAACACATCCGGCACACAAACGAGCATTCACTTCCTTCTTTAGAACTAGAATAACTCTAGTATTTAGCCGCGAGTTCGATGCCGACGACACGCCCCGGAGCAACAAGAACAAACGGCGTTCCACTTTGATAAAACGCGTCGTAGTAGAGCTTGTCAAAGATGTTGTTGGCGAACACCTTCCACTTCCAGTTCTTGTCGAGTTTGCCGGTGACGAAACTGTCAAAGCGCCAGTAACTGGGCAGCACGGTTCCGGCATTGGCTGCTAGCAAGTGCCGCCGTACATTTTTGAGCGATACGTCGCCTGTCCGCCAACCTCGATTTCGTCCGTCAGCTTATATTTTGTGAGCATGTTGAAGGACTGATTGGCGATGAAGGCGAGCGGCAAGCCAACATTCGTCGGCACGATTGATTGGTCGACTCTTGTCTTCATCAGCACGAGGCCGCCATAGATGCTCCACCGGGGATTGATATTCCCCGTCACGCCGAGATCGATACCTTGAACGTGATAGGCCGCTCCGGCGGTGATCGCTGCGATGCCCGTTGCGGCGTTGGTAACCGATTCGCGCGCGTTACTGACGTCAGTGCGAAACAGCGCGCCAGTCACCAACAGATGTTTGTCAAACAATTCCCACTTATTGCCGACTTCCGCGGCTTTACTTTCGACGGGGGCGAAAATCTGATTGACCGCCAACGTCGGATTGAGGCCGCCATAGTTGGCGGAAGTTCCATCGAGTTCAGACCCGACAGGCTCGGAACCGGTGCCATAAGCGGCGTACAGGCTGGTGATCGGGATCGGCTTGTAGACGAGACCGAGATTGTAATTCCATGTGCCCGATGATGCCGAAACCGTATTGGGTGCGGGCACCCCTTCTTTGGTGGCACTGACGTCGGTCTGGTCGAAACGAAGGCCGGCAGTGAAAATCAGGTAGTTTTGATAGTTTGCCGTTTCGAGCGCATAGAGACTTTGGGTGTCGACGGGAATGACCGTCGGCGTGCTGCCCAGTGTCGGGGTGCTGGTGAAAACAGCCAAATTTGGCGGCGTAAGGATAGGTGCAAGCACTGAGCCACTGGGCGACCCACCACCAATAGCCTCCGACGTCAGGCCGGTATAACGAGTTGAGATTTACTTCTTCCCGCGAAATCAGGGCACCGGTCACCACCGTATGTTCGACTGGACCGCTGAAAAACTTCGTCGTTGCCGTAAACTCGTCCGCCAAAACATCGGTCACCTGGTTGCGGCTTTGCGGATTGAGACACGTCGTCCAGGTGGATATCGGCCCAGAGAGATTACTGTACGCGCCGGGCACCCCACCGCATCCCTTTGGAGCCACCGCCTGCTCCGGAATTGTTCCGATGTAATTCAAAACCGACCGCTCTTCGCGCACCTTGTTGTTCAGCGTGACAGCGTCACCCAGGTGGTATTCGATATTTTGGGTGGCAAGGTCCTGTTGCGCTACGGTGAAGTCGCGGTTGACAAAGCCATAGTAAGTATCCCGCGGCACGCCCAAGGATGTCACCGGGGCGCCGAGGAGATTATTGTAGGGCACGCCGAAATCGGGAAGGCCCCACAAATAGGTGTGCAGGAAATTCGCGGTGACTTTCAAGTCATTGGTCGGCGCCCATTTGACCGCTGCTCCGAGACCGTCGCGCTTGTCGGTGGTGTAGTTGCGCTCCGATACGTCGGCATCATGCGCCATACCGTCGATGCGAACGGAAAGAGTTGGATTGATGACCTGATTGACGTCGAACGTGACGCGTTTGGTATTGTCGCTCGCGAGCGTCGCTTCGGAATCATAGAAATTGTTGTCGCCGGCCTGCTTCGTCACGATATTGATCGCACCGCCGCTCGTGCCGCGGCCGTCGATGGTCGCTGACGGACCTTTCAGTATTTCGACCTGTTCGGTGAAGAAGTTCTCGCGGATATTGACCGCGGGATCGCGAATACCGTCGACGAAGACGTCGTTACGCGCATCGAAGCCGCGAATGAAAAACCGGTCACCGAAGGCATTGCCGCCCTCGCCGGTGCCGAGCGTGACGCCAGCCGTCGTGCGGCCGACTTCCTTCAAGCTCGTGGCTTGCTTGTCCTCGAGCAGCTGCTGGGTCAGCACCGTAATCGTCCTCGGCGTATTGATGATCGGCTGGGTGAATTTCGGCGATGCCAGCCGGTCGGCCTTATACGGAGCGGCAGGATCCGCATAAGGATCCCTATCGTCCGGATGATCGAAACTGTTCGGTTGCGCTTGCGCCAATTTGGCCTGTGCTGCCTGCTTTTCCCGCGCCGCCCGGCGTAAGGCGGCGCGAACGCGAAGTTGTTCCGCAGTCGGCTTTGGTCGCCGCAGGCTTTTTGCGGGTGACCGGCGCTTCCACCGTCACTGGCGCCAGTGGCGTTTGCGCTTTGGCCCCCGTGATCGAAGCTACAGCGACCAGACAACCGACTGTTACTTTCCGCGTCGAGCTGCCTTGGACAACTTCAGCGACTAAATTATTTGCAGTCAATGAACGTAGCGACCGCGGCGTTTTCGCGCTACTCATTTGCCACCCCAACTTTAGAACCCCTAAAAAGTTAAGTCCCTACAGGGATTTAACTGATCTCAGGAGTGTCATTACCGGGGAGGCCCTTGAAGTCAAATAATCGCCGAGTATACCAGACATTGCATACTTCAATTATTCCAGCATGGATATGAGCTACAATAAAACTCCTTCTAATTAACGACTGTAATGCTCAGTTGAAACGAATTCCAAAATACGGCACGAGTCATTGAGCCTGCGACGTAATTATGTGGACTATCTTTATGAAGCACTTCGATCCGTGCTTTAGAATTTGAATAATGAAAAACAGTACGCGCAAGTGTCACCTATAAATCACAGTGAAAAAAATATGTCAGACGCTCGCCGCAGCCACGGCTCTTTTGACTGACAGTGAAAATTCAGAACGTAAGACTTGGATGTTTCAGGCCTCTTCATCGGAATCGATACTCGGCGGCTTCATAAGCGAGAACAGCTCATCGACTGTGCTCGCTGCAATCTGACGAACCCGCGCAGTATCGAGTGACCCGGCAATCCTGATTTGCCCGACAACGGCATGAATTTCGTCACGAAAGTCCGAGAGGAAACGCAGCGGATCTTTGGAATCGTTCGCAACTCTCGCGATCAGTCCTGTCACGAGAATCTGACACGCAATCATCCGGCCATTTAATTCTTCCATTGCACTCTCCCGTTTAACATCGCGGCTCAAGCCGTAACGCGCGGCAACCCGCTCGGCAAGAAATCTGATTGAAATTTGCGCGGTGGCTGTGATTCAGGAAAGCGGGCTGAGCAACCAGCGCGTTCGCGCAACGATCACGCCGCCATCGTCTCTTTCACCGCATTGACGAGCTGTTTGAGCGTGAAGGGCTTGGCAAGGAAAGCGTATTTGCCGTCGGCCGGCAAATGCTTCTGGAAGGCGTCCTCGGCATAGCCTGATACGAAGATGATCTTCAGGTCCGGATTGCGGCTGCGCAGTTCCCGCAACAAGGTAGGTCCATCCATTTCCGGCATGACCACGTCGGACACGACGAGATCGACCTGCCCGTCAGACCTCTCCAGCACTTCGATCGCCTCGACACCGTTGCCGGCTTCGAGCACGGTGTAGCCGCGCGAAGAAAGCCCGCGCGCATTGAGCTGACGCAGGCCTTCTTCATCCTCGACCAAGAGGATGGTGCCTACGCCTGTAAGGTCGCTGTTGGCCGCTCGCTTAACCTGATCGACTGCTGCAAGCGCATCGGCAAGCGCCGGCGGCTGCGGCTCGGCAGCGTGCTCCGCCGCCACTTCGTGCGCACTCGCAATATGCCGCGGCAGGAAAATACGGAACGTCGTGCCCTTGCCCTCCGCGGTATCGACGTAAACGAATCCCCCAGTCTGCTTGATGATGCCGTAGACCGTGGACAGGCCAAGCCCGGTGCCTTTGCCGACGTCCTTGGTCGAGAAGAACGGTTCAAAGATTTTGCCGACGATCGCCGCCGGAATGCCGGTGCCGGTATCGACAACCTCGACCAGCACGTAGTCCGCCGCTGGCATGCCCTTGGCGTGATAGCGATCGCATTCCTTCGCGGTCACATTGGTCGTTCGTACGTTGAGCCGCCCGCCATCGGGCATGGCGTCGCGCGCGTTGACGGCAAGATTCACGATCACCTGTTCGAACTGCGAGATGTCGACCTTCACCGGCCACAGATCGCGGCCGTGCACCACCTGGAGGCTGACGTTCTCGCCGATCAATCGCCGCAACAGCATGTTGAGATCGGACAGCACCTCGCCGAGATCGAGCACCTGGGGGCGCATCGTCTGCTTGCGCGAGAACGCCAGCAGATGCCGCACCAGGCTCGCCGCCCGGTTGGCGTTCTGCTTGATCTGCATGATATCCTGGAACGATGGATCGGTCGGCCGGTGCGCATTGAGCAAAAAGTCGGTCGCCATCATGATGGCGGACAGCACGTTGTTGAAATCGTGGGCAATGCCGCCGGCAAGCTGGCCGACCAGCTCCATCTTCTGCTGCTGGGTAACTTTGTTTTCTAGCTCGCGCTGCGCTGTGGTTTCCAACGCATAGACGATTGCGACTTCCTGGTCGCGCTCGGCCTCCTCGACCGCGGTGACATAGAAGCGGCCGAAGCGTTCCTCCACTCCCGCCAGCGTCGCGTCGACTGGTGCGATTTCGCCTTTGCCTTCGGCAGCTTGCCGGATGGCGGCATCAAGCGCCGGCCGGTCGCGCTCGGCAACGATGCTGCGGATGGAACGATCCGCGCTCTCGCCGTCGCCGCCACGCGCGCCGTGGAACAGCCGCGCGAACAGCGGATTGGTGCGGATGACGCCGCCATGCTTGTCGACGGTCGCGATCGCCATCGGCGTATGATGGAAGAAACGCACGAAGCGCACTTCCGCCGCGCGCAGCGGATCGGCGCCATGGTCGCGCGCGCGGTTGAGCACCAGCGTTCGTGACGCGCCGGGCGCAGCGTCGGCGCCGTAGGCGAGCTTATGAAGCAGCCGTACCGGCAGCGTTCGACCGCTTCGGGTGCGCAGATCGAGGTCGAGTACTTCGGTTTTGACCTCGCCCGGGGCGGCCTGCAACGTCGTCAGCAGCGCCGCACCATCGCCAGCAACGAGGTCGGCGAGCTTCAATCCACCGGAGCCGACCTGTGCCAGGTCCTGATCGAGCCAGCCGGCCAGCGTAGCGTTGAGGTAGACGATGTCGCCCTTGGCATCGACCGAGAAAAAGCCGGCCGGTGCGTGATCAAGATAATCGATGGCGTGCTGCAAGTTCTGGAAGGCATTTTCCTGGCGCTCGCGCTCGCGCGTTACGTCGGACAGCGACCAGACGGTAAGCCGGCCGTCGCGCTTGCCCCTGCCGAGCGGTCTGATGCGGAATCGCAGCCAGCGCGGCGGGCGGCCCTTGATGCCGGCAACGCGCACCTCTTCCTGGAGGCGCTTGCCTTCGCGGGCAGCCTTGAGCAGCCGGTAGATCGCTTCGGAGGCATCTGCATCGCCGATAAACACGCGCTCGACCGGGCGCATATCGTCAGCGTCCGACGCATTGATGAGATCGAGGTAGGCTGCATTGGCGTAGACTACGCGACCGTCGCCGTCGGTGACCACGATGCCGTCGAACGCACCGTCGATGACCGACCTGATCAGCGGACTGACGACCGCTGCCGGCGAAAGCCGCAAAATGCCGCAGGCCAGTGCGAACAGCGAGAACACGCCCACCGTCGCAAACACTGCAAGGAACGCCAAAATATATAGGTCGGATTTGCCACGGCCGAATACGACGATGCTGGTGGCAGCCGCGACCACCAGGCCCGCCACCAGCAAGACCAGTACAACGCTGCCGCCCCTATCGGTTCCGGCGCTGCGATCGATGGCGCTGCGTGCCAGAGCCGCGTCGATCGCGTCATCGTGCTCCGTGACGGTATCCTGCGTCGTCATTCGCCGCCTTGCTGCCCTTTGGTCCCGTTCCAGGCACCGCACCACCGGCCCATGTCTAGTGCCTCGCGCCGTTGAATCGCGCAAGCGTCTTTGCGCGTCACCGCACAGCTACCGCGCCACCAGCCGGCGCAGCCGCATCAGGTAACCGATGATTTCAGCGACGGCGCGGTAATGCTCGGGCGGAATCTCCTGGTCGATTTCCACCGTTCCGTGCAATGCGCGGGCGAGCGGCGGATTTTCGACCACCGGGATGCCGTGGGCTTCCGCGACCTCGCGGATTTTCCGGGCAATGAGATCCACGCCCTTGGCGACGCAAACCGGCGCATTCATGCCGCGCTCGTATTGAAGGGCAATGGCATAGTGGGTCGGATTGGTGATGACGATGGAGGCCTTCGGGACCGCGGCCATCATGCGCTTGCGGGCGCGAGCCTGGCGCATTTGCCGGATCTTGCCCTTGACCATCGGATCGCCTTCGGACTGGCGGAACTCCTCCTTCATCTCCCGCACCGACATTTTCTGCCGCTCGTACCACTGGCGGTACTGAAACAGGTAGTCGGCCGCCGCGACGACAGCGAGAATGGCGACCACCGCGCCGAGCATCTGCATGGTGAGTGATTGCGCGAACGGCAGGATCGCCGCCGGATCGACGCCGATCAGGCCGCGCAACTGCTGCCGCTGTGGCCACAACAGCGCCGCGATCACCGTGCCGAATATCGCGAGCTTGGTGAGGCCCTTGGCAAAATTGGCGAGCGCCTGCATCGAGAACAACCGGGCAAGTCCGGCGGCCGGCGATATCTTCGACAAGTGCGGGATGATCGGCTCTACCGAGAACAGGATGCGGTGCTGCACCATGCTGCCGAGCAACGCCGCAAGCGCCAGCATCAGGATCGGGATGGCCAATGCGGTGACGACCCGGATTGCGACACCTTCGGCGAAATGAGCAAGCGCGGGCGGGTCTGTCGGAATTTGGTACGAATTGGCCAGGATGCTGCGGAATGACGTTTCCAGCGTTTGCGCCATCGGGCCGCCAAACACCATCAGCACCATCGCGCCGCCGGCGATCATGAACCAGGTATTGACCTCGGGACTGCGGGCGACGTCGCCGCGATTGATCGCCTCGTCAAGCCGCCTCTGTGTCGGGTCTTCTGTGTGATCGGTTTCGTCGTTTTCGCCGGCCATCGGGGTCTCTTAGGCGTGCGGTGCGAGTTCGTGCAGCACGCCACCGGCGTAATCGAGGAACATACCCATCATCGTGCCGAGCACGAGCAGAAGAAGCAGCAGGCCGATCAGGATCGAGGCCGGCAGGGCTACGAAAAAGACCTGCATCTGCGGCATAAGCCGCGACAGCACGCCTAGTCCAACATTGAACAACAGCCCAAAGGCGAGAAACGGCGCCGACAGCTGGATGCCGATGCGGAATGCGCCGGATACCGTTTTGGTAACCAGGGCGGCTGCGTCGCTGACCGCCGGCACCTCGCCGGGCTCGAAAAGGGTGTAACTATCATTGAGCGCCGCGATGACGAGATAATGCATATCGGTTGCAAAGAACAGCGTGATGCCGAGCATGGTCAGGAAATTGCCGATCAGTACGCCTTGCTCGCCCTGGGTCGGATCGACGGCGGTGACGAATCCAAGTCCAAGCTGCTGGGCGATCACCGAGCCCGCAACCTCGAGCGCGGAGATAGTCAGCCGTGCCGTCAACCCGAGCACCGCGCCGACGATGATTTCCTCGACCAGCATGACGATTACCGGCCCGAGCGCGCTGGTGTCGATCTGATAGGCGGCGCGATGCAGCGGCAACAGGACGGCAGCGAGTACCATCGCTATGGTGAGCCTGAGCCGCGCCGAGATGTTCTGTTCGCCAAGGCCGGGCAGCAACATCAGCATGGTCCCGGTGCGGGCAAACACCAGGAGGAATGCCGCTCCGAGCGCCGGCAGAAAGGACACGTCGATGTTCACGGCGCGGGCTCGTCAGCCGTTGGTGATGTGCGCAGTGATCCGCAGGAAGTTCGAGTGCAGCGCGTCGGCCATAAATGGCAGCGCAATCAGCATCGCGATGAAAATCGCAAGAATTTTCGGCACGAAGACCAGTGTGGCTTCCTGAATCTGCGTGAGCGCCTGAAACAGCGAAACCGCGACGCCGACGATCAGCCCGACCATCATCAGCGGGGCCGCGACAAGCAACAGCGTCACGATAGCATCCCGCGCCACATCCAAAACTTCCGGTCCGGTCATGCTGTCCCCTACCCCTTCACGCCACAGCGTGAAATTTCAAATCGGCATCTTTAGAATGTCTTCGTAGGCGGCTATCACCTTGTCGCGCACTGAGACCAGCGTCTGCACAGCGGTTTCGGTTTCGGCCACCGCAGTCACGACATCGACCATATTGGCTTTGCCGGCCGCCACGGCCTGGCTTTGCATGTCCGATTTCTTCGCGGCGTCGGAAACCGCATTGATGACGTCTTTGAGAATGCCGCTAAAGTTCGGTCCGGCGCTATCCGTTGCGGCGGCGCGGCCGATGCTGGCTGTCTGGTCGCCCATTCGGGCGAGCGATGCGTAGGCGTTGGCGGCTGCGGCGGTCGGGATCGGCATGGCTCACCTAGCTTTTGAGAATGTCGATGGTGCGCTGGAGCATACGGCGCGTCGCCGTGATGATATTGAGATTGGCCTCGTAGGAGCGTTGCGCATCGCGCATGTCGGACATCTCAACCAGCGTATTCACGTTTGGATATTTGACGTTGCCGTTCTTGTCGGCGGCCGGATTGCCGGGTTCATGCCGTACCTGAAAATCGGATGAGTCGGAATCGACATGGCCGAGCTTGACCACGTTTGCGTCGAGCGAGTGATCGAGCTCGGACGTGAACGAGACGATCTTGCGCCGATATGGATCGCCACCCGGCGTTTGCGCCGTGGAATCGGCATTGGCCATGTTCTCGGAGATGATTTCCATGCGGCCGATTTGCGCGTGCAATCCAGATGCCGCGATCGCCATTGCCTTCATGAAATCCATGATGCGCCTCCGTTACGCCTTCCCGATTGCAAGCTTGATGAGCGAGAGACTCCTCGTGTACAGGTCCGCAACCGCTTCAAAGTCCATCTGATTGGAAGCGACCTTCATCATTTCGTCTTCGTGGGTCACCGAGTTGCCGCGCGGCCGTACCGCGTATCGGGACTGCTTGTCGATCGCGAACTGCGTGCCTTCTCCGCCGCCACCCGAGATGTGGCCGGGTTCGGTCGTCGTCAGCGGCACCGAAGTGCGCGCCACCTCCCGCTCGAAATCCGGCGGCGCGAGGTCCTTCGCCCGATAGTTGGATGTGTCGGCATTGGCGACGTTCTCGGCGAGAACGCGTTGGCGTTCCTGATGCCATTCCATGCGCTCGCGCAGCATCGAAAGGATCGGAATATCGGATATCGGCATGGCGTCTGCCCACGTTCACTGCCAGGTTCCACTGGGCAGACTTTGCCGATTGTATGGTTAACGGCTGGTTAAAGCCGGTATCACGGCACTTTCGCCATTAATTTGCCGTTTACCATGAGAATGCTTGACCTGTCGGCTTCCGGGACGAAATCTGCTATTATTTTTAAGACTTTGTTAGTAATCACGGCGGCAAATGTTTCCGGCGCGATTAACCATTGGGATTCCAATGGTCGCTGGAATGCCGCGGGGAGTAAGCCCGATGTTCGAGACTTTGTTTGGTTCGGAATTACCGCTTCCCGTGCGGTTCTTTCTGGCGTTCCTAGTTGTGTTGGGACTGATCGGAGCCACCGCGTGGGCAGTGCGCCGGTTCGGTACGGGCCGGCTCGGAGGCGCCAGCGCACGCGGCCGTCAGCCGCGTCTTGGCGTTATCGACTACGCCAGCGTCGACGCACGCCGCCGTCTGATCCTGGTGCGCCGGGATAATGTCGAACATCTTCTCATGATCGGCGGACCGACCGACGTGGTCGTCGAGGCCAACATCATACGCGCGGTAGCGGCAACGTCGCGCGACGTCCCATTGGCACGCCCGCCAGCCGTGGAACCGCTGCCGCGCGCAATGCCATTACCGGAAAACGGCAATGGCTCGTCGTGGCCATTACAGCCCGAGCCGGCGATGCCGCCTGCCCCGCGAGCGACGCCGAAATTCGAGCCGCCTGCCGAAGAGCCCGCGGGCATCCCGCTGCAACCGGCCGCCGAGACGCCGGCCAAGCCGCAACGCGATACCCTTGCCGCGCTTGCCGACGAACTTTCCGCACGCCCGACGCCGCCGCCGCGCAATCGCTCGCCGCTGCCGACGCGAACACCACAGGCCGAACCGCGTTCCGAGCCTCGTCCCGAACCGCGCGTGCCGGCGTCGCAACCAGCACCGGTGCCGGTATCGGCTGAAACCGCGGCAGCCGATCAAAGCCTCGCCGAGATGGC
Source organism: uncultured Alphaproteobacteria bacterium (assembly GCA_963733645.1). Taxonomy (GTDB): domain Bacteria; phylum Pseudomonadota; class Alphaproteobacteria; order Rhizobiales; family Xanthobacteraceae; genus BOG-931. The sequence goes on from CAVTFP010000032.1 coordinate 79,980, forward strand.
ACATCGCCTCGAAGCGGCACTGCGCAAGCCCGGCGCGCCGGCTCCCGCCGCGGCATCGTCACGCCCGACGCCGCCGGCGGAACCGAACGCAACACCTGAGATGGTGCCCTCTGCCCCGCCGCCGCGAGTTGCGCGTCCGATTGAACCGAAGGCTCCGCGCAGCGAAGCAAAACCGAATAATCCGACCACACTCCACGACAACATTGAACCGAAGGCTCCGCGCAGCGAAGCAAAACCGAATAATCCAACCACGCTCTACGACAACCTCGAGCAGGAGATGGCAAGTTTGTTGGGCCGCCCGACAAACAAGAACTGAATGATCAAAGTTTGTGGCCGCCGCGTCCGGTTCAATTCGGTGGCGGCCTCGGTAGCGGCACTTCTCGTATCGGCAACTCCGCTCGCCGCGCAGGATATCAGCATCAATTTCGGCCAGGGCGCCGCCGGTGGCGGCGGGCTTAACGAGCGCATCATTCAGTTGATCGTGCTGTTGACGGTGCTATCGCTGGCGCCGTCGATCCTGGTGATGATGACATCCTTTACGCGGATCGTGGTGGTGCTGTCGCTGCTGCGCACCGCGCTCGGCACCGCGACCGCTCCGCCCAATTCGGTCGTCATATCGCTGGCGCTGTTTCTCACTGCTTTCGTCATGGGTCCGGTGCTGACCAAGGTCTACGATACCGGCGTAAAACCGCTCGTCGCCAACGAGATTACCGTCAACGAAGCGTTCGACCGCGCCAGCGGACCATTGCGCGGCTTCATGGAGAAGAATGTCCGCGACAAGGATCTGCAATTGTTCATGGATATGTCCGGTGAGGCGCGGCCGAAGGGACCGGAAGACGTCTCGATGCGCGTTCTTATCCCCGCTTTCATGATCTCCGAATTGAAGCGCGCCTTCGAAATCGGCTTTTTGCTATTCCTGCCGTTCCTGATCATCGACCTCGTGGTGGCATCGGTCTTGATGTCGATGGGCATGATGATGCTGCCACCGGTCGTGGTTTCGTTGCCGTTCAAATTGATCTTTTTCGTCCTGGTCGATGGCTGGACGCTGGTCGCGGGATCGCTCATTCAGAGCTACGGCGGAACCTAGCCCCACACCTGCCGCGCGGTTTCGGCAACGATCTCTAGCTTGCGCTTCTGCTCTTCGGGCCCGAGCAGATTGCCGACCACGTCCGAAGCAAAGCCGCATTGCGGCGAGATGGCAAGCTGGTCCAGCGCAATAAATTTGCTCGCCTCGCCGATGCGCCGTTTCAGCGCTTCGACCGTTTCCAACTCCGCGACTTTGGTGCTGATGAGGCCAAGCACCACAACCTTGTCCTTCGGTACGAAGCGCAGCGGTTCGAATGAACCGGCACGCGGCGTGTCGTATTCGAGCAAGAAGCGGTCGTGCGGCAATTCATTGAACAGCCGCTCGGCAATGGCGTCATAGGTTCCTTCGCGGTGCCACATGCTGCGCTGGTTGCCGCGGCACAGATGGATGCCGAAGGTGACGCCAGGATAATCGGCGATGACCGCCGCTTCCGCCTGCAACGAACGGACGAAATTCCGCATCGGATCTTCGCCGCGCGCGCGCATCTGCGCCATCGTCGGCTCGTCGACGTAAGCCGTAAAGCCCGGAGCATCGATGTGCACATAGCGGCAGCCGGCCTCGACCAGACTGGTCACGATCCGCCGCTCGATGGCGACAACATCGGCCAGGAAGGCATCCATGTCGCGATAGACCGCCGTGGAGCTTTCGTATTCGAAGCGCTGCGAGATGCGGTCCGGACCGATGAGCGACACCTTCGCCGGCTTGTTCGCGGCCGTGCGGACGAAGCGGTATTCCTCGAGCGGAATATTGTGGACGAGCGTCAGCCGCGCCTTGGCCGGCCGGCGGTGCGACACCGCCGTGCCGGCGTGGTGCATCTGCGCGATGTCCCACCGCTGCCCCGGCGCCGAGCCTTCGACCCGTTGCTCGTAGACTTTCAGCGTCGAACGGTTGGCGTCATAGCCCTGGACCGAAGCGCCAAAACTGTCCTGGAAATTGAGCCGACGCATCTCGCCGTCGGTGACCACATCGAGTCCGGCATTCTCTTGCAACCGCACCGCTTCACGCACGGCCTCGTCCTCGATGGCGCGCAGTTCGTCGGCGCTGATCTTGCCGTCGTCGAAAGCAACGCGCGCCGTCTTGACCGCTTCCGGGCGCAGCAGGCTTCCGACCACGTCAGTGCGGATTTTTGCAAGTTCAGGCTTGCTCGAACTGTTCTGGATTGTCGCCGTGCTCATTCACCACTCCGCATCTGCGAGGAGAAGTGTGCACGACGGCCAATGCGCCAGCAAGCCAGCGTCGATTGCAGGCACTAAAGTTGAGCGGAACGTCCCGCGGCGCGCGCGGGAGGAAAGGGACCTGCCGGCCCCGCAGGCAGGGCTCCTGGTGCCTGCCCAGTGGCTGGCGCACCGCTTGAAACGGCCGGGCCAGCGTCGAGCGCGGGCGAAGTTTGCGGACTTGCATCGGGATAGCGCGACTGCATGTCGCGCAGAAAGGTGTCAAACGTATCGGATGCCGCAGCGGCGTGAGCGATTGCTGCAAACTCCGCGCCGCTGGCGCCGAGCGGCGCCGAAGCGATCTGGAAGGCATGCGCGTCCGGCGTTCCAGCCATCTTGGCGGCATACTTTTCGCGGAATCGGTCGAGCCCGAGGGCGTCTTCGCCGAGCGCATAACCGACCTCGGCGCGCAGGATGTCGGCACGCTCGACCTCGTTCAAGGGTTGCCAATCCTTCCAGCGTTCGCCGTACATCAGCTCGATCTGTTCGGCGGATTCGCGCCAGCGCCGCGCCGCCCAATAGATATCGGAGCGAAGCCGGATTGACAGGCGGCCGTCGACATTGCTGATGACTTCGATGGCTAGATCGTGCCGCCCCATGTCCGACAAGGCTCGTGCTTCAAGGAGCAGGCGCTGATTGCGCAGTTCTTCGGAAAGGTCCGCCGTGCGCGTCGCCCGCAACGTCGCCAGTGCCCGGTCGGCCTTGCGATTGAGCAGGTAAATGACCGCCAGCCGCGACGCGACCTGCGCCCGCGCAGCGCCCTGCAAGCGATTATCGACCTGGTATTGCAACAGATCGGCGGCCTGATCGAGCAAATCGACCGCCACCAGCCGGTCGGCAAGCCGCCGGATCATCTCGTCGCCGCGGCGGCCGATCGGCGTGAGCTCGCGGAAATCGTAGAACAGCGCCAGCGCGTCTATGGCAGGCAGCGCGTCGCCCTTTCCCGATAGGAACAGCACGTCGAATGTCTTCGCCGCTTCCTGCTGGATGCGGCGTGTCATGTCCGAGTTGGGACGCGCTGCGAGCGCGCTACGCATCGCGTAGAACGAGTCGCGATAGTGGCCCTCGTCGGTATAGAGCCGCGCCAGCATTTGCAGGGCTTCGATTTCGGTATCGTCACCGCGCCAGATCGTAGTCAGCTTTTCGAGCTGGGAAATGACGTCGTCGCGCTTGAGATCGCCGAGCGAATAGCGCAACAGCGTCTTGCGTAACTCGCCTTGGGCCGCGGCGCGGCGATCCCACGAATCCGCCGCGGTGCGATAGGCCGCAAGCGCATCCTCATTGCGACCCATGCCTTCCGCCAGCCGTCCGATCAGCACGGACATCGCCGGCTCGAGGTCGTGCGGAACGCCTATGGTCTGGAAGTCGTTGAGCTGACCGGAGGCGCTGTTGAAATCGCCGACTTCGATTTCCGAACGCATCTCATCCTTGAGCGCGACTCGTTGCAGCTCGACCGGGAGTGTGGCGACGGACGCCTCCGAACTCTTAAAGCCGTCACGCGCCTGCCCCCATTTGCCCTCACGCGCATAAACCAGCGCGCGCCACAGCGGTGCGTCATGCTGATCGCCAACGGCGGGATCGGACAGATCCTTGAGCGCGTCGTCGGGACGATTGATCATGATTTCGGCCAGGGCGCGCAGCACGGTCGCCGTAACTTTTTCGGCGGCCGGATGTTCCTCGGTGAGCGCGACGTCGAGGACACCCTTGGCCTCCGGATACAAATCTCGCGCGAGGTAAAAGCGCGCGAGATCTAGCCGCGGCAAGAGACGATTGCCGTCCGGCGATTCGGCTGCGGCAGCTATGAGCTTCGATTGCCGTTCCGTGTAGGAGGCTTGGCGGTCAAAACCCCAGAGCTGGGAATCGAACATCACCGGACGAAGCCCGCTGCCGTGCAGCAGAGTTTGCAGCGATGCCGATAGCGCCAAGCCGAGCGGCCGGCTGATAATGATCTGGTCGGGCCGAAGCTCGACTTTGACGTCGTCGGCAAGCGGCTCGACCACCACGCCCTGCACCGAGGCGAGCGCGCGAAATTCGACGAAATCCTTGGCATTGACGAAGCCGCGCGCTGGAGCATAAGCCGTGACGACGATAAGCTGATCTCCGGCATCGGGGTCGGTGAGGTGATGGACGAGGTGAGCTCCATCGAATGGCACGGTAACGCTCGAGCGGTCGGGCCCGATCATGTTGCGAGTGAGGTCGAGCGCGCGCGTTGAACCGATCGCGCTGTCGCCGATCTGCACCGTCCAGACCGGACCGTCGGCATTGACGGTCGAGAGATGCGGATGATCGAGCTTGATCCGCACGATGTCGGCGTCGGGTGTCCGGATCAGGCCGGCACTGCGGATGGTGTGGCTCGGTTCACCGTCAAGCGCGCTCAAATCGATATCGACGTCGGTATCGAACACGATCCAGAGCGTGTCGGCGCGATGGAAGATCGCCGCGGCTGTCGGCGTCATGAATGGAAACGACAGTTTCAAATTCGCGCCGTCGTGAACAAGCTGGACGGCGAATTTGCCGCTGTCGCGAGCGGCCGGGTGTGATGGAGCGTTGCCATCGGGCGCCGGCGGCACGGCAACCTTCGGCGGAGACTTTTCCGGCGCGGTTGCGGCCGGAGCAATGGTCTTCGGCTGTGCGGAACCCGGCGCTGTCGGCGATGGAATAACGGGCGGGGTCGCGGCTTCCTTCGGCGCGACAGGATGCGCGTCCGCGGCGGCAATCGTCGTCGGGGCCGCGACGTCGGGTTTGCCCGCTGCCGCGATCGATGTGCCGGCACCGCCAATGGCGCTCTGCTTCGGCGGCGGCGCCGCGGGCGTCGTTTGTGCCGGCGCTGCGGCCGGAGCGACGCTTTGCTGTGGAGCAGGCAGTACCGCACTCGGCTGCTCTACTTTATTGTCGGCATTGACGACATCGACCACGTAACCCTTGTCGTCGCGAAAGGTCCGCACATCGACCTTGCCGGCGAGATCGAAGCTGACCGACGCGGACGCGTTCTTCAACTCGGAAGCGATGGCGTTGACTGTCTTTGGCAGCGCCGCCTGTGCATCGGCGAGATCGAACTTGATCGGCGCGTCGAAGCCGAGCGTCAGCTTGTCCTTGGCGCGATCCGCCGACACCGTGGTGTTTTTCGGCACGTCGAATAGGTAGCGCGTGAAGGTCGGCTGGGTCGCGACATGCACACGCACCGCATCGGGCTTTGCCGGCTGTTGCGCGGTCTGCTGCTTCTCGAGGCGGTCCGCCAGACGTGCGCGGCGCGCCAGGTCTTCGATCACTTCTTGCGGCAAACCCGGCAGCGGGCCGCTCCACGGTTGCGGCAAGAGATCGACGAACAGTTTTTCGCCGGCGGACGTGGCGTTGACCTTCACATCCTTGGCCAGCGCCATGCGGACACCCCGGCCATCAGGATCGATGCGCGCCGCGCCGACATAGTCGGGCATCTGCTCTGCGATGTGATCGACTACGACGGCGACCGGCCTTTGAAAGCTGATGATGAGCACACCGTTGGCGATGCGCGCGTGCACCTCGTCATATTCGCTAAGCGTGAAGACCAGTCGCGCGTAGGCAAAATCGCCGTCAGTGACCTTGGCCTCGATCGTGGCCTTGATCGGGGCGGCCTGCGCCGTCACCGTCACGGCAGTCACAACGGCAAGGAGGATCAATCCGGCAAGCGCGGTCGCGACGCGCCTCACGCCGAGACAGACGCGAACGCAAATGTCTGGAACGGTGCCGCCGTACGCCATGACCCAACTCGACTACGCCACCGTTACCAATGCAGCCATGCGCGGTTCCCCCCGACGCCAGCCTCTGGTTAATTTAGACTGAAGCGTTTAACGTCGGCTTAATGGCTTTTCCAATGATTCCAGAAGGTTATGACGGCAATCCGGTAATGGTCCGACCATGCTGAACGCTTTCCCTGCCGACCCGACCGGTGCCACCACGCTCACAGGCCGCATTTGGGTCGACCTCATCGATCCGACGCCCACGGAACGGGCGTCCTTTGAGGCGGCATTCGGGTTGCGCGTGCCGGCCAAAGACGAGCTCGGCGAGATCGAAGCGACCAGCCGGCTGCAAATCGATAAAGGCACGCTTTACATGACGGCGCCGCTGATCCTTGCCGCCGAAGGCGAGCCATGGATCCCCTCCCCGGCTGGTTTCGTGCTGTCGAAGCAGGTTTTGCTGACCGTGCGTTCCGGCAAATCGGCGTCCTTCGACGCCGTCGCCAAGGAATTTGTCGACCAAAAACTCGATCCGAGCGGCGCCTTCACCTGCCTGCTCGAGGAGCTGATCGACCATCTGGCCGATCTTCTCGAGGCGAGCGGCCGACGATCTCGACGAGGCTTCTCACGTCATCTTCCGGCAAGACAGTGCCAAGCACCTGTCGCATGAGACGTCGATGCTGCGCCAGCTCATGCTGCGCACCGGCCGCACCAGCGAACGGATGTCGCGCATCCATTACACGCTGGTCTGCCTCGACCGTATCGCGAAGTTCACCGCCGATCGCGCCCGCGACTGGCTGACGCAAGACATCACAGCAAGGCTGCAATCGGTCAGTTCGGACATCGCCTCGCTGGTGCAATTCTCCGAAGGCCTGGTCAGCCGCGTCCAGCTCCTGCAAGACGCCGCCACCGGCATCATCAATATCGACCAGAACGACGTCATGAAGGTGTTGACCATCGCCTCGGTGGTCGGAATTCCGCCGGTGCTGGTCGTCGGTATCTACGGCATGAATTTCAAGAACATGCCCGAGCTCAGTTGGACGTATGGCTACGAGTATGGGCTCGCTCTGGTCGTGATAACGGCGCTGTTGCCGCTGCTCTGGTTCAAGTGGAAGGACTGGATTTAATCTTTTCCATCCTGCCCACTCCGTTTCGCTGCGCGGCGGCGGATTATTCTGCCGCCTCAAGCGCCTCAACCCCCGCAGCATTCACATAATCGATCGCACTGCGCGAACTGCCGACCAGCGCGGCGATCGTTTCGCTCAGCGCGGCAAAGCCTTTGCTGCCGAGCGCGCTGAAGAACAAATCGTTGATGGCGCGGATTTCCCCGCCGATCCGCGCGATCGCCTGGCGGCCGGCCGGCGACACGCTCACCAGAACGCCGCGGCGGTCGTTCGGATTGGTCCGCTTGTCGAGCAAGCCGCGCTGCGCAAGTTTGCCGGTTTCCGAGGCGACGAACGCGCTCGACACGTGGAGCGCGTCAGCCACGGCGCCGACGCTCACGCCATCGGCCTCCTGCAAATGCGCCACCGCGATCAGCACGCTGTACTGCGGCCCGCTCATCCCGATGCGGTAACCGAGATGCGCCCGCACGATCTCCATCCGCGTCGAGACGGTAAGGAGATCGTGCACCAAAGCCCGGAACCGTCGATCCGAACCGGCCTGCAACAGCGCCGGTCGCGACACTGTCAGCGGCAACACCGCGGCCGGGGCAATTTTTCGCCTGGCGCGCGGCCGCCGCCGCGCGGCCTTAGAGGCTGACATATCCGGTGTCGCCGAGCAGCGAGGATTCGACCGGAATATGCAGGCTGTCATGCACGGCGTTATAGAATTTCCAGAAGCCGACGACGCAAGCGAGTTCGACTACCTGCGGCGGCGTCAGGTGTTTCTTGAGGTCCTGCAAAATCTCGTCCGGCACCGAGGTCGGATCCTCGGATGCCATGCGCACATAAGCGAAGCAGACGCGCTCAAGATCATTCTTCGGCACATAAGCGCCGGTGATAATGTCCTGCAGCTCTTCTTCGCTCAGGCCCCAGCCCTCAAAACCGGCTTCCTTCGGCTTTTTCAGCATCGAGCAGCTATGCGCCGTGCAATAGGCGCAGCCGTTGGTGGCGCAGGCCACCGCCGCAAGCTTGCGCTTGAGCAGTTGGTCGAGCGTCGAGGTCGGGTCGCGCATGATGTTGCTGTTGAGCCGCCACAGCGTTTCGGCGATCTCCGGCCGGTGCGCGTAAAGTTTCAGCGCGTTCGGCAAAAAGCCCATGCGCTTCTTGTAAGGCTCGACCACCGGCCGCAGCCGCGGATCGAAATCCTCATCCTTCACGTAGGGAATGAAAGGCTGACCTTCGACCAGCACTTTCGGTTTAGGCGGAGTAATTGCATCCATGGTTTGGCTCCTTTGGTTTACCCGTCATTGCGAGGAGCGAAGCGACGAAGCAATCCAGAGTGGCTTGCATTGAACGCTGGATTGCTTCGCTGCGCTCGCAATGACGAAATCCGACATCGCCCCTCACAAATAATCCGCAAGCTTCACCTTGCCCCAGTTCTTCGGCCAGGCGCGTTCGAAATCCGCGGGGTCGTGCCGCGCCTTGGCGGTGGCGTCGATGCCCATCTTGCCGACGATGCGCCACGGCGCGTGGCCTTCGAGCGGCCGCGCCGACGGGTCGTAGGGCGAGCCGCGCGTGTGCGGCACCATAATAATGTCGCGCGCCGGATCGCAGCGCGTGGCAATGGCGTGATAGACCTCGCGCGCGTCGTCGATATCGGTGTCGGGACTGACGGCCACGACCAACTTGGTGTTAAGCCACGGCGCGCCCATCGCGGTCATCAGCGCGTCGTTGACGAAGCCCTCGCGCGGATAATTGAATTGCAGGATGCAGGACAAAGCCGCGCCCCAGGTCGGGAAGCGCACGTCCTTCACGTCGAGCCCGATTTCAGTCAGGCGATTGTACAGCACCGCCTCGTGGCACAGCCGCGGCAGCGGCTGGTGATCGGTGTCCGGGCAGGTCTGGTGATTGCGGTAGATCGGCCGGTCGCCACGCATGGTAATCGCAGTGATCTCGACCTCCGGCAAGTCCTCGTGGTGCGGCAAATGATACATGCTCGGCGATGTGACCTCGCCGACACGGAATTTGCCGTTGAGCTTTACCCTGCCCTCGACCACGATCTCGGCTTCGGCCGGCACCGTGAGATCGAGCGTCTCGCATGCCACCATCTCGATGTCGCGGTCCATGATGGTGCCGACCATTTCCATCTCGCCCCAGGCGTCCATGTGCAGGCCGGAAAAATTCGCCATGATCTCGTAGGCCGGCGGCACGCCGAACACGAACGCGATCGGCATGTATTCGGCACCCATGTCGCGATATTTGCGCATGATGGCGTGGGAGTGCGGCGTGACGAAACTGATCAGGCCACGCTTCGGCCCGACCGCGTGCGTGCCGGCGTGGCATGAATTGTAGAATCCGGTCTGCGGATCCTTGATGATGTTCATCGCCGTGACGTAGGGCGTGGTGTCTTTGTCCTTGTGAAAAGGAATCGGCAGCGCGGTCCAGTCGACGTCTTTGCCAAGTTTTTTGACCTCTTTCACCGGGCCGGTTTTGACGGTTTTCAAGCCGCGCGGCGGCTGGCGCAGGCGGAACGCCAGCGTGCGCAAAAATTCCTCCGGCTCGACGCCGAGCGCGCGCGCCTGCGAGCGGCGGTTCTTCACCAGGATGTCGCAGAGCCGGAAGCCGGGGTTCTCGACGATATTCTCGAACAGGATCGGCTGATCGCTCTGCGCCGACAGCGCGCCGATATCGTCGATGCGCACCGGCTTCTTGATGCGGGTGACGATATCGTCATTGGTCTCGAGATAGCCGCGCAACGACGCGTCGAGAACCTGATTGGTGGCTTTGCGATCGGCAATCGGCGCGGCCATCTGAACTCCTGTGGCGCTCCGCATTAGTTAAGTAACTTTACTATTTGCGCTAACCCCGTCAAGGCGGTTTGATCGCCCCTGCCCCACCGGGTCATGGCTGGGCATAGCCGTCGGAAGAACAGCCTGCCCGGCGATGTCGAAAAATGCTTCGCTCTCGCGCCATCAGCTCATCATTCAAAATAGCGGCCGGCCTTCCGAACCTTTGTTTGAACCGATCCAGAGAATCTTTTCCAACGGCTTGGCCAAATTGCGCACGTGCATCGTTTCTTCAAACGACCGTCCCTGCTTGCGCCGCCAATAGCAGGTGTAATCCTGGCAGGCCCGCGCCCGCCGGCATCGCGCATCCGCGCAGGTGCGCCAGTAGCGGAATTGCGCGTTGAGCGTCAGCCCGACCAACCGATTTCTGATCGCGAACGGAAGCCGGCGCCACTGTGTCAGCCGGTCGGTCGGGGACCCCAGAGCCGCCCGGGAACGGTTTGCGAAACCGCGCGCGGGCACCGCACTCGCTCCACTTTCAGGATCGCATCTAGAAAGCGCCCTTCACCGAGCAAGTGACTGTTCCTTATCATAAGTGGTGACTTATGTCAACAGAAAAGTGACAACAATTCCCTAGTCATTTCCGAGCGTGAGTACGCGGCGGCAAATTCGATGCCACCGCATGGAGCGGCCATCTCTTCATCGCTGACGCATGAACGCTTTCGAGACCGAGCAAAAAGCCTTTCCCGGCTCTTTCTGAAGTCTGATTTAAGGGGGTATTATGCCGTGTCCAAAGCCTGGGGGCGGGCCATGAGCCGGGAAGGCAACTGCGATCTTTTGCATGGCGTGACTACATGCCCGCTCGCGGCACTCGCGTAGCGGGCAGCAAAGCCATGAAAAAGCGACGTCGGACGCCAGCCGCGCCGAAGCTCCGTAACGCGCTAAGGGTCGCTTCCCATCGCAAGCGTGCCGCGGCCGCACTGAACAAAAAGGTTGCGCTGCCGATACGGGACCGGGATGAGGCGCTGGAGCAATTGGCCGCGACGTCTGAGATCCTGCGGGTCATTTCAAGTTCGCCCGGCGAACTGCAGACGGTCTTTCAAGTGCTTCTCGGCAACGCATTGCGTCTGTGTGTTGCCGATTTTGGCTTGATGTTCCAAATCCATGGCTCCGGTATGAAATTGATGGCGCATCGCGGCGCCAGCCGAGCCTGTCTCGACTACATGCGTCGCGGACTGGATCGTCCCGGTCCGGATACGCTTATCGCTCAAGTCATCAAATCCCGCGCCGCTGTGCAGTTCGACGATTATGCCAGATCGCAGGCCTATCTCGACCGCGATCCTCTCACGGTCATGGCTGTCGAACGCGGCGGCGTGCGGACGATCCTGGGCGTGCCGATGCTGCGAGAAGGCGAGCTGATTGGCGCGATTTCGCTGTACCGCAAGGAGGTTCATTCGTTCACCGACAGGCAGATTGAACTGTTGCAGAGTTTCGCCGCTCAGGGCGTAATCGCCATCGAAAACACGCGCCTGCTCCATGAATTGCGCGAGTCGTTGCAGCAGCAGACCGCTACCGCCGATGTGCTCAAGACTATCAGTCATTCCACGTTCGATCTGCGGATCGTGCTCGATACGCTCACCAAGTCCGCGGCGCGCCTATGCGAGGCGGACATGGCCTGCATCGTGCGCCCGCAAGACGAACATTTCATATTCTCATCCAACTACCATTTTCCGCAGTCGTTCGTCGATCTCGTGCTGGCGATGCCCGTCAAGGCGGGCCACGGCACCCTTGCCGGCCGCGTTTTGGCGGAAGGCCGCGCCGTCCACATACCCGACAGTCTTGGCCGACCCGGAGTACAAGTTCAGCAAGGGCCAGAAGGCCGCGGCTTTCCGCGCCATGCTGGGCATACCGCTGCTGCGCGGTGGCACCGCGATCGGCGTCATCATCCTGACGCGCCTACAAGCGCGCCCGTTCACGGAAAAGCAGATCGAGCTGGTGACTACCTTCGCCGATCAGGCGGTGATCGCGATCGAAAACGTGCGGCTGTTCGAGGCAGAGCAGCAGCGCGCCCGCGAGCTGTCCAAATCCTTGGAGCAGCAGACCGCGACATCCGAAGTGCTGCGCGTCATCAGTTCGTCTCCCGGCGATCTGGAACCGGTGTTCCAGACCATGCTGCAGAACGCGGCGCGAATCTGCGAGGCCAAGGCCGGGAATATCTATCGCTGGGAAGATGCCGGTTTGCGGCTCGTGACGTCGCACAATGCTCCTCCCGCCTTCGCCGAAATGCTGAGGCGAGTGCCGCTGCGGGCCACCGCGAACAATCCAGTGGGTCGTATGCTGAAAACGAAGACGCTGGTTCACACCGCCGATCTCGCGGCACAACAGCCGTACATCGAGAAGAGCGATCCCGCCATCGTTGCAGCCGTCGATCTGGGCAAAGTCCGGACCCAGCTATCGGTTCCACTGCTGAAGGAGGACGAGTTCATCGGCGCCATCACGCTATGGCGCGACGAGATTCGTCCCTTTGAAGCCAAGCAGATCGAGCTGGTCCAGAACTTCGCTGCCCAAGCCGTCATCGCCATTGAGAACGCACGGCTGCTCAACGAACTGCACCAACGCACCGGTGATTTGACCGAGGCACTAGAGCAGCAAATTACGACTGCCGATATTCTTGGTGTCATTAGCAAGTCCCTTAGTGATACCCAACCCGTATTTGATGCCATCGTGCAGAGCGGGGCTAAACTCTTTTCGGGGGCGGCTGTCAGTATCGCGCTTGTGGAAGACGGCATGGTCAAGGCGGCTGCCGTTGCCGAACGCGATCCAGTTCGCGCTGAGCTGTGGCGGAAGCGCTTTCCCTTCCCGCTCACTCGCGAATACATGCACAGTGTCTCCATTCTGGACCAGAAGATGCTCGATATACCCGATGTCGAGAATGCGCCGGCAGAGATGGAGGTCGGCCGAAAGAACTTTCTGGGGAGCGGTTATCGGGCGGCGACTTTCGTCCCGCTGATGCGAGGTGAGACCGCGATTGGCGCCCTGAGCGTTGTGCGTGTCGCGACGGGGCCACTTTCGGAGAAACAACTTGCGGCATTAAAGACATACGCTGACCAAGCCGTGATCGCCGTCGAGAATGCTCGTCTGCTAAGTGAATTACGCGAGCGCACCGACGATTTGGCCAAATTGCTGGAGCAGCAGACTGCCACTGCCGATGTGCTCAAGGTTATCAGTCGCTCGACTTTCGATCTGCAGACCGTGCTGAACACGCTCGTGGAGTCGGCGGCTAGGCTTTGCGAAGCTGACATCGCTGCTCTGGCGCGGCCAAAGGGTATGATTTACCAATACGAGGCGACATTCGGCGGCTCGCGGGAATTTCACGAGTACCTCGCGGCGCACCCGGCCGGAACCGACCGCGGGACCGCAGTCGGCCGCGCCTTGATCGAGGGCAAGAGCATACAAATCTTGGATATCCTGGCCGATCCCGAATACACCTATCGGGAGGGCCTGAAATTGAGCGGCACACGCACGATTCTCGGTGTCCCCTTAATGAGGGAAGGCACGCCAATCGGCGTCATTACCTTGCAGCGAAGGTCGGTGCGTGCGTTCACAGAAAAGCAGATCGAGCTGGTGACTACCTTCGCGGACCAGGCTGTCATCGCCATCGAGAACGCACGGCTGCTCAACGAATTGCGACAGCGAACCGATGATCTCAGCGAATCATTGCAGCAGCAAACCGCAACTTCGGATGTACTCAAGGTCATCAGCCGCTCGACCTTTAATCTCCAAGCCGTGCTTGATGCGCTCGTGGAATCTGCAGCCCACCTATGTGATGCGAGCAACGCCTTTATCTATCGGCGCGACGGCCAGACTTATCGGTTGGATTCAACTTTTGGGTTCTCGACTGAATACAAAGAATACATGATCGAGCGGCCCATCGCCCCGGGACGGGAAACCCTCGTCGGTCGCACGACCATCGAGGGCAAGGTCATTCATATTCTGGATGCGTTGAACGATCCCGAATACACGTGGCGAGAGTCGCAACTGCGGGGCGGATATCGCACCATGCTCGGCGTGCCTCTGATGCGCGAGGGCATTCCCGTCGGCGTGCTCTCGCTGACGCGGACCGAAGTAAAGCCGTTCACCGACAGGCAGATCGAGCTGCTCACAACATTCGCCGACCAGGCGGTCATCGCTATCGAGAACGTCCGGCTGTTCGAGGCGGAGCAGTTGCGCACCAAGGAATTGGCGAAATCGCTTGAGGACCTGAGCACCGCACAAGATCGTCTGGTCCAAACCCAGAAGCTGGCTTCGCTCGGCCAGTTGACCGCCGGTATCGCCCACGAGATCAAGAACCCGCTCAACTTCGTGAATAACTTCTCCGGTGTTTCGGTAGAGCTGATCGACGAGTTGCAGGACGCTCTTCACGAGGCGACACTGCCCGAAACGGTGCGTGCGGAGATCAATGAAATATCGGACACCCTTCGCGATAACCTCAATAGGATCGTACAGCACGGCAAGCGAGCCGAACTCCATCGTCAAGAACATGCTGCTGCATTCACGCGAAGGCTCGGGTGAACGTCGGTTGGTCGATGTCAACGCAATCGTCGAAGAGAGCCTCAATCTCGCCTACCACGGCGCGAGAGCCGAGAAACAAGGCTTCAATGCCGCTTTGGAGCGGTCCTTTGACCCCACGGCCGGTGAGGTCGATGTCTTCCCCCAAGAGGTCACGCGGGTTCTCTTGAACCTGATCGCAAACGGTTTCTACGCGGCGAACAAGCGCCAAGGTCAGGAAGCCGGGAACGCGTTCGAGCCAACTATTACAGCCGTGACCAAAAGCCTCGGTGATCGCGTGGAGATCAGGATTCAAGACAACGGTACTGGCATTCCACAAGAGGTCCGGGAAAAGATTTTCAATCCATTCTTCACCACCAAGCCGGCTGGCGAGGGCACGGGCCTCGGCCTGTCGATCAGTCACGACATCATCGTGAAGCAACATTCCGGGTCTATAGAGGTCGACACCGAGCCCGGTCAGTTCACGGAATTCCGGATTATCTTGCCTCGGTCTGCAACATAGTCTTTGCCAAAATCCAGAATAGGGGGACGAGCATGAGCTATCTCATTCTCGTGGTCGACGACGAGCCTGATGTCGAAGTGCTGTTTCGGCAGCAATTCCGGCGCGACCTTCGGGCTGGCCGATTTGCGATGGAATTTGCGCAATCTGCTCCGGTGGCATTGCAACGTATCGGCGACGCAGAAGGTGTCTCATTGATCCTGATCCTGTCGGACATCAACATGCCGGGGATGAGCGGTCTTGAGCTTCTTCCCAAAGCGAAGGCTATGCGGCCGGACGTTCCGGTCATCATGATCACCGCCTATGGCGATGCGGAGACCCGGCGCAAGGCGCTTGAGAACGGCGCCGAGGCCCTGCTGACTAAGCCCATCGACTTCGCGACACTCCGCAGCGAAATCGATATGCGGGTTGAACGGGCCGCGTAGCAGATGCTTTGCCGGAAGGCAAAGCAGACATCGTTAGGGGCGAACGAGCGGCGAGGCGTTTCATCACTGGAAGTGTGGCAGCGGACTACGACGGCCCCGAGCGTGATTAACATTTCCTGATCAAGCCACGTACAAATTCGCGACACCACGAAATCGCGGGCTAACCGGCATCGCCTACACTGCCGGCGTTTGGGGATTTTGGGGACACTACCGTGGCGCGGCAAATGGGCCTGCTTGCGGCTCCGCTCGTCATTTCAATGGCGTTCGGGGATGCGGGGCTTTTTACCACTGCGAGAATCGGCGGTTTGGCCGGACGCGAACTGGTCACCGGAGAGCTTACGGCTGTCCGCACCCGTCAGGCCGCCGAGAATGCCGGGCGGCTGATGCTCAGGTGGAAAATCGCCGCGATTGCCAAGAGCAAAACCCTGCAACACGATGCCGGCCGCAAGCAGCCGACGCTCCTCGAAAAAGTCCGCAACAGCGTGGCCGGTCACAATCAACCGACGCTCTTGGAAAAGGTCCGCCATAGCGTGGCGGCTCACACTCTTCGCCGCGGGCCGCTGGCCTGGCATCACGTCGCGAACGGACGGCCTGGTTGAGGCCGGAGATCTGGCGCTCATCGCACCTGCTCACGCTCGCGCTTGTTTTTCGGAACCGCGGCGCCATGTCCGGCATTATCAGTGGTGGATGACTCTCCCCACAGCAGCATTAAGACCAGACATCTGACGAGCGGGCTGCTCGTCTGGATGGCGCGCATTGGCTATGGCGCGCGCGGCATCGTGTTTCTGATCGTCGGGGGATTCGCGCTGCTGGCCGCCGGCGGGCTCGGCCCGCATCCGCAAGGGGCGCGCGACGCACTGGAGCTCGCGTTTCAACAGCCGTTCGGCGGCTATTTTCTCTGGGCTCTTGCGGCCGGTCTTTGCTGCTTCGCCGGCTGGCGACTTTTGCAATCCGTGTTCGACGTCGACCTGCACGGCAGCGATCTCTACGGGATGATGCGGCGGAGCGTGCTGGCGAGCAGCGGCTTGTTCTATCTTGCGCTCGCCGCCGCGACCGCGCGCATCACCTATGGCGGTCGCCGCGTCAGCGAGGATCAGTCGGCGCGCGAGTGGACGGCGTGGGTCATGGCGCAACCGCTCGGACGCGCCGCGATCGCGCTGATCGCGATCGGATTTGCCGCCGTCGGGATCGGACTCGCGGTGAAGGCGTTCCGCGCGCCTTACCGTCATCACCTCGACGCCACGCCGGGGCAAAGGGTCATGGCGGTCACGCTCGGGTCTTACGGAATTCTGACGCGCGGCGTCATCTTCTTTCTGTTCGGGATAATCCTGGGCATCGCCGCGCTCAATTCCGATTCGCGCGAAGCCGTCGGATTGGCCGGCGTGTTGCGGGCCATGCAGCATCAATCCAATGGCGGCATCCTGCTCGGCATCGCGGCGGTCGGGCTTCTCGCTTTCGGATTTTTCGAGATCATCGAAGCGGCGACACGGCATGCTGCCGCGGTGACCTCGTCGCGGCAGGAGTAGCCCGTCAGCGGCACGTCGATGAGGCTCGCGGCAGGATATTCCGGCATTACGGCGCGGGCGCCACAAGAAAAACCGCAGGCTCTCGCTATCTAATTGCCGGTCACATGACAATTCCGGCACCCATGTTCCGATAGAAAATGAAAATGACCACGGCGGCCAAAGCGCCGAGCAATACGACGGCGATGAACTCAACCCTAGTCATCCGGGCAACCGTAGCAAAAGAGGCGGCTTAAGCCGATACCGCCCATGACCGAAAACCGCACCTTCACAACCTTGAGCACAAGCGCGGCCGGATATAACCCATGAAAAATCCTGGACCATGATTCGATCCATCTGATCGGATCATGGTCTAGGCGGTTTCAGCTCACTCCGCTGCGGCGACACGGCCGGCCGCCTGCTCTTCGTCGTAAAGCCGCGACAGGATGCGGCGCGCGGCGATGGTGCCGGCATCGGCCGCGATATCGATCTGCGGCGCGTCCGGCATCAGCAGCAGATTGCGCTGCTGCGCCGAGAACACCGCGACGTCCTCGTGGAACGCGGTCTGGATCTGCTCGAATATCCTGTTGGTGGTCTCGGCGTTGTTGACGTCAAAGTCGTGCGCCTGGCCCCAGAAATAATGCGAGGTCGTCTCGGTTTCGGGCGTGATGGCGTTGAGATTGCGCATGCCGATGCCGCCGGTGCGCTTGCCTTCCGGCGCGCCGGTGCCGGTCGGCGTCGCGCCGACGTCGAGGCGGAGAAACGCCGGCGGCACGAAATCGACGATCTGCCAGCGGTCGACATGACCGGTAAATTTGCCGACCTTCTGGAACGTCGGCGGCGGATCCTGATCGATAATCCAGCGGGTGACGACGACGTTGTTCGGCGCGCGGTCGACTTTCACCTTGGCGTGCTCGGCGAGCGCCAGGTTGCCGATGGTGGTGTCGTGCACGAAAGCGAGATGGGTGAGGTCGAGCAGATTATCGACCACGAGCTGCCAATTCGCCTCGACATGCAGATAGGAGCTCTTGGCGCCCCAGTTCGGGTCGTCAAACCAATGGAAGTCGGTGATTTTGTCCGGGTCGGCCAGCGCCGGATCGCCCATCCAGATCCAGATCCAGTGGTAGCGTTCGACAACCGGAAAAGTCTTCACCTTCGCGGTGCGCGGAATGTGGTCTTGTCCGGGAATGCGGACGCATTGGCCGTCGGTGCCGAAGCGAAGCCCATGATAATGGCATTGCAGCGCATCGCCGACGAGTTTACCCATCGACAGCGGCAGGTGCCGGTGCGCGCAGCGATCCTCCATCGCCACCGGAGCGCCCGCTTCGGTGCGGAAGAAAACGACGGGCTCGCCCAGGATCATGCGGCCGAGCGGTTTGCGGCCGATCTCGGTATCGGCCGCGGCGACGTACCAGTAATTGCGCAGGAACATGGCGGTCCTCCCTGCCAGAGATGTTATACCCGCCTGACACGTTGTGGGAGCGTCTCCTGCGCTTCCCCTTTTGCGGTGAGGCGGCGCGAGCCGAGTCCGTTTCTGCGGGCTAAGGCGGACTCGACATCGATGGCCTCATCCGGTCGCTTTTGGACCCAAAGGCGAAATGTGCGGCTAAGAATTTTTGCAGTGCAAAACGACCACTGAGCCCCCATTCCGCTGATTACAGATTTCTGTTGTAATCCGATCGTGGCGTAGCCTTAGGGGCGAGGCAATGCGACGGCGCGAATTCATTACGCTCACTGGCGGCACTGCGGTCACATGGCCGCTGGTCGCTCATGCGCAGCAGCCCGAGAGGATGCGGCGTCTCGGCGTTTTGAGTTCACTCGCCGAGACCGATACGGAGGCCCAGGCTTGGGATGCTGCTTTCCGCAAGCGGCTCGTTGAGCTGGGATGGATCGATGGCCGCAGCGTTCATATCGATTATCGCTGGGGCGCCGGAAGCGTAGACCGCATGCGCCTGTTCGCGAGGGAACTGGTCCAGCTAAACCCGGACGCGCTCGTCACCATAAGCACTCCAGCGACCGCGGCGTTGCAGGCCGAGAACTCGCACAATTCCGATTGTATTTGCGTGGGTGTCCGATCCGATTGGCAGCGGATTTGTCTCAAGCTTGGCACATCCAGGCGGTAACATCACCGGCTTCCTCAATATTGAAGCCTCAGTGGTCGGAAAGTGGCTCTCATTGATGCGTGAGATTGCACCTCAGGTTTCCCGCATCGGCTTCTTGTACAATCCACAGACAGCGCCCTATGCCCGATATTATCTCGATACGTTCCGGGCCGCTTCGCTGACGCTTGCCATCGAGGCGATTGACGCCCCAGTGCGCAGCACCGAGGAGATTGAAGCCCTCATGATGAAACTTGGGGGGGAAGCCGGCGCTGGCCTTTTCGTCATGTCAGACACCTCAATGGTTGTTTATCGCAAAACGATTTATTCGCTCGCCGAGCGCTATCGTTTGCCCACAATCTACCCGTATCGTGTCTTTGCGACGGAGGGGGGCTTGATGTCCTACGGTGTCGATGTAGCCGATCTGCTTCGGGGCGCAGCCTCCTACATCGACCGCATACTTCGCGGTGAAAAGCCGAACGAACTTGCAGTCCAGGAGCCGACTAGATTTGAACTGGTCATCAACGTAAAAACGGCGAAGATGCTCGGCCTTAAAATTCCAACATCGATGTTCATTGCCGCCCAAGAGATGATCGAATAGGCTGCATTTGCTGTAGCCGCTTACGACCGTTGTTGGACTAGAAGCCATCGCTGCGTTTCGCTTCGCAACGTCGAATAAATTCTATTGCGCCGGCTGGCCCTGGATTTTCGGCAGGCCGGCCGCCGGGCTGCCGCTGCCGGGCTTGCCGTCTTGCGCCCTGCTGGCGAGTTCGACCGTCAGGCGCTGGGCGGTGTCGGGCGACATCTGCGCCATGATATCGGCCATTTTCCGCGGCTCGATCTTCGAGGCGACTTCGATCAACACGCCGATCTCAAGGCGGTCGAAGATTTTGGCGGCGTCGCGCGGCTTCATGTTCTCGTACATGGCGACGAGACCCTTGAAGCGGGCGGCTTGCGCGTCGTCTTTTTGCTGCGTCGCGACCGCGATGCGCGCTTCGGTTTCCTTGATCTCGGCGAGCTGACCTTCCATCCGCTTCTCGGCGGCCTGCATCAGGCTCTCGCGGATGTCGAGTTCGCGGGCGCGGGTGTCGAGTTCCTGACGCCGCTCCTGGAGCCGTTCGAGGATCGCGCGCTCGGCGCCGGTCGGCGGTCCCTGGCCGTTGATTGAAATGAGAGTGCCGGCCGGCGGCGTGGTCGCTGGAGCCTTTGCGTCGATAACCTTCGCGTCGGAAGATTTCGCATCGGAGGGTTTTGCGTCCGCCGGCTTCTCCGGGATCGAGCCGGTGATATCCGGATTTATCCTGTCGGCCCGCAATGACCCGCCCGAGGGCGCGGGAGCCGCGCCACTGCCGTCGGGAAAGTTGAACATCTGCGACGCCCACGACAGCATCGACGGCGACGGTGGCGACCCACTGGGCGTGGTGCGAATAACGCCGCTGTCGGCGTCCACCACTTTGTTGCCGCCAACGAGCGAATTGTCGTCGAGCAACAGGTTGGCGACGATCAGCGTAAACAGGCACGCGCACGCGACCACGGCGATCGGAAGCAACCGCAGATCGCGCAGAAAACGGATCATGCCGCGAGACCGTGGACCTTCGTGCGCAGTCTTTCGGCGAAGGCCTGAACTTCGACGGCGACCGATTTCGCTTCGCTGGATGGCGCGACCCGTTCATGGGGCGGCCGCCCGGCGGACACGATCTGCGACAGACGGTGCAGCAGGTCCCTGCCGGCGGCAAGCCGCAGGTCGAATTCGCCGGTCAAGGTCTCGGCGCGGTTCAACCGCTCGCCCAGGCCGATGTCGCACTCGTGCACGGTCATTTTCAATCCGGCTATGGCGCGCTCGGCGATCTCGGTGGCGGTTATCAGCTCCGAGATGGTGGCGCGCAGCGACATTTCGTCGGCCTTCAATAGTTTGAGCCGCCGATTGAGCACCATGCAATAACCGACGGTCAGCATGAGCAGGATCGCGACCAGGCTTTCGATGATGATTCCGATATTGTTGCTCACTGTGCCTCCATGGGATTGCTGCCGCCGCCGGCCATTTCGAACATGGCGAACGTCGTGCCGGGTTTGCGCAAGGTCTTGATGACGCGCACCGCGACCCGGTCGCCGACGCGGCCCATCCGGCCTTCCGTCAGCGTCACGGCGCCGCAGCGCACGACGACCGGCGCATCGGATTTGATCTCGAGCATCAGCGTGTCTCCGACGTCGAGTTTCATGATCTGCCGCAGCGGCAGTTGCGCCTCGTAGAGCACGGCGTCGACCGCGATCTTGGCCTGCCCGATCTCGGTGGCGAGATGGCCTTCCCAGGTCGGGTCGCGGCCGAATTTCTCACCCATGAACATCTGCAACAGAACTTCACGGATGGGCTCGATGGTGGCGTAGGGCAGCAGCAGTTCGATGGTGCCGCCGCGGTCCTCCATGTCGATGCGAAGCCGCACCAGGATCGCCGCATTGGCCGGCCGCGAAATGGCGGCGAAACGCGGATTGGTTTCCAGCCGGTCGATGTTGAACTTCACCGGCGACAGCGGCCGGAACGCAAGCTCGGCGTCGGCCAGCACCACCTCGATCATGCGCTTGATGAGGTTGGTCTCGATGGTGGTGTAGGGGCGGCCCTCGATGCGGATCGGCGTCTGGCCGCGCCGCCCGCCGAGCAGCACGTCGATGATCGAATAGATCAGGCTCGAGTTGACCGTGAGCAGGCCGAAATTGTCCCACTCCTCGGCCTTGAACACGCCGAGGATCGCAGGCAGCGGGATCGAATTGAGATAATCGCCGAAACGCACCGAGGTGATACGATCGAGCGAGACCTCGACGTTGTCGGAGGTGAAATTGCGCAGGCTGGTCGTCATCAGCCGGACCAGCCGGTCAAAGATGATCTCCAGCATCGGCAAGCGCTCGTAGGAGACCATCGCCGAGTCGATGATCGCGCGAATGCCGGAATTGTCGTTGAGATTGACGTCGGCGAGGGAGAAGCCAAGCAGGGAATCGATTTCATCCTGGGTGAGGATGCGTTCGGCGCCGCCCTTGGCCGCCTGAATGAACTGGCCGTCGTCGACCATGCTCGCCCATTGCGCCGCCATGCCGTCGGTGCCGCCCTCGGGCGGTTGCGCCGCCGCATCGGCCTGAGGCGCTCGCTGCTCGGCGTCGAGCGCGACGCCCCACTCGGCTGCGAGCGCGTCCTGCTCGATTTGATCCTTCACTGCCATTGCTTCACGGTGACCGCGTTAGCGTGTTGCCGCACTCACTGAACGACGATTTCCTTGAACAGCACCGCATTGATCTTGTTCGGCGCGATCGCGGCATCGACGCGCCGCGTCAGCTCTTCCTTGAGCCGGTAGAGGCCGGCCGAACCGTCGAGATCGGTCGGGCGCAATTCGCGCAAATAGGTCTGGAACGTATCGAGTATCCGCGGCATCACCGGCTGGATCTGCGCCTGGACCTGATCGTCCGGCAGTTCCAGCGCGATCTTGACCTTGAGATATTGCGTGCGCTCGGTGCCGCTCGACGACAGGTTCACCAGCACGTCCGGCATGTCGACGAAGATCGGCGGCTTGACCACGGGCGCGGCCGCCGCGGTTTCAGTACCGCCGTGGTGGCCGAAGAAAAAGTAACCGCCGCCGCCAAGCGCGGACAATCCCACTATGCCGCCGGCCGCAATGATGATGAGCTTGCGCGACAGCCAGCCCTTCTTGGCCGCCGGTGTTTCGGCGCCCGCTCCGCCTTCGGTGTCGTTCTCGATCTCTGCTGGCGTTTCGTTTTTCGTTGCCATCACCGTTCCCGCTTGCGTGGGCACACGCAGTCGGCACGACAAACACGCGAAACAAAATGCCGGAGGCGCGACTTTGCGCCACCGGATGTGGCGCTGCCGAAAGCCACGCTAGGCACGAATGGTTAATGGATACTTGCGGAGGTAGCCCGAGCAGGAATTTTTTGCCGGGTTGCGACGCCTCAGGTGGCTTTTTCTGCCTTCTCGATAGCCCGGTGAAACAATCAAGCCATTGATAAATATTGCCTTTTCGTACTGGCACGGCTTCTGCACATATCCCCCTGTCGCGGCTTGGGAGAGTTTGCGGCGCACCGGCGAAACGGCCAGCAGAGACGGCCAATTCGCCGCTTATAGGGGAGAGTACCGATGGAGAATGCGCTTCTCGTCGGCCTGTCACGGCAGATGGCGCTCAGTCACCAGCTCGACATCATTGCCAACAACGTCGCCAATATCGACACCACCGCCTACAAGGCCGACAACGAGTCGTTCGGCCAATACCTGATGCCGGGGGCCAGCGACGGCCAGTTCAGCGGCAACGACAAGCGCGTCAGCTTCGTGCAGGACCGCGGCAGCTGGATCGACTTCAGCCCCGGCGCGATCGAGCGTACCGGCGATCCGCTCAATGTCGCCATCGACGGCGACGGCTTTCTCACCGTGCAAACGGCGCGCGGCCAGCGCTATACCCGCAACGGCGCATTGCAGATCAACGGGTCCGGCCAACTCGTCACCAGCGAAGGCGACCCGGTGCTTGGCGGCAGCGGGCCGATTACCTTTCAACAAGGCGACCACAACGTCAACATAAGTCCGAGCGGCATCATTACGGTGCGCGAAGGCGCCAGCACGGCGGATTCGCCGCGCGGCCAATTGCAGCTTGTCGCATTCGACCAGCCGCGGCTTTTGCAAAAAGACGGCGGCTCGACATTCATGGCGCCGAACGGCGTCACGCCGGGTCCAGCGCCGGCCACCACCCACCTCATGCAAGGCGCGGTCGAAAAATCCAACGTCAATGCCGTCGCTGAAATGGCGCGCATGATCCAGATCACGCGCAGCTACAGCGACGTCGCCGCACTCCTGCAACAGCAGGGCGACCAGCGCCGCAACGCGCTGCAACAACTCTCGCAGGCACCGGCGAGCTCATAAGATTTCAGGAGACCGTACTATGCGTGCGCTCGATACCGCAGCGACCGGAATGGCGGCCCAGGATCTCAAAGTCCAGGTCATCGCCGGCAATATCGCCAACATGGGCACGACCGGCTTCAAGAGCCAGCGCGCCGAGTTCCAGGATCTGATCTACGAGCACGTCCAGCGCATCGGCGCGCAAGCGTCCGACCAGGGCAATATCCTGCCGGTGGGCATCGAGCTTGGCTCCGGCGTAAAGACCGTCGGCACCCCGCGCCTGATGACGCAAGGCACCTTGGCGCCGACCGGCAATACGCTCGACGTCGCCATCCAGGGCTCGGGCTGGTTCAAGATCCTGATGCCGGACGGCACCTACAGCTATACGCGCGACGGCTCGTTCCAGATGGACGCGCAGGGCCGCATCGTCACGGCGGAAGGCAATATCGTCCAGCCGACCATCACCATCCCGCCGAATTCGACCGGGCTCACCATCAACCAGCAGGGCCAGGTTTCGGTGACGCTGCCCAACTCGACGACGTCGAGCGTGCTCGGTCAGTTCACGATCACGACTTTCACCAACGATGCCGGCCTGCAAGCCAACGGCGACAACTTGTTCAGTTCCACGCCGGCCTCGGGCACGCCGCAGGACGGGCTCGCCGCCACCAACGGCGCCGGCACCTTGCTGCAGGGCAGCCTCGAGCAGTCGAACGTCGAGGCGGTGAGCGAAATCTCCAATCTGATTGCGGCGCAACGTGCCTATGAGATGAACTCCAAGGTCATCGCTGCGGCGGACGAGATGCTGCAAACGACGTCGCAACTGATGAAGTGAGAAAGGTCCTGACCATGATCGGCTTCGGCATCCGGATTTTCTCTCTCCTGTTCGCGCTCATGGCGCTGTTTCCCGAATCCGCCGCTGCGCAGAACGCCGTTCCGGCGCTGCGCGCCAATGTCACTGTCACCAGCAACGTCGTCCGCATCGGCGATCTCGTCGAGAATGCCGGCGCCGCCGCCGACGTTGCGATCTTCCGCTCGCCCGATCCCGGCACCAGAGGCACGGTGCCGACGGATCGTATCGTCGAGGCCATCCGGCCGCACCAGCTCATCGACATCGACACTCGCGGTCTCGCCGAAGTTGTCGTGACG
The DNA here is from genome assembly GCA_963733645.1 of uncultured Alphaproteobacteria bacterium. Taxonomy (GTDB): domain Bacteria; phylum Pseudomonadota; class Alphaproteobacteria; order Rhizobiales; family Xanthobacteraceae; genus BOG-931. The sequence goes on from CAVTFP010000032.1 coordinate 105,008, forward strand.
CGGGACAGCCGCGCTATCCCGGTGCAGGAAATCTCCGCAAGCATCGCGCAAGCACTGGCCGGACAGTACGGCCTGGGCGACGCGCAGAACATCACGGTCTACTTCGACCGCGACGTGCACTCGCTACAAGTCGAGCCGAGCGCGACCGGCGCCTTGCAGGTGCTCAACCTGAGCTACGACCCGCGCTCGACGCGTTTCGACGCGACGCTGGACCTGCCGTCCAGTACGGAACTACACCGCCAGCCGGCGCATTTCAGCGGCACCGCGCTCGAAACGGTCGCCGCCGTGACGGTCGACCACCCGATCGAACGTGGCGAGGTGCTCAAGGAATCCGACCTCACCGTGCAGCGGCGGCCGAAGTCCGAAGGCGGCGCCATATCCAGAATCGCAGAGGCCGTGGGTCTTGCGGCTCGCCACGAGCTTCGCCCCGATCAGCCGCTGCGTGCCGCCGATCTGACCAAGCCGGACATCGTCCAGCGCAACGATACGATCGCCATCATCTATCAGGCGCCCGGCATCGTGCTGACGCTGCGCGGCCAAGCGCAAGCCGGCGGCGCGATCGGCGACACCATCGGCGTTCTCAATTCGGAGTCCAAGCGCATCGTGCAGGGCGTGATCACGGCGCCCGGCCGGGTCACCGTGAGGGCCGTGACGACGCGCGTGGTCGACAATTCGCCGGCACAGATGGTGCTCTCGCCACCGGCTTCCGCGGAGTAGACCGGGTGAACGGCAGTTTTGCGTGAAAGGGCGTTCGATGTCGCATCGTGTTTGGCTGTTGCGTTGTGCCCTGCTCTCATCAGTGGCCATCGTCAGTACCGGCTGCTCGTCGCTCGACAAATTGAAAATGATCGGCGAGAAGCCGCCGCTTTCGCCGATGGAAAATCCGACCACCAAGCCCGGCTACAAGCCGGTGCAGATGCCGATGCCGACGGCACAGCCCGCGACCTACAACCCGAATTCGCTGTGGCGCAACGGCTCGCGCGCGTTCTTCAAGGACCAGCGCGCCCATCAGGTCGGCGATATCCTGACCGTCAAGGTCAACATCAACGACACGGCGCAGTTTCAGGATCAAACCCAGGTCCAGCGCACCTCGACCGAGGATTCCAACATCAGCAATTTCCTCGGCGCCAACACGATCGCCCATCCGGCCAAGGCCATTCTGCCGGGTTCCATCATCGCCGCGGATTCCAATACGCAAAGCAACGCCACCGGTTCGATCAACCGGCAGGATCAATTGCTGACCAACGTCGCGGCGGTGGTCACGCAAACGCTGCCGAACGGCAATATGGTGATCGAAGGCAAGCAGGAAGTCCGGCTCAACTCGGAAATGCGCGAGCTCCTCGTCGCCGGCGTAGTGCGCCCGGAAGATATCGAAAGCGACAACACGATCGACTTGCCGAAGATCGCCGAAGCCCGCGTCGCCTATGGCGGCAAGGGCACCATCTCGAACATTCAGGACCCACCGTGGGGCCAGCAGGCGCTCGACGTGCTGTTGCCGTTCTAGTCAGTGCGATGGGTAGCGTTTAACGAAACCCATCCTGTGAGAGCAAGAGCTCCCCGGGGCCGCCAGCGCGCGAAGGCGGTCCCGAAACGGCGCGGCCTCCGGCAGCTCCCCGCCGGAGGCCGCGACTCTTTTGAGGCCTAGCCGTGATGCTCGACGTGCATCTTCGAGGCATGACCGTGATGCTCGTGCGCATGCAGCGCATGACCGTGCGCCGCGTGTGAATGATGCGCCGACTTCTCGTAGTCGCCTGCCTTGGAATGTTTTGCCGCTTCGCGATGGTGCTTCGCGGCGTGCTCGTGTTGCTCCGCCGCCTTCTCGTGATGCTCATGCATATCGTGACTGCTCATCATTCGCTCCCGTGTTGACGATTTCGTGCAATGATGAAGCATCGCCGGTCGCGATGAAGCATTCGCGACGGTTTTTCGTCTTTTGTGACATCTCGACACCGGATGATCCGACTGCTCATCGAGGGTTCCATTTCCGGACCGATGGAACTTTGACACCAATTGTGGACGACCAAACGGAACCCAACTCCGATTCGGATGACACTAACTTGGATTCTGGTCATAATCCCGGCGCATGAACGAGTTGATTCATCATCCGTATTGCCCACATTCTCGGTTCATCCGCCTTGTGCTGTACGAATACGACATGCCCGTCGAACTGATTGGAGAACGAATTTGGGAGCATCGAAAAGAATTTCTGATTTTTAATCCAGCAGGTACTCTTCCGGTTCTGTTGATTGACGGACAGCCGCCGATACCTGACGCCGCGATCATCGCTGAATATCTCGATGAGGTGTACGGCGAAAAATATGGCAATCTTAGACTTTTGCCGATGGAACCTAACCTGCGAGTTGAAGTCCGCCGACTTATGTACTGGTTTAACGAGAAGTTCTTTGCGGATGTGAGTGGGCCGTTCACCGCCGAACGCTTTAAGCAATACATGCCGGTTGGCGCCGGAGGCGGTTCGCCCGATCATGCCTTACTTCGCGCGGCCCGCGAGAATATTCCGGATCACCTCGCTTACATCGCATCGCTGATACACAGGCATGATTGGCTCACTGGCGACAGGCTTACTTACGCTGATCTTGCTGCTGCTGCTCATTTGTCGGTCTGCGGCAATCCCGATAGTTTGCCTTGGCCCGATTCCGATGCGGCGAAGGCATGGTTCGCCCGTTTACAGTCCCGAGCCTCATTTCGCTCAATGCTGGCGGAGGGTTGGAAGGGTTTCGCCCGAACTTGATCTGCGCAATAACGTGCACTTCTTTTAGAACAGATCAGAGCGAACGCAGGCCTGTGTGGTTTAAAACGCCCAGCACCAGGACTTCATTTCAAATTGGCTGCGTACTGATCAGTCAGGGAGATCGCTCCCCTCAGCGCTACGCAAGTCACAAATACGCCTCCGCGGATCAATAGCGCCGGCAGCACTCCCAAAACCAAAACTGAATCAATTCGTTGGAAAATAAATTCCTGGTCCAGCAGGGCGAAAGCCACCGATATGCCCAGCATTGAAATTGCTGAAATCGCGCCGGTCCAATATAGCGAATCGCTCCATCGTTGCAGTTTGCGTGCGCGAGCGGACTGCGCTTTGGCACGCCTGTGGAAGCGAACATCCACGTTCTTCATCTGAACGCACTCGCGCACTTTGAGGTTGAAAGCATTATCAACGAAAATAGTATCGGGATGGTTACTCAGATCCGCCCGGCAATATCCGAGACCAATTTTGAATCACGCCGCAGGTCAATGTGCCAGCACTTCAACGAAGTGCGAGAGTCCTTTGAGGGAATTTGGCAACGAGTTCGGAATGCCCGCTCATTGGTCGCCACTGGCGCAGAAGCGGACAACGCGCATCGGACAAGCCGAGTTCTACGAATTCAGATTGTGGATTATGCCGACAACCGCCGTGCTCGCGGCATAAAGTCCGCCCGCCCCAAATCATGATGTAGCAGTTCGATGACGCTGACCCAATCGCCGAAGGCCGGCTGCCGGTAGAGCCGCGCCGTCGGATACCATGGGCTGTCCTGCCGTTCGCGCAGCCATCGAAAATCAGCGGCAAACGGCAGCAGCAGGAACAGCGGCTTGCCCATGGCGCCGGCCAGATGCGCAACCGCGGTATCGACCGCGACAACGGCGTCGAGCGACGCGATGACGCTGGCGGTATCGGCAAAATCGCGAAATTTGTGTTTGAACTGAAGCACATTCTTATGCGCGCTCAAGAGCGGCGCGTCTTCGTCCCTCACCTCGTGCTGAAGGCTGACAAAAGTCACTTCGGGCATGTCGAGCAACGGCATAAGCCTCGCCAGGCGCATCGAGCGGTTGTGATCGTTGTCGTGCACTCCGCCGCCGGCCCAGACCAATCCAATGCGCGGCCGCTGTGAGGGAAGATTATTCCGCCACTCCGCGATGTCCTCATCCTTCGCCGCGATATAGGGAGTGGCAGCGGGCACTGTCGACAACTCGGTTCCGAAAGCCAGCGGCAGGCTGAGCAACGGACAGTGAAAATCAAAATGCGGCAGCGTTTGCCCGCGCGCCGTCACGGATACACCCGGCAGGCATGCCAACAGCCGTGCCAATTCGGCCTGGACTTCGAGAACGACGTTTGCGCCGCGCGCGGCCAGAAGCGGCGCATAGCGGACGAACTGGATCGTGTCGCCCGAGCCCTGTTCGGCATGCAGCAGAATGGTCTTGCCATCTAGCGATTCCTTGCCGAACCATAACGGCGCCGTGAAATCGCGCCGCTGCGTCGCCAACAGCCCGACCTCCCAGCGCGCTTCGTAGCCATGCCAGCCGCCGAAATCGCCCAGACTCAGCCGCGCGAGACTCTCGGCAAATTGCGCCTGGGCAAAACCCGGTTTGATGACGAGTGCACTCCGCGCACTCATCGCTGCCTCATGGGGACGATCGAGCCGGCGCAACGCAACGGCGCGGTTGGTCAAGAGTTGAAAGTTCTCCGGCGCCGAAGTGAGCGCCGCGTCGTAGGCGGCCAACGCATCCGCGACACGATTGAGTTTAATCAAAGCGTTGCCGCGATTGCCGAGCGCCTCAAGGTGATGAGGCTCGACCGCGAGCACCGCATCGAAATCTGCCAGCGCCTCCGCCGCACGGCCGAGCTCGAGCAACGCAACGCCGCGGCGGTTGCGAAGTTCGCAATTGGCGGGTTCGAGGCGGAGGCCCGCGCCAAAACTTGTCAGCGCCCTGTCGAAATCCTTCAACGTGTGAAAGACCAGGCCCAAGCTCGAGAAGCCCTCGGCGCGATCGGTGTCCGTTTGCAGCGCGGTCTGAACGAGTACGAGCGCGGTGTGGAGCCGACCGTTCTGGTAATGGATCAGGCCGAGACCGTGGAGCGCGTCGAAATTGTCGCGCTGATGCTCCAGCACCGCGGTGTAGAACCGCTCCGCCTTGCCGAACTCGCCCTGTTCATGGGCGCGCAGGGCACGGCGCAACAGCCGCGACGCGTTCACGTGCAGATGTCGTGACTGGCCGCTCATTGGTTAACGAGCGGTAACTAAAGATGGTGAAGAAAGGATTAAGGAGCCGGCCCTGGACGACTAGCGCGAGCACTCATAGATCGCGGTCTTGCGGCGGGTGGGCGATCATCCTCGGTGCACTGCAGCTCTATGCCGCAATCCGGCTGCGGAAAATTGTCGACAACGAGTGGTGGCCCATCTTGAGTGGTCTGCTCTCGATCGCCTTCGGTGCCGTGCTGATTGCGTGGCCCGGCGGAGCGCCTGCGCTCATCTGGACTGCGCTTGGTACGCGGTGTTTTTGGCTGCATGCTGATCGGTCTGTCGTTCGAGCTGAAGAGGTTGAACCGGACCTGACGACCGCGTTCGCGCGCGCGCTCTAGTTCGGAGCATCTTGCTTGGCAAACCTGTCAACTTTATCGTCGTCTCCGTGAACACCACATCCTCCATTCCAGCCGACGGAGGTCCGGCCTTTGGCCCTGAACTGGAGGGATTTACTTACCCCTGGCCGGTGAAACGTTACGAGTTCGTCTCCCAAGATGTTCCGCTGCACATGGCGTATATGGACGTCAAACCGGCGGCGCCGAACGGTCGCACCGTCATTCTGCTGCACGGCAAGAACTATGTGGCCGCGACCTGGCAGACCACCATGGCGGTGCTGAACGAGGCGGGTTTTCGCATCATCGCTCCCGACCAAATCGGCTTTGGCAAGTCAACGAAACCTGCGCATTACCAGTACACGTTTCAGCAACTTGCCGGAAACACGCACGCCCTTCTCGCTTCGCTCGGCATCGGCCGCGTTACCGTCGTGGGCCATTCGACCGGCGGCATGCTCGGGGTGCGCTACGCGCTCATGTACCCTGACAACGTCGATCGGCTCGCCCTCGTCGACCCGATAGGGCTCGAGGATTGGAAGGCCAAGGGCGTACCCTGGCAGAGCGTTGACGCTCTCTACCAACAAGAACTGCAGACGACCGCCGATCGCATCCGTGAGTACGAGCGCACAACATATTACGCGGGCACATGGCAGCCAGCGTACGAGCAATGGGTCCAGATGCTGGCAGGATTATACCGCGGATCCGGACGCGAACTCGTCGCCTGGAACGCGGCCCTGCTCTCGGACATGATCTATACGCAGCCGGTGCTTTATGAACTCGGCGATCTGCGGATGCCGGTTCTACTTGTGATAGGCGACAAGGATACGACTGCCTTCGGCAAAGATGTGGCGCCTCCGACGGTGCGCGCGACCCTGGGCAATTATCCGAAGCTCGGAAAGGAAGCAGCGAGCCGCATCTCTCACGTAAGTCTTGTCGAATTCCCCGATCTCGGGCATTCGCCGCAGATCCAGGCGCCCGAGGCCTTCCATAAAGTGCTGCTTGACTGGTTACGAACGTGATCGGATATCTTTCACCATGAGGATAGTGGTGACTCAGTTCGCCGTCGGGGAGACGCTCTAACAGAGTCCTTTATCGACCGCGGAAGATTGGAGGCCGGTTTTCAGCGTCAGCCTTGCGCCCCTCGAGAAAGTCCTCCGAACCGAAAGCTTCGCCTCGCGACGCTTTCCCAGCCCCGCTCGTGTGTCGCGTCCCATTCAGGTCGAAGCTTCAGGAGTAAGAGATGCCCAAAGGCGACTATACAGCTTTTCGCGCGCTCGACCCCTTCTTCGCAGTTGTCATGGAGGGTCTCTCGAAGTTCGTAGACGGTGAACATTACTTCGACACCCTCGACGACGATGTTTTATTTGAGTTTCGCTACGATTTTCCAGGTTGGCCGCAGGTAACGCGTGGCCGTGCCAACCTCATGGCGCTCTATGCGGGATACGGCAACAGCATCCGGCTCGATCGCGGCGATGCGCTGATTACGCATCCTTCCGAGAACGGCCGCGTCGTGACGCTCGAGTACGAAGTGCATGGGAAGATACTCCCGACCGGTACGCCCTATGACAACAGGTTTGTCTCGATCGCCACGATTGAGAATCGCAAGATAGTACGCTGGCGGGATTACATGGATTCGCTCGCTGCATGGAGGGCATTGAACGGGGCCACCTGACGGCACGACCCGCTTTCAAATGCCTTAGAGTCTGTCCGGGAACATTAAGCGGGATTACAAAGTTTTCGGAGCATGAGGCGGATTGAGGCGAGGCGCAAGAAAGCCAGCGCCTTTCGATTGAGGTTCTCCCAATCCTTGGCAAGCCTTCGGCACCGGTTGAGCCAAGCAATAGTGCGCTCGATGACCCATCGGCGCGGCAGTACCACAAATTCTTTGGCGTGATCGGAGCGCTTGACGATTTCAGTTTCGAGGTGGGGGAGGATTTTCGCCAAGGCGTTCTGGAATTGCAGCCCCTGATAGCCGCCGTCGGCAAACAGCTTTTGCAAGAACGGATACCTGCCGAACAGGGTTGCAAGCAGCAGGATGCCGCCGTCGCGGTCCTGGATATCGGCAGGGTGGACGATGGCGTGGAGCAACAAACCCAACGTATCTACGAGAAGGTGGCGCTTCTTGCCCTTGATCTTCTTGCCCGCATCATAGCCATGCGGATCGATCCAAGACCCCCTTTTTCCGCGCTCTTGACGCTCTGGCTATCGATGATGGCGGCAGTGGGACTGGCTTCGCGTTCGCCTTGCTCGCGGCACTCCACATAAAGCGCGTGATGGATGCGATCGAGTGTGCCGTCGTAGCTCCACAAGTCGAGATAATCGTGCACCGTGCTACGCGGCGGCAAGTCTTTCGGAATCGCCCGCCACTGGCATCCCGTGCTCAAAATATACATGATCCCATTCATCACTTCACGAACGTCGACGTGGCGTTTGTTGCCGCCGGCCTTGGCCGGCTGGATCAACGGTTCAACCAGCACCCATTCTTCGTCGGTGAGATCGCTTGGATATCGCAATGCGCTACGGTCGTAGCGCCCACGGTTCTTCGCCGTCCACATCGGTGACCCTCCTCGAATCAGGCCACCACACTTGAATCACAAACGATTCATAGGATTCAATATGTTTCCGGACAGACACTTAGACGACAGATCTCTGCCGCGCCGACCGTTCGCCGTCGCGGCAGTTGCGGGACCCGAAGATGGGGTAATCGGCCTGCGGCTTGTGGATAGCTGAAGATTTTGGGTGCTGCGCTTCAGGCTGATGGTTCAACGAGGTCCGTGTAGACGGCCTCAAGCATCAGAAGGAGAAGCGCAGCATGGACCATTTTGCGGGATTGGACGTTTCGGTCAAGGAGACCAGCGTCTGCATTGTGGATGAGACGGGCAAGATCGTTCGCGAAGTGAAGGTAGCGAGCGAACCTGAAGCGTTGTTGGCGGTGCTGAAGAACTCCGCCTATCACTTCAAGCGGATTGGATTGGAAGCCGGACCGCTGTCCAATGGCTATTCAGCGGTCTAGCCGATGCAGAATTACCGGTGGTCTGTATCGAGACGCGGCACATGCAGGCGGTGCTGAAGGCGCAGATCAACAAGACAGACCGCAACGATGCGCGCGGCATCGCGCAGATGATCCGGGTCGGGATTTACCGTCCGGTGCACGTGAAGACGTTACGCAGTCAGAAACTGCGAACGCTGCTGACCCATCGCAAGCTGTTGCAGTCGAAGGCCATCGCTATAGAGAACGACTTGCGCGGTACTTTACGCAACTTCGGTCTCAAGGTGGGCATGGTTGGAACGGTGAAGTTCGAGGCGCGGATCAAGGAGCTGGTCGAGAACTTGCCCGACTTTGCCGAGTTGGTCGAACCACTGCTCATTGTCCGGCGGGCGCTACGCGAACAGATCGTCATCCTGCATCGCCGTTTGCTGGCCATCGTCCGAGATGATGAGGTATGCCGGCGGCTGATGACGACCCCCGGTGTCGGCCCGGTTGTGGCACTGACCTATCGCGCCACCGTCGACGTACCCACTCGATTCCGTAAATCCAAGGCAGTGGGGGCCGTGTTTGGGCTGACGTGCTCCAAATATCAATCAGGCGAGATCGACCGAAGCGGTAGAATATCACGCTGCGGAGACGAGATGATGCGGGTCATGCTCTACGAAGCAGCACAGAGTATGCTGCGTTCGAAGAAATGGTCCTGGCTCAAGGCCTGGGCGATGCAGATCGCCAGGCGCCGCGGAATGAAGAAGGCGATCGTGGCTCTGGCACGCCGGCTCGCCGTGATCATGCACCGCATCTGGGTTGACGGCACTGAGTTCCGCTGGACCCGGGAACAAGCCGCAGCGGCACCATGAAAACCGTACAGGATCAGATCCAATAGAAGGAAACTCGAGCTCCACCGAGCGGTGGAATGATGTCCCTCGCGGGACGATGGATGAGGTGAGTTCGCATGTCCGCTTGGACCTGCCGTTACACTGACGGTAAGGCCGCCCAAAAGATTGTTCCACCTCGTCCTCGAATCCCATGATGGAACGGCCTTGGTGCCGATTCCGAAGAGAAGCACGAGCCCGTGAGCGACATCGACGCTGCAGAGGTGGATAGTCAGTCAGAAAGCGCTTGACCCCAAATGGCCGATTAGAGAAGCAGACATCTCGGCAACAGCGGACGTGCGCATTTTGAGCCACGATATTGGTCCGATCGCGTTCAGCGCGCTTCTTGACTTGGCGCCAGCGGCGATTCCCAGGGAAGCCTCTTCGTTTCGCCCAGGAGGGTCGTCTGATCCGACAAGAACACAACGACGCGCATTCCATCGGTGTAGAAGGGATCTCCAGTGAGGTTCGTCCGTGGGGCGGATTCTGGTGCGGCGCGGACGCCATCAACGAACCCGTATCGTTCAATCATACCGGACATCAAGAGGTCCTGCAGAAGATAGCCACGGTCAAAATCGACGTCCGGACCAATTTTATGGGTGGTCAAGTTCCAGGTTTGATCTGTCAAGCGAACGCCGATATCTCGGCTCACTTGACCGATCCACACTCTGCGGGATTCAAACGTATATGGCGTAAGCCACAGCCTTGCGTGAATCCGCTCGTTGATTGTCGAGCGCGCTTTCTGCAATGCAACATCCTCTCGTCGACCAAACACGTAAAGCGGGCTGACAGGCGACGTCAGATACTCATCCCGAAATATAAAGGCACGGGCGGTCTCGACCATACTGGCGATGTCAAGTTTCATAGCCAGATGCCAATCGCGGGCGATAAAAGGGACGATCAGGTCTTTCTGGCTTTCCACAACGACAAGATTGAGGGGATCACCGTCGCGCGTCGCACCGGCGTTTGTCGTGCAGCAGGGATACTTTGAGAGTGCGGTTCTCAAAGTATCGAGATCGAGATTCTCAATCTTTTGCCCAGGGTAGACACCGTCGGTGCGAACGCCTGTACCAACGAATGCAGGTCCCGGAACCGGCAGCGCAAAGTCGAATGTTTCCAGGCGGCCATTCCCGGCAATTAAGATATGCGCATATTTTACGCCGGCATCGAGGACACCGTACATAAAGCCTGTCGTTCGGGAGTGAGGTGGGAGGATACTTGCAAACTGACGTTCGAGAAAGAATTTATCGCGCGCGCGATTTGCGGCGACAGAAAAGGCGCCGTGAAATCTGTAGGACACCTCGTAAGGCGAATAATATTCGGGATCCATTGCAATCGGAAGATAGACGAGTTGATCGTCCGTCTCGTTTTCAATCGAGAGCCAAACGGGTTGGATATCATATTTCGCTAGATTTTCTCCGAAGCTGCGTCGACTCTCTTGCGCTCCAAGTGCACTCGCACTCACCTTTATCCCGGCCACAGATTTTTGCTGAGCCCGCGCCACAAAATCCCCATCACCACTCGGGTCCGGATCGAATCCGAATGAGCGCATCGTCAACATCGCTGCCGCGGCGATGCAGAACGCAATCGCAACAATCAACCTCTTGTACAGTCGCGAAGTCTTCATACCGATTCCTATGGTAGTGTACCTTGAGGCATTGCTTCATTCAGCGGCCGATGTGGTCGCAGGCATAGCCTCAGTGTCAGTTTGTTACATGCTGGCCGCCAGTACGACTCCGAAGGAATTTGCGGACTATATCAAGTCCGACATTGAGAAGCGGAGCGCGGCCTTTGCCGCATCCGAGCCGAAGAAGTGAACGGCAGCGCGGCTCGGTCGACGATTAGCGCATCCGCGATGGGCACAAGCAGACTCGCGGATGCGCTAGTCATCCGCCATCGGGGCCTTGGACGACCACAGACCCTCAATTTGAGGCGTGATATTCTTCCCCAGATTGAGCGGGCGCAATCACCTTGGGGCGGGGTCAAATGACAACTCCGCCCATATTGACAGTCACGGAGCCGATTCATGACCATCCGACGCACCGCCTGCAGCTGCGGGCAGCTTCATCTCACGATTGAGGGCGATCCATCGCGCATCTCCATGTGCCACTGCCTGGAGTGCCAGCGCCGCACCGGCGCCGTGATCAGCAACCAGGCACGCTTTCGCCGCGAGCAGATCACCTTCGCCGGCGAGGCTAAGTCATGGACGCGGACGGCCGAAAGCGGCAATTTGCTGAGGTTTCATTTCTGTCCGACGTGCGGATCCACCGTCTACTGGGAGAGCGAAGGCTTTCCTGGATACGTGGCCGTTGCCATCGGCAACTTCGCCGACCCGAATTTCCCCGGGCCGACCATCGCGGTGTGGGAGGAGTCACGCCATCCCTGGGTTTCGTTGCCGCCAGACACGCCGCCCAAGCGCATGGCGAAGCAGGGGTGATTTAACGCCCGGCGATCATCTGACAGGTGTCGATCCTTGTCCGCTTCCAGCAGAATGGTCCGACCGTGTTCGGCCCACCAGCGAGCGAAGCCGGCAAGCGCGAATGAACCTTTCGCAGTGCGGCAGAGTCCGCGCCCTAGTCGTCGCGGTAGACCCGCTCACGGCGCTCGTGGCGTTCCTGCGCCTCGATCGACAGCGTCGCGATCGGGCGTGCCTCGAGACGCTTGATCGAGATCGGCTCGCCGGTTTCCTCGCAATAACCGTAGGTGCCGTCTTCGATGCGCGCCAGCGCGGCGTCGATCTTCGAGATCAGCTTGCGTTGGCGGTCTCGGGCGCGAAGCTCGATCGCCCGGTCGGTTTCCGACGACGCGCGGTCGGCGATGTCGGGGTGGTTCTGGTTTTCATCCTGGAGGTGTTGAAGCGTCTCCTTGGCCTCCTTGAGTATGTCGTCCCGCCAGTCGAGCAGCTTCTGGCGGAAATACTCCCGCTGACGCTCGCTCATGAAAGGCTCTTTGTCGGTCGGTCGGTAGAGCCGCTCCAGCGCCGGCAGGATCTTGCCGTTCTTGACCGGCTTGTCGTCGGCTTTGCCGTTCTTGATCTTGACTAACTGCATTGTCCCTCAACTCCGCACACTTAACGGTGTCGGTTCCTCCCGAAAGGCTGGCCTATATATCGAGGGTCTATGACAGAGACAATAAGGATGATGATGCCACGAACGGCATATTTTGCGGCCGCCGGGGATTTAGGCGGCGCCCGTTCCGATTCTGATTTATTTAGCAAATTCAGATGATTGCGGTCAGATCATGCCAGCTTTGGCGAGCTCGACCGCGACCCGGAGGTCGATTTCGGCAAGCACGCCGTCGAGGCGGTCGTCACCCGAACCATCCTTGAGATCGGCGGCCACGGTTTTCAGGCGAAGCAGCGTGCCTTGGTCGAGGGTACCGGCCAAAAGACCGAGCTTGAGCTCATCGAGGGCATCGAGTGCGCGGCGGCCGTGCTTTACCGCGCGGCGGCGCCGCTCGGCGGGCTCCTCGATTCCCTGCAACGCGATCAGAGCGTCGATCCCACCCAGCGTACGTAACGCGACCGCTGCGCTCTGCGCGTGCGTCCCCTCCGAACTGGAAAGGGAGAAAGAACCGCCAGCCGGCCGGCGCGATGCCGGCGCCGTAGTAACGAGGGACGCCCCGCTTGATCCTTGCACGCGCATAATAAGAAGGTGTCCTGTTATGGTTAATGGGCGGTAAAAAGGAACCGGCAAAACTTGCCCAATTCGGCAAGCGCTGCTTGCCACCGCCTCCCCGCAGCGCGCCGCCGAAAAAACATTACATTGCAACTTCAATCATTTAGCCGCGCGCGCTCAGTGGCACGCAAATGGCATTGATGCTTCCGTCCGACCTCTTGGGGAGCAAGATGCAAAGGACGCTTAGAGCCGCGCTCGCCGCGCTGGTGGCCTTGACCTATGCCGTTCCGCCCGTTCCGGCGGCTGCGACGTCGCGAATCAAGGACCTCGCCAGTATCGAGGGCATCCGGCAGAACCAACTGTTGGGTTACGGTCTCGTCGTCGGCCTCAACGGCACCGGCGATACGCTGAACAATACGCCTTTCACCAAGCAATCGCTGCAAGCGATGCTGGAGCGCCTCGGCGTCAACATCCGCGGCCAGCAGATCCGCACCGGCAACGTCGCCGCCGTCATGGTCACGGCGAACCTGCCGCCGTTTGCGACCCAAGGCACCCGCATCGACGTCACCGCCTCCGCCATGGGCGATTCTAAAAGTCTGCAAGGCGGCACGCTGCTGGTCACCCCCCTCCTCGGCGCCGACGGCAATGTCTATGCCGTCGCCCAGGGCTCGCTCGCCGTCGGCGGCTTCCAGGCCGAAGGCGAAGCCGCCAAGATCACCCGCGGCGTTCCGACCGTGGGACGGCTGCCGAATGGCGCCATCATCGAACGCGAGATCGACTTCTCGCTCGCGTCGCTCGGACAATTGCGGCTCTCGCTGCGCAATGCCGACTTCACCACCGCCAAGCGGATCGCGGTTGCGATCAACGATTATATCGGCTCACCGGTCGCCGAACCGCTCGACCCGTCGACAGTGCAACTCACGCTGCCGAAGAAGTTTCCGCAAAACGTGGTCGCGATGCTGACCGAGATCGAGCAATTGCAGGTCGAGCCCGACAACGCCGCGAAGATCGTCATCGACGAACGTTCCGGCGTCATCGTCATCGGCCGCGATGTACGGGTATCCACCGTCGCGGTTGCGCAGGGCAATCTCACGGTGACGATCTCGGAAGCGCCGCAAGTGAGCCAGCCCGCCCCGCTGTCACGGGGCCGTACCGTCGTCGTTCCGCGCACCCAAGTCGGCGTGCAGGAGGAAGGCAAGGGACTGGCGGTGGTCCATGAAGGCGTCTCGCTGCAGCAAATCGTCGACGGCCTCAACGCGCTTGGCATCGGGCCGCGCGATCTCATCGTGATCTTGCAGGCCATCAAGGCCGCCGGCGCCATCCAGGCCGATATCGAGGTGATGTGATGGCTGGTCCGGTCGACTTCGGCACATCACTCGCCTCGATCGGTGACGCGCAAAGCGCGCAGGCGCAATCCGGGCTCAAGACAAAAGCCAAGGCAAAAGCCGCCTCGGAGCAGTTCGAGTCGATGTTTCTCAACACGATGTTCCAACAGATGTTCACCGGCGTCGACGGCGACGGGCCGATGGGCGGCTCCGGCTCGCTGAAAATCTGGCGCTCGTTCATGACCGACCAATACGCCAAGACCTTCGCCAAGGCGGGCGGCATCGGTCTCGCCGGGCACGTCTATAACGAATTGCTCAAACAGCAGGGTTTGAGTGCATCATGAGCCCGATCACGACGACTGCCGAAGCGGAACAGGCCATCGAAACCGTCGCGGCGCTGATCGGCAAGTTATCTGGCCTTGTCGAACAGGAAACGGCGCTGGTACGCGCCGGAAAAATGCGCAACGTCACCGAGGTTGGCCGGCAAAAATCGCAACTTGCGGGCGAGCTTTATGCCTGCAGTGAGCGATTGAAGGCGAATGCAAAATTTGTCTTGCAGGCGGCGCCGACGCGCTGCGCCGCGCTGGCGCGGGTGCAGGAAGGCTTTCGTGGTGTATTGCAGAAAAATCTGATCGTGCTGGCGACGACCCATGCGGTGTCCGAGGGCATCGTGCGCCGGCTCTCGGGAGACCTTGCCCGCAAGACCTCGCCGCAGGTCTATGGCGCAACCGGCCGGGCAACAGCGCCGCATCCCAGACACGGCCAACCGCTCGCGATCAGCCGCAAGCTTTAGCCCGTTGAGGCAGCGGGCCGGCGCGCGACGTCGGCGAGCTCCTGCTGCACGCGCTGCAGCGGCCCGTCCCAATCGCCCATCGTCGCCTGACGGAAAATGCGCATGCTCGGATACCACGGGCTATCGGTGCGATCGAGCAGCCAGCGCCAATCCGGCGAGAACGGCACCAGAAGCGCCACCGCCTTGCCCATGGCGCCGGCGAGATGCACCACCGACGTGTCGACGCCGATCACGAGATCGAGCATCGCCACGACGGCGGCGGTGTCGGCAAAATCGGTGAAGTCGCGGCCGAGCTGAAGCACGCCGTGCTCACGCAGGATCGCGGCATCTGCGTCGCTGACCTCTTTCTGCACGCTGATGAAATCGAGATTGGGAACGGAAAGCAGCTTTGCAAACCTAGCAAGCGGTATCGAACGATTGCGGTCGTTGGCGTGCAGGGTGCTGCCGGCCCAGCACAGCCCGATACGCAGGCGGCCGCTCGCCGGCATCTTGTCCCGCCACTGCGCAAGACGCTCCTGTAACGGCCAAAGATAAGGAATGTTCGCAGGTATCGTCGCTAGCTCCGTTCCGAATGCCAGCGGCAAGCTCAGCAACGGACAATAAAAATCGAACTCCGGCAAAGGATCGTTGTCGGTGCACACCAGCGAAATGCCCGGCACGGTCGCCGCAAGCGCGTGTAACGGCTTTTGCACGCCAAGGATGACCTTGGCGCCGAGTTTTGCGATCAGCGGCGCATAGCGCACGAATTGCAGCGTATCGCCGAGGCCCTGCTCGGCGCGGAGGAAAACCGTCTTGCCCTGCAAATCCGTTTCGCCCTGCCACATCGGCTGCGGATAATCGGGACGGTCCTGCGAGAAGGGTTTCTTTTTCCAGCGATACTCGTATCTCGTCCAGCCTTCGCGCAGCTCGCCCAGACAAAGTTTTGTGACGGCCAGATTGAAATTGGCCTCGGCACTTTCCGGCTGGAGCGCGAGCGCATTGCCGTAACACGCCACCGCCTCGATCAGCCGGTTTTTCCGGAGCAGCTCATTGCCGCGATTGACGTGCGCCGGGAAAAGATCCGGATCGAAGCGAAGCGCGCGTTCGTGCGCGGCGAGCGCCTCGTCAAACCGCTCCATCTCCGCAAGCACCAGCCCGCGGTCGGTCAGCGCAACGGGGTGATCCGGGCTGATGGCCAGCACCTTGTCAAAGGCCGTAAGCGCTTCGGCGAAGCGTTTGTCCTTGATAAAGGCGTTACCGCGATTGATCAGGGCCATGACATTATCAGGATCAGTCGCAAGGACCCCATCGAAGGCCGCGATCGCATCATCAAACCGGCCGAGCTCAAGAAGCGTCGTGCCGCGGTTGAGCTGGATGTCGAGGCGATCCGGCGCAGCAGCCACTGCGGTATCGTAGTTCGTCAATGCCTCCTCGAACCGGTGAAGTTTGGCGAGGACGATGCCGCGCGTATTGAGAGCCTCGATGTGGTTCGGATTCCCGATCAGAAGCCGGTCACACGGGCCGAGAGCTTCTTCGAGCGCGCCGAGTTTGGCCAGCGCATTGGCGCGATTGTACAACGTCCCGAGATTGTTTGGATCGACAGCGAGAGCGGCGTCGAAATTCGCCAACGCTTCGGCGTGCTGGCCGAGCCCGGCCAGCGACAGTCCCAGATTGTTGAGCGCATCGGCACGGCGCGGTTCGAGCGCGAGCGCCGCCTCGTAGCTCGCGCGCGCAGCATCGTATTGCTCGAGCGCCCGAAACGCATTGCCGCGATTATAAAGCGCATCCGCATAGTCCGGTCTTTTGCCGAGCGCGCGATCGCAACTTTGCAGCGCCTCTTGCGGCCGCTTGAGGTTCAGCAACACAACGCTGCGATTGTTGAGCGCCTCGGCATTGTCCGGCGCGATCGTGAGCGCGGCGTCGTAGGCTGCCAGCGCGTCGCCGGGCCGTCCGAGCGCGGCTAGAGCATTGCCGCGGCGATTGAGCGCGGCAAAGTGCTTCGGTTGCAGCGTCAGCACCTTGTCGTATTCGGCAACCGCTTCCCGGTGCCGATTGAGCGCTGCGAGCGTATTGCCGCGATTGTAATGGGCGATGGCGTCGTCGCCGCGCAATGTCAGCACATCGTCGAAGCTGGCAAGCGCCTCTTCATGGCGTTTCAGTGCGCCGAGGATAATCCCGTAGTTGGTGAGGACATCGGGCGATCCCGGCTGTTTCCGCAGCGCCGCTGCAACCAGGCGCAGCGCTTCCGCGGAGCGGCCCTGCTGATGGCGGAGCACGCCGGAGAGATGCAGCGCATCAAAATGCTCGGGATTTTCGGCGAGGATGATGTCGTAGAGCCGTTCAGCCTCACCGAGCCGGCCCTGCTGGTGCAGCGCCAGCGCATCCTGGATTGGCGGCACGGCCGGCAAGGTGTGCGCGCTGGAATTCTCCGCCATGCGTGCGTCATCCGCGGCCCCACCATCGCGGCCGGTCAGGCAAGGTCAGCCAAGATGGTTAACCGAACGTAAATCGGAGCAAAATCGACACTCCAAATTAACCGAGCCGCGCCATGAATGGAGACGGCGAAGTACATTTGAAAAACCGCATCCATGTCTGTCGCAAGCATCGGAAGCACTCCCTCATTCTGGCAGCAGGACCAGAATTTCTGGCAGGAGGGAAAGGCCAGAGACCAGACTCTCGCGGTGGACACCGAGCTCACCAACGTGATGGCGAACGCCCAGGCGACGCGGTCGAAGGGCCTGTCGGCCATCGCCAACCAAGCCGCGTTGAACTCGGACCAATAACGAGATTTCGGCCATCGTTCAACAGGTTTTGCAATCCGCCTCCGGCAGCTCTACGTCGTCGACCGCGTCGAGTTCCTCGTCTTCCAGCTCCACGTCTTCAAGCACGTCCGACTCTATCAAGCTCATCAAGCGCGGCGCCCCTGCCCGCGACCCTCACCGGCACCACGCGACTAAACGCAAACACCTCGCTTTCGAGCCTCGGTATTCTGCCGGGCGGCACCCTTACTTTCAGCGCCAGCACCAACGGGACGACTTATACGTCGACCGGGACCGACACCGTCGGCGATCTCATCAAAGCCATCAACATCGACCTTCCGACCAATGCGCACGTGACTGCTTCTATCAATGCGCACGGCCAGTTCGTCATCACCAGCATGAACAACAAGGATTCGATCGCGGTCGTGGGCAGCGGCACCGACGCGGCCGCGATCGGGTTCGGTGCCAAGAACAGCTCCGCCCAGCCGACCACGCCCAGCTCCGCCAGTGCGACCGGCTCGTCGACGGCCTCTTCGTCGACCGGGACCGGCAGTTCGGCGACATCGTCTCCAAACGTCGCGACTGAATTTTCCAAGGCCCTGGCGCAAAATGGCGCCACCACCGCACAAAGCATTCTCAGTGCCAGCGGCGTCAGCGGCACTTTGATCAATATGATAATTTGAACGGTCGCTACGCTTCGGCAGCGGCAAATTGCGACGACAAATCGCCGTGAAACGCCATCGGGCCGACGTGCGTCAGTTTGCTCTTTAGATCTGCCCAGATTTCGCCACCCATATCGGTCCAGCGTTTGCAGAAGGCGAAATCCTCGCTGAGGTAAGTGCCGTCCTCGGCGATCATGCATTCGAACAGCGCGAAACGGTTCTCGCTCACAGTCGCGGCATCGATTGAATGATCGCGCTTGAATTTGAGCTGCGGATAGTGCGCGCACATCCGCTCTAGCGCCTGGCGCCGGACCATCAGAAAGCCGGTTCCAGCGTAACGTACTTTGACAAAGCCGGCCTGCTCGATCACGGCGTTCGGGTCGTCCACTTCAAGAACATATTGCAACGCCGCCGCGGCCGGGTTGGGCCGCGCTATCTCGATCGTCCTTTTCACCTTGTCCCAATCGATCCGCTTGATCGGATAGACCGCCGCCGACATATCGGCGCCGGACTGAATGAGCCGCAAGACCTGTTCGGGATCGAAGCCAATGTCGGCATCAATAAACAGAAGGTGTGTCGCGCCCGGATCGTCGAGGAATTGCGAAATCAGGCTTGCGCTGGCGCGGGTGATCAGGGCGTCGCCGTCCTTGAAGAGAACCTTCAGATTGAGATTGCGGTATCCGCGCGCCAGCATTTGCAGCCGCAGTAACGACGAGGCGTAATGAACGGAAATCTGGCCGCCGAAGCAGGGCGTCGCGACGACAAGACTGACCGCGGCAGACAGGCTGGATGTCGTCGAGCCCGTCTCCGTGACATCGGGCGCCGGGGCCGGCGCCGCGGCACGGATCCCGGTCGCGCTGGGCTTGGACCGCAGTTTGGCGGACACCGGCTCGGCGTATTCGAGCTTGGCGAAGGCTGGCATGGCGGCGCGCCCCATTGATCAATTCTGCGACGGTGCTGCTGCCTTGATCGCAGCGGCCTCGTCCCGGGGCGCCCGAGAACTCAGGCGACAGGCGCCGGTTCCTGGTCGGGGCAACACGATCGCCCCGACTTTCCAATCATGGTTAGCCACTAGCGAACAGAAGCGGTTAATGGCGGCTTAACGGCAACGCCGGTTTCCGGAAAATACGTGGAAACGCCTGTGGTAACAGCGTGGCGCGCGCAAGTCGGCTTTCGCCATGGCGCTGTCGGACGAAAACCGCAAAAACCCTGCGACTACGTAGATTTACACGTCTTTAAGCGGAATAAGGCAATCCTTCGGCCAACCGATCGTGTCGATCGGAACTTGCCCGTACGGCACGTACGGCAAGAGTAAGCCAGTACGGCCTGTAACCAGAAGGGTAGTTCCATGTCTGACATCACCTTGAGCTCTGGCATTCGACAGAACTTGCTGTCGTTGCAACAGACCTCCGCGGATTTGACCACCACTCAAGAGCAATTGGCGACCGGCAAGAAGGTTAACTCGGCCGGCGACAATCCGAGCTCCTACTTCACCTCGCAGAACCTGACCAACAGCGCCAATTCGCTGTCCGCCTTGCTCGACCAGATCGGCCAGGGCCAGCAGACCATTAACGCAGCCACCGACGGCCTCACCGGCATCTCCAGCCTGTTGCAGCAGGCGCTGGCGACCGTTCAGCAGGCGCAGCAGGCGAGCCCGACCACGGCGGCTGCCGTGACCGGCACCGTCGCGCTCACCACCGTGAACGCCGGCGGCAACCTCGTGCTCAACGTCGGTGCGTCGAGCTACACGGTCTCGATTACCGCCAGCGAGTTGATCAGCGCGATCGAAGCACAGATCAACGGCACTACGGGCCTCGGCTCCGCCGGTGCACTCACCGCGAGCGATAACGGCAGTGGAAACCTGGTCCTCACCGCCAACTCGCCCTCCGCCAGCGTCACTGTCGTTTCCGGTGCGGAAGCAACAGCGCTCGGTCTCAGCAGCACTCCCGTCTATGGACAGAGCGCCACGCGTTCTACGCTGCAGACCAACTACAATGGACTGCTCACCCAGATCAATCAGCTCGCCGGCGACGCCACTTACAACGGCATCAATCTGCTCAACGGCGACAATCTGACGATCAACTTCAACCAGAGCGCGTCGAGCTCGCTGACGATCCAGGGGGTGACCTTCAACTCATCCGGCCTTTCGCTGTCGTCGATTGCCGGCACGGGTGGAGCGTCGTTCCAGAATGACTCGACGCTGACCAGCACGGTCACGGCCCTGAACGCCGCGATCGGGACAGTGCAAAGCCAGACCGAGACGTTCGGCACCAATTCGGGCGTTATCGGAACCCGGCAGACCTTCACCACGAACCTGATCAACACTCTTCAGACGGGTGCTGCCAACCTCGTGGCCGTCGATCAGAACCAGGCCAGCGCCGACCTGCTCACCGAGCAGACTCAGCAGCAGCTTGAAATCTCCGCACTGTCTATCGCCAATCAGGCGAACCAGTCAGTGCTTAAACTGTTCGGCTAAAGTCTCTGGTACAGGCCTAAACGGCGGCGGCGGAGCAAAAGCTCCGCCGCTTTTTTATTTAGTGGGACCTTAACCCGCGTCCGCAACGATGGCTTGTTCGGGCGAGTAATGGGACATGCCGCTAAAGATCGAGCTCAGGCGCAACGAGCGCCTCATCCTTGGCGACTGCGTGGTCACCAATCACGGCCCGCGCACGCGCCTGCAAATCGAGGGCAAGGTGCCGATCCTGCGCGAGAAGGACATCATCACGGCGGAGCAGGCCGACACGCCGGCAAAGCGCATCTATCTCGCGGTTCAATTCATGTACACCGCGAAAGAGCCGGACGAACATCAGGCGGCCTATTTTCGCCTGATCCACGAGATGCTCGACAGCGCGCCGGGCGCCCGTCCTTTCATCGACAGCATCAATAATCGAATCTTAACAGGCGATCTGTACAAAGCCTTAAAGGAGACACGTAGGCTGATTGCTTACGAAGGGGAACATTTGAAAATGCAGCACGCCAGTAAAGCTTATGCCAAGGTCGCCAAGGAAACGGCCGGTTCACGTGAACTGGAAGCAACCCTCCTGCTGAAGGCCGCGGCCAAGTTACAAGCGGTCCACGATTCGTGGAGCGACAAAAAGAGCGGGCTTAACGACGCGTTGTTGTATAATCGGCGGCTCTGGACCGTGCTCATCGACGCCATCTCGCGGGAAGACAATCAATTGCCGCGCGCCGTCCGCAGCAATCTCTTGAATCTCGGCACCTTCGTTCTGGGCGAGACTTTTTCGCTGATGACAAAGCCGAAGCCGGATCATCTGAAGTCGATCATCAAGGTCAATCGCGGCATCGCTGCGGGTCTGGGCAGCAAAGCGTAACGCAGCAGCAAATAGCCGGCACCGGATGGCGAGTAGCAACCCTACTCGCCATTTTTTTATCGCGCTCTAGCCGGCTGACGTCCCGAGATAGTTCACAAGACTCATCTGCGCGAGCCGCGCCGTGACCGACAACGACGCCGACAGGCTGTTTTGCAGCGTCAGGATCTGCTCGCCGATCTGTGTCTGGTTCACGCCTTCGATATTTTGCAGCATGCCCTGCAACGTCGTCTGGGTTTGCGTGTTCACGCTGGTGGCGTTCGTAATCGTGGCTTGCGCATTGGCAAGGTCGGCTTCGATGTCGCTGATCGATTGCGTACCCGATGGGCTGCTGAGGTTCGCCGCGACCTTCTGGCTCAGCGCCTGATAGCTCGCCTGGGCATTCGGATTGCTCGGCGAATATGTCGTTGCCGCCAGCACTGCGACATTGGCAACCAGCGAGCTGATCGCCTGCTCATTGGCCTGCATGCCGTAGGCGATCGTCGTCGAGGGGCCGACCTGCGCCGTTGCGGTCTGCCGCGCCGGCGTGCTGCCGGAACCACCGGTGTACCAGAAAACGGTATTGGCCGACGTACCCGCAACCAGCGACATGGATGTCGCCGGCGTTCCGCTGACCCGAAGCGGCGGGTTCGAACTGAAGAAATTATTGGCGGCGGCTACGGCAGACGCCGCCGGCAGCGCGGTTTGCGCCAGGTTGGTAATGCCGGTGGTCAGCGCCGCCTGGATATTGGTGGCCGTGGCATTCGCATTGGCGCCGATGGTGAACTGGTTCGCGGCAGGAGGCGAGTCCGTGGTTGCCTGCAAGCTAATGGTCTGGCTTGAACCATCCGGCAGCGTGAGATTGAACTGCACGGTGTCGCCGGCGTTGGGAATGGAGCCGAGGCTGACCGAAGCGGTCGGCGGCGAACCAGCAGGTTGGGAGACGGTGGCGCCCGTCAAAGTCGAATTTACACTCGCGATCTGAAAGCCGAACGGCGAACCGTCCTGGCTCAGCGTGACGTTCGATCCGCTTCCGCCGACCGTCAGGCGGCCCATATTGCCGGTGCCGAGATCGGCTTGCGTACGCTCCGAGATCACCTGCGTGAGCCCGGCCTGCGCGCCGTTGCCGTTGAGAATCGCATTCATGCTTGCGACCGACGGCTGGTTCACCGCATTGCCGGAAAACAGGTAATTGCCGCCGACCTGCGTATTGAGCAGCGACAGAATCTGATCCAATTCGGTAGCCGCCGATGCCTGGGTCGAAGTCTGCCCGGTATTGTTGAGCGAGAACGCACCTTGCTGGGTGACGGCTTGTTCGACGGCGCTGCCGCTGTCGCCGAGCTGCGTCAGCAGCGATTGCGCAATACCGATGGTCGTTCCCGCGGCCGTCGCGGCATTGCTGTAGCCGCTGATCGCCGAAAGCTGCGAACTCAGCGAAAGTGCCACACCGGCCTGCGAGCCGAGGCCGGAATAGGTTTGCGCCGCATCACCGCTGCCCAATTCGGCGCTGAGTGCGCTGAGCTGGTTGTTCATATTGTTCACGGCGGCAATATTGGCCGCAGTGAGTGAGCCGGGTCCGGTGATACTCATTACGTGCCTATCTGCAACAACGTCGCCATCATCTGCTGAATCGTCGACATCACCCGCGCGTTAGCGCCATAGGCGTTCTGCAATGTAATCAGGTTTGACAGTTCGGTATCGATATTGACTCCGGACTGATCGTTGAAACGCTGCTGTAGGGCGCTGACGACAGTGTCCTGGCCCTGCTGCAGGTTCGTCGCCGCATTCGCCGCCTGGCTCTGCTGGGTGATGACTGCGCTCAGGTAATTTGGCAGCGTGGCGCTATACGGCTGCTGCGAACTGCCAATCCCCGTGGTCGGCGAATAGGTCAGCGAAGCGCTCGTCATCTGGCTGAGGAGGAAGTTCGGCCGGGTCGAATCGCCGACGGCCGTATTCGGCGCGTAGGCGACGAGGCTCGACGGCGAGCTGGCAACCGCAGCATTGACCGTGACGCGTCCAGCGAGGCCTGTCGTCTGAGAACCGGCCGCGGTGAGTGCGCCGGTGATCGGCGTGCTGCCGTCGAGAAACAGCGGTATTTGTGGATTACCGCTCGTCAGCGAGGTCACGGTCGAGGTCGCCGACAGCGAATTCACGACGTTGGTCGTGCTCGCCGCGTTGACGACATTTAGCACGGTGCCGGTATTCGAGAACTGGAGATTGGTGCCGAACGCGGCGTTGAGCGCGGAGACCACGCCGCTCATGCCGCCGGCGAAGTTGACCCCAATGGTCTGGTTGTTCGGATTGGACGAACTTGTTTGCAGCGGCAACGAGCCGCCCGGACCAAGCGCGACGATCGTGACGGTGTGTTGAACATTTCCGGAGTTGGTGTAGATGAGTTGCAGCGAGTTGCCGGCGGACAACGAAGCAGTGTCCACCCCGTACCCTGTCTGGCTGCCGGAACTCACGGCGGTGCCGCTCGTCGTCTGGTTCGACAACGCCTGCGACATCTGGCTCGCCATCTCGTCGAGCTGGTTCTGCGCCTGCGGCAGGATGGTGTCACGCATCTGCAAGTAGGCGCCGATTTGACCCGATTGGATCGCACCGCTGGCGATCAGATCGGTTTGGGCGCCGCCGGGCGCGGTAAGCGTGATAGTGCCGGCGCCGTCCTGGCTTGGATTGGCGTTCCACAGATCGGTCGCATTGAGCGTGCCGACATTGTTGAAGCTGAGTTGCGAGGCTTCGCCGCCACCGACCAGTTGCTGGCCGGTGCTGGTAAAGAGCGATATCTGATTGTTCGAACCCTGCACGACGCGGACATTCATCAGCTGGGCGAGCTGCGTGATGTCATTGTCACGCTGATCTTCCAGTGTCGCCGAGGCGGCGTCCGGCGCGGCTGCCTCGAGCTGTAGATTGATCTGGGCGATCTGCGTCAACGCCGTATTGGCGGTTTGCACGTCGCTTGAGATGCCGGACTCGGCCTGCGTGCGCAATTGCTGGATGCTCGACGTCATTGAATTGAGATTTTGCGCCAGCGATTGTGCGGCGCTGACGACTGCGGCCTGGCTGGAATATGAACTCGGGCTGGTCGTCAGCGACTGCAGCGCGCTGGTGAAATTATTATAGATCGCGTCGAACGAGGACGACGATCCGGGCGTGCCATAGACCTGCTGGAGCTGCTGATAGAGCCCCGCCGCGGCGTCGGCATAGGAGCCGCCGGAGCTTTCTGTCCAGAGCTGGCTTTGCAGCAGCGTGTTCAGGTTGCGGTTGATGCCGCTGGTATCGACGCTGGCGCCGCCAATGCCGCCAGACGCGAACTCGACGGGGCTCACAGTCTCGTCGACGTAACCGGTTGTGTTGGCATTCGCGACGTTGCCGGCAATGACCGAAAGGCCTTGCTGGGTAACGTGCACGCCGGCTAACGCGGCTGACAATGCCTGGGAGAGGCTCATGGCTGTGGCCGGCCGTGCGGCTTACGGTTTGCCGGCGGCGAGGCGCCCCTCCTCACTGGATGACGGTAAGCAGGCTCTGGATCATCTGATCGGCAGTCGTCATGACCTTGGCGTTGGCCGAATAGGCCTGCTGCGCCACGATCAACTGGCTGAACTGCGTCGCGATATCGACGTTCGAGGCCTCGAGCGAGCTTCCGACGACTTTGCCGGTCGCGGAGTAGATCGCATTGCCGGACTCCGGCGTAGCAGCATAGGCCTCGCCGTTGAGCGGCTGCAACGCGTCCTGACCGTTGAAAGTCGCCAGTGTGACGTCCGCCAGGGCGATGGTTTGGCCGTTCGAGAACGAGCCAACGATCTGTCCCTGAGTGTCCACCGAGAGCGATTGCAAATTGCCGGCCGTGAAGCCGTTCGCCGTTATGTTGTTGACCGACGCCGTTCCACTCGCTGCCGAGAACTGTGTGAGGCCGTTGGTGCCGAAGTTCAAAGTCACATTGCCGACGTTGTCACCGTTCACCGTCAAATTCGGTATCGCCAGGGTCGGTGAAGTGGGCGACGTCAATTGGCCGCTTGAGTTGAATGTGAAGGACGTGCCGGTATTCTGCCACGCGACTTGGCTGCCGGTCGCCGTCGTATCGGCTTGATAGAACAGTTGCCAGGTGTTGGATCCCGATGAACTGCTCGTTTGCGCCCAGCGAAGCTGCACGTTGACCGGATTGCCCTCGGAATCATAGGCGGTGACGGAACCACCATCGAGCGACTGCGACGTGAAAGTAGATGCATCGGTGCCGACCACCGTACCGGCGGCGGCGCTGCCGCCATCGAGTGGATTGACCGTGTAGTCGCTCAATGTGAACGGAGCGGACGACGGTGAAGTCGGCAGGTTTGCCTGATAGTCGATTTGCGTCGTTGCCTGCGCCGGCAGGAAATTGCTGTTGAACTGCAAAACTTGCGGCGTGCTGGAAGTAGGTGCTCCGGTGGCAGGGTCTAGCGGAATGCCCATCAGCGCGTAACCGGCGCCATTGACCATATAGCCGTTCTGGTTCAACTGGAAATCGCCGCGGCGCGTATAGTAGTCAATGGCGCTGAACTGCTGCTGTGTGCCGGACGATCCTGCCGGCTGTGCCACCACGAACCAGCCATTGCCGTCGATCGCCATGTCGGTTGGAGTCGTTTCATTCTGGATGGTGCCTTGCACCGTGTTGCTGGCGGTTGAGTTGGCGAACACACCGCCCGATGTCTGCTGTCCGAGCGCCGCCGAGGAGACAAGATCTTGAAACGCGGTGTCGGTTTCTTTGTAAGCGACGGTCTGTGAGTTTGCGATGTTTCCGGAGATGTTTTGCAGCGCGAACGACTGCGATTGCAGACCAGCCACCGCGGTGGTCAATGCATCGAAAATACCCATGACATTACCTCTCCAACTCGATCTCGACTTCACGAGCGCTGATCACGATGGTCGGCCCAGCGCCGGGCATACCGGAGCAATCCCCATGCCATGTTATTAATCTTTATTTTTCAGATGCTTGCGGATACGGGCCGGTTTTGCGCGGGTACGGATATGCCGACCCGCAGGCAGATATTGCCGAGCAATACCTGGCTTCACACCGCGTGATGTCCATTTTACTGAAGAGTTCCCGAGGCGTCACCTCGCGTTGCTGCAACAACGCGATGAAGCGGCGGGCCGAATAGATCGGCGATCGCGGGGTAATGGCGTTAACAAACACGTAATCATGTTTAAGAATCGCGCCGCACTGAGTGGGGCACTCTTCGTTGCGCAAAGGCCGAATAACCACTTTGGGATATATAACGAAACCGACTTGGTGTGGGTACGAAAATGCGCGTTTTAACTTCCGGATACGCGCGCAATTTCATTAATCCCCAGAAGGGGACATAATGGCAACTGTAAGCAACTCCTTAATAATCGAACTGGAAGAGGCGGTTCATAGCCACTCGGCGGAAAGGCGCGTCGAGACGCTCAGGCGTGTCACCGATCTCTTTCTTGGCGAGGCTGAGCGACTAAGCGATGAGCAAATCGGTTTATTCGACGATGTCCTGGGGAAACTTATCCATCGAATTGAGACCAAGGCACTTGCCGAGCTCAGCTCGCGTCTGGCGCCGATCGACAACGCACCGATTGACGTCATTGGCCGTCTTGCGCGAAGCGATGAGATTATCGTCGCAGGGCCTGTTCTGACAACATCGACGCGTCTTACCGCGAGCGATCTCATCGAGGTTGCCAAGACGAAGAGCCAGCGCCACCTATTGGCAATTTCCGGACGCACCCAGCTCGAAGAAGCGGTTACCGACGTATTGTTGACCCACGGCGATCGCGAAGTTACGAGCCAACTGGCCACCAATTCTGGAGCGCGTTTCTCGGAAACCGGGTTTGAAACTCTGGTAAAGGCGGGAGAGACCGACGCGACGCTGGCCGAGAAGGTCGGGCTAAGGCTGGACCTTCCGATACGGCTGTTGCGGGAGCTACTGTTGAAAGCCACCGAAGCAGTACGATCCCGCCTCTTGTCTCTGGCAACACCGGAAAATCGAGATGAGATTCGGCGAGTGCTGGGCACGATCTGTGGCGAGGTGAGCCAGGAGGCAACCGCGCCGCGCGACTTCAATCAGGCACGAGAGTTGGTACGTTCGATGCAGGAGAAGAACCAGCTCAACGAGCAGGCTCTTTTGCAATTTGCCAATGCGCGAAAATACGAGGAAATGGTCGCCGCTCTATCGGCGCTGTGTGGCGCATCGATCGAGATCATTAAACCTCTGATGAAAAGTGTCACACCTGAAGGATTGCTTATTCCCTGCAAGGCTGCCGACCTCAAATGGCCGACAGTGAGCGCCATCTTGAAAAATCGTTTCGCTCATCATTCGGTGACGGAAGAAGGTCTTGCACAGTGCAAAAGCAATTTTATCGCACTGTCACAAGCTACGGCCCAAAGGACACTTCGATTTTGGATTGTTCGAAGCACGACAGTGAGGCAGGCGTGAACAGAGTAAGATAAAATGCAGTCGAAGAGCGCCAAAAAATATCACTCACGATTGAGCCAAGGTAGTACATGCCGAGCGACAATGCATCACCAAAGCAAAATGACGTCACTCTCGCTGAAAGTCGCGAATTCAACCGCGCCGTTACCGGCATGCTGGGATTATATAAATTGGGGAATTGGCGCGATTCGAGCGGCCGCAGTCGCGAGTTTTCATGCCGTGTGCTGAAAATGTCCTCAGGAGCTATAAAGATTTCTGGGCCCGTGACCGGCTCGGTAGGAGAATGGGTCACTCTGCATCTAGACCGTTTTGGACAATTTGAAGGTCCGGTCATTAGCGCTCGCGAGCGCGAGCTTGTCATGCGGATTGTCACCACCAACGATGACCGCAACAAAATTGCACGCAAGATCGAGTGGGTCGAAAACAAGGAGAACCGCGAAAGAAGGCAGCACGACCGTCTGGTACCGAAAGACCCGGATTCGACGCTGTATCTGTCAACCGGCGAGGTCTTGCCATGTCGGATCTTGAATTATTCGATATCCGACGCCGCGGTGTCTGCAGACATCATCCCCGAGCGTGGAACAATGCTTATTTTGGGAAAGATTGTTGGTCGGGTCACACGCCGGTTCCCTGAAGGATTTGCGATCGAATTTCTCATTGCCCAAGACCTTCAGTCGGTGAAAGAACTCTTTGTGAAGGCGGAAGATCGATCCTGAAATTCTCGCCCAGCGCGCCAATCTAACATCGTCGTCGACCAATCAGGGCAAGGTCGTGCCAGGCTCCTCCGGCAGAGGGGCCTCTCTTGCGATAGTAACCAAGGAGATATTGTAACCGACGAGTTTGCCGTGCTTAAGTTCGCGCGCCGGCAGCACAAGGATCATCATGCGCTTTGAAGGCACCAGCGCTTACGTCGCGACCGACGACCTCAAGATTGCGGTCAATGCCGCAATCGCGCTGGAGCGGCCGCTCCTGGTCAAGGGCGAGCCGGGCACCGGCAAGACCGTTCTGGCAATCGAAATTGCCAAGGCGCTCGCGGCGCCGCTGCTCGAGTGGCACATCAAGTCGACCACCAAGGCGCTGCAAGGTCTCTACGAATATGACGCGGTGACGCGGTTGCGCGACAGCCAGCTCGGCGATGCCCGCGTCAAGGACATCCGCAATTACATCAAGCGCGGTAAATTATGGGACGCATTCGTCGCCGACGAGCGGCCGGTATTGCTGATCGACGAGATCGACAAAGCCGACATCGAATTTCCCAACGATCTGCTGCAAGAACTCGATCGCATGGAATTCTTCGTCTACGAGACCGGCGAGACGATTGCGGCCCGGCGCCGGCCGATCGTGATCATCACCTCCAACAACGAAAAGGAATTGCCCGACGCGTTTCTGCGCCGCTGCTTCTTCCACTACATCCGCTTTCCCGATCCGGATACGATGCGCGCGATCATCGAGGTGCACTTTCCCGGCATCAAGCAGCGGCTGGTCGCCGAAGCGCTGAAGCTGTTTTATGAAATCCGCGACGTGCCGGGAATGAAGAAAAAGCCATCCACGTCGGAGCTGCTCGACTGGCTCAAGCTCTTGATGGTCGAAGATATCTCGGCCGAAACGCTGCGCGAGCGCGATCCGAAAAAGCTCATTCCGCCGTTGCATGGCGCGCTGATCAAGAACGAGCAGGATATCCATCTGTTCGAGCGGCTGGCGTTCATGGCGAGACGCGAAGGCCGATGAAGATTAGCCAGGATTGAGCGAAGCAAGATCCGGGAACGATGGCGAAGCTTGCACGCCGCCCCCGGATTTCGCTGACGCTCGATCCGGGCTACGATTGCGAATAATACGGAGGCAACGCCATGATCAAGATTACCCGCCGCGCCGTCATCGGCGGATTTGCGGCGCTCGCTGCCGGCAAGGCCCGCGCCGACGCCGCATGGCCGTCACGGACCATTACCATCCTGCATGGCTTCGCCGCCGGCGGGCCATCCGACGTCGTCGCGCGCCTGATCGCCGACGGATTGTCGCGCGCGCTCGGCCAATCGGTCATCGTCGAACCGCGCCCCGGCGCGTCCGGCACCACCGCCGCGGCGCAAATCGCCCGAGCCACGCCCGACGGCTATACGCTTGGCGTCATCCCATCGGGCCACGCCAGCGCGGCGGCGACTTTCGCCAACCTGCCGTTTCGGCCGGTGGACGATTTCACCACCATCACGCTCGCCTCCGAATACCCCTATGTCATGGCGACCAATGCCGACAGCGGCATCAAGACCGTCGCTGAACTCGTCAACGCCGCGAAGACGCGGCCCAATCCGATGCTCTTTGGCTCGCCCGGCGTCGGCTCCGGCCCGCAGCTCGCCATTGAACTGTTCGCGCTGAAGACCAATCTTAAGTTCCAGCACATCCCGTTCAAAGGCAGCGAGCCGGCGGCGACCGAGCTCGTTGCCGGCCGCCTCGATTTCATGATGGATCCGCCGGCAAGCCTGATCGGCTTTATCCGCAGCGGCAAGTTGAACGCGCTCGCCGTATCCAGCGCGCGCAGCTATTTCGCCTTGCCGCAGACACCGACCATTGCCGAAAGCGGTGTACCTGGCTTCGATGTCCGTGCCTGGCAGGGGCTGATCGGACCGGCCGGCTTGCCCGAGCCGATCGTCAGCCGGCTTAATACCGAGGTGGTGCGCATCCTCAAGGATCCGACAACGACGGAGCGGATGCACACTTTCGGCAACGAACCCGCGCCGACCACGCCGGCCGAATTCCGCAAACGCCTCACCGACGACATCGCCTTGTGGACGTCGGTCGCCGAGCAGATTCATTTCGAAAAAATCTCGGGCTAATTAGCTCTACGTACGCTCTTGCCGCCTGCGCTGCCGCGACCGGCGCTTGGACGGCGCGCCGGTTAACGGCACAAGCGGCTCGGGCGTTACGTCGGAAGGTGTGATGAGTTCGTCATAGCCCGGCACGTGATCCGCCAAAGGCTGCTCGAACTCGTGCGGCGGCAGTCCGCTTTGCAATGACGCTTCGGTCTCGGCGGCAAGTCGGGCCGCCTCATCGGCTTCGGCGGCGAGCCGCGCCGCTTGTTCTGCCGCCGCGAGCCGCACCGCTTCTTTTACCTCGGCAGCTTGCCGTGCCTGCTCCGCTGCCTCTGCGGCCTGGCGTAACTTTTCGGCCTCGCGCGCCTGGATATGCGCAAGTTCGCGCGCTTTGGCGCGGCGCTGCTCGATGCGGTCGCGGTAGCGCTTGATCCAGTTGCGCATTTGCACGCCGGCGCGGGCGGCAATGCCGCCGGCCCAGACCAGTTCGAACGGCGAAAATTCCCGCCACGTCTGATCGCCCTCGACAATGGCGCGGGCGATGAGATTGCCAGCCATCGCAGTGGTATTCAGCCCGTGACCGCCGAACCCGGAAGCAAGCCACACGCCAGAGCCAAGCTCGCCGATCTGCGGCATGCGGTGGACGGTATTGCCCAGCGTGCCGGACCAGTTGTAGTCGACATTGACGTCGCCGAGCTGCGGGTAGGTTCTCTTGATATCGGCCGTCAGCGCGCGCACGTAACGGCGCGGATTGCGTGCCCACGTCGTCGAGCGGCCCGACAACATCAGCCGGTCGCCGCCGACAATTCGATAATGGTTGTCGGAAAGATCCGTATCGCTGACCGCGCCGCCATAGCGGATGACCTCGCCGAGACGCTCGCCGAGCGGCGCCGTGGTGATAATGTAGGTCGTGATCGGCAGCAGGGTCGCTGCGATCCGTGGCATCAGCCCGCCGATCTGCACGTTGCCGGCCAGCACGACGTGATTGGCCCGCAGCCGCGCTGACGGCGTCACGATGCGCTTGCGCACGCCTTGCGGATCGATTGCCAGCGCCGGCGTGTTCTCAAAAATCCGCGCCCCGTCGTGTTCCGCCGCCGCAGCGAGCGACAACGCATAATTCAGTGGATGGATCGCGATCGCCTTGAGGTAATGGATGGCGTGGAAGTAACGCTCGCTGTGCAGCACGGCGCGCACGCGATCGATCGGCCAGCTCTCGATCTCACAGCCCAAATCGTCGAGCAACCGGACGAGCCGCACGAACTCTTCGCCGTTGTCGACTTTAGAGACGTAGACCCAGCCGTCCTGCGGATCGATACCAGCTGAGCCTTCGGCATGAACGGCGTCGCGGACATAGTCGAGCCCAGCCTGGGCCAACCCCCAAAGCGATTTGGCGCGCTCGAAGCCGACCCTGGCAATCAACTTGTCGGCATCAGCGGCAAAGCCTGGCAGCACGAAGCCGGTATTGCGGCCCGAGGCGCCCGAGGCGATGCGGTTTGCCTCAAGGAGCACGACCGACCATCCGGACCGGGCTACCTCACGGGCCGCAGTCAGGCCGGCAAGGCCGCCGCCGATCACGCAGACATCGACATCGAGATCGACGGCGAGACGCGGACGCCGCGGTTCATCCAGCATCGTGGCCGCATACCAGCTTTGGCCATAAGCTTTAGTGTCGGCGTCGCTCATTCCATAGTCTTCCGGACCCGCGGCGGCGGAGACGAATTCCCCTGACCGACATTGCCGCAGCGCGGTAGGAACTTCAAATCCGCCGCGCTAGAGTCAGTTTTCAGGGTCCGAAATGCGATATTGCCGCCATGCGCCGTTTGATGCTGCTGCGTCATGCCAAGACCGAGCGCGCCGAACGGGGCGAGCGTGACCGCGACCGCAAACTTACCAAGCGCGGCCAGACCGACGCCCCCCTCATCGGCGCCTACATGGCTCACCATGGGCTGGTTCCGGACCTGGCGCTGGTCTCCCCGGCGCGCCGCACCCAGGAGACCTGGGAGCTCGTCGCCGCCGCCTTCGCAAAAGCGCCCCAACACGTCAACGAGGACCGCATCTACAACGCCACCGCGGAGGGGCTGATGGAACTGATCGGCGAGACGCGCGGCGCGCACGCCCTTCTCATCATCGGACACAATCCGGGCCTGCACGATGTCGCGATGCAATTGATTGCTTCCGGCAGCGCCGAGATGCGCGAACAGCTGTCGGAAAGCTTGCCGACGTCCGGCCTCGCCGTCATCGATCTTGCCTTCGACGCGTGGTCGCGCCTGCACCGGCGATCGGGAAGGCTCGACCGTTTCATCACGCCGCGGCTTCTCACCGCCACGACAGACTGACCGAAACAGACTGGAGCGCCGACATGTACCATCGCATCCTCGTGCCGATTGATCTTGCCGACGTCGAGCTTGCCAAGCCCGCGATCGCGACCGCGATGATGATGGCGAAGGAAACGAACGGAACAATCCGGCTGATCAATGTCCTGCCGATGACGCCGGTCATGCTCGCCGAATATGTGCCGCCCGACTTCGAGGCGCAGCAGCGCGCCGCCGCCGAAGAAGCGATTGTCATCGTCGCCAAGGAAACCGGAGTCGCAGCCGACAAAATTTCGTCCGTCGTGCGGCAGGGCACTATTGATCGCGAAATCCTGGAAGAAGCCAAGGCGATGGTCGCCGACCTCATCGTCATGAGTTCGCATCGCGCCGGCATGCGAACCTATTTTCTGGGTTCGAATGCGGGCCACGTGGTGCGCTACGCGACTTGCTCGGTGCTGGTCGTGCGCCGGCAGGCGGATTAGCGACGGTCCGATCGGGTCTGTCACGTTCGACGCAATCCGCCGGGAGCCAGCAAAGAAATGCCGGTGCTCAGTCCGACTGGATACCGGCGTCCTTGATCATCTTCTGCCACTCGACAAGCTGGGCCTTGATGAAATCGCCCAGTTCCGCGGGCGACGAGGAGAAGGCCTCGAAGCCTACGTTTTTGAATCTCTTCTGCGCCTCCGGACTGTCGATGATCGGGCGCAGCGCAGCGCTGAGCTTTTTTATGACATCCGGCGGCGTTCCGGCGGGTGCGACGAGACCGGCCCAGGCGTCGAGGTTGAAGCCCTTGATGCCGGCCTCATCCATGGTCGGCAGATCCGGGAACAGCGTGCTTCGCTTGATGCGGGATACCGCGAGCGGACGCAGCGCACCGGCGGCGACGTGCGGCATGGCGGTGGTGAAATCGGCGAACATCATTGAGACGCGGCCGCCGATGATGTCCTCGATCGCCGGCGGCGTGCTTTTGTAAGGCACGTGCAGGATGCTGAGTTCGGCAAAGCGCTTGAGCATCTCCATGCCGACGATGCCGGCTGTGTTGCCGCTGGCATAGGTCAACTTGCCGGGGTTGGCCTTGGAATAATCGATCAGTTCCTTGACCGAATGGATCGGCAGCTTTGGATCGATCACCAGCATCAGCGTGAAACTGCCGACGCGCGAGATTGGATCGAAGTCCTTTACTGCATCGTAGTTGATGTCCTTGTGCAGGAACGGATCAGCGGATAACGGCGAGTTGGTTGCCATCAGAATATTGTAACCATCGGCAGGCTGATGATGGACGTAAAGCGCGGCCACCGCGCCGTCGGCGCCCGGACGATCCTCGACAACGACTGGCTGCTTGAGCGCGGCGCCCAACGGGTCTGCGACAATCCGGGCGATCGTGTCGCTGGCGCTGCCGGGACCGAACACGGCGGTTATGGTGACCGGCCGCGACGGATAGTCGTCGGCCCACAGCACCTGGCTGAATATTGCGGCCGCAGCCGCGACGAGAATGAAAGCACTCTTTTTCATGCGCGGTCCTCCTGAGCTGTCGCAAATTTTGATTTCAGTGCGGGCTGGCCTTGCGTGACCGCGCGCTTTTCATGGCCTATGCACCCCAGAATAGCAGATTTTAACAGCCGTCGCCGTGCGTCATTACGCCTAGGGCGCGACCTCCGGCGCGGACTCGACGCCGGACAGCCGCTCGATATGGCGCAGCGCCGGGAACAGCCGCAACCACGCCAGCGCCACTATGATGACGCCGACGCCGCCGAGCAGTGCCGAGGGCACGGCGCCAATCCAGTCCGCCATCGCGCCGGCGCGAAACTCGCCGAGCGTCCCGGACGACCCCGAGAACATCGAATGGACTGACATCACGCGGCCGAGCATGCCTTGCGGGGTGCGCGTCTGGATCAGCGTCTGGCGGATCACGACGCTGATGGCGTCGGCCGCGCCATAGACGGCAAGGGCCGCGAGTGACAACCCAAGCCAGGTCGAGAGCGCGAAGACCGCGGAAGCGACGCCGAACAGGGCGACATTGGCCAGCAACAGGTAGCCGGCACGGCGCTCGATGACGTGGCGGGAGAGAAAGACCGACATGCCGAGCGCGCCGACCGCCGGCGCGGCGCGCAACAGGCCCAGTCCCCAGGGTCCGGTGCCGAGAATATCGCGGGCAAAGACCGGCAAGAGCGCAGTGACGCCGCCGAGCAGGACCGCGAACAGATCAAGCGAGATCGCTGCGAGAATGATCTGGTGTTTCCAGATATAGCCGAAGCCGGCCAGCACCGTCCGCAAGCTCACCGGCATGCGCTGCTCGGCGCGATGCTTGCCTTCCACAAGGCTGATGAGAATGCTCGCCAAGATAAAGATCGCAGTGCACAACAAGTAAACCACGGCGGGGCCGAGTACATAGAGAAAGCCGCCAAGCGCCGGCCCGGCGATGATGGCGGTCTGCTGCGCCGTCGCCGACGCAGCGATGGCGCGCGGCAACAGCGGCCGGGTGACCAGGCCGGGAACGATGGCGTGTAGCGCCGGCGCCTCGAAGGCGCGTGCCGCGCCGGCGAACAAAATCAAAACAAGGATCATGTCGCGATCGAGCCAGCCCTGGAGCGTACCGAGCGCGAACATCCCGGCGCAGATGGCTTTGACCACCTGGCATGCGCCTGCGATCACACGGCGATCAAAGTGATCGACGGTCTGCCCAATGACGAGCGTCAGGGCTACCATGGGAAAGAATTGCATCAAGCCGACGAGACCGAGATCGAGCGGATCGTTGGTCATGTCGTAAAGCTGCCAGCCCACCGCCACCAACAGCATCTGATAGGCGCCGCTCGTTGACGTGCGCGCGAACCAGAAGAATGCGAAAGAGCGATGACGCAGCAACGACAACGGCGCGGAGCTACTTGCTGTCGTCATGGCCAATCATTGCGGATTTCGTATTCGCCGAATTGGGACGTTCAATCGTCCAGCGTGATGTGCGCGGCTTCGATCACCGGCGCCCACTGCTCGAGGCTTTTTTGAATGAAATCGCGCATTTGCGCGGGCGTGCCGCCGGACGGCTGCGCCTCGAGGCCAAGAATGCGCGCGCGCACCTCTGGGTCGGCGAACCCCTTGGCGATCGCATCGGAAACCTTGCCAGCGATATCCTTGGGTGTGCCGGGCGGCGCGGCGACACCCATCCAGGTGTCGGCATAGACGCCGGGCCACATCTCGGCAAGCGTGCCGACATTCGGATAATCCTTGAGCCGTTCGCGGCTGCCGACCGCGAGTATTTTCAGCTTGCCGGTGTCGATGTTCTGTTTGTTGGCGAGCAGGTAGTCCGACATGACATCGATATTGCCAGCGAGCATGTCATTGATGGCCGGCGCCGAGCCACGATACGGGATTTCCGCCATGTGAAAGTTGCCCTTCATGGCGATGAGCTTGCCAAGCAGGTCGCCGGTCTGGCCCTTGCCCTGGTTGCCGTAATTGATCTTGCCGGGATTGGCGCGGCCATAGGCGACCAGTCCGCCAAGATTGTCGGCGGGAAATCCGGCGCGCGCGAGGACTATCAGCGGATAAGTGGCAAGCACGCTGACCGGCTCCATGCTGCGCGTATCGAAAGCGGAGCGGGCAAACACCAGGTGCGTGATGCTGTAGGTTAGCGATGGCGCGCACAATAGCGTGTAGCCATCCGGCGGTGCATGCAGAACAAACTCGGTGCCGACGCGGCCGCCGGCGCCGCCGGCGCGATTGTCGACGACGATCTGCTGACCAAGCAGACGCGAGGCGCGGTCGGCGGCGAGCCGGCACAACAGGTCGGCGGTGCCGCCCGCCGAAAGCGGCACGACAAGCGTGACCGGCCGCGTCGGATAGTCTTGCGCCAGCGCTGACGTGACCGTTGCCGCGAAGAACACGGCGACGCAAGCGATGCAGCGGGTCATCCGATTGGCCTCATACGAAATTCTCCCTGCCGCGTTTCACGCTTCGCGCCAGGCGCAAACGCAAGTGTAGCATACGAGTTCGACCGTTACTCGATGACGGGGACTGTTGGCGGCTTATCCCAGCCCGCGACCGGATCGTATTCCCAAATCCAAGCCATGCTGTCGTTCACACCAACCTTTTCGGGCCGGCCCTGCTGCGCTCCAGGGCCGCGCAAATGCTTCATCCGGGCATTGGCAAGCGAACGTAATTGGACACCATGTACGCGCGGAATGCGGATGCGCCGAAAATTTCGCAGTGCCTCGGCCGGATCGTTTCGCTCGGCGGCGAGCCAGCGCGCCAGCGTATAGGCATCCTCGAAAGACTGTCCCGCGCCCTGCCCGGCGTTCGGCAGCATCGCGTGCGCCGCGTCACCGATAAGCTGGATCCGGCCCTGCCCCCAGTCGGCGGTCAGGGGGCGCGTGAAAAGGCCCCACTTCGAGCATTGGGTCACCATCTCCAACAGCGACTTGAGCCGCGGCTCAGGATTCGGAAAGCTCGCTCGCATCTCGTCGGGGTCGCCGGCGATCGACCAGCCTTCCTCGACCCATTTGTCGGTGTCCTGCTGGGTGACGACGTTGAGGACCTCGCGGCCGCGCAAAAAGTAGGCCACCAGATGACAGCCCGGACCCCACCATTGCGTGTTGCCAGTCGGCTCCATCGCTTCGGGCGGAACATCGCCGCCATTGAGCAACGCACGCCAGACCATCTGGCCCGTATAGGTGGGTTTGTCGTCGCCATACAGCGCATGGCGGATGGTGGAGCGGACGCCGTCAGCACCGATCACAATTTCCGCCTGCCGGGTCGCGCCGTTGGCGAACGTGAGCGTGACCCCCGATTGGCGCTCCTCGATTGCCGTCAGGCGATGATCGAGATGAAGACAGGCGGGATCGATACCGCTCGCCAGAACATTCAAAATATCGGCGCGATGAACAAAATAGTGCGGCACACCGTAACGGGCGGACGCCGGCTCGCGAAATTCCAACTGCTCACCGGTTTGCATATTGCGCGTCAGAATTCCTTCCGAAGCGTTGCCCACGGCGGCAAGCTTTTCGCCAAGTCCGATAGCCTGGAGCGCTTTAACCGCCTGACAGCTGATGCTGATACCGGCGCCGATCTCGGTAAGAGTGTGCGCCTGTTCGAAGATTTCAACTTCAAAGCCGAAGACCTTAAGCGCATTCGCGGCCGCCAGGCCCGCGAGGCCGCCGCCGACGATTGCAATCCTGCCCGGTTGCGTCACGCCTGCGCCGTCAGCCGGCCAGCGCCGCGAGTATCCGCGCCCAGCTCCGAATGCCTTTGTGGAAGCACTTGAGATCGAATTTCTCGTTAGGAGAATGGACGCGGTCATCGTCGAGCGCGAAACCGACCATCAGCGTATCCATGCCGAGCACGGTCTTGAAATCGCCGACGATTGGGATCGAGCCGCCGGCGCCAATCGTGACTGCCTTCTTGCCCCATTCTTCGGCGAGCGCCGAGCGCGCCTTGCCGAGCGCGGGGTTGTCGAACGAAACCTCGAACGCCGGATTGCAGCCGAAATTGCCGAACTCGACCGTGCAGTCGGCCGGCAGGCGCGCGCGCACGAATTCGCGGAACGAATTGCGGATTTTCTCCGGGTCCTGGGCGCCGACCAGGCGGAACGAAACCTTGGCGCTGGCCTTGCCGGGGATCACGGTCTTGGCGCCCTCTCCCGTATAGCCGCCGATGATGCCGTTGACTTCGGCGGTCGGCCGCGTCGAGATTTGCTCGAGCAACAGGCGGCCCTTCTCGCCGGCAGGAATTTTCAGCCCGATCGGGCCCAGGAATTTTTCCGGCGTCAGGCCGAGCCCGGCGAGATCGGCTTTGATATCCGCCGGCAGGTCGTGAACGCCGTCGTAGAAGCCCGGGATGGTGACGGCTCCGTCGGCGTTGTGCATCGCCGATAGAATGTCGGCCAGCACATGGATCGGATTGCGCGCCGCACCGCCGAACAGCCCGGAGTGCAGGTCGCGGTCGGCGCAGGTGAGCTTGACCTCCTCGTAGACCAACCCCCGCAGCGAAGTGGTGATCGACGGCGTCTGCGCGTCCCACATGCCGGTGTCGCAGACCAGCGCAAGATCGCGGCTCAGCTCCGGGGCGTTGTCGCGTACGAAACCGAACAAATGCTTGGAGCCACACTCCTCCTCGCCTTCGATCATCATCGTGATGTCCAGCGGCAGCGTGCCGGTGACCGCCTTGAAGGCGCGACAGGCCTCGATGAAGGTCATGGCCTGGCCTTTGTCATC
This sequence comes from uncultured Alphaproteobacteria bacterium, assembly GCA_963733645.1. Classification (GTDB taxonomy): domain Bacteria; phylum Pseudomonadota; class Alphaproteobacteria; order Rhizobiales; family Xanthobacteraceae; genus BOG-931. Next base: position 144,406 of record CAVTFP010000032.1, read on the forward strand.
GCAAGCGCCGCGCGCCACGATGATTTTGCGTCCGCCGTCGAGCGTCTCTATCCGCGGCTCGAATGGCGGTGTCTTCCACAAGTCGAGCGGGTCGACCGGCTGGACGTCGTAATGGCCGTAAAACAGCACGCGCGGCGTTTTCCCATTGGCATTGCTGCCGGATTTGCCGTTTCCCGATTTGCCGATGACGACGGGGTGGCCCTCGGTCGGACGCACGCTGGTGTCAAAGCCGAGTGTGCGCAAGTCGGTTGCGACAAATTCGGCAGCGGTCCGGCAGTGGCTTGCGTAGGCCGGATCGGTCGATACCGACTGGATGCGCAACAGCGCGAACAGCCGATCAAGGCTGGCGTCGAGGTCGCGGTCGACGCGGTCGAGAACTTTCGGCAGAGCGTCCGAAGCCGTCATGGCATCACCTTACCGTTACATCGGCCGCGCCCCGCGGCCGATTGCGCAGGAACCTTATAATCCGCTTGCCGCCAATTCCACTGCCGGTTCGGTGGAACAAAGAATGTTGCAGCTTTGCAACGGTCCTCGACACTTTGACGCGTGTGACGCGTCAAAAAGGCCAGAATGGCCGTCGAATGCTTGTCACCTCCAGGTCGGCTGTCCAATATGGAACGAACCCGCCGTAAGTGCGGGAGCGGCGAGGGGCAGTGTCCGTTGCACTTTGAGGCAGACGCGATGCCGCAATGGCGTCACGCTGAGGGGACTTTGATGGCCTATCCTATCACGGATATCCGGGGCATCGGACCGGATACCGCTGAGATTCTGAAGTCGGAAGGGATTCGCACCACGATCGGGCTGTTGCGGTCGGCCAAGACGCCGAAGCAGCGGCTCAAGCTCGCCGAGATGATCGGAACCGACAAGGAGCGCGTGCTCGACTGGGTGACGGCGGCCGACCGCATGCGCGTCAAAGGCGTCGGCTGGGAATATTCCCAGCTTTTGCGCGCCGCCGGGGTCAAAACCGTCAACGAACTCAAATTCCGCAATCCGCACCACCTCGTCGAGCAGATGCGGGAAGCCAATAAGCGCAACCTGGTCCGGCTTCTGCCGAAGCGGCAGACCGTGGAACGCTGGATCGAAAGCGCCAGGAAGCTGCCGCTACTGATCCGCTATTGATCGCTGTAGGAATCCGTCGCTCCTAGCCATGCCCCGCCTCCGGGCACCGGCTTGACTCGCCCCAAGCGACCGCGCAAAGCGGCAGTTGAGAATTTACTTTAAGATCGGCCCCACCGCGTTGCAAAGATGGCTCAGGAAACGGCCGCAAAGCATGATTTTAGCGGGATTTCGGCGCCCGGTTCCAAGACCGACCCGGGCCTGCTGCGCCGGCTTCTGTCGAAGCAGCATCCGCGGGTCATGGGCGTGCTCAATGTCACTCCGGATTCGTTCTCGGACGGCGGACGCTTCTTGCAGCCGCCGGCGGCCATCGAACACGCACGGCGCATGGTCGCCGAAGGCGCCGACATCATCGATATCGGCGCCGAGTCGACGCGGCCCTATGGCGGCATGCGTCCGGTAACGGTGGAAGAAGAACGCGCTCGGCTTGAGCCGATCCTCCCTGCGGTCGCGACGATCGGCATCCCGGTATCGATCGATACGATGAAAGCCGCCGTTGCGGACTGGGCTCTGGAAGCCGGCGCGGTAATCGTCAACGACGTGTGGGGCTTGCAGCGCGACCCCGACATGGCACGCGTCGTCGCCGCGCACGGCGTACCCGTCATTATCATGCACAACCGCGACGCCGCCGATCCGGCGATAGACATCATCGCAGACGTAACGGATTTCTTCTCGCGTTCGCTCGAAATCGCCTGGAGCGCCGGCATTTCCCATGACCGGATCGTGCTCGATCCCGGCATCGGCTTCGGCAAGACCCCGGAGCAAAGCCTAGCCTGCATCGCCCGTCTCGATGCCTGGCGCGGCTTCGATCTGCCGATCCTGGTCGGAGCGTCGCGCAAGCGCTTCATCAGTTCCGTCGTGCCATCGGAACCTGAGGCACGGTTGCCGGGATCGATCGCCGCCCATCTCGTCGCGGCCGAGCATGGCGCCGCCATCATTCGCACCCATGACGTGGCGGCGACAGCGCAGGCGCTCGCGGTCGCGGCAGCAATCCGGCGGGCCCGATGAGCGATACGGTCTTTGTCAGCGGGCTGGCGCTGCACGCTTATCATGGCGTGATGCAGCACGAGGCCAAGGTCGGCCAGACCTTCAAGCTCGATCTGGTGCTCGACATCGATCTTTCCGAGGCCTCGCGCACCGACAAGCTCAAGCACACGGTCTCTTACGATACGGTGGTCAAGACGGCTACCGAGGCATTCTGCACGCGTCGCTACCGGCTGGTCGAAGCCGCCGCCGGTGCAGTCGCCGATGCCGTGCTGGCGCAATTTCCGCAGGTCCGAGGTATCCGCATCACCGTGCACAAGCCCCATGCGCCGATTGCGGCGACTTTCGACGATGTCGGCGTCGTCATCGAACGCACGCGCGCACCAGACCGCAAAAATGGCTGAGGCGTTCATTGCGCTTGGCGGCAATGTCGGCGATGTGCGGTCAAGCTTCGATCAAGCCATCGCGAAACTGTGTGACGGCGCAATGGTGCGGCTTTTGGCGCGCTCGTCGGACTACCGCACGCCGCCGTGGGGCGTCACCGACCAGCCGCCTTTTATCAACGCCGTCATATCGGTTGCCACCGCGCTGGAACCGCATGCGCTATTGTCCCGCGCGCAAGAATGCGAGCGCGCACTTGGGCGCGACCGCGCGCATGAGCGGCACTGGGGACCGCGCCGCATCGACCTCGACGTACTCGCTTATGACGATCTCGCCGTCGATGACGCGACCTTGACGCTGCCGCATCCGCGCATGTTCGAGCGCGCCTTCGTTCTGGTGCCGCTTGCCGAGATCGCGCCTGACCTCGTCATTGCGGGATTGCGGGTCCGGGATGCGCTTACGCGGGTCGACGTGGCCGGCGTCGAAAAGCTCGGCCCGCGATAAGACGGGCGGCATGCCAATTGCACAGTAAGATCGGTTGGCCGGAATAGTCCGGCATGGCATTTTGCGACGATGACCGGCCCGGAAAATCTACCGCCTACCGCCGATTTTGCCCCGGCTACGGACGATAATTGGCACAAGCTGGTAGATAAAGTGCTCAAGGGCGCGCCATTTGCGCGACTGGAAAGCCGCACCTATGACGGCCTCCCGATCGAGCCGCTTTACCCACGCGCCGCCGGCGCCCGCGCCGTTGCCGGCCGCGCACCAGGCGCCGCCTGGACCGTCATGCAACGGGTCGATCATCCCGATGCGGCGGCTGCCAACGCGCAGGCTCTCGACGATCTTCATAACGGCGCGAACGGCCTGGCGCTGATCTTTGCCGGCTCGGTCAGCGCCAACGGCTTCGGCCTCGACGGCTCGCCGGAACATCTTGCCCACGCGCTTGACGCCGTGAAATTCGATGCCGGTATTACGCTCGAACTCGATCTCGCACCGTTTGCGCGTGAGGTACCGCAGCTTGTTGCAGATCTGATCAAGCGCAGCGTAAATCCGGGCGCGACAAATATCCGCTTTGGCTACGATCCACTGAGCGTCGCAGCGATCAGCGGCCGAATTCCACTGCCATGGCACGATATCGCCGCAGTTATGGCGCGACTGGTCGGCACGCTGGTCGAAGCTGGTTTCAAAGGCCCCTTCGCGGTCGGCGACGGGCGCGTCATTCATAATGCGGGCGGCGCCGAAGCGCAGGAACTTGCCTACGCCCTGGCGTCAGCCGTCGCCTATCTGCGCGCGCTCGAAGCGAGCGGCATGACGCTTCCCGCAGCGCGCGATGCGATCTATTTCCGGTTTGCCGCCGATGCCGACCAGTTTTTGACCATGGCAAAATTTCGCGCCGCGCGAAAATTGTGGGCGCGGATCGAGGAAGCCTGCGGACTTGCGCCAAAGCCGGTGACGATCGTGGCCGAGACCGCCTGGCGGATGATGACCCGGCGCGATCCTTATGTGAACATGTTGCGCACTACGATTGCGGTTGCCGCCGCGGGACTCGGTGGCGCCGACAGCATTACGGTCTTGCCGCACACCGCGGCGCTCGGCCTGCCCGACGCATTCGCCCGCCGCGCCGCGCGCAACACCCAGCTTGTGCTTCTGGAGGAAGCCAATCTGTTTCGCGTCGCCGATCCTGCCGCCGGCTCCGGCGTGCTGGAAGCGATCACGCACGAGCTTTGCACGGCGGCGTGGTCGCTGTTCCGCGAAATCGAGACCGCGGGCGGGATCTGGAGCGCGTTGCAAACCGGTCTCATTCAGCAACACGTCGCGGCGGTGCGCGCCGAACGTGAGAAGGCGGTCGCCCGCCGCCGCGATATGCTCACAGGGACCAACGAATATCCGAACATCCAGGAGAGAGCGCCCGCGGTCCTCAATGTTGAGCCGATAAAGTTGCTCGGCCGGCGGGCCAGCGGCCGTCTCGATCGTTGCGCTGCCGCGCATCCGGCTTGCCGAGCCGTTCGAACGCCTGCGCGACACCTCCGATAAAATCCAGGCAAAGACCGGCACACGGCCAAAAATATTTCTGGCGACGCTCGGCAAGCCTGCCGACTTCAACGCGCGCGCCAACTTCGCCAAGAATTTTTTCGAGGTCGGCGGTATCGAGGCGATTGTCGGCGATGAGGCGCCCTTGCCGCTCGCCGACGCCTTGAAGGCTTCGGGCGCCGGGCTCGCCTGCCTGTGCGGGTCCGACAAGAACTACGACAGCGACGCCGCAGACGCGGCGGCAGCGCTAAAGGCGGCCGGCGCCCAGCATATTTATCTGGCCGGCCGGCCCGGCCCGCGAGAGGGCGCCCTGCAGGCCGCAGGCGTGCAAACCTTCATTTACGAGGGCTGCGATGTGCTAGCGACACTGAACGTCGCCTACGATATCTTGGGTAGAAACGGGTGACCCGATGAGCCAAATCCCCGATTTTACCACGCTCGATTTCGCCGACACCGCGCCCAAGGGCGCTCCGGCCACGGCGCCGTGGCAGACGCCCGAAGGCATCGCGGTCAAAAGCGCCTACGACGAAAGCGACCTCGCCGGTCTGCCCTACGTCGACGGCTATCCTGGCATCGCGCCATACCTGCGCGGCCCCTACCCGACCATGTATGTCACTCAGCCCTGGACCATCCGGCAATATGCCGGGTTCTCGACGGCTGAGGATTCCAACGCCTTCTATCGGCGCAATCTCGCCGCCGGACAGAAGGGCCTCTCGATCGCCTTCGACCTCGCCACCCATCGCGGCTACGACAGCGATCACCCGCGCGTCTCGGGCGATGTCGGCATGGCCGGTGTCGCCATCAACTCGATCTACGATATGCGCACGCTGTTCTCCGGCATTCCGCTCGACAAGATGTCGGTGTCGATGACCATGAACGGCGCGGTGCTGCCGGTCCTCGCGCTCTATATTGTCGCCGCCGAGGAGCAAGGCGTGCCGGCGGAAAAACTTTCCGGCACCATCCAGAACGACATCCTCAAAGAATTCATGGTGCGCAACACCTACATCTATCCGCCGAAGCCGTCGCTGCGCATCATCTCCGATATCTTCTCCTACACTTCGGCAAACATGCCGAAATTCAATTCGATCTCGATCTCCGGCTATCACATACAGGAGGCCGGCGCGACCGCCGATCTGGAACTCGCCTACACGCTTGCCGACGGCGTTGAATATGTGCGCGCCGGCCTCGGCGCCAATCTTACGGTCGATCGCTTCGCGCCGCGGCTGTCGTTCTTTTTCGGTATCGGCATGAATTATTTCATGGAGGTGGCGAAGCTGCGCGCCGCGCGCGTGCTGTGGGCGAAGCTGATGAAGCAATTCAATCCGCAGGACGAGCGCTCGCTGTCGCTGCGGACCCATTGCCAGACCTCCGGCTGGTCGCTCGCCGCTCAGGACGTGTTCAACAATGTCACGCGCACCTGTATCGAGGCGATGGCGTCGACCCAGGGCGGCACGCAATCGCTCCACACCAACGCGCTCGACGAAGCGTTGGCGTTGCCGACCGATTTTTCCGCCCGCATCGCCCGAAATACCCAAATCGTTCTGCAACGCGAGAGCGGCACCACGCGCGCGATCGATCCCTGGGGCGGATCGTTCTATGTCGAGCGGCTGACCCACGATCTCGCCGAAAAGGCCTTCGCCCATATCAAGGAGGTCGAGGAGCTGGGCGGCATGACTCGCGCCATCGAGGCCGGCTTGCCAAAATTGCGCATCGAGGAAGCCGCCGCCCGCACGCAAGCGCGTATCGACGCGGGTGTGCAGGCCGTGATCGGCGTCAACAAATACCGGCCGGAGAGCGAGGCGCCAATCGACGTGCTCAAGGTCGACAACGCCGCGGTGCGGCAGATGCAGATCGACAAGCTCACGCGGCTCAAGCGCGAGCGCGATCCGAAGGCAGTCGCCGAGGCGCTCGAAACATTGACGCGAAGCGCCGCGGGCGGCAACGGCAATCTGCTTGCGCTGGCCATTGACGCCGCGCGTGCCAAAGCCACGGTCGGCGAAATCTCAATGGCGCTGGAACAGGTTTATGGTCGCCACCGGGCCGAGATCAAGGCAATCTCCGGCGTCTACAAGCGGGAGGTCGGCATGACGGACGCCGTCAAACGGGTGCAAGAGCTCGTCACCGCGTTCGAAGACGATGAAGGCCGCCGGCCCCGCATCCTGGTCGCCAAGATCGGCCAGGACGGCCACGACCGCGGCCAGAAAGTCATCGCCACCGCCTTCGCCGATCTCGGTTTCGACGTCGATATCGGCGCGCTGTTCGCGACGCCGGCGGAAGCCGCGCGCCAGGCGGTCGAAAACGACGTCCACGTTCTCGGCGTGTCGTCGCTCGCCGCCGCGCATCTGACGCTGGTACCGCAACTCAAGGACGAACTGACCAAGCTCGGCCGCGGCGACATCATGATCGTGGTCGGCGGCGTGGTGCCGCCGCAGGACTACGCGGCGCTGAAGGCCGCAGGCGCCGAAGCGATCTTCCCGCCCGGCACGGTGATCGCCGAAGCTGCAGAGGGATTGCTGCACGCGCTCAACAAGCGGCTCGGCCACGAGAAGGCCGCGGCGGAATAATCACACGTCGTCATTGTCTTCGGAGAAAGCCGCCAAGGTTGCTGATCGCTTGGTGAACATACTCAAGCGTCAATAGCATTGAAAAGCTGCTGGCGGAGCGAACGTTCGAGGATTTCGCGATTGACATCTTGGCGCGGCTTGCGGTCGAGTGCTGCTTCGAGATCATTAGCGAGGCGGACCGCGAATAGCGGGCGATATCAGAGCGCAGCAACAAGCGATGTATCGGCAGGGTATGGCTGAGCTCTGCAACACTTCCCCAAGTCTGCGCCAGGTGCTCCGCCCCGCGCAGCGACACGGCGAAGATGGTGTAGGTCGGGTTCGACGCTCCCTCTGTCGGGAAGATGCAGGGACCGGCCATCCACAGGTTCGGGATTTCGTGGGTCTGGCCGTAACTGTTGGTCACGGAGTTGGACGAATCCGTCCCCATGATCGCGCCGCCGTGCAAGTGGCTGGTCGGCATCACGGGCCCCTTGCCCGGCCATGACTCCTTGGCGGTGGTCGCCTTGGCGACTTTCATGCCCTGATCGAAGTTGGCGTTCCACAGCGCGATGGCGTCGTCGTTGAAGCTGTGGGTCAGGCGCGCCAGCGGCATGCCGAACTCGTCCTTGTCGCTCGCCAGTTCGATGCGATTTTCCATCTGCGGCAGATCCTCGCCGAAGATGGTGATGCGCGTGAGGCCGCGCGCGGCGCGCTTCATGAAAACCGCGAGGTCATTGCCGAACAGGTCGCCGCGGGCCTGGGCGTAATCGTTGGTCTTCATCGCGGCGCCGGTGACGATGAACGAACTGCCGAAGGCGTTCGGGTAACTGGTCTTGGCGTAGCGGTCGTAGGACATGTATTGCGCACCGACGGTGCCCATGTGCGGCTGGATGTCCTCGTCGAACAGCGCCCAGGTGCCGGCGATGTGGTGGGTCATCATGAACTTGCCGACAAGCTGGTTCTTGTTGGCAAGGCCGTTGGGATGCTTGTCGGTCGCCGAATTGAGCAGGATACGCGGGTTCTGCGCCGACCAGGCGGCAAGGATGACGACACTCGCCTCCTGCACCTGCTTCTGTTTTTGCGCGTCGTAATATTCGACGCCTGTAGCGCGCGTCCCCTCCGCATTGGTCAGCACGCGCGTGACCGTGCTCAGCGCGCGCACCTCTGCTTTCGCCTTTCGGGCATCGCCGAGATAGGTCACCACCGGATTGGCGAGCGCGCCGGTTGGGCAGCCGACATGGCACCAGCCGTCGTAGATACAGGCCGCCCGGCCTTTGAATTCGGTCGACGACATGCCGACCGCCGTCGGCACGAAATGAATGCCGTTGGCCTCGGCGGCCTTGAGCCACACTTCGCCGTTCGGGAAGGTCTTCATCGGCGGCATCGGATAAGGCTTGCCGGCGGGACGCCATTTTTCTTCCGCCTTGGCATCGCCCGAAACACCGACATCGGCGGCGACCTTGTCGTAGAACGGCGCGACGTCTTCGTAAGCGATCGGCCAGTCCTGGCCGCGATTGTGCTCGCTCTTCATCTTGTAATCGGTCGGCAGATAGCGCGGGAAATTCGCAAAATAATGCAGCGCCGCGCCGCCGACGCCCCAGCCGGCCTGGCCGACATAGCCGAACGGATTTTTGCCATCGAGCAGCACTGGCGGACCGGCCGGTTTGATGCGCCGGCCCCAGATGTCGGAGCTGATGAGATCGGTCAGTTGCCAATCCGGGCCGTTGTCGAACAGCACGACTTTCTTGCCGGCCTTGGCGAGCACCGAGGCATACACCGAGCCGGAGGCGCCGGCGCCGACGATGACGACATCGACTTTTTCATTGGCCATAGCGTTCACCACTTCTTCGTCGGTGCGATGTGGGGCATGTAGGGCACGCCGAGCATGGCGTAGCCGTCCATGGTGGCGTAGACGACGTCGACGGCGTCGCTGCGCAGAACGCCATAGACGAACGGCCCCGGCGGACCTTTCCAGCCATCGATCTTGTTCTGCCGCATCAGATCGACGAAGGCGTGCTGTTCGTCGGGCGACAGCTCCGCGAATCCTTTGCCTTTCGTGCTGTTGCTGGCGCCGTCTATCGCGCCTAGCGCGGCGCGATAGAAATTCGCAAACGGCGGCCGGACATTGAGAATGCGCGCTTGCAGCAGTGCCTCTTCGGCCGGACCGGAAATCTGCTGATCGACAAAGTTCGTGACGCCGGCGGCCTTGGCGCCGGGTACCAGCGCCTCGCCCATCGCGTCGAGCGTCGTCGCCTGCTCCGCCGTCAGGGTCCGCAGCGGAATGTTTTGCGCATGCGCTTGGCGCGGCGTCAGCATCACTTCGGCGCCGCCGACCGTAAAGGCAAGCGTACCGACAGCCGCGCCTTTCAGAAAGGCGCGCCGCTGGATCTCATCCATGGCGTTTCTCCCGCTGGTTCCCGGCACTTACGGCCGCCGGTTAGAACCAATCGAAATTCAACGCTCAAATGCCTGCTTAATCAAGCAGCCGCGGCGTCATTGCGGCTGTTGCGTCGGTTCAGCGTTGGCTTCCTGGGCCGCAGGATTCGCGGCGACCGGCACACCACGCGGCGGCGGCACCCCCGGCAGCGATTTCAAGAACGCGCGGAACACCACGTTGGTTTTCAATGCATCGCGTCCGGCGTCGATCAGCATGTCGACCTGTTGCGGCGGCAGACGGAAGCGCGTCTCGACCGCATTGAGGGCCGCCGCGCGCTCCGGCCCGAGCTGGTCGAAGGAGAGCCGGCCAATAAAAAATCTCACGTCCTTGCAATTCCAGCCGGTCGGCGCGCCAAGCCGGCGGCGCTCGGCTTCTGGAAGTGCGCAGCGCCACTTCACCAGATCGGCGCGGTAATCGTCCATGATGCCGTCGAATGACGTGTAGCTACCGATCGCACCGGAGCCGGTCGCGGTATCCGACGTCGCGGTGATAAGATCGACACCGGAGGGCCCGGCCACGGTCTGCGCCCAGCTACCCGACGGCGCGCGGCCGGAATCGACCACGAGGAACAATAGCCGCCGCAACTTGACGGCTTCCTCGGGCTGCAATGGGCCGTAGGGCGTGCGCGACGCAAGCCGGGTGATACTGAAGCCCGCAAGGCCGTAATTGTCGACCAGACCGCCATCGAGCAGCTTGACGTATTTGATCTCACCGGTGCGATAGCGTTCAAGCGCGTCCGCCGACGTTCGAATCAGCGGCGCGGCATTGTCGTCATTCCGCACGCGCTGCACCCATTCCGGCAACCCGACCGGGCAGCCGCCCTCGAAATTCTTGATAACGATGGGAGAAAAGACGACCGGCACCGCCGCAGACGCCGCGACCGCCATTGAGACCGGATAGTTCTGCAGATCGCTGCACAGCGCACTGAACGTGACAGGCGAGAACAGGAACGGTGTCCGGTTGTAGATGTCGGAGGCGTTGATCCAGACCGCTGGCCGCCTTCCGTTGTTCAAGTCCTTGAAAGTCGCGCCGTTGAACAGATGGGCGTCAAGCCAGCGCGGAAACTGGGTCGGGTCGTTGACGCCGCCCTGCAAGCCCTTCGCAATATTGAAAAAGCTCAAATCCGTGACCAGGCTCTCCTCGGCATTCGCGAGCAGAAAGCGCTGCTTGAAATCGGCCATGGCTTCGCGGCGCCTAAGCCCGTAATAGGCCGCGAGCACCGAACCACCCGATACGCCGGAGATGAAGTCGATGTGATCGAGCAGCGGCCGCATGCCGGTCGACATCCGCACCGGCGTCTCGTCGAAACCGGTCAGCACGCCGTAGGAGAACGCCGCCGCGCGCATGCCGCCGCCGGAGAACGACAGCGCGACCACCATATCGTCGGGATTGGTCTGGACTTCCGGCGCGACGGCAGCTTCGACTTTGGCAGGGTTGGCGGTGAGCTGCTGATTGATCGGATCGTTGTGGATTTGGGTACAGCCAGCCACGAGGGCGGTACACACGACCATCCGCCCCACGCGAACTAAACGCTGGAACTCACACCCCATCATTAATCAAAGGTTATCGACGCCCGGCCTCACGCCCGTCAAGCAAACGGCACGCTCGGAGATTGGTAACACTTTGTTAGGGTTAACTCTGGAACCCGGCTGAAAAATGGTCATGGCGCGCAAGCTCTCCGGCGAAACCTGGATTTGGCGCCCGCGGCACCAGTGCAATTTCGATCAGGTTGATTCTGTTCACAGCTTCAAGAGCTTATGGCTGGCGCGAGAACCGGCATGAGCAAAAGTGCCGATGTTTCCAGCACCTCTCACTCAGAATCGGCGGAAAAGTCCCACCGTTGCGCGACTTTGCGTGACAGGCGTGTGACGACACGGTCGGCGAGGCGCTCACCATGCCGGGGAAATTGCCGCCGCGCGCCGGTCCGCTCGGACGAAAAACGGCGCCGAAATCGCGTTTCACACACCCCCTACCGGCCATCAGTCATTTCGGCGTTTGAGATTCACGGGGAATCTCCGATACTTGCGCGTCCCCTCCCAATTCGTCCCCGTAATCCCCACATCTTGGGGGTCTGTTTACGATTTCATACTAGAGCTTGACGGGCGCGGCCGGCTTGGCCTAGCTTTATCAAGTTCGGCGCGCGGGTCATTGGAGTCCGCCGGGCTCTCCAAAAAGGGTTTGCGGGACGCACCGCGCCGCCAATGGCGCGAGCGTGGACGTATCTGCCTTGAAGGGTGCCCGGACGTTGCCAAAAGAGTACCCGGCGGAAGCCGGTCGGGGTGGGTGGCAAACAGCGATCAGGGGTGAGGCACGACGCCGGCGCAATCCGCCGCGTCGCGGGGAAACTGTCGGCGGCTTATATAAAGCGGGTCTTCCGCATGACCGCCGATGTGAGAAACTGAGAATTGAAAGGGGCAGAAAATGCGGATCGAGCGGCGCTACACCAAAGAGGGACAATCGCCTTACGCGGACATCGCGTTTCGTCTCACCACGAGCGAAATCCGCAATCCGGACGGCTCCGTCGTGTTCCACGCCGAGAACGTGGAAGTGCCGGAGCAATGGTCGCAGGTCGCCTCCGACGTTCTGGCGCAAAAGTATTTCCGCAAGGCCGGCGTGCCCGCCCGCATCAAGAAGGTCGAAGAGGAGACTGTCCCCTCCTGGCTGTGGCGCGGCACTGCCGACGAAGCGGCGCTCAAGGAGCTGCCAGAGAAGGAACGCTTCATCGGCGAAGCGTCGTCCAAGCAGGTATTCGATCGGCTGGCCGGCACCTGGACCTACTGGGGCTGGAAGGGCGGCTATTTCTCGTCGGAAGCCGACGCGCAGGCATTCTTCGACGAGCACCGCTACATGCTGGCGATGCAGATGGTGGCGCCGAACTCGCCGCAATGGTTCAACACCGGCCTGCATTGGGCCTACGGCATCGACGGCCCGAGCCAGGGCCACTTCTACGTCGATTACAAGACCGGCAAGCTGGTGCAATCGGCCACGGCTTACGAACATCCGCAGCCGCACGCCTGCTTCATCCAGTCGATCAGTGACGACCTCGTCAACGAGGGCGGCATCATGGATTTGTGGGTGCGCGAAGCGCGCCTGTTCAAATACGGCTCCGGCACCGGCTCGAATTTCTCGCGGCTGCGCGGCGAAGGCGAACGGCTGTCCGGCGGCGGCAAGTCGTCGGGCCTGATGAGCTTCCTGAAGATCGGCGACCGCGCCGCGGGCGCCATCAAGTCGGGCGGCACCACGCGCCGCGCCGCCAAGATGGTGATCCTCGATGCCGACCATCCCGACGTCGAGCAGTTCATCGACTGGAAGGTGATGGAAGAGCAAAAGGTCGCAAGCCTCGTCACCGGCTCGAAAATCAACCAGAAGCACCTGCGTGCGATCCTCAAGGCTTGCATTAACTGCGAGGGCTCCGGCGACGACTGCTTCGATCCGGAAAAGAATCCGGTGCTGCGCCGCGAGATCAAGGCGGCGCGGCGCAATCACGTCGCCGACAATCTCATCCGCCGCGTGATCCAGTTCGCCAAGCAGGGCTATACCGACATCAACTTCCCGACCTTCGACACCGATTGGGATTCGGAAGCCTATCTCACCGTCTCCGGCCAGAACTCCAACAACACGGTGCGTGTCACCGACGAGTTCCTCAAGGCGGTCGAAGCCGATCGCGACTGGGATCTGTTCTGGCGCACAAAACCCGGCAAGATTTCCAAGACCGTGAAGGCGCGCGAGCTGTGGGAAAAGATCGGCCATGCCGCCTGGGCCAGCGCCGATCCCGGCCTGCAATTCCACACCACGATCAATGACTGGCACACCTGCGCCGCGTCGGGCCCGATCGTCGCATCCAATCCGTGCTCGGAATACATGTTCCTCGACGACACGGCGTGCAATCTCGCGTCGGCGAACCTGCTCGCGTTCCACACCCCGACCAATCCGTCGCTCACCAGCGGCGAAGGCTTGAAGAGCCAGATCTTCGACGTCGAGGGCTACGAGCACGCCGTGCGGCTGTGGACCATCGTGCTCGAAGTATCGGTGCTGATGGCGCAATTCCCGTCCAAGGAAATCGCGCAGCGCTCCTACGACTTCCGCACGCTGGGCCTCGGCTATGCCAATGTCGGCGGCCTCTTAATGTCGTCAGGCATCCCCTACGACTCCGAAGCCGGCCGCGCCATCTGCGGCGCGCTCACCGCGATCATGACCGGCGTGTCCTACGCCACCTCCGCGGAAATGGCGGCCGAACTCGGACCGTTCCCGCGCTATGACGAAAACCGCGAGTCGATGCTGCGCGTCATGCGCAATCATCGCCGCGCCGCTCACGGCGAACGTACCGGCTATGAAAAGATGACGACACCGCCGGTGCCGCTCGATCACAAGGCCTGCCCGGACCAGACGCTGGTCGACCATGCCAAGCGCGCCTGGGACCGCGCGCTCACGCTCGGCGAAGCGCACGGCTACCGCAACGCGCAGGCCAGCGTCGTGGCGCCCACCGGCACCATCGGCCTGGTCATGGATTGCGACACCACCGGCATCGAGCCCGACTTCGCGCTGGTGAAGTTCAAGAAGCTCGCCGGCGGCGGCTACTTCAAGATCATCAACCGCGCCGTGCCGGAAGCGCTGCGCGTGCTCGGCTATCGCGAGAGCGACATCGCCGAGATCGAGGCCTATGCGGTCGGCCACGGCTCTATGGGCCAGGCTCCCGCGATCAATCACACCACGCTCAAGGCCAAGGGTTTTACGCCCGAGGCGATCGAGAAAGTGGAAAAAGCGCTGCCGACCGCGTTCGACATCAAATTCGCCTTCAATAAGTGGACGCTGGGCGCCGACTTCCTGCGCGATCAGCTCGGCGTTGAGCTTGAGGATTTGGCGGCGCCGAGCTTCGATCTCCTCGCCCATCTCGGTTTCACTAAGCGCGAGATCGAGGCGGCCAACATCCACGTTTGCGGCGCCATGACGGTCGAGGGTGCGCCGCATCTGAAGCCCGAGCATTACGCCGTGTTCGACTGCGCCAATCCGTGCGGCCGCACCGGCAAGCGTTTCCTGTCCGCCGCAAGCCACATCCACATGCTGGCGGCGGCGCAGCCGTTCATCTCCGGCGCCATCTCCAAGACCATCAATATGCCGAACGATGCGACGGTCCAGGACTGCAAGGACGCCTATGTGCTGTCCTGGAAGCTCGGCCTCAAAGCCAATGCGCTCTATCGCGACGGCTCGAAACTATCCCAGCCGCTGCAAAGCCAGCTCATCGCCGACGACGAAGAGGACGACGACGTTATCGAGGCCTTCATCGACAAGCCGGCGACGTCGCGTGCCGCCGCGCTGTCGGAAAAGATCGTCGAGAAAGTCGTCGAGCGCATCGTCATCATGCGCGAGCGCGAGCGCATGCCCGACCGGCGCAAGGGCTATACGCAAAAGGCCGTGGTCGGCGGCCACAAGATTTACCTGCGCACCGGCGAGTACGACGACGGCAAGCTCGGCGAGATCTTCATCGACATGCACAAGGAAGGCGCGGCGCTGCGCTCCCTCCTCAACAACTTCGCCATCGCGGTATCGCTCGGCCTGCAATACGGCGTGCCGCTCGACGAATATGTCGACGCCTTCACCTTCACCCGCTTCGAGCCGGCCGGCCCCGTGCAGGGCAACGACTCGATCAAGTTCGCCACCTCGATTTTGGACTACGTGTTCCGCGAGCTCGCGGTCTCCTACATGGAGCGCTTCGATCTCGCCCACGTCGATCCGACCGGCGAAGGCTTTGATGCGCTCGGCAAGGGCGTCGAGGAAGGCAAGCCGGCGAGTGAAGGCCGCTTCGTATCGAAGGGGCTCACCCGCTCGCGTACCGACCGGCTGAAAGTGATGCAAGGCGGTGCAGATTCACCCTCCCCTGCAGGGGGAGGGTCGTCCGCCGAAGGCGGACGGGGTGGGGTCGCCTCAAACGTAACGGCTATCTCTTCTGCGAGTCCCCGTGGCGAAATCGCGGGCTCGACCGCGCTCAAGAGCGAGCCCGAGCAAAAGCTCTCGCCGACGCAGGCGCTCGAGCAAATGCAGTGGACGAAATCCGACGCCAAAGCCGTCGCCGCCGAACGCCGCGCCGAAGCCAAGGCCAAAGGCTACGAAGGCGAGATGTGCGGGGAGTGTTTGAACTTCACGCTGGTGCGAAATGGCACGTGTTTGAAGTGCGATACGTGCGGAAGCACGACGGGATGTTCGTAAGTTGTGAGCGAAAAGAAAGCGCACCATTTTGTTGCACAGACTTACCTTGACGGTTTTTGCAACGAGGCTGGAAAGGTTCGCGCTTATTTGAAAGACAACCCGGCGAAGCATTGGTGGGCTTCGCCGGACACGGTAGGTTTTGAAAACTACTACTACTCCCAGCCGACACCGGACGGTGGCCAAGACAATAACCGTCTGGAGGACTTCTTCGCATCCATCGAAACGAATTGGCCAGCCGTCATCGCGAAGATTTGCCAGCGCGAGCATCCAAACAACTGGTTGGATCAACTGCTACTTTTTGCACTCGTGCATCGAGTTCGAGTTCCGACAATGCGCAATGCAGCCGAGAAAATGTTGGCTGAATCAGTGCGCATGACCGCGAGGCACCTAAACGATCATGGCGAACTGTCTGCACCGCCCGCTGGAACTCACGTTCGAATACCTCGACAAGAATTTAAAGATCAGCATTGATCCCCATAAGTCAATTCACGCAATGCCGGATTTTGCGAGGGGGGTGAGCAAAATATTCCAGATGGTCGGCTACAAACTCATCGAAAACAAAACTGGAGAGTTGTTCGCAACTAGCGACAATCCCGTGATTTATTTTGACCCTACGGTCCCACCGGAATTGATGCAGCCCTACGGCATTGACCGACAGCGACTAGACATTGAACTGATGTTTCCCATTAGCTCCCATCTCATGCTGTGGGGTCACTCTCGGCTAAAGCCGGCATCGGTATCTTTTCAACAAGTGACTGACAGCAAATTCGTGAAGCGCGCGAATGTTTCTGCGGCGCGATTTGCGAATTGAATGGTATTTTCAAATTCAGCACATCATCAGCCTCTCGTAGAAAAATATGACAACTTGTCTCCCGTTATTTCTGTAACACACTTAGAGACGCCGACTGGACGAGGTGTCATTGCAAGATTTGTCTTTGGGAAACGAGAGCGAATGCCAAAATGGCGCGGGGACGAATCTGCCGCGTATTAGCAAGACCGATAGCCCTTCACGCCCTCTGCCGATTATTATCAACCGGCAGCACCTGCCCGCTGATCTACTTCCCCGCATCGGAAGCCAGAAACACCGTGAGCGCGGCGATGTCTTTCAGGCCGACCATCGCCTTGGACGATGCCGCAGGCAGATCTATCCGGCCTCGCCATCGCTCGGCGGCGGAATGCGCTGTTTCGTGGAAACGCCGCTCGATCATGGCGTAGGTTTCGCGCACCAGGATGTGGGTGGCGACCTCGTTTTCGGTGCGGCCAAGCTTGCCGAGATTTGCCAGCAAAACCAGATAATTGAACGTTTCGATCGGCAGCGTCAGGCTCAGCGCCCGCGCTTCCGAGCGGTTTTCGGGTCGCGCCATGGATCCAAATGCCTCTGATAATAACTTGGTTATAATAAGGTTAAAACTGTTGGCAGGCGACTCGAATCATGCAAACTTCGTGCTTCGGCGAGGGTTTTCGCACAACATGCTTAAGGTGGCCCGGTCCGTCCTGCTTACGGGCTTGTTCGTGGTCTAGCGCTTGCAATCCGGGCGGCGCGGATGTGGATCGGTGCGCGCGGCGCTCTTTCTTATGTCCCGCCTCATCGATTTCGCGCCTTCCCCGGCTGCAACGCTCGCGGCGCCTGTTGCGCGCGGCCTTTGCCCTGTAGCGGCCGAGCGGCGGCCGTTTCATTTGCGAGGCCATTCCATGACGATTGAAACCTGGACGCCGGAACGCGTCGAGCAGCTATGCAGTTGCCTTGTCACCGGTTTAACGTGCAGTCAGATCGCCGCCGAGATCGGCGTCTCCCGCAATGCCGTCATCGGCAAAATCCACCGCCTTGGCCTGTCGCCGGGGCGGCCCCCGGGTGGCGCGGCACGCTCCTGCCCTCCGCGCGCCCGCCACCCGCGGGCGCCGGATCAGCGCCAACGCCTGCGGCTCATGTGGTCCGATGGCGCGCCGGCGGCCGATCCCGAGACTTCGCTTTGCCCCCGTCGACAGCGCCCAGCCCTGCTCGCTTTTCGACCTCGATCACGGCAAATGCCGCTGGCCGCTCGGCGACCCAGCCAGCGAGCGATTTCTCATTCTGCGGCAACGCCGCCGCCAACGGCTTTTCCTACTGCGCCGGCCATGCCCGTATGGCCTATCGCGCACCGGCGAGGCGCAGCGCTTAGCCAGCGCGGCGGCGTGAGCGCAGCGCAGGCGGCCTGGACGACGCGGAGCATCACGCCCGCTGCCGGTCATTGTCGATCGGCAGCACCTGGCCGCTGATCGACTTTCCCGCATCGGAAGCCAGAAACACCGCAAGCGCCGCGATATCCTTCGGATCGATCATCGCCTTGATCGACTGCTCCGCCATCGCTGCGGCGCGCACCTCAGTCATCGACTTGCCGCTGATTTGCGCGCGGCCGGCGAACACGCGCTCGATACGGTCGCCCGCGACTGCGCCGGGCGCGATCGCGTTCACCCGGATGCCCCATTCGCCGAGCTCCAGCGCCAGCGTCTTGGTGAAGCCGATCACGCCCCATTTGGTGGCGGCGTAGGGGCTGCGGTTCTGGAAAGCCGAACCGGCCGGCAACCGACGACATGTTGATGATGACGCCGGCTGTCGATTCCTTCAGATGCGGGATCGCGAGCCGAGTGACGTCGAACATGGCGGTGAGATTGACCGCGACCACCTTGTCCCAATCGTCCGGCGGATAATCGGCGACCGGCAGCGTCATGCCGGAAATGCCGGCATTGTTGATCAGCACGTCGAGCCCGCCGAGCTTTGGGACCGCGTCCGGCACCATGCGCTCGATCTCGGCGCGGCGCGCCATGTCGCACGGCCGCGCGATCAGGCCGGGGATTTCTTTGGCAAGCGCATCAAGCGCGGCGGTGTCGATGTCGCAGACAAAGACGCGCGCGCCGCTCGCGGCAAAGGCGCGCGCGAATTCGCGGCCGATGCCGGCAGCACCGGCGGTGATCAAGACCCGTTGCGGCATTTGTTGTCTCCCCCTCGCCTGCCGCAATTTCATCTGCGGCCATGCACGAAGGCAAGCGCTACCAGTATTCCGTCATCCTGAGGTGGCCGCGCAGCGGCCCTCGAAGGGTGCACGGCCACGGCACCCGGGCCGTCGCCCTTCGAGGCTCGCTAATGCTCGCACCTCAGGGTGACGGGAAGGACTGAGAATCGCGCCGGATTCCGTAAACGAGATATGAATCCGCCGAAAAACAAAGTGTGGGACTCTCGGGCTGAGTTCCGTTCATGCTTTGCGGGCGATTCTTTCCGGCCGTTGTTGGAGCCTGCGATGAACAAGCTGTTGGTCGCCGTCCTCATGACCGCCTGCACGGTCAATATGGCTTGCCTTTTGAGCCATCTGTGAGCGGTAGCGCCGGATGACGAGCCAGGGCCGTTATCCGCCTCGCTCATTGCGCTGTCCAACACAAGCGCAGTCGATTCGCGGCGCTTCCTTCAGATGAACCGTCACATTCCCGGCCGCCAGTACGGATAGCATTGGCCATCCCGGCCGAGGTAGTACCCATTGGGGCAAGCCGACCGGATGCAGCCGCTGTACGGGAAGAGATGAAAATAGCCCGGCGGGCAGACGGCTGGCGCGGCTTCAGGTGCGCCGGCATAGATCTCCGGCCCGTAAACGCCGGACGTCGTGTCGGGCACACAGTGACCGGAGGCGCCGTGGTGATAGCCGGCTGCGCAGTCGCTGCGCACCGAGCGTGACGATGCGAGCCGCCGATACTGCCGGCGGTGAAAAGCCGGGAAGGCCCCGGCGTTGAACGAGAACAGCGCGGCCGCCAGGCCGCACCCCAGCATCAATGCAAGTTTGTTCGCCATCGGCCCTCCATCGCGCTTATCTGCTTTGCTGTCAGCCCTTCAAGAACGCCAGTAGGTCAGCGTTAATCGTCGCGGCTTCCGTGGTCGGCATGCCGTGCGGAAAACCCTTGTAGGTTTTCAGCGTTCCGTTCTTCAGAAGTTTTGCCGACAATGGTCCGGCGGCGACATAAGGAACAATCTGATCGTCCTCGCTGTGCATGACCAGCACCGGCACGGTGATCTTCTTGAGGTCTTCGGTGAAATCGGTCTGTGAGAAGGCGACGATGCCGTCGTAATGCGCCTTGGCGCCGCCCATCATGCCCTGGCGCCACCAGTTCTGGATGGTCGCCTCGGCCGGCTTGCCGGTCTTGTTGTAGTTGTAGAACGGGCCCGCCGCGACATCGCGATAAAATTGCGACCGATTGGCGGCGAGGGCCACCTGGAAATCGTCGAACACCTTCTTGGGCAATCCCTTCGGATTGGCCGCAGTCTGCAGCATCAACGGCGGCACCGCGCTGATGATGGCCGCCTTGGCCACCCGGCTCTCGCCATGCCGTCCGAGATAATGCACCACCTCACCGCCGCCGGTGGAATGGCCGACGTGAATGGCGTTTTTCAGATCGAGATGCGCCGTCAGCGCCGCGAGATCGTCGGCATAGTGATCCATGTCATGGCCGTCGCCGGTCTGGCTGGAGCGGCCATGGCCGCGGCGGTCGTGGGCGATGACGCGATAGCCGTGATTGAGGAAGAACAGCATCTGCGCGTCCCAGTCATCGGCCGACAGCGGCCAGCCGTGGCTGAACACCATGGGCTGTCCCTTGCCCCAATCCTTGTAGAAAAGCTCGACGCCGTCCTTGGTTGTGATCGTGGGCATAAAGATTTCCTTTCAAAAATAGCCTCTCGCCGTCATCGGGTCTCGGCCATCATGCAAACGGATACATCGTAATGCCGGCGCCGGCCTTGACGTATCCGGAGCCGATGGCGCTCAGCAGACCTTCAATCCGGCCGACCGTTTTTTCGATCACGCCCGGCGGTGCGCCGGCCTCGATCTCGCATTTCAATTCGACAAACGCGCGATTGGCGGCGTCGAGACGCCGGGCCAGGATCATCGTGACGTAAAGCAACGCGGTCGGGTCTTGCCCGAGCAGCGTCGTCGGGTCGGCAACGTGAAACTGCGACGTTTCCAGGGTGCGAACGTCGGCGCTATGCGGCTGATCGAGCAACGCGGAGATCTCGCCGAACACCGCGCCCGGATCGGCGACGCGAGCGATCTCGGAGCCGCCCTTGACGATGCAGACCGCGCCGCTTTTGAGGATCAGAAGCCGCCCGGTCTTCGTGCCCTCGGCAAATACCGTCTCGCCGGCGTCGAAGCTTTCGAGCGGAAGCGCGGCAAGCTTTCGTTGCCAGTCCTGGGCATCCTGGATCGGCGGCATGCGAGGCGGTCCTGTTTGTCTCTCCGGGCGAGCGTAGCCCGGGTCAATCCTAGCGCAATACGGAAACGGTTCGTAGGACGGACAGCGCCCTCGCGAACTCCATCATTTGGCCGTCCGGTATAATGACCGGTTTCGGTTCGCGCTATCCATCGCAAGTTGCTATAATCCGCCACCATGGATGACATCCGTATAGTGCCGCCGATTGTCGTCAGGGATGAGCCGAAACCGCGGCGGCTCACGACGCTGGCAGAGGCGCGCGCCTATGTCGACGAGGCGATGCATATCGGCCGGCCGGAGCCGTGGCGCGAGCTGTGGCACCGCCTCAAAGCGGTGACGACCGAAGAGGACGCCTTCGAGGCGTTCGGCGACATGCGCGAATTACTCGCCGAAGAAGATTTGCTCCTGCCGTCCGGCCCATAGCGAAGGCAGCTAACCTTCATCGCTATTGGCGTCTGTCCAGGCCAGGCCGCACACCGAGATCAGCGCTGGAGAACGCCGATCACCCGGCTGGCGAAACTCAGCCGCTCGGCCATCACGTCAATGATATAGATGAGGAGCGCCTGCACCAGCGCGGGTTGCTCGGCCTTGAGGCGCTCGAACGCGTCGGCCGGCAGCTCGTAGACGATGCTGGCGATTTCGGCCTGCACGGTGGCGCTGCGCGGACGGCCGCTGAGAAGCCCCATCTCGCCGATGGTGGTGTGGGGTCCGAGACTGCGCACGCGAATGGAGCGGCCTTCGCCCAAATTCACGATTATCCCGACGCGGCCTTCGATAATGAAGTGCATGGAATCGGAAGGCGCACCCTGGCTGGCGATGACCTGATCCGGGGCGAATTCGAGACGCCGGCATTGCGCGGCAAGCATGTCGGCGTACTCGGCATTGTGGAGTACATCCCTCAGCCACTCGCGCAGCGATCGCACTTCGCCGCCAGCGCCGCTATGGGCGTCGATGATCGCGTTCTCGCAAGTTTCCAGCGCGCGATCGAGATCGGGCACGACCATGATATCGCCGGAGAGAAAATTGCCGTCCCTGAATGTTTTCGCCAGCGCCGGCGACAGATTGACCAGCACCAGGCGCGCGCCGAGCGCGTCCGCCGCCTGCTTGATCTGCCCAAAGCTGTGTATGGCCGACGAATCTATGCCGGTGACCAGCGTGAAATCGAACAGCAGAAACCGGCAATCCGTCCGCTCCGCCAGTAACACTTTGACATTCTCGTAGAGGCGGTTGGCGGAGCCGAAAAAGAGGTAGCTCTGCAAGCGCAAACCCAGGAGCTCGCGGCCATGAGCGGACAGCAACGCGTGCTCGCGCGGACCGCGATCGAGCGAACTTCGATATTCCGATCCGTCGAAAGGAAACTTGATCGCATTGATGCGGCCGGCGCTCCATGCAAACGTGGCGCAGCCGAAAATCACGCCGATCGCGACCCCTGGCAAAAAGCCCCACAGCACGATTATCAGGACAATCGCGAGCAAGGACACATATTCCAGCCGCGCAAGCTGGCGCGCGCTGGCGACCAGCCAACGCTGAATCGCGTCGTAGCCGATGGTGACGAGCAGCCCGCCCAGTATGCATTTGGGTGCATAGTCCAGAAAGCCGGGATCGAGGAACATCAAGACCGCCGACAGCGCCGCGACGATCAGTCCCGCAGTGCGGCTGTCGCCGCCGAGGACAAAATTCAATCGCGTACGCGTGTTGGTAAAACAAGAAACATAGCCGCCGAAAGCGGCGCAGAGCAGGTTGGCGCCGCCTTGTACCCGCAGTTCCCGATCGAGGTTTGCCTCACGTTTGGTCCCAATCTCGATTGCGGTGATATTGAGCAAAATACTGATCGTGCCGACGAACATCAGGGCGACGATGTCCGCGCCGAGTTCCGGCAGCGCCGACCACGGCAAACGGACAAGGTCCAGCGTCCAGGGCGGAGAATAGGCCCTTGTCGATGGCACGTTGAATGTCCAACCACCGGCCTGCGCATCGGTCAATGAAATCCCAAACAGAAGCAGGACGGCGTAAAAGATCGCCGCGCTGATCAGCAACAGCACCGGCATCGCCAGCGGCGATTTCCAATACTTCCGGCCAACAAGGAGAAACGCTGCAACCGCGGCGCCCGCCAGCAATTTTTCCGCCGCGTCGCTGTGCAGGAAATGATCCCTGTTCGCGTAATTGAGGGAATAACCGGTCAGAACTCTTGACCGCGCCTGTCAACAACAAGCAGCCGGTCGACCCGAGAAAGCCCCCGATCACTGGAAATGGAATGAATCGGATCGCACGGCCAAGGCGGGCCACGCCGAGACCGATAAGGAGAAAGCCGGTCAAAACCGCACTCAACGCCAGCAGCACCAGCGTCATGCTGAGCAAATATTCGTTGGCGCCGATTGCCCCAAGCCTGGTCGTGAGCGTGGCGACGAGCGCGGCGATGACGGCGCAGGTCGCGCCATCGGGGCCGCCGATCGTGAACCGCAACGAACTCCGGAATGACGTGATCGCCCCGCCGATCGCGCCGGTGATGAACGTCGCCGAGAGGCCGTACGGCAGCCAAACCGACAACGGACCGGAAAAAATCAGTGCCGCGTAGGAGAGATAGAACAGGACAGAGACGACACCGACCACGGCACCGGCAATAACACTGTGCGCCAGCGGAGCGTTGAACGCTGCCCCAATCCGGCGAAATAATACTTCCGGGTTGGAAGCTATGCTGCTCACGAAAGTCTCAAGTCCACGTCCCCCCAATGGCGAACTCTTCAGTACGGAAGTGACTTTTACAACAAAAATCCTTTCACACGCCGCGACCGCAAAATGTCGTAAAATCGGGCGGAACTGCGAACCGCACGACTTGCGCCACGCGAACGGACGTGGCTTAACAGCGCCCCTATGTTCCGGGGAGAAAATATGCGCCCTCTGTCCCGCCGTGCCGCAATCGTTGCCGCTTTCGCCATCGCATCAATCGGAGCCATCGCCATGCCGGAATCGGCCGACGCCCAGACCGCCATTACCACGCCATCCGGATTACAGATCATCGACACCAAAGTCGGCACCGGCCCGTCGCCGAAGGCGGGCCAGACTGTCGTCGTGCATTACATCGGCTGGCTTTACGTCAATGGCAAGAAGGGCGACAAGTTCGACTCCTCGGTCGATCGCAGCGAGCCGTTCGAGTTCAAGATCCTCGCCCGCCAGGTCATCGGCGGCTGGGATGAAGGCGTCTCGACCATGAAGGTCGGCGGCAAGCGCACGCTGATCATCCCGCCCGCACTCGGCTACGGCGCGCGCGGCGCTGGCGGCGTCATCCCACCCAACGCCACGCTGATCTTCGACGTCGAACTGCTCGCGTTAAAGTAGCCGTTGCCTCTGCCGGCCCAACTTCGAGACCAAACAGGGCGGAATCAGTTGCCGCCCTGCCGGGCGTCGGGCTCTTCGCGCGACCGCCGCGGATTTGGGCCGCATGGCCCGTTACGGGCTTTCTGCGCTCTGCCACGGCGGCGCTGGCAATCGTTGCCGTAGGTTTTTCCGCCGCAGGCGCAAACCGGCATATAGACCATCGGACAAATCTGCGGAGCGTGCGCGCACACGCCTTCGGCATCGGCTGCACCGCATCGGCCGGATTGCAGTTCGCACCACAGGCCGGAATCGCAAGCGATGCCGGCGGTGCCGGCGCAGGGCTGGCCCACTCCCGCCGCATCCGCCATATCGAAGTGAGCGGTCAAAATCACAAAGCCCAAAGCAAGGAACAGCCAGATCGATCGTCGCGCCATTGCCACCTCCCTGCCCGCACATTATCGCGCGGCCGACGGCCCGGTCGAGCGCAAACGCACACGTCGTTGTCGGTAGGAAATACAGGCCGCTTTAGTCGCGCCGATCGTCGTTCCAGTTGTCGTGTCCGAAGAAACCGCCCCAATTGTCGTTCTGCGCGGGCGGACTGGCGGTATCTTGATTCTGGCCGATCCCCCTGCCCGCATTGCTCGCAGGTAACGCCCTGTGCTGTGTATGCGTTCCTTTCGCTCCTACGATGATTTGTCTTAAAAAGCCTGGTTCCCTCGCTCAAATCGAGCGCTATTGAATCGATCGAGTCGCGCGTTATTGCTCAGCAGGCTAAATTGACATTCGAAAGGGATTCGTTCCGTGGCACGCAGCAATCTTCTTTTTCTCATCATCGGCGCTTTAGTGATCGTCACCGCCGTGATGGGCTACCAGCTTTACCAGGACCGTCACCAGCCGGAGGGACTGCACATCAATGTCGGCCCGGGCGGCCTGTCGATTCAGGGCAAATAGCGGCGTCAGCGCCGCTTGCGCCAAAGAAACGCGTCGAGGCTCAGCGGCCCGGCGCCGGCGAACACCAGATAAAAGAAGATAAAGCAGTAGAGGATCGCGCCGTCGCCACTGTTGAGAATCGGAAAAAATCCGCGTGGCGCGTGGCTGATGAAATAAGCGGATGCCATTTCGCCCGACATGATGAAGGCTGCCGGCCGCGTGAATAGTCCGAGCGTGACCAGAATGCCGCCGGTAAATTCGATGCAACCGGCAAACCAATACATCGTCAGCGGCGCCGGCGTCGGCAGCGGCGACGGGAACCCGAACAGCCGGGACATGCCGTGTTCCAGAAATAACAGCCCTACCACGATGCGCAGGATGCTGAGCACATAAGGCTGCAGCCGGTCGAGCGGCGTAAGATCCGGGGCCGTCGAATAGTGTGTCGCCGCTGAGGCGGAAATCTGGTCCATCATGGCTGTCCCAAGCGCCGCCCCTAGGGCGCGGTGTAACCGAACCCGCACTCGCGCGCACTTCACAAAGTCATGATGCGCGGGCGTGGAATAAAGAGATATTTACGCGACCGACGGCCGGCGAAGACAACGTCCCCAAAATCGGCCATTCGGCAGCTCGCACTCGGCTGGGACGCGGACCGAATTCGCTCCCACTGTTGTGCGCCCTACTCTTCCGGTTCGGTGGTGAAGAACAGCGGATAGCCTTTGCTCTTGCCGAGCTCGGTTGCTTCCTTCGCCTTGGTCTCGGCAACGTCGCGGGTAAAGACGGCGATCACGCAGGCGCCTCGCCGATGCGCCGTCATCATCACGCTGTGAGCCTGCTCTTCGTTCATACGGAACACAGCTTTAAGCACCGTCACCACGAATTCGCGCGGCGTGTAGTCGTCGTTGAGCAGAATGACTTTGTAGAGCGGCGGCCGCTGCGTCTTGGTCTTAACTTTGGTGCGCGGCTTCTCGACGATTTTGGTCATTGCGGACCCGCGGCGTCCAGCCAGATCGTGAACTCCATGATCATAATGCAAGGAGGCTCGATGTCCCAGCCCATCGCGGCGGTGTGTGCCCGGGGCCGCGTTCTTGCTGTGGCGTTCACTGCCATTCTTGTGCGAAAGTCACGGCGGGTCATTTATCGCGAGGGCAGCCGTGAGCATTCTCTGGACCATCATCATCGGTTTCGTTGCCGGCATCATTGCGCGGTTGCTGGCGCCGGGATCGAATAATCCGGCCGGTTTTATCCTCACCACGCTTCTCGGCATCGCCGGCGCGTTCATCGCCACCTGGATCGGCCAGATGGTCGGCTGGTATCGGCCGGACCAGGGTGCAGGCCTGATCGGCGCGGTCGTCGGCGCTCTTGTCGTGCTCTTTATCTGGCACCGATTGGTGTCGACGCACACGATATCCGACCCTGGCACCCGGCGCTGGCTATAGGCGGCGGGCGCTTGCGGTATCGGCGTTCTTTTATCGCAACGCGCCCCTCAACTGCCCATCGATCGCAGCGGCCGGCGCGTGCGCCGTTCGACAATGACGGCGCGCGGCGGCGAGCCGACCCGGCCGGTTCCGATGATGGTGCGAAGGCTCACGTCCTTGCGCTGCCCCATGCGCAGTACCGCGCCGCGTGCCTCATCGACAGAGACTTCCATCAGCGACGCGACGATCTCAATCTGCTCCCCGAGATCATCGGTAAGGCCCTGCGCCGCCAGAACCGCCTCTTCGACTGTCGGCGGATCCTGGCGGACCCGGCGCCGGCCATCCTTCGTTTCCCAAATGTCGCTCATGGCATACCTAAGTTTGTCACCGCCCCTTATCCATTGACTTATTATCAGCGCTTTACCGCGATGCAGCAAGAAAATTGTGCGCTGCACTCACAGTAATTTCAATCATGGTAACAATGGTTTGATCACGGCAAGGGCCGGCCCGCAGATGCTGCACGCCGACACCGAAAACCCAGCCCGACTTTTGGAACGCGAGTCGGCGCGTCAGCGCGCCGGCATCTCGCTGAACAGGACGCCGCCTTTGGCCTTGGAAGTCTTCGCGGTTTCGACCAGTGACACGGTGACCTGTTCCGGTGTCGTGCCGGCGTTTTTCACCACAGCGGCGGTGATGTCTTTCACCAGCCCGCGCTTTTGCTCGAGCGTGCGGCCTTCCAGAATATAGACAACGACTTCCGGCATGAATGCCTCCTTGGCTTTGTTCCGGCCCGACCGATTTTGCAACCAAAACGCCGCGGCGGGGCTTGAGCTTGTTTGATGTTCGTTCACGCCCATACTATCGGCAAGTTCCGGGCATGCACAACAGGGAGCAGACGATGAAGCACTTCGCATTTGTTATCGGCGCTCTGGCAGTCGGCTTGGCTGTCGCAACTCCGGCGCGCGCCGACTACGCAGTGGTTAGGTGGTCCGACGGCTATTGCCATATCTGGTGGGACGCCAGCGCCACTCCGTGGGGCGATGGCTGGACCAAGCTCGCGATCGCGCCGGATTGGTCGACGGCAACCGCAGCGATGGATGCAGCCATTCAGAACAATACCTGCAGGTAAACAAGACCTGCAGAGTCGGCCGCTACCGGCTTGTGGCCTAGTTCGGATAGTACGAGGACCCGGCCCGGGCGCTAAAGAGATGGCGCAACAGCGGGCCAAATCCGTGTGGCTCGTCCGGCCGCTTCTTCGCCGTTGCGGCAGCGACTTGCGGGCCGCGTTGCTGAGCCTGATCGGTGCTGCGCGGCTGCTTGCCGCCGTCTCTGGCCGCGTCGGTCTGATCGGGCGCGAACGTCACCCGCGATGCGGCCGAAGCATCGGTTGCCGGTGGAATCTCGGCCAGAGCCGCAACGCTCGCCCGCACCGCCGGAGTCGATGCCGAGCGCGATTCGCTTGCAGCCGGCGGCGAAATTTGAGCTGCGGGCGGCAACGGCGTGAGATTGCCGTTCGCCGGTTGCACGCTCGCCTGCACGTTCACGTTAGGATTGGCGCTGGCTGCGGCCGCCGATGTAGCCGACGGCACGATCACGGGCGCCGCCACATCTGGCGGCGCGACCGGTTGCGCGATCGCTGATGCGGCCTCTGCGGGCTGGACAAACGAATGCACGACGACAAGTGATTTTTCGCCATCGGCCAAAACGCTGCCACTCCCGCTTGATCCGGCAAGCGACAGAACGACCGCGGCGCCCGCGGTCGCGCCGATCGCCGTAGCGACAGCGACGATGCGAGCGGTGCGCATGAAGCTTGGAGCCGGGGCCAGATAGCCCCATTCCGGATGAAAATTCCCGCCGGCCCGCATTCACGACCTCCCGGGTAATGTGATGGCTAAACGCGCCCGACCCACGCTACCCGCACCAAGAAACGTGCCTGCCACCGAGCAAGTTCCCCGGCGACGAAACCTCACCGGATTAACATGATTTTTATCGCCGGCAAGCCGGAACGGCGATGAAAACACAGACCTGTTGCCCTTTTGCATCAATGAGATGGTGGATAGTGAATAAGTCGCCTGAAATTTCCGTCCAAGCTGAGATTTCCGGCCTCCGCGGTCGCCGTTCTGTGCATAAACCCGTGGCTGACGCGGGTCTTGCGACCGGTAAGGTTCGCTGCCCTTGAGCCATTCATCGTCGGCGCGAAAGGCGCTAGAATCACGAGCATTTGCAACAGAGGTGCGCCATGACCGTCTCGATGTACAAGATCTCCGTGCCGATTTTTGTTCAGTTCCTCACCGCGTTGGGCGCCGTGCTCGACAAGTCTGCCGCCCACTGCGAGGCGAAAAAGATCGAGCCGTCCGCACTGCTGAACGCCAGGCTGTTCCCCGATATGTATCCTCTTGTGCGTCAGGTGCGCGCGGCGACCGATCACGCCGTCAACGCCACAGCCCGGTTGGCCGGCGCGGAACCGCCGACTTTTGCCAATACCGAGGCAAGTTTCGCCGAGCTGCGCGACCGCATCACGAAGGCGGTCGACTTCGTTAAGGGCTTCCGCGCCGCACAGATCGACGGCAGCGAGGACAAGGCGATCAAGATCACGTTTCCGAGCGGCGCCACGCGCGACTTCACCGGTCAGTCGCTTTTGCTCGGTAATTCGCTGCCAAATTTCTATTCCCACTGCACCACTGCCTACGACATTGCGCGCCAGTGCGGCGTCGAGCTCGGCAAACGTGATTTCATGGGTACGCCGGTGGCGCTTTAAAGCATCACGAGTTGAACGACCGCCCGGCTGGGTCCGGCGCCGTGCTGGCGCCTCCGCCGTGATCGCCGATCGTGGCGATCCAGGACGGAATACCGCCGATCGCCGATACAACCTGCAGCGTGGCGCCGACCACGTGATCCTTGATATCGAGGGTCCTGGCGAGCAGCGATCTTGGCTGCGGTGCCGGCGGCGCGGCTGGAGCTTCGGCGGCAGGCGCGGCTTGCACGATCACGAGCGGCTCATGGGGCGGTAACGACGCTGCAACGACTGGCTTGGTGCGGAACGCACCGCCCTTGGCGGGGACCGCCTGGGCAGCAACGACGCGGGCCGGCGCCGCAGCCGGCGCCTCCGCCACAGCCTTCGCAGCCGCCGCAGCGCTGGAGTCAGCCGCATCAGCCGCGGCATTGCGGCTCTTCTCCGCCGCGATTTCCGCCTTCAGATAGTCCATGATCGCGGCATGCTCGTCGCGGACCAGTTGCACCATTTCGGCCGTTGCCGGCGCCGCCTGCGCGGCCGCCGGGCGCAACGGGACGGCGTGATTGAACTGGTAGTGGGTAATCAGGAGGCCGCCGATGACGCTGGTCAGCGCCGCCGGCATGACATCGATGACGAGCTTGGCGAGGAAGCGCCGCAGCAAGGGTGAATCTTGTTTCGCGATACCTGCCTGCATGATCCCAACCTCCGTCATGGTCACCCGGCTCCCCCTGCCCAATTCGTTTTTCAAACGGTCGATTGAATTTCAAACACTTGTTCTAGGCGGCGAGTGGCCGAGAAAAAGGAATTTTTGCGGCAATCCAATGTTTGTTTCTGCGGCTGGGGCGTGTTTTCGTGGCCAACGCCTGTTTTTAAGGCAAAGGGCCGCCTCATGCGGACAGCCCGCCGATGGTCCAGGTGCTGATCATCCGGGCCAGCCATTCCACCGTGCCGGCGTCGAGCGACAGGGCGGTCGGTGGGCCGGCCAATTGTTCGCGGTTGCGAACAAAGATGCTGCATTGACCCAACAGCCAGATCGCGGCCACCACGAGGGTGCGCTGGTCGGCATCGGGCATGAAACGCCGTATCAGTTCCACCGCCAGCCCCATGAACGGGGCGGCGTCCTCGCTCACCAATTTGCGAAACACGGCCGTCGGCCGTACTGTTTCCCAATTGAAGATGCGCAAGTACCGGCTGAGTTCGTCTCGGGCGGCGAGTGGCCGTAGCTGGCGTTTGACAAACTCGGTGAGCGCCGCCTCGCGCGACATCGTCTTTATCTCGTCGCCGTGGGCTAGCTGGTCTTCAGTCATAGCCCGAAACGCTGCGTGCAAGACCTCGCGATAAAGCCCGTCCTTGCCCTCAAAGTGGTAATTAATCGCCGCCTGGTTGACCCGCGCCTTGCCGACGATGGCGCGGATGCTCGTACTGTCATAGCCGCGCTCGGCGAACAGCCGCTCGGCAGCTTTGAGGATGCGTTCTCGGGTGACCTCGGACGGCCGCGTCATGATCTCGCCATTTTTCAAACCTGCGTTTGAATTCTAGATAGGCGGAATAAACACGGAATTCAATTTGTTATTACGGCCTGCGGCAATGAACACAGGCTATACGTCGCGCGTCTGCCATACTATTCTTGCAAGCATAAAAGTAGTTTCAGGGAACCAGGGAGAACTCCGTGAATATTCAAAAAATGCCGTCAGATATCATCGGACTGTCGAAAGTCATGCCGCCGCTGTCGCGGCGCGGCTTCATGAGCAGTTCCGCTGCCGCAGCCGCCGGCTACACGCTTGCCGCCGGCCCGGTGCGCGCCGACGCGATCCAGACCGATACCACCGGGCTGAACGCCGGCATGGCCAATGTGGCGGTCAGCGGCGGCAACATGCCGGTTTATTTCGCGCGGCCGGCGAATGTGCAGAATCCGCCGGTCATTCTCGTCTGCATGGAGATCTTCGGGCTGCACGAATGGGTCAAGGACGTGACTCGCCGCGTCGGCCATCTCGGCGCGCTGGCAATCGCCCCGAATTACTATTTCCGTGCTGAAACAAACGGTGTCGACCTCACCAAGATCGAGGACATGAAGCAGCTTTTCCCGATCGTCAACGCCAAGACCGATACCGAACTGTACGCCGACCTCGACGCCACTGTGGCGTGGGCGAAGTCGCAGGGCGGCGACACCAATCGGCTCGGCATCATGGGCTTCTGCCGCGGCGGCCGCACCGTGTGGCACTACTCGACCCATAACCCGAACCTCAAGGCCGGCGTCGCGTTCTACGGCACCCTGACCGACAAGAGCGACGCCGCTCCGAAAAGCTCGATCGATCTTGCGCCGGACGTGAAGGAGCCGGTACTCGGCCTCTACGGCGAGGCGGACACCGGCATCACCCCCGATCAGGTGCAGCAGATGGAAGCGGCGCTCAAGGCCGCCGGCAAGACGGCCGAGTTCCACGAATATCCGGGCGCACCACACGGCTTCGTCGCCGACTATCGGCCGAGCTACCGCAAGGAAGCGGCCGAGGACGGTTGGAACCGCATGGCCGGCTGGTTTAAGAAATACGGCGTACTCAGCTAGGCCAAACAATCTTCAAACTTGGCGCGGCGCTGGAAAGCGCCGCGCTTTTCGTGTCTGCTACCGCGATGCCGGCTTTCATCTGCAACACCTGCGGTACGCAATTCGCGCCGTCCGAGACGGCGCCATTGCGCTGTCCGATCTGCGACGAAGAGCGCCAGTTCGTGCCGCCGTCGGGCCAGAGCTGGACTACGCACGCGACGCTGGCGCGGCGTTTCAGCAATACCTTCCGTCAAGAGGAACCGGGCCTGATCGGCATCGGCACCGTGCCGGCTTTCGCCATCGGCCAACGCGCGCTGCTGCTCAAGACAGACAAAGGCAATGTGCTGTGGGATTGCATCTCGCTGCTTGATGAGTCGACCGTCGAAATCGTCAAAGGCCTTGGCGGACTCTGTGGCATCGCCATTTCGCATCCACACTACTACGCGTCGATGGTGGAATGGGCGCACGCCTTCAAGGCACCGATCCATCTGCATGCCGGCGATCGTCAATGGGTCATGCGGCCTGATCCGGCGATCGAATTCTGGGACGGCGACACGCTTACGCTTGCAACCGGCGTTACTTTGATCTGCTGCGGCGGTCACTTCGCCGGCGGCACCGTGCTGCATTGGGCGCAAGGCGGCGACAGCCGCGGCTCGCTGTTGTCCGGCGATATCGTCCAGGTCATTCCCGACCGCAAATTCGTGACCTTCATGCGCAGTTATCCGAATATGATTCCGTTATCTGCGCCCGCGGTCCAGCGCATCGGCAACCTGCTCGAGCCGCACAGTTACGACGTCATCCATGGCGCCTGGTTCGACCGCACCATTCCCCGCGGTGGCAAGGACGTCGTGCAACGATCGATCGCGCGTTACGTCGCCGCCGTGCGCGGTGACGGCACGGCCGAATTGAAGTGAAAGGAAAGCCTGATGGCTCGCATTGAAGAAGTAAAGCGCGACAAACTCTCGCCGCAGCAGCAGGAGCTTCACGACAAGTTCTTGAAATCACGGCCGCGCAGCACGCTCATCGGACCGTTTGGAGTGCTGATCCACACGCCCGAGATTGCCGAGCCTGCCGACGAGCTGGTCAACTACTACCGCCACAACGCCAAGCTCGGACGGCGATTGATCGAGCTGATCATCCTGTTGGTTGTGCGCGGCGCCACTGCGAAATACGCATGGTCCGTGCACGAGCCCGCCGCGCTGAAAGAGGGCTTCTCGCAGGAGACCATCGACGCTATTCGCGCGCGCAAGCGGCCGGACTTCAAGCGCGACGACGAGCGATTGATCTACGATTTCATCACCGAGTTGCTCGCCGACAAAACCGTCAGCGCGGCAATGTTCGAGCGCGCCAAGGCGGCCTTCGGGCTCGACGGCGTCATTGAAGCCGTCACCTGTGCCGGCCTCTACGGAATGATCGGCTTCGTGCTCAACGTCTTCGACATTCCGCCGCAGCCCGGCCCGGCGCCGCTGACGTAAAACAGCTCAGTCGATCATGCCGATGACGTAGAGAATGAGGCCGGCGAGCAACAAAAGATATTGCGGCAGCAGCACCGCTTTGAGGCGCGAGCTGCGCCGCCCGAACAGGAGGAACCGCGCTTCAACGTCGAAATTCGATTGACCGGGACGCCGCGCCTCCTCAATGAGCGGAACGAGCGCGAGCGTCGCAATCCCGAACACCGCGGAGAAGGTGAGGCAGGCCATCGCCGACAGTCGCAAGCCTTCGCTGGAAAATTCCACGCCGGAGGCCACCCAGGCGGTGAGCGCGATCGTCGCCAACAGCACGTAAGTGCTCGCCCTATTGACGAATTCCAGCGCCTTGGTCTGCGCGTCGCTCGCTAGGTCGTCCATGCCGCGACTCCCGGATACCTGCACCCATGCTAGACTGGCCGGCGGGAGCTTGACCATGACCATCGATCGCAGAAATCTGTTGACCTTGCTTTCGGGCGGCATCGCATTGCCGGCGATGGCGCAGTCCCCTTCACCGGATAGTTCAACCATGAGTTGCGTGACAGCTTATGCCTTTTCTTTCGCCGGCCTCACCGGCGACCCGATCAGGCTTTCGGATTTTGCCGGCAAGCCGATCATAGTCGTCAACACCGCCTCGCTGTGCGGTTACACGCCGCAATATGCCGGGCTTGAGCAGCTCTATATGCGCTTCCACGAACGCGGGCTGGTGATGGTCGGCGTACCGTCGAACGATTTTGGCGGCCAGGAGCCGGGCGGCGTCGCCGAAATCACCGAGACGGCGAACAAGGAATACGGCGTCACCTTTCCCCTCGCCGCCAAAGCCGAGGTGGTCGGTCCGAACGCGCACCCATTCTACAGAGGGGCGGCCAGCGAACGCCCGTTGGAGACGCCGAAGTGGAATTTCCACAAATATCTCGTCGGCCGCGACGGTCACATCGCTGTGGTGTTTCCGACCCAGGTCGAGCCGCTGGAATCGCGCGTCGTCGACGCTATCACCAGACAATTCGCGAGCGGTTGAAAACTCAGCTTCCGTTGCGGGCACCGAGCAGCGGGAAGAACACGTCCTGCCAGGAATTCGGCGCCGCCTTGAGCTCGCCGGTCTTGGCCATGAAGCCGGCAAGCTTCATCAAGCCGGTTGGCGCAACAGAATAGGCGATCGAGCCGTCGGTCAGCATGCCGACGATGTCGTCCTTCGGCGTCTTCGAATTTTCCGACTGGATATAGAGCTCGGCCGACTTGCCTGGGTCGCGAGCCATGAACGCCATGCCGTCCTCGATCGCCGCGATCACGACCTTCGCCACCGTCGGATTGATGGTAGCGAAGCTTTTCGGCGCGCCCAACGCGACACCGGTCATTTCCTCGCCCAAAATATCCTTCGACGTCGTAACTACGTGAATTTTGTCGCTCTTGCGCAGCACGGAGATGAATGGAGCAGTCGCGACATAGCCCGAAATGACGCGACCGGAAAGCAGTGCCGCCGTGGCATCCGGATGCGGCATGCTGACGAGAAGCTTGTCGAGCCGGCGGTAGTCGCCAAAAGTCTTCTCTGCCGCCATGCGCATCACCACGGCTTGCGGCGATGTCGTCGCCGGCACCGCGATCTGATCGTTGTCGCTGAAATCGGCAATCGTCTTGATCTCCGGCTTGTTGGTCATCAGCACAAAAGCATTCGCGCCCAGCGCGGCAAGGCCCTCGACGTCCATATGTCCCTTGGTCTTTTCCCACGCGATCAGGAGGCCAGGCGTGCCGAATGCGCCGACGTCGATATTGCCTGACAGCACGGCATCGGTGATGGCTGGCGAGCCAGAAAAGCGCTGTATGGTGACCTTAAGATCGGGCAGGCCCGCCTTCTTCGCCTCTTCGGCAAAGTAACCTTGCGCATCGGCCACGACGACCGGCAGATAGATCAGGCCATATTGGATACCGATACGGACTTCACTGACCTCGGCCCGGACCGGCGCGACGCCGAGCATCACGCCTGCCGCGACGAGCGCGCCGAAAATCCGAAATAATTGCGTGCTTCCCGACATTCCCTATTTCTCCTCAGAGCGCGTGAGTTTGTGCTTGATCGAGCATAGCGCGGCCGCGTGGCGTCAGCCGTAAGGCGCGGCCGTTTTCGATGCGGACCAGACCATCGACAATCGCATCCTCCCACACTGAAAGATGCGGACAGCTATGCCAGCCTTCCCTCGCCTCCGGATAGCTCCGCGGTCGATCGGCAACCCAAGCCAGGAATTGCTGCATCGCGAGCGTCGCCGCATCGAACGTCGCGCGGTTAGGTTTGCGCTTCATGGCGGTCTCCCTGAGAAATCGCGGCCGGCCTTCCGGACTGGCCCACCCCGGAACGAAAGCTCGCAAGCGCGCGTTATTTGGCGCAAGATTGTAAAGGCGCTACTCTTGCCGACTCGCTATGTCCCACCGTATCGGCCATGTTAACAACGGTTTTGCATAGCGATCAATCTGAGAGATAATCACATATTGCGGGGATCGCCATGTCCATTCTTATCAGTGCACTGATCACGTTCCTGGTCGTTATTCTGGTTCTTTATCTCGTGAACATGCTGCCGATCGACGGCCGCGCCAAGCAAATCGTGCGCGTGATCGTGATTATTATCGGCATATTATCGCTGTTGCGCTATCTGGCTGTCTTTTAGGAGCGAGCCGCCGCTTTGCACCGCGTCGAAGGTTACGTCATCGTTTCCGCCGACGGCATGATCGCGGATGCCGACGGCGTCATGCCGGACGTTATCCGCAACGATGCAGACCAGACTTTCTTCCAGGGCGAGCTCGACCGCGCCGCCGCGATCGTGCACGGCCGACATTCGCACGAAGGCGGCCCGCACGCGTCGCAGCGCAAGCGTTTGTTGGTGACCCGCCAGATCGCGGACATTGCGCCGGATCCATCGCATCCCCACGCGCTGCTTTGGAATCCCGTCGGCGCGACGCTCGAACAGGCGCTCGCCGAACTGGGCGTTGGCGATGGCAGTATCGCGATCATCGGCGGCACCGACGTATTCAGCATGTTCCTGCCGCGCTACGATCGATTTTATCTGTCTCGCGCGGCAAACGCGAAAGTTCCGGGCGGCCGGCCGGTATTCACGGCTGTCGGGCCGAATGCGTCCCCGGAGGACGTGCTGATGCGTCACGCACTGAAGCCAGGACCGCGGCGCGACCTCGATGCAGCCGCCGGGGTGAGCGTGGTAACCTGGAAGCGCTGACCTATTTCTGAATCTGAATCAGTTCCTTGAGCTGATCTGGCGTCAGCGGCGCGGACAGGAATTTTTGTGTGACCGCGTCGGTCATGATGTCGTTGATGCCCATGACTTGATCAGTTTGCAGAGCGTCCTTCGGCACCAGCTTGATAACACGCTGCACGATGCTGTCGGGCAGACCGGAATATTCGCCATAGATCTTGAGCGCATCCGGACTGGAGTACATCCAGTCGACGGTCTCCTTGTAGGCCTGCATGAAGCGCACGAGCGCGTCGTGCCGATTCTGCAGGGTACTTGCGCCGGTCAAATTGACCCGCACCGCGCGCGCGCGCAGCGCCGACACATCGTTGCCGGTGGCGATGATACGCGCCTTGCCGCTTTCGACGAGATCGAGGCCGAACGGCGCGGCGCCGAAACCAACGTCGACCTGCTTGGTCATGGTCTGCGTGATAGTCGAAGCGATGTTACCGGTCGGGGTCGGTTTGGCGGTCAGGTGATACTGCGCGATGAGCGCCAGCAGTGAGCCGTGGCTGGAAGATCCGACGGCGGAAAACGCCACCGTCTTGTCGTTCATGTCAGCGATGGTGTGGATCGGCGAATCGGCCGGGACAAACCAGTAAAGATCCGGCGCTCCGGTCATCTCGCTCGAGATGATGCGGACCGGCGCGCCCTTGGCGAACGTGCCGATCGCCGCGGATACCCCGGCAGCGACCGAAATATCGATGCTGCCGGCGATCATCGCCTGGATCGATTCCGGGCCTGCCGTCGTATAGAGGATATCGAGGTCGAGACCGTGTTTTTTGAAAATGCCACCGCGCTGGCCGAGTTCGGCAATGCCGGCATCCCAGGCGCCTTTCTGCGGGACGGCCACCTTGAGCGTGTCGTCGGCCGCCGCGGCGCGGATAGCGCCCATCAGCGCGATGGCAGAGACGACAGCAATGGCAAGTCTTCGCATGATTTCCTCCGGGACGATGACGGGACCGATTTTGCCGATTATCTTGTTGCCATGACTTTACGCTTGCCCATGGCCAGTTCAAGTTCAAGGATCGAGCGCACCGCGGCGCTCGACTACGAGATCGCGCAGGAGCAGGTCGCCGCGTTCGGCCGGCTTGGCCGCGCGCTCGAAGCGGCCCTGGAAGCTTTGGCCGAATACGAGCGCTGCCACGGCGAGCGAAATTCGACACGTACCCGCCTGGTTGCCGATGCGAGCGATGCCTTTTGGTGCTTCATTGTCCAGCGCGAAGCGATTGGCCTGCACGATCCACGGCCGGTGATCCGCGACTACCGCGTGCCCGCCGAGGTGCGCAATCGGATGGGCGCCCTACGCGGCGGTTGAGCGGCAATCGCGCGGATTGCGGCGCGAAGCCGTGCCCGAAGCGAACAGCAGAGCTGCGGTGGCGTCATTTATGCTTTCGTTAACCCTTTGAACGCACCGTCGAGCGGCCACTCACAACGGTTTGTTCACCGTTCCCACGGCATTCTGCACGCTAATTCAATGGTGTTGCGTGCCGCGGCATGATGCATTCCCTACCGCTCCTTGAAGAACTCGAAACCGTGCTCTCATCCGGTTCGTTCGACCGGCGCAACGAGATTCTGACCAGCGTCACCGACCTCTTTATCAACGGTGCGCAGCGCTTTTCCGAGGACCAGATCGGCGTATTCGACGACGTGATGGCGCGTCTGGTCAACACCATCGAAGCCAAGGCCCGCGCCAAGCTTGCGGACCGGCTGGCACCGATTGCCAATGCTCCTCTCAACGTGATCCACCTGCTTGCATTCGACGACGACATAGACGTCGCTCGCCCTATCCTGACGCGGTCCGAGCGGCTTAACGAACACGCGTTGCTCGCCACCGCGAATTCCAAAAGCCAGCAGCATCTCCAGGCCATCGCACAACGCCGGTCGCTCAGCGAGGCCGTGACCGATGTCCTGGTCGAGCGCGGCGACCGCGGCGTCGTGCATTTGGTGGTGAAGAACCGAGGAGCGCGCTTCTCCGATGCCGCCTTCCGCACCCTCGTCAACCGCGCGTCAGGGGACGACACGCTGGCGAGCGAAGTCGGCATGCGCAACGATATCCCGCGGCCGCACTTCCTGATGCTGCTCGACAAGGCTTCGAGCGCGGTCCGCGCCCGCCTGGTTGCCGAGAACCCGCAAGCCTCCAGCGACATCGAAGGGGTCGTCGCCGAAGTCGTCGGCAACATCCGTAGCGAGGTCCGCAACGCTTCACCGGCCTTCGCTGCGGCGGAAGCTGCGGTGGAACGGCAGAACCGCATCCGCCGCATTGGCGAGGCCGAGATCTACCAGTATGCCCGCGACCGCAAGTTCGAAGAAACAGCGATCGCGCTTTCGCTCATGTGCGATACGCCGATCGACGTCGTTGAGCGCGCACTGCTCGATCCCGGCGCGGAAATCATTTTGATCCTGTGCAAAGTCGCGGGCCTGTCCCCGACCACGACCAAGGCGATCCTGCTGTTGCGGGCCGCCGACCGCGGCATGTCGGCGGAGGACCTCGAGCAATCGCTCGTGAGCTTCAATAAATTACAGCCCGAAACAGCCAAGCGCGTGCTCGGATTTTTCCGCACCCGCGTGAAAAAGCCGGCGGAACCCAGGATACCGCCCGCAGTTGCGGTCAACGGATAACACGCCGCTGCCGCACGGGTGGGCTTAGTAGCCGCAATAATTCAGACCGACCTGGACCCAGGCGCCGTTGGGATAGCGGTAGTAGCAGCCGCGATGCCACCAGAAGTATCCGCCGTCGCGCCGCTCGGCCTCATTCGCAATAATCGCGCCGGTCGTGGCGCCGATTGCGGCACCGGCAATGATTCCGCCCGGATTGCCGTGGCCCACGGCACCGCCGATCGCACCGCCGACGATCGCGCCGCCGATTGCGCCGCCCAGGGCATTCTGCGCTGAAGCCTGCTGTGCTGGCAAAAACACTGCAAGAACCAAAAATACTCCCGCCACCGTAGTGCGCATCATGATCGTTCTCCCTTTCCTCTCCACCGCCGTTATGGTCGGGGGTTAGTAGCCCCGCCTCCGAACTTGGTTCGACCAAATCATCGCAATGGTAGACTTACCGCCATCGGAAATGCGACGCAAACGCAGTCCGGCGCACTGCTAGGCGCTTTGCCAGAGATCTCAGCCGGCGAGTTGCGGCATTAAACGCAGCGCCGTCTCGCGGTTGATCGAAGCACGTTCGGCGTTGCTGAATGTGTAGTCGTTGACACCATCCATCGCCTCGACGGCTTCGCGATACGGATAATCGCTGCCGAACATCAGTTGCGAAACCGGAACGAGCTTCAATAGCGCCGCGAACTGGCCCGGCATGTTTCCCTGCGCGATCTCGTAATAATATTTCTGAACGAACGGCACCGGTCCGTCGGGCATGCGCGGATCCTTCTTGACCACCTGTTCGCGGATGAGACGGCCGATCAGAAACGGCAACGTGCCGCCGCTGTGAGACCAGATGAAGCGGATATCCGGGCACCGGAAGGCCGTGCCGCCGGCGCCGAACAGCAGGCTTGCGATGGTGCGCGTGGTATCGGTGGCGAACTCGATGCTGCCGGGTGAGACGCCGTCGGCCAGATGCGCGCAACAGGATGCAACGACGGGGTGGGTATAAACCACCGCCTTGCGCCGGTTGAGTTCCTCGAGCACCGGCACAAAGGCGGTATCGCCGAGATATTTGCCCTCATAACT
This sequence comes from uncultured Alphaproteobacteria bacterium, assembly GCA_963733645.1. Lineage (GTDB taxonomy): Bacteria > Pseudomonadota > Alphaproteobacteria > Rhizobiales > Xanthobacteraceae > BOG-931. The sequence goes on from CAVTFP010000032.1 coordinate 184,641, forward strand.
GCTGAACAAGCCGATACCGTCGGCTTTGAGCACGTCGAGCGCATACTCGATCTCGCGCAAACTGCCGTCGGCATCGAGCAGCGGCAGGGTGGCGAACAAGCCGAAGCGGCCGGGATAGTCTTTGCGCAATTGCGCGCCGTAGTCATTGCAGTCGCGCGCCAGCTTGCGCGCCTTTTCGGCGTCGCCGAGCCAAACTCCGGGCGGCACCAGCGACAGCACGGCGGTCGCAACGCCCGCCTGGTCCATGTCCTCGAGCGACAATTGGGGCGTCCATTTCGGCACGCCGCCGACGCGGCTGGCCGCAAGCGCTTCGGCGTATATCGGCGGCACATAATGGTGATGGACATCGATCCGCGTCTTGGCCGGCGCGGTCTGCGCAGCGGCGAATGTGGTCGCCGTTGCGCTCAAGCCCAGTGCGGCGATACCGCCAACGAGGAAATTCCGCCGCGCGGCGCTCGGCGGATCGGCCGTTGGCGCGCAACAGGCGCAAGCGCGGAAATGCCCGTTCCATGGGGTTTTCCGCGATGGCGGCCGCGGTCTTATAAGGTTGGCGCTCATCCCGATACTCGCTTTTTGTTTTGTCGTCGATCAGCGGGAGCTTAGCGGCGCTTGCAAATTCGGCAAGCGCGCACAAGCGTCTCGCAAAAGCTCACCGAACTTCCAACACGCGTCGCGACGGCGGACCGTGACGAAGCATTAAAGTTTTTCTTGCAGAATCTGCTTGACTCGCGGCTGATTGCATTTATTTGGGAACGATGCCGCTGTTGGTCAGTTTGTGGACTGATCGGGCGGCATTCGCTTTCCGCGGCGCCGGCCTGCCGGCATCTCGGGGTCTTGTCTCTGGTTGGAGAGGAAGCATGGCACAGAATGCCCTCTTGCGATCGGTGAAGGGCTTGGGGGTTCCAGGTACCGCCCGAACGGAAGTCAAGAAAACGAGGCTGAAGGTGGCGGCTCCGCCGCTGGCGGATGAGCACCACGATCATTTCGCCGTTCGCAACGGCGTCCGTTGTGCCGGCGCTCACCTGATCATCGATTTGCACGGCGCCGAGCGGCTCGACGACATCGAGCATATTGAGGCGACACTGCGGCACTGCGTCGACGCAGCCCGCGCCACGCTGCTGCACATCCATTTGCATCACTTCCAGCCGAACGGCGTCTCCGGCGTCGCAGTGCTGGCGGAGAGCCACATCTCGATCCATACGTGGCCGGAAGTCGGCTATGCCGCGCTCGACGTGTTCATGTGCGGTTCGGCCGATCCCGACCTGTGTATCCCGGTGCTGCGCGAAGCCTTCTCTGCGAAGCGGGTCGAAGTGAACGAACTGCTGCGCGGCCAGGACACCTGACCAGGCTTCCGAGCAGACCGAGCATTCGACCAAATCAGAGCGGCCGGGCCGGGTCCCGGCCGTTTCGCTATGGGCTCAGAATGAGCGCAATGCGCTCGGGCATAGGGAAATATCATGGCAGAGGAGAAACGCTGGATATCGGAGACCCTGTTCGACGATCTCGGCTTCCGCATGAGCTTCCAGGTCGACAAGGTGCTCTACGAGATGCAAACCGAGCACCAGCACCTCGTGCTGTTCGAACAGCCGTATTTCGGCAAGATGCTCATGCTCGATGGCGCCACCCAGATCTCCAAGCGCGATGAATTCATCTATCAGGAGATGATGTCGCATGTGCCGCTGTTCGCCCACGGCAACGCCAGCGAGGTCCTGATCGTCGGCGGCGGCGACTGCGGCATTGCCGAAGAAGTGCTCAAGCACAAGACGATCAAGCGCCTCACCCAGGTCGAAATCGACGCCAAGGTGGTCGAATTCGCCAAAGAGCATTTTCCCGAATTCACCCGACCGGTCTTTGCCGACAAGCGTTTCGAAAGCGTGATCGACGACGGCGCCAAATATGTCGCCAAGACCGACCGGCGCTTCGACGTGATCATCGTCGATTCCACCGATCCGATCGGACCGGGTAAAATCCTGTTCGGCGAGAAGTTCTATACCGGCTGCAAACGCTGCATGAAAAAGGGCGGCGTGCTGGTGACGCAGAACGGAGTGCCGTTCTTTCAGAAGAACGAGCTGACCATGACAATGTCGAAATTCCGCCGGCTGTTCGCCGATGCGACCTGCTACGTCGCTGCAATCCCGGTTTATGTCGGCGGCCACATGGCCATGGGTTTTGCCAGCGACAACAAGCGACTGCGGCGGCAGCCGGTGAAGGCCATCGCGCAGCGCTACCGCAAGGCCGGCAGCTTCAAGACCAAGTATTGGACACCTGAGGTCCACGCCGCCGCTTTCGCGCAGCCGCGCTTTATCGCCGAACTGGTCGCGAACGCAAAGCCGCGGCGCTAGATCGACCGGCCCAGGCAGCGACCCCACCGCGCCGCCCACTGACGGCGACCGCAAACTTCCGCTACCTTACCGCAAGCGGCGTCGCCGGCGTCCCCTGCAGCGCACGCCTTAGGAGGTCTGCCATGAAGCTCTACATGCACCCAGTCTCGATGACGAGCCGTCCAGTGCGGCTGTTCATCGCCGAGAACAAGATACCGGTCGACGAAGTCACCGTCGATCTGTTCACCGGCGAGCAATACCAGCCGCCCTACACGCAATTGAATCCGAACAGCCTGGTGCCGATGATCGAGGATGGCGACCTGCGTCTGACCGAAAGCTCGGCAATCCTCAAATACCTTGCTGAGAAGATCGGTTCGCCGGCCTATCCGAAGGATTTGAAAGAACGCGCCAAGGTCAACGAGGTCATGGACTGGCTCAACACCAACTTCTATCGCGAATGGGCCTACAATCTTTGCTATCCGCAGCTGTTTCCGCATTTGAAGCGGCGCAGCGACGAAGCGCAGGCAGCTACCATCGAGTTCGGTCAGCAAAATTCCAAGCGCTGGCTGCAGATCCTCAACGACTATTGGATCGGCCCGAAGAAGCAATATCTGTGCGGAGACCAGATCACGATCGCCGATTATTTCGGCGCCGCACTGGTCACGTTAGGCGAAGTCATCCGCTGCGATTTCTCGGCTTATCCGAACGTCGAGCGCTGGCTCAGCAATGTGAAGAAGCTGCCGAGCTGGCCGAAGGTCAATGAAGTGTTCTACGGCCTGGTCAACTCGGTGAAGGAACAGAAGTTTCACGCAATCTGAACATCGTCATTGCGCGCGCAGGCGGGCAATCCAGCAGTCTGGATGCTCCGCCTTCCCGGAGCATGACATAGGAGGCTCCACCATGAGCTTTTTTCCAGGCAAGGACCCCGCTCCCGGCGACGCACAGGCGAGTGACGTCATCGAGCAGGTGATCGTGCCGCGTTCGGTTGATCTCGGCGGCTTCCAGGTGCATCGCGCGCTGCCGTCGGCACGCTCGCGCATGGTTGGGCCCTTTATCTTCTTCGATCATTTCGGGCCGGCGGTCTTCAAAGCCGGCGACGGTGTCGATGTACGGCCGCACCCGCATATCGGACTTGCCACCGTAACCTACCTTTTCGACGGCGAGATCGTCCACCGCGACAGCCTTGGCACCGCGATGCCGATCCGGCCGGGCGCGGTCAACTGGATGACGGCCGGCCGCGGCATCGTGCATTCCGAACGCACCGCCGCCGACCGGCGCGACGGCGGCGAGCCGCTGCACGGCCTGCAATTGTGGGTCGCGCTCCCGACCAAGGATGAGGAGATGGCGCCAGCCTTCGCCCACACAGCCGCTACCGAAATCCCCGAACTCAAGGAAGCGGACGCGACGCTGCGCGTGGTCGCAGGCTCTTTGCACGGTCTGCGCTCGCCGGTCGTTACGTCCTGGGACACACTATTCGCCGAAGTTCTGCTCAAAGCCGGCGCGACTTTGCCGCTCGATGCCGACCACGAGGAGCGCGCGGTTTATGTCATCTCCGGTGAAATCGAAATCGGCGGCGATCGCCACGGAGCTGAACGGCTCCTCGTGCTCAAGCCAGGCGACCGCATCACCTTGCGGGCGGCAACCGACACTCATTTCATCGTGGTCGGCGGCGCTGCCATGGACGGCCCGCGCCACATCTGGTGGAATTTCGTGTCCTCGCGCAAAGAACGCATCGAAGCCGCCAAGGCGGACTGGAAAGCCGGCCGTTTCGACATCGTGCCCGGCGACACCGCAGAGTTCATTCCGCTGCCGGATTAGATCGGAGGATACGATGTTGCGCCCCCTCCTCGCTCGCGTTGCTGTGCCGATCTGGACGTTGTACACGCTGATGCTGTTCGCCGCGGAAGCCGGGGCGCAAACCGATCTCGCCCACGCCTACCGCATCATCGCCTCCAAACAGTTTGTCGATCTCACCCACAGTTTTGGGCCGGAGACGCCGGTCTGGGCCGGCTTCGGCCAGGCGAGATTCTCGCCCGCCGCCGATCCCAAAACCCACGAGCCCTACACCATCCCCAAGGACGGCTTCCGCACCACATTTTATGAGATGGTCGGGCAGTACGGCACGCACGTCGATCCGCCGGCACACTTCGCGCAAGACGGCATCACTATGGATCAGATCCCACTCAAGCAGATGATCCTGCCGCTGGTGGTGCTCGACGATACGCCGTACCTCGGCAAGGATCCGAACCACGCATTTTCAGTCGCCGACCTCAAGGCATGGGAAGCAAAGCACGGCCGCGTGCCCAAGGGCAGCTTCGCCGCGCTTCGCACCGACATGTACAAGGACTGGGACACCAATCCGGAGCGCTTCAAGCGCCAGCCGTTTCCGGCCTGGGCGTTCGAGACGATCAAATATCTGTACGAACGGCGCGGCGTGACGGCGACCGGGCACGAAGCCATGGACACCGACACCACCGACAAGATGGACTCGGAGACTTACATCCTCCAGCACGGCCACTATCAGATCGAAGTCATGGCCAACCTCGATAAGGTGCCGGCGACCGGCTCGATCCTCGTGGTCACGTGGCCCAAGGTGGAAAAGGGACTCGGGTTTCCGGCGCGAGCTTTTGCGATCTTGCCTTAGCGCATTCGTCGTTACGCGGCGTGGCGCTGCGAGCGCAGCCAGGCGCCGACCTCGCGCTCGGCTTCCGATCTGGAAAAGCCATAACGCTCTTGCAGCCGCGCCGCCAACTCCTCGCGCCGACCGTTGATGCGGGTGATGTCTTCGTCGGTGAGCTTAACCCAGTTGTGCAGGAGCTTGCCCTTGAAGTGCAGCCAGTTCCCCTTGATCTGATCCCAATTCATCGATGTCTCCCGTGTCATGGTTGGACGCCGAGCGCTTTTGCCGCGCTTGTCCGCCCGCGATGTCAGCGGTGCGATGCGGCCTGAGTTCGGCGATACCGGGGTCATTCCAAGACCAATGGTGGCGCCGCTCTGGCGGACACGAATTGTCAATTCAGAATGCCGCTTTTCCCTCCGTCCCGGACTTTCTTCGCATCGACGTGGTTGCGAACCACTAAATAACGACGCCGAAACATTGGGGTCGGTATAGGATGCCGGCAGGATTACAGAGGCGCGAGACCATCAAGCAGGTGCTATGAAGAAGAATTTATTACGGCGCTGGCATCCGGCGCCACATCTTCTCGCCGTTGCGAGCTTTGCGTTTCTGGCAGGCTGTATTTCCTCGACAGCGCCGATTTTAACCGATGGACTGCCGCTGCTCGGCGAGCGCCCTCGCCTGCAATTCTATACCCTACGCGATGGCGCAGCGCGCGAGCCTGCCACGGAAACGTTCCGCTTTACTGACGGCCGCTACGTGCCGATGAGCGGCACGCGCAAGGATATCGGCCCATTCACACTCCATGCTTTCGAGGGCGGCGATCTGATCGCGCAGAGCATCCGTCCCGGTCATCCGGCCGAATATGCGATTGCCCGCAAGCTGGCCGACGGCACCTACCTCCTGTTCGTCATTGACGAGGCCGATGCCGACGAGGCAACGCGTGCCAAATATTGCGGTAAGGATCCCGGCAGCGAATGTGGCGTCGCAACACGAGAGGCAGTATTTGCGTTTGCCCGCGCCACCGCGGCCAAGCCCCACGCGAGCGGCGGACTTGCTATCGTGATGGGGCAATAGCGCATGATCCCGGTATGTCAGCGCCGAGGGTTCGGATAAGATCGTGTGCACCTCGCCAATGACACCCAATGGCCGCGCCCTCCTCCTCCTCCCTGACGTCGAGCGTCTTGCCCAAGGAGTTCGCTCCGGCGACCGCACGATGCTGTCGCGGGCCATCACGCTGATCGAGAGCAAGCGCGCCGACCATCGCGCCACCGCCGCGGCGCTGACGCAAACCCTGTTGGAGGCGACCGGCAACGCCGTGCGCGTCGGAATCACCGGCTCCCCGGGTGTCGGCAAATCAACCACCATCGACGCGCTCGGCTCGATGCTGACCCGGCAGGGCCATAAATTGGCGGTGCTGGCGGTGGATCCGTCGTCGCGCCGTACCGGCGGCTCGATCCTTGCCGACAAAACGCGCATGGCACGGCTTTCTATTGACCCCAACGCTTTCATCCGCCCCTCGCCGTCCTCAGGCACGCTCGGCGGCGTGGCGGCAAAAACGCGCGAGACCATGCTGCTCTGCGAGGCCGCCGGCTACGACGCGGTGCTGGTCGAAACTGTTGGCGTTGGCCAATCCGAGATCGCGGTCTCTGACATGACCGATTTTTTCCTGGTGCTGGTGCTGCCGGGCGGCGGCGACGAGCTGCAAGGATTGAAGAAGGGCGTCGTCGAGCTTGCCGACATGATCGCCATCAACAAGGCCGACGGCGACAACCTCGCTCGCGCCAAGCTGACGGCGGCCGAATATGGCGCGGCGCTGCATATCCTGGCGCCGGCCTCGGTGAATTGGACGCCGCCGGTCGTCACTTACTCGGCGCTCAAGGACGACGGCGTCGAGGCGCTGTGGAATCACATCCTCGACCATCGCCGGCGGCTCACCGCTTCGGGCGAGCTCGCGGCGCGGCGCGGCGAGCAGCAGGTCAAGTGGATGCGGTCGATGCTGGAGGAGCGGCTCTACGCGCCGCTGCGCTCCGATCGCGCGGTCAAAGCCGCGTTGCCGCAGCTCGAGGCCGACGTCGCAGCCGGCCGCGTGGCGCCCGGTGCAGCGGTGGAGAAAATTGCCGGGATGCTCGGGCTGTAATGCCATGCTTGTCGTCATCACCGGCTTCGGCCCATTTCCCGGCGCGCCATTCAACCCGAGCGCGGCCGTGGCCAAAATACTTTCACGGCGGCGGCGGCCGGCTTTTGCTGCAGTGGAACGCATCACCCATACCTTTGCGACAACCTATGCTGCCGTCGATCGTGATCTACCGAAATTGTTCGCGAAAAAGCCGGACATTGTCCTGATGTTCGGCGTCGCAGGCCGGCGACGCCAGCTTTGCATCGAAATGCGGGCACGTAATGCGATCTCGGCGCTATTCCCCGACGCCAACGGATCTCGCCCGCACCGGCTTGTCATCAAGCCCGGCGGCCCGGCAACGCTGACCGGTAACGCGCCGTTCGCCCGGCTCGCCGGCGCGGCGCGGGCAAGTGCAGCCGCCTCGCGATTGTCGCGCGATGCCGGAAGCTATCTGTGCAATTACGTTTACTGGCGTGCACTGGAGCGAATGGACGGCAGAAAACCGCTGGTTCAATTCGTTCATATCCCTCCGGTGAGCAACAAGCCGCGCCGGCGCGGCATACGGCGTGCGCCGTCGCTGGCACAACTGATTAATGGCGCCGAAGCCGTGCTCATCGCCCTTCTCACAGCAAGCCGCCATTAATCGTTAACACGAAATCGGCACGCTTCCCGGAGCGAAACGGTCTAGTGCGAATGCCACATGATGCGTGACCCGTGTCGTGAGGATTCTCGATGAGCTTCGATCGCCGCCGCCTGCTTGCCGCCCTCGCCGGTGCCGCCACGGTGGGCGCCGCAATGCCGGCATTTGCGCGCGGCGATCGCACCAGCACACTGCGCCCCGGCATCGGCGCTGACGCGCTCGGGCTGTACCCCAACGCGGCCAACGATCAGTCGAAGGCCCTGCAGCGCGCCATCGACCGCGCCGCAACCGAAGGCGCCGTGTTGCAACTGCGGGCCGGAACCTATCGCGCCAACGCGCTGCAATTGCCGCCGAATGCGGCGATTTCCGGCGTTGCGGGCGCGACACGCATCGTCCTGTCAGGCGGCGCGTCGCTGCTCTCGGCCACTGGCAGCGACAATATCGCGCTGCGCAATCTCGTCTTCGATGGCGCCAATATCCCGCTGCCGAAGGGCCGCGGCCTCATTCATCTGGCGCAGGGCCGAGCGCTGCATATTGCCGACTGCGAGATCGCCGGCGCCGGAAGGAACGGCATTTCTCTTGAGGCAATCGAAGGCGAAGTGACGGGCAACACCATCAGCGCCGCCGATATCGCGATTTTCTCGCTCGATGCCCGCGGCCTGCGCATTGCCGGCAATACCGTGCACGGCGCCGGCAACGGCGGCATCCTGGTCTGGCGCTCGGCAGCCGGCGACGATGGCACGCTTGTGGTCGACAACCGCATCGACAACATCGCCAACAAATCCGGCGGCTCGGGACAGTACGGCAACGCCGTCAACGTGTTCCGCGCTGAAAATGTGCAGATACGCGGCAACCGCATCAGCAACGCGGCGTTCTCGGCGGTCCGCGGCAACGCCGCGTCCAATCTGCAAATCCTCGGCAATACCTGCACGCAGATCGGAGAAGTCGCGCTCTACGCCGAATTCGGCTTCCAGGGCGCCATGATCGCCAACAACATCGTGGACGGCGCCGCGCTCGGCGTCTCGGTAACGAATTTCAATCAAGGCGGCCGGCTTGCCGTCGTGCAAGGCAACCTGATCCGCAACCTCGTCGCACGGCGCCCAGCCGGCACCGACCCGAATGATGGCGCCGGTATCGGCATCGGCGTCGAAGCCGATACCGTGGTCAGCGGCAACGTCGTGGAGAACGCGCCGAATATCGGCATCGTTGCCGGCTTCGGCCAATATCTGCGCGATGTCACCGTCAACGCCAATGTGGTGCGCGGCGCCAATTACGGCATTGCGGTATCTGTCGCGCCGGGCGCCGGCGCCGCCGTGATCGCCGACAACATGATTTCCGACACCCGAATCGCGGCCATCGTCGGCATGGAATGGAACAAGCCGGTGACCGGCGACCTCAGCCAGGACGGCGCGGCGCAATACGCGCAGCTATCAATCGGCGGCAATCGCGTGCGGTAAGTGCGGCGTGTTGCTTTGCGAACGGTCGTCAACCGTGTAGTTATCTCATCAGGGAGAAACGGCGTGCGAGGGCTTTCATGCTCAGTCGTTTATTGCTGCCCGCCGTCGCCTTCGTCGCGCTCTGCACCGTAGTCACGGCACGTTGCCAGCCAGCGTTCGCGCGGTCGTCGGACTATCCCAATCGGAAAATCACATTCGTCGTCGGTTTTGCACCGGGCGGCGGCATCGATGTGTTCGCCCGCAGCGTGGCAGCCGAACTGAGTGAACAGTTCAATTACCAGATCGTGGTCGAGAACCGGCCAGGCGCCGCCTCCAACATCGCCGCCAAGGTCGTCGCTACTTCGCTGCCGGACGGTTACACTTTGCTGGCGACCGGCAACAGTTTTGCCATCAACCAAACCTTATCGACGGATCTCACCTATTCCTCGGATGAGCTGCGGGCTGTGGCGTTTCCCGCGCGTGACAGCCACGCGCTCGCGGTCAACGCGGACGCCGGCGCGCAGACGCTCGCGCAATTCATTGTCATGGCGAAGGACAAGACGCTCAGCGCCGCTGTCGGTGGATCGTCCTCACACATCATCGCCGACTACGTTCTCAACGTGATGGGCAAGTTGCAGGTGGCGTCGGTGCCGTTTCAGAGCGGACAGCCGGCGATGAATGCGCTGCTCGGCCACCAGGTCGACATTCTGGCCGGGCCGGTCTCGGAAGTGTTTGCGCAGTTGAGTGCCGGCAGGGTTCGGGCGCTCGCAGTCAGCGGCCCACAACGGGCGCTGGCGCTGCCGGACGTGCCGACGCTGACCGAATCCGGCTTCCCCGGCGTCACCATCAGCGGCTGGATCGGCTTTTTGGCGCCCGCCAATACGCCGGCTGACATTTGCGAAAAGCTCAACGGCGCGATCAATGAAATCGTGGCGAAGCCGAGCTTCAACGCCCGGCTGCGCAGCCTCGGCTACGAGCCGACCACGATGGCATTTGCCTATACCGCACCGTTCCTGAAGGACTCGATCGAAACTTGGCGCCGCATGATCCTCGCGACCGGACTTGCGCCCAAGTGATCGTCAACCAAGTGACCGTCAAATTGCTTCTGTCACCCGCAACGCGCCGACCTCGAATCCATTCCAGTTGCGCAGCGTCGGCCGAACGAACGGCACAAGCGCGGCGCGTTCCGTTTCACTAAGCGGCAGAAAACGCGCAATCAACGCCGCTATGATCGACTGCGCGGCGCGGCCGGCGCCATCGTCGCATTTGATGGCAATGCCGAGCCCGAGTTCGGGCAGCGCGCCGCAATAGACGCCCTCGGCGCCGGTCTTGACGAAAACACGCGAGCCGAAAAGCCGCATGATCTCGGTGCAGAACCGGCCGGTGCCGGCGACGTGCCAAGGCTTGCTTGTACACGCGGCGCGCAATCGCGCGGCGGCCCGTGCACGCTCGGGCGGCAGCTTGTGGCCCGTGCCGAACCTGGCGAAGGCCAGCGCCAGATTTTGCAGCGGTATCGCCCAGGTCGGCACCGAGCAGCCGTCGATGGCGCGGCGGTCTTCGCCCAGCACTTCGCCGCTCAAATCTTCCAGCACCGCACGCACGTGCCGCTGCACCTGATGATCCGGCTTCCAATAGCCGGTGTGGTCGACCCCCATGGCGCAGGCGGCGCAGAGAAAGCCCGCGTGCTTGCCCGAGCAATTGTTATGCAGAGCCGAGGGTTCGCCGCTTCGCGCCAATGCTACCATCGCCGGCTGTGACAACGGCCAGTGTGCACCGCACGCGAGCGCCGAGATGTCGAGACCGGCATTTGCCAGCATGCGCGTGACGCCCGCAACATGTCCCAGCTCACCCGAGTGCGAGGCGCAGGCCAGCGCCAGTTCCTCGTCGCCGAAGCCGTAAGCATCCGCCGCGCCAGTCTCGACCAGCACCATCGCTTGCAGCGCCTTGACGGCGGAGCGCGGAAAGATCGGGCTTTCGACATCGCCAAGGGCTAACACCGCCTTGCCGTCGGCGTCGGTCACGGCCAAGGCGCCAAGGTGCCGGCTCTCGACCCGCGCGCCGCGCAAGACTTCGACAAGGATCGGATCGCTCATGATCATTACGTCAGCAAAATTGCCATGCGCACGTCGCCGCAACTCATTAGCATCTTAGGCCTCATGAGTCGGCTGACCATCGTTATGCCGGTCCTCAACGAGGCGGCAATTATTACAGGGGCGCTGCGGCAGCTTGAGCCGTTGCGTGCCCGCGGCGCCGAGGTCATCGTCGTTGACGGCGGCAGCCACGATGGCACGGTGCAATTGGCGGAGCCACTCGCAGACCGCGTCATCGGCGTTGCGCGGGGCCGAGGTGCGCCGCTGAACGCCGGCGCTGCGCTCGGCAGCGGCGGGGCACTCGTATTCCTGCACGCCGACACCGCACTTCCTGAAAATGCCGACAGCCTGATCGCTGACGCGCTGTCTCGCCGCTCCTGGGGCCGCTTCGATTTACGGATCGCCGGTCGGCATTCGCTCCTGGCCGTCATCGCCTGCATGATCAATTGGCGTTCGCGACTGACCGGCATCGCCACCGGCGACCAGGCGATTTTCGTCACCCGCGAGGCATTTTTGGCGGTCGGCGGCTTTCCCGACCTGCCGCTGATGGAAGACATAGCGATCTCGCAGCGGCTCAAACGCCTATGCCGGCCTTTCTGTATCGGCACACCGGTCATGACATCGGGCCGCCGCTGGGAGAATAACGGCGTCTGGCGCACGATCCTGCTGATGTGGCGGCTGCGGCTCGCTTACTACTTCGGAGTTGCGCCAGCCTCGCTTGCAGCACGCTACGGCGAGGTCACATCACCCGCGCAGGGCAGCACCAGGCCATAGTTTCGGGGCCGTGCGCGCGTATTGCGGCGGCCGCGCCACCTCCGCGCCGAGCGTCTGCGCGGCGTGCCAGCCCCAATGCGGATCGTCCAGGAAAGCGCGCGCCATCGCGATCATGTCGGCCTTGCCCTGCGCGACGATATCTTCCGCCTGTTTGGCATTGGTGATCATGCCGACCGCCCGTGTCGCAATCCCGGTCTCGCGGCGCACCCGCTCGGCGATGGGGACGTTAAAGCCGGGTTCGCTCGGCCAGCGGCTGTCCGGCGTAATATTGGCGGAGGAAACGTCGACGTAGTCGAGGCCGGCCTGTTTGAGCGCCTTGCCCATCGCCACCGCATCGTCGGCGGTCAGCCCGCCTTCCAGCCAATCGGTGCCGGTCATGCGGGCGCCGAGCGGAAGTTCGCGCGGCACCACGGCGCGGACCGAGCGCACCACTTCGAGCGGAAAGCGCATGCGGCCCTCGAATGATCCGCCATACGCATCATTGCGCTTGTTCGACAGCGGTGAGACGAAGCTGTGCAGGAGATAACCGTGCGCGAAATGCAGTTCGATGGCGTCGAAGCCGACGCGCAGCGCCCGCTTGGCGGCGTCGGTGAACGCCGTTGTGACGCGTGCCATGTCAGCCTCGTTCATGGCATGCGGCGTATGCCAGCCGGGGCCGAACGGCAGCGCCGAAGGCGCGATGGTCGGCCACGGGTCCTGGTCCTCAGCGAGCGCCTTGGCGCCTTCCCAGGGACGCTGCGAGGACGCCTTGCGCCCGGCGTGCGCAAGCTGAATAGCCATCTTGGCCGTGCCGATGCGATGGCAGTGGTAGACGATCCGCTCCAGCGCCGCCTCGCACTCGTCAGAATACAGTCCGAGGCAGCCATGGGTGATGCGGCCGCGGCGCTCGACATGGGTGGCCTCGATGACCAGCATGCCGGCGCCGGAATTCGACAGCATGCCGAGATGGGTCATGTGCCAGTCGTTACCGACGCCGTCGTCGGCACTGTACTGGCACATCGGCGCAACGACGATGCGATTGGGCAGTTCGAGACCGGCAAGCCGGATCGGCGAGAACAAAGCACTCGTCATGGCTGATCACACATTGAGGTTTGAGGCAGCGGCACGCGGGTTGAAGACGGTCCATTCGGCGCAATCATTGCGCGCAGAGCAAGCCTGTGGATAAGCGCCGAGCGGCGCAGCAAAAGCGATGCCTCAGCGCGGCGCGCCGAGTTCAAGCCCAGCAAATAAAGACGGTCCGTGTGGATTCAAGCGGCAGCGCCGCGATCGACGGACAGTTCTTCGGCGGCCTCATCGAACTCGAGCAGCGCGCCTGCGATCCTCGGCCCAGTGATCGCGCAGTAGCTCGGCCCGGCGCAATTCAAGGTCGAATGCGACCCGTGTGAAATAGTGCCGCCAGCGGCCATTATCCGACAGTTCGATGAAATGCGCGTACCGACGCTCCGCCAAGGCGAGCCATTTGCGCGCGATACTGTCGTACGGTCCTGTTTGCCGTTCCGACATGAAAGAGCCAGAAGCGCCCGTGGAATCAGCGTTTCTGCATATTCATGTGCGTGTTTGATTCGAGCAACGAAATAGATTTGGCTTTTGTTAGGACGTTTTTGTTGACTTCCCGTTTGGGGATAACTCCGTGCAAATCTGATTCGGCACTAGACCATGACATCATGGTCTAGATGTTTCTTTGGAGCATGATCTTTTCGGAAAACCGGCTTCCACTTTTCCGGATCATGCTCTACGCCTTCACGGCGACGATGCCCTCGATCTCGACCGAGATCTGGTTCGGCAGCATGACGTTGCCGACGGCGGATCGGGCGTGCTTGCCGGCCTCGCCGAATACCTCGACAAACAGATCGGAGCAGCCGTTGATGACTTTCGGGGAGTCGTTGAACTCCGGCGTGGCGTTGACCATACCCAGAAGCTTGACGATGTAGTCGACGCGGTCGAGCGAACCCAACGCATCGCGCATGCAGGCCAGTAGACCGAGCCCGACATAACGGGCGCGGCGGTAGCCCTCCTCGATGCTGATCTCGGCGCCGACCTTGCCGGTCAACTGCTTGCCGCTTTCGTCGCGCGGGCCCTGCCCCGCCAGATACAGGATATTACCGGCCAGCCGGTACGGCAGATAATTGGCGACCGGCTTCGGCACCGAAGGCAGCACGATACCCAGTTCCTTCAAACGCGCTTCCGCACTCATCGAATTCTCCTCTTGAAGTTGATCGCAAAGTCCAACGCCGCGCTCACAGCTTGATGCGTAGCGCGCTGCCCAATTCGCCGACGATGCCGCGCCTGAACATCAGCACGCAGATCACGAAGATCACGCCCTGGATGACCAGCACCCATTGGCCGAACGCCGAAAAATAGTTTTCCATCGCGACGATGACGAAGGCGCCGGCCACGGGGCCGAACACCGTGCCGAGCCCGCCGACAAGAGTCATCAGCACCACCTCGCCAGACATATTCCAGTGCACGTCGGTGAGCGAAGCGAGTTGAAACACCAGCGCCTTGAGCGAGCCGGCAACGCCGGCCAGCGTCGCCGACAGAATGAAAGCGACCAGCTTGTAGCGATCAGTCTTGTAGCCGAGCGATATGGCGCGCTGCTCGTTCTCGCGGATCGCCTTGAGCACTTCGCCGAACGGCGAATTGATGATGCGGTAGATCATGAGAATGGCGGCCAGCACCACGACGACAACGAAGACGTACATCGTCATATCGTTGCCGAGATTGAACATACCGAACAGGCGGCCGCGCGGCACCGCCTGGATGCCGTCTTCGCCACCCGTCATCTTCACGCGCAACGCCACCAGATACATCATCTGCGCCAGCGCGAGCGTGATCATGGCGAAGTAGATGCCCTGACGGCGGATGGCGACGCTTCCGGCAATCGCCCCGAGTACCGCGGCGGCCGCAGTACCGATCAGTACCGCGAACTCCGGCTGCAAGCCCCACGACTTGGCGGCATAGGCGGCAAAATAGCTGGCCCAGCCGAAGTACAGCGCATGCCCGAACGACACCAGGCCGACATAACCGATCAGGAGGTTGAACGCGCACGCGAACAGCGCAAAGCACAACACCTCCATCAGAAAGACCGGATAGACGACGAACGGCGCGATGGCGAAGAAAACCAGCATGACGGTGAAGGCGGCGACGAAGCTCCAGGCCGTCTCGCGACGCTGCTGCACCGTCTGCGGATGGGCGGCGACTGGCTCGGTCATGCGGAGCGCCCGAACAGCCCGGCCGGGCGCACCAGCAGAACGATGATCATGATGGCGAAAATCACAGTGTTAGAGGCTTCCGGGAAAAACACCTTGGTAAGGCCTTCGATAATACCGAGGACGAAGCCGGTAATGATCGCGCCCATGATCGAGCCCATGCCGCCGATGACAACGACGGCGAACACCACGATGATGAGATCGGAGCCCATCTGCGGCGAAACATTGTAAATCGGTGCCGCCATCACGCCAGCGAGGGCAGCGAGACCGACGCCGAAGCCATACGTCAGCGTGATCATGCGCGGCACGTTGATGCCGAAGGCGCGGACCATGGTCGGATTTTCGGTCGCGGCGCGAAGATACGAGCCAAGCCGGGTCCGCTCTATCCCGAACCAGGTCGCGAAGCAGACAACGATCGAGACTGCAATCACCCAGGCACGGTAGTTGGGAAGAAACATGAAGCCGAGATTGTGTCCGCCTTGCAGTGCATCCGGTACCGCATAGGGCTCGCCCGACGAGCCATAAGTATTGCGAAACAGGCCTTCAATGATCAGGGCAAGACCGAAAGTCAGGATCAGGCCGTAAAGATGGTCCAGCTTGCGTATGTGTTGCAGGAACAGTCGCTCAATCACGACGCCAAGCGCGCCGATCAGGATCGGCGTGATGACGAGCGCCGCCCAGTAATTGATGCCGAGATATTGCAGCAACAGATAGGCGGTGAAGGCGCCCATCATGTACAGCGCACCGTGGGCGAAATTGATGATGTTGAGCATGCCGAAGATAACGGCAAGCCCGAGACTGAGAAGCGCGTAGAACGAGCCGTTGATCAGCCCGAGCAACAATTGCCCGAACAGCGCCTGTGACGGTACACCGAAAATCTCGAACATCAGGAGCCGCCGGGGTTCGCCTCTCCCCGCGAGCGGGGAGAGGCGATACGCGTCAGTTGGTGACCATCGGACAGTTGTCATCTTTCATCGGACGGAACGCCTCTTCCGCCGGGATGGTGGCGCGCAGTTTATAATCGTCGCCCGGATATTTGGATTCCGCTGGCGATTTCACCTCGAAGAGATAGGCGGGATGAATCTTGCGGCCATCGGCACGGACATAGCCTTTGCCGAACAACGGATCGTCGGTCGGCATTTCTTTCATCTTGGCGACCACGGCCTTGCCGTCAGCAGCGCTCTTAAGCGCAGCGACCGCCTTCAGGTAATGCAAGACCGCCGAATAGACGCCCGCCTGGTTCATCGTCGGGAATTTTCCCGGCCGCGAGACCTGCCAGCGCTTGGTCCACGCACGGGTGGCGTCGTTCATGTCCCAATAAAAGGTTTCGGTCAAAGTGAGTCCCTGCGCGGTCTTAAGACCAAGGGCCTCGACATCGGCGATAAAGACAAGCAGCCCGGCAAAATGCTGGCCGCCTGCCGTAATGCCGAATTCCGCACCTTGCTTGATCGCATTGACGGTATCGCCGCCGGCATTGGCGAGCCCGATGATCTTTGCTTTTGAAGCCTGGGCTTGCAGCAGGAACGACGAAAAATCGCTGGTATTGAGCGGATGGGCTACACTGCCCACCACCTTGCCGCCGTTGGCCAGGATCACCGCGGTGGTGTCGCGTTCGAGTGCGTGACCGAAGGCGTAGTCCGAGGTGAGGAAGAACCAGGTGTCACCGCCGGTTTTCACCACCGCCTTGCCGGTTGAGTTGGCAAGCATCCAGGTGTCGTAGGTCCAATGGATGGTATCGGGTGAGCATTTCGGTCCGGTGAGATCGGAGATCGCCGCGCCGGAAACGAGGAAAACTTTATTCTTCTCACGCGTAACATCGCTCACCGCAAGCGCAACGCTCGAGGTAGGCACGTCGACGATGGCGTCGACATGCTCGACGTCGAACCACTGCCGCGCGATATTCGAACCGACATCCGGTTTGTTCTGATGGTCGGCGCTGACGATCTCGACCTTTAGGCCATGCGCCCCTGGGTTGAAATCCTCAACCGCCAGTTTGGCGGCAGCGAGCGACCCGGGCCCGGTGGCGTCGGAATAAAGGCTCGACATGTCGGTGAGGACGCCGATCTTGACGGGGACATCCTGAGCCCAAGCCGACGCGCCGAAGAGCGTCAGCGCGGCGCCGGCAATCGCCAATTTACCTGCGAGTTTCATTGCCAGTCTCCCTCTGTTTGGGCCACGGCCCTTGATGACGTTTCTTGTCCGTCAGCGCCCCTTTCAGGGGCGATGACGGCAGAACGACTTTTTAATTGCTAGTCAGCATCGGACAGTTGTCGTCCTTCATCGGGCGGAACGCTTCGTCCGCCGGAATGGTGGCGCGCAGTTTGTAATCGTCACCCGCATATTTGGATTCTGCCGGCGTCTTCACGTCGAACACGTATGCGGGGTGGATCTTGCGGCCATCGGCGCGGATGGAGCCTTTGCCGAACAGCGGATCGTCGGTCGGCATTTCCTTCATTTTGGCGACGACCGCCTTGCCGTCGGCGGCGCTTTTGAGCGCAGCAACCGCCTTGAGGTAATGCGCGACCGCCGAGTACACGCCGGCCTGGCTCATGTTCGGGAACTTTCCCGGCACTTGGGCCTGCCAGCGTTTCGTCCAGGCGCGATTGGCGTCCGTCATATCCCAGTACCAGGTTTCAGTCAGCACCAATCCCTGCGCTACTTTCAGGCTCAGCGCTTCGACGTCGGTGATGAAGACAAGAAGACCAGCGAAATGCTGTCCGCCTGCCGTGATGCCGAATTCGGCGCCCTGCTTGATCGAGTTGTCGGTGTCGCCGCCGGCATTGGCGAGCCCGATGATCTTTGCCTTCGAAGCCTGCGCCTGCAGCAGGAACGAAGAGAAATCCTGATTGTTAAGCGGAACGTTGACGCTGCCGAGCACCTTGCCGCCGGCGGCCGTCACGACCGCCGTGGTGTCGCGTTCAAGCGCGTGGCCGAACGCATAGTCGGCAGTGAGGAAGAACCAGGTATCGCCGCCGGTCTTCACCAGCGCGCCGCCGGTGCCATGGGCGAGCATCCAGGTGTCGTAGGTCCAGTGCACGGTGTTGGGTGAACATTTCGGCCCGGTCAGGTCCGAAGTTGCCGCATTGGAGACCAGGAAGACCTTGTTCTTCTCTCGTGTGACCTCATTGACCGCGAGAGCGACGCCGGAGTTCGGCACGTCAACGATCGCGTCGACATTTTCGACGTCGTACCATTGCCGCGCGATGCCGGAGCCGATGTCGGGCTTGTTCTGATGATCGCCGGAGACGAGATCGACCTTCATGTTGTGCGCGGCCGGGTTGAAGTCCTCGATCGCAAGTTTGGCTGCGGCAACGGAGCCTGGCCCGCCAATTCCGGAATACAGGCTCGACATATCGGTCAGCACACCAATCTTGACGTTGGTGGTTTGGGCCTGCACGGCGGTCCCGATCAATGCCGTGAGCGCGAATGCCAAAGTGCCTGCAAATCTCATGACGAACCTCCTCTGGGTAGACTTCTTGTCTTATAGCGTATCAAACTCCGAGATAGTCGTGCAGCTTATCCATGTTGTTCTTTAGTTGGGCATTCGAGAAATGATCGACGATACGCCCGTGCTCCATGACGTAGAAGCGATCGGCAACCGTCGCGGCGAAATGAAAATTCTGCTCCACCAGCAGGATCGTAAAGCCCTGTTGCTTCAGCGTGCCGATCGTGTGCCGGATTTGCTGGATGATCACCGGAGCCAAGCCTTCGGTCGGCTCATCGAGCAGCAGCAACCGGGCCCCGGTACGCAGGATGCGGGCGATTGCCAGCATCTGCTGCTCGCCGCCGGACAACTTGGTGCCCTGGCTGTTGAGGCGTTCGCGCAGGTTCGGAAACAGCGTGAATATGCGAGCGAGATCGAGCCCGCCCGGCCGCACCTGCGGCGGCAGCAGCAGATTTTCCTTCACATCGAGACTGGAAAAGATCGCGCGCTCCTCGGGGCAAAAAGCGATGCCGGCGCGCGCGATGGCATCGGAGGAGAGCTTCGTCAGTTCGCGATCCTCAAGGCGCACCGATCCGGTGCGGGTCTCGACGATGCCCATGATGGCCTTGAGCGTCGTGGTCTTGCCGACGCCGTTGCGGCCAAGCAGCGTCACCACTTCGCCCGGCTGCACGTCGAAGGTAACGCCGTGCAGAATGTGGGATTCGCCGTACCAGGCTTCGAGATTGTTTATCGCGAGCAGCGGACGCGCCTCAGGCATGACCGGTCCCAAGATAGGCTTCACGTACCGCCGGATCGGCCGACACCGTCTTGTAGTCGCCTTCGGCAAGCACCTGGCCGCGCGTCAGCACGGTAATGCGGTCGCATAGATTGGCGACAACACTGAGATTGTGCTCGACCATCAGTACCGTGCGCTTTTCGGCAAGCGTTTTGATCAAAGCGCTGATGCGGGCGATATCCTCATGTCCCATGCCGGCCATCGGTTCATCGAGCAGCAGCATTTCAGGATCGAGCGCGAGCGTCGTCGCGATTTCCAAAAGACGCTTGCGGCCGTAAGGCAGCTCGACCGCCAGCGCGTTGACATAGGGCGCCAGTCCGACATCGGCGATCAGGGCCAAGGCGCGATCGTCGAGCGTATGAAGCACGCGTTTTGAGCGCCAGAAATCGAATGAGCCGCCGCGCCGACGTTGCAAGGCGATGCGCACGTTTTCGAGTACCGTAAGATGGGGAAAAACCGCCGAGATCTGAAATGAACGCACCAGGCCGAGACGCGCCACGTCGGCAGCATTGAGCGCGGTAACGTCGCGGCCGTCGAACACGATGCGCCCGCGCGTCGGCTGCAGGAATTTACTGAGAAGATTGAAGACCGTGGTCTTGCCGGCGCCGTTCGGGCCGATCAAGGCATGGATGCCGCCGCGCACGACGCGCAGGTTGACGGAGCGCACCGCAACGAAGCCTGCAAACTCCTTCGTAAGGTCCTCGGTTTCGAGGACGATCTCAGCACTCACAACGTTCCCCCAAACGTAGTGTCCCGATTGTCGGCATGTTTCACGGAAGGCGTAAAGGGAAAACGGCAGGCGCGATACTGCGGCTGCTCATCTCACATCAAGTGTGGCCGAGAAGCCCGAAAATGATGACCCGCCCGGTGGGGACGAAGCCGGGCGGGTCCAGAATATCGGCGTCAGCGTCGGGGGAAGCGCGCCGATGGCGACGTTGATAGTGTCACCATGAATTGGTCGCGGCGGGTGCCGTAACGGTTCATTTGCCATGTGACGGTGGTGTTTTACTCCCGTCGCCAGCCATCTGCCCTAAGGTATTGAAATACCGTAACCGGCGCGGCCACCATAGCGCCCGGCCGGTCCCAAGATTGCGAGATGAGCTTCGCAGCCGCTATTGGGTCGATTCCGCCGGCTCGGCGGATGCGACGACAGGCTCATGTCTCATCCGCGACACGATCCGGCTGAACTCTTCTTTGGCGAGGGTTTTCATAGTGAGCCGTACCCGATAGAAGCCGCCAGGTCGCGGGCCATCGACCAGCGTAGCCTGATAATTTTCAAGAAACTGTGTGATCTCGGCAGCGCTTGCTTCACGCGCAAAGCGGACCATCGCATAGGTGCCGTGACCACTCGTCTCATTCGCCGCCACATTCTGCTCGACAGCCGGTCTGGTGAGGATGCCGACCAGCACCGAGGCTTGCAGCGCGATCGCAAGGCAAGCCACCGCTGCCGCAACGGCGAGGGTCCGCGGCGAAAAGCCGGCGATGAAAGTGGCAAACCGCCCGGCGAGCATCCGAGCCGGTGGTCGCTTATGTGCTGCAACGGCCTCGTCGTCGATCGCCGCCATCAAGCGGTCCATGGCGCGCGCCGACGGCACGCCAAGCGACTCGTTTAAGGAAATCGTCTCGGCAAGTTCTTCACGCGCGAGGTCGGCCTGACGCGCTAGCGCGCGATCGCTGCGCAGTGCGTCCTCGACCCGCTGCCGATCACGGCGCCGCAGCGTCCCGGCTGCATACCAGGGCAGCAAGGCTTCAATCGCCGTGGGTCCGTTGCTCTGATTGTCTGTCATTAGGGCCAGCCTCGATCAATTCCCGCCACCCTGCACAACTCTCCCAGCTTCTTGCGGGCGTAGAACATTCGCGTCTTCACCGTATTCTCCGGAATGCCGACAATTCGGGCTACCTCCTCGACGGATTTTTCGTGGTAGTAGACCAGATCGATCACCTCCCGGTGTTCCGGCGACAGCGCCGCCAGGCACTGTCGCAATTTTTGCCCTTTGTCGCGCTTCTCGGTGGCAAGAGCGGGATCGTCTGACGGCTCCTCGATTTTCTCCGCCATCTCATCGTCAAGGCCGTCCTCGCGCCGCTTGCGCAACATCGAGAGAGCCTTGAAGCGCGCAATGGCGATAAGCCAGGTCGAAACCGCGCTTCTGCCTTCAAAACGGTTGGCCTGACGCCATACATCAAGAAAGACCTCGCTGATCACGTCCTCCGCCGCCATCTCGTCTCGCATCAGGCGAAGGACGTATCGGTAAATCCGCACATGGTGCCGTGCGAACAGCACCTGCATCGCGAGCCGGTCACCGCGTGCGATACGGCCGATCAGCAATTCGTCCGCCGGTGCCTGCATCACCTAGATCAGCTCATCCACTTGGTCGCGGATTCCGACGGTCTGGTTCAAATAGCCGTGATGCATTCGGCCGCGGTCGGCACGCACCGGGGAATTATATGGAAAATCATTCAATTTCAGACACTTATATATCACCCCTCAGCGTCCGGTGGCATGGTCAGCCACCGTACATTTGTCCAAATTGCGCGGAAGGCGGATCGGACGCAAGCGCCCCGAGGCGGCGTGCTATTGCCGCGCCGGCGGCATGGTCGTCTCAAGCGGCTTTTCCTGGATCACCAGCATGGCGATGAAAGCGATCACCATGGTGCACGCGATCCCCAAGAATACATGGGCGAAAGTCGTCACCGATGTTCCCGCGAGTGCGCGCTGTGCAAGCGTGTCGGCCGGGCCGCCGACCGGCACGTTCGCCAGCACGATGACACCGAACACGGCGACCAGGATCGTGCTCATCAGTGTGCGCATGAAATTCATCGTGCCAATTGCCGAGCCCAAATGATGGACTGCGACCGTATTCTGCAACGCGACCTGGGTGAGCGGCGCAGTCGGCCCGAAACCGACACCGATCAGGAACAGGATCACTTCGAGGCGCAGCGACGTCATGGCGTTCACCGAAATTGCCAGCGCGAGGATTGAGCCGATGGCAAGAACCAGGAAGATGTTCGGCAGTAGCTTGTAGTGCTTGACCCTGCCGATGAGCTGGCTGGAGAAGCCGGCGGTGGCGTTGAGCGTGACCATCAGGATCATCAAGCTCAGTCCCGACGCTGTCGCCGACCAGCCGAGCGCGCTCTGCAAATACATCGGCAGGAAAATGTTAAGCGCCAGGATCGAGCCCCAGCCAAACGAATGTCCCACCATGGCCAATCGCGCCGTGGGATCGGCCAGCACGGCGACGGGGATTAGCGGCTCGCGTGCGGTCAGGAGCCGCAGGATAAACCCGCCCCCCAGCACCAGCGCGGACGCCATCAGTGCCAGAACTGGCGACGAGAACCACGGATAGTGCACGCCGCCGAGATTAAGCGCCAGCATGAAGGTCGAACTCGCCGCCATGATCAGCACCGCACCCAGGAAATCGAGCTGATGCGGCCGGTCGTAACGCGGCAGCCGACGCAACACGGTCAGCGCGATCACGACGGCGACGATGCAAAGCGGGAAGTTCCACAAGAAGATCACCCGCCACGACAGGTGGTCGCAGATCCAGCCGCCAAGCGCCGGACCACAGCCGCCGGCGGTGGTGAAGGCGATGGAAAAATAGGCGTAATACTTGGCGCGATCCTTGGGCGAGGCGATATCGCCCAGAACCATTTGCGCGATCGCAGTCAGACCGCCACCACCACAGCCTTGGGCGACGCGGCCCAAGATCAGCATCACCATGCTGGTCGATGCTGCCGCAAACAGCGACGCCGCAATATAGATGCCGAGTGCAATCAAGAGTGCGGCGCGCCGGCCGTGGATATCGGCGAACTTGCCGTAGAGCGGCGTCAGCGCGGTCGAGGCGATTAGGTAAGCCGTGATCAGCCACGGCAGACTATGCGTATCGTTGAGAGCGCGCCCGACGGTCGGCAGCGACGTTGCCAAGATCGACTGATCGACGGAGCCGAGGAACACGGGCACCATCATGCTGACGGCAATGATGCGCTTTTCGCGGTGGCTGAGTGGCGCTGGCGCGACAGACGCCGCGACGCGCGGCGGCTGCGAGCCTTCGCTGACTTTAGCGTCCATCAAACCTAAACCGCTGCGCGCTCACCCGCGTAGCGTCCCCGGCAACGACTGCTTCAATAGCGGCAAATTCTCCCGCTGTCATTTGCAGCCTGCCGCATGGCAGACCTGCCGGGCGGCGGGCTATCGGCGAGGACGCTGTCTCAGCGACTTTTGACCTTGAGCTTTAGCAGCGCGTCGGCGTTGCCGTGGCAAAGCTTCGCCATGTCGGCCGGGGCAAGCCAGATTTTGTTGAGGAACTCGCGGCCCATCTTGTGAGTGGAATACGGATAGTCGACCGAGAACATGATGCGATCGATGCCGAAGGTCGTCAGCGCCACATAAAGCGGAGGCTCGTTGAAGATGCCGCTGGTGGTGATCCAGACCTGGTCGAGGATGGTCTGCGGCACCGTCCGTTTGAGGTGATCGATATCCGCCGAAAAAACCTGCGAGGCGCGGTCGAGCATCATCGGCAGCATTTCGCCCATGTGGCCGATGATGAGCTTGAGCTTCGGGTGCTTGTCGAGCGTTCCGGCGACAACCATGCGCAGCACGTGGACGGCGACTTCCGAATGCCAACCCCAGCCGGCGGTCTCCAGCACCCGGCCCGCGCCTTCGGGTAGATCGGAGAAATAGGCCTGGCGCACTGCTGCCGGAGGAATATGCGGATGGATGTAAACCGGGACGTCGAGCTGCGCGGCAGTCGCCAGAATGCCGTCATAGCTCGGATGATCGAGAAATCGTCCGTCAGTCGTGCCGTTGACCATCGCGCCGACGAACCCGAGTTCCTTCACCGCGCGCGTGAGCTCTGTCGCGGCGGCGTCGGGACTCTGCATCGGCAGCGAGGCGAAACCGGCGAAGCGATCGGGATATTTCACGCATGCCGCCGCCAGATGATCGTTGATTTCGCGAGCCATCGCGACGCCGTCGGGTCCGGGTACCAGATCGGGGCCGGGGCCGCTGTTCGAGAGCACTTCGACATCAATGCCTGCCTCATCCATCGACTTCAAACGCTGCTCGCCAAGGTCTGGCAGGAGCGCAAGCGGATTCGGCACATCCTTGCGCAATGCTCTCGCTTTGTAGCCGCGGCGCGCGATGACCTCTTTGTCGACGCGGGCAGACGCGGACGGCAGCGAAAAGTGCTCCTCAAGTATCACGGTACGCATGGGCATTTTCTCTCCATTCGAGCATGATCCGAAAATACGGAGACGGTTTTCCGAAAAGATCATGCTCCTCAAAACTCAGACCGCAGGTTGTTGCATCGTTATTGCTATCCAGCAAGCAGGTAGATTACGATTGCGGTGGCCGAACTCCGACGCGCCGTGCGCGCGTCATGTGCACCGGAATGCGCTTCCGGAACTTTCGGCGCTGCAACGATCATTCATCCGCTCGTGCGGCGCCGCCGCGCGACACTTTGATTTGAAGGAACACCATGCGGATCAGCGCGCGCAATCAACTCAAGGGTAAAATATTGGAAGTGAAGAAGGGCGCCACGACCTCCCATGTCCGCCTCGAAATCGGGACAGGTCAGGTCATCACCTCCTCGATCACCAACGAAGCGGTCGACGAACTCGGGCTCAAGGCTGGCGGGATGGCGACCGCCGTTATCAAGGCGTCCGACGTCATGATCGCGATTGATTAGGATAGAGCCTTGAGAAAATCGATCGTCGTTATTGCCGCGTGCGCAATTGCTGGACCCTCGCTAGCGCAGGAGCCGGTCGGTTGCGATAAATTCAAATGGCCGCTCGATAAGGAACGCGCGACGCTCAACGGCACCGACCTGCCGAAGGTCACATCGGGCGACCGCGTAACATGGCCGCTGCCGTGGGCGACGAGTGTCGCTCTCGTGCCTTTGGACGACGCAAAGCTACCGACGCCGCCGGAACGTGCGCCTAAATCCGCGGGTACATTCGCCGGATTCATTCGAGTGTCCGCGCCGGCACGGTCGGCCAGCTACAAAATCACCGCGTCCGATGCGGCATGGATCGACGTCGTGCAAAAGGGTCAGCCTTTGAAGGCAACCGCGTTCAGCGGCGCCACCGGCTGCGAAGGTGTTCGAAAAAGCGTGAAATTCGATTTGGCGGCGGTGCCGTTCACCGTTCAGCTCAGCAGCGTCCCCGCCAACGCGATCAAGATTACGATTTCTGGAGAATAAACCCGGCCGCCACGTTTAGGTCTCAGGCGCGCCATTGACCTTGCGGTCGCTCAATTCTTTCTCGACTTCGACCACCTCTCGCGCAACAGCGCGAGGACTATCAGGAATACCGCAGTCCGGAAATTGCGTGCCTGGCAGCAGCATTTTCCAGAGACGCTTCAGATCCGCGTCGGGTTTGCAGGGACGGCCGGCCATTGCGCAAATATGGCGAGAGTCAAGACACCGCGCCAGTGGCTCTCGCGACGCGTTCGCCGCAATCTAATGCCCGGCTGACTCTATTGCTGCAGCGTGTTGGCGACCTTGAAGCTCGCCTGCGTGTTCGCTTTGATATCGTCGAGAGTCACGTCGGGTGCAAGCTCGATCAGCGTCAGCCCGCCACCGGTTCGATCCACGGTGAAGACGCCGAGATCGGTGATGACCATATCGACGACGCCGGCGCCGGTGAGCGGCAGCGTGCAGCGTTTCTTGAGCTTGGAGTCGCCCTTGGCCGAGTGCTCCATGACCACGACGACTTTCTTGACGCCGCCGACGAGGTCCATGGCACCGCCCATGCCCTTGACCATTTTCCCGGGGATCATCCAGTTGGCGAGGTCGCCGTTTTCCGCAACCTCCATGGCGCCGAGGATGGCGATATTGATGTGGCCGCCGCGGATCATGGCGAAGGAATCCGCCGAATTGAAATAGCTTGTCGTCGGCAGCTCGGTGACGGTCTGCTTGCCGGCGTTGATGAGATCGGGATCCTCGTCGCCTTCGAACGGGAACGGGCCGGTGCCGAGCATACCGTTCTCTGACTGTAGCTGCACACTCATGCCGGCCGGGATGTAATTCGACACCAGCGTCGGAATACCGATGCCGAGATTGACGTAAAAGCCGTCCTGCAATTCCTTCGCGGCGCGCGCCGCCATTTGATCGCGGGTCCAAGGCATGATCAATCCTCTCAAGCTCGCTTGCGCACGGTGCGCTGCTCGATGTGTTTGGTTGCAGCGGGCACATGTATGATACGCTGTATGTAGATTCCCGGCGTGATGATGTGGTCGGGATTGATCTTGCCCGGCTCGACCAGAATTCTCGACCTCCGCCACGGTCACTTTGCCCGCTGTCGCCATCGGCGGATTAAAATTACGCGCCGTCTTGCGATAGACGAGGTTGCCTTCGGTGTCGGCGAGATGAGCGTGGACGATGGACAAGTCGGCGACGAGGCCGCGTTCCATGACATAGCGCTCGCCGTCGAACTCGCGGATATCCTTGCCTTCGGCGATCTTGGTGCCGACGCCGGTTTTGGTGAAGAACGCCGGGACCCCGGCGCCGCCGGCGCGGATACGCTCGGCAAGCGTACCCTGCGGGTTGAACTCGATCTCGAGCTCGCCGGCGAGGTATTGTTGCATGAAGGTTTTGTTCTCCCCGACATAGGAGGAGATCATTTTCTTGATCTGGCGGGTATCGAGCAGCAGGCCGAGTTCCCTTCCCGTCGGTCCCGCAATTGTTGGACACGATGGTCAGGTCTTTGACCCCCAAATCGCGGATCGCAAAAATCAAGGTTTCGGGAATGCCGCACAGGCCAAATCCGCCTGCCATGATGGTCATGCCATCCTTAAGCAACCCGGCCAACGCGGACTTCCCGTCCGCATAGACCTTGTTCATGAGCGCTCCATTTCTCCCGGCTGGCTTGAATTACGCATAACCGGACCGGCGGAAAGGTCAACCCGGTACGAAACCGCCTCGTCGCACTCTATTTTGGGCTGGTCGGCAACGAATTGAGCGCCGCCGGAAGGTTGTCGTGCGGGTAGTAGGTCCAGAATACAAAGGCCGCGCCAAACAGAATTGCCGCTATGATCGCCGCATAAAATTTGTTGCGGAAAGAGATTAGGCTTCCGAGCAATGTCGCTACAAAGGCAATGCCCGACAATATCGCGACGTACAGCCAATTCACCGCCGACAGATCGATAGGCATCACTCACTCCTGGTTCGCCGCCTGTTGCGTGCAGCGGCATATTGTAGCGCAACCAAAGGGCTTGCGCGACACCACCGTGGCGGCGTGCCGGACAAGACGATATAACGCGGTCCGGCGGCGTAGCCGAAGTGCGTGTGCGGTATTCTCAAGCATGACAAATTTGCTGATTCTTCTGACGCTGACGCCGGAACTCAACAACCAGTACCGCGACCGTCTCAAGGCGAAATTTCCCGAGCTTAACGTCGACCTGGTGGATCATCATTCCAAGGTCGGGCCCTATATCGGCTCGGCGGACATTCTTCTTACCTTCGCGCCACGGCTGTCCGATGACGTGCTACGCGCCGGCACCAGGCTGAAATGGGTCCAGGCGCTGGGCACTGGCGTCGACAATCTCATCGACCGGCCGGTGCTGCGCAAAGACGTCATCGTCACCAACGTCCACGGCATCCACGGACCGCCGGTCTCGGAAGCCGCTATCAGTTCGATGCTGGCGCTGGCCCGCGACATACCGCGGGCAATACGTGCACAAGACCGGCGGGAGTGGGCGCGGTTTCCGGCGCAGCTTCTGCACAACAAGACCGTCGGGGTCTTCGGCATTGGCGCGATCGCCGAGGAACTCGCGCCGAAATGCAAGGCGTTCGGGATGCGTACCGTTGGCGTAACTTCATCGCCGCGGACGGTTGCGGGTTTCGACTGCATGCACGCGAGCAGTGAGCTTGCCAAGATCGCGGGCGAACTCGACTTCCTGGTGCTGCTCACGCCGCTCACCGACAAGACCCGCAACAGCGTCGACGCGAAAGTGTTCGCAGCGATGAAGCCGAAAAGCTTTCTGGTCAATCTTGCGCGCGGCGGCGTCGTCGACGAGGCGGCATTGCTCGACGCGCTGAAATCCGGCCGGATCGGCGGCGCCGCCCTGGACGTTTTCAACGAGGAGCCGCTGCCTGCCGATCATCCATTTTGGAGCATGGAAAACATCATCATCACCACCCACCAGGGTGGGTTCTGCGACGTCTATATCGACCACGCATTGCCGACCGTCGAAACAAACATGCGTTGCTTCCTCAACGGCTACATCGGCGGCATGATAAACGTCGTGCCGCATTAGGAGTTGAAAATGGACCAGCTTTCGGAACGCCTGCAAACGCCGATCTCGACGGCCGAGCTCGAACGGCGATGGGCCGCGGTGCGCGCCGCCATGGAGCGCGCCAAGATCGACGTGCTGCTGATGCAGAACAACAGCGACCAGATGGGCGGCTACGTCAAATATTTCACCGATCTGCCGGCGACCAACGGCTATCCGATGACGGTGGTGTTTCCGCGCGACGACCTGATGACGGGAGTCAGCCAGGGCCCGTTCGGCGGCGTCAATGAACTCGACGGCAAGAGCGATGGCGTGCGCCGCGGCGTCAAGCGGTGGTTCACAACGCCGAGCTATTCGTCCTGCTACTACACTGCGCCATATGATCCCGAACTCGCCGCCAAGGCGCTCGAGCCTTATGCCGGCGGCACCATCGGCCTCGTCGGCACCTATCAGATGTCGTTCGCGATGGTCGACTACATGCAGAAGGGCCGTTTCTCCAACACCAAATTCGTCGACGCGTCCGACCTCGTCGACCGCATCAAGGTCATCAAGAGCGCGGAGGAGCAGGAATTGGTGAAACGCGCCGCGGCGATGCAGGACGGCGCCATGCGCGCAGCCTTCGCGGCCGTCGAGCCAGGCATGCGCGACCGCGATATCGCCGCGATTGCGCAATGCTACAGCCAGCGCCATGGCAGCGAGCACGGCATTTACCTGTGCGCCTCGATGCCGCCCGGCAAACCGGCACAGTTCGCGCAACGCCACTATCAGAACCGCGTCATCCAGGAAGGCGATGCGGTTGCGTTGCTGGTCGAGGATGCCGGCCCTGGCGGCATGTACACCGAACTCGGCCGCACCTGCGTCGTCGGCAAGGCCTCGCAGCAGATGAAGGACGAATATGGCTTCGCGCTTGAGGCACGAAAATATAATCTCGGCCTGCTCAAGCCGGGCGCGCCTTGCAAAGACGTGTTCGAGGCCTACAACGCCTTCATGCGCAAGAACGGCCGGCCCGAAGAGAAGCGCCTGCATTGCCACGGCCAGGGCTACGATCTCGTCGAACGGCCGCTCATTCGCAGTGACGAGCCGATGAAGATCGAAAAAGACATGAACATCGTCGTCCATCCGACCTATATCCAGGGCGGCATGCTGACATGGTACTGCGACAACTGGCTCATCGGGGCCGATGGACCCGGCGAACGACTGCATCACTTCCCCGAAGAGATCACTGAACTCGGCTAAGAAAACTCAAGGAAACGCCCATGATGATGAGAATACTCGCGGCGCTCGCCGCGATGGCGCTCGCGTCCATTTGTCCGGCGAAGGCGCAAGACTTTCCCAGCCGGGCGATGACTATGATCATTCCGTTCGCTGCGGGGGGCCCGACCGACATCCTCGGCCGTCTTGTCGCCGGACGCATGAGCGAGCTGCTGGGGCAGACCGTCATCGTCGAGAACGTCAACGGCGCCGGCGGCATGACGGGTTCGGAGCGCGTCGCCAATGCGGCTCCCGACGGCTACAGTTTCGTGCTGGCGACCGTCGGCACCCACGCCCAGGGACAGACGCTCTACAAGCATCCGCTCTATGACGCGGTGGCGGATTTCACGCCGGTCATTTTGATCGCGCAAATCCCCCTGGTGCTTGAGACCCGCAAGGACCTGCCGGTCAGCAATTTCAAGGAATTCGTCGCCTACGCCAAGGAGAACCAGGCGAAGATGCAATTCGGCTCGGCCGGTACCGGCTCTGCGACGCATCTCGGCTGCGTGCTGATGAACTATCTGCTCGGCGTCAGTATTACTCACGTGCCTTACCGCGGCACCGGTCCCGCGCTGCAGGACCTTGAAGGCGGCCGCATCGACTATCTGTGCGACGTGATGACCACCGCAAAACCCCCGATCGAAAGCGGCGCGGTCAAAGGCCTCGCGGTGTTCGACAGCAAGCGCTCGCCGGCATTGCCCGACGTGCCTTCGTCGGCGGAGCAAGGCATGCCGAACCTCATCGCCTACACCTGGAACGCGATCTATCTGCCGAAGAACGCGCCGGCACCGATTGTCAAAAAACTGCACGACGCGACGCTTGCGGCCATGCACACGCCGGCGGTGCGCGAACGGCTCAGTGGACTCGGCGCCGAGATCGCGCCCGACGACCAGGCGACACCGGACTATCTCGCGAAATTCACCAAGAGCGAGATCGAGAAGTGGGCGGTGCCGATCAAGGCGGCGGGCGTCAGCGTGGAATGACCTGATCTCGAACGAGGACGATTGCGTTCCAGTTGCGCAATCACCCTACCGGCTCACGTCGGAATGTCGCCGACGACGGCCGTGCGCTCCATGCGCCGGCGCTCGGGATAATAGTCATTAGCAGCGTAATGCTGGGTTGAACGGTTGTCCCAGAATACGACCGTGCCGGGGGTCCAGCGCAGCCGGAACTGATATTCCGGGATTTGCGCTTGCGCGAAGAGCACTTCAAGAATCGCACGGCTTTCGTCCTGCGCCATATCTTCAATCCGCAGCGTGAACTGCGGATTCACGTAGATCGATTTCCGGCCGCTGACCGGATGCGTGCGCACCACAGGATGCGACGGATTGGGAAACAGCTCCTCCATTTTGCGCAGCTTGCCCTGATCTTCCTCCGTTTTCTTGAACAGAACGCGGAAATTCTGGAAGTCGTGAACGGCCCTGGTATTTTCGATCATCTTTTTGAAGACGCTGCTGAGACCTTCGTAGGCAGCCTCCATGTTTGCCCACAGCGTGTCGCCGCCCACCTTCGGGATGATCTGACAACGCAGGATCGTATATTTGGTCGGATTTTTCCGGAAGGTCGTGTCGCTATGCCAGACATCGGTCGAGAGGACGGGGTTATCCTTGTCGTTGTCGAGCACCAGGATTTCCGGAAATTCGCCTTGCGGACGCATGGGGTGGACTTCAAGCTCGCCGAACAGCCGGCTCATCGCAACATGTTGCGCCGTCGTCAGGTGCTGTTCACGCACCGCCAAAACTTTGTGCTCGACCAGGGCGGCTTCGAATGCCTTGAAGGTCTCGGGATCCATACCGTTCGTGAGGTCGAGACCGTGCACCTCCGCGCCGAGACTTGCGCCAAGGCGCTCGACCGTGAATGGCGTGGACGCCGGCCGTCGGCCTTTCAAGTCTTCGGCAGCGAGATTGATGTTCATGTGCGTTCCTCTTCGTTCTCCGAGTTCACCCCGGAGATTAGGGTCTGTACTCACATAATTTCTTGAAAAATTGAAGTGCCCGTGATTCACCGGTGTCGGAGGTGGATCATGCGATTTGATTTGAGCGATGACGAATGGGCTGTTCTAGAGCCGCTGATGCCGGGAGCTCGAAGAAGCGTTCGCGCCGACGATCGAAAGATCATGAACGCGATATTTTACGTGCTGCGCACAGGGATGCCGTGGCGGGATCTGCCGGAACGCTATGGGCCGTATACAACGGCTTACAATCGCTTCAACCGTTGGTCTCGACGCGGCGTCTGGAAGCGGATTTTCGACACTCTGGCATTGAAGTCGCGCGACAGTCTGTATCTGATCGACAGCACGATCGTGAAAGCCCATCGCGCGGCAAGCGGCGCAAAAGGGGGGAGAAAAATCAGGCGATCGGCATCAGTCGGGGTGGTCGCTCCACGAAAATCCACGCCATCGTCGACAGCAAAGGTCGCCCACTGAACTTCACGGTGACAGGCGGCGAGGTTCATGACAGTCAAGTCGTTGGCGACGTACTCGACATGCCCAGATCACCATTGGCCGTTACCGCCGACAAGGCCTACGACAGCGAGAAAGTGCGGCAGCAAATCAAAGATGAAGGCGCTTTGCCGGTCATCCCGAGCCGCAGCAATGCCATCAAGAAAGCCTATTGTCCCAAGCGCTTTTACCGACGACGCCACAAAATCGAAAACTATTTCTGTCGCATCAAGGACTGGCGGCGCGTCGCCACGCGCTACGACAAGCTCGCCCGAAACTTCCTTGCCGCAGCTACTCTCGTCGGTGCACTTTATTGGATCAAGTTGTAAGTCCAGACCCTAGTCCGCCTTGATATTAGCCGAACGAATAACTTTCGCCCACTTGTCGGTTTCATCAGCAATGAGCTTACCAAATGCCGGCGCCGACAGTGCCATCACGGTGCCGCCCAGATCGGCAATCCGCGCCTTGATCTTGGGATCGGCGAGACCCGCGTTGATCTCCTTGTTCAGCTTTTCAACGATTTCAGCAGGCGTGCCGGCCGGCGCACACAAACCGCCCCAGTAGCTCGCCTCGTAACCCGGCACGAACTCGGCCACGGCCGGAATATCCGGCAGCGCTTCACAGCGCTCCGTTGTTGTAACAGCCAAAGCCCGCAGCTTGCCGGATTTGATGAGCTCCAGTGAATTGGTCAGGACGTCGAAGAGGACCTGCACCCGGCCACCGAGCAAATCCGTCACGGCGGGCGGTCCACCGCGATACGGCACGTGCAGAAGGTCGACGCCGGCTTTCATCTTGAACAGTTCGCCGGCAACATGGCCCGATGTCCCATTGCCGGCCGATGCCATGGCGAGCTTGCCCGGATTGGCCTTCGCGTAAGCAATGAATTCGGGAACCGTCTTGGCCGGAAATTCCGGGTTCACCACCATGACGTCGGGCAGCCGGACGATACTCGCGACCGGCGCGATGTCGCGCATGAAATTGAAGTTGAGATTTGCGTAGAGGCTCGCGTTGATGGCGTTCGGCGAGCCGGCGGAGAGAAGCGTATAACCGTCGGCGGGCGCATGCACGACGGCTTCCGTGGCGATATTGCTGCTCGCGCCGGGCTTGTCCTCAACCACGACCGGCTGACCGAGGCGATCCTGCAGCCATTGCCCCGTGATGCGCGCAAGCGTGTCGGGCGTACCGCCAGCCGGAAAGCCGACGATCACTCGTATCGGCCGCGACGGATAGCTTTCCGCCCGCGCGGTGCGCGTCATCGCGGGGATGGCGGCCGCGCCTGCGGCCAGATGCAAGAATTGTCTACGCGGAAATGTCTTCAAGTGTATGCCCCCGGTCGGCGCGCCTAACACACTCGCGCCACGCTACGTCAGCCACACTTGAGGCGGAAGAGATCACTCGGCCAATTGGTACGTGGCGAATACGCACACGCCTTAGTTAACTCCGCCACTTTTTGTCCAAGCTTTGCGCGAAAAAACCCGCAATCGCGTCACCGTAAGGTCACGCCGCCTTGCCGTATGGACACACATGATCCGGCGATGGAGGACGCAATGCCGAATATTCGCATCATCACTGCGGGCGCGATGTTGGTCATGATGGCTAGCGCCGCGGCGGCGCAGACCGACGGCACCGCGGCGCCGGGCAAACCGATGTCGCTGCTGCAAGGCCTGTTGCACCCGGCCAAGGAGAAGTTGAAGGCGCATACAAGATTCGCGCACCGGCACACGGCAAAATCCGGCAGACATTTCGCCAGCAGGAAGAGGCACCTCGTGGCCCAGAGCGACGATCTGGCATCAGCCGCGTCGCCTTCCCCAGCGGCCGCTCAAACGACACCGGCGGCCGAAACCGTGCCCGCGGCTGAAACCACGAAGACCACCTTCTGGCAAGCAGAAATCGCAACTTCGCTTCCCGCGCCGGTGGCCGATGCGACATCCGACGGGCAGCCCGCGCCGGCACAACCGTCCTCGACCGCAATGGCTGCCGACGCCAGCGCCGTGCAAATGTCCTCGCCCGACGAGGTCAACGCTATCGATCTCGCCGCCGACACGTCGCATGAGGCCGCGCCTGCCGTCGTTGCGCCGGCGCAGCGAGACGATGGCAAGAACAGCCGCGATGCCTGGTATGAGGAACTATTGGTGATACTCGGCGGCGCATTCGTCGCGGCATCGGTGGCGTGGCTCCTGATCGGCCTGGCGCCGCCGCGGCGCGATGGGCGCAATCGGATGCTGATCTACGTGACCGAACGCATGACGCGGTGAGCGTTGCCCTCGCCTTTCGCTTTCAGCGTCTTGAACAGATCGAAAGCGTCCTTGGGTTTCATGTTTTTGTGCACGACGGCCGCTACGGCGGCGATCATCGCCTTCGGAGCGTCGGACTGGAAAATGTTGCGGCCCATGTCGACGCCTGACGCGCCCTGCTGCACGGCATTGTAAGCCATGGTGAGTGCCTCGAGCTCTGGCAGCTTCTTGCCGCCGGCCATCACGATCGGCACCGGGCATGATGCGGTGATGGTCTCAAAACCTTCCTCGACGTAATAGGTCTTGACGTATTGCGCGCCGAGCTCGGCGATGATGCGGCAGGCGAGCCGGAAATATTTGGCGTCGCGCACCATGTTCTTGCCGACGGCGGTGATGCCCATCACCGGAATGCCCGTGCGCAAGCCGGCATCGACGAGCTTGGTCATGTTGTGCACCGAGCGGGTCTCGAATTCACTGCCGATGAAGACCTGGATGCCGACACCAGCGGCGTTGAGCCGCATCGCGTCATCCATGTCCATGGCGATCTGCTCGTCGGACAGTTCCTCGCGCAAGATGCTCGGGCCGCCACTGGCACGCAGCACCATCGGCTTTTGGCATTCCGCCGGAATGACGCTGCGCAAAATGCCGCGCGTACAGAACAGCGCGTCGCAGTTCGGCAATAGCGGCACGATGGAAAGGTCGATGCGCTCGAGCCCGGTGGTAGGGCCCTGAAAGTAGCCGTGGTCGATGGCCAGCATGACAGTGCGGCCGGACGTCGGGGCGAATACCCGCGCCATGCGGTTCTTCATGCCCCAATCGAGTTGATGGCTGCCTTTGAGAAAAAACCCTGGCGTCTGTTGCGGCTGATCGAGCGAGTAGCGTTCGCCTTCCTTATCGGCTTCGGGCACGGTGCACCTCGTTTTGCGGGTGCCAGACGTATGCGGCATGGCTCGCGCGCAAAGCAAGGCCGCTCGCCGAAAATGTAAGCGCAAAACCTAACGGAACGCCGCCGCGAATTTCGATTTCCGGATGGCCGGCTTTTGCCAAGGCGCCAGCCAAGTCGTCGTGGCATGGACGATCCTCAAGGGAGCTGCCATCGGAACAATTCTGTCCTTGGCAAGGTTCCTGTTTTGTTCTAAGATGCGCAACCTGAACATACAGAGAACATTGACACGTTTATACACCGTCAAGAGCCGTCTAAATGTTTCAAACTTCTGATCTTTCCCTGGCGCGTCACCGTGCCGTCGTGCTCGACGAATTGCGCCGGCTGCTGCCGCGGATTGAGGGTCAACGCAAAGCCCTGCCGCTCGGCCTTGCCGCTGTTGATTCCCACCTGCCGGAAGGCGGCCTCGCCTGCGGCGCCCTGCACGAGGTCGTCCCCGAAACCGAAGGCGCCACCGCGGCCGCTCTCGGCTTTATCGCGGCGATCCTGGCCCGCATTTTCTCCCCTCCCCCTTGTGGGGAGGGGTTGGGGGTGGGGGTCGAGAGGGATTGTACGAGCGTCGACGCAAGCGCGTCACCTTACGACCCCCCTCCCTACCCTCCCCCACAAGGGGGGAGGGAAAAGATCATCCTGGTGATGCCGACCTACGGCCGCCATCCGCATGGCCGCCTTCATGGTCATGGCCTCAACACACTCGGTCTCGATCCGACCCGGCTGATCCTGGTCCAGACCGCGCACCGTAAAGCAACCCTGTGGGCGATCGAGGAGGCGTTGCGTTCGGCGGCGCCGGCCGCGGTCGCGGGCTTCATCGACACGCTCGATTTGAAATTGAGCCAGCGGCTGCATCTCACCGCCGCCGATGCCGGCCTGCCGCTGTTCCTGCTGCGGCCGGCGTCGACCCTGGAAGCAAGCGCTGCCGCGACGCGCTGGCGCATCGGTACGGCGGAAGCCGCGCGCGACCGCTTCGGCCTCGTCACGCGTCCACGCTGGCATCTGCACCTCGAACGCTGTCGCAACGGACGGCCTGGTCAATGGGTAGTGGAGTACGATCATGTCGCGCATCGTTTCAGTTTGGCTGCCGCGCTGGCCAATTCTGCGCATGCTCGCGGCGCAGGCGAAGAGCCGCTGCGAACGGCCCATTGCGTCTGACGAACCGTTCGTCCTTGTCGTTGCTGCAAGCGGCGGTCCGCGCATTGCCGCCTTGAACAGAGCAGCGGAAGATTTAGGCCTTGCAATCGGCGAGCCGCTTGCCGACGCGCGCGCGAAAGCAGGTTTTATGCAAGTGCGCGCCGCCGAACCCGCAGCCGACGACGCCGCTCTGCAAAAACTGGCTTTATGGGCGACACGCTATACGCCGACCGCTTCGCCATGGAGCGAAGACAATGGCGCCGACGGCTTTTTCCTCGATATCGAAGGCGCAAGCCATCTGTTCGGCGGCGAAGAAAAGCTCATCGCCGATCTTGCCGCGCGGCTTGAGAAAAATTTCGGCCTCCCCGCACGGATCGCCGTTGCCGATACCGCAGGCGCCGCCTGGGCGTTATCGCGTTTCCAGCGCTCCCCTTTATTTGTCTTGCCTTCAGGTGAAGAAGCCGTCGCGCTGTCACCTTTACCGATCGCGGCATTACGGCTTGCGCCGGAAACCCGCGCCACGCTGCGCCGGCTCGGTTTCAAAACCGTCGGCGCGCTGCTCGATAAGCCGCGCGCACCGTTTGCCGCGCGATTTCCGATCGCGCTGTTACGGCGCATCGATCAGGTGCTCGGCCGTGTCGACGAGCCGCTCGTCCCCATTATCGCGCCGCCGGTCTATCACGCACTGCGTTATCTGATTGAGCCGGTCTTCACCCAGCAGGCGATCATTGCTTACGCCAAGCGGCTGATGGGAACGCTGACCCATGTGCTTGCCCGTGACGACGTCGGCGCACGGCGATTGCGGTTGTGTCTCTATAATGTCGACGGAGCGGTCGAGGCCATCGACATCGCGCTGACGCTACCGACACGCAGCGTCGACCACGTGGCGCGACTCATCGACTTGAAACTCGAGGCGCTGGCGGCGGCAAACGAGGCCGGCTTCGGCTTTGAAACGATCGGTCTTGCCATTACCCAGGCCGAGCCGATGCCGGCGCAGCAGACGGAATTCACCCCGGCCGGCGAAGATGACGACCGCACCGAACGATGCGCGGCGCTGATCGATGCACTGCGCCAGCGGCTCGGCCCGCAAAGCGTGCGGCGCTTCGAGCCGGTCGCAAGCCACATTCCCGAACGCGCCGAAATTCTGCCGCCGCTGAATGGCGAAGCTTCCGCATGGCCGGCAATGGAGCAGCCGCGCCCGCTCCTGCTGTTGCCGCGCGCCGAACCGGCCAAAGTGACGGCGCTCGTGCCCGATGGTCCGCCGCGGCGATTTTACTGGCGCGGCGTCACCCACGAGGTCAAAGGCGCGCAGGGACCCGAACGCGTCGCCGGCGAATGGTGGCGGGCGCCCCCACCCCACCCTCCCCCGCTTGCGGGGGAGGGAAAGGGAGGGGGCCCAACGCGCGATTACTATCTGGTCGAGGATTCAGGCGGCCAACGCTTCTGGCTTTATCGTGAAGGCATCTACGACCGCGAGACGACACAGGCGCGCTGGTTCGTGCACGGGCTGTTTGCGTGAGTACACCGATGACTGCGTATGCCGAGCTAGCCGTCACGACGAATTTTTCCTTCCTGCGCGGCGCTTCACATCCGGAGGAGATGGTCGAAACCGCCATTGCAACTCGGGCTGACGGCTGTCGGTATTACCGACCGCAACTCTTTTGCCGGCGTGGTGCGGGCCTATCGCCGAGGCTAAAGACGAGCAACATCAAATTTCTTGTCGGCACGCGGCTTGTCACCCTCGACGGCTTTGAGGTGCTGACCTATCCAACGGATCGCGAAGCATACGGCCGCCTCTGCCGCTTGCTCACCGCCAGCAACCGCAAGGCTCAACAAGTTCGGCAAAGGCGAATGTCATCTCACTTTCGACAGCATTCTTTCCGCAAGCGAAGGCCAGATTTTTATCGCCCTGCCGCCGTTAAAGCTGTTTGACCGTCATCCTGAGGTGCGAGCGAAGCGAGCCTCGAAGGACGACGGCCCCAACGCCTCGGCCGGCATCCTTCGAGGCCAGCGCTACGCGCGTGCACCTCAGAATGGCGGAAGTTTCGGCGAATATCTCTCCAACTTGGTCCGCGCCGCGCCCGGCCGCACATACCTCGCCGGCGTGCATTACCATCGTGGCGACGAGCCGCGTCGGCTTGCGTTGTTGAATGAACTCGGTAAGCAACTCGGCGCGCCGCTCGTTGCCGTCAACGATGTGCTCTATCACGTGCCTGAACGCCGGATACTTGCCGACGTCGTCACCTGCATCCGCGAGAAGTGCACCATCACCGAGGCCGGCTTCCGGCTCAACGTCAATGCCGAGCGCCACATCAAGCCGCCCGAGGAAATGGCACGGCTGTTCAGAAATTTTCCCGATGCCATCGCCCGCACAGTCAAGATCGCGGAAGCCTGTACCTTTTCGCTCGGTGAGCTGGAATACGAATATCCCGATGAACCGGTGCCGCCCGGCAAGACTGCGCAGCAGCACCTTGAGGATCTGACCTGGGCTGGCGCGGCGGAACGCTATCCGCAAGATCAGCTTCCGAATGGTATTCCGGAGGATGTTACAAAACGGCTGAAAGAGGAATTGGCGCTCATTGCCTCGCTCGATTACGCTCGTTACTTCCTCACCGTTCACGACGTCGTCGACCACGCACGTAAAGAGCTGAAGATTCTTTGTCAGGGCCGCGGATCGGCAGCGAACAGCGCGGTTTGCTATTGCCTCGGCATCACCGAGGTCAATCCAAATGAGAGCAAGCTTCTGTTTGCCCGTTTTATCTCGAAAAATCGCAACGAGCCGCCCGACATCGACGTCGACTTCGAGCACGAGCGGCGCGAAGAGGTGATCCAGTACATTTATGAACGCTACGGCCGTCATCGCGCGGCGATCTGCGCCACCGTTATCCATTACCGCTCCCGTCGCGCCATCCGCGAGGTCGGCAAGGCGATGGGCCTGACCGAAGACGTCACCGCGGCGCTGGCCAAGACGATCTGGGGGCACGGCGACGAATTGCCGGACGAATACATCCGCCAAGCCGGTCTCGATCCCGCCAACCCGGCAATCAAGCAGGCCGTCTCCCTTGCTAATGATTTGACCGGCTTTCCGCGGCATCTATCTCAGCATGTCGGCGGCTTCGTGCTCACGCGCGGGCGGCTCGACGAAACGGTGCCGATCGGTCATGCCACCATGGCAGATCGCACTTTCATCGAATGGGACAAGGACGACATCGATACGGTCGGCCTGATGAAGGTCGACGTGCTCGCGCTCGGCATGTTGAGCTGTCTGCGGCGCGGGCTTGATCTTCTGAAGATACACTATGGCAAGGACTATTCGCTTGCGGGCATTCCCAAGGACGGCACTGATGACGCGCCCGCTGTTTATGAAATGCTGTCGCGCGCCGATTCCGTCGGCGTATTCCAGGTCGAAAGCCGCGCGCAAATGTCGATGCTGCCGCGGCTCAAACCAGAACGCTACTACGATCTTGTTATTGAAGTCGCGATCGTACGACCGGGTCCGATCCAGGGCGACATGGTGCATCCTTATCTACGCCGGCGCGACAAAATTGATCCTGAAAATTATCCGGCGCCCGATCCCACGGAAGGGCCTGCTAACGAGCTAGAAAACATCCTGAAAAGAACATTAGGCGTGCCCCTGTTTCAGGAGCAGGCGATGCAGATCGCCATCGACGCAGCAAAATTCACTGCGGATGAAGCCGACGGTCTCCGCCGAGCCATGGCGACCTTTCGTCACAACGGCACCGTTCATCGCTTTGAGGATAAATTCATCAACGGCATGGTGCGCCGCGGTTATGAACGCGCTTTTGCAGAACGCTGCTTTGACCAGATCAAGGGTTTTGGCGAATACGGCTTTCCCGAGAGTCACGCGGCGAGCTTCGCGCTTCTGGTCTACGCTTCGGCGTGGATCAAATGCCATTATCCGGACGTGTTCTGCACTGCCATCCTCAACAGCCAGCCGATGGGTTTTTACCAGCCGGCGCAGCTCGTGCGCGATGCGCGCCAGCACGGGGTCGAGGTCCTAGCCGCGGATGTGAACTTCAGCGCCTGGGACTGCACGCTGGAGCAGGGCGCGGATGGCAAGCACGCGGTGCGGCTCGGCTTTCGCCTGATCGGCGGCCTTGCCGAAAAGGAACTGGAAAAACTGATTGCTGCGCGTGGCAATCGTTTTACCTCGATCGAACGGCTTGCGGCGATCGCCGGCGTTTCGCGTTTCACCATCGAGCGGCTCGCCGACGCCGATGCGTTCCGCTCGCTCAACCTCGACCGGCGCGCCGCGTTATGGGTGGCGCGACGGCTCGACGTCATCGGCATCAGCACGGCGCGCCGCACCGCCAACGTCAAAATGGAAGACCCGCTGCCGCTGCTGGCGCCGCACTTGAGCGACGAGCTATTCGCCGAAGAAGCCGTCGCGCTGCCGGCAATGCCGCTCAGCGAGCATGTCGTGGAAGATTACGTCGCGACCGGCCTGTCATTGAAGGAGCATCCGGTACGCTTCTTCCGCGACCGCCTCACCGCGCTCGGCGCGATC
This sequence comes from uncultured Alphaproteobacteria bacterium, assembly GCA_963733645.1. Taxonomy (GTDB): domain Bacteria; phylum Pseudomonadota; class Alphaproteobacteria; order Rhizobiales; family Xanthobacteraceae; genus BOG-931. Next base: position 225,820 of record CAVTFP010000032.1, read on the forward strand.
CGCAATATGGAGCTGCGCAATGAGAGCATGAAGCAGAACGAAACCGTCACCGTATCCGGCCTCGTTCTGGTACGGCAGCGGCCGGGCACATCGAAGGGCGTCGTGTTCATGACGATCGAGGACGAAACCGACACCGCCAACATCATCGTCTGGCCGAAGGTTTTTGCGAACAACCGCCGCACCGTGATGACGGCGCGCTTCCTCGCCGTGCGCGGACGCCTGCAACGCGCCGGCCTCGTCATCCATGTGGTTGCGGAGAGTTTCTTCGATCTTTCCGCGGAACTGCCGGCACTGCGTGACGGCGACCTTTTTTTACCGGCGCCGGCATGTCCGTCGCATGCGGAAGGCTCCTGGATGCCGATCAAGAGCCGTGACTTTCATTAAACGTCGCTCCGGATCGTCGCGCAGCGACGGCCGGCGACATCACAATCGGCTATTCGACCTTCACCCGCCCGCTTCGAAGGTGTCGACAGCCGCACCGCCTTCCGCACCGCCTGAAAAGCCAACGGCGCGCTGGACCGGTTGATCCCGTTTTACAACCACAAGGCGCATCTGGCCGAGCCATGCCATTCGACATGGCAGTTGCGCGCGACGCGGCCCCCATATATCGTCGAGCGTTAGACGACGGCAAGCTCACGAGCGCGAGGCCCGCGCGGCAAATGGGGACGACACGAGAGGCCGCGACACCGCGTCGCTGCAGGAATTTCCGGCTTTTAAGGTAGTCGTTGTTCCCAAGAAGTTGGGCGAGAGCCAAGGCGAGAACCCACAATGGCCGCAAAGACGGCCGGGAGGAATGAGTTGCAGCCTTTGACCAGCCACCTCCGCGACCTCGTGCGCAAGCGCGACTTTTACGCCGGCGGCTTGATGGCCCTGATCGGCCTCGGCATCGCGCTCAAGGGCGCGACCTACCGGGCAGGCACTCTCATGCATATGGGCCCGGGCTTCCTGCCGACGGCGCTCGGGGTGATTATGGTCCTGCTCGGCATTGCGATTGCCGCTGTTGCGCTGGCGCCGGCAGAGGGCGACGGCGATCAAAGTATCCTGCCAGCAAGCCCGCAATGGTGGGCTTGGTTCTGCATCCTGATGAGCCCGGTGTTTTTCATTTTCTTCGGGCACTACTTTGGAATGGCGCCTGCGACCTTCTCCTGCGTCTTCATCGCAGCGCTGGGCGACAAAACCGCGACCTGGAAAAGTACGGTCGTTCTTTCCACAGTCGTGACCATCTTCGGCGTCACGCTGTTTTCGTATTTTCTGCAGGTTCCAATGCCCATTTTCACTTGGAGGGGTAGCCTGTGATTGCCACCTCACTTGCGAGCCTTTGGTACGGCTTCGGCGTCGCGCTCGAGCCGCACAATCTGATGTGGTGCTTTGTCGGCGTGCTGGTCGGCAACATGGTCGGCGTGCTGCCGGGCATGGGCCCACTGGCCACCATCTCGATCCTGCTGCCGCTGACATTCGGCATGAAACCGGTTGCCGCCATCCTGATGCTGGGCGGCGTCATGTACGGCGCGCAATACGGTGGCGCGATCTGCTCGATTCTGCTGAATTTGCCGTGTCATCCACCGCACGCTGTGACCTGTCTGGACGGCTTCCCAATGACCAAACAGGGCCGCGGCGGTGTCGCGCTCGGCCTTACTGTGTTTGCGTCGTTTGTCGGCGCGTCCTGGGGCATAACCGAAATGATTTTCCTTTCACCGCTGTTGGTGAGGGCGGCATTGCAATTCGGACCAGCGGAAGTCTGCTCGCTAATGCTGCTCGGCCTGTTGGCAGGCTCGACGCTGGCGCGCGGCTCGCCGATCAAGGGCGTAGCTATGACCGTGCTGGGGCTGTTCCTCGGCTCGGTCGGTACCGATCTTGAGACCGGTTCGGAACGCTACACGTTCGGCATGACCGAGCTCGACGACGGTGTCGAGCTGATTGCGCTGGCGCTCGGCCTATTCGGCCTCGCCGAGTTTATGAGCAGCGTCAATCAGGTTGCGCCGATCAACACCAGATATACCAACGTCACATTCAAGGACATGCGGCCGACCAAGGCCGACATGAAACGGGCGTTCTTCCCGATGTGGCGCGGCACGATCATCGGCAGCCTTTGCGCGCTCATTCCAGGCACTGGCCCGACCATCGCGTCTTTCGTCGCCTACGCGACGGAAAAGAAGATCTCCAAGCATCCCGAGCTGTTCGGCACCGGCCTGATCGAAGGCGTGGTGTGCCCGGAGGCGGCGACCCATTCGTCGGTCCAGGGCGACTTCATTCCGACCATGAGCCTCGGCATTCCGGGCGACGCGGTGATGGCGCTCCTCCTTGGCGCCCTGATGATCCAGGGCATCGTGCCCGGGCCGCAACTGATTACGCAGCATCCCGACATTTTCTGGGGACTGGTCGCCAGTTTCTGGATCGGCAACATCATGCTGGTGCTGCTCAACGTGCCGCTGATCGGCATCTGGGTGAAGATGCTGGCGATCCCGTACAAGTATCTCTATCCGAGCGCGATGTTCTTCGTCTGCATTGGTGTCTACGCGGCCAACAACGACTTCTTCCAGGTCGGCGAGGTCGTGTTCATCGGCCTGATGGGGTACGTGCTGCTGCGGCTTGGCTTCCACCCGGCACCTATCCTGCTCGGCTTTGTGCTCGGACCGCGGTTTGAAGAAAATTTCCGCCGCGCCATGCTGATCTCGCGCGGCGATATCGGAGTCTTCGTCGAACGGCCGATCAGCGCTGTCTTCATCGCGCTATGCGCGATCCTGATCGGCTCGCAGATCTACTTCCGGCTCAAGGGCGCCAAGGCCGATCTCGAGCCCGCCGACGAAAACGCGCCGGTGGATATACCCGCGGATTTGCGGCCACATCAGGTTCCCGCAACGCCGGCGGAATAACTGGACGGCTGGGGCGTTACCGGTTCTGATAAAATCAGAAGCGACAACGCCCTAGCAATTTTATTGAGCTTGATCTGTTCCGAAAACCGATAACCACTTTTCGGAATCATGCTCTAACCGGCGCCCTTCCCGAGACTTCGCTCCAGCACCCGGCCAAGCCGGTTTGAAAACAATCGCGCGTCTGTCGGCCGCTCGCCGTCGAGCACCCTCGCCTCGTCGAGCAACAAATGCACGGCGTCCTGCTTGAACGTCTGTTCGGCGTCGCCTAGCGCCGCGAGCGCGACCACGGTCTCGTGTCGCGGATTGACCTCGAGGATCGGCTTCGAGGCCGAACTCAGCCGGCCAGAGCCGGCGAGAATGCGTTCCAGCGCGCGGTCGGGACCGAAATCCGGGGCGACCAGGCACACCGCACTGTCGGTGAGCCGATCCGAGGCACGCACGTCCGCCACCGCTTCGCCGAGCGTCGTTTTAACGAAGGCGAGAAAATCTTTGACTGAATCCGAAACGCCTGTCGCCGCTTCATCCTTGGCATCGGTGCGCGCAATGAGCGCGAGATCAGCCGCACCCTGCGTCACCGATTTGAACGGCTTGCCCTCGAAGCCGACACCGGGCATGACCCAAAAGCTGTCGACCGGATCGGGCAATAGCAAAACTTCAACGCCGCGGGCGCGAAACCCCTCGAGATGCGGCGAAGTTTCGAGCCGCGCCAGGTCGTCGCCGGCGAGGTAGTAGATAGCTGTTTGGTTGGTCTTCATCGCGCCGACATAGTCTTTCAGCGAGCGCCAGGAAGCCGACGTGTCGCCGCCGGAGGCGGTCGTCTTGAACCGGCCCAGCGCGAGCAGTGCATCGCGGCGCTCGAAATCCTCGTAGATGCCTTCCTTGAGAACGGCACCGAAGGTCTCCCAGATTTTGGTGAAAGTCTGCGGCTCCTTTTCGGCAATTCGCTCCAGTTCGGACATGACGCGGCTGGTCACGCCCTTCCTGATCGCGGCAAGCAGCGGGCTCTCCTGAATTTTTTCACGCGATACATTGAGCGGCAAATCGGCACTATCGACAAGGCCGCGCACGAAGCGCAGATAGCGCGGCAGGATGTCCGCATCATCGGTGATGAACACGCGCTTGACGTAAAGCTTGATACGGCCTTTGCGATCGGGATCGAACAGGTCGAACGGCCGCGCGCCGGGAATGAACAGCAGCGTCGTGTAATCCTGCCGACCCTCGGCGCGGTAATGGATAGTCGCCGCCGGCTCGTCGAACTGCCCGGCGATGCTGCGATAGAAATCCGTGTAATCTGCGGCCGTTATCTCGGACTTCGGCTTGGCCCACAACGCCGCGCCGTCGCTGATCTCCGCCGCCGCGCCCGTATTCTCCACGATCGAAATCGGTACCGGCACGTGGCCGGATTGCGCCTTAACAAGCCGCTCGATCGTGGATCGCTCGGTATAGGTCTTGGCGTCGTCCATGAGATGCAGCACGACGCGGGTACCACGCGCCGGTGCTTCACCTGGCGCCAGCGGTGAAATCGAGAAGGTGCCCTTGCCGTCCGAGGACCAGAGCCAGGCCTCGTCCGCTCCGGCACGGCGCGACATCACATCGACCCGGTCCGCAACCATGAATGCCGAATAGAAACCGACGCCGAACCGCCCGATCAACGCGGTCTCGTCGGCATCCTTGCCTGCCTGCGCCGCCTCGATGTGATCGATAAAGGCTTTGGTGCCCGAGCGTGCGATGGTGCCGAGCGCCTCGGCCATTTCGTCACGGCTCATGCCTATGCCGTTGTCCTCGACAGTCAGGCGGCGGCCCTCTGCATCGGCGATCAGCGTAATGCGCGGCTTGACGTCGTCGCCCAGCAATTTCGGCTCGGCGATTGCTTCGTAACGGAGCCGCTCGCAGGCGTCGGCGGCGTTGGCGATCAGTTCGCGCAAAAATACCGTCTTGTCCGAATAGACCGAGTGCACCATCAGGTGCAGGAGTTTTGCGACGTCGGCCTGAAATGGCTGGCTGGCCGCTCTATCGTCCTCAGTCATCGTCATGACGGCTCCCTGATCGCGGATTTTTGTTGGATCGGAAATGGCGAGAACGGATCGCAAAATCAAGGCCGCAGCGCGCTGCTTGTGGGAAAATCTCGCGGCCGGAACGCTCGTCGACGGTCCGACATGACGCGTTCAGACCGGCACCTTCACTGTCGCCCGCAATCCGCCAATCGGGCTGTTGCCAAGCGTGATCTCCCCGCCGTGGGAGCGGGCAATATCGCGTGCGATTGCCAAGCCAAGCCCGGTACCGCCCTCATCCTGATTGCGCGCGTCGTCGAGCCGGAGAAACGGCTTGAAGACGTCCTCGCGCAACTGCTGCGGGATGCCGGGGCCGTCGTCGTCAACCGTGACGGTAAGCCAGCGATGATCGCGATGGCCGGTAATCGCCACGTTGACGGCGAACCGCGCGGCATTGGACACCAGATTGTAGATGCAGCGCTTGAACGCGGCCGGCCGCACCGTCACCTCGGGCGGACCGTGGAAGGCGACCGTGGCATGATGGCCATGGCGCTCGGCGTCAAGCCTGAGATCCTCGAGCAGCATGCCGATATCGGTCGGTGCCGACTGCTCGCCGGTATCGCCCCGGGCGAATGCCAGGTACGCTTCGAGCATCCCCGCCATCTCGTCGACATCCTTCTTGATCGCCTCGAGCTCCTGGCTATTGCCAAGCAGAGCGAGCTCGAGCTTGAAACGGGTGAGTATCGTGCGCAGGTCATGCGACACCCCGGCCAGCATGGTCGTGCGCTGCTCGATCGCGCGCTCGATGCGGACCTTCATCTCCATGAAGGCTGCCGCCGCGCGGCGCACCTCGCGCGCGCCCCGCGGCCGGAAGTTCGGCGCGTCGCGGCCCTTGCCGAACGCTTCCGCAGCATCTGCAAGCCGGACGATCGGCTTGATCTGGTTGCGGAGGAACAAAATCGCAACGGTCAGCACGACCAGGGAGATCAGCACCATCCACAACAGGAACACCCACGCATTGTAATTATAGGCGACGGCGCGCGGCGCAAAGACGCGCATGATCGTGTCGTCGAGCTTGATGCGAATCTCGACGATAGAAGAGCGACCGACCGTGTCGATCCAGAACGGCAGGCCGACCTCTTTGCGGATTTCGTCCGACAGCGTCTCGTCGAGCTGTGAGAAAAACGGCTTTGGGCCAGGCGGCGGCAAGTCCGCGTCCGGAAGGAAATCGACCACGAGACCGAGCCGCTCCTGGGCGATGCGGCGCAATTGTGCCCGATTGGCCCCTTGCGGATAGGTCTTGTAAACGTCGATCAGCGCGGCGATCTCCTGCGTGACCGCTGAAGACAGATAATAATTGACGACGCTCGATTGCCGCTCAATGAACAAAAAGGCGACAACCGATTGCAGCACCACCATCGGAATGATGACGATCAGCAGCGCCCGGGCGTAAAGACCCGTTGGCATCACCGATCGCAACCAGCGCCCGAAACGATCCCACGGCCCGGTGACGTATGCGGCGGTACGGGCGACCGCATTTGCAGCCGTCACCACGTGCCCTGCCGCGACACGCAATCGTCCGATGCCGTCGTCGAAACTGGCCATGGGGCGCTTTAGATTTTTCGTTTGAGCATGATCTTGTCCGAAATCCGGCCTCCACTTTTCGGGATCATGCTCTAAAGCGCCGGCACGAGCCGGTATCCTACGCCACGCACAGTCTGAACGATAAGCGGATTGCCCGGATCGCGCTCGATTTTGCGGCGCAGCCTGTTGACCTGGACATCCACGGTGCGCTCGCCGACCGCGTCGCCGTTGCCGGCAAGCGCTTGGCGCGGCACGGTCTCGCCGGCACTGCTGGTGAGTACCCGGAGCATCTCACGTTCGCGGTCGGTCAGGCGGATGGCCTCGTCGCCGCGGCGCAACTCGCCGCTCGCAAGATGAAACACGAATTGGCCGAAGCGCACCGATTCCACGGGCGCGTCGACCGGCGGCCGGGCGCGCTTGAGGATATTGGCGATGCGCAGCGACAGTTCTCGCGGTTCGAATGGCTTTGCCAGATAATCGTCGGCGCCGATCTCAAGTCCCATAATCCGGCTTTCCTTCTCGTCGCGCGCCGTCAGCATCAGGATCGGCACCGTCGAGCCCGAACGGATCGCGCGTACCAGGTCGAAACCGTTCTCACCCGGCATCATGACGTCGAGGATCAACAAATCGAATTTCAGTCCTTCGAGCTTGGCTCTGGCTTCGCGCGCCGACTCGGCGGTCGAGACGCGATATCCCTCGGCGACCAGGAAGCGCAACAGCAGCGCGCGAATGCGACGGTCGTCGTCGACGACGAGCAGGTGCGGCGCGTCGTCGGATGGCGTTGCGGAGGGCTCCGTCATGAGCCGTTATCGCGGCTACGTGGCCGCGCCCGGTCGGCATCGGCGATCAAGCGCAAGACGTGATCGCGATCCTCGGCATTGATCATGCCGGCAAGAAAACGCCGCGCCGCATCGTGTGCACGGGGGCCGAGCTCGCCGAGCACGCGCATGATGCGCGCGGTTTGCAGGCCGGCAAGCTGCAATGCCAGTGCCTCGCCCGCCGGGCTGGCAAAAAGCAGCCGCTGACGGCGATCCTGGGCGCCCTCGCGCTGCACGACATAACCCTCGTCGATGAGCTGCTTGAGCACGCGCCCGAGCGACTGCTTGGTGATTTTCAGGATAACGAGCAGGTCGGCAACCTTAATGCCGGGACTACGGTTGACGAAGTGCAACACGCGATGGTGGGCGCGGCCGAAGCCGAGCCGCGCCAGCACCTCGTCGGGATCGCCAACGAAATCGCGGTACGCAAAGAACAGAAGCTCGATAATATCCCAGCACGGCTCGGCCGCCGTTGGCAGGTCGTCCGCCGCGGCGGCGTTTCTGGAATTTCTGGTGCTGGTGATGCTGACGTCAACCATTTAGGTCAGTAGTATTGACATATTTCGCTTTGCTTGTTAACCCATGGTGGCTTGTTAGCCCATGCTGGCTTGTAGCCGATGGCGCAAGGGTCGCATCGCCGTTGCGCCTCTCCGGCTTTAACATGGCATGGGGCCGGGAAGATCGCTCTCATGGAGCGGTTGCGACCTTACCGGGAGTCCCGCCCCGACGCAAAAGCCGAAGCTTTCCCCGCGGGGACCGGCTTCTGGTCGGGAAAGAAATTATGTAAGGGAGGCAATGCCATGGCAGTGCCCTTCGATGAACGGCCGGACGCCATCTGGTTTGATGGCAAGCTCATCCCGACGGCTGACTGCAAGATCAGCGTACTGACGCATGGACTCCATTATGCGAGCGCCGTGTTCGAGGGCGAGCGTGCGTATGGCGGCGTGATTTTCGAGGGTACGAAGCACTCCGAACGGCTCAAACGCTCGGCGCAAGTCCTGGATTTCGAAATTCCCTACTCGGTGGCGGAGATCGATGCCGCAAAGCAGCTCGTGCTCGACACCAACCATCAGAAAGACGCCTACGTCCGCCCGATTGCCTGGCGCGGCTCCGAGGCGCTCGGCGTCTCTGCGCAAAGCAATAAAATCCACCTCGCCATCGCTACCTGGGAATGGCCGAGCTATTTCGACCCGGCGCAGCGACTGAAAGGAATCAAACTCGATCTCGCGGATTATCGGCGCCCTGACCCGAAGACGGCGCCGTGCCTTGCCAAGGCCGCCGGCCTCTACATGATCTGCACGATCTCGAAACACCGTGCCGAACAGCGCGGCTATGCCGACGCCATGATGCTCGACTGGCAAGGCCGGGTTGCCGAATGCACCGGGGCCAATATCTTCTTCATCAAGGACGGCAAGATCCACACGCCTATCGCTGATTGCTTCCTCGCCGGCATCACCCGGGCGACCGTGCTCGATCTGGCCAAGCAAAGCGGTATCGAAGTGATCGAGCGGCGCATCATGCCCGAAGAACTATCCGGCTTTTCCGAGTGCTTCATTACCGGAACCGCGGCCGAAGTAACCGCGGTCTCCGAAATCGCCGACTGGAAATTCACGCCCGGCCGGATCACCCAGCAACTGATGGCCGACTACACCGCCACGGTACAGCCGAAGGGCAAAGCGGCGGCAGCTTAGCGCCGCGGCCGCGGCGCCGACCAGCGTTCGGCTGCGGCGTCGTCGGCGGCCTTGGCATCGACCCAAGTCTTCTCGATCAGAGTTTTGTTCAAGCCCTTCTCGACCTGTTTCCAGAACGGCGCGCGCGTTTTCAGATAATCCATCAGAAACGACGCCGCGGCAAAGGCGGCTTCACGATGGCTCGATGCCGTGACCACGAGCACAATGACCTCGCCCGGCGCGATCCTGCCATAGCGGTGGATCACGGTGACGCCAAGGAGCGGCCAGCGCGTTTGCGCCTCCTCGACGTGCCGGGCGATCTCGGCTTCGGCCATGCCGGGATAATGTTCCAGCGTCAGCGCCGCGATCGGCTCCCCGTTTTCGTCGGCGCGGCAGATGCCGGAGAAGGTCACCACCGCGCCGATATCGGTGCGGCCGCGCGTCAGCGCCGCTGCTTCGGCGGCAGCGTCGAAAACCTCGCTTTGCAGGCGGATGGTCGTCGTCATCTCAGCCACCGCTCAGCCAACCATCAGCCCCCGGTCATCGGCGGAAAGAACGCGATTTCGCTCGCGCCTTCGATTCGCGCATCGGCGCGGACATGGTTCTTATCGATCGCCGTGCGGATCACTTTGGGATTCTCGAATGCGTACGCATAACCCTCGCCTCTTTGCGCGAGCCAGGCCACGAGCTCGCCGACGGTGGCAATCGTGGCGGGAATTTCGACGTCCTCCTCCGCCTTGCCGATGCGTTCGCGCACCCAGGCAAAATAGCGGACCTTCACGCATCCTCCCGGGTCAGGTGATGCACCCCGGCCTGTAAATAGTCCCATCCGGTATAGAGGGTAAGCAGCGCCGAAAGCCAAAGCAGCGTGATACCGACGCGAGTGACCACCGGAACGATGGCGTCGCCCGCTTCACCGCAAATCAGAAATCCGACGGCGATGAGTTGCAACGTGGTCTTCCACTTGGCGAGCCGGCTTACCGGCACGCTGACGCGCAACTCCGCCAGATATTCGCGCAAGCCCGACACCAGAATTTCGCGGCATAGGATGACCACGGCGGCGAACAGCGCCCAACCGTGAATCGTATTCTCGGCGGCGAGCATCAACAGGCACGACGAGACCAGGAGCTTGTCGGCGATGGGATCGAGCATGCGGCCGAGTGACGATTGCTGCCCCCAGATGCGGGCAAAATACCCGTCGAGAAAATCCGACACGCCGGCGGCGATAAAGATGACAAGCGCGGTCCAGCGCAACCACAATCCGCCATGCAGGATGTTCTGCCAGAACATGCAGCCGACCACGACCGGAACCGCGGCGATGCGGCCATAGGTCAACAGGTTGGGGAGCGCGAACGGGCGAGCGCGCGGCCGACCGGGTGTCGTCGTGGCCGTCGAGTTCATGGATGCACCATAGCGCCGCCGCATGACGACCGCGAGACCCAAAGCCTGTATATCAGGGCGCGCCCGCCAGCGCCCCGCCACCGGCAGCAAAGGTCGTCGCGGGAGCCGATTCCATTGCCACTGCCGTAGTCCGGGACATTACGCCGCCCCTTCGTGGAAAAACTCATATATGCGCCGCGCCGTCTCGGCGCTGACGCCATCGACCTGCATCAGATCCGTGACCGAGGCGCGCTCGATCGCCTTGAGCGTGCCAAAATGCAAAAGCAGGGCCCGCTTTCGCGTTGGGCCGATGCCGGCGATCTCCTGCAACCCGGCCTCGCGCAAATCCTTGGTTCGCCGCGTCCGATGCGAGCCGATGGCAAAGCGATGGGCTTCATCACGCAACCGCTGCACGAAGTACAGTACCGGATCGCGCGGCGGCAGCTTGAACGAGTCGCGGCCGGGGAGGAAGAAGGTTTCGCGGCCGGCATCGCGGTCCGGCCCCTTGGCGATGCCGGCGAGCGGGACATCGATACCAAGGCCGGCCAGTACCTCGCGCGCGGCATTGAGCTGGCCCAGCCCGCCATCAATCAGCACGAGATCCGGCCACGGTGATTCGTTGCCCTCTTCTTCCGGTTGGAAGATTGCCGTCTCTCCCGGCGGGACGGCGCCGTCCGGCACAGCGGCGGCGGCCAGAGCAAGATCTGCCGAGGATGGCCGCGGCGCTTCGGCGATGAGCCGTTTGAAGCGTCGCTGCAATACTTCGCGCATCATGCCGAAATCGTCGCCGGGGGTGAGGTCCGCGGAGCGGATGTTGAATTTGCGATAATCCTTTTTGCGGAAACCCTCGGGCCCGGCGACGATCATGGCACCGACTGCGTTCGTGCCCTGGATATGGCTGTTGTCGTAAACCTCGATGCGCCGCGGCGGCCGCGGCAGGGCAAATGTCTCAGCCAACGCCCGCAGCAATTTCTGCTGCGATGAGGTCTCGGCCAGCTTGCGGCCCAGAGCCTCGCGGGCATTGGCGAGCGCGTGCGCGATCAGGTCTTTCTTCTCGCCGCGCTGCGGCACCGAAATCTCGATCTTGTGGCCGCTCTTGGTGGACAGCGCCTCGGCAAGCAGTGCCCGGTCGGCGATCTGATGCGAGATCAGGATCAGGCGCGGCGGCGGCTTATCGTCGTAGAACTGCGCCAGGAACGCGGAGAGGATTTCTCCCGGCGCCAGCGAGCGGTCGGCCCGCGGAAAATAGGCGCGGTTGCCCCAGTTCTGTCCGGTGCGGAAAAAGAACACCTCGACGCAGGAAAAGCCGCCCTGCTGATGAACGGCAAAGACGTCGGCTTCCTCGACGCCGCGCGGATTGACACCCTGATGCGATTGAACCGCCGAGAGCGCAGCCAGACGGTCGCGATAGATCGCGGCACGCTCGAAGTCGGTGGCCGATGACGCCTTTTCCATTTCCGCGGCAAGCTCCTCCTTGACCGCCTTCGAGCGACCGGACAGGAACGCATTGGCCTCGCGCACCAGTTCGGAATAATCGGGAAAGTCGATCTCCTTGGTGCAGGGGCCGGAGCAGCGCTTGATCTGATACAGCAGGCACGGCCGCGTGCGGCTTTCGAAGAACGGATCGCTGCACGAGCGCAGCAGGAATGCACGCTGCAAGGCATTGATGGTGCGATTGACGGCCCACACCGAAGCGAACGGCCCGTAATAATGCCCCGGCCGTGAACGTGCGCCGCGGTGTTTGAGAATCTGCGGCGCCCAATGATCGGATGAGATGATGATGTAAGGAAACGATTTGTCGTCGCGCAGCGTGACATTGAAGCGCGGTCGCAGCCGCTTGATCAGGTTCGCCTCGAGCAGCAGTGCCTCGCTCTCGGTGCGGGTGACGACGAATTCAAGCTTCCGCGTTGCCGCGATCATACGCTCGATGCGGGTGTCCAATCCGGTAGGCCGGGCGTAGGCGGCCACGCGCTTCTTGATGTTCTTCGCCTTGCCGACATAGAGCACGTCGCCGCGCGCATCGATCATGCGATAGACGCCGGGCCGTGGCGGCGCGAGCTTGACGTAATGCAAGATGGCATCGCGGCCCGCGGCGAGCGAGTTCTCGTCCTCATCGAGGCGCAGTTCCACCTGGCCGGATTCCTCGGCAAGCGGCAGCGACTGCTCGTCATCTTCCTCGGCGAGTTCTGCCTCGGGTTCGATGTCTTTTTTCGGCACGCTCATCGGTTCGCACGCTCGGCGCTGCCGGGCTTCCGTAGAGAGTCTCTTAACGACGTCATCGCGGAATGCTTACCGGTTTAGGACCGCTTAACTTCAACATCGCGATAAATTCTACAGGCCGCGACGTCGGCCTTCGAGCCTTACTTCGATCTTCATATGGTCATTCCAAGCGCTGTGCGCCCTTGCAGGCAAAGCCCAATGCTTCGGAGAGGGCAGTGTGAGAACCGTTCTTGGTGCAGCTTTTTCGCTGGCAATCACCGGTGCCGCTTTCGCCGCAGACCTCCCGGCGCGCGGGTATTACACTGCTCCCGCCACGCTTTCCGCCTATAGCTGGGCCGGACCATACCTCGGTGCCCAGATCGGCTACGAATGGGGCACAGTCAGCAATAATCCAACCCGCCCGAGCGGCGCGCAGGGCGGTATCGAGGCCGGTTACAACTGGCAATTCGGTCAGTTCGTCGCCGGCGCCGAAGGCGATCTCGATGTGTCGGGCGCCGGCGACACATTCGCACCGTGGGAATTCTCCAATCCCTGGTACGGCACGCTGCGCGGCCGCGCCGGCGTCGCAATCGGCAATACGCTTTTGTATGGAACAGCGGGCCTCGCCTACGGCGAGCTCACCGTGCAAACCCCGGGGAATCTGTCCGAGAGCCGGACCAGTTTCGGCCTGGTCGCGGGCGGCGGACTTGAAGTCGGATTCTCGCCGCACTGGTCGGCTAAGGCCGAGTGGCTTTATCTCGATCTTAGCAACCGCAGCTATTCGCTGACCGGGGCCAACAATGGACTTGCGGCCAACCTGGTGCGGCTCGGCCTCAGCTATCACTTCTAAGCTGCGGCCCGCTTTCACCGTCCATTTTCGCCGTTGCCCGCGACGCAGCGGGCCGAACGGTACCATGATGTCTTACGGCCCGGCTTCAGTTCCGTTAGCTATTCTTTTACCATCTTGTCGCCGGTCTTAAGACAAAGTTTTCTTTAATCGTGGCTCTACTTGATTATTTCTCGCCACATTGTTGACCACATAGACAAAACAACTGTGTCTTCCCTGCACTAGACGTAATGCGGCCTGCGAATACTATCCCGGCACGAATTCCAACGGAGGTTCCGGATATGAAGCGTGCGTTTCTCACGTTAGTCGGTCTTGTTGCTCTGACCGCAAGTGCAGTTGCAGCGGATATGGCGCGTCCCGCCCCGCAGCCCTACTACAAGGCGCCAATGGTGGCGCCGGTCTATAGCTGGACAGGGTTCTACATCGGCGTGAACGGCGGCGGCGGTTTCGGCCGTTCGTCTTGGGACTCTACCGGCAGCTTCAATACGTCCGGTGGTCTGGTCGGCGGTACGCTCGGCTACAATTATCAATTCGGCCAAGCAGTCGTCGGTCTCGAAGGCGACATCGATTGGGCCGACCTCAACGGCACCACCAACAACTTTTGCCCGGCGGGCTGTAAGACCAGCGACGACTGGCTGGGGACTGTGCGCGGCCGGCTCGGCTACGCGGCGGACCGCTTCATGCCGTTCGTCACGGGCGGCGTCGCGTTCGGCGACATCAAGGCGTCGACGCCGGGCTTCGGCGGCGCCACCAACACCCAGGCAGGGTGGACTATCGGCGCGGGCCTCGAATTCGCGGTGGCGCAGAACTGGACGGTGAAGGCCGAGTATCTCTACGTCGACCTTGGCAAGTTCAATTGCGGTGTGTCGTGCGGCGCAAGTGTGACAGACAACGTGTCGTTCACGACCAACCTCGTTCGGGCCGGCGTCAACTATCGGTTCTGATCGCCGTCGCGACTGCGTTACGCAAATCCCCGGAGCGCGAGCTCCGGGGTTTTTGATTCAGGGTGCGGCGTCCAAAAACGAGATTTGCGAGCAATCTATACGACCGATTGCTGTTTTCAGCACCTTACAGAGGCCACTGGCTCTTTTTTTGGACGTTACCCGTTGGGCTGTCCAAATTCCGGGCCTTTTGTCTAAAACTCACCCTCGCAACTGTTCTAATCAGTCTTACATATAATCCACCGCTGGCACGGCCCCGTGCCAGGCGTCGGTGGCTGAGAGTTCGGTAGCGCTCCCGCCTGTTCAGTGGAGTCGCACACGCCAGCCTACACGCACTCAATCCCCGTGGTTGAACGACGGCCGCTTATATCCGACAGGACGCCGATCTTGCTGCGTCCTGCCTGCGGCGACACCATGAGACATTTCCGCACGATCGCAAAAAACGGATTACGTCAGGAACAATTCATGTTCGTCTGCACTTCCTGCAAAGCGATCGATATCAAGGAAGGCAGGCGGGTGGCGTGAGAGGTGCCTCATTTGGCGCATCGTTAATTCAATAAATCACGTGCGGCTGAGAAGCGCCGCTTAGTCAATGGGATATCTCATGCGTATCCGTGTCGGTTGCGAGCTCAACTTCGAGTTTCCGCAAACAACGCCCATGATTCTGACGTTGAACGTGCATTTCTCGCGTGTCTCCGAACTGGAGCGGCCTGATTATCTGATAACGAATCCTCCGGTTCCCGTCGCAAGCTACCGCGACAGCTTCGGAAATTGGTGCAGTCGCCTCGTAGCGCCTGCCGGTCGTTTCAGCCTTGGCACGGACGCCGTCATTCGTGACTCCGGCATATCGGACCCGATCGATCTGAACGCCGTGCAGCACCAAGTTCAGCACCTGCCGGCGGAAGTCCTCCTGTTTTTGTTGGGCAGCCGTTACTGTGAGACCGATCGCCTATCCGACGAGGCTTGGCGCCTGTTCGGCCCTATGCCGCTCGGTTGGCCGCGGGTGCAGGCCATCTGCGACTTCGTCCATAACCACATAACCTTCGGTTACGAGCATTCCCGTGCAACCAGAACGGCATTTGAAACATACGCGGAGCGCCACGGGGTGTGCCGTGACTACGCTCATCTTGCCATCACTTTTTGTCGCTGCTTAAACATCCCGGCACGCTATTGTACCGGCTACCTGACTGACGTTGGTCTTCCGCCACCTTACCCGCCCAATGATTTTGCGGCGTGGATCGAAGTTTACCTCGGCGGCCGCTGGCATACATTCGACCCGCGCAACAATACCGCCAGGGTCGGGCGCATTCTCATCGCACAGGGGCGTGATGCCGCCGACGTGCCACTAACTCATACCTTCGGGCCAGGAGTCTTGTCGGAATTTCGCGTCTGGGCAGACGAAGTGCCGGCTCTGTCTTCCGACGAACCGCCAGCACCATTGGTCCCGATATTATCCCGCGAAACAAAACCCGCCATTAACGCGGGCTCACATTAGCGCTCTCTACAATCCCGCCGTCGCCGTAGTGACCTTCACTGCGACTTTCATGGCCAGATGATCCGCCGCGGTGCCGAACCACGTGCCTTGCAGAGGAACAGCCTCGCACGGGTGATGCGCGACCGCGACGCGGATGAGGTTTTCATTTCCCACGCTGCCGCCCGATGGATCGAAGTCGACCCAGCCGGGACCGGGAACAAAGACCTGGACCCAGGCATGAGTGTTGCCGCCAGCAGTGCATTCGTCGTCATCGTCGTCATCGGCCAAATGCAGATACCCGGATACGAACCGCGCGGCAATTCCGCGTGCGCGAAGCGCTGCTATCATGAGGACGGCGAGATCACGACAACTGCCGCTGCCGAGATTGAGCGTGCAGACGGGAGACTGGACACCCTTCTCGTGCCGCGACACGTGCTTGAAAGTCCGCCTGATGGTCCGCGTCATGTTGCCCAGCAGATCGTGAATGTCGGCGGTGCCATCTTTGCTGAAGAACATAGCGCTCCAGTGATCAATCGCGGGATGCGGAGACAGCGGCTGCATGAAACGGTCAAGGCTTGGCCGATCTTCCGGCGCGTAGGTAAACGGATAGATGCGGGCAAAATCCTTTATATCGGTTGCGCGAAACTCGGCAGGCGCATGGTCGAGACGGACACTGCTGACAAAGCGAAGCTCGCGGGCGCGGTCGGCAAAATAAGCGATCGCGACGTGATTGCCGAGGCTATCCCGCGTCCAGGCAAGTTGCGTCGGCCTCGGCGTAATTTCGAGTTCCGTTTCAATGACCTTTTGATCATCGTCGTCGCGTGGACGCAGCATCATCCGGTGTTCACCGAATGCGACGGGCTGATTGTAGTGATATGTCGTGACGTGCCTGATGCTGAGAATCGGCATTGCCGCCCCATGATAATGGATGCGCCGGCAACATGCATTGCGACTGCGATCCTCTCCACAACAAGCATTTCTTGAGCCAGATACGGGTTCTGACGCTCACAATTGGGGAAGATCGCCCGCATAATCAGCCAGGCTTGGTCGCCGCGAATGCCGGCACGCGCGCGGCAAAATCATCCAGCCACGCGACGAGCTTCGGGTGAGCGCTTCGCCAATCGCCGGCGAAACGGAAGTCGCGATAGCCGAGCACGCAAGCGAGCGTGATCTGCCCGATGTCAGGCGTAGCATCGAGCCGGGGCGGCGCGGCCTCGAGCGTGGCTAACCCGCGCATCACCTTGCCGGCCTGGTGCTCGAGCCATTTCGCATCGTGCGTTTCCGGCTTGCGCCAGCGTGAACTCGTAAACGGTCAAGATGGAGGCATCGAGGATGCCATCACACAGCGCCTGCAATCGCAATGCCGCAAGCCGCATCGCAACGTCGCGCGGCACGATCTTGCCGCCTCCGGCCAAGGTGTCGAGATACTCGAGGATGACGCGAGAGTCGTAATACGCATTGCCGTCCTCGGCGAGCAGCACCGGTATTTTGCCGAGCGGATTTTGCCGCCGCACGCTGTCGTTGGCATCGGTCGTGTCAGCAGCTTCGATCTTCACGTCCTTATCGAAACCGAGCACGGCGATCGCAATCCGTACCTTGCGGCCGAACGGCGAAGACGGCGAGGAACGCAAAATCATCATCGCGGTACCTTCACAGGATTGTTGTGTTGAAGATGCGTTACCGGCGCAACGCAACAGATTAGCGGTCGGCCGAGCGGCCGCACTATATTGTTTGATTGACGCTACGCTCCCACGCGGCGTCGCAGCGCCGTCCTAGCCGGTAATAACGAGATTTACCGCCTTCGGACCCTTACCCTTCTTGTCAGGTTCGACGTCGTAGTTGATCCGTTGTCCCTCGGTCAACGATTTCAACCCTGCACGTTCAACGGCGGTGATGTGCACGAACACATCGCGACCGCCGTCATCGGGCTTGATGAACCCGTAACCGCGCTCGCCGTTGAAAAACTTGACGGTACCACCCATTGCCATCGGGCAACTCCTTCCCGTGGTTGCTTCGCCATCGGCCCCCACGGCACGACAGGTCGGCTGGACATCCACACGGGCAAAGAGCTTAAGCCGCTGACGGCTTGTACCACTCCGCCGGCCCCCCACAGGAGGCGGAACGTCTAAGCCAGCCCGCAAAGGCTAGACCATATTTTGTCTGTGGAAAAGTGGCCGGTTACCGTTCGGCTAGCCTTCGCGGGCCAGCCAGTCGACCTGGCAGGCCGCCGCCGGGGAAAGTATTCGTCCCAGTTCGGGCAGCAGCGCGCGCAATTGCGCATCGAGCCTGAACGGCGGATTGAGCAGGATCAGACCGGATCCGGCGAGGCCGGCATCGGCTTGTGCCGGGCCTAGCATGAGCTCACAGCGCAAGACATTCGGCAGCGCGTGCTTGCGCAAGCGTCGCGCCAGCGCGTCCGGCGCGGCGCGGTCCTTGATCGGGTACCAGAGCAGAAAAATGCCGCTCGGCCATTTGCCCTGTGCGACCGCTAATTCACTGGATAATCGGCTGAAATCGGCGTTTTCTTCGTACGACGGGTCGACCAGGACAAGACCGCGGCGCTCCTTCGGCGGCACATAGGCGCGCAGCGCGGTCCAGCCATCGATGGCGAGCGCCTTGGCGCGGCGGTCAGCGCGCAGCGCGGCCTTGAGTGCACCGGCCGTCCGCGGCTCTATTTCGCAAGCGATGAGGCGGTCCTGCACCCGCAACAGCGTCTGCGCGATAGCGGGCGAGCCGGGATAGGTGCCGAGCGACCCATCGGGATTGACGGCGGCGACAGCTTCCAAATACGGCGCCAAAAAAGCCCGCAGTTCCGGGCCGGGAGACGCCTCCCAGAGCCGCTTGATCCCGTTCTGCCATTCCCCGCCGCGGGTCGCTTCTGACGCCAGCAAATCGTAGCGGCCGGCCCCGGCATGGGTATCGATGACGCGAAAAGCCGCGGGCTTAACGCGGAGGTGAACCAGGATACGAGCCAGCACGACGTGCTTGTGCACGTCGGCAAAATTTCCGGCATGGAAGGCGTGCTGGTAATTCATCGCGCATTGGGTTCGAGCTGGATCATGCTCCGCCGCGCACCGGCGGCATGATCACCTGATCGCGCCGGCAGGCGCGCTTGGCAACCTCTGGGCAGTCGCGGAATGTTAGATCCTTGGACAGACAGACGCGGATCTCCGTCAGCCGCTTCTTGTCGCAATCGACCGCGATGGCGGCCGGTGCGAGCCCGGTATTGGCCTTGATGAATGCGTCTCGCACAGCGTCGGGTGCGACGCTCAGCGGCTGCTGCAGATCGACATATTCGGGCGGAATTTTCACCGCGGCTCGCGCCTTGCGCACAGTCGCAAAATAGGCGCTGGCCGAAAGCCCCGAGCAAGTGCCGTGCTTGTCCCACTCGTTGTAGATCAGATGCGGCGCCGGCATCAGATCGAGCATCGACGAGACGATGCCGTGATAGAGCCGCGGCGACGGCTGTAGGCAATTCTCGGGAAAGCCCTTTTCGTACTGTGGCCACAAACCGTGCACGACGAACGAATAAGGCCGCGCAGCGCATTGCATGCCGGACGGTTGAGCATTGTAACGCTCGGCAGCAGCCGCGCAGAACGACGGCGACCACGACAGCGACAGCACATAGAAATCGAACAGACCGGGCTCATTCTGCCGTGCGTCTTGGGCTTGGCCTGGGAACGGCGCGGTACAGAGGAAACCGGCGGCGACCGCCGCCCGTGCAATGAACCTGATCATGGACGCCTCCACTGTGCGGCCGCGACACCACTGGAATCTAACGCGCCGCGAACGGAGCGAGAACAGGATATGGCCAATTGACGTATCGCCGGTAACCTGTGGCGTACCTACATGGGGATTTGCAATTGACGCAACGGCCACACCCGGTGAAGTCGGGACGTTATGAATTCTGCTTGGGTGATGAGGGTATCGAAAATGACCGTATACCGCCTCTATAAAAATAGGGCATTCGAGCCTGAAGCGATCAGCGTGATGATAAGCGCCTATGCCGAGGTGTGCAGCACACTAGGCTTGAGCGAGCGTGACAATCCGGACACCAATGTGGTGGCCAAAACTGTCATCGAATACGCCCAGCGCGGCGTGCGCGATCCGGCGCGGCTTCGCGACCGCGTTTTGCAGGCGCTGCAAAATTAGTTCGGCGAACTGGCGCGGCAACACTTCGTCAACCGCGGCTCAAATCGTTCCATTGCGGCCCAAGTTTGCCTGATTTCTGGCGAACAATCGCTCCAATCTATCGGCTTGAATCTGTGGTTATTGAGGCGGCGTCCAGCACGGGATCAGTCCATGAAAGCAGTTGGCAAAGGCATCTTCGCCACAAGCTTCGCGCTTGCGATCACGGTGTCGGTAGCCCAAGCGCAAACGATGGGGGGCGGCCACAAACAGCGGCAGAGCAGCGCAGCCAAAAGCGATACGCAAAAGCCGAAGGCCGATGAAAAGGCTTATACCGCCGCCCTCTCCAGCATACCCAACAAACCGTCCGACCCTTGGCACGGGGTTCGCTAAAGCGAACTTGGCACGGCGTCCGCTGAAGCAGCCAGCCCTTACGGCCCTGCCGCCCGGCATTCGGGCCGATAAGCCCAATTGCGATCGAGGTCGGCGACGCAAAAATTGACGCCCCAGCCGGCGCCTATCAGGCCGGTGTCTTCGGCGATCGAGTAATTGATCAGATGCCGCGAGCCGTCATTGATCACCGCCGTCCCGCTGCAAAAGCGCCGCGGGATGGACTGTGCCGCCCAAGGCAGCACCTCGGTTTCGTGGATGTTCTCGACGCCGACGATACGTAAACCGGAGTTCCAGAAGCGGAATTCCTTGGTACGGAAGTCGGCGATGATACTGTCGAGCGCGGCCCTGTAGTCACAGGTTGGCATTTTCCGGTCGTATCGCGGTCCCGACAGCCAGAAATTCTTCTCAAGGAAGCCTGCGGCGCGAGGTTGAGAGCCAGCCATCACGCTGAGCGCTAAAGTCAGCGCGGCACAGGCAAATCGACCGAACGCACGACGCATTGGCCCCTCTCCCACCACAGCCAAAACTTGAAGCAACCGTGCCGCGACAGTGCCCGCCGGTCAAGAGCGCCTAGGACGTCCCGCCTGCATTGGACAGCCGACGTTGTAAAGCGGCCACGGTGAGGCGCGGCACTGTTTCAGTATCGGCGTGTCCACGGCGCTGCGGCTTCGGCGGGTTGCCACGGCTCTGTAACAATAATCGCGCGCGGCAAAGTTCTAGCGTTGTGATACCAGTTTTAAAGTGGCGTATCTGATTCGAGATGTGTCCGGGGTGTGAGGCGTAACGAGCCGCGACCCAGCTCTCTGTTCACCCAATTTGCGTAGTTCGCCCACTGCCCTTCGACGGGCAGCCATATGGCGAACCGTGCGGGCGTACGCGGCCGAGTGCTGGCTCGCGGCAATGTTTAGTCATCGGTTTTTGGCGGGACCATTGAGACTGCGGGCGGGCCCGGGGGAGAATTGCCATGGGTGAGGTGCATCGTCTCGCGAGCGCGGAACCGCCGTTCGGCTTGCAGGCGGCCGGGCGCCTGATGATCAAGGTTTTTCCTGCATGGGTGCAGGACCTCGCGCTCCTGGTAGAGAGCGTGGAATTTGTTCGTCCAACCGGCGCATCATCGGACTGGCAACCCGGGGCCGTCGTGCGGCTGCCGTTCAACAAGAAGATTTGCAGCGAGGCTGACGCGGTCTGCAGCCAGGCGCTGATGGCGCTGGCCGATACCGCCATGGTAATCGCCTGCTCGGCGGCCTGGAACGGCTATCGTCCGATGAGCACGATCGACCAGACCACGCATTTCCTGCGTCCGGTCAGCCACGATGTCGTCGCCGACGCCCGCGTCGTTCGCATCGGCCGTAACACCAGCTTCGGCCGCGTCATGCTTCTCGGCGCCCACGACAAGCGGCCGGTTGGCATGGTCGCAACAGCGTACTCCATGTCCTGACCGGCGGTGTCCGATCCGGCGGCCCGCTTCCCTTCGCTTGAGCGAAGCTCTAAGCTTTCGCCGTCAGCTTGCGGGAGACACGGCGATGCATCGAAGACTGTTGATTGCGCTCGGCGTCGTCTTGGCCACCAGCGCCGGCGCGCTGGCGTTGGGCGGTGAATTCGCCGGGCCGGGCCCGTGGATCACAGGAAACGATACCGGCGGCATCATTCCCTATTCGCCGGCGGTGGACGCGACCTATAAGCAGGTGGCGGAAGACTATTGCGCCCGCTGGCACCGGCTGTCGCACGTCACCAGCGTACATCACGTCTATGGCGACTACATCAGCTTCGTCTGTATCGACAAGCCGGGGATGATCCACTAGAGCCTTAAAGTCGGGCTCTAGCATTTTGATTGAGCATGATCTTTTTCGAAAACCGATGGCCACCCTCGGATCAAGTCCAAGGGCGGGCTTTTTCGGGGTCATGCTCTAAGTGGGCACGCTCACCGCCAATCTCCGGCCACTGCCTGAACGATCGTGAGCGCCGCCACCGCCGCGGTATCGGCGCGCAGGATTCTCGGGCCAAGGCAGATGCGCTGCACCTTGGGCAGACTGAGAAGAGACTTGCGCTCGTCCTCGGCGAAGCCGCCTTCCGGTCCTATCAATACCGCCAGCGGCGAGCCCGGCGGGACCGCTTCGAGCGCCGCGATCGGGTTTGCGACCTTGGCGTCCTCATCGCAGAAAACAATCCAGCGTGCCGGATCGCGCGCTTCGAGGAACCGCATCAGCGCGGCCGGTTCCGCAACGTCCGGCACTGAAAGAATGCCACATTGCTCCGCCGCCTCGATGGCATTGGCACGCATGCGGGCGGTATTGATTCGGCCCACCTGGCTGTGCCGGGTCAGCACCGGCTGCAAACGCGCCGCCCCCATCTCGACTGCCTTCTGCACCATATAATCAAGCCGCGCCGCCTTGAGCGGCGCAAACACGTAATGCAAATCGGCGGGCGCTGTTTGGGCGCGGGTGT
Source organism: uncultured Alphaproteobacteria bacterium (assembly GCA_963733645.1). Taxonomy (GTDB): domain Bacteria; phylum Pseudomonadota; class Alphaproteobacteria; order Rhizobiales; family Xanthobacteraceae; genus BOG-931. The sequence continues at coordinate 248,563 of CAVTFP010000032.1, forward strand.
TCGCGCCGACGTGGAGTGAAACTGTGCGCCGTTGCACATCGATCGCGGCATTCCATTCTCCGTCGCGGCCGTTGAACACGAGGACGGCGGAGCCGGATTTGAGCCGCAGCACCGTCGTGAGATAATGCGCTTGAGCCGGATCGAGCGCGATCACGGCGCCGGTCCTGAGCGGCGCCTCGACGTAAAGCCGGGGACTGCGGAAATCATAGCCGGGCATGGCGGGATCCAGGCAATCCTCGGCGAATCTCTTGCTGGTCTTGGCTTTACCTTTGTTGTGAAATAGGCACCAGAGTCGCACCCCTCGGATTCGAGGCGTTCTGCCCCCATGTCGCCGAATTCAACGCGCCATAAGCGGGTCGGATGGTGGGATTTGTTCCGAAAACGGGGAAAAATTGCATGAATTGGAGACTTGCCGCGGTGCTGGCGATCGCCGCCGTGGCAGCACTGCCGGGCAGCGTACTGGCCCAAGGTGTATTCCCGCCGCCACCGCCGCCGGGACAGAGCGGTGTATTTCCCGCGCCTCCCCCTCCCGGGCAGACCGGCGTGTTTCCCGCGCCGCCGCCGCCGGGGCAAGTTGGGGAATTTCAGGGACAGAGTGGTTTTGCGTCCGCTCCGCCCGGTGCGATGCCAGGCCGAATGCCAGCAGTGTGCAATAATTTCCCGAAGCTCAAGAACGATGCCGAGAAGAACGCGCTGGCCATGCAGAAGGTCGGCCAGAGCCACGGCGATCGAAAAGTGATGTGCGGAGCGGTTACGCGCTTTACCGCTGCCGAAACATTGGTGGTAAAATTCCTTGAAGACAACAAGACCACGTGCGGGGTACCCGATCAGGCCATCACCAATGCCAAGACCAATCACGAGCGGTCGCTTAAATTCCGCGACACGGTCTGCGCCGAAGCCCCGCAGGCCAAACCGCCGTCGCTGAGCGACGCACTCGGCACGCCGACGCTCGATACGGCGAAAAACACCAAGACCGGCAAAGGCACGTTCGACACGCTCACCGGCAATCCGCTGGCAAAATGAACATCTTGCCCGGCTCGGTCGCAGATGCGACTGGTAATTGGGTCGATACGCTGGCGCCCGCTTGGTCGCGTCCCTACCTTCGCCTCGCCCGGCTCGACCGCCCGATCGGGTCGTGGCTGCTGCTGCTGCCGTGCTGGTGGTCATCGGCGCTTGCCGCGGTTGCCGCCCACGCCGGGGGGCCGAGTCTTCTCCACATCGTTCTATTCTTCGCCGGAGCGTTCGCTATGCGCGGCGCCGGCTGCACCTGGAACGATATCGTCGACCGCGATCTCGATGGCAGCGTCGAGCGTACGCGGTCCCGGCCGATCCCGTCCGGACAGGTGAGCGTTCGTCAAGCCGCGGCGTTCCTCGCCCTGCAATCGCTGGTCGGGCTCGCCGTGCTGCTCACATTCAACGGCTTCACGGTCGCGCTCGGCATCGCCTCCCTTCTGATCGTCGCGGTGTATCCGTTCATGAAGCGCATTACCTACTGGCCGCAGATCGGGCTCGGCTTGGCATTCTCGTGGGGGGCGCTGATGGGCTGGGCTGGCGCATTCGGCCGGCTCGATCTGCCGCCGCTGTTGCTTTACGCCGGCTCGATCTCCTGGGTGATCGGCTACGACACGATTTATGCCCACCAGGATCGCGACGACGACGCACTGATCGGGATCAAATCGACCGCGCTATTGTTCGGGCCGCGAACCAAGCCGATGCTGGCGCTGTTCTACGGGCTAGCCGTCATCCTGATCGGCGCAGCAGGCGCGGCCGCCGGCGCCGGCGCCGGCATCGTTTTTGCGATCGGTCTTGCGGCATTTGCCACCCACCTCGGCTGGCAAATCGCCCGCCTCGATATTCGCGACCCGGATAATTGCCTCGCCGTATTCAAATCCAACCGCGATGCCGGCCTGATCCTGTTTGCCGGGCTTATCCTCGACGCGGCGCTGCGAAACACCGCCTGAGCGCGTCTGAGGGTGCATATCTGGACCGCCCGCAAATGGCTTGCCGGAACGACCAAACCGGGGCACCATAGGCATCGGAATCGGCGCTATCCGAAACTCACGGCCCGCAGCGGCCGCGCCAGTAACCAATAAAAACAAATTTATCGTCAGGGAGCGAATGATGAAGTCCACGCACCTTCTGGGCATGACCACGGCGCTTGCGCTCGTTCTGGCGCCAGCCATTTCGTCGGCGGCACGCGCCGACGCCGCATCGGCGCTGACCGGGACCGTCAGCTCGGCAGCCGAAGGCGCCATGGAGGGCGTCGTCGTCACCGCGCACAAGGACGGCTCGATTATTTCGACCAGCGTCATCACCGACGCACAGGGTCACTACGCGTTTCCCGAAAGCCGCATCGAGCCGGGCCACTACACGCTCGCCATCCGCGCCGTCGGCTACGACCTCGCCTCGCCGGCCGCAACCGATGTCGTCGGCGAGAAGACAACGAATGTTGATCTTAAGCTCGACAAGACCAAGAACCTGCCCGGTCAGCTCACCAACGCCGAATGGGTGATGAGCATGCCGGGCACCGAGGAGCAGCATGCAATGCTGCTCAACTGCACGAGCTGCCACACGCTCGAACGCGTCGTGAAGTCGACGCATAACGCCGACGAGTGGACCCACGTCGTCTCGCGCATGATGGGCTACGGCGCGGTCAGCCAACCGGTCAAGCCGCAACCGATGCTCGATCGCTCGCGCGCCGGTACGCCGGAACAATACCGCATGGTGGCCGAGTATCTCGCCACCATCAATCTCAGCGCGGTCGATCGCTGGACCTATGACCTGAAGACTTTGCCGCGCCCGACCGGCCGCAACACCCACGTCATCACCACCGAATACGATGTGGGGCGCACGACAGCCGAACCGCACGACATCCTGGTCGATAAGGACGGCGCCGTCTGGTATTCGAACTTCGGCGAGATGGCCATCGCCAAGTTCGATCCGAAGACGCTCCAGTTCACCGAATATCCCATCAAGAAATTCAAGCCCAACGCGCCGGAAGGTCTGTTGAGCATCGAATTCGACCACACCGGCAAGATCTGGTTCGACACCATGTACCAGGGCTCGCTCGGCTGTCTCGATCCGAAGACCGGCGAAATCTCGTACTATCCAGTGCCCGCGAAATGGAACGACGATCGCGTGCAGCTCAATTTCACCGGTCTGCACTACGAGGTAGACAACAAGGTGTGGACCAAGAGCGTCGGCACCCAGGACATCTTCCGGGTCGATCTGAAGACCGGCGAGTGGGACAAATTCCACCCAACCGACCAGCTACCCGGCGTGAAGAACGCCGGCATCTACCAGGTCATGGCCGACTCCAAGAACAATCTCTGGATGGCCGAATTCACCGAAGGCCATCTCGGCAAGATCGACGCCAAGACCGGCGAAGTGACGTGGTACGCCACGCCAACTCCGCACGCCCGCGATCGCCGTATGGAGATCGACAATCAGGACCGGGTGCTGGTGACCGAATACCGTACGAGCAAGGTCGCTCTGTTCGATCCCAAGACCGAAAAGTTCACCGAGTACAGCCTGCCCGAATACACCTATCCGTACCGGGCCAACTTCGACAAGAACGGCGAGATCTGGGCCTCGACCATGAGCACCGACCGCGTGGTGCGCATGGACCCCAAGACCGGCCAGACCGAGCAGTACCTGATGCCGTCCGACACCAACATGCGCACCGTGGCCATCGACGACACGACGACGCCGGTGACGTTCTGGGTCGGCAGCAATCACGACCATAAGATCGTGAAGGTCGAGCCGCTGGACTGAGGACCGTCACCCTGAGAGGCTCGGCGCGAATGCGCCGAGCCTCGACGAACGACCAAACTTTTTACGACGAGAAGACCGAATGCTCTCCCTCCCCTAATCGGGAGGGAGAGTTTTTGTTTGCCCGTGCAATCACTGCGATGGCGTGAGAGGTGATGGACACTGCGGCCCCGGTTGCACCAACAACTGCCACGACCCGGCTCACCGCTTGTCGTAATCGGCGTGGCCCGTTCACACGGACCTCGTTTCACCATCAGCCTGAAGCGCAGCACCCAAATCTTCAGCTATCCACAAGCTGCAGGCCGATTACCCCATCTATTGAGGGGGTACCCTGCCGCGCCAGCTTGTAGTCGGGGAGGCAGTTCATGGGTCCGAAGCGGACATTCCTCGCGCCGAGTGATTGGGATCGACAACACAACGCCACATAATGCATTCATCTTCATTCTTTGTGTCGCAACGACGCTGCGGAGATCTCCATGTCACACCACTATTCCGGACCCGACGTTAGTTTTCCCCACGGCGATGCCCGTCTTGACTTGACCGACCTGTATGCCTTCCCGAAGCCGGGCAGCGCAGGCAAGTCGATCCTGATCATGAACGTGCATCCGTCCGTCGGCTTCAATCCGCCGGGGCCGACCCGTCAAGATCCCTTCGCGGCCGACGCGTCGTACGAGATCAAGATTGACACGAACGGCGACAATGTTGCCGATATTGCGTACAGCGTACGCTTCTCTCCATTCACAGGCGGAGCGCAGACCGCAACGCTGCGCCGCGTCGAGGGCGCACAAGCCGCCGGGACCGGCGACGGCGGGCAGATCATCGTTGAAGGAGCGCCGGTCTCCATGGACCGGGAGGCACGGATAACCGAAGCTGGCGACCATCGCTTTTTCGCCGGCTGGCGTAGTGATCCCTTCTTCTTCGACGTGGCTGGCGCCTTGAACAACTTTCAGTTCACCGGCAACGATGGCTTCACCGACAAGGACGTGTGCAGCATTGTGCTGGAAGTACCCAACTCCGCGCTCGGGACCAAAGTGCTTGGCCTTTGGGCTCGAACTGTAGACGGCGCGAGCGGCAGCTGGGTTCAGGCAGATCGTGGCGCGCGGCCTTCGCAATCTGTCTTCCTTCCGGGCGACGAGAGAGATGCTTACCTCACCGCAGGACCGGCGGATGACGCCCGTTTCATCGCCGTCTTTGCGCACTCGCTGGAGCACATCGGAGGTTATTCTTCGGAGGAAGCACGGCGGGTAGCAGGAACGCTACTGCCGGACATCATACGCTTCGACCCCACGCGCGCGGCGTCCTATCCCAGTAATGGCCGGGCATTGACCGACGACGTCCTCGACGGCTTCATCTCGATCCTCACAAATGGAAAAGTGACGACGGACGGAGTGGGAGCCCACAGCGATCTGCTCACCGAGTTTCCCTATGTGGGACCGCCGCACCGGGCTGCGACAGCGCGGTGAGCATCCGGCCCAATACTGCAAGAGAGATCTACAACTGGCCGAGAAGGGTTCTCGGCCATGACAGGAGGCTGATCGTGACGCGCATCTCGAGATTCCGTTTAGTGAGCGGCTTGTTAGCCGCGCTCGTGTTCGTGGTATTGGTCGCCGTCTGCGGCACCATGGTCCTTGCGGCGCAGGACAAGTACACGTTGCAAGTGCCGAATGGGCTCCCATTCTCTGACTTCAGGGGATACGAAGACTGGCAGGTTGTCTCCGTCAGTCAGACCGATGAACTGCTCAAGGCGATGGTGGCAAATCCGGTGATGATCGACGCCTATAAGGCTGGCGTTCCCGGCAACGGCAAGCCGTTCCCCGACGGCTCAAAGATTGCGAAGATCGAGTGGAAACTGAAAAAGAGCACCGAGGCCCCCTTTGCCGTCAACGTGCCAAACACCTTGCAAGACATTTTCTTAATCGAGAAGGATACCCGGAGATTCCCGGACACGAAGGGGTGGGCCTACGCCGTGTTTGACTACAATCCCGCGTCCGACACGTACACGCCCGATGCTACCGGAACCGTCAATTGCGGGTTCGCGTGTCATACGATAGTGGCGACGAAAGATTACATTTTCCACTCCTACCAGAAGCGGTGAGCCGCCACAGGCTTGTTAATAAGTTCATTTCGCGAGACGGAGCGTTATGGAATGTCTAGCCGGTACGGCGAGACTACTCATCAGCGCCTTCGGTAGTTTGAAATCGAGCAGCTCATTGCCTGGATCGATCTTTTTATTTGAGCATAATCTTTTATTGGAAATGTGATCGCCCATTGCCCCGGCATTCCAGCGATCGCGCACCGCCTGAAAAGCACAAAACGAAAGCACAAAACGAAAGCACAAGGCGAATGGCGTCACCGCCATTCGCCTTGCGTCGCGTGTTATTCGCCTTAAGCGAAACCCGTCAGCGGCCGACGCCGCCCATCGAGCCGGAATTGTATTGCGAAGTCATAGCCGTTCGACGTGTCGTAGTCGAAATAGCCGGCATAGGGATTCGTCTGGGTGTTGTGCTGCACCGCGTGGCGCGTCGTCTTGCCGTTGCCCTGCGCGAAACTGGGCGCAGCCGAGGCGAGCGCGAGAAGGGCTCCGAGTGCGAATACCGTTGTTTGACGTTTCATGGTGATCTCCGGCGTTGCATAATAATGTACCGCTTCGACGGGCTGCCCAAAACAACGGCCGTTGTTGTTGCGCGCGCCGAAGTCGCCCGTTCAATCTGGTGCGCGCCTCGCCGGAAGATAGGGGTGCGAAGGTCGGGCGCCGTAACGCTTGCGTGATGTTCGCGATTCTTTTCCAACGCCGAACGACGGCGAAGAATTTGCTTTTGTCGAGTTCAAGCAAAAATGAAACAAAGTGAGCGTATTCGTCCCAAAGATATTTGCGCATATTTGCCATGCGGACAACTCGCTCTTGGTGTGTCGTCATGCGACCGCCGCGCCGCCGAGCGCGGATATGAATTGCCGTGTCCGATTGCCATTCGCCCGTCCCCATGGGATTACGCACGCCGCAATGAACCATCGCGTCATTCGGCCGGATCAATTGCCGTGCCGCACAACAGCCTCATGCGATGTGGTGACTGGTGCCTTGCGCGACGCGTTGAAGCGACGGCAAGCGCCGCGACTTAGTGGCCGAGAGCGCGCCATAATCAGCGGCCAGTATCGCACACGCTAGGGCTTGGAAGCTGCAGCAGCGGGCTGCGCGGTAGCCGGCGGCTTGAGCGAGCCCTCAATCTGCGCGGCCAGGGTTGCCGCGATCTTGGCGTGTGCTGCGGCGTTAAAGTGGATGTGATCCCATTGATACCAATCCGGCGGTATCGGATCGGGGTCATAGACGATGACACGGATGCCGCGCGCGCGCAGGCGGCTGACCATGGCGGCAATATTGGCGGCGCGCGCTTCTTTGGTGCCAAAGAAACGCAGATCGTTAAGGCCAGGCTGCAAGATGACGACGTCGGTACCTTTCGGCACGTCGCTGTCGAGCCTCCTCAGCATGCCGGCGGTCACGTCGCCGGGCACGCCGGCCGCGGTGACGGTGGCGTTGACGCCCTTCTTGCGCAGAATATTTTGCAGCTGCGCGGGATAGGCGTTCTGTGTAGCCACGCCCCAGCCCCACGTATTGCTGGCACCGACGGCAACGATATTGAGGGCGGAGGCCGGCAATGGCAGGCAGATGGCAAGGATCGCCGCCAAGGCCACCGCGCGAAGCGCGAAAATCATCGGCTAATCTCCGAAAATCGAACGCTTTGAGAAACCCAACCACCGGCGTCGGTTGCTCCCAACGCCGACTGCTGGGCGCGGGCCGGCAACGGCCAAGCGAGTGACGCTCCGCCGAGCACTGCTATGAACTGCCTTCTTCCGATCCCGATCGTCATTCGCCCCCATCCCAACGCGATCAACCCCCGACACAAGTTTACAGTGATATTTTGCAGTGCACGAGGCCGCTTTTGATGCTGTGGACGGCTCCTCCACCCGGCACGTGAGTGCCATAGATGTGGGTGCTGATTAAGGCACCTCATAATTGCCAATTGTAATCGGCAATCGATCATCCGCTCAGGGCCATTGGCGTAAGGCCGTCATAGCTGGGGACCGAAGGGTACGATTTTGTTATTAGTGTCATGCCCGATGTCGGCGCGTCCTAACCAGGGAATCCCGGCCCGCCGGCACCAGTATTGGACGATCTCCTCTTCGTTCATTCCGAAATCTGGTTCATTAGGTGTGACGTTGCTGCAGCGACCGAGCATGATGCCTGACACGCGTCGGACGTTAGCGTTGCTGGTGATGTGAAACAGCGATCGATCGATTCTGTACATCGCCTCTCCCACCTCCTCCAACATGAGCACATGTCCGTCGAGGTCGGGTTCCAGCGGGGTGCCCAGCAGGTGGCTGAGCACCGTAATGTTAAAGGCCGCCGTCTTCTTCGCGTTGACGACTGTTGGCTCTAATGCCTCGGGCGCTCGATCGATCATCCAGGTGAGTGCTCGCGCAACGGCCGAGTCCCCAGCGTCCCGAAGGATATCCTGCGCCACCGGACCGTGCGCCACAGCCTTGAACCCCGCGCGGTACAAACCGGCGAGCACCATGCCGGCATCACTATAGCCCACGTAAGCCTTTCGCTTTGACGTCTCCGTCAATCCGCGCATGATCGACTCGACCACCCGGCACGAGCCGTAGCCGCCGCGCGCAAACCATACCGCGTCGTAACTCTCATCGTTGGCGATTTCGAGGAAGGCCCGCGCGCGCGTTTCGTCGTCACCCGCAAAATGTCCGTGCGACGCAAAGCACTGCGGGTGAAAGATAATCTCAGGCGTTCGGTCTGGGTAAAGCCGCTCGGCCAACGCCGGCACTCTCGTGGCAACGTCCGGAGACATGCGGGAAGCCGGCGCGACGACGCCAATCTTGCATCTCCCTCTGCTCATCAGCGCCTCGACTGAGTTGTCCCACATCGGCGATGCTTGTAGATTTTGCCAATGCATCAGCTTGGAGATTACTTTTTCTGCGGCATTGGCGGTAGCGGCATGACGCCCCTCGCTTTGATCATCCAAGCGAGGGGCGGACGGGTCGAAGGTTCTGATCGCGCCCTCGATCAGGGACGAAACGTCGAAAGATTTGATTTTCTCCGCGCGCAGGGTGTAGTGCTTCATCCGCAGGACGGCAGCGGTATTCGCCGCCACTGCCAAATCTTGGTCACCTCCGCAGCCGTCGAGGAGTCGGTTCCCGACGTGCAGGCGGCGCGTCGTATCGGCGCCGTTGTCACCACTCGCGCAATACTTCTTGCTCAACTCTTTAACCGCGCTGTTCTGGGCGTCGGCATCGCTGGCACGAGCGGTAAATCCACCACTGTGGGCATGATTGGATGGATTCTAGACCGCGCTGGAAGAAGCCCAACGATCATGAATGGTGCAGATATGAAGAATTACATTGAGCCGGGCTCCCCGTTTGCCAGCGCGCGCGTCGGTGACGGTGACATTTTCGTCAGTGAAGTGGACGAGAGCGATGGCTCCATTGCATATTTCGAGCCGCATGTGGCGGTAGTGAATAACATCTCGCTCGACCACAAGTCACTCGATGAGCTGCGCGCCCTTTTCCGCGGCTTCATCGCCAGGGCGCGGATAGCGGTGCTGAATCTCGATAACGCGGAAACCGCGGCACTCGCAGCCGAATTGAAGCCGGGTCAGGTGGTAACCTACAGTCTGCGCGCCGCACCAGCCGATCTCCTCGCCTCTGCTCCAGTCCAGTCGCCGACCGGCATCGCGTTCAAAGTAAAGGCGCGCGATTCAGGTGAGGTAGCTGATGTGACGCTGAAAGTTCCAGGGCTTCACAATGTAGCCAACGCCCTCGCCTCGCTGAGCGTCGCGAAGGCATGTGGCGTGAGCCTCTCTGAGGCAGTGACCCATCTGAGTGAGTTCAGCGGGATCCGCCGGAGATTGGAAATTGTGGGCACTGCAAATGAAATTACGATTATTGACGACTTTGCCCACAATCCGGACAAGATTTCGGCAACGCTCAAAACACTGCACGCGTTTCCTGGTCGCCTGCTGCTGATGTTTCAACCCCACGGCTATGGCCCAATTCGTTTAATGAAAGACGCCCTGGTGGATTGTTTTGTGAGTGAGTTACGCGATGAGGATGTTCTGATCATGCCCGAGCCGGTATATTTTGGCGGCACTGTTGATCGCAGCATTGGAAGTCGCGAAGTCATATGTGAAATCGAACGACGTGGTCGAAAGGCTTTTGCATTTCCAGATCGCAGCGCCTGCGGCGACGTTCTAGTCAGACTAGCCCGGCGTAGTGATCGCATTGTGATTATGGGCGCGCGCGACGAATCACTTTCTCAATTCGCGCGCGAACTTATTCGACGGATTCGCCAGAGCTAGGGTCAGAACTCATTAATCGTTTGGTCCCGACAATACGATAATGATTCGTATTGGGGGAAGAATGATGCGCAGGAATCTGTTCTGGCTGAGCGACGAACAATGGGCGCGGATCGAGCCGCAATTGCCGACCGATGTACGCGGCGTCGAGCGAGCGGATGACCGGCGCGTCATCAGTGGCATCATACATGTGCTCAAGAGCGGCTGCCGCTGGTGCGATTGCCCGGAATCCTATGGTCCGCCAACGACGATCTATAACCGCTTCGTGCGCTGGGCGCGGCGCGGCATCTGGGAAAACCTGTTCCGTGAACTCGCCGCGCATGGCCGATCGGCAGATACGCAGATGATCGACTCCACCCACGTCAAAGCTCACCGTTCCGCGGCGGGTGGAAAAGGGGGGAGCAGAAGCAGGCTGTTGGCCGTTCGCGCGGAGGGCGTAACACGAAGATTCACGCACTCGCAGATGCTAAGGGGCGCCTCATCGCCATCCTGTTGACCGGAGGCGAAGCACACGATTGCCCGGTCGCGAAGCGCCTTATTCGCAGAGTAAAGTCGCCGAAACGCATGCTCGGTGACAAGGCCTACGACAGCGCCGAGTTGCACGAGGAGCTTTGACGAGCGCGGAACCAAGCCGGTCATTCCCAACCGCTGCAACAGGAAGCAACCCTTCAGCTTCAGCAAGCGTCTCTACAAACTTCGCTGGCGCATCGAGAGCGCGTTCAACAGGCTCAAGGACTTCAGGCGCATTGCGACGCGCTACGATAGGTTGGCGCGAAACTATTTGTCCTCAGTCTGTCTGGTTGCAGCCATCGTATGGTGGATTTAATGAGTCTGGACCCTAGTCATTCTTCTGGCCCTTCAGGTACAGCCGCACATACTTCGCCGGCATCAGCCTGGCATCGTGACCGAGCGGCGCGACGTTCGACCGTCCTGCTGGGTGGCTAATGTGGTAGCTTTCAGGGGCAAACCCGACATCGGTTAGGAATGACCAAAACGACGCGAATGACCGATGCTGTTGAAAAAGTCGTCGAGATAATCGTCGAATCATGATTCCGTTTCGTTGAGGGTTTCAGCGACGAGGTCGGATCATGATGGGTCGGCAGACCGGTGACCAGAGCCAGTTGTTTTACCTATTCAACCTCGAACGGCGTATTCCGGCGGGCCACCTGTTGCGCCGGATCAATCCGGTTGTGAGCCGCATACTGGGTGAGCTTCGCGAGAAGCTTGAGCCGTTCTACAGCGAGATCGGCCGGCCATCGATTGATCCCGAGCTGATGATCCGGATGCTGATCATTGGCTACTGCTACGGCATCCGTTTTGAGCGGAAGCTGTGCGAGGAAGTCGAGTTGCATCTGGCCTATCGGTGGTTCTGCCGGCTCGACCTTGACGACAAGGTTCCTGACCATTCGACGTTCTCGGTCAATCGTCACGGCCGGTTCCGCGACAGTGACCTGTTCCGCCGGGTATTCGAGGCGGTGGTGCGGAGCTGCATGAACGCAGGTCTGGTCAAGGGCGAAGCCTTCGCGGTCGATGCCAGCGTCATGGAAGCGGACGCCAGTCGTTATCATGCCAAGGCACCCGACGAGATCGACTGGTCATTGCCGGAGCGTCAGACGCGTGCGGTTGCCGAGTTTCTCGGAGCTCTTGATGACGAAGATCCCGAAGCGGATCGCAAGCTGCCAAAGGCGATCTCGCCGGTAGACCCGTGTTCGGCCTGGACCGCCAAAGCCAACAAGCGCGTTCTATTCGGCTACGGGCTCAATTATCTGATCGACATCAAGCACGCGATTATCGTCGACGTGGAGGCAACTCCGGCCCGCGGCTACGACGAAGTGGCCGCGACCAAAACCATGATCAAGCGTACCGAAGAGACGCAGGGCTTGAAGCCAAAACGGCTGGTGGGCGACACGGGATATGGGATCGGCAAGTTCCTCGGCTGGCTCGTCGGCACCGGTATCACGCCGCACATTCCTGTGAAGGATATGCGCGATCGCGATGATGGAACCTTCTCAAGCAACGACTTCACGTTCGACCGCGAACATAACGTCTACGTCTGTCCCACCAACAAGCTGCTCAAGACCACTGGCAACGTCGGCCGCGACCACAAGGTGCGCTATCGTGCATCGCGGCCCGACTGCGGCAAATGTCCACTCAAGCCGCAATGCTCTCCAAACACGCCCTCGCGCAAGATCACACGCGATGTCCATGAGGATGCCCGCGATCATGCCCGCAGCTTCGTGGGCACGCCGGAGTTCGACCGATCACGCAATGAGCGCAAGAAGGTAGAGATGCGATTTGCGCACCTGAAGACCCATCATCGCTTCGAGCGCATGCGGCTGCGGGGTCTCTCCGGCGCGCGCGACGAGTTCCACCTCGCCGCCATCGTGCAGAACCTTAAGACCTTGGCGCTGCGAACCTTCGAGCCACCACCTGACCAGCGGTGTATAGCGTTTGCCTGAGGTCACTTATAAGTACAGCAGTCGCCTCCGCATCGAGATATCGCCAATCCAGCGGACGCAAGGCCCGACAACCGGCTCACCTCAGCCGCGGCAAACCGCCCAAAAAGCATGAAGCCAAACGAACGACCTACTTTTTCAACGCTATCGGTCAAAAACGGACACGCTTGCCGCTCTTTAAGCAACTCGGGTTACAGTTGTTGCGAAAGTGGCATGAGTAATCGACACAATCGTACCGTCAGGCCCGGACAGAGTTTCAACACTGGCGTTGAGTTCTTGCGCGAGCGCCTTGATTATGCCCGTACCGAGCCCGGTTTTTGATTGGGCGAAGACGCCGTCCGGCTTGCCAATTCCATTGTCAGCAACCGAAAGTTTCCAGTTGGTTCCATCGACATCGTATGCGATGTTGATCCGGCCTTTCATTTTTTCGCTTGAGAAGGCATGCTTCAGCGCATTCATGACAAGCTCGGTAGTGATCAAGCCAACACTCTCAGCCTGACGGGAGTTCAGACTACCTCCGGTGCCCACCACTTTCAGCGTGATAGGTCGATCGCCCCTAATCATTGAGTCCGCGAGAGCATCACCCAACCTTGTGAGATAAGGAACCATTTCAATAGGTCCTATTATCCCCGATGCATTGAGTTGTTGTTGAACGGTCGCGATCTATATAACTCGATCATGCGTGTCCTGCAAAAAGAGGCGCGCTTCTTTTGAACTGACCGCGTTTGCCTTCATTAGAATAATGCCTGCGATAATTTGCAGACTGTTGGCAATGCGATGCTGAATTTCAGCGAGCAACATGTCCTTCTGTTTCAATAGCTCGCCCATTTGGCGATTCAATATGTGCCGCTCGGTGACATCCTCAATTCCGAGCAGAATCGTCGTGTCGGAACCGCCCTCGTAGAACGCTTGGCGAGCGTTCAAGCACATGGTGCGGTGTCCGAGGTTCGGGAACTCATGCTCGACCTCATAATCCTCCATCACCCCGTGTTCCGGTATGATCTTATCCAGCAACACGCGAAGCTTTGGAATATCCCATTGTCCGTCACCTAGCGCGTAAAGTAGTCTGCCCTGTGTTTCCTCGGGACTTACCTTGAATGATGAATAGAAGGAGCGGCTCGCAGCGATCACGCGCAGCCCCTTATCGAGTACAAGGACCGGCTCGCGGACTGTGTCGACAATGCTCTGAGCCAGCGCGCAGGCATCTGCGACGCTGGCAAATTGTTCTCTGAAAGTGGTCTTCTGCATAATCCTGCGTAAAGGTTTCACGTGTCGGAAAAGACGGGATCGGTGTGGCGTGCACCCCATCTCTGGTCGATCGTGACCGAGGGGACGCGGGAACAATACAGAGGTTAGGGCTTATCCGGAAGGCAAATCTGTATAGGATTGCCCACTGATTTTCTTTGCGCGTCGGGCAAAAACTTGGTGTTGCTGGTGGCAAGCATTCTACCAACGCGACGCTGGACGGTCAGATCGGCCGAATATTCGGGCAGCCCTATTGCAGTTGATTTCAACCACGCGCGCAAATCCTCGCGCAGTTCGGCATTTTCGATTGTCATCGTGGTCCTTCGCTACCACAACAACCTCAAGGGCGATTGGTTCAAGTTCACACCTCTCTCCTCGGTCATTCGCGGAACCTAATTTGCGGTCGATCATTGTGTTGATGGTCACGGGATGAGTTTTTGTCTCGAAGATCAGAAGCCCCAGCCTCAAGCCCCCAGCCCCCGCGCTGGGGCTTTTCTTTTGGCCGCCCGTTTGACGGGCCTCTTTAATTCCAAAACATGCGTGCAATGTCGCCTGTTGGCCCAGCTTGTGTAAAAACGCATCGCTACGATTGATTCTCGCGGTAAGATTCTCGCGCGATTTGCGGGAGGATCGGATGAGGCGGTTCGTCGAAGGTACAGCTCGCGAGCAGACGACGTTGTTTCCGGAGTGCCTGGAAGACTGGATCGGCGAGGACAATCCGGTTCGCGTGGTCGATATTTTTGTCGATGAACTCGATCTGACGACGCTGGGATTTGACGGGGTCGCTCCCGAGGTAACGGGGCGGCCTTCGTATCATCCCTCCGTGCTGCTGAAGCTTTACATTTACGGCTATCTCAATCGGGTGCAGTCGAGCCGGCGGCTTGAGCACGAGGCCGGGCGCAACGTTGAGGTGATGTGGCTGACGGGCCGGCTTGCACCCGATCACAAGACGATTGCCGACTTCCGCAAGGACAATGGCGGTGCCATCCGCAAAGTGTGTGCTCAATTTATCGCGCTGTGCCGCGCGATAGGCCTGCTGACGCAAGCCAGCGTCGCGATTGACGGCAGCAAGTTCAAGGCGGTGAACAACCGCGACAAGAACTTCACACGCGCCAAGATGGAGCGGCGGATGGCGCAGATCGAGGAGAGCGTCGCTCGCTATCTGCAGCAACTCGACACTGCCGACCGGCAGGAGCCATCAGAGGTCCTCCAAACCAAGACGAGCCACCTCAAAGAGAAGATCGAGACGCTGAAGCAGCAGATGCGGCGTCTCCAGCGTCTGAAGGTGGAGATGCTCGCCACCCCGGACCAGCAGATCTCGCTGACCGATCCCGATGCCCGCTCAATGGCGACCAGCGGCCGCGGTTCAGGCGTCGTCGGCTACAACGTCCAGATTGCCGTCGAGGCCAACCATCATCTGATCGTCATGCATGAGGTAACCAACGACGGGACTGACCGATCGCAACTCTCCCATGTGGCCAACGAGACCAAGGCGGTACTGGGGGTCGACAAGCTCGATGCTGTCGCCGACCGCGGTTACTTCAACAGCGAGGAGATTCGCGCCTGCGAGGAGGCTGGCATCACGGTTACGCTGCCAAAGCCGATGACCTCGAATGCAAAGGCCGAAGGACGCTTCGGCAAGCAGGACTTCCGCTATAGGGCTGACGAGGATGTTTACCTTTGTCCTGCCGGAGAGAAGCTCACCTACCGCTACACGACCGAGGAAAACGGATTGGTGCTACGCCGCTACTGGACCAACGCCTGCCAGAGCTGTGCAATCAAGCCCACTTGCACCACCGGCAAGGAACGGCGGATCACACGATGGGAACATGAGGAGATTCTCGAAGCCGTTCAACGCCGGCTCGATGAGCATCCGGAGAAAATGCGTCAGCGCCGCGAGACGGTCGAGCATCCGTTCGGCACCATCAAAGCGCGGATGGGAGCAACCCACTTCCTAATGAAGACGCTGCCAAAGGTTGCCTCGGAGATGGCGCTCCACGTGCTGGCCTACAATCTCACCCGTGTCATGAACATCATGGGCATCCAGCCGCTCATGGCAGCGATGAGGGCATAACCAAGCTCCCACAACGCCTCTCGCCAAGATCGCGACGCCTCGACACTTCCGACAAAAGCGTTTCTACACAACCAAGACCCGAAGCGGACATTCGCGACAGTCTATGCAGTTTTTGACCTTGCCGGCTTTAGCTGAATTTCGCGCATGTCGCCGTGGTGTACGCTGGCGATCTGCCCATTGTCCCAAGCGAT
The DNA here is from genome assembly GCA_963733645.1 of uncultured Alphaproteobacteria bacterium. GTDB lineage: Bacteria > Pseudomonadota > Alphaproteobacteria > Rhizobiales > Xanthobacteraceae > BOG-931. Next base: position 264,662 of record CAVTFP010000032.1, read on the forward strand.
CGTGACTGCATCCCAACTCGTTCCCGTGATAGTACCGGTATCAGGGACGCTGCCTCGCCAAAAAACACGCGTGCCCTCTTTGAGATACTTGGATTCGGTAACCGTCATCATTGTTTCTCCCGTTGGCCGTATGCACTCAAACGCCCGCCCATGCCATTATTCTATTGTCGTACCTGGCTAGCTCATCATTCCATGCAACGTGTCCAAGTCCATAAGATAGATGCCGTGTTTCATGTAGAATAAGATCAAAGTCAGTTGAACTCCAAGAATGAGCTCTTGCGGCGGCACGCATTTTCCTGATTGGCCATTTCCAGGTACGATTTTGTTGTTGCCACGCATCAGCGAATGGCTTTTCCGCAGTACACCCGATTGAGGGGAGGCCTGCGAGATAGCAAGCAAAGTCAAGGCGTGACATTAGATTACCTAGCTCCTGCCCAGGTCGTTTCTTGCCAAGGGTACGAGCTACGTCTGCGTTGGTAAACTTCGGATGACCATCACTTATTTGGCTCAGTTCGCGTAGCCACAGTATCACGCGTTCTGTGTCAGCTTGCACCGTTGATGTTCGCCGAGGGGTTACGCGGCGCTCAGGATTCGCTTCAACCGGTTTCTGACTAACCTTTGCCACAACTTCCCGAAGCGCTGCGATTTCAGTAAGCGCTTCGGCTTCGTAACCTCCGATTTTTGCAAGGAAGCCATTAGCGGTCTGGCTCACACGACCAACCCATTTGCTTCCATTGATGATCTTCTTGAAGGTTGGGTATCCATCGTCCCTCAATTTGTACATTTTTCCCTCTAGCCACCGGCCTCGGTTGAAGTCTTTCATTTATGTATTAACAGCTCAGTTTGCCATGCGTGCCAAGGTGAAGTTGAGAGAAGGTCTCTGCCTAATGCGGAAGTCGCAAGCGCTTGGCCCCGTTTGAAAAGCGGTCAATTTTAGTATCTCCACAGCGTCGCGCTTAGCGGACGCGCAGGTCAGGTAATTTCGCGGCAGCTTTAGTGGTCCCCACCGACAGTTCAGAGTGAGCAATTTTGCTCAGACACTGCTGAGCGCGCGCCCATGGTAAACGGTGGTTCGACATCCCATGTATAAAGCTTGCGTGAAGCCGGCGCGCATTGCCTGCATCTTCAGAAACAAGCATTTGTCGTGGCGATTAGCCGGCCCTCATTCAGTTCGACATTTTTCCTCGCCAAGGTCGGCGAGGGCCGAAGCATTGGTAAGTACCCCTAGAGCTGGAAGGACAATGAGCATGCGAGTTAAAGATGTCATGACGCAGAATGTGATTTCCGTTGAAGCTAATGAAATCGGTCCTCAAGGCCGCGCGGCTGATGCTGCAGAACAGGGTTAGCGGCCTACCGGTGATCGGTGCGACCGGCGAGGTGGTCGGTATCGTGACCGAGGGAGATTTTCTCCGCCGCGGCGAGATCGGCACGCAGCGTCATCGGCCGAAGTGGCTCGAATTCCTGGTCGGGCCCGGGCGAATGGCCGCCGAGTACGTGCGCGTAAACGGCAGAAGAATCGATGAGATCATGACGCCAGATCCCCTCTCCGTCACAGAGGACGATTCGCTCGAAACGGTCGTCGATCTGATGGAACGACATCGCGTCAAGCGTCTGCCAGTTATGCGTGGCGCAAAAATGGTCGGCATTGTCAGCCGCGCCAATCTTATGCACGCGCTGGCGAGCCTCACCCGCGGCGACACGACCCCGCCCGCCAACGATGATTCGGCGATCCGCGACCAAATCCTGGTAGCGCTAGGCAAAGAGCAATGGGCGCCGAAGGCCAATGTCGTGGTTAAGAATGGTATTGCGGAATTGTGGGGCGCGCTCACGGATGAGCGCGAACGTCAGGCGCTCATTGTCGCGACCGAGAACATCTCAGGCGTCAAAGTTGTGCACGATCATCTCGTCTGGGTCGAGCCAATGTCAGCCATGGCCTTTCTGTCACCCGAGGATGAAGCGAAGGTACAAGCGGAGGGATCCGTGCAGGCGCTGTAAATTGAAATGGACAAGAGAGTATTCATCATACGCGGATAGCCCTTTATCCAAGCAAGCATGCGCGTTCCGCAATGACGCTCCGACGCCGATATGGCATTGAACGAGCCGCGCTTAATCCTGCGTGACGGAACGCCGGTTCTGATCCGTCGGCTCGTGGCGGAGGACGCTGCCCTCTATCCAGATTTTCTGAGCGAGGTGACGGCCAAGGACTTGCGGCTGCGCTTCTTCTCGTCGATGCGCGAAGTGAATCACAAACTGCTCGACAAGCTCATCAATTACGATCCGGCCGGCGTCATGGCCTTCATTGCCATCGACGAGCGAAACCAAAAGATGCTCGGCGTGGTGCGGCTGCACGATGACAAAAGCGGAGACAGCGCCGAATTTGCGATTCTCGTGCGCTCGCGGCTTAAGGGCCACGGAGTCGGTTGGCTCTTGATGAAGCACATGATCGAATATTCGAAGCAAAAGGCTCTTAAGACCGTTCGCGGTCAGGTGCTGTCCGAGAATGCCACCATGCTTGCCATGTGCGCCGAGCTCGGCTTTCACATTGCCGACGATCCGGACGATTTCAGCGTTAAGACAGTGACGCTGCTAGTAGGTGCCGCATAGGCGACAACTGGCGCGACGACATGCTCTATGCACTCATCGAGACCGATCCTTGGACGAGTTCGGGCAGCGTTAACGGTCATGTCGTCTTGAGCCGCAGCTAAGTGCTGCGGCGTTCTAACGTGCATAAACGGTAAGGCCGCCCTGATCGGCGGTCTTACTCGTCGCTCTCGTGCAGCGTTTTGCCGGCAGAACGATTTACAAGGTGAAGGCGCGCAAACGCGGGGAGACTGGGCAACTTGTTTGACCATTTCTTCAGCTGAAAGCTTTTGTCGCAAGAAACGTAGTCGCGATCTCACCTGTATCGACTGGCGACTTCGTCGCCCCATGCCGCCAACGATGCATCGCGTGCATCCACCCACTTGGCGAAAGCTTCGCGCCAACTGTCGTCTTTTGCCTCAGCATAGCGTTGCCATGCGTCTTTTTCTAACCTTTTAGCTGTAGCAAGCTTTGACGGAATCACATCGGGCATGGCCCAGTCTCCACGTCGTGAATTGCCACTTCATCGGCGATGAGTGACTCTTTTAGAACCGAAGCCCCGAGTATCTTGCTGGGCCGAATGGTCGCTAAACCGATTGTATTATAGCTCCCACCTCGTTCCCCGAGAACTTTGCCGTCGCTTGACATTGAGATTGACCGCAAGCGATCGAATGGCGCGCGAGCAGTGCTCACGTGGCGACCTCGTTGGTATTTTCAAATCCACAGGAGCGAGGGAGCTTCGGCTGCCGTTCCGGCGCGGTGACGCGAATGGCGCTTCACCACCAAATTGATGCGGTGCGAAAAGGATTTTTCTATCACCTCGTCTGCAAGCGCCGACAGGTTCTGCGGGATGTCGAATCTCCGTGACTTGGCGGTCTAAAGGTTCGGAAAAAGGGCGCCGATGACGAGCGGCGCGGTCGGCTGCGATGCCTGCCGCGTCAAACAAATTACTCGGCCGGCTCAAGACCGGGCGTATAGTGGTTGAAGGCAACGTGACTTTGCTGCGACGCGAGTTCAGTCTCCACGTGACGAGGCCATCGCGCCCGCAATGCAGTAATGCGATTGATAATCTCGTCAATTTGTTCGGGGGAATATTTTGGTTGTTCAATCGCGGTCGTCATATTACACCTAATCGCGACGGGAGCAGGGGTAGATAAAAGCCCCAGCACCCGAGGCTGGGGGCGGGGATGTGCCGGGGCTTCTGATCTTCGAGACACAAACTCATCCCGTGACCATCAATGCAATGATCGATGCGAGGATTAGGTTCCATCGGCCAGCATGTGCCTACTGACAGGGCAGAGTACGCCGGACCATCCCATTCGCGGGTGCCAATTCCGGAGAGACAGCGGCAACTTCCTCAGTTGCGATTATTTATCGCATGCTCTTGTGGTTCAGTTTCGGTACCACAGATACATGGTTATCGGCAGGCAGTGGCTTGCCAGACAGCTGCCCACGAAACGGCGACATGTCGAAGTCTCCGTTCACCCACTGGCAGCGCTTATGCCATCGGCTGGCACAATCTAAGCTCAACGGCTCGATATTGGCCTGCTTTGCGGTTGCCGTTGGCACCACGCAGCGGTCTCGCGTGCGTTCCTGAAGCCATCATTCAGAAAGACGGAGAATACCGATGAATAAAGAAAATCTAACCATTCATTTGAAAGTCAAGGACTTCAACGCATGGCGTACAAGCTACAACGGACGCGAGACGAACCGCGTGTCTGCCGGCATCACAAATGGGAGGGTGTTCCGCAGCGCTGATGACCAGAATGACGTCGTCATTCTCCAGGATGTCGCCGATGTAGCGAAAGCCCGCGCTTGGTATGGCTCTGATGAAATGAAGACGGTGATGGAAAAAAGTGGCGTGGTAGGCTCGCCCAGCGTCCGTTTCGCCGCCGCGGCCTAACTCAAGCGGTACACAGCTCATAAGCGGGATGGCATGTAGCGTGAGTGTGTTCATGCGTTCCCTCCCGAAGATGGGAGCCCCAGCTTAAGGCTGGGGCAACCACCGTGCGTTGGTTGCAGCATCGCAACTCATCAAAGCTGTGCAAGGCAAAGCAACAATGATTGCTCCGCATTACATCAGCGAAAATGAGTCCGACATGCGCGGCATCAAGTCCGGTTGGTACGCGATAGCCAACGACGGGTGCCTCCGTTCTGGACCGTTTTCCAGCCATGAGGAATGTCTTCGGCGATTAATCGATCCAGGATACGGATCGCCATCATCTGAGATACTTCTGCGGCCGAAGTGAAACATCTTTCTGCCGACATCCCACCAGAACCGAGGACGGCCGGTTCGAAAGTCAATCAGGATCGTCCCCTTAAAGGATCAAATGTCATGACGGAAACCAAAACCAAGACAGCAGATGGATTTCAGGAGATCGCCGAGAAGGGTATTGCCCAGACGAAGGCCAACTTCGATAAAGCCAGAGCGGCAAACGAGGAAGGGACCGATCTCCTCAAAAATAGCTTGGCGACCGCCGCCAAAGGCGCCACAGACTACCACCTCAAGTTCATCGAAATTGCGCGCGCTAATACCAACACCGCCTTTGACTACGCGCACCAAATGTTGGCGGTAAAGTCCGTACCCGAATTTGTCGAACTGTCGACTGTACACGCGCGGAAGCAATTCGAGGTAATGACGGCGCAGACCAAGGAACTCGCCGCGCTCGCTCATAAAATGACATCAGATGTCACCGAGCCGCTCAAGACGAGTATTACCAAGGCGTTTAGCAACAGCGTCGCCTGAATTTCAGATATCGGATTGCGCGATTTACCGCCTTTGACGCGCCCTCGATTTGGTCGAAGGCGGTAACATCGGAGCTGCAATGCGGACAATTTGATATCGAAAGATTTTAGGAGGCTAGTTGTGAGGACGATGCAATTGCGTTCTGGCTTTGCAGTCAGAGTGGTCTGCCTTTCCTTGGCAGCGGCAATTTTAATCTTCGCCTCGACATTCATACTGACAGTTCTTCTTTCTTAAGCGGTCAACGCGTGGCTATGGACGGCGAGCGAAACCAACTACCTATCTGTCCTCACTGCGGGAAGCCGATGGGTCTCACGCAGACAATTCCGGGTATCGGTAGCTGGCCCGAAGTATACACTTACAGCTGCAAGGCATGCGGCGTGGCACTTACTCAGGCAGGGAAGCCGGGAGTGGGACGCGCCCCGTCCTAACCTCCCGCGCCATCAACTCGCCGCGCCGCTGACATCATCGAATGAAGATGTTCTTTGTTGCAGTGCGTGAGGTAGCTTATGTGCAGGTTTTCGGACGCCGGCATGCCGAGACTATCGACGCGCGCTGGCGGTCGGCGTCGGAAAAGCGCCAAGGCAGGAAATCGCGGTCGGTGGTTCTGCGGCGGTGTGGTGGGCGCTATGGGGATTTGGCCGCGGCTTGTTGCGTGAGGAAGGTTGACTGAGTTGTCCGAGCCGCTCGCTCTATCTTAAAGCAGAGGGTGCGTGCGCATAGGGTGAAGGGGCGGATCTGCACGTTGCGCGACGAGATTAGCGGCGCGACTGCGGGCCAATCTGGCGGTCCGATGCGAGCGTGGACGCGTGCCGGCGGCGAGCCAGCAAGAATGGCGAGTGTCGGGGCGGTCGTCGATCGGCGGTGACGGCATCATGAGGTATCGATCCTGATCGCCGCTGGAGCGTGGCGTGGGGCGGTGCTTCGGCTGCAGCCGCGCGCGAAGGTCTCGATGATGATCATACGGCCGCCGCAGCACGGACATGGACGCGGCAGCACGCGGGGTTCGTCGACGCGCTGCTTCGGGCGTCTCGGGTTCTGTTGGGCGGGACGGCACGGCGAGCAACTTGCGCGCCTGCGCGATGTTGGCGGCGCGGTTGCCGTTGGCGAGCAGGCCGTAATGGCGGATGCGATGGAAGCCCTGCGGGAGGACGTGGATCAGAAAGCGGCGGATGAACTCGTGGGTAGTCGAGCGTCATCGTCTTGTAGCGGGCTGGCCCTTCGATGCGATAATCCTTGCACTTGAAGGTGACGCCGTTCTCCTCAAAGGACGAGACCAGCCGGCGGTTGGAGATGGCAACGCGGTGGGTATAGCGCGACAAGTAGCGCAGCACCTGCTCGGGTCCGCCGAAGGGTGACTTGGCATAGACCACCCACTCGATTTTGCGCAGCGGTGCCAAGATAGGCAGCGAAGGCAGCTTTGGTCGGCGAGCCGAGCATGATCGCCGAAGAACTGCAGGTGGCCGGCGTGCGTGGGCTGCTGCTCAGCATGGTGCAGGAACAGCCGCCGGAACAGGCGCGGAGAGCACGCGCGACGGGGAGAAAGAAGTTCGGCCGGCACGATATCCATTTCGGTCGCATCCAGCGACAGGCCACCGCCCGGCACGATCATGTGCACATGCGGGTGATGCGTCATCGCCGAGCCCCAGGTGTGCAGCACGGCGGTGATGCCGATGTGAGCGCCGAGATGCTTGGGATCGGCCGCGATCGTGAGCGTCGTCTCGGCCGAGGCTTTGAACAGCATGTCGTAGATCGCGGCCTTGTTCTGATAGGCGATGTCGGCGATGGCTGCCGGCAGCGTGAAGACCACATGGAAGTACGGCAACTGGAAGCAGCTCGGCCTCACGCGCGGCGAGCCATTGCGTGGCGGCAGCACCCTGACACTTCGGGCAATGCCGGTTGCGGCAGCTATTGTAGGCGATGACCGTGTGCGCGCACTGTCCTCGCAGCGCGCAACATGGCCGCCGAGCGCCGCGGTACGGCAGCGCTCGATCGCACTCATGACCTTCATCTGGTCGAGGCTGACGTGCCCGGCATTGGCGCGCCGCCAGGCCGAGGCCGTGGTAGCGGAAAATATCCGCGACCTCCAGCGCTGGACGGGACATGGCTGCAGGCTGTTACGCCGGCGGCTGGTCTTTGCTGCTGTTCTTCGGCTTCTTGCGAGGCTGCGACAACAGGTCGAGCGGGCTCTCGATGGCGGCGATCATGCCGGTAGCGACGCGCGTGTAGCGTGCCGTAGTGTCCAATTTGTCGTGGCCCAGCAGCGCCTGGATGATTCTGATATCGGTGCCGCGCTCCAGCAGGTGGGTCGCGAAGCTGTGGCGCAGCGCATGCAGCGTCACGCTCTTCTTGATCCCGGCCGCCTCGGGACTGTCAGAATTTCTGTGTGAGGCGGTTATCCGTCATGAATTCACGAAGCGCTCGTTGAACATGACGGCAAATTGCGTCTTCGCCTCAGCCCACTCACGCGGTGGTCGTTTCCATTCTGCAGCCGCATGGTTCAAGACCAGATATAACAGCTTCATCGCGGCATCGTCAGAGGGAAAATGTCCCCTGGTCCTGACGGCGCGGCGCAGCTTCGAGTTCAGCGCCTCGATAGCATTCGTGGTGTAGATGATCCGCCGGACGCCTTCAGGGAAAGCAAAAAAGGGAATCACAAGCTCCCAGTTGCGACGCCAGCTCTGGGCGATCGCTGGATACTTTCCACCCCATGGACCTTTCGCGAAGGCGTCGAGGGCAACCTGGCCAGCGGCCGCGTCGGCCGCGCGATAGACCGTTCGCAATGCCTGCGCCACGCTTTTGCGATCCTTCCAGGAGGCAAAATCCATCGAGTGACGGATCAGGTGGACGATGCAAGTTTGAACGACCGTCTGTGGGAACACGGCATTGATGGCCTCGGGAAAGCCCTTCAGGCCGTCGACGACCGCGATGAGAATATCCTGAGCCCCGCGAGTCTGGCTCGTTCACGACGCGCAGCCAGAATTTGGCGCCCTCGGTCTGTTCGATCCAGATGCCGAGAATCTCATTGGTGCCATCGGGCAGGACGCCGAGCGCGATGTAGATCGCCTTGTTGCGCACGAAGCCTTCGTCGCGGACCTTGACCCTGATGGCGTCGAAAAACACCAGCGGGTAGCAGATATCCAGGGGCCGGTTCTGCCATTCCGCCACCTCGTCCAGCACCGCGTCAGTGACTGCCGAGATCAGATCGGGCGAAACCTCGATGCCGTAAAGTTCCTCAAGATGGCCCCGGATCTCGCGGACCGTCATCCCGCGCGCATACATCGAGATGATCTTATCGTCGAAATCCGGGAACCTGCGCTGGTACTTGGCGATCAGCTTCGGGTCGAACGTCCCGGCCCGATCCCGCGGCACCGACAGTGTCATCTTCGAAGTGCCGGTCAGAACTGACTTCTTCGAGTAGCCGTTGCGGTGATTGGCTTTGCCTCAACGCTGGCGTCGTCCAGATGCTCGTCCAGCTCGGTATTTAATATCCGCTCGGAGAGCGCCTTCTTCAGTTCGTCGACCAGCCCATCCTTATTGAATACGTCCTTCGGATCGCGGCCAGCCAGTAGTTGGTCCAGCAGGTCTTTCTCGATCGCCATATGATGCTCCTTCAGTTCTCATCATCATGGCCTCACACACAATTCCTGACAGTCCCGCCGCCTCGGCTGCTTCGTGAAACAGGCGGTTGAGTTGGCGGGTCGTCATCGGCTTGCCGAGCTTGGTGCCAGGAAACAACCAGCGTTCCGCCACCGGCGTTCCAGCTTCGCTTCGCGATGGGCGCGCCTTCCACCATTGCCGCAATAGATCGAGCGTCCCGGCAGACAGCATCACATTGCGGTCCTTGCGGCCCTTGGACTGTTCGACCCGAATGATCTTCTGCGCGCTGTCGATATGCTTGACCTTCAGCCGGATCACTTCGCCCGCACGCAGACCGCAGCCATAGCCGAGACTGAGCAGCATGCGGACCTTGAGGCTGCTGGCGACGGCCAGCAGGCGCCGCGTCTCATCCTGGCTCATCACCAGCGGGATCTTCTGCGGCTCACGGATGTGATAGATCGTGGCGGCCAAATCCAGTCGCCGTAGCGTGACCCGAAACAAGAACCGCAGCCCGGTCATGATGCGGTTGCGGTTGCAGATACTCAAGCCCGTCTCAGCCAGGTGCAACTGGAACAGACGGATGTCCTCGGCCGTAGCCGTGTCAGGAGAACGCTTCAGAAATGCGGCGAACCGCCTGCAACTGCGGATGTGGCCCTTCTGCGTGCCCGCACAGAGCTTGCGAGCGTTCATGTCCTCGATCATGCGCTGGCGCAGCGGACTGATGGAATCCGTACTCATTGGAAACTCCTGTCTTGGATGAGGTTGACGACACCTTGATCTTCAAGACAGGACACCCAGCATGCTATCGATGATCTCTACCCCGGTTATTGTGCTCGTGGACACGCCACCTACCTCAGCACCCTATCGCGCAGCGATTTAGTGCCTTGGCCCATCGCGGCCGCGGCAGTCGACGCCAATCGCGGCGGCTGTTGGGGGCGAAGCGGACATTGCGCGGATGCTTAAATCGATCGTTCCTGACGCGATGATATCGACATTCAGCCGCACCAGTTCGGCGGCAAATTCGGCGTAACGCTTCGGCTCGTCCCTCCGCCTAGCGAAACACTATGGTGAAGGTGCGGCCCTCGACCCAGCCGTGTCGATGCATTCGCTCCACAAAAGCAGTCACCCATGGAGCCCAGCCTTGCGGAGTCGCTGAACTCAGAAAGCCTATTGTTGGAAGCTTTTTAGACTGCTGCGCTCGCGCTGCGGGCGGCCATGTCACTACAGCACCCCCGATTGCGGCTATGAATTGCCTCCTGCCGAAACCGCTTGCCATTCGCCCCGTCCCCAATGGGCTCTGCCCAGTGCAATATGACGAAGGTTGTCACGGCCCAAATTGGAGGTCTGTGACCCGCTTCGCAGTCCACGGCACTGAGAGCAGCCGGTTATGCCCAGCGAATCATTGGCTCTTTTCATTCACAAGCGGTCAGCATTTCGGGTGGACACTGCACCATCTCGCTCATTCGAAGGACGCTCTCGGCCGAGGGTACTCCCGGAAGCGGAGCGAGTGCGGTCGCGCGACAATCCGGTCTGATCGTAACAGGCGTTGACCGCGGCATCGGACACCGCTTGCACGCGCGATGACCGTTTGGCCGAATGCTGATTACGAGAGTTCTCATCTTTGGGAGAATGTACGAATCTTTATTTTCGAGATTGTCGGAGGCCGCGGCGCGCCTGCAAAAATAGAGCGGCCAACATCCCGATTTATCAGCGAAATTACGCAGCAAAAAAATCCTTTGACACGGCTCTCAGACTTTGAATAACGGACCTCACTCCCGTTCGCCGTGAAGGACGTCAGCCGGTGACCCTGGTTGATCGGAACGGGATGCGGTGCCCGCGGGCGGCGGTTCGTCACTGCCACTCCCGGGCGGCTTGGGCATCAGTCTCCCGGCATTATGACCGGGGCGCGAGGTGCTCGCTGGACTGGGACAGGCGATGGCGGGTAACGCCCGTTCAGACCACGTCCCCGGAAGCCTGGCCTGAAGCTGAGCCTTAGGGACGATGACTCCCTTTGGCGAGAACCGCGGTGGAACGCCGATGGGCGAGCGCCCTTTGCAAAGGGCGAGCTGTACCGCAAGGTACAGAGGATACGGATCAGCGTCTTTCGGCGTTCCGCTTTCCTTTTTCTTCTTGCTCTTACGTTCGTGACCTGAAGCATTGATCGTGAGGTTACCGGTGACCACCGCTGGCATCCTCTGACGAAGATCGGTGTGGAGAGCGAAACGTTTCGTGGCTTTCAGATTGCTGATGACGACAACTCGGGTGCGAACCGCATCGCGAGGACGAGACCCCTTGCGTCATTGCGAGGAGCGGAGCGACGAAGCAATCCAGGGGCCGCTTGCATCGAGCGCTGGATTGCTTCGCGGAGCTTGTCATCGGGCCGGCCACTTCGGGCCGGACCCGTTGGCTCGCAATGACGTAAGAGATCGCGATTGCGAGCCTGGATGGAAGCAAGCCCGGCCTTGACCAGGCGAACACATAAGGGAGAACTCACTGGCATGACCGATCGGGTGCAACACATGGCACAGTGGATGTGGGACGCGCGGCAACGCCGCCTGCCCTACGCCAACTTGCCCGAAGTCCTGACGCCGACCTCGATCGCGGAAGCCTATGCGGCGCAGGAAATCTATTACCGGCTGGCCGAACCGGTTTACGGTGCGGTCGGCGGCGCCAAGATCGCCACCACCACCAAGGTGACGCAGGACCTGATGGGCATCAATCATGCCTGCGGCGGCGCGATGTTTGCCCGCACCATCCATGCCTCGCCGGCGAAAATCGCGGCCGCGGATTTCGTCAACCTGCGCATCGAAAGCGAAATTGCGCTCAAGCTCGGCGCCGATTTGCCGGCGCGCGGCGCGCCGTGGACGCGCCAAACGGTCACGCCGGCGGTCGCGGGCGCGATGCCGGCGTTCGAACTGATCGAGGACCGCAATGCCGACTACGCAAAGACTGCGGCCACGTCGCTCATCGTCGAGAACTGCTGGAACGGCGGCGCGGTGACCGGCGCGGCCAATGCAACGCCGCTCAACGACCTGATCGGCATTGGCGGCCGCTTGGCGATTGACGGCAAGGATGTCGGCGAAGGACGGGCGGAAGATCCTGCCGCCACGCTCACCTGGCTCGCCAACCTCTTGGCTGAACGCGGCCGCGATCTCAAAGCCGGCATGGTGGTGATCACCGGCAGCCTGATCGCGACGGTCTCGATTGCGCGCGGCCAGCGCGCGCGGTTCATTGTCGAGGGCCTGGGTGAGGTCGCGATGGAGGTGGTGTGACGCTAATTCCGCGCGACGATCTCGCGCTCGCCGCTATGCACGATGGGGATCGCAGGCAACTTTCCCGGACGGCGGCGCATCAGGCGCGACGGGCGCCGGCGCGCAATGGCCGAACGGCGGCGGCGGCGCCAGACCGGCTTTTCGACACGCAACGCGCCGAGCCTGGCGAACGGTTCGCGCAGCGAGCCGTCATTTTCAGCGACAAGAAGCGGCAGCCCAAGCACCCGGCCCCACGACTGCCATTCCGCCACGATGTCGTCGCGCTCGGCAGAACAGTAAAGCGAAAGCGAAAGTGCGGGATCGGCATGTTCGAGCACGACCGCAATCGAAGTCGGCAGTCTGCCGGCTTCGCCGGTCAGACGGATCGCCACGCCGCGATACGACGCGACCGGCATGTTCAACGCCATGCGTATGCCGCGCACCGAGCGGCGCACCACCACACGCTCGCGATGCAGATCGACGACGCGCAGGCATTCGTCGGCCGCATCGTCGGCGGCTTCGAATCGTACGGGCAAGGAGAAGGGGTCGAGCCGCAACGCACGGCTCGACCCGGCAGTGAACCTGCCGGCTTCCATTTGACGCCTCGAAACTCGAACTCCCCCCGGGCTGTTGCCGCCCGGTTGCCGACACCATGTCAAACCGCCGTCGCAATCGGCTTAAAATCGCTGGTTAAGACGCGGTATCGCCGGCGCTACCGCACCGCATGATTGACGAGTGGTTGCGCGCACGCCGCAAATTATCGGCACTCGGGTTGAATCCACTGTCTTTCAAGCACATCTTGCATTGAGCCCGACTGCCCCCTAAACCAATTGACAACCCTGACAATGACCTCCCTCCTCGACCAAACCGCCCTTGCCGATCTTGCCGAGCGTCTCGTTGGTGCTGCAAAGCGCGCCGGCGCCGATGCCGCAGACGCCATCGCCGTCCGCGGCATATCGCTGTCGGTCGAAGTGCGTGACGGCGCAGTCGAGGAATCGCAACGCTCCGAAGGCGACGATCTGGGGCTTCGCGTCCTTGTCGGCCGCAAGCAGGCCGTGGTGTCGACCAACGATCTCGTCGGCTCGGGATTCGATGCGCTCGCCGAACGCGCGGTCGCCATGGCGCGCGTGGCGCCCGACGATCGCTTTGCCGGTCTCGCCGACCCCGCACTGCTCGCCAAGAAATTCCCCGCGCTCGACCTGCTCGACCCCGACATGCCCTCGGTCGGCGTGCTCGAAGCGCGCGCACGCGAAGCGGAGGCGGCGGCGCTCGCGGTCCCGGGTGTCAGCAAATCAGGCGGCGCCTCGGCGTCGGTCGGCATCGGCGGCACGGTGCTGGTGACGAGCCACGGCTTTCACGGCGCCAGCATCGGCTCGCGTCATTCGATCGCGATGTCGGCCATCGCCGGTGAAGGCACCGGGATGGAAACCGATTACGATTTCACCTCGACGGTGCATGCCGCCGACCTCGACAGCGCCGAAGAGATCGGACGCAGCGCCGGCGAGCGGACGGTCGAGCGTCTCAATCCGCGCAAGGTGACGACGCGCCGCGTGCCGGTCGTGTTCGACCAGCGCATCGCAAATTCCTTGATCGGACACGTGGCGAGCGCCGCCAACGGCGCCTCGATCGCACGCAAATCAAGTTTTTTGCGCGACAAGCTCGGCCAGCAGATTTTCGGCACGGGCATCGAGATCGTCGATGACCCGTTGCGCGTGCGCGGCCTGCGTTCGCGGCCGTTCGATGCCGAAGGCGTCGCCACCAGCGCGCGCAAACTGATCGAGGGCGGCGTGCTCAAGACATGGTTCCTCGACAGCGCGACTGGGCGCGAGCTGAATATGCAAACCACCGGGCATGCCAACCGTGGCGTATCGTCGACGCCGTCGCCCGGCCCGACCAATCTGTATCTGGTCGCGGGCGTAAAAAGCCCCGACGAATTGATCGCCGAGATCGAGGACGGCTTTTTCGTCACCAGCCTTATCGGCATGGGCGTGAACCTCGTCACCGGCGATTACAGCCGTGGCGCTTCGGGCTTCTGGATCGAGAACGGCAAGAAGACATTTCCGGTGAGCGAGGTCACGATCGCCGGACATCTTTCCGAAATATTCAAAAGCCTCACGCCGGCGAACGATCTCGTGTTCCGCTACGGTACCAACGCCCCTACCGTTCGCATGGAGGGCCTGACTGTTGCCGGCCAATGAGGTCGTCAGCCTGGACCAGCAAGCCGCGCACCTTGAAAGGTCCGTGCGCGAAGCCGGCGCGCTTGCCCTTTCGATGTTCCGGACGCCACTGAAGAACTGGACCAAGGGCGCCGCCTCCTCACCTGTCTCCGACGCCGACATCGCGGTCGATAATCTGCTGCGCAAGCGGTTGATGAGCGGCGGCGGCATCGCCTGGCTGTCGGAGGAAAGCGTCGACGATCCGGTGCGGCTCAATGCGCGTTATGTCTGGATCGTCGACCCGATCGACGGCACGCGCGCCTATATCGCCGGACTGCCCGATTGGTCGGTCTCGGCGGCTCTGGTCGAGAGCGGGCGGCCGGTCGCGGCGTGCCTGTTCGCGCCGGTGAGCGCGGAGTTTTACACAGCGGTCGCCGGCGCGGGCGCGACCCGCAACGGCGTTGCGATCGCCGCCACGAAGGGAACCGGACTCGCGCATGCGCGCATCGCTGGCCCGAAAGGCCTTCTCGAACGGCTGCAATCGGTTTCACCACCGTTCACCGTCATGCCTCGCACCCATTCGCTGGCGCTGCGAATCGCCCGTGTCGCCGATGGAACTTTCGAGGCGGCGTTTGCCGGCGGCAACAGCCACGATTGGGACCTTGCAGCGGCTGACCTTTTGGTGCACGAAGCGGGCGGCGCGTTGACGCCTTTCGGGGGCGGCACTGTGACCTATAATTGTCCCGTGCCACGGCACGGGATGCTCGTCGCGGCCGGCAGGGATCGCCACGCAGCGCTCCTCGAAATCATCAGGGAAGAACGCCTCGCATCAACCTGAAATCGCGGACCCGAGCGCGCGGATTTAAGTGTCATGGCGGATACCCCCTCACAACAACCCAAGCAACTCCTTCATCTGGTTCTCGGCGGCGAATTATCGAACGTGGCGGACGTGCAATTCAAGAACCTCGACGAGGTCGATATCGTCGGTCTCTATCCGAACTACGCGTCGGCCTATGCGGCCTGGAGGGCCAAGGCGCAGGGCAGCGTCGACAACGCCGAGATGCGCTATTTCATCGTTCATCTGCATCGACTGCTCGACCCCGCAACGGCCGCCACAGCCCGCTGAGACAAGGCATGCAGTTTTGGCGGCGCATCGGCAGGCAACGGTGGGCTAAAGTGACGATTGGCGTCGCGGCGGCGGAGTATCTGCGGTTCGTGGGCATGACGACCAGTCTCACACTCGAACCGGCCGATATTTATGCGCGCAGCGAAGCGGACATGCCGATCATTCTGGCTTTTTGGCACGGTCAGCATTTCCTTGCGCCGCTGGCGGCAAAAGTCGAGCACAAGGTGAAAATGCTGGCATCGCGGCATCATGATGGTGAAGTCAACGCGATTGCCGCGGAACGGCTCGGCGTTGGCACGATTCGCGGTTCGGGCAACCACGGCAGCGGGTTCATTCACAAGGCCGGGGTAGCCGCCTTCCAGGCGATGCTCGATGCACTCAAAGACGGGGTCTCCATCGCGCTGTCGGCTGATGTGCCCAAAGTGGCGCGTGTCGCCGGCCTTGGCATCATCAAGCTTGCGCAAGTCTCCGGCCGGCCGATTTATCCGAGCGCCATCGCCACGAGCCGGCGCATAGTCCTGAACAATTGGGATCGCACCACCATCAATCTGCCGTTCGCCCGCGGCGCCGGGATTGCCGCCGAGCCGCTGCATGTCGCAGCCGATGCCGACGCGGCGGCGCTCGAAGCCGCGCGTTGCCTGCTTGAGGAACGGCTTAATAGCGCGACACAGCGCGCCTATGAGGTTGTCGACAAGCCGCAGTCAACGCGACACTAAGGAGAGTGAGCGTGCCGGATCGCTTGCCGCTTGCATTGCGACTCTACCAATTCGCTTCGTTCGCCGCGGCACCCGTGGCGGCACGACGATTGCTGGCGCGGCGGCTCAATCGCGGCAAGGAAGATCCGGCGCGACTCGGCGAGCGGCGCGGCGAAGCAAGTGAGCCTCGCCCCAACGGGCCGCTGATCTGGCTGCACAGCGCAAGCGTCGGCGAAATGCTCGCCGTGGTTCCGCTGATTGAGTGCATCCGTGCGCAAGGATTTGCCGTGCTCGTCACCTCGGGCACAGTCACGTCGGCGGCGCTCGCCGAACATCGCCTGCCGCCGGGCGCGCTGCACCAGTTCATTCCGCTCGACGCGCCGCGCTATGTCGGGCGCTTTCTCGATCACTGGCAGCCGGATCTGGCGCTGTTTGTCGAATCTGATCTTTGGCCTAATCTGATCCTGGCCTCGGCGCGACGTAAAATCCCGATGATCATGGTCAATGGCCGGCTGTCGGAACGCTCGTTCCGGCGCTGGCGGCTGGTGCCGAGCGTCATCGCCGCGCTGCTGTCGCGATTCGATCTTTGCCTCACCCAATCGGCCGAAGACGCCAAACGTTACCGGCAACTGGGCGCGCCCCGCGTCAGTTCGACCGGAAACCTCAAGCTCGATGTGCCGCCACCGCCGGTCGATGACGCGGTCTTGCGCAAGCTGAGATCGGTCATCGGCTCGCGCCCGGTCATTGCCGCAGCTTCGACGCATGCCGGTGAAGAAATCACCGTCATCGCCGCACACCGGCGGCTGCGGGCGAAAGTCCCGTCGCTCCTGACCGTGATCGCGCCGCGTCATCCGGCGCGCGGCGAGAGCATCGGGGACATCGCCAAGGTCGCAGGCTTGTCGGTCGGGCTTCGCTCACGCGGCGAATGGCCGAATAAGGACATCGGCATCTACATTGCCGATACGCTCGGCGAACTCGGGCTGATCTACCGGGTCGCGCCGATTGTCTTTATGGGCGGTTCGCTTGCCCGTCATGGCGGCCAGAATCCGATCGAGGCCATCCGGCTCGATGCCGCGGTGGTGCACGGTCCGCATGTCTGGAATTTTGCCGAAATCTACGCCACGCTCGACCAGGCTGACGGCGCCAGGCTGGTGTCCGACGAAGAGACGCTTCTGGCGGCATTGGGCGACTGGCTTGGCAATCCGGCGGCGCGCAAGGCGGTCGCAGAGGCGGCGGGCAAGTCGGTGCGGCAACTCGGCGGCGCGCTCGAGCGAACGCTCGCTGCGCTCGATCCGTACTTCATGCAATTTCACCTCGAACAGCGAGCGTCTTAGATGGGCGTGCGCGAGCCCGCCTTCTGGTGGCAACCGGTTGGCGGAAGATTGCTCGCACCTCTCGGCACACTCTACGGCGCGATCGCCTCGGCGCGTATGGCAGCGCCGGGCGCGAGTGCCGGCGTTCCGGTGATCTGCCTCGGCAATCTCACCGTCGGCGGCGCCGGCAAGACCCCGGCCGCGCTCACCGTTGCCCACCTGCTTCTCGAAGCGCACGCGCGGCCATTCTTCCTGAGCCGCGGTTACGGCGGCCGGCTCGCCGGTCCGGTGCGCGTCGATTTGTCGTTTCACCACGCCGCCGACGTCGGCGACGAGCCGCTGCTGCTGGCCGGCCTCGCACCCACCTTCGTCGCGCGCGACCGCACCGCAGGCGCCAGCGCCGCGCGGATCGGCGGCGCGGGCGTCATCGTCATGGACGACGGTTTCCAAAATCCCTCGCTCAAAAAGGACCTCGCAATTGTTCTGGTCGACGGCATGCGCAGCATCGGCAACGGTCGGGTCATTCCCGCCGGCCCGTTGCGCGCCCCGCTCAAGGCCCAGCTTGCCCGCACGCACGCCATCGTCGTTGTCGGTCCGGCCGATAACGCGGCAAGCGTCACGGATGCCGCCCGCCGCCGTGGCATCGCCATTTTCCACGCGCGGCTCGAGCCCGATCACGGCAGCCTGGCCGCGCTACGCGGACGAAAGGTGCTCGCCTTCGCCGGCATCGGTAATCCGGATAAGTTCTTTGCCACGCTTGCCGGTGCCGGCATTGCGGTGGCTGAGCGGATGAGTTTTCCCGATCACCATCGCTACACGGCGGACGAGGCGTGCCAATTGCTCGCGCGCGCCAGTGCGGCCGGTCTTGTGCTCATGACAACCGAAAAGGATCACGTCCGCCTCGTAGGCGACCCGGCCCTTGCTGCACTCGCTACGCGGGCCAACGCATTACCGGTTCGGCTTGTCGTCGAAGAGCGGGATCATTTCCGGCAGATCGTGCTCAACGCGGTGAAGCGGCGGTAGCTAGCCGTTCCGTGGGTAGCCGTTTGCCTGCCGCTGCATGACGGCTTCAGGCGTGGCGTAGGCTTCCTGCAAATCGACGCTCCAATAGCGCAACTCCTCGAGCGGAATTTGCACGCCCGTCACTGCGCAGCGAACGAACGTGCCAGGCCGCACGACGCGAAAATCGCCGTCGAGATATTTGATGTCGGCCTCTCCGGGCATCGGGCTCGAGCGGTCGGTACGATTGAGCAAGCAGCGCCTCCGGGCTGGCCGTGTCCGATGCAACGGGCGGCCGCAATCGTCGCAACATAATCATTCCCTGGGCAGGACGAAACCCTCTGACTTTTGATCACGGCAAGGCTGCGCCAGCGGTAAGGTCCGTGATAGTCTGGGGCTGGGGCTGTCGGCCACATTGGCAAATTCGCCTTGGCAAATATGGGCTTTTGGAAGATTCTTGTTGCGCTTGCCGGGATAACCTACTGCGCCAGCGCCTCTGCCGCGCCGGCACAGGTCGATATCCCCGCTGAAGGCGTGTCGCTGCACGCTGCGCTCTACCGGCCCGACGGCGACGGCCCGTTCCCCGCGGTCGTGGCGCTGCACGATTGCGGCGGGCTGACGCATCGCCCCGCCACCCAATCACAGCTTTACGGCGAATGGGCCAATCTCCTCGTCGCCAAGGGATTTGTCGTATTGTTCCCGGACTCCTTCGGCTCGCGCGGGCTCGGCTCGCAATGTCGCGAGACCGAACGCAAGGTGCGTGCCCGGCGCGAGCGTGTTGCCGATGCCAATGCAGCGCGCCGTTGGCTGCAAAGCCAAGGTTACGTGAAACCCGATCGAATTTCGGTGCTCGGCTGGTCGAACGGCGGCGCCGCCGCGCTGTGGACAGTGCGACCGACCACCATGCAGCAAGACGGCAGCGCGGATTTCCGCTCGGCTGTCGCGCTCTATCCGAGCTGCCAGCGCCTGCGCGAGACGGCATGGAGCGCGCGGGTGCCGACACTGATCCTGATTGGCAGCGCCGACGACTGGACGCCGGCCTCGGTCTGTCAGCAGATGGTCGCTGGCGCCCGTGGCCGCACCGCCCACGCCGAGATCATTGTCTATCCCGGCGCCTACCACGAATTTGATCGCGCCAATACGCCGATCCGGGTGCGCACCGGATTGGCCAACACCTCCGATCCGTCAGGCAAGGTGCACGGCGGCACCAATCCCACGGCGCGCAGCGACGCGCTCAAGCGGGTCCCGCAATGGCTGGCGCGTTAGCACTTATTGCTGCCGCCCGCCTTGAGTTGCCGCGCCAGTGAACTCAGGAGAAGCGGTGACAAGTAAATGGGGAATTGCGCCAGCGCGAAATAGAGCCAGGTCAGGTCGGGCAATGCCCCGCCAGTCGCCGCCAGCATCAATCCCATATTTCGCTGCGACGCCATCAGTCCAAGCACGAAAGCCCGCTCACGGCCGGCCCTGGCGAAAAGCAGAGCGGTCAGGCCCAGCACGGCGAAAGACAATGCGAACGTAAAGATTGTCAGGCCGATCATCATCGCAGGCTCGGCCGCAAAGCGCGCCGCCACATCTTCCATCACGGCAGCGACGAAGATGAAGACGAGCAGAATATTCAAGCCGTTGATCTGGTCGTTATAACGCAAAAGCGCCGACAATCCGACGAAGCGGCGGGTCGCGACAGCAACCAACAGAGAGCCGACGAGGATTGCGAACAGCTTGAGGCCGAGAGCGAGCGGCGAGAGGGTCAGCGCCGGACCCACGAAGACAAAGGCAAACAACGGCGCCGTCAGCGGCATGATTGCCGTGCTGGCCACCAATGTCGTCAGAACCAGAGTGGCATCAAGCCCCATGACGGCTGCAAATGCCGGCGCCGCCATCATCGGCGAGGCAATCGCCTGCAGCATGATCGCCAGAAACAGATCGGGCGAGCGGACATCGAGGCTTGTCAACAGACAGCCTACACCGATCAAGCTCGGCAGCACAAGCGACGTCCACGCCGTCGCCGTCAGCACCAGACCGGGCTTTTTGAAGTGGGCGCGCAGATCCACCGTGTCGACGCGGACGAAGGCAATACACAGCAACGCGAATATCGCCTCGGTGACGAACGGCCGGAACACCGCGTCGAGCGGCGGCACCACGATGGCCAGAAACACAACCGCGGCAATCGCCCGCGTGCCTTGACGCCCGAGCCAGGCCAACACAGCCCACGGCGCGGCAAGAAGCGACATTTTGCGAATCTCCGCTATGCGCCGGCGATCCGCCGCGCCAGCCGCCCACGTCTACAGATAGCCTGTTCCCATTTCGGTGGCGAAACGCGCCGGCTCGCCTTCCCAGACGATGCGTGCATGTTCGAGCACATAGACACGGTCAGCATGCGGCAGCGCGAAAGTGACGTTCTGCTCGCCGAGCAGGAGCGTGATCTGCTTGGTCTCGCGCAGCCGTTCCAGCGCCTTCGAAATCTGCTCGAGGATGACCGGCGCCAGGCCGAGCGTCGGCTCGTCGAGAATGAGGAGTTTTGGCTTCATCATCAGCGCGCGCGCGATCGCCAGCATCTGCTGCTCGCCGCCGGATAGTGTGCCAGCCGCCTGGGTTTGGCGCTCGCGCAGGATCGGGAACAGTTCGAACAGCCATGCGAGCTGAGCGTCGCTTTCGGCCGTCGGCAAATGCTGGCCGCCGAGATCGAGATTTTCCCGCACCGTCATGTCGACAAACAGCTCGCGGCCTTCGGGCGATTGCACGATGCCGTCGCGCGCGATGGTGGCCGCGGTATTGTCGCGCAGCGATGCGCCTCCGCGCCGGATTTCGCCCGAATAGGGTAATAGCCCCGAAATGGCGTTGAACAGCGTCGTCTTGCCGGCGCCGTTTAGTCCGACCACTGAGACGAATTCGCCGGCATGGACATGGATCGACACACTCTCGAGCGCCTGCGCCTTGCCGTAAAACACGCTGACGTCCTTGACCTCGAGAAAGGGCGTGGCGGCATCGCGGAAAGAGGATTCCGGGCGTGCCGCCGTCTCGATGCTGCCGCCGAGATAGACCCGCCGCACGGTTTCATCGCGCATCACCTCGTCGGCGGTGCCCTCGGCGATACGCTCGCCGACATACATTGCAATCACGCTGTCGACGAGGCGGGCCACGCTTTTCACATTATGATCGACAAGAAGAATAGCGTGCCCGGCGTCGCGCAGTTCACAAATCAGGTCGGAGAAGGCGGCGGTCTCCTTCGAAGTCAGACCGGCAAACGGCTCGTCGATCAACACCACTTTCGGATTGCGAGCGATCGCCTTGGCGATCTCGATCTTGCGCAGGTCAGCAAACGGCAATGTCGCCGGCCGCCGGTCGAGCACGCCTCCTAAGCCCACGCGCGCCGCAATCGCGCGGGCGTGCTGCTCGATGGCCGGATCGGCGAACAACCGGGTCAGTTTGTCGGGAAGCAGCGCAAGCTTGATGTTCTCCAGCACGGTCTGGCGATGAAGTGGCCGTGAGTGCTGAAACACCATGCCGGCGCCGAGCCGCGCGATCCGGTGCGATGGCCAGCCGGCGACCTCGACGCCACCGATGCGAACGGAACCGGAATCAGGTCGCTCGATGCCCATGATGAGCTTCATGACGGTCGATTTGCCCGAGCCGTTCGGGCCGATTAGGCCAAGGATTTGGCCACCCCGCACGCTGAGCGCCATTCCTTTCACGGCTACGAGACCGCCGAAACGTTTGGTGAGGCCGGAAACGTCGAGATGAGCGGTCTCGGCCATACCTAGCTGCTCTCCCTCGATCGGGTGAGCAGGCCAAAAAATCCGCCGGGGAAGATCAGCACCACGACGAGCGCCATGGCGAAGACGATGAAGTTGGCCAGATCGCCGATCGGGCGCAGCGCCTCGCTCATGGCGATAATGAAGACCGCCCCAAGCACCGCCCCGAGGATGGTACGCCGGCCGCCGAGTACCGCAGCGATGATGACCTGCACACCAACCGTAATATCGACGAACGTGCCGACCGAGGCCGAACCCAGATAGAACACAAGCAATGCGCCGGCGAGACCGGAGAAGAACGCGCTGATGATGAACGCCGTCAGCTTATGCTTGGTCACGTTGAAGCCGAGCGCGCCGGCCTGCACGGCGTCCTGCCCGCTGGCCTGCAATATCAAACCGACCGGAGAGCGCGACAGCGAGAACAGGATCGCGGCGCTGATTGCCATGAACCAGAGCGCGATCTCGTAGTTCTTGGTGTCGCTGATGGTGATGACGTCGGGCACCGTCAACCCTATTTCGCCGCCGGTCAGGCTCGCATCGACGACGATATAGTTCTGCAAGATCAACACGGCGACAAGCGTGGTGAGGCCGAAATAGGGCCCGCGCAACCGCAGCGCCGGGAGCGCAAGAACGACGCCACCGGCGACGGCAGCGAACGTACCGGCGGCAACGCAAATCCAGATCGGCGGTTGATAGAGATTGTCGAGGATGCCTGCGGTATAGGCGCCGGTCCCAATCAGAAACGTCGGACCAAAGTTCACTTCTCCGGCGAAGCCGAACAGCAAATCCCACGCCATCGCGAAGACGCCGAAATAGAATGCGATCGTCAGCAGGCCGAGAACATAGCCGGAGACGCCGAGCGGCAGAAATGACGCCACAACGACCATCGCCAGAACGACGAGAAGAATACGCGTGGTCGAAGAGAATTGCATTTAGCGCCGCCCCAGCAAGCCGCGCGGGCGAATGTACATGACGATGATCAGCAGTAGCAGCGCCGGGATGGTGCGGTACGCCGGCGAAATGAGGTAGGCCGTGATGGTTTCGAGATAGCCCACGACGTAGGCGGCAATCAGCGCGCCCGAGACGCTGCCCAGGCCGCCCAGCACCACGATCGAGAACGCACTCGCCGTCAGCGGCCCGACGCTATAGGACGATACACCAAGGAACATGCCGAGCAGCACCCCGGCAATGCCGACCAGCAGACCATAAACCGCCCAGACCGCGATGTAGATTTGCGACAACTCGATGCCGAGCAGCGTCACACCGCGCGGATTTATTGAAGCTGCAAGGACCGCCTTGCCGGCGCGCGTACGGTTCACCAGAAGCCACAGCACGCCAATGACAAGCCAGCATACCACCGCGGTGAAAAGCTCATTCTTGGGTGTGCGAACGCCAAAGATCGACATCACGCCTTCGACGATCGGCGCCACGGTTTTGGCATTGTTGGTGTAAAAATAAGCGATCAACTCCTGGATCATGATGCCCCACAGCAGCGTCGCGGTGAGGATGAAAATCTCCTTTTCCTCCTCGCGAATTTTACGCGAGCGTTGCAGCGGGCTGACGATGACGAAATAGGTGAGAAGCGTTACGGCGAAGCCGACGGCTACGCCGATCATGGCGCCGGTGTAGGGCCCGGCGTGCAGATCGTTACCGGCGGCCCAGGCCGCGACGACGGCCGCGACCATGAGGGCGCCATGCGATAGATTAAGAACGCCGGAGACGCCAAAGATCAGCGCGAATCCCATCGCACCGAGCGCATAGAGCGAGCTGATCGCGAAGCCGTCGACCAGTATCTGCCAGAACACCACACTCACGCAGCACGCCCCCGATCAAAAATACTCCCCGCTCGCGGGCGCGGGCGGGGAGAATAACCGAAGTACCGATCGTCGCCTCGTCAGTTGGCAGCGCCAAGCCTGATGAATTTAGGAAATTTAAGCTTGCCATTGGCGACATCTGCCGGCCACAGGTTGGTCTGCTTGCCGTCCTGCCATTGCAGCATCAGGCCAGTGATGGTGCCGTCACCGACCTTGAGCGCGTGTGGATTGGGAGAGTCTTTGCCCTTGAACTGGACGCGGCCGATGGTGCCGACATAGTCGGTGGCTTCGAGCGCGGTCACGAGCTTGTCGGAGTCGGTCGATCCGGCCCGCTTGAACGCATCGGCGAGGTAATAAACCTCGTCGTAGGCGGTGTAGCCGCAATAGGACGGGAAATTGCCGTACTTCGCCTTGAAGGCTTTGACGAAGGGCAGCGTTTTCGGTGTCACCGCGACGTCGGGTCCGGACACGGCCTGATAAAGCACGCCTTCGACCGCGCCGTTGGTGTCGTTCCAGAAGCTCGAATTGGTCGCTTGCGACGAAATACCGAACATCGGAATAGGCACTTCCTGCTGCTTCCATTGCACTGTTGGTTGCACGCCGACATGTGAAATGCCGGTAATCATGACGTCCGGCTTTTCACCTTCGATCTTGTTGAAGATCGGCGTGAAATCCGTTGTGTCGGGCGAGACGCGGATGTGATCGATCACGTTGAGCCCGATCTTAGGCAGGCAATTCACATATTCGGCGTCGAGTGGGGTCGTCCACGCCGCATCCTCGCTCATCACGACGGCAGTCTTCATGTGGAGTTGGCCAACGAGAAGATCTTTCGCCGCGGCGCAGACCGAGTCCGACAAACTCGTCGACGTCAGATAACCGTGGAACGTGTATTTGAGATTGTCGTAATCCTTGGCAATATTCTGCGTGATCACGTCGGATGCGGCGCCAGGCGTCACCATCACCGTCTTCAGCCGACCGGTCCATGGTTCCAGCGCCAGCACAACCTCGCTGATGTAGCTCGCGATGACAGCGTTGACGTGATCTTCATTGGCGGCGCGCTGGAATGCACGCACCGATTCCGCGGCCGACGAGTGATTGTCATAAGATACAATTTCGATCTTGCGGCCGTTGACGCCGCCCGCGGCGTTGATCTCATCGGCGGCCAGTTGCGCGGCCTGAGGGATCGACGAGCCGGACACGGCTTGCGCCTCGGCGATGACACCGATCTTTATCGGTCCGCTGTCTTGAGCGAATGCGGGCGTCGCCAGCGCAAGCGCTACGGCGCTGGCGCCGAAGGCCGCAAATGCGGCGCGGCTTCCTAACCTACTCATTGAGATTCCTCCCTTAATTTTCTGGCGACCTTTAACGGAGATGACGCCTTGTGGTCACTCTACCCTATCGCCTCCGCCCGACAAGAGTGATTTTGTCGCGTAATTCTAATCCTTTAGGCACATGCCACCCAGCAACCGGAATGCCCGGATGAAACTCGCATTCATGCTTTGAGGTGCTATCGCGGGACAATCGCGTTATCGTGGGCACGGGGAGTAACCGCACATGGCAACAGATAAAAATTCAGAGCGTTTCGATTACATCGTCGTCGGCGCCGGCTCGGCGGGCTGCGTTCTCGCCAACCGCCTCACCGCGTCGGGCCGCCATCGCGTGCTGCTGCTCGAAGCCGGCGGACGCGACAATCACATGTGGATCCACATTCCGCTCGGCTTCGCCAAGTTGTTCGACAACGCCAAGGTCAATTGGCGCTATGCCTCCGAACCGGAGCCCGAACTCAACAACCGCAAGATCATCCAGCCGCGCGGCAAGGTGCTCGGCGGATCGAGTTCGATCAACGGCTTGCTCTATATCCGCGGCCAGCATGAGGATTACGATCATTGGCGGCAACTGGGCAACACCGGCTGGGCGTTCCAGGACGTGCTGCCCTATTTTCGCCGCTCCGAGGACCAGGAACGCGGCGCCGATGACTTGCACGGCACCGGCGGCCCGCTGTCGGTCTCCGACGTTTGCGAGCCGCATCCGTTATGCGAAGCGTTTATCGAGGCGGCACAACAATCCGGCATCCCGCGCAACGACGATTTCAACGGCCCCACCCAGGAGGGCGCCGGCTATTTTCAGCTCACGGCCAAAAACGGCCGCCGCTGGTCGACCGCCGCCGGCTATCTGAAGCAGGCGCGGCAACGGCACAACCTCAAGGTCGAGCTCAACGCGCTGGCGACGCGAATTCTGTTTTCGGGCCGGCGCGCCATCGGCATCGAATACCGCCAGGGGGACACGATGCGCACCGCTTACGCCGACGGCGAGGTCATCCTCTCCGGCGGCGCCTTTAATTCGCCACAGCTCATGCAACTGTCAGGCGTCGGGCCCGCGGAACTGTTACGCACGCATGGCATCGAGGTCGTCGCCGACATGCCAGGCGTTGGCTCCGACCTGCAAGACCACCTTCAGGTGCGCATGCAATTCCGCTGCACGAAACCGATTACGGCAAACGACGTGATCAATCGCTGGAGTCACCGTTACGGCGCAGGTATCCGTTACATTCTCACAGGCAAGGGGTTGTTGAGCGTTGGCGCCGGCTATGCCGGGGCATTCTTCCGCACCCGGCCCGATCTCGAGACGCCCGACGTGCAAATCCATTTCCTGATTTTCAGCACCGAGACGGCGGGCGCGGCCGTGCATCCGTTCTCGGGCTTCATGGCCTCGGTGTGCCAGTTGCGCCCGGACAGCCGCGGTTTTGTGCGCATAAAATCCAACGATCCGGGCATACCGCCGGCGATCCAGCCTCGCTACCTGTCGGCCCGCAGCGACTGCGATACCGTCGTCGCTGGATTGAAGCAGTTGCGCAAAGTGATGGGCCAGGCGGTGATGCGCAAGCTCATCGCCGAAGAACGAGCGCCTGGAGAAAAAATCGTGAGCGACGCTAATCTATTGGCCTACGCGCGCAACACCGGAACTACCGTTTATCATCCGACTTCGACTTGCCGCATGGGGCCGGATGCGAACGCCGTTGTCGATGAGCGGTTGCAAGTGCGCGGCTTCGAACGGTTGCGCGTGATCGACGCATCTGTCATGCCGACGCTGGTCTCCGGCAATACCAATGCCGCAGCGATCATGATCGGCGAAAAAGGCTCGGACATGGTCTTGCATGACGCCGCCGTAAGCGAGCCGGTCGCAATGTCAGCGTGAAGAGGCGTCCTACGGATAACGCTGGTAGCTTTTATCGCTTCATTTCGATGATGGGCTTGTCCTTCTCGACGATCATCACACCGAGAAGACGCATCGGCTCGGCACCGACCACGCGGCCGCCGTGCCATTGCTCGCGCTCCACGTATTGGGCATCCCCCGCCTTCATGACGTGAACCGGCTTGCCTTCAACTTCCGCCGCCCATTCGCCGGAAATGACGAAATGAAACTCGTCGCCGTGATGGAAATGCAGCGGCACCATGGCGCCGGCAGGAACCTCGTAGAGATTGGCGATTACTTGCCGGTTCGGGACGCCGCCGAGATCCATCCGAATCAGCGGCGTAACCTTGTTGCCGGCAAATTCCCCCGTCGGTTGATCCTGGGCACCTAGCATTGGCGCCGCTATCAGGCCCGCGGCAAGAAATGCGGCGCATCCGACGGCGTAGATTGTCTTTGATGTGAGCACGATGTCCTCCGTCGCTCGAAGCCGCGCAGCTTTGCCGGGTTGCCACTGTGTGATAACCCGCTACTATTCCAACAGCTTGTTTAGAAGGACTGAACAATGCGTGGGGCCGAGTTTGCCGAGTTGGCGGCCTTTGCCGCGATCGCCGAGCACGAAAGCTTCGCCAAAGCGGCGACACGGCTCGGCGTTACCCGATCGACGCTGAGCCAAAATCTCCGCGCCCTCGAAGAACGCCTCGGCAGTCGGTTGATGAATAGGACGACGCGCAGCGTCTCGCTCACCGAGGCCGGTGCGCGATTGTTGTCTCGCATTCGTCCGGCGCTCGGTGAACTTACATCCGCGGTCGATCAAGTCCGCGATTTTCAGCACCAGCTCGCGGGAACGCTCCGCCTCGTCGTTCAGCCCCCGGTGGCCAGCTTTTTGATCGGCCCAATGATGGTGCGCTTTCTTGCCGAATATCCGGGTGTTCGACTGGATGTCGCCATCGTCAAGATGCCCGCCGACATCATCAGCCAAGGTTTTGATGCCGGCATCCGGCTCGGCGAGCAGATCGAACGCGACATGATCGCGCTGCGCGTCATGGATCATCCGAAATTTTTGGTGGTGGCCTCACCCGAATATCTGACTCGACACGTCGCACCCAAAACGCCGCGCGATCTTCAGGATCACGATTGCATCCGGAATCGACTGCCTAACGGAACGATTTTCGGCTGGCAGTTCGAGAAAAATGGCAGAGCTGTGCAAGCCAACGTCGACGGCCGTCTCATCGTCGACGACATTGATCTATCAATCCGCGCCGTCCTCGACGGAGTCGGACTGGCCTATCTGCTGCGAGACTATGTCGATCACTGCATCGCTGCGGGCCAGTTGGTGCCGCTGCTTGAGGATTGGGCGCCGCGCCTATCCGGTTTCTATCTTTATTATTCGAGCCGCAGACAGCTCAGCGGACCGCTTCAGGCGCTGATCGCGTTTCTGACCACGGAATCGAAGCGACGGGGTCTGAAGCGATCCAACCTGCCCGGACCGAGGATTTATCCCAATTTTCGGTTGATCGGCTCCCGAAGCCGGCAAACTCATCGGCGCCCGAGCGGCGGCGCTAAGACGACCTGAGCCGCGCGGTCTCGTCGCGATCGATCTCACCGCGCGCGTCAATGACGACGCCATAATCGCTTCGCGCCTCATCGGCCGTAATCAAACCGTCAAGCACGTCGTCGCGTACGCTCACCGGATCGCGGGTTCGCGGATCGCCGAAGCCGCCGCCGCCGGGCAGATGCAATTGGATAGCGTCGCGCGGCGGCACCGTCTGCCGGCCTTTGGGCCGGATCGGACGGCCCGATCGCAGCGCCACCGTCCCCGCCGCGCCGTTCTTGCCGCCATCGCGGCCCCGCGCCGGGTTCTTGACCCGCTCGAAATTGCACAAGAGCGCGACAGGATTGGCGCCGGCGCCGCCGAGCTCGATGACCTGGCCGAGACCACCGCGGCGCTTGCCGGCGCCGCCCGAGCCCTCGCGGAATTCGCGACGATGAAAAACCACCGGCACCACGCTCTCGGTCGCCTCCACCGGAATGGTGCGCACGCCGGACGGAAATGACGTCGCGCTCAACCCATCTTTCTCCGGCCGGGCGCCGGCGCCACCGCAGTGGAAAATCACCGATGAGAATTCCGGCAGTGTGCTGGCATCAGTGCCGTCTTCCACTTCGTCGACCAGCGAACCGCCGCCAAAAATTTGCGGATTCCATAAAGCGGATGCGCCCTCGGCCGGGACGCCGCCGGGGATGACCTGATGCAGGCAGCCGAACACCACGTCGGGCAGCATCTGGCCGACGGTGTGCCGCGCCGCCACCGGCCAGGGCCGCTTCACATTGAGCAGGCAGCCTTCGGGCGCGCTGACGGTGATCGGCTCGAGCGAGCCGGCATTGTTCGGCACGTCCGGCGCGACTAGGCATTTGACGCCGAAAGCCGTGTACGCGAGGCAATAGTTGTAGACCACATTGATACCGTAGGACGACGCCGACGATGTGCCTTCGAAGTCGATATGGATGCCGTCATCGGACACAGTGAGCGCGGCATTCAGGAGAAGCGGCTTCTCGTAACCGTCTATGGTCATGCTGTTGCGGCAGGTGCCTTTTGGCAGGCCGCGGATGCGCCTAAGCGTCGCTTCGCGCGAAGCTTCGAGGATGGTGTCGCCGAGCCGGTCGAGATTGGCGATCTCGAACTCATTCATCATCTCGACAAGGCGACGGCTGCCCTCGTCATTGCAAGCCGCGCAGGCATAGATGTCACCCTCGACTTGCAGCGGCTCGCGCACATTGGCGCGAACCAGCCGCAGCAAATCCTCGTTCATGCGGCCTTCGCGGGCAAGCTGCATGATCGGAATGGCGACGCCCTCCTCGAACACCTGCCGGCCGTCCGGCCCCATGCCAAGCCCGCCGATGTCGACGACATGAATGGTGTTGGCGAACAGCCCGACGGCCTGGCCGCGATAAAAGCTCGGCGTCACCACCGTGATGTCGTGGAGGTGACCGGCGGTGAGCCAGGGATCGTTGGTGATGTAGTGGTCGCCGGGCTTCATGCCGTCGATCGGAAACACAGCAAGGAAATGTTTCACTCCGTTCGCCATCGAATTGACGTGACCCGGTGTGCCGGTGATGGCTTGGGCTAGCATACGCCCTTGGCGGTCGAATACGCCGGCGGACAAGTCGCCGGCCTCGCGCACCGACGTCGAGAACGCCGTGCGGATCATGGTCTGCGCCTGCTCCTCGACCACCGCAATCAGGCGGTTCCACATAATCTGGGAATGAATTTGCGCGAGCGCGGCGTTGGGGCGGGAAACCATCAATCATCCTTCGCGGCGAACAAGCTCAATATAGCCGAACTTGTCGATGTGCGCGTCGAACACCGGGCTGACCACGGTCGAAGTGTCGTCCTCGGCAATCACGGCCGGGCCGCTGATGCGCGCTCCCGGTGCCAGGTCGGACCGCCAATAGATCGGTACATCCTGGAATTCTCCGCTTGCCGGATCGAACACCGGCCGGTGCGATTTCGGCATCGGCACTGTCGTTTTGGTTTCAACGACCGCCGCGAGTTCGCCTTCGGCCGGCGCGGCGACCGAGATGACCCAGCTCAAGATTTCGATCTCGACGCCCGGAATAGGCCGGCTGTAGAGCCGCCGGTAGGCCTCCTCGAAACTATCCGTGATGGTTGTGCGATCCGCCACCGTAAAATCGCGTACAGGAAGCTGTACCGCGATCTCATGGCCCTGGCCGCGATAGCGCATGAACGCCGAACGCTGTTCGGCAAGTTCGGCATCAGGCGCGCCTCGCCGCACGATCACTTCCGCCTCGGCACGCATCTCTGCAAGGAGGCGGTTTGCTCCCGCAGGATCGAAGCTCGACAGCCGCATCAAGCTGCCGCGCACGATCTCGTAGGCGACCGCCGCGCGCAACAGCCCGACCGCAGAGCCGACGCTGGCATTGGCGGGAATGAGGACGCGGCTGACGCCGATTTTCTCGGCGACGCGCGCGGCATGCAGCGGCGCGGCGCCGCCGAACGCGATCAGGGTGCGCGGCCGCAAATCCTTGCCGCTTTCGATGGCGTGAACGCGTGCGGCATTCGCCATGTTCTCGTCGACGATTTCGCTGATGCCGAGCGCGGCGTGTTCGCCCGACAAACCGAGCTTGCCGCCGAGCAGCGCCGCGATTACATTTTCGGCACCGGCTTTGTCGAGCGCGATCTTCCCGCCAGAAAATGTCGCCGGATCGATGCGGCCAAGCGCGACGTCGGCATCGGTCACGGTGGGTTCGGTGCCGCCGCGGCGGTAGCACACCGGTCCCGGCTCCGAGCCGGCACTGCGCGGGCCGACAGCGATGCGGCCCAGCGTATCGACGCTTGCGATCGAACCGCCGCCGGCGCCGATCTCGACCATCTCGATGACGGGTATGCGCAGCGGCAGGCCCGAGCCCTTCGCGAAACGATAAATGCGCGCCACTTCGAAAGCGCGCGCCGTCTGCGGCCGCGCCTTGTCGATGAAGCAAATCTTCGCGGTGGTACCGCCCATGTCGAAAGACACCACCTGGTCCAGGCCGTGCTGCCGCGCGATGCAGGCGGCGAATATCGCGCCTCCAGCCGGGCCGGATTCCACGAGCCGCACCGGAAAACGGATCGCCGTATCGGTCGTCGTGATGCCGCCGCCGGAGGTCATCAGCAGTATCGGGCAGCGAAAGCCGGCGCGCGCCAGCTCGTGCTCGAGCTTGGTGATGTAACTGCCCAATAGCGGTTGGAGGTAGGCGTTGGCGCAAGCCGTGGAGAAGCGCTCGTATTCGCGCATCTCCGGCGAGACATCAGACGATAATGTCACGGCAACATGAGGCAGCCGGCGCGCAACGGCCTCCCCAACCCGGCGCTCATGATCGGGATTGGTGAAGCTGTGCAGCAAGCCAACCGCCACGGCTTCGATATCCTGCCCGCCTAGCGTGTCGATGGCGCGAGCGATGCTGTCCGCATCGAGCGGCACCAACACATCGCCTTGGGCATCGATCCGCTCGCGGATCGGCAACCGCAGCCGCCGCGGCACCAATGGCGGCGGCAGATCGATATTGACGTCATACTGTTCGAAACGGTTTTCGTGGCGAATTTCGACGACGTCGCGGAAGCCTTCGGTGGTCAGCAGCGCGGTCCTGGCGCCCTTGCGCTCGATCAGCGCGTTCGTCGCAAGCGTTGTGCCGTGGATGATCAGATTTATCGCGCCGGGCGCGATACCCGCTTCGGCGATAACCGCGCTCAATATCGCGAGAACGCCCTCCTCCGGCCCGCGCGGCGTTGTCAGTCCCTTCGCGGTAAACCGTCGGTTGCCGACCTCCAGTGCGACATCGGTGAATGTGCCACCGATATCGACGCCAAGCCGAATTGCAGGGGATGTGCTAACCATCGATATGGACGCGCATTTTCAGAGAAACCTATCGTATCAATCAGCAACTTGTCAGTGTCGCTGCCATATAAACTGTCAAGTACCGAACATGTGATCGGATGGTCATATTACATCGGCATTTTGTGTGTTTTGCTGTGCCCCGGGTGAACACTTGACCGATTGCGGGGCGGCAATTGCTGGTTCGAGACATCACGTCAGAGATGATTTCCATTCCGGGCGGTACATTCCGCATGGGATCGGACAAGCATTATCCGGAAGAAGCGCCGGCGCATCGCGTCACCGTTGACAGTTTCCGTATCGACCGTACGCCCGTCACCAACCGGGAGTTTCGGAAGTTCGTCAACGAAACGGGCTACGTCACGTTTGCCGAGCTTTCGCCCGATCCGAAACAGTATCCCGGCTCATTGCCGCACCTGCTCAAGGCGGCCTCGCTGGTTTTCACGCCGCCCAAGCACCCTGTCGATCTGAGCGACTGGTCGCAGTGGTGGAATTTTAAAGCCGGCGCGAACTGGCGCCGGCCGTACGGGCCCCGCAGTTCGATCAGCGGGCTCGACAATCATCCCGTCGTTCATGTCGCCTATTGCGACGCCGAAGCCTACGCAAAATGGGCCGGCAAGGAATTGCCGACCGAGGCCGAATGGGAGTTTGCCGCGCGCGCCGGTCTCGACAGTGCTGAGTTCGCCTGGGGTGGCGAGTTCACGCCCGGCGGCAAGCACATGGCGAATACCTGGCAGGGTGCATTCCCGCACCAGAATCTCGAAACCGACGGTTACGAGCGCACGTCGCCGGTGACCGCCTTTCCGCCGAACGCCTACGGCATCTACGACATGATCGGTAATGTGTGGGAGTGGACCACCGACTGGTACACGACGAAGCATGAAGCCGATGCGCCGAAGGCGTGCTGCATCCCTGAGAATCCGCGCGGCGGCCGGGAGGACGGAAGCTATGACCCGCGCCTGCCCGATATCAAAATCCCGCGCAAAGTCATCAAGGGCGGCTCGCACCTGTGCGCGCCCAACTATTGCCGCCGCTACCGGCCGGCGGCGCGCCACGCGGAGCCGGTCGACACGTCAACGAGTCATGTCGGATTTCGCTGCGTGACGCGAGAGAAGGAGACGCAATAATCGGCAACTTCGGCAATGTCATCCGACGGACATTACCGGACAAGAAACTGACAGTGATTGAGGAACCAGTTCAACCGGGAAGACAGGGAGGCACGTCATGTCAGCTACACTTATCAATCTTATCATCCAGCTCATCGCCGGCGCGGTCGGCGGGAATGCCGCGGGCGCCGCGATGAAGAACATAGATCTCGGCGCGCTCGGCAACACCATTGCCGGCGCGATCGGCGGCGCCGGCGGCGGAACGCTGCTGACGGCGCTATTGCCGATGCTCCAGGGCGCGGCCGGCAACGTCGATATCGGTGCGATGCTCGGCCAGGCGGTCGGCGGCGGTGTCGCCGGCGCGGTCGTTACTGCCATCGTCGGCCTGATCAAGAACATGATGGCGGGTCAGGCGGCCAAGTAACGACCAAAGCGAATCGCCGGCGGTGCGCTCTGTGCCGCCGGCGGACGTGTTGTGACACTAAATCGAGTTCCGTGCTTTCAATCAAACAGGAAGAGAGTCATGAACGAGAAGAATGAAGCCGATCGCAAGCGTGATCTGAGCCGCCGCAATATGCTGCTTGCGAGTACGACACTCGCGGCTGCTTCGGCGCTGAGCACGGCGGCAAGTGTTGAAAAAGCCGTTGCGCAAGCGCAGCAAGCAGCGCCGGCTGGCAGCAAACCGAACATCCTCGTCATCATGGGTGACGATGTCGGCTGGTTCAATATCGGCGCCTATCACCAGGGCATCATGTCCGGCAAGACGCCGAACCTCGACAAGCTCGCCGCTGGCGGCGTGCGCTTCACCGACTACTACGCGGAGGCGAGCTGCACCGCCGGGCGCGCCAACTTCATCACGGGACAGATTCCGTTGCGCACCGGCCTGACCACGGTCGGCCAGGCCGGCGCCGACGTCGGCATGCCCGATCAGTCGGTGACGACTGCCCTTCTGCTGAAGTCGATGGGCTACGCCACGGGGCAGTTCGGCAAGAACCATCTCGGCGATATGAACAAATATCTGCCGACGGTACACGGCTTCGATGAATTCTTCGGCTACCTCTACCATCTTGACGCGATGTCGGACCCATACTGGTTCGACTATCCGCAGGACTGGATCGACAAATATGGCCCGCGCAACTTGGTGCATTCCTACGCGACCGATGTTGACGATCCGACGGTGCAGCCACGCTGGGGCAAGGTCGGCAAGCAGCGCATTGTCGACGAAGGTCCGCTGAAGCCGTTCAAGGACATGAGTGCGGATCACCAGATGTGGCAGAAGGGCCTCGACGCCAAATACGATATGGAGACCTTCGACGAAGTGCTGGTCGAGCAAACCAAGGGCTTCATGGATCGGGCCAAGCAGGCCAACAAGCCGTTCTTCATCTGGCACAACACCACGCGCATGCACGTCTTCACCTACCTGTCGCAGAAGTATCAGGCGAAGATGAACTACCAGTCCAACTACGGCCTGGAAGAAGCTGGCATGGCGCAGATGGACGATGATATCGGCGATCTGCTCAAGCACCTCGACGATACCGGTATCGCAGACAACACCATCGTGATCTTCACGACCGACAACGGCGCCGAGGTGTTCACCTGGCCCGACGGCGGCATGACACCGTTTCGCGCCACCAAGGGCACCGTCTACGAAGGCGGCTTCCGGGTGCCGTGCATCGCGCGCTGGCCGGGCAAGATCAAACCAGGTTCGGTGGAGAACGGCATCTTCTCCGGCCAGGACTGGCTGCCGACGCTGGTCGCGGCGGCGGGAAATCCAAACATCGTCCAGCAGTTGCTGCAAGGCGTGCAGATCGGGGACCGGACCTACAAGAACCATTTGGACGGCTACAACCAGATGGACCTCTTGACCGGCAAAGGCCCGTCGGCGCGGCACGAGATCTTCTACTTCGGCGAATCGCAACTTGGCGCCATCCGCATCGATGACTTCAAGTTCCAGTTCTACCAGCAGCCGTTCGGCTGGCCGGGCGAGAAGGTGACGACCGACATGCCGACAATCGTCAACATCCGCCAGGATCCATTCGAAAGGACGCCAGGGATTCGTGGCGAGACGACCAATGACATGGGCGGCGGCTACATGAACGATTTCATGGCACGTGAGTTCTGGCGCTTCGTGCAGGTGCAGCAGACCGTTGGAGCGGCTGCACAATCGTTCATCGAGTTCCCGCCGATGCAGCAGGCTGCGTCCTTCAATCTCGCCCAGGTTAAAGAGAAGATCGAGCAATTGATGAAGAGCCACGAAGGGCAATAGCTGAACAGCGGCTTGGCGGGCGCTATCAACGCGCCCGCCAACGACTTTCACAATGCGGCGACGCGGACCGGTTGGGCCGCGATCACCACCAAGGATGATCGAAAGCGCTCGTTCGTTTTCGAGCAGGCTTTTCGGGGAGAACGTCATGGTCGTCCTGCGATTACTGCTATGGAGTGCGGTCTCGTTTGCCGTTTCGATTTCGGCATGCCGGGCCGGGCCATGTTCGGCTGACGTCGATGCGATGCAGGCGCGCATCGACGCCAAGCTGGAAGCAAAGGCCGCCGCCGGGCCAACTGCGAAGGAAGGCATGATGGCGGGGATGAGCGATCAACCGACCCCGCGCTCGATGGCAGCCGCCGAGGAAAAGCTAGGCGAAATATCGCCGCGGACCGTCAACGCAATCAGGCGGTCCATGGCGCGCGCACGCGCCGCCGATAGCGCCGGCAACACGAGACGATGCGAGCGGGCGCTCGCGGAGGTGCGGCGCGTGATCGGTCCATAATACCGGCCGCTGTGACGGGTAAAGTTTTCGCAGATGACGGTTTGGAATTTTTCGATTCAGCAACAAGGATCAGCAACTATGTCACGTAATCATTTGCTTCCTGCGGCAGTTGCCCTAATGGCGATGCTTTGTGTCCCGGCCGCAGCGCAAGCGCCGCCGGCGTGGGCGCAGGTGGGATCGCTCGTTTGCACGGTCAATCCCAATATCGGCTTCATCATTTTCGGCCATCAGCCGCTGGAGTGCCGCTTTTCGCCAAGCGATACGACGCCGCTTCAACTGTATGACGGCGCCATTAACACAGTAGGTCTCGATATCGGCGTCAGTGCCGGCAGCATATTGGGCTGGGGCGTGTT
This sequence comes from uncultured Alphaproteobacteria bacterium, assembly GCA_963733645.1. Classification (GTDB taxonomy): domain Bacteria; phylum Pseudomonadota; class Alphaproteobacteria; order Rhizobiales; family Xanthobacteraceae; genus BOG-931. Next base: position 301,497 of record CAVTFP010000032.1, read on the forward strand.
CGCGCCGACCACCGGTGTGGCCCCCGGAGCGCTTGCCGGTGAATATGTTGGCGTCACCGGCGATATCGGCCTGGGCGTCGGCGCCGGCGCCAATGTCCTGCTCGGCGGCTCCGCCCGCACCTTCGCGCTGCAACCGCTTTCACTGCAGGGCTCGATCGCCGTCAATGCCGTGCTGGGCGTGTCGTCCCTCAAGCTCCGCGTCAAACAATAGGTAACCAAAAGGACCACTTGCATCATGACCTTTTCTAGTTGCGAAGCCGCAGGGATGAAGATGTAGCAACAATCGCAAGTATGGTGTGTACCGAAAATATGACAGTGTGCCGTTTCATCTTGATCGTTCTGCTTTTGATGCCGCTCCCTCTGCGCGCGCAGGGCGGAGCCGGAATGCAAAACTCGTATTGTGCCCAGTTTTCCGACGGCAGTTCGCCAGATTGCGGATTTTCAAGCCTGCAGATGTGCGAACAGTCCGTAACGGGCGTTGGTGGTGTTTGTATTATGAATCCGTCCGGTCCCGCGAGTCCGTTAGCGCCGGTTCCGCAAATTAATATGCCGGGCGTTTCGTTGGCGTTGCCGCCGCCTGTCGCGCAACCGTCTTCGGGACCGCTCGCGCTTCCCGACGCGTCGCAGCCGCAACCGTGCAATCCGCTGGTGGATGGCACCTATTGCGCTTCGGCCGCGACCAATTCGGCGAGTGCTGCACAAACGGTGGCCAGCCTTGGCCCCATGCAAAGCGTTTCAAGTGATCTTTCCATAGGGGGCGATCCGCCAGCGACTTTGGGAGCGGTCACTTTCAATGGATCCGGTGTGTCTTGCATCGGCCTGTTCCGCCGAACCAGTTGCTGAGGACTATGACATGAAGATGGGTCTCAAGACCGCCGCGATTGCCGTGTTTTTTCTAATCGGACTCGGCTTTAGTCAGGCTTCGGCGCAGGAAGCGAAAAGCCGCTCTATCGAACAATATAGTTGCAAGGATGTGATGCGTGAGCACGGCGACAACCGCGACGTGACCATCGCGTTTCTTCACGGATTTTTGTTGGGAAAATCAGGAACCTCAACGTTTGATCTCGACACCATGCACAAGCAGACCAGCGCATTCATCGAACATTGTCTGGACAATCCAACCGAAAGGGCGGTGGACGCGATGTCAAAGGTGAAGGGCTGAAGACCTGAGCGGGTCGCGTGCACACCGAAGTCAGCCGGGATCCGCATGCGACCGCTCAGTTGAGTACCGTGCGGCAAACGAACGAAATCGGATGCGTCATGGCAGGAGGACAAGCTCATGAGTTCATAAGCGACCACCTCAAGAATTCGATGACGGCAAGCCGCAATCGGGCGGCGGAATGAAGCGGCGCGAACTGCTGCTCAGCGGCAGTTCTTTGGTTGCCGCGTCCGCGCTACTCGCGGCCGGAGCCGGGGTGACAGCGAAAGCGCAGCAAGCAGCCTCGAATGGCGGCAAACCAAACATCCTCATCATCTGGGGCGATGACATCGGCATCGCGAATCTCAGCGCCTACTCGAATGGTCTGATGGGCTATGAAACCCCGAATATCGACCGCATCGGCCGCGAAGGCATCATGTTCCTTCACTACTACGGCGAGCAGTCGTGCACCGCCGGCCGAGCGGCGTTCCTCACAGGCCAGCACGGTATTCGCAGTGGCCTAACCAAGGTGGGGTTCCCCGGCGCGCCGATGGGCATGAGCCAACTGGACCCCTCCGTCGGCGGTCTGCTCAAGAACCTTGGCTACGCTACAGGTCAGTTCGGCAAGAACCACGTTGGCGACCGCAATGAGTTGCTGCCCACCGTGAACGGATTCGACGAGTTCTTTGGCAACCTCTATCACCTTAACGCCGAGGAAGAGCCGGAACTGCCGGACTATCCGAAGGATCCGGCGTACTTCGCGAAGTTCGGCCCACGCGGCGTTCTCAAGTGCAAAGCGACCGACCGGGACGATCCCACGGTCGATCCGCGCTTCGGGAAGGTCGGCAAGTAGACCATCGAGGACACAGGCGCGCTCACCAAGAAGCGGATGGAAACAATTGACGACGAAACGTCGTCCGCGGCCATCGACTTCATGAAGCGCCAGCGATCAGCCAACAAACCCTTCTTCGTTTGGTTTAACTCGACCCGCATGCACTTACGTACGCACGTTCGAGCGGAGCATCGTGGCCGTTATAAGCACGGTGACAGCGAGTACATCGACGGCATGGAGGAGCATGACGATACCGTAGGTACCTTGCTCAAGGCGCTGGACGACATGGGCGTCGCGAACGACACCCTAGTGGTTTATTCCAGCGACAACGGGCCCCACATGAATACCTGGCCGGACGGCGCCATGACCTGGTTCCGTTCCGAGAAAAACACTAACTGGGAGGGCGCTTTCCGAGTGCCTTGTCTGGTGCGCTGGCCGGGCGCGATCAAGCCAAGCACGATCACTAACGAGATCATGAGCCACAACGACTGGATACCGACGCTTTGCTCGATTGCCGGCGAGCCGGATATCGTCAACAAACTGAAGGCGGGCTACACCGCCAATGGGGTCAACTACAAGGTTCACCTTGACGGCTACGATCAATCGGCGTTTTTGCGCAACGTCAGCGGCATCGCGGCGAATAACAACGGGACGAAAAGCGCCCGCGACAGGTTTTTTTACTCCGATGACGACGGCTTGCTCGTCGGTTATCGGCGCGGAGACTACAAATATGTCTTCTCCGAGCAGCGTATGCAGGGAACGATGGGCTTGTGGGCCGAGCCTTTCACGACGCTCCGCCTGCAAAAAATCTTCAACCTGATGCAGGACCCGTTCGAGCGGGCCGACATCACCTCCAATACGTTCTGGGATTGGCAGCTCGACCACGTCGGCGGCGTTTACGGCATAATGGATGAAGTCTTTCAGTTCGTGGCGACATTCAAGGAATTTCCGCCACGCTCTTTCCCGCCGAGCTTCAATCCCGCAAATATCATGGAAAGCACGCTCGACGGAATCAAGGAGGACAAGCGGCTGAAGGATGGGTTGGACCTCGACCGCATTCGCGCCGGAGTGAACAGGATGATCGATCAGCAACTTCAAGACCGCGGGCTGCGATAAGGAGCGAACGGCGAGTCTGTTCGCCGCAACACATGGAGGATTTCATGAAACAGAAACTCGTCGCCTCGGTCAGCATCACAACTCTGCTGCTATCCCTAACCTTGGAGCCCGCAGGAGCGGCTTTTGCTCATCGCGGCGGCGCCGCAGTCGGCCCGAGGGGCGGCGCTGTCGTGCACCACGGTGGTGCCTATGTCGGCCCGCGTGGCGGCGTTGCGCATCGCGGAACGGCGTATGTCGGTCCGCATGGCAATGCCGTTGTTCATGGTCGGACCGTTGTGCACGGCGGCGGTTGGGCGCGCCCGGGCAATTATTATTGGCGGCCGGGTGGTGCAATTGCGGCCGGTGCGGCGATTGGTTTTGTCGCAGCGGCAACAGCTGCTGCGTGGGCAGGCGCTGCACCAGCGCCGAATATGTGCTGGTACTACACCGATCCGTCGCGCACGACCGGGTTCTGGGATGTTTGCCCGTAGCGCCTAAAGGACAACGTGGAGCGTGCGATGACTCTCATGCTTAGCCGCCGCTGCATCATCGCGGTTTTGTGGGTCGGATGTCTCGGCAACGCCTGGGCCCAGACACCCGATCCGCTGCCGTCCTGGAACGACGGCACGACGAAGAAATCCATTACCGATTTCGTCGCGCGCGTAACAACGCCGGGCGGTCCGGACTTTGTCCCGGTCGAGCAGCGCATCGCCACGTTCGACAACGACGGCACGCTGTGGTGCGAGCAGCCGGTTTATTTCCAGGTCGCCTTTGCGTTCGACCGCGTCAAGGCGCTTGCGCCGCAGCACCCGGAATGGCGGAATAAACAGCCGTTCAAGGCGCTGCTCGACAAGGATCCAAAGGCACTCGCGGCAGCCGGCGAGAAGGGTTTGCTTGCGATCATCGAGGCAACGCATACCGGCATGACTGTCGGGGATTTCACCACAACGGTTCTCGACTGGACCGCCACCGCGCGGCACCCGCGTTTCAAGCGGCCCTATACCGATCTCGTCTATCAGCCGATGATCGAGCTGCTCGGCTATCTGCGCGCCAATGGATTCAAGACTTTTATCGTCTCCGGCGGCGGCATCGAGTTTATGCGGCCGTGGACGGAGAAGATTTATGGCATTCCGCCCGAGCAAGTCGTCGGCTCCTCCGGCGAGGTAAAATTCGAGATGCGCGATGGCAAACCGGCGTTGGTCAAGCTGCCCGGAATCGAATTCGTCGACGACGGTCCCGGCAAGCCGGTCGGCATCAACCGCTTCATCGGCCGCCAGCCGATCTTCGCTTTCGGCAATTCCGACGGCGATCAGCAGATGCTGGAATGGACTGCGGCGGGTACAGGCGCGCGCTTCATGGGCCTCGTGCACCACACCGACGCGGTACGCGAATACGCTTACGACCGGGACTCGAAGGTCGGCAAACTCGATAAAGCGCTCGACGAGGCAACCACGAAGGGCTGGACCGTCGTCGATATGAAGAACGATTGGAAGGTGGTTTTTGCATTCCAAAAGGAGTGAGCGATCGGAAACTGAGGTGCACAGTATGATCCGGCGGATGTTTCAAAGCGGCGATCTTCACCATCGCGATGTGATGGACGAGGTTATCGCAATTGACCAAAGTCAGAACTAACGAACGGCTGGCTGGATCAAAGCTCAGCCGGCATCGAGCTCCAACAAATCTGGGCGGGAGGTTACTTTGTCCAAAGCATTTTTACGAATGATAGCAATCGCATTGCTGTTTTTTGCGTCGCACGCTTCGTTCGCGCAAACGACCGCGGCGGCGCCGCCGGCCGACCAATCTCAGCAGCAGCTTCTCAGCGCGGGACAGCTCGACGCGCTAGTCGCGCCGATCGCCCTTTATCCTGATGCGCTGCTGTCGGAGGTCCTGATGGCCTCCACTTATCCGCTCGAGGTGGTCGAGGCGGATCGCTGGGCCGACGCCAATAAGAATCTCAAAGGTGACGCGCTTAAAGGTGCGGTCGACAAGCAGAGCTGGGATGACAGTGTGAAGTCGCTTACGGCAACGCCGGACGTGCTCGATATGATGAGCAGCAAGCTCGACTGGACGCAGCAGCTCGGCGATGCGGTGCTGGCGCAGCAGCCGGACGTGATGGACGCCATTCAGCGGCTGCGCAGCAAGGCGCAAGCCAACAACAAGCTGACCTCGAACAAGCAGCAGACGGTGTCGACCCAACAGCAGAACGGCCAACCGGTGATCGTGATCGCGCCGACCGATCCGAATTACGTCTATGTGCCTTATTACGATCCGGGCGTTGTTTATGGATCATGGCCGTACCCGGCCTATCCACCCTACTATTGGCCGACGCCGGGCTACATCGCCGGCGGTGTGATCGCGACCGGGCTCGCTTTCGGCGCCGGATATGCCATCGGGCGTTGGGCTTCCGGCGGATGTTGCTGGGGTGGCGGTTTCAACTGGGGCGGCAACAACATCACCGTCAACCGCAACGTCAATATCAACAACATCGGCGGCAATAACTGGAACCACAATCCCGCGCACCGTGGCGGCGTGCGCTACAACGATACCAACGTCGCAGCGAAATTCGGCGGCAATCGCGCCAACATCGCGAACGGCGCGGGAAACCGCATGGACTTCCGCGGCCGCAGTGGCAACCAGGTCCTCAATCCGGGTGCCGGCGGCGGCAACCGACCGGGCGGCGACGCTCGTCCGGGCGGAGGCAATCGGCCTGGCGCCGGAGGTGGCGGCGAACGTCGCCCGACGAACGCAGGCGCCGGCAATCGGCCGGGCGGCGGTGGCGGCAATCGGCCAGGCGCGGGCGGCGGTGGCGGCAATCGGCCAGGCGCGGGCGGCGGCGGCCAACCACGCCAAGCCGGGGGCGGACGTCCCGGCGGAAACGGTCTTGGCAATATTGGTGCCGGTCGTACTGCGGGTCTCGAAGGTGCTCGCGGCCGCGCCAGCCTTGGTGGTGGCGGAGGGGGCCTCCCACGAGGCGGCGGAGGTGGCGGCATTGCACGAGGCGGCGGAGGTGGCGGCGGCATGCGCGGCGGTGGAGGTGGCGGACGCGGTGGTGGCGGCGGTGGTGGCCGTCGCTCTGACATCCGGCTCAAGCACGACGTCGTGTTGCTCGGCCGCCTTGAGGATGGCCTCGGCTTTTATCGCTTCGCCTACAACGGCAGTGGCCAAGCCTATGTCGGCGTGATGGCGCAGGAAGTACAGGCAGTCATGCCTGAAGCCGTCACGCAAGGTACCGACGGTTATCTCCGCGTCTACTACGACAAGCTTGGCGTGAGGTTCCAAACCTACAACGCGTGGCTGGCGGCGGGAGCAAAAATCCCGAGCGTCGCCGTGGTCGCGCATTGATTGGTCGGAACAGCAAACATTCAAATGAACCGAGGTTGTCATGAATAAGGTTCTCGCAATATTTAGGTCGCTCACGGCAGTGCTGCTGCTCGCGGCGGCAACGTCTACGGCCTTCGCGCAACAGGACTACAAAACGCCGCAGGATGCGATCGATGCGCTCGTCGCATCGGCCAGGAGCGGTGATGATAAGGCGGCGCTCGCGGTGCTCGGAGAGGAGGGGCAGGACATCATCTCGTCGGGCGACAAGGTGTCAGACGACGCCGTGCGTGCGCGTTTTGTCGCTTCTTACGACGCCAAGCATCAGGTCGCGATGAAAGGCGACAACAACGCAATCCTCGTGATTGGCGACAACGACTATCCGTTCCCGATTCCGCTGCACCATAACAAGAACGGGACCTGGTCATTCGATACCGAGGAGGGCCGCATCGAAGTTTTGGCGCGCCGCATCGGCCACAACGAGCTGGACGCGATCCAGACCAGCCTTGCTTACGTTGATGCGCAGAACGACTACGCGGCCAAGGATCGCGGCGCAGGGGTCGGTGCTTACGCGCAACGCTTCATCAGCACGGAGGGCAAAAAGGACGGCCTGTATTGGCCGACCGCCCAAGGCGAGGAGGAGAGCCCGCTCGGCCCGCTGTTCGCTGCGGCGTCAGCGCAGGGCTACCATGCCGGCCAGGGCCGCGCCCCGTATCACGGTTACTACTACAAGGTACTGACCAAACAGGGTTCGGCGGCGGCCGGTGGCGCCGTCGATTACGTTGTCAACGGCAAGATGATCGGCGGCTTTGGTCTAGTCGCCTATCCCGCAGAGTACCGCAACTCCGGCGTGATGACGTTTATCGTCAATCACGACGGCACGGTCTACCAGAAGGATCTTGGGCCAAAGACGAACGAGATCGCCGAAACGATCACCGCGTTCAATCCCGACAAGAGCTGGACGAAAGTCGAACCGGTACAGGCTGCAAAGTAAAGAGGCACACTTACCCGCATAGTGGGATTGGGCATGCTCGACGTCTTTGCTTGGATCGTGCTGCTGATTCTGGTAGCGAGCGTGGTGGCGATATTTTCATCGCTGGCTCGTTGCCGGGACACATTGCCAAAAGCCGTAATCATCCCTGGGCAGAAGCCGTTCAAGTTGCCGGCTGGGTGACGTTGATTTGTGGCTTTGCGCTTTGGCCGGTCGCGCTGATCTGGGCTTATGTTGATGTCCCGGCTCCGCGCAAGACGGACATCCCGCGATGATCGTTGCCATCCTCAATGTCTATTTGGTCATCCTCTTCCTGCTGGTGAAGCTCAAGATCGTTCGCTTCACGCTATTCTGGAAGTGCTCACCGCTTGTCGTGCTGGTGCTGCTTATGTTCGGCCTGTTCATCCCAATGGGCTGGGGTGCGCCTCAGGGCTCCGCGATCGTAATCCGCAATTCGGTTCCGATCGTTCCAAATGTGGCAGGTGAGGTGATCGACGTTCCTGTTGCGGCGAACATACCGCTCAAGGCCGGCGACGTGTTGTTCCGCCTCGATCCCACACCCTACCAGGCACAGGCCGATGCGCTTGCCGCGCAGCTCAAATTCGAGCAGCTCCGGCTGTCGCAGATGACGCAGCTGCAATCGACCGAGTCGGGCCGCGCTTTTGACGTCCAGCAACGTCAGGCATCGGTCGATCAACTCACCGCGCAGCTTGCCAGCGCGCAATACAATCTCGACCAGACTACAGTCCGCGCACCGGCCGACGGTTACGTGACCAATCTAGCACTGCGCACCGGCGCCCGTGTGGCCTCCCTGCCGTTGTCGCCGGTGATGGCTTTTGTCGACACGTCGGAGACTATTGTTGGTGCCGCCATCCAGCAGATCGACGCCCGATACGTTCAGCCGGGTCAGAATGCCGAAGTCACTTTCAAATTCATTCCCGGTCACGTCTACGCTGGGAAAGTCGTCGCGGTTCTGCAAGCGATAGCGACCGGCCAGGTGCAAGCATCGGACCTCGCCGTGACACCGCGAGCGATCGAAGCAGCGCCATTTGCAGTTCGCGTTGCGCTGGATGACGCCAGCGTGGCGGGCCGTTTGCCTGCCGGCAGCACCGGCGAAGCGGCCATCTATACCGATCACGTCAAGGCGAGCCACGCTATCCGCAAAGTGCTGTTGAGGCAGATTGCGATACTCAACTACATCAATCCGTTCTAAGCTGGGTGCGCGTATGGCGTCCCGCTGGTACCAGCATGGGAGGTGGCGATGAAGAAGGCGAGTTCTGCCCGGGAAGACGGGACATTGCGCGGCCGGCAATCTCGGTCACTCGTCGCTGCGGTGGCGCTGGTGTCCGCCGGCGTTGTGGCGTCGACATCTGAAAGTGCCCGCGCCGACGAAGGCGGCATCAGTTTCTGGTTGCCCGGCCAGTTCGGCAGCCTCGCCGCCGCGCCCGGGGTGCCGGGCTGGGCGCTCGGGCTCATCAACTACTACACATCGGTCAGCGCCAGCGGGGCCGTTGCCGCAGCGCGCGAGGTGACGCTCGGCAATCTCAAGGGCAACGTCACCGTCAATCTCAATGCCACCATAAAGGCGACGCCGGATCTCGTTTTCATCGCACCCTCCTACACCTTCGCAACCCCAGTCTTCGGCGGCCAATTGGCGCTCGGCATCACCGAGGCCGTCGGACGCAGCGTTGCCGACCTCGACGGCACCCTGACCTTGACCGGGCCGGGCGGCGGCGTCATCAGCCGGCAGGGTTCGATCGACGACGGCCGCAACGGATTCAGCGATCTCTACCCGATGGCGACACTGAAATGGAACAACGGCGTCAACAACTGGATGACTTATCTGACGGGAGACATCCCGGTCGGGCTCTACAGCACCACCAACCTCGCCAATATCGGCATCGGGCACGGCGCCATCGATGGCGGCGTCGGCTATACCTATTTCAATCCGCAAACCGGCAACGAATTTTCCGCGGTGACCGGGCTGACCTACAATTTAGTCAACTCGGCCACAGGTTATCAGAACGGAATCGATTGGCATCTCGACTGGGGCGCCTCGCACTTTCTCACCAAGACGATGTTTGTCGGAGCGGTCGGCTATGTCTACGACCAGATCAGCGCCGACAGCGGCTGTCTACCGGCCTTATGCCCGTTTGAGTCGCGAGTTTTTGCAGCCGGGCCGCAGGTCGGCTTCATCTTCCCGGGCGCGTCGTTCCAGACCTATCTCAATTTCAAAAGCTACTTTGAATTTGACGCGGCCAACCGGCCCTCGGGCTGGAACGGCTGGGTGACGCTGGCGTTCTCACCGAGCCCGCCGGCACCGGCGAGCGCGCCGCCGTCTATGGTGACAAAGGCACCGCCGCGATAGGAATCACGCCGCGAGATTGCCGAAGCGGACGAGGTTTTCCTTCTGCTTGGCATTGCGCGGCGCCAGCTTGAACAGACGTGCCGCGGTGCCGCCAAGCACATTGTGCTTGGCTTTCTCCGACAGAAACGGAAGGTCCCACACCGTCGACGGCAGATCGAAATCCCAGTGCGGATAATCGGATGCGTACATGAGCTGCGTTTCCGCATTGATCATGCGGAACGTGCATTCCAGCGCAATCATGTCGACGCGCTCCATCGGCTGCGAGGCGAAATACATGTCGCGCATGTAGTCCGACGGTTTTTTCTTCAAGAGCGGATATTCCGAAGAGCGCAGCAAGAATTCATGGTCGAGCCGCTGCATCAGGAACGGCACCCAGGCGAGCCCGCCCTCGATCCAGATCACCGGCAGCTTGGGGAAACGCTCGCCAAGCCCGTTGGTGACCCAGTTCGTCATGTGCAGGATGTTGTAGAACGGAAAGCCGAGCGCATGCACGGACGCGAAACGGTTCAGCCCCTTGAACACCGGCTCGCCGATATTGACGGCTGAGTGGAAGGCAAGCGCCAGTCCACGCTCCTCGACGGCGCGGAACACTTTCATATTGCTGTTGTGATGGATCGGCTGGTGACGCGCCGAGGTGACCAGAAAGCCGGTCACGTTCTTGCAGCCGCCAAACCTTTCGACCTGGCGCAGCGCCTCATCGGGATCGTTGATCGGCAGCGACAGCATCGAATAGAGCCGGCCATCACCTTCCGGCAGCGCCTTCTCGGTGAGCCAGCGGTTATAGGCGAAGCACAGTTCGATCTCCATTTCGGTCGAAGGATGCAGACCCACCGCGAGCAGCATGGTCGGGAACAGGCAGGAATAATCGACGCTCATCGCGTCCATCCAGCGCTGGCCGAGCTCGACGTCGCGCATCTTGCCGGCTTGGGTCTTCTCTGATGAGCGCAGCGGGTAGCGTGTGATGCGCCCGCCCATGTCCTGGAAACTGACCTGGCTCGGCATCAGCGTCTGCCGCCCCTTGGCGCGGCCGGACAGCACGAGTTGCCGCAACACGTCGTTCTCGATGAAGGGGAGAAATTCGTCGTAGCACTCATTCTCGTAATGGTGCGAATCGACATCGGCGATCAGCATTTCGTCGAGATTGCGCTCATGGGCCTGCTTGCGGGCATGCGCGAGCAGCCGTTTGGTATTGAGCTCCTCGATCGGAACGCGGCGGCCGCG
>CAVTFP010000033.1:0-76850 GCA_963733645.1 uncultured Alphaproteobacteria bacterium
GCGCATTCCAGGGATCGTGATCAGTCGTTCCAGGCGATGGTGATCACGGTTTCCATGGGATCGTGATCAGGCTCAGCATTGGTATTTGGCGTGCTGAGCGTCGACGCGGTGGCGAGCACGACTGACGATTGTATAGTTTCCTGGAAATAGTCTCCTGGTCAAGGTTGGCGGGAGGGGCGTGTGGTCTGGTGGGGGCAATTGCGAGCGAGCTGGTTCATGCTGCTTTCTTTTCGCCGGCGCGGCGTCGCAGGCTATCGCCCTTGAGTTCGATTCGGTGAGCGTTGTGAATGATGCGGTCCAATATCGCATCACCGAGAGTTGGATCCGCGATAACGTCGTGCCACTGGGACACTGGCACCTGACTTGTGATCAGTAGTGATCCCTTATCGTAGCGATCGTCGACGATCTCGAGCAGATCACGGCGCTGGTCGGCGGTGAGTGGTTCGGGTCCCCAGTCGTCGATGATAATGAGATTGGTGCGCTCGAGCGTGGTCATCAGGCGAGAAAGACGACCTTCGCCGCGGGCCTGGGCGAGATCGGCAAAGAGGCGCGGCGCTCGTTTATAGAGGACGGAGAAGCCGTCGCGGCAGGCCTTGTTGCCGAGGGCGCAAGCTAACCAGGATTTCCCTGTTCCGGTTGGGCCGACGATGGCCAAGTGGTTGCAGTCACGGACCCATTGGCAGGTCGCGAGTGTCTGGAAGAGAGATCGATCGAGACCACGCGAGGTACGAAAGTCGATGTTCTCGATGGTAGCCGCCTGACGGAGCTTGGCGGCGGTCAATCGGCGTGAGAGGCGGCGGTTGTCTCGGAAGGTGGCTTCCCGATCGATGAGAAGGCCGAGCCAATCGGCGTGCGACATCTCGGCAGCCTCAGGATTGTTCTGCAGTTCGACGAGTGTGTCGGCCATGGCAGCGAGGCCGAGTGAGCGCAGGCGTTCGACGGTGGGATGAATGAGCATGGTGATCTCCTGATCAATTGTAGTAGCTGCGGCCGCGGATGTTTGAATGGAAGAGGATGGGCGCCTCCTGCGTCGGAGGAGATGTTTTGTCGGTGCCATTCCTGAGGATGGCGGCGACGGATTTGTAGGAGCGTGCGTTGAGCAAAAGGGCACGGGCACAAGCGGCATCGACGCGCTCTGAGCCATAGCGCTTCACGAGCCCGAGAATCCCGATGGCTGAGCGGAAGCCTTGTTCGGGATGTGGGCGCGAGCGCAGGATGACGTCGATCAGAGTGTCGGCGTCGGGCCCGACCTTGGCGGCGTCACGGCGAATGCGCTCATGGGTCCAGTCACGATAGCGCCGATGTGAGCTTGGCATATGCTCGGCGACGGTCGTTGGACGATGCGGCAGGGTGCTGCGCAGATGCGACGCCACACGCTTGCCGCGCAGGAAAATCTCGACGGTCCTCTGGGTGATCCGTGCCTCGACCTCCTGACGTACCAGGCTGTGGGGAACACTGTAGTAATGTTTGGCAATCTCGACGTGATAATCGAGATTGATCCGACAGCGCTTCCACTCGGCATACTCGTAGGGCTGATCCGGCAACGGCGTGAGCGCCGGACGATCGAGCTGGTCGAATAGTTCGCGGCGACTTCGCCCCCAGCTCCGCAAAGCTCGATTGTTCAGATCGATGAGAAGACCACGGATCGCTTCGTTGAGGGCCGCGAGCGAGAAGAAACGGCGATCCCTCAGTCGTGCCAGAATCCATCGACCGACAATTTGGACTCCCACTTCGACTTTAGCTTTATCCCTCGGATGATACGGCCTCGCTGGCAGAATGGCAGTTTTGTAATGGCGGGCGAGATCGGCATAGGTACGGTTGATCATCGGCTCGTGGAAGCACGCTCGAGTGATGCCCGCCTTTAGATTGTCGCTTACCGTCTGCCGGGCCACGCCGCCAAAAAAGGAAAATGCCCGAACATGTGATGAGATCCAGTCGGGCAAGCTTTGGGTGAAGGTCGCTTCGGCGTAGGTGAAGTTCGAGGCGCCGAGTACGGCGACAAATATCTGCGCCGTGAGCACTTCACCGGTGAGCCCATCGATCACCTCCATGGTGTGGCCCGAATAGTCGACGAAGAGCTTCTCGCCGGCGACATGAATTTGGCGCAGGGTCGGCTTCAGGCGGCCGGCCCATTCCTTGTAACGTTCGCAGAACCACGAATAGCTGAAACCGTCGGAGGTCGTGTCGCAGTACTCTTCCCACAACAGCATCAGCGTCACGCTCGGTCGGCGTAGCTCGCGATGCACCACCGCCCAATCCGGCTGCGGACGGTCATCGCTAGGCAAATCCGATGGCGGCGGATAAAGCCGATTCTCGAGCCGGACATCGTCATCCAGCTCCGGCGGCAAAGGCCAGGTCAGGCCAGCGCGGCGCGTACGGTTCAGGTACTTGCTGACCGTTCCTTGAGCCAGGCCAAGGCTTCGGGCAACGCTGCGCTGAGACATGCCGACGCTGTGGTGCAGGCGTAGAACTTCACGAATGTGGCGCATGGACAGTCTCTCGGTCGGCATCTCGATCCTCTGCTCTGGGGGCAAAGGGCCAAGCTACCTGGGTTGCAGACTGTCAGTGGTGAGCGCCTCCCCGTCGTCTTCCGGCCTGATCACGATCGCTGGAAATGGCGATCACGATCCCCTGGAAACCGTGATCACGATGCTCTGGAATGGATGATCACGATGCTCTGGAAACCATGATCACGATCGAGGCGAACGCGCAGGCGAGTCGCCGGTTTGCAGCATTTTGTAGAACAGGCTGCGCCGCCAGCGCTCGGCCGCCGCGACATGCGACGGATTATTGCCAGACGCGGCGAGCGCTCCGGGTCGGTACGGCCGTATTCGAGCAAAGCGGATTTGTTTGCGGCAAAGCCCCAGCGAAACAGGCGGCCCTCGTGGACCGGATGCAGCGTGTCGATAAACACATGAGCGCGGTCCAGCGGAAGTCCGGCCGCGACACAGCGGTCGCACAATTCAGTGACGATGTCGGTTTCGGAAGTGCCGGCCAAACCGGCCTGGACCAGCCATGCCGACAGTCCGGTGAAGAAGGCTTCGTTCATGATCCGGATTATAGCGCCACGCGTTGCTGGTCCCGCCTAGCGAAAAGGCCCGGGATCGCTCCCGGGCCTTCGCATTCGTCGCGTTGATGGATGGACTTAGAAGTCCATTCCGCCGCCGCCACCCGGCATCGGGGGCATGGCATCTTTCTTTTTCGGCAGTTCGGCAACCATCGCCTCGGTGGTGATGAGCAAGCCGGCGACCGAGGACGCGCCTTGCAGAGCCTGGCGCACAACCTTGGTCGGATCGATGATGCCCTTCTTCACCATGTCGACGTAGTCTCCGCTCTGGGCGTCGAAGCCGAAGCCGTAGCTCGAGTTCTCGAGGATCTTGCCGACGATGACGGAGCCGTCCTCGCCCGCATTGTGCGCGATCTGGCGTGCCGGAGCCGACAGCGCCTTGCGCACGATCTCGACGCCAGTCTTCTGGTCGTCGTTTTGCGTGCGCACCTTCTTGAGCGCCTCGCTGGCGCGCAGGAGCGCGACGCCGCCGCCGGGCAGGACGCCCTCTTCGACAGCCGCACGGGTCGCATGCATCGCGTCATCGACGCGATCCTTGCGCTCCTTCACCTCAACCTCAGTCGCGCCGCCAACGCGGATCACCGCGACGCCGCCGGCGAGCTTGGCAAGACGTTCTTGCAGCTTCTCGCGGTCGTAGTCGGAGGTGGTTTCCTCGATCTGCGCCTTGATCTGGGAGATGCGGGCCTCGATCTCGGACTTCTTGCCGGCGCCGTTGACGATCGTGGTGTTTTCCTTGTCGATCGTTATCTTCTTGGCCTTGCCGAGCATGGCGATCGTGACGTTCTCGAGCTTGATGCCGAGGTCTTCGCTGATCGCCTGGCCGCCGGTCAGGACGGCGATGTCCTGCAGCATGGCCTTGCGGCGATCGCCGAAGCCGGGAGCCTTCACGGCCGCGACCTTCAGTCCGCCGCGCAGCTTGTTGACGACGAGCGTGGCAAGAGCCTCGCCCTCGACATCTTCCGCAACGATCAGGAGCGGCTTGCCGGTCTGCACGACGGCTTCCAGAAGCGGAAGCAGCTCGTTCAGCGCGGAAAGCTTCTTCTCGTTGATGAGGATGTAGGGGTCTTCCATCTCAACGCGCATCTTGTCGGCGTTGGTGATGAAGTACGGTGAGATATAGCCGCGGTCGAACTGCATGCCCTCGACGACGTCGAGCTCGGTCTCGAGGCTCTTGGCCTCTTCCACCGTGATCACGCCTTCGTTGCCGACCTTTTCCATCGCCTTGGCGAGGTAGTCGCCGATTTCCTTGTCGCCGTTGGCGGAGATGGTTCCGACCTGGGCGATTTCGGCATTCGAGGTCACTTTCTTGGAGTTCTTCTTGAGCTCCTCGACGACGGTCTCGACCGCGAGGTCGATGCCGCGCTTGAGGTCCATCGGGTTCATGCCGGCGGCTACCGCCTTCGAACCTTCCTTGACGATCGCGGCCGCGAGCACCGTCGCGGTCGTGGTGCCGTCACCGGCGATGTCGGAGGTCTTCGACGCGACCTCGCGGACCATCTGGGCGCCCATGTTCTCGAACTTGTCCTCAAGCTCGATTTCCTTGGCGACGGTGACGCCGTCCTTGGTGATGCGCGGAGCGCCAAACGACTTGTCCAGCACGACATTGCGGCCTTTGGGACCCAATGTCACTTTCACCGCGTTGGCGAGAATGTCGACGCCGCGCAACATCTTGTCGCGCGCATCGACTGAGAATTTGACTTCCTTAGCAGCCATTGAAATTCACTCCGTGTGATTGTGGTTTCGCTTCCCGAAGGGAAAGCGTTACGCGGCCTTCTTGCGGGCGACCTCAACGTCGAGCACGCCCATGATGTCGGACTCCTTCATGATCAGGAGTTCCTGGCCGTCGATCTTGACCTCGGTGCCGGACCATTTGCCGAACAGCACGCGGTCGCCGACCTTGAGGTCGATCGGGATCAGCTTGCCGGATTCGTCGCGGCCGCCCGGGCCGACGGCGGTGATTTCGCCCTGGGAGGGCTTTTCCTTGGCAGTGTCGGGGATGATGATGCCGCCGGCAGACTTCTCCTCGGCATCGATGCGCTTGACGACGACGCGATCGTGAAGCGGACGAAACTTCATGGTGTCCTCCTAAGTTATTGAAGATGCTAGTGTGGGTGGCTTTGACCGGTCCCCCAGAAGGCCCGAAAAGTGTCCCCGTGGTTGACCGTATGGCGGTGACTTGGGGCTGGTTTTTTGACCCGCAAGAGGTGCCTGAAATTTTTTTAGCACTCGTTTTGGGGGACTGCCAACAACATTCTGAAATTGGTTAACCCCGCGGCTTCGGATGTCCTCCCGAGGCCGCCTAGGACCGCATAAGAGTTCCCGTAAAGGGCGGAAAATATTCTTGTCCAGCCCTCGGAAACGGTTCCCGATTTATTCGATTATTTCAGCGATGAGATTTGGTTATGGCCGGTTGTTAGCACCCTCGAATGGATGCTGCTAGTGCCTTGATAGTAAACAATTTATTCACTTTTGAGGCTTGCAATTGCGAAGCGAGTCTCGAACATTCCCGAGCCGGGATTGGAGGGCATCATGGTGTCGAAAGAGTTTCGCAGTCAGCTCGAAGGCTACGGCTTGACCACCGCCAATATCCTCTACAGGCGGCCCGATCATCAGTGGCTTCTGCAAACCTACGTCTGGCAGGATTACGATCTCTGCCCGAACTTCCCGCAGCTCAACAAATTCCTCAATTTCTGGCTGGAGAAGCTCGAAGGTCCGCTGCACTCGGTCACGGTTGCGCACGCCCGCCTGATCAAGCCGGCAGAAATCCGCGCCGTCGACGGCGAGTTTCGGCTGCACTGATCGGGGCATCGCTGGCCGGCTTCGCTGTTCTCCGCCGCGCTCCTGTTGCGGGAGCTCGCCACTACCTGGAAGGTGCCGGGCCGCCCCGCTGCACGGCCGCCAATCAGCCGGCATGACCGACGCCGGTATCGTCGAACAATAAATTACGCAGCTTCTTCATCGACAAGAGATCGACAAAACCCTGAAGGGCTTCGACGACGGGGCGCACAAGACAACGCCGCTGGTTTGAGCACCCGCCGTATTATGCTTTCCCTGGTTGCTTATTTTATCCTAAAATCGTCCGCGCTGGCTTCTTGAAGGGCACCTTCCATCGGGGGATCCGGCAATGCGTACTGCAATGCCGTTAGCTCTGCTTGCAACAACGCTGACCTGCGCGCTGTTTGCCGCGCCGGCGCATGCTCGTGACCGCGTCTTCGTCGCCTCTTACGGCAACGACGCCAATCCCTGCACTTTCGGGTCGCCGTGCAAGACATTCCAGGCTGCCTATGACGCAGTGGCCACCGGCGGCGAGGTCACCGCGATCGACAGCGCCGGCTTCGGCCCGCTCAGCATCCGTCATTCGGTGACCATCACCAGTCCCGACGGCGTCGAGGCCGGCATTGCCGCTGCCGCAGGAGCGGACGCCATCGACATCAACGCCGGGCCGAGCGATGTCGTCGTGTTGCACGGATTGACGCTGGATGGCTTCAACGCGGCAAACAATGGCATCACTGTCCTGGCCGTCGGTTCATTGACGGTCGAGAACTGCGTCATCCGCAACATGACCTCCAATGGCCTCGATTTCGCCTCGAGCGTGTCGACGCAGAACCTCGCGGTGTCCAATTCGTTTTTTATCAACAATATCATAGGAATCTTTATTGTGGCGGAGAGCTCGGGAGCCGTAACGGCCGCCATCGACCGAACCGGGTTCTATGGCAACAAGAGCAGCTCCCCGTACGGCCTTTACGTCGCAGGCGAGGGGCCCGGTCCTATCAACGTCGCGGTGACCGACAGCGTTGCCGCAAACAATAACTACGGCTTCCTCGTCCAGACAACGGTGATCGGAGCTGTCGCCAATCTCTCCGTGACGCATTCTCTGGCCCAAGGCAACGTAAGAGGTTTATCTACTTTTGCGGCCGCTGGCTCCAGTCCAACGATTTGGCTCGGCCAGTCGACGGCGACCGGCAACGGGGCCGACTGGTACATTAGCGGCGGATCCATCATGACGTACGTCGACAACTATCTCTCCGCCGGCAGTGGGACCAATACCGGCACGTTGACGACTGTCGGCCAACAGTAAGCGGGACCGGAGGATTCCATCATGCGTAATGCGACACTGTTTGCCCTGATTGCGACAACGCTGACCTGCGCGCTGTTTGCCGCGCCGGCGCATGCTCGTGACCGCGTTTTCGTCGCCTCTTACGGCAACGACGCCAATCCCTGCACCTTCGGATCGCCGTGCAAGACATTCCAGGTTGCCTATGACGCGGTGGCGACCGGCGGCGAGGTCACTGCGATCGACAGCGCCGGCTTCGGCCCGCTCAGCATCAGCAAGTCGGTGACCATCACCAGTCCGGACGGCGTTGAAGCCGGCATTGCCGCGGGCAGCGCCACGGCAGCCATCGCAATCACTGCCGAGGCGACCGACGTTGTTGTATTGCATGGTTTGACGCTGGATGGCGCCGCTACAGCAACCTACGGCATCGAATTCAGCAGCGGCGGCTCGCTCACGGTCGAGAACTGCGTCGTTCGCAACATGGTCTCCGACGGTCTCTATGTCGGTGCGGACGCGACGACGCCGCAGAACCTCTCCGTTTCAAATTCGGCGTTTATCAACAGTGGCGCCGAGGGCAATGGAATTTACATTCAGACTTTCAGCTCCGGTACCGTAACGGCTTCCATCGACCGAACGGAATTCTCCGGCAATAACGTCGGTCTTTACGTGGATGGCTCGGCCAGCACCGGGGCTGTCAGTGTCGCGGTGACAGACAGCGTCGCCGCCAACAACCTCGTTGGCTTTGCCGCCAAGTCAGGCACCAACCAATCCACCACCACGCTCTCGCTGACGCATGTTCTGGCCGAAGGCAATTCCGATTTTGGGTTCCAGGCTCTTGGATCATCCAAGGCTGCGATTTATCTCGGCCAATCGACGGCGACCGGAAATGCCGCGGCATGGAACATCATGAACGGTGCGACCATCAACACTTACGACGACAACTACCTTGCGGCGGGCAATGGGGCCAACACCGGGACATTGACGACCGCCACCAAGCATTAGGCCGCAACAAACTGCAAAAACCTTTCACATGGCAACAATTCAAACGAAGTTTCCGGCAATGCGCATTGCAATTCCGCAGGCTCTACTTGCCTCTCTCTTTTCCTGCGCGCTGTCGGCCGCGCCGGCGCATGCTCGTGACCGCGTCTTCGTCGCCTCTTACGGCAACGACGCCAATCCCTGCACCTTCGGCTCGCCGTGCAAGACATTCCAGGTTGCCTATGACGCGGTGGCGGTCGGCGGCGAGGTCACCGCGATCGACAGCGCCGGCTTCGGCCCGCTCAGCATCAGTAAGTCGGTGACCATCACCAGCCCGGACGGCGTCGAAGCCGGCATTGCCGCGACCGCGGGCGGCACCGCCATCGCCATCAGCGCCGGGTCGACTGGCGTCGTCGTGCTGCACGGTTTGACGCTGGATGGCACCAATGCGGCAGCCGACGGCATCTCATTTAACGGCGGTTCGCTGACGGTCGAGAAATGCGTCATCCGCAACATGATGGCTAACGGCATCGATTTCGCGCCAATCCAGACGACTGCAAGCGTTGCCGTGTCTGAATCGTCTTTCATCAACAATGGCACCGGGATCAACATCGAGCCGCAAACCACGAGCACGGCAACGGTCTCCATCGACCGAACCGGGCTCTATGCCAATCAGGACTACGGTCTTTCCGTCGATGGCGCGGAAGCCAGCGGGACGGTCAATGTCGGGATGACCGACAGCGTTGTCGCCAACACCACCGGCACCAACGCCGTCGCCGGTATTTACGTCACGTCTGGCCTAAACAATGCCGTCACCGATCTCTCGCTGACGCACGTGCTGGCCGAAGGCAACCTCATCGGTTTTTATACCAGCGGCAATCATGCCAACATTTATCTCGGCCAATCGACAGCGACCGGGAACGAGCAAGCCTGGGACATCACCACCAGCGCACACATCTACACCTATGACGACAACTACCTCTCGGCCGGCAATCAGATAGCCAATGTCGGGATGTTGACTGGCGTCAGCCACCAGTAGGCGGGAACGTAGAACGAGTTCCCGGATTGCGCTGCGCTCCATCCGGGCTACAGCGACTGTCGTCAGTCCTCCGTCATCCTAGCTCAGCACGCCCACGATCGCGCCGAGAAGGCACGTCGTCAGTGTGCCGGACACGATCGATTTCAGACCGAGCGACATCACCTCGTCGCGCTTCTCGGGGCACATGGTCGAAAGTCCCGCGATCATGATGCCGAGCGAGCCGAAATTGGCGAAGCCGCACATGGCGTAAAGCATGATCAGCCGCGAGCGCGGGTCGAGCGCGTCCGCGGGCAGGGCGGCAAGCTGTAAATAGGCGACCAGCTCGTTGAGGATGGTCTTGAGTCCCATCAGCCCGCCCGCGGTCACCGCTTGCGACCACGGAATGCCCATCAGCCAGCATACCGGCGCCATGATCCAGCCGAGCGCACGCTGCAGGGTCAGCGGCGCGCCGAACAGGTCCGGCAACAGGCCAAGGATGGAATTGGCGAGATAAACCAGTGCGACGAACACGATCAGCATAGCGACGATATTGAGGAGCAGCTCGAGGCCGGCGCCGGTGCCTTTGACGATGGCGTCCATGGTGCTGGAGGCCGGCTGCTCGACGTCGTCGAGCGAGCCGCCGGTGTGCTTGTTGTCGGGGTCCGGTACCATGAGCAGGCTGATGAAGATCGCCGCCGGCGCGCCGAGCACCGAGCAGACCACGATGTGGCCGGCGGCGTCAGGGATCGCGTTGGCGAGAATCGTCGCGTAGAGCACGAACACCGTGCCGGCGATGCCGGCCATGCCGCCGGTCATCACGATGAACATTTCGCTCCGCGTAAGCCTTGCGAGATAGGGTCGGATGAACAGTGGCGCCTCGACCTGGCCGACGAAGATATTGGCCGCCGTGGACAGGCCGGCGGCGCCGCCGACATCGAGCGTCTTTTCCAGCGCCACGGAAAACCAGCGCACGATCGGCGGCATGACGCGCCAATAGAACAAAAGCGACGACAGCACGCTCATCACCAGCACCACCGGCAGCGCCTGGAAGCCAAGGATGAATTCCGCGCCCGGCGCCTTCAATTCGAACGGCAGCGCGCCGCCGCCGACATAGCCGAATACGAACGACGTGCCGGCCCGCGTCGCCGAGGCGATGGCGTCGACCGCCTCATTGATCCATTGGAACGCGATCTTGACCTGCGGCAGCTTCAGCATGATGAGCGCCAGCACGAAGGTCACGGCCAGCCCGACAACGACCGGTCGCCACGGCACCGCACGCCGGTTCTCGCTGATCGCCCAGGCAAACGCGATGATGGCGATGACGCCAACCGCGGATTGGAGTTGAAGCATTGCGGACGAAATCCCGATTCCCGAGCGTGACCGTTTATAGCCTCATCCGCCCGTTCCCGCGAAAGCGGGGAGTGGACGTGGACCCATAAAGGGGATGAGCAAGGCCGATGGCACAAATGGACCGCGATTTCCGCTTCCGAAACCATAAGAGACGTTGGTCGGTCGCCTTGTCGAACCGCTGTCAACAAGAATCATTTGCTTATTTGCAGACAAGCCATGCCGAATCAGCTGATGTTAACTTTGTATGGGGCGCAGCCGGCCTCCCTGGCGGCCGCCTCCGCAAACGGAGAGGACAATTCTATGGCTAAGAAAGCAAAGAAGGCAAAGAAGGCCAAGGCGAAGAAATAAGCCATTAGCTCGGGCGGCGATCCCGCCCGAGCTGTTCTCCCAGCGCATCCTTAGGAAACAAAGTCTCATGACAAAGCTAATGTCGAAGTCCGAGCTGATTCAAAAAGTTGCCGATGAACACTCGCTGTCAAAGAAAGACGTTAAGGGTGTCATCGAGTCACTGGCAGCCGTGGGTTACAAGGAATTGAAGAAAACTGGCGCATTCTTGTTGCCGGGCTTTGCAAAATTTGTCGTCATCAAAAAGCCTGCCACGAAAGAGCGCGCCGGCATCAACCCATTCACCAAAGAGCCGACCGTGTTTAAGGCTAGGCCAGCCCGAAAGATTGTCAGGGCGCGTCCGGTAAAAGCAGCAAAAGACGCGGTGTAAGCTGACTGCTTGCGCTTGCCGATCAGGCGCTTCGTTTGGCGATCAGGTGAATGCCGCCTATTGGCGGCATGGAGCAGATTCGCGAATCCGACAGGGGTGCGGGTTCGACGAGTCACCAAATATCCTTCCCCCGAATATCAATCGCCTTTTCGATCTTGACCAGCGCGCCGATGCCGGTGTCGGCGCCGACATGGGTCTGCTCGCGCGGTAACAGCTTTGCAAAAATCGCATCGTGGACTGCTCCGCTCTCGTGCAACGCGACGCTGCCGTAGAATCGCAGGAAACCGCTTTCGAGTACGCCGTCGCGCTGCGCCTTGAAATTCGAGTACATCACGCAGACGCGCTTGTCGTGCGCCAGATTGTCCAGCGCCGTGCGTTTGGAGCGTTCCCAATAGGCGAGGTGGGTGTCGTCGAACACGATCATGCTGCCCTTGACCGAAATGTTGGGCCCTGCCGGTCCGTCAGTGGCGACGAGGCACGGATAGCCGTCGTCCCAGGCATTGCGGATGAGCGTCTTGATGGTGTCGGAGAGTGGCATGGCGATGTCCTGTGAATTTCCGGAAGCGACGAGCCTATCATCGTTCAATATCTTGCAAGAGCGTCATTGGCGGGCATAGCCGTTCGAAGAACGGCGTCGCTTCACTTTTTTATTGATATAGTCACTGCTTTGGATGGACGCGGACCCATGGGCCACCGGGTCAAGCCCAGCGGCAACGATGTGAAAGGTAGGGCAGAAATAAAGGAGAGTCACTCATGCGCATTCGCTTCGACTTCGGTTCTTTGACACTCGATGCCGAGCTGCGCGACACGCCGACGGCGAAGGCGATTGCGGCGGCACTACCAATCACGGGTTCGGCGATGACGTGGGGCGAGGAAGTTTATTTCGAGATTCCGGTGGAGGTATCGCGGGAGGAAGACGCGCGCGCCGTGGTGACGCCGGGCGAGATCGCTTACTGGCCCGACGGCCACGCCATCGCCATTGGCTTCGGCCGTACGCCGATTTCGAAAGGCGACGAGACGCGGCTCGCGAGCCCCTGCAATGTCTGGGCGGAGGCGCTCGGCGACGTGAAGACGCTGGCAAAGATTCGCGCCGGTAACAAAATCAAGGTGACGGCGGTGACGGCGGCCGGTTGAGGTTTGCGGACCGGCGCGCCATCGACAGCATCAGGTCCCAGGCGTTGCGGATATTGACGACGAGCAACAACAGCGCCGCGCCTGCCAGCACCTCAAGGCCCGCTGCGGACTCTTTCAGGATAAGGGCTGACGAGACGAGACCCGCCATGTAGCAAACGGCGGGAACGGCGCCGTAGGCAAAATTGTCGACCATGTCGGCGCGCGAATCGCGCAACACGCGCACCAGAATGACCAGCGAATAGGCGAGGCTGCCTGCGGCGGCAACGGCAAGCGTGAGGCCGAATGACTCCCAGGTCTGCGTCGGGATCAGCGCGACGAGACCGAGAAATAGGACGTTGGCGTAATGGAAAGCGACCGGACTCATAAAGGTGCGCGTGCCGCCGGCAGTTTCGGGTGTCATCGCGTTCGCCCCGATCGAAGCGACGACAAACAGCAGCGAGAGCAGCGCGGCGGCAGCGGTGCCGAGCAGTTCGTAAAATTCATGCCAGTTGTCGAGCATGCGGGTCGATTAGCCCCGCCCGACGAACGGCATCATGTTCGCCATTACGGTCATGAACAGCACATTGGTATCGAGCGGCAGGCTCGCCATGTAGACCACGGCGCGGCCGACATCGTCTGCGGCCATGCGAGCTTCAATCTTCATGCTGCCGTCGGCCTGCGGCACGCCCGAGCCCTGCACCATGCGATCGGTCATCGGGGTCGCTGCATTGCCGATGTCGATCTGTCCGCAGCAGATATCGGAGCCGCGGCAGTCGAGCGCGGTCTGCTTGGTAAGCCCGGTGACGCCGTGCTTGGTCGCGGTGTAGGGAGCGGCTCCCGGCCGCGGCGTATGCGCCGAGATCGAACCGTTGTTGATGATGCGTCCGCCGCGCGGGGTTTGCGCCTTCATGATCTTGATCGCTTCCTGCGTACACACGAACATGCCGGTAAGATTGGTGGCGACCACGGCCAGCCATTTGTCGAGCGGGATCTGTTCGATCGGCATGGCGGGCGCGCCGATGCCGGCATTGTTGAACAATACGTCGAGCCGGCCATAGGTTGCCTTCACCTTGGCGAACAGCGCCTTGATCGAGTCAGGCTCCGCGACGTCGGTCGCTACGCACATCGCGGCGCCCGGCGTCTGTGCGCCCTCCTTGGCGACGGCTTCAAGCATCTCCTTGCGCCGGCCAGCGAGCACGACGGTATAACCCTCGCGCATCAGCGCCAGCGTTGCGGCGCGGCCGACCCCGGTGCCAGCCCCCGTCACAATTGCGATTTTTTCCGTCGACATCGGCGTCTCCCCGCATTCAATGCGTCATCGTCCGCGCAGGCGGACGATCCAGTATCCTCGGCGATCGAGATTGTACACCACGGCCGGCGATTACTGGATGCCGCCGTTCACTTCGCGGACCCGTTAGCCAGCATGACAGCCACAGCCTAGCTCGCCAGCGCGACTTCCTGGTCGGGGCTGCCGACGCGATAATCATCGGGCGAGGCAAGCCGAGCGTCGATCTCGGACGCGGGGCCCGGTTTGCCGAACCGGTAACCCTGCATCGAATGGACGCCGGCGGCGCGCAGGAACAGATGCTGCTCGGCGGTCTCGACGCCTTCGGCGGTCACCTTCATGCCAAGGCCGCGGCCGAGGCTGACCACGGCATGAACGATAGCGGCGGCATCGGGCGCCTTCTCGATCGAGCGCACGAAACTGGAGTCGATCTTGAGCCGGTCGAACGGGAAGCGCCGCAAATAGAGCAGGCTCGAATAGCCGGTGCCGAAATCGTCGAGCGCAAAGCGCACGCCGATGGCCTTGAGCCGTAGCATCGACAGCTCCGCTGTCTCAAGATTGCCGAGAAGCGTGCTCTCGGTGAGCTCGAGCTCGAGCCGGTTGGCGGGAAAATCGGTCTCGGTGAGGACGCGCTCGACGACCTCGACGAAGTCGGAACGGCGAAATTGCAGCGGCGAGACGTTCACCGCGATGGTCAAGCCGGGCCACGCGCGGCCGTCGAGACAGGCGCGCCGCAGCATCCATTCGCCGAGATCAATGATCAGCCCGGAATGTTCGGCGATCGGGATGAATTGCGACGGCGGAATCTGCCCCAGCGTCGGATGGTTCCAGCGCGCCAGCGCTTCAACGCCGGCGATGGTGTCGCCGCTCGCGTTCATGATCGGCTGGTAGGCGGCGGCCAGGCCGTCATTCTTGATGGCGTAGAGCAGGTCGCCTTCCAGGAGCTTGCGGTTGGACAGGTCGGCATCCATTGCCGCGTCGTAAATGCAGGCGCGGTTGCGGCCCTCGTTCTTGGCGCGATACAGCGCCATATCGGCGTACCGCAGGATATCGGCGGAATCTTTCGCGCGGCGGTCGATCGCGGCGATGCCGATCGAAGCGCCGATGACGATGTTGTGGCCGCTGATCAGGTATGGCGCGCAGACCGCAGTGATGATGCGGCCGGCGATCGCTTGCAGCGAGTAGGAGTTGGACGCGCAGTTGGTGATGATGGCGAACTCGTCGCCGCCCAGGCGGGCGACCAGATCGTCGCCGCGCATGATGCGGCTCAAGCGCTGCGTGACATTGAGGATCAGCTCGTCGCCGATGTGGTGGCCGAGCGTGTCGTTGACGTCTTTGAAGTGGTCGAGATCGATATAGAACACCGCGGCCGCGTCGCCGCCCTGGCGCACATCGTTGATCGCTTTTTCGAGCCGCTCGCCGAAATAGATGCGATTAGGCAGGCCGCACACGGGATCGTGTAGCGCCAGGTGCCGCAATTGCGATTCTCCAGCCCGAATCTCCTCGGCGCTGCGCCGCATGTAGCGCATCATCAAGCCGATGAGCAGCGCAAATCCGGCGAGCGCCACCGCGATGAAAGGCAGAATGCTGCCGGCAATCTGCCCGCCTGGCCGTGTCGGTTTCCAAACGAAGTCGGCGATGGTATTGCCGCGTGCATCGGCCAGGACAAACGCGTGTTCGTCGGCGGCCGGTGTGTGCGCCGGATCGGTATCGAGGTGCAGCTCGGTCAGTTGCCGGCGGTTCGCCAACTCCGACAGCATCGCGTTGTCGATGTACTTGACCGAGAAGAAGATCGGGGCATGGTCGTTGCCGGCTTCCAATTCACTGTCCGAACCTGTCGCGATCGCCGCGACGATAGCCGGCCGGCCAAGGAACCGCTGAATCAAGGCGGTGCTGCGGCCGGGATTGGCAAGATCCTGGCCGGCAACGACGGGAATGACGTTGTCGGGCAGAGCGCTCAAGCGGCCGCGCAGCAGCGCCAGCGTCGGCGTGAGATCGCCGTGCAGGTCGACCGATGCGTCGTCGCCGGCCCTCAGCAGGGTGTATTTGATCTGGTCGAGAGCGTCGACGATCACCTCGACGTCGTGGCCGTCAAACGATTGCAGCCAATGCGCGCGCTTATCGACCCACTCCGGATCGTAACTGGCACGGATAAAAGCCGCCGCCCGAGGCGTACCCGCTGCGGCTTCAAGTTCACGCAAAACCCGCGTGCCGTGGCCGGTAATGGCGCCGTGGATGAGTCCCTGCTCCCGGGCGAGCGCAACCTCGTTGGCACGCTGTGCCGAGGCGAGCACCGCGATGACGACGCAGATGATCGCCACGGCGACGATCGCGCCCATGGGCAGAAGCAAGCTCAGCCGCGCCTTGTCCCAGCGCGACCGCTTGCGTTCCCCGGCGATATGCGGCTGCGCCGTAGGTAACACGCTTCCACCCTGAGTTATTGCGGCCTCGCGACGATAGGGGCGAAAGTTTGCAAATCGCTTGCGGAATGCCGCACAACGCCCATGCTTCGCGACTGCGACACAAATCCCGCCGGTTGCGTTAATTTTCGGTCAAGAACCAAAGGCCGGTTTTGCTGTGTGTCCGGTTCAAAAGCCGTTTGCGCGGCCGTGGCAATGCGCCGGTTGGGCC
Source organism: uncultured Alphaproteobacteria bacterium (assembly GCA_963733645.1). Lineage (GTDB taxonomy): Bacteria > Pseudomonadota > Alphaproteobacteria > Rhizobiales > Xanthobacteraceae > BOG-931. Next base: position 16,212 of record CAVTFP010000033.1, read on the forward strand.
GGTCAGGCGCGGTTGCTATAGGGCGGGCGCGGGATGGCAATGTGGGCGGCGCGCAATGCCGCCGACCAGCGTTCGCGCAGGTCAGTGAAATACGGCTCGCCGGGCTCGATGCGGTAGATCAGTTCGGCCACACAGCTGTCGCGCCGAACCACCAGGAGATCGATCGGCAGGCCGACGCTGAGATTCGAGCGCATGGTCGAATCGATCGACACGAGGCCGACCTTGAGCGCGTCGTACAGGTCCATCTCGTAGGTGATGGCGCGGTCGAGCACCGGCTTGCCGTATTTGTGCTCGCCGATTTGCAGGTACGGCGTGTCGGTAGTGCATTCGATGAAATTGCCGGCGGAATAGATCATGAAAAGGCGCATGCGCTCGCCCATGATCTGGCCGCCGAACAGAAACGACACGTCGAAATTGACGTCGCTTGCTTCCAGCTCTTTGCCTTCCATCTGATGGATCATGCGGATGACGTGGCCGACGCGCTGCGCGGCCTGGAACATCGTCGGCGCGTTCATTATCGTTTCGCGTTCGCCGGTCTGCGGATTATCGAAGCCCTCGGTCAGGACGCTGACGACCGACTGGCTGATCGAAAGATTGCCGGCCGATGCGATCGCCATGATCCGCTTCTTCGGATCCTGGAAAATGTGCAATTTGCGGAAGGTCGCGATATTGTCGACGCCGGCATTCGTCCGCGTGTCCGCGAACATCACAAGGCCTTCGCGCACAAGAATTCCGCAGCAATAGGTCATTGATTCTCGATCCCCCAGCGGAGCGATTATATCACTTGCTCTTGGGTGGAAGGGCGGGAAAAACAGCGCTTACTGGTCGACCTTGACGGCGATCGCGAGCGTCTCCCCGCCGGCGCCCAGGCGTGTCCCGCGCATCGGTGCCGCGCCGAGCGCGTCGAGCCCCACGGCAACGCGAATATGACCGTCCGTCGGGCAAAAGCCGTTCGCCGGATCGAACCCGATCCAGCCGAGATCGGGCGCCAGCGCTTCCGCCCAGGCGTGGCTGCGGTCGTGTGCCGTGCCGGCTTTGGCGCTGCGGGCGTAGCCGCTAACAAAGCGGGCGGGAATGCCGAGGGAATGTGCCGCGCCGATGAAGATATGCGTGAGGTCCCGCGCGGTGCCGTGCTTGAGCGAAAAGGCTTTCGCGGCATGCACCGCTGTCGGAGGTCGCTCGGTGTCGTCGCGCGCCGCTTCGTCGTGGCTCATGTCCTCGTATAGGCGGTCCAGCAGGCCATGAAGCTCGGCCAGAGTGTTGCCGCCACTGGCGGCGCGGACAGTTTCTGCAAAGTCGCGGATCGCGGCGTCCGCCTGGGTCAGCGCGGTGTCGCGCAGGTAGAGGCTCGGCGGGAAGAGTTCGACAGTGCCGCGCACGATGCCATCGGTGTTTTGGGTCTCGACCTGACCCTCGACCTCGACGCGCAATTCGTCCAGCGGGCCGTCGGCCGTGAAGACATGAGTGATATTGCCGAAGGCGTCGTCATGGGCGGCCAGCCGCACGTCCGGGGTGACCTCGATGCGCCAGCCGACAATGTACTGGCCCTCGCAATTGCGCGGCGTCAGCCGCAGCACCTGGATCACCCCAGTGGCGGGCGGATCGTAACGGAAGACCGAACTGTGGGCGACGCGCAGGTGCATGTAAGATGACGGAAGACCGACGGTGGAGGACCGATGATAGACGGCCCAATGCCCATCTGTCCTCTGTCTTCGGCGTCCCCGAGTCTCCGACGTCCTCTCTAAAGCAGATATTGCAGCGCGACCGCGCTGCCAAGCTGGTTATTGTCCTCGATGAATTCGTCGATGAATTCATGCAGTCCGTTCTGGAAAATGCCTTCGATCTTGCTGTTCTCCAGACGCGCGCGGACGGTGCGGGCGTGGCGCTGCGATGGCCCCTGGCGGCCGTAGGCTTTGGCGATGCGGTCGAGGTTTTGCACAAGATTCTCGTAGCAGCTCGCCAGCGAACGGGGCATCTCGTCCCGGAGCATGAGCAGGTCGGCGACCAGCCACGGCTTTATGTTCTCACGATAGACCCAGTGATAGGCCGTAAGCGCCGAAACCGAGCGCAGGATCGAAGTCCACTGGAAATAATCGAGCGGCCCGCCGACTTGCTCAATCGCCGGCAGCAACAGGTGATATTTCACGTCCAGTATTCGCGCGGTGTTGTCGGCGCGTTCGATATAGACGCCGAGCCGCGAGAACCAATAAGCGTCGTTGCGCAGCATGGTGCGGTAAGCGGAGCCGTCGAAGGTCAGCGACGAGCCCATGACCCAGCGCAGGAAGCGCGCGAATTCATCGCGCGACGATGGTCCATTGCCCCACTTTTTCAGTTCGAGCCATGCGCTGTTGATCGCGTCCCACATCTCGACGGTGAGGGCAGTGCGCACCGCGCGCGCGTTAATTCGGGCGGTTTCGAAGCAGTTGCGGATCGACGATGGGTTCTCGGTCGAAAATGCAAGGAATTCCGTGACCGTCTCTTCGTTTGCTTCGGAGTAGGTTTCGAAAAACGCGGTGGCGCAGCCGGCGGTTGCGACCGCGGACTCCCACTCATTGGATTCGCCGACATAGGCGAGCGGCAGCGCGGTGAGGCGCAATGTGGTGTCGAGAATGCGCGCGAGATATTCCGCGCGCTCGACGTAGCGGGCGAGCCAGTACAGGTTATCTGCAGTGCGTGAAAGCATCGATCAGGTTCGCCGCGATCTTTTCATCAGCCCAGCACCCAGGTGTCCTTGGTACCGCCGCCCTGACTCGAGTTCACCACCAGCGAGCCCCGCTTCAGCGCGACGCGCGTCAAGCCGCCGGGTACGATGCGAATTCGATCACTGCCGGCGAGCACGAAAGGCCGCAGATCGACGTGCCGCGGGGCGATGCCCTCTTCGACGCAAGTTGGGCAGGTGGAGAGCGCGAGAGTCGGCTGAGCGATGAAATTTTTTGGGTTGGACTTCAGCTTGGCGCGGAACGTCGCGATCGCGGCTTTGTCCGCCTTCGGCCCGATCAACATGCCGTAGCCGCCCGAGCCGTGAACTTCTTTGACCACAAGATCCTCGATCTTATCGAGCACATAGGCGAGATGCTCGCTCTCACGGCAGCGCCAGGTCGGAACGTTTTTAAGGATCGGTTCTTCGCCGAGGTAGAATTTTACGATCTCGGGCATGTAGCTGTAGACCGCCTTGTCGTCGGCAATGCCGGTGCCGACAGCGTTGGCGAGAGTGACGTTGCCGGCTTGGTAAGCCGACATCAAGCCGGGCACGCCGAGCGCGCTGTCGGGGCGAAACACCAGCGGATCGAGATAATCGTCGTCGATGCGGCGATAGATGACGTCGATGCGCTTTAAGCCTTCGGTTGTGCGCATCGACACAACGTCGTCCTTGACCACGAGGTCGCGGCCTTCGACGAGTTCGACGCCGAGCTTGTCGGCCAGGAACGAATGTTCGTAATAGGCGGAATTGTGGACGCCGGGGGTCAAGAGCGCGACGGTCGGTTCGGACGGTGCGGTCGGGGGCGCAATCGACTTCAGCGTCGCTAAAAGTTCGTCGGGATAATTTTCAACCGGCGCGATGCGATAACGGGAGAATAGTTCGGGAAACAGCCGCAACATGATTTCGCGATTTTCCAGCATGTATGACACGCCCGACGGTGTGCGCGCGTTGTCTTCGAGCACGTAGAACGTCTCGGGATCCACACGCACGATATCGATGCCGGCGACATGGACGTAGATGTCGTGCGGTACTTTCTGACCGTTCATTTCCGGCCGGAACACCGGGTTCTGGAATACGAGGTCTTCGGGTACGATTTGGGCCTTGAGAATTTCGCGGCGATTGTAGACGTCCTTGATGTAGGCGTTGATCGCCTTGACGCGCTGCTCGAGGCCGCGCTGCAGAATCTCCCATTCCTTCGCCGAGATGATGCGCGGGATGACGTCAAACGGGATCAGGCGTTCGGTCGCTTCGGGGTCGCCATAGACCGCAAAGGTAATGCCAATGCGGCGGAATAAGAGCTCCGCCTCACGGCGGCGAAAATTGAGCACGTCGGGCTGGATCTGGCCAAGCCACTGCGACAGTTCGGCGTAGGGCGTCCGTACGGCGCCTGCGCTGTCCCGCATCTCGTCGAACATGTCAAACCCCGGGCCGCCGCAATAAAACGCGCAAAATGCCAAGGCAAAAAGCCCACCCCGACACCCATAGTCATAGTTTCAAGCAATCTTTGCGCCAAATTGTTCCGGCCAGCGATGGGCCGGGCGCTTGCCGCCACCCGGATAATGCTCACCTTTTAGGCGATATGACCATTGCTACGGCGAGGGCCAACGACGCCAAATCGGGTGCCAAATTGCGGCCCACCGTTCTCGCGCCCCTGGCGATGCAAGGACCAGGGGGAGACCCGCCTTCGAACCGGCTTACGCGCGATCTTTGCCATTGGGGTGGCAGGGGATATTGCGACAGTCTGCGCTATAGCTCAGGCGGTCAGTAACAGCGGCTCGCGCGCGCAATCCGGGAGGTCAACATGAACTATCACAAGAAACTCATCGTCGAACCCGGTTCGAAAGTCAGCCTTGCCAAGATCGATCCGTCGTATGTGGGAAAGCACAAATCGCACAAACGGGCAATTCCGGATATCGACAAGCAGATCGCTCGGATGGACCGGTTGCAATATCTGCTCTACGCCGACGCCAACCAATCGCTGCTCATCGTGCTGCAAGGGCTTGATGCGGCCGGAAAGGACGGCGTTATCCGGCATCTATTCACTGGCATGAACCCGCAAGGGACAGCGGTCTTCGGATTTAAGCAACCGAACGCGCTGGAGGCTGCCCATGATTTTCTTTGGCGCGTACACACGCGCGCACCGGCCAACGGCGAGGTCGTGATCTTCAACCGGTCGCATTACGAAGATGTCCTCGTCGTTCGCGTACACAATCTCGTGCCGCGTTCGGTGTGGTCGAAACGTTACGAGCTGATCAACGACTTCGAGGAGATGCTTTCGGAAAATCGCACGCGCATTTTGAAATTTTATTTGCACATCAGTCCGGACGAGCAGCTTGAGCGTTTCGAGAAGCGGCTGGACGATCCGGGGCGGCGCTGGAAGATCAGTGAAAGCGATTATTCCGAGCGCAAATTCTGGCCGCAATACGTCGAAGCCTATGAGGACGCGATTGCGCGCACCAGCACCAAACGGGCGCCGTGGTACATCATTCCGTCAAATCATAAGTGGTTCCGTAATCTGGCGATTTCGCACATAATCGCGGACACGATGGATGACATGAGGCTTAAGCTGCCGGCGCCTCGCGTCGATATCGCGGATATCCGCCGCAAATATCACGCTGCCAGGCGTGCGTCGCGGTGAGTATCATGCCGGCCAGCCTTGAGCCGTCTCCGCCGCCGCGCTACAAAAAGCTGAGCACGGAGATTTAGCCAAATGGCCGACGCCATGGCCAAGAACGACGGCGGCATCGTCACCGCCGCTATTCTCGTCATCGGCGACGAGATCCTGTCGGGCCGCACCAAGGACAAGAACATCGGCTATATCGCCGAATATCTCACCAATGTCGGCATCGACCTGAAGGAAGTGCGCGTGGTTCCCGACGAAGAGCCGGAGATCATCGCGGCTTTAAACGCGCTTCGGGCGCGCTACGCCTATGTGTTCACGACCGGCGGTATCGGACCGACCCACGACGATATTACGGCCGATTGCGTGGCCAAGGCGTTCGGCGTCAGCCTCGACTACCATCCTCGCGCTGTGGAGATGATGAAGGCGCGGGTCGCCGAGACCGGCGGCGTCATGAATGAAGCCCGCATGCGCATGACGCGCGTGCCGGCCGGCGCCGAGCTTGTTCTCAACAAGATTTCGGCGGCGCCCGGCTTCTGGATTGGCAATGTCATCGTCATGGCTGGTGTGCCGAACATCATGCAGGCGATGCTCGATTACGTCGCGCCGAACCTGAAGACCGGCGCCAAGATGCTGTCGCAGTCGGTACGGGCCGATTGTCGCGAGGGCGATATCGGCACCGAGCTTGGCGAGATCGCGAAAAAGCATCCCGACGTGGTCATCGGCTCCTATCCGTTCATGGATGAGCGCGGCGGCAACACCAACGTCGTGGTGCGCTCGCGCGATCCGCAAAAAATTGCCACCGCGATGTCGGCGGTCGAGACCATGCTGGCGCGGGTGAAAGCGGAGCTTGCGGCAGATCAGAGATAAGGATGCAATCGTAATGGCTGAGCCGCAACAATCGATCCCGCCGCCGCTAAGTCCGGAAAAGGTCTTTCCGGTGTCGTGGGACCTCTTCCACCGCAACTCGCGTGCGCTGGCTTGGCGGCTCAATGGCGCCGGCCCGTTCGAAGCGGTTGTCTGCATTACCCGCGGCGGCCTTGTGCCCGCGGCGATCGTGGCGCGCGAACTCGGTATCAGGCTGATCGAGACCGTGTGCATAGCAAGCTACGACCACACCACCCAAGGTGAACTGACACTGCTCAAAGAGCCTGCGCCGGCGATTGTCGCGCTTGGCGGCGGCAAAGGTATGGGTGTGCTGATCGTCGACGATCTGGTCGATACCGGGCAGACCGCAAAGATCGTGCGCACGCTACTGCCGCGCGCGCATTTCGCTACCGTTTACGCCAAGCCTATGGGCCGGCCGCTGGTCGACACCTTCATCACGGAGGTGTCGCAAGATACCTGGATCTACTTTCCCTGGGACACCGGCCTGGCGTTCCAGCCGCCGATCCGCGAAGCGGGCTTGTAGAGCAGGGCGGCACGATCGGCTATAATGCCGGCAGCTTAGGCCGTGAAATCGAAGGGAGACTCCCATGGACGCCGTGACGCCCAAATCCAAGCACGACACCGCCGATACCCATTCGCACGTGGTGCGCCCCGCCGAGATGGAGTGGAAAAAGACGCGCTTTCCCGGCTGCGAGGTAAAGGGCCTGCTGTTTGACAAGGAGACCGGCGTCGTCACCGCGCTGATGCGATTTGCGCCGGGCGCCGTGCTGCCTGACCACGAGCACGTCAAGATCGAGCAGACCTATGTCCTCGAAGGCCGGCTGGTCGACAAGGATGGTCCAGCGAAAGGTTTGAGCGTCGGTCCAGGCGAGTTCGTTTGGCGCGAGGCCGGCAGCCGCCATGTCGCCTGCACGCCCGAGGGTGGCCTGATGCTCGCCATGTTCCAGGTGCCGAACAAATTCTACGAGAGCGACGGGCGGGTCACCGATATTCCGGGGTCGAATGGGACACGCTCTGGAGTTTTTTGATTCCGGGGCCGAATGGGACACGCTCTGGAGTCACATTTTCAAGGACTGAGGCCGTGATCGCGCGGCCAAACTTGCGCCAGAATCCGGCCATGGAGTAACGCCGAGGAGCTGAACTATGCTGCGAAAACTCATCGGAGCTGGCCTGATTATCGCTTTAATGACCGGGGCCGCGGCAGCGCAGTTGCCGATGCCGGGCCTTTCTTTCGGCCACGACGACAAGCCGAAGCTCACTCCGGAGGAACAAGCCAGGCAAGACGCCACCGACCACGCTTATAAATCGACGCTGCAAAAAATTCCGGAAAAGAAAGATCGCGATCCGTGGGGCAACATTCGCGGCACGTCGCCGAGTGCGTCTGCTCCGTCGGCGTCCAAAAACAAGCAACAATAAACCCGCCGCACTGCCGTCCACGCTTCCGGCGCACGCGCGCGGGATGCTACAACCATCATCGTGCGGGCTTGCCTACCGGGCTCCGCTGTGCGGACGTGGCGAAATGGTAGACGCAAGGGACTTAAAATCCCTCGGGGCGAAATCCCTATGCCGGTTCAAGTCCGGCCGTCCGCACCATGAAATCAATGCCTTACGCCAAGTATGGCATCGGCCGCCTGAGCCAGAAAAAGTGTTGTGTCCGCACTGTGTCCCCACTTTTTGGGATTTCGCCTGCGACCCATCTTCAACGGACACACCATCGGCCGTTTCTGTGGCTGCGGGGCCTTCAACGGAGCGGCGGCGGTCGTGAGTTTGTGCTATATCAAGGCGCTGACCGCAAGATTGATTCAACGCGCTGGCATTAGGCGGAAGCAAAGCGGCTAAGTCATGAAGAGCAAATAGAGCGGGGTCGGCCTGCGCGCCGACAAAAAAGTGGCGGTCGAGCAATCATTCGTTGCACAGCGGATGGGTGACGGCCAAGCCGCGCTGCGGATATTGCGCGCAACGTTTCCCAGCGCGCGCTCAATTAACGTTTTCAACAGGAGGGATCCGGTGGAAAAACAAATGTCGGATAATCTTACGCATCTGCAATAGATTATTGCTGATTACGATGTAGACTACCGCAGCCCAGCGCGGCCGAAATGGCAAGTGTGCGCGCATAAGCCGAGCATCAGTTGGTACAACACGCCGGAGGCGGCCCAGCCCGGCGTGTACGTCTATTTCGGCCCGGAGGGCGAGGTGCTCTACATCGGCAAGTCCTCGCGCGACGCCAGCATTGGGTCTCGGCTGGCCAGCCATGATCGCAGCAAGCCAAGGGCTCAGTGGCGCGAGAAAGCCGAAAACGGTGGCAGCGTGTTTTTTATCGTGACGCCGGATGAGGTCGAGGCGCCGTCGCTTGAGGAATATCTGATCCGCGAAATGAAGCCATTGGGCAACAAGCACGGTGGGCCGCGTCCAGTGCCGGTCCAATCGACCGCCTAATTGACGTTCAACATAACCCTGCCGGCGGCGTAATTCGTGGTCTTGCCGCTGAATCCGGGGGCGGTTTTTTGATTTAATTTCAGTGGCTCAGGCAATTTTCTTACAAAGGCGAGGCAAGGCGTTGTCCTCGCCCGTACCAGCCCATAATTTGACGTTGGGTGGCAGTCCGGTGGCAGCTTTTGCATCGCGCCGGTACGACGACGGAACGGGTGTTCGGAAGCTCCCAGAGTCGCAACAATCTAAGCGCGAAGCTGTGGGGAAGCGCGCAATGAGTTGGTTCCAACGCGATGACGGGGTGAGCCTTGGCGCAAGCGCGAATGCGTCGGGGACGTCATGGCCGCTGACGGCGAGGGAAATCCTGTCCGAGAGGAGGCCTACCATCGGCTGATGGCGGAAGGGGCTGCTATCGGCAGGTCCGGCCGCGTGGCCTAAAGTTTTGATTGCGGCCTTGGCACCTTGTCCCCGCTTCAATGCCACTACGCGCTGGCGCGCCGGGGAGGTGCCTTCCGTTGTTGGAGGCCGCGCGCCCGCAAAAGGAGACAGCGCCAGCGTTTTCAAAAAACTTTGACCCGGGCCGGCAAACGCCAAACCAAACGTGCCCTTCCGGTGCGGCGCGCCATGGAGCAAAGCGCACCTTGCGCACGCCGGCAGAGGCCCGGCACGCGCGATCATGATGCCCGCCACAGCGACCGCCCATCCGGCACCAGCTTCATTCGGCCGTCAGCGTCTTCCTGGTAAATGCGCGGCGTCGCCATGCCGGGGGCGTCAAATGCGGAAATCTTGGCGGTGGCGTCGGCGGCAAAAGCTGGGCGGTTTCCAGAACCGTGCGCCAGCGTCGGTTGCCGGTCGACCCTGGTAAGGCGACAGACCAAGTTCCCAGACGAAGCCATGGTTGGGGGCGCCCGGCGTGAAACAAATATCGCTATGCGAGCACGGTGGCCAAATAGCCAGCCTCCACAGTGCCGTCATAGCCGTGCAGATGCGCCCAATTATTTGCTTCGCTCACCCAATACGACAGCGCGTACTTGTGCGACGGCGTATCGGTCCGGAACATGTGCGCGAGGCGGTGAAACGCCAACACAAAGCCTCTGCCGAATTCTTCCGGTGCGCCCGGCTTTTAGTCCAACGTCGCTGTCGTTGCGTGGCGCGCATGCACAATTTACGGCTCTTTAATGTAGTTTCCCTACCGTTGATGGTCCGGTCGCCGCCCGTAATTTGGGAGGCTCACAGGGGCTTTTGCGATGGTTGTCGTCGGCAATTTCCGGAATCAAGCCGAACTGCGCAAAAAGCCGCGCCGGCAATTCCACTACAACGCAAGTCTGCTCATCGAGGGCGGAAAGCTGCCATGTCCATGTGCAATCATCGATGTTTCGGAGAGTGGAGCGCGGCTCCAGCTCCAAGCCGATTGTGAGTTGCCTGAGCGCTTTATTCTACTTTTGACGAAAGGTGGCGAGGCGAGGCGTCATTGCCGCCTGGTTTGGCGCGACGGCCTGTTCGTGGGCGTCGCGTTTCCTCTTGCCCAATCCTAATCCGTAGCACGTCATCCTCGCAGAGTGCAGTCCCGCCTTATTTGGGGCGCACCTGAACTGCGACCGGACGCTATAATTGCGGCCGATCGGCGCGGGACGCGGGCAACGCCATGAGCAATGAAGCGGTGAAATCGCGCTCCGGGCGGCTGTTCGCCGCTGCGTTCTACGCGATCGCCGGCATGGCGTTATCCGGCTGCGGATTGAGTGACGGGGCCAGCCAGTTGATCGTCGCACCCGGCGCATACGACGCGTATCACTGCAACGATCTCGTCAGCCAATGGAAAACGCTCAATACACGCGAGCAGGAGCTAAGTGCGAACATGACCCGGGCGAGCCAGGGTGGCGGCGGTACGGTGATCGGTGCGATCGCTTACGGGACGGATTATCAAACAGTTCTGGCGCAGAAGAAAATGGTGCAGCAGCAAGCCGCCGCAAAGAACTGCGAGCTCGTACACAACTTTCAAAGCGATCAGACGATCCGTTGAGCAGTTCGTCTCAGGCGGCGAAAATATAAACTGCGAGTGCGCAGCCGACGCCGGCAATGGCGAGCAGCACCAGTGCCACGGCGCTTGCGGCAGTCGCGCGGCCGCCGGCGAAGAACGCGGCATAAAACGCCTTGAGAATGTTGTTGGATGACGCCGCGATCAGGATTGCGGCGACGAGCGCGGAGACGGGTACGCCGGTCAGGCCGCCTTGCGCCAAATTGAGCACGAAAGGGTCGATATCGGAAATGCCGACAATCGCGGCAAGCGCGTAAATGCCGGAGACACCGAATTGCCTCGTAGCCCACGCCGAAACCAGCGACGTCACGATGAACAGAATCGCAAAAATTGCCGCGGCGCCGAGTTCGAGCGGATTGCCGGCGGCGTTGAGCTTCATCGCGGGTTGGGGTCGCTCATCGCCGGGCTTTTCGAAAACCCAATATTGCAGCGCGCAGATCGCCAGGCCCGCTAACGCCAAGCCGCAAAGCGGCAGTGCCAGACGGGTCGCGAGCGCCATATTGAACACGGCAGTGACTGCCAATAGCCGCAGATACATGATTGCGGTGGCAAGCGTGATGCCGGCCTGGGCCTGCCGCTGGACCGTTGGGTCGGTTTTCGCCTGCCGCGCCAGGACGACAGTGGTCGCGGTCGACGAGTAAAGGCCGCCCAGAGCCGCCATCCACAGCCCGCCAGCCGCTGCCGCCCAATAGCGTTGCGCGAGATAGCTCGCATAGGAAAAGCTACAGACAACGGTGAGCGCGAGCCAGACTTGCCGTGGTGTAATACTGGTCAACGTCGTGACCGGCTCATTGGGCAGCAGCGGCAGAATGATCCCGGTGAGGATCAGAAACTGGCCCGCCGTAACGATCTCCTTTAAATCAATCCGCTGCGCCAAGCCGTGAAGTTGCGAGCGACCGGTGAGCAGCAAAACCGCCGTTACCGTTGTCGCCACCGCTATCCAGGGGGGTAGAGCCAGCGCGATGGCGCCGAGCAGATAAGCGTGGATGTTAAGCAAGGGAACGACCAGGCTCGCGGTGTTCTCACCGGTCTCGTCCTGCGCCGCCAAATGCGACCGGTAGTAGACGATGAGCCAGGCGCCAAGCACCAGCAGGCCGCCAGTGAACGGAACGACATGCGCAGGATCGAACAGATAGAGCAGGCCACCGGCGAGCGCGAGCATCGGGAAGGTGCGAACGCCGCCGGGTCGTTTCGGCTCAGAATGGGCGAAGAAATCCTCGAACGCCAGACCGAGAAAGAAGCTCAATCCGAGCAGGAGCGCGACGCTGACCGGCGATGGTGCAGAGATCACAATAAGGTTCCCCGGAAGCCGCCAAAGCCTTCGATCGCAGGAACTATACGGAGTAAACCGGAAGATGCGAGTGGGCTTACGCGTGTAGATCAAAGTGCGATCCGCCGCAGCCGCAGCGCGTTGGCGATAACGCTTACTGACGACAGCGCCATCGCAGCGGCTGCGAATGCAGGTGACAGCAGAATCCCGAACGCCGGGTAGAGCACGCCCGCCGCGATCGGCACGCCCAAAGCGTTATAAAGGAAGGCGAAGAGGAGATTTTGCCGAATGTTTTTCATGGTCGCGACGGATAATTGCCGCGCCCGGACGATGCCGGTGAGGTCGCCTTTGACCAGCGTCATGCCGGCGCTGGCCATGGCGATATCGGTGCCGCCGCCCATGGCAATGCCGATATCGGCGGCGGCCAGGGCAGGGGCATCGTTTACGCCGTCGCCGGCCATGGCGACGACGCGGCCGGCGCGGCGAAGTTCTTCGATCGCGGCGCTCTTGCGCTCCGGCAGCACTTCCGCCTCGACGTCGGTGATGCCGAGTTTGGCCGCGATGGCGCGCGCGGTAGTGCGGCCGTCGCCGGTGAGCATGACGATGGCGATGCCCTGCGCCCGCAGCACATCGAGGGCGGCTTGCGTGGTGGGCTTGAGTGGATCGGCGATAGCAATGAGCCCGGCGAGTGTGCCGTTTATGGCGATAAAAATCACCGTGCCGCCGTCGTTGCGTAGACTCTCTGCCTCGGTCTCCATCGCATTCGTTGCGATGCCCAGCTCGGAAAGGAAATTGGCGTTGCCGAGGGCGACATGGCGGCGTTCGACCGTGCCGGTCACACCTTTGCCCGAGGGCGCGTCGAAGCCGCTGATGGGGTAAAGCTCGATATGGCGGTCCGCTGCCGCGGTGACGATTGCTGCGGCCAGCGGATGCTCGCTGCTGCGCTCGACGCTTGCGGCAAAGCGCAACAGGATGTTTTCGTCGAAATGCTGCGCTGGAACGACGGCGGTGACTGTGGGCTTGCCGAGCGTCAGCGTGCCGGTCTTGTCGGCAACCAGCGTGTCGACCTTTTCCATGCGTTCGAGCGCTTCGGCGTTTTTGACAAGGATGCCCACAGACGCGGCGCGGCCGACCGCCACCATGATCGACATCGGTGTTGCCAGGCCGAGCGCGCACGGGCAGGCAATGATCAATACCGTGACCGCAGCCACTAGAGCGTAAGCAAAACGTGGTTCGGGGCCGAACGCCGCCCACGCCGCAAACGCAATCAGCGCCGCGGCGACGACCGCAGGCACGAACCATGCGGCAACTCGATCGGCGAGCCGCTGGATCGGCGCGCGTGAGCGCTGCGCCGCGGCGACCATGGCGACGATGTGCGCCAACATAGTGTCGCGGCCAACCTTTTCCGCACGCATGATGAAGCCGCCGCTGCCGTTGAGCGTTCCGCCAATCACGAAGGCGCCGGTTTCCTTGCCGACTGGCATTGCCTCGCCGGTGACCATGGATTCATCGACGGCCGATTTGCCCTCGATCACGATGCCGTCGACCGGAACCTTTTCACCTGGGCGGACGCGCAACCGGTCGCCGACCGCGACGTCGTCGAGTGGAATATCCTCATCGCGGCCATCATCCGTGACGCGACGCGCGCTCTTTGGCGAAAGCGCAATCAGTGCGCGGATCGCACCTGATGTCGAAGCCCGCGCACGCAGCTCGAGCACTTGCCCAAGCAGCACCAGTACAGTGATGACGGCGGCGGCCTCGAAATAGAGGGCGATGCCGCCGTGTGCATCGTGGAATGCGGGTGGAAAAAGCCCGGGCGCAAGCACGGCCACGATGCTGTAGCCATAGGCGACGCCCGTGCCCAAGGCGATCAGGGTGAACATGTTCAGATTGCGCGTGAGCAGTGACTGGAAACCGCGCACGAAGAACGGCCAGCCGCCCCACAGCACGACCGGGGTGGCAAAAGCGAACTCGATGAAGCTCGAAGCGCTGTGCGGCAAGTGAAGGAGGTTGAAATGCCCGCCCATGTCGAGCACCACGACCGGTAGCGCGAGCACGAGCGAAATCCAAAAGCGGCGCGTCATTTCGGCAAGTTCGCCGCCGCCGTCGCCGCCAAGTTCAGGCTCCAGCGCCATGCCGCATATCGGACATGAGCCCGGCCCGACTTGACGCACTTCCGGGTGCATCGGACAGGTGTAGATCGCGTCTGCGGAAACATCGTGCGGCGGTGGCGCCGCGCCGGTTTCGTCCAGATATTTCGCGGGGTCGGCGGCGAACTTATCGAGGCAGCGGGCTGAACAAAAGTGATACGTTTTATGCCGATACTCGTGGCGACGCGGGCTCTTACCGGGATCGACCGTCATGCCACAAACCGGATCGATGATGACGCCGGCCGCGTGCGAATGCGTTGAGTGGTCCACGGTCGAAATCCCGCTTGAAATGGATACCCCGAGGGGGTATATAGCCGGCATGCAGCCGCTTGCCAAGACGTCGGTGTTGAAGCGCTTGAAAAGGATCGAAGGCCAGGTGCGCGGGCTTTCGCGCATGGTCGAGGACGATCGCTATTGCATCGATATCATGACGCAGCTCTCGGCGGCGCGCGCTGCGCTACGCAAGGCCGAGGAAGAGATTCTCGCCGATCACGCGGCGCATTGCGTCGAGCACGCCATCGCGTCCGGCAACAAGGCGGAGCAGCGGCGCAAGGTCAGCGAATTGATCGATGTGATCTCGCGCAGCGACCGCTGACACGAACGCTTCGGTCCCTGCCGAAAAAGCCGGCGCTGTCTAGGCTTAATTTCTGCGTCGAATATTGCCATCAAGAGCCTGGCATCGCATTGAGCCCGGAATTTATGCTTCGAAAACAGATATTTTGGGGAACTCGAAAATTAGTGTCGTGCATCACATCGTCTGTTCTGGAGGCGGTGTAGAAAGGTCATGCAATTCTCCAAAACGAGGAGATGACCATGAGCAGGAAAATTTCGCAGACGTTCCGTTTCTGGCGGCAATTGCAGCGAGACTTTATCGCTTGGCAGGATCGCGCAACCCTCCAGATGGAAATGCGGAACCTCAACGAGAGGACCCTGCGCGATATCGGTCTGACCCGAGGTAATGAAAGAGCAAATCCCTCCATACAGCCTTGGATGAAGTGAAACGCGCCGGCTCGGTGGTTTGTTTGCGTCGGTTTTGCCAGCCGGTTCGTGCCCGCTTCGCCGCGAAACCTGACCTGCGGCTGGTCAGTCGAGAAGTACGGCGGAGCCGGCGGGAAGCTTCAGCGCCTCGGCCTCGGTCGACGTCGCTGGCCGGACTTCCAAAATCGAATAATTATAAAGTTCTTGATTGATCAATCGCCGTTCGATCTCGCTGCGTGCCTCGCGCTCGTCTCCGGCCGACACGCCGTAATGCAAGTGGACCGCACTGCCGTTGTGGTCGGAAAAAGATACTGTGGTCACGAACGGCACGTACATTCTCGCTTCCCTTTGTTGCAGTGCATCCAATCGGCAAAACTTTAACAAAATGCTGCCTGCACCCTGAACGGTGCTTATTGCGGTTAAAGCCTCGCGGATTGCGGATAATTAGCCGAACGTCTTGCGCGCCAGGGCGGCGCCTCGACCGAGTGCTTCAAGCTTCATTGCGGCGATTTCGCGGCGCATCGGCGCCATGCCACAGTTCGTGCCGGCGATGATTTTTTGCGCAGGGAGATACTCTGCTGCTTTAACTATCACCGCCGCTATTTCCTCCGGCGTTTCAACCTTGTCGGTGGCAACATCGATGACGCCGATTTGCACAGCTTTGCCGTCGAGCAGCTTGAGCACGCTCATCGGCACACGCGAATTGATGCATTCGATCGAGACCTCATCGATTCGACTTTTCGCCAACGCCGGGAAAAACTTTTCGTATTGCCGCCACTCGGTGCCGAGCGCCGACTTCCATTCGATGTTGGCGGGGATGCCGTAGCCGTAGCAGATGTGCACCGCGCTGACGCACGATACGCCCTCGATGGCGCGATGCAGCGCCTCGATGCCCCAGCCGGCGGCGGCGTCCATGTAGACATTGAACGCCGGCTCGTCGAACTGGATCACGTCAACGCCGTCGTCAGCGAGTCCGCGTATTTCGTCGTTGAGGAGCGCCGCAAAGGCAAAGGCCATTTTCACACGGTCGCCATAGTGAGCATCGGCGATCGTATCGACGATCGTCATCGGGCCGGGCAGGGTGAATTTGAGTTTTTTCGCCGTGTGCTTGCGCGCCAGCCGTGCTTCGCGCTGGTGGACGCGGCGGCGTAATTTCAGTTCGCCGACGACGGTCGGGCATAGCGCCTTGTAGCGATCGTTGCGGATACCCATCTCGACGCGCTTGTCGAAATCGATGCCGTCGACCGCTTCGAGAAAGCCGTGCACAAAATGCTGACGCGATTGCTCGCCGTCGCCGATGATGTCGATGCCGGCGTCCTCTTGCAGCTTGATCGCGAGCAGCGTGGCGTCGTCCTTGGCGGAGTTGAGTTCCTCGCCCTGCAAGCGCCACTTCGGCCATAGCTTGTTCGGCTCCGCGAGCCAGGCGGGCTTCGGCAGACTGCCGGCGATCGTGGTGGGAAAAAGCACGGTATCTCTCGCGGCTGGCTCAGGTGATCGACGGAGCGACGGGCGGCTGCCAAGCATAAATCCAATCGTAGTGCCGCAACAGGTGCGTGCCGCCCATCATGCGCATCGCCGCGTTCCGAACCAAGCCGCTCAGTCCCCCGAAATGGTAACGCTGCCCATTGCGGGCCGCCAATCGCTGCACTTTCCGCGTTCGCGCGCGGCGCAAGGCGCAGTAGGTTTGCAGCGCTCTCTCCGCATCGTCAGGCATTTGCGCCAGACATTGCGCTGCAACCGCGGCATCCTCGATCGCCATAGCGGCACCCTGCGCGAGATACGGCAGCATCGGATGGGCGGCGTCCCCAATCAGCGCCGCGGGTCCTTGCGACCATTTGCGCAGCGGTCCGCGGTCGTAGAGTGCCCATTTCAGCCAGCTCTGCGACAAATTCAGCAGATCGAGCAATTGCGGCGCCCAGTGCTGCGGCTGCAACCGCGGCAAAAGATCCCGCCGGTTCGCCGGCGCGCTCCAGCCGGGCGCATTCCAGCCGTCGTCGATAATCACCACGACGTTGATCATTGCGCCGGCTTTGACCGGATAGAGCACGACATGAGCCTCAGGTCCGAGCCAAAGCTGGATCAGTGGATCGCGAAATTCCGGCGCAGCGAGCTGGGCCGGGATCAACGCGCGCCAGGCGACCCTTCCGGCAAAGCGCGGCCGGTCGCGAAAGCCCATGCGTGCCCGCGCGACCGACCACAATCCGTCGGCCGCGATCAACGCACTCCCGCGTTCGTGCCAAATGCCATTGCGGCCGCGCGCCGAGACACTGATGCCGTTATCGAGAGGCGCAAAATCCTCCATCCGCATGCCGAGCTTGACGCCGATACCGAGATTTTCGCCGACCGCGGCAGTGAGTGCGGCCTGCAGATCGGCGCGATGAATCGACCAATAGGGGGCGCCATAGCGGGTGGTCGCGGCGTCGCCGAGCGGCATGTGCAGAATTTCACGGCCATTCCTGGCATTGAGAACGCGCAAACCTTCAGGCACGACGACGTGCCGCTGCAACCGTTCGCCAACGCCGAGATCGATAAGGATGCGCGTGGCGTTGGGCGAGAGCTGGATGCCGGCGCCGGTTTCCTCGAGCCGCTCCGCCTGCTCCAGTACCGTAACGTAAAAGCCGTTGCGGGCGAGCGTGAGCGCGGAAGTCAGTCCGGCGATGCCGGCGCCTGCGACAATGACGTTGCGCGAGGAACTCAGGATGGGCGCTCCTCGGAGCCGCTTACGCGGCGGCGTCGGTCCACGCACATTCCGCCGGGCGCGCGGCATTTGCCGGCAACGCCGGATCGTGGCGGTAGAGGGTCGAGCAATAGGGACAGACGTATTCCTTGTCGCCGCCCATGTCGCAGTACACATGCGGATGGTCGAACGGCGGGATGGCGCCCATACACATGAATTCCCGGGCGCCGATCTCGATCACGGCAATACCCAGGTCATTGTGGAAATGGGGAACGATCGCGTCGGTCATGGTCTCAAGGGTACGGTTGCAAGCCTGTGAGGCACCTTAGCCGCACCACGGCGCGATTCCTAGCAATCCATTGCGGCCGCGCAACGGCTCTCAAAAAAAGCCGCAAATTGTGGCAATGGCTCTGTCATGGGTAAAAAGCGATTCATCGGCGCGCTGCGCCACCCGGCATTTGCGCTTGCTGGCGCGATCCTGTTCGCGGCAGCGGCGTTTGCGCTCGTTCGCGGCGGGCTGGCTGCCGAGGCGCGACTTGCAGCGGCCGACGACCCGGTCCAGATCAGCGATCAGGCCCTGGATCGTGTTTTTAATCGCGAGGTTGCCGAGCGGGAAATCCGTTCGGCACTTGCCGTAGGTGACACTGATCTCGCCGAAAGCTTTGTCGAGCTTGCCGCCGACCGCAGCGTTGCCGTCGATCCGGTGCTCGCGGACAGCGTAAGGCAAGCGCGCGAGAAGGCCGCGTCGTTGCCGAGTACCGCCGGACGCTTTGTGCAAGGCCTCTGGACCGGCGAACCGGTCGATCTTGCCAGCCTCGCCGGCACGGCATTCGGCGACCTGTTCGTGTTCGGCGATATTCGCGACGGCGCCCGCGAAGGGATGCGCTACCTGACCGGCGAAAAATACGATCCATGGATTCTTGGCCTCGCCGCCACCGGCCTCGCCATCACCGCGGCGACTTACACGTCGCTTGGTCTCACGGCGCCGGAGCGCGTCGGCCTGACGCTGGTCAAAGCGGCGCGCCGCACCGGAAAACTCAATCCGGTCTTGGCCGTGCGCGCGGCGCGCGAGGTTGTGAAGACCGAGGAGGCCGGCGGTCTCCTCGAGCTTGCGGAAAATGCCGGGCGTATCGAAACCAAGGCTGGCGCGCAGGCCACGCTCGATGGGCTTGCCGTCGCCGAGGAGCCGGCCGACATGTCGCGGCTCGCGCGCCTCGCCGCCGCCAAGGGCGGCAAGACCCGCGCTATCGTAAAGCTGCTTGGCCGCGCCGCGATCGTGCTCACGGCGAGCGCGCTCGACTTGGCGATGTGGCTGTTCTGGGCGGCTTGCGCGCTGTTCGGTTTTGCCTCGTCATGCAAAGCCGCGACCGAGCGAGCGACGCTGCGTTATGTGCGCTGGCGCAAGGCGCGGCGCGCTTATGCCGTGCCGGCGCTGCTGACGCGCACCGGATAGGACTTGAAGCCGCGAAAACGCGCACGCCCGCTGCGCACGAACGCTCCATTCGGCTCGATCCGGGAAAAGCGTTTGAGCAAATGACCGACGGCGACTTGCGCCTCCATGCGCGCCAGCGACATTCCGGCGCAAGCATGGATCCCGGTGCCGAAGGCGAGATGCCGGTTCGGCCGACGGCGGATATCGAGACGATCGGGATCGGCGAATTGCGCGGGATCGCGATTGGCCGCGCCTATGCAGATATGCACGTAAGAGCCTGCCGCGATGTTGAGGCCATTCAGAACCGTGTTTTTGACTGCTCTTCGGTTGCCGAGCTGGTTCGAACTCTCCATGCGCAGGAATTCTTCGACAGCGGTTTCGATGAACTGCGGATGATCGCGCAGGTCGGTCATGGGGTCGGGATGGCGGATGAGCAAATCAACTGCATTGCCGATCAGATTCGTGGTCGTCTCATGCCCGGCGTTGAGAAGAAAGATGCAGTTATGGATGAGTTCCGGCTCGGAAAGCTTTTCGCCTTCGCCGGCGGTGCCGACAAGGTCGCTGGCGTCGATGAGCTTGGACAGAATTTCCGCCGGGTCATGGCTGCGGCTCTGCAACCGGCCGGCAATGATCTCGTGCAAGTAGTCCTTGAAATCTGCGACAGCCTTGACCCCGGTATCGAATTGGTCCGGGCTTAGCACCGGCTCGAGCGCGCCAAGGATTGCAAGCGACCAGCCGCGCAACGGTTCGCGTTCGCCTGGCGGGATGCCGAGCATGTCGCCGATGAGTGCAATCGGAATGGCGGCGGCGAAATCCGTGATGAGATCGATTTCTCCACGTTGCGCTGCGGACTCCAGCAGGCGATCGACAAGAGTCTCGATCCGCGCCTGCAATTCGCGCAGCGCGCGCGGCGTGAACGCGGGGGACAGCAGCTTGCGCACCCGCGTATGATAAGGCGGGTCGTTGAAGACGAGGCTTGTGGTGTGGTGCTCGTACAGAAGGCTTTCGCCGAAGTTCGGGCGGAAATCGAGCTTTTTGTCCGAGCTCCAGGTATCCGTATCCCGGTAAGCCGCGAGGCAATCGTCATAGCGCGTGAGAAAGTACGACCCGTCGGCCATGCGGTGCACGGGGTCAAGTTGGCGTAGCGCCCGATACGTCGGATGCGGATTTTCGAGGAACTCCGGCGTCAGCCGCCGGATGTCGAAATCGAGCGCCGCCCCGCGTTCGACGAAACCGCCGGCTTGCTCACCATTCATCGAACGACACCTGTTTGCGTCGGTCAGCCCTTGACCAGCGGGCACTCCGGATTGGGCGGACCGAATGCCTGCTCGCCTGGAATATGCGCAAGGATTTGATAATAGTCCCATGGATATTTCAACTCGTCGGGCTTCTTGACCTGCACCAGAACGAGATCGTGCACCATGAGACCGTCGGCGCGCAGGTGACCGTTGCGGGAGAAGAAATCCTCTACCGGCATCTCGCGCATTTTCGCCGCGACCTTGAGCGGATCGTCGGTGCCGGCCGCCTGGATCGCCTTGAGATAGTGCATGACCGACGAATAGACGCCGGCCTGCCACATGGTCGGCATCCGGTTCATTTTGGCGAAGAAGCGCTTCGACCATTCGCGCGTTTTGTCGTCCATGTCCCAATAGAATGACGTCGTAAGCACCAAGCCTTGGGCGGCCTTGAGTCCGAGCGCGTCGATATCGGTAATCAAGACAAGAAGGCCGGCCATCTGCTGGCCGCCGGCAAAAACGCCGAACTCGCCCCCGAGTTTGATCGCATTGGTGTTGTCGGGCGGGCCGCTGGCAAGCCCGATGATTTTTGCCTTCGAAGCCTGCGCCTGAAGAATGAACGACGAAAGGTCAGGCGTGCGAAACGGATGCCGGACCGAGCCGATCACCTTGCCGCCGTTCTGCTCGATCACCTGCGAGGCATCGTGCTCGAGCGAATAGCCGAAGGCGTAATCCGCGGTCAGAAAGAACCAGGTATTGCCGCCGCGCTTGACGACCTCCTGCGCGGTGCCGACGGCAAGCGCGTGGGTGTCGAACACCCATTGCATCGTGTAGGGCGAGCAGAACTTGCCGTGGAAATCGGCGGTGCCGGTGGAATGGGTGATAAACAGTTTTTTCTTTTCATTGGCGACACCCTGCACCGCAAGGCCGACGGCAGATACCGGCACGTCCACAATCAAGTCGACTTGATCGCGATCATACCACTCCCGGGCGATGCCGGCCGCGACGTCGGGTTTGAGCTGATGGTCGGCGGAAATGACCTTTATCGGTTTGCCCAGTACCTGGCCGCCGAAATCGGCAACCGCCATTTCCGCGGCGGCCACCGAGCCCGGGCCGGTCGGCGTCGCGGCCGGACCGGACAGGTCGGTGAGAACGCCGATTTTCACCACGTCGCCGGAAACTTGCGCGCTGGCAATGCCGCTCGAAAAGACCAAAAAGCCGGCGGCGCAAAGGAACCCAATCCGTTGCATGCGATCCTCCCGCGATTTTATCGTTGCCCAACCATGTCATTGCCGGCTAAGCGACGCAATCCAGTGCCGGGACAATTTCCGCGATGCTTCACCGCGATGCGCGCGGCGATGGCTGGATGCGGTGCGTGTTGGATCGTATGGTCGCGTGATGCCGAGCTTCAGCCACGACGGAGTTCAGATCGCATTCCTCGACGAAGGGGAGGGCGAGCCGGTCGTGCTGGTGCACGGCTTTGCCTCCAACAAGGAGGTGAATTGGGTTTTCCCCGGCTGGGTATCGACGCTAGCCCGCGCCGGACACCGTGTCATCGCCATCGACAATCGCGGCCACGGCGCGTCGACCAAGCTTTACGATCCGGCCGCCTATCACAGCGCGATCATGGCGGACGACGTTCGCGCGCTGCTCGACCATCTCGGTCTGCCGCGTGCCGATGTCATGGGTTACTCGATGGGTGCGCGCAACACGGCGTTCCTTGCGATGGCAAATCCGGAGCGCATACGCTCGGGCGTCCTCGGCGGTGTCGGCATTCGTCTTGTCGGCGGGGTGGGCCTGCAGCCCGAGGCGATTGCGCAAGGGCTCGAGGCGTCGTCGTTGGCCGACGTGGCCGACCCGACCGCTCGCACGTTTCGCGCATTTGCCGAGCAGACAAAATCGGATTTACGCGCGCTGGCCGCCTGTCTGCGCGGTTCGCGCCAGCCGCTGGAACGCGATCAGCTTGCGCGCATCGTGGTGCCGATCCTGGTTGCTGCCGGCGCCAACGATAGCGTCGCGGGCTCGCCCGGCGAACTCGCCGCGCTGATCCCCGGGGCGCAGGCACTTGATATTCCGGGACGCGACCACATGATGGCAGTGGGCGACAAGGTTTTTAAGGCTGGGGTTTTGGAGTTTCTCGGCAAGCACGCTAGGCCAATAACTTAGTGTCTGTCCGGAAACATATTGAATCCTATGAATCGTTTGTGATTCAAGTGTGGTGGCCTGATTCGAGGAGGGTCACCGATGTGGACGGCGAAGAACCGTGGGCGCTACGACCGTAGCGCATTGCGATATCCAAGCGATCTCACCGACGAAGAATGGGTGCTGGTTGAACCGTTGATCCAGCCGGCCAAGGCCGGCGGCAACAAACGCCACGTCGACGTTCGTGAAGTGATGAATGGGATCATGTATATTTTGAGCACGGGATGCCAGTGGCGGGCAATTCCGAAAGACTTGCCGCCGCGTAGCACGGTGCACGATTATCTCGACTTGTGGAGCTACGACGGCACACTCGATCGCATCCATCACGCGCTTTATGTGGAGTGCCGCGAGCAAGGCGAACGCGAAGCCAGTCCCACTGCCGCCATCATCGATAGCCAGAGCGTCAAGAGCGCGGAAAAAGGGGGTCTTGGATCGATCCGCATGGCTATGATGCGGGCAAGAAGATCAAGGGCAAGAAGCGCCACCTTCTCGTAGATACGTTGGGTTTGTTGCTCCACGCCATCGTCCACCCTGCCGATATCCAGGACCGCGACGGCGGCATCCTGCTGCTTGCAACCCTGTTCGGCAGGTATCCGTTCTTGCAAAAGCTGTTTGCCGACGGCGGCTATCAGGGGCTGCAATTCCAGAACGCCTTGGCGAAAATCCTCCCCCACCTCGAAACTGAAATCGTCAAGCGCTCCGATCACGCCAAAGAATTTGTGGTACTGCCGCGCCGATGGGTCATCGAGCGCACTATTGCTTGGCTCAACCGGTGCCGAAGGCTTGCCAAGGATTGGGAGAACCTCAATCGAAAGGCGCTGGCTTTCTTGCGCCTCGCCTCAATCCGCCTCATGCTCCGAAAACTTTGTAATCCCGCTTAATGTTCCCGGACAAACTCTTAGCAAGGCCAGTGGACTAGTTTGTCAGCCAATGGCTCTAAGCCTCTGGCCTGGAATAGATTTAATCTATAGCCCTTGGATTTGGCGAAGGCGCTGCCCAATATGATAGAACGCGGCACGGCTAATCGCCGCCGTCACGGAGGCATTGCAATGGCGCAGCATCAGGTCAGGCCGGCGCTCGACACGGTCGATCCGGTTTGGGCGCGCGTCCGCCGCGAGGCCGAAGAAATCGTCAAGCGCGAGCCGGAGCTAGCCTCATTCATCTATTCGACCGTCCTGCATCACGGCACGTTGGAAGCCGCCATCATCCACCGTTTGGCGGATAGGCTCGATCATCCGGCCGTGTCGGGTGAATTAATCCGGCAGGCCTACGCCGATGCGCTTGAGGACTTGCCCGCGATCGCGGAAATGTTCCGCGCCGACTTGATGGCGGTCGTTGACCGCGATCCGGCAACGCATCGGCTGATCGAGCCGATCTTGTATTACAAGGGTTTCCACGCCATCCAGACGCATCGGCTGATGCATTGGCTTTGGCAAAAGGACCGCCGCGATTTTGCGCTTTATTTGCAGAGCCGGTCGTCAGCGGTGTTCCAGTGCGACATCCATCCGAACGCCAAGATCGGCCGCGGTATTTTTCTCGATCATGCCACCGGCTTGGTTGTCGGCGAGACCGCCGAGATCGGCGACGACGTCTCGATCCTACATGACGTGACACTGGGCGGCACCGGCAAGGAATGGGAAGACCGTCATCCGAAGATCCGCTATGGCGTCATGATCGGAGCCGGCGCCAAAATCCTCGGCAATATCGAGGTCGGTCATTGCGCCCGCATCGCAGCCGGCTCGGTAGTGATCAAAGCCGTGCCGAACAACGTGACGGTCGCAGGCGTTCCGGCCAAAGTGGTGGGCCAAGCCGGGTGTCCGGAGCCGGCACGCACCATGGATCAGATGTTCCACGACTAGATTTGATGCCTAGAAACACGTCGGCGCTACGATTGTTGTGGCCGTGGCTGCGTGCTATTCGAGGTTTGATGTTTCGAGCCTGATCGTTTCCGAAATCGGTGACCGTTTTCGTGATCATGCTGCAGGAGACCCACGGTGGACGTTCAGGAAGTCAGGAAACTAGACGCTTATTTGAAAAAGCTGTTCGGCAACGCCCGCATTCGCGTGGTGCCGCGGCCGAAGAAGGATGATTCCGCCGAGGTCTATGTCGGCGAGGAATTTATCGGCGTGCTGTTCGTCGACGACGAGGACGACGAGCGCTCTTACAATTTCCAGATGGCGATCCTTGCTTCCGATCTGGAATAAGCCGGCTCTTTTTCGCTATCCCTGCGGATGAATTTGCCCGAGCAGTCGGTCGAAGGCGGCCGAGACATTGCGCCAATCGTCAAGCCACGTGCGTGGGAAGCGAAAAGTCACCTCGGCAGCACCGATCAAGCGTTCGTGGATGCAGGTCCCCGGTAAGTTGCCGTCGTCGCGCGTGCAGCGTGCGAAAAACTGTTCCGGCGTGCCGGCAAGATAGACTAGATCTTCGCCCGCATAGGGCGAAGCGCCGCGGAACGGCAGGATCGCGAGCCCGTAAGCGCCGGCGGTCGCTTCCGCCTCGACATAGCGCGGATAAATGCCGCGCAGGCGCTCGAGGGGCGGTAATACCGGCCCGAGGGGAGCGATCGTGACGAACAGACGCTTCATCGCTGCGGGCGCCGCCGTGGCATCGTTTGCCGGCTTGTCGGCCACCTTGGCATCGGCCGGCAGCGGAGGGGTGAGCGAGGGCCACAGAAAGGCGAGGTCGATCCGTTCTTGAGGTCCGGCGTGACGCTGGACCGCAACGCGGATTGCCGCCGGCGGCACGTCGAACAGCACGCCAGCAACAGTGGTCGGAATCGGGGGTGCATCGAGCGGTATCGGCGCCCCGGGCCAGGTCGGCCGCAGCGCGAAGGCCACGAAAATCCCTGCTCCTGCCACCAGCAGGCCGAGAATAGTCACCGGCAGCATCAGGAGATTGCGGGACTTGTGGGAGAGGTTGCGTCGGGGAAGCGCGTGCGCAGTCATGGGCGTTTGCTGGGGTGCGAGATCGGAGCCAAGATTCGAGCCATCAGTACGGCAGGGTCGTTAACCCTTAATTAAGCAAGCCGTGGCGAGCTGCCGTGTCCTCTGCGATTGATTGCCGGCAAGGAAGGCCGACAGATCATGCCGCACGGGATTTCTCCGGACACGCTCGAGTCCATTTTTGCGCTGGCCTGGGGATTTGCCGTCGCCGGTTTGTGCGCCAGTGCTTACCGGTTGTTCGCACGGCATTTGCCGAGCTTCCGCCAGCTCGAGGTCGGCCCGATGGCGGCGCGCTTTGCGGTCATTCCGGTGCTGATGTTCTCGGCGCCATATATCATCATGCGCAATACGCTGCGCGGCCGTCGGCTCGAACGCCGCCGGCCGGAATTCGTCATGGTCGCGACCGTGATTGCCGGGCTTTGGAGCCTGATGTCGGGAACCGTGGTCGTGCTCGCGCTTCAAGCGTTGCTTTCCGTCTGATATCCGTTTCCCCGAGCAGGGAGCGGATCAACCAATGATCTATGAACTCGACGGCCAAAGACCGGAACTTCCGGGAGCGGGCCGCTATTGGGTCGCCGAGAACGCGACGCTGATCGGCAAGGTGCGGCTCAAGCTCGACACCAGCGTCTGGTTCGGCGCGGTACTGCGCGGCGACAACGAGTGGATTGAGCTTGGCGAGCGCTCGCAGATCCAGGACAACGCGACGCTGCACACCGATCCCGGCTTCCCGCTCACCATCGGGCCGGACTGCGTCATCGGCCACAATGTCATCATGCACGGTTGCACCATCGGTGCGAACTCGCTGGTCGGCATGGGCGCCATCATGCTCAACGGCTCGCGCGTCGGCAGCAACTGCCTGGTCGGCGCCGGAGCACTGATTACGGAGGGCAAGACCTTCCCGGACAATTCGCTCATCGTCGGCTCGCCGGCGCGCGCGGTGCGCACGCTCGATGACAAGGCGAGAGCAATGATTGCCCACGGCGCCAACATTTACGTGCAGCGCTTCAAGCAATACGCGAAGGGGCTAAAGCCGTTTTAGAGCGGCTTATTTCGCCTCGGCTGTCTCGGGCTGGTGGGCCCTGGCGGCGGGAGCGGCGCCGGCAATGCGAACTTGATCGCCCGAGGCAATACCATCCGGCGGGCTGAGAATGACGTTATCATCGGCGGTGATGCCCGATCCGATTTCCACGTCCTTACCCAGATCGCGCGAGATCGTGACCGGCCTGAGCACGACGCGATTACCGCCATCCATGATCGCAACGAGCAAACCGTTCTGATTGAAGATCAGCGCGCTCGCCGGCACATTGATGGCGACTTCTGGGTGAGGCAGTTCAAAGCTGACATTGGCATAGGCGCCGGTCATCAACTCACCATTGGCGTTGTCGACGACCAGCAGTATCCGCGTCGAGCCGGATGCAACATCGACGGATTGTGCAGAAGCCGCGACTGTCGCCGAAAATTTTCGTCCCGGATATTCCGGCACCGTGATCTGCGCTTTGGTGCCGAGTTTTATGCTCGGCACGTAATTTTGCGGCACGCTGACGTAGACGCGCAGCCGGCTGGTGTCGGAGACCACGAACAGCGGCGCCCCGCCGCCCGAACCGGCATTGATGAGCATGCCGACATCGGTGTTGCGCGCGGTCACAAGCCCGTCAAAGGGCGCGGTGATGCGTTTATAGCGCTCAAGCACATGCAGGCGGTCGAGATTGGCCTGCGCCGACCGCATCAGCCCATCCTTATTGGCGGTATCGGCAGCTCTCTGATCGAGATCCTGCTTCGACACCGCTCCCGACGGAACTAATTGCTGTCCGCGCTGGAATGTTGCCGCGGCGAGGGTGGAATTTGCCTGCGCGCTAGCGAGCGCGGCCTCGGCCTGCATGATCTGCTGATCGAGATCGGGGGCATCGATTTCGGCGAGGAGATCGCCGGCTTTGACCGGAGTGCCGATATCGGTTTTCCAGTCCTTCACGTAGCCGCCCACGCGGGCGTAGATCTGCGCCTGGGAATAAGCTTCGAGCCGGCCGGGCAGATCGAGCGTCGTGCGCTGGCCACGAGTGTCCGGGTGGGCGACGGCGACCACTGGCAACGCCTGGTCCTCGGTCCATTCACTCAATTTCGCGTCGGCCATCTTGCGCGATGTAATGCCCATGATGACGACGACTGCGGCGATGCCTGCGGCGATAATCCCGGCAAAATACAATTTGCGGTGCGACGACGCCGCGGGCGAAGCGGAATCAGGCGGCATGCGATTCTCCATTCGCCGGGACTCCGGACTTGCCGCGACGGTCATGTATCATGCTGAAGACGACGGGGACAAACATCAGTGTTGCGATGGTAGCACAGATGAGACCGCCGACGACTGCGCGGCCGAGCGGCGCATTCTGCTCGCCGCCTTCGCCGAGACCGAGCGCCATCGGCGCCATGCCAATGATCATGGCCAGCGCCGTCATCAGCACCGGACGGAAGCGGACAAAGCCGGCCTCAAGTGCGGCTGCGGCCGCGTCGCCACTCTTCTCGAGCTGCTCGCGAGCGAAGCTGACGACCAGAACACTGTTTGCGGTGGCGACGCCCATGCACATGATGGCGCCCGTGAGCGCCGGCACCGACAGAGTCGTATGCGTGGCGAACAGCATCCAGACGATACCGGCAAGCGCCGCCGGAAGCGCCGTGATGATGACGAAAGGATCGCCCCACGATTGGAAGTTGACCACGATCAACAGATAGATCAGCACGATGGCGCCAAGAAGACCGAACAGCAGTCCGGAAAACGCGCTGTTCATCGTGACGACCTGGCCAAGCAGGACAACTTGCACGCCTTTCGGCTTGTCGTTCGCCGCATCCTGCACGACCTTTTGCACGTCGGCCGCCACCGCGCCGAGATCGCGGTCTTGTGTGGTGCCGTAAATCTGCACCATCGGTTGAATGTTGTATTGCGAGTAGACCGCGGGTTTCACGACACGGCTGATATTGGCGATGGCGCCGAGCGTCTGTGCCGGCATGCCGGCCGCGGTGATCGGGAGATTTTGCAACGCGTTCAATAAATCGATCTGATATTGCGGTGTTTGCATGACAATCGCGTAATTCACGCCGTTGTCGGGATTGAGCCAATAGGTCGGCGCCACTTGGCCGCTGCCGGCGAGATTGACCACCATGCTGTTGGTGACGTCGCGTTCGGTGATGCCGACATATTCCGCGCGGGTGCGGTCGACATCGACGTTGAAGCCCTGACTGTTGAGCGATTGCTGGATGCGTTCGTCCGCCAGTCCAGGAACGTGCCGCAACGCGCGAAGAAGCGTCTGGGCATAGGCGAAATCGGCGTTGAGATCGGGCCCGCGGACTTGCAGATCGATTGGCGCGGGCGCGCCAAAGTTCAGGATCTGGCTGATGATATCGGCGGGCAGGAACGAAAAGGTCACGCCAGGAAAGCGCGCCGGCAATTCCTCGCGCAGCATACGGACATATTCGGCAGTGGGCCGATGATCCTCGCTGAGCTTGATCTGGATATCGCCGTCCTGCGAGCCGATCGTGCCGCTATTATTGTAGGTCATATTGATGCCGCTCGACGGAAAGCCGATGTTGTCGACGATCGTCGCGATCTCGTCGTGCGGAATGATCTGACGAATTGCGCTTTGAATTTCGGCAAACTGCTGAGCGCTTTCCTCGATGCGCGTGCCCACGCGAGTTCGCGCATGCATCAGGATTTGCCCGGCGTCGACCGTCGGAAAGAAGTCGCGCCCGAGGAGCGGCATCAGCGCGAATGATGTGACCACGACGGCCAGGAAGCCCGTCGTGAATGCCACCCGATGGCGCAGGGCCATCGCCAGAAGCCCGCGATAGCCGTGGCGGAATCGCTCGAAATTGCCTTCAAAGCCGCGTTGCAGCCGCACCAGCGGGTTGCGTGAGGGCGGCAGCGGCCCATCGAGGCCGTGCATGTCGGTGTGCGGGGCGTGCTTGCGCAACAGGTAGTTCGCCATTGTGGGCACCAGCGTGCGCGACAGAATGAACGAGCAGGCCATGGCCGACATCACCGCTTCCGCCATCGGCACGAACAGGAAGCGTGCGACGCCGGTCAGGAAGAACATCGGTACGAACACGATGCAGATGCACAGCAGCGAGACGAATGCCGGAGTCACGATCTGCGCGGCGCCGTCGAGGATTGCGGTCTCGACCTCTTTGCCTTGTTCGAGATGATAGTTGATGTTCTCGATCGTGACCGTGGCGTCGTCGACGAGAATGCCGACGGCGAGCGCCAGGCCACCCAAGGTCATGATGTTCAGCGTCTCGCCGAGCGCCGAGAGCATGGCGATGGAACCGAGCACGGAAAGCGGGATCGATGTCGGCGATGATGATGGTCGATCGCCAGCTGCCGAGGAAGATCAGGATCATCAAGCTGGTCAGTGCCGCCGCGATGACGCCCTCGCGGATGACGCTGCTCACGGCGCCTTTGATGAATACAGATTGATCGCCGACCTGCGCGATCTTGAGATTGCTGGGCAGCGTATCCTTGATCTCGGTCAATTTCTGCTTGAGGCCGTCGATGATCGCCAGCGTCGACACCGATCCGTTTTTCAGGACCTGCATCAGCACCGAGCGGCTGCCCTCGACGTGTACGATATTGGTCTGAGGCGGATTGCCATCGCGCACGTGGCCGATGTCGTGAATATAGACTATCGCGCCATTCACGCTTTTGATCGGCAGATCGCCAAGTTCCTCGATTGCGGACGGCGCATTGTTGAGCTGGATGGCGTACTCGAATTTGCCGATCTTCTCGGTGCCGACTGGCGTTGTCAGGTTTTGGGCGGCGAGCGCGTTTGCGACATCCTGGCCGGAAAGGCCACGGGCTTGCATCGCCCTGTTGTCGAGGTCGATCTGTACCTGACGCAATTTGCCGCCGAACGGCAGCGGGATCGCGGCGCCCGGGATCGTGACCAGCGGCGTGCGCAACGTGTTCAGTCCAATATCGGCGAGCGCCTGCTCCGACAAGCCTGAGCCCGACAGTGCGAGCTGGATGATTGGAACGGTGGACGCATTGTAATTGAGGATCAGCGGCGGTGTCGTATTCGGCGGCATTTGCTTGAGCTGAGTCTGCGAAATTGCCGTGATCTGTGCGTTGGCAAGACGGATGTCGGCGCTTGGCTGGAAGAACACTTTGATAATGCCAAGCCCATTATACGAAGAGGCCTCGATATGCTCGATGTCATTTACCGTCGTCGTCAGCGCGCGCTCGGATTGCGTCGTGATACGGCCGGCCATGTCCTGCGGCTGCAAGCCGGTGTACTGCCAGACGATCGCTATCACCGGGATGCGGATGTCCGGAAAGATGTCGACCGGCGTGCGTAATGCCGCAAGCGGCCCGATGATGAGAATGACGAGCGCGAGTACGACGAACGTGTAAGGACGTCGCAAGGCGATGCGGACGAGCGCAATCATCCGAAAATGGCCCCCTGTCGCGACACGTTGCGCACAATGCCGAACGCGCGAGACGTGTCACGGCTGAACTCAGCGAGAACGATGGCGCTTCGCCGTGCGTGATTGCCGAGGATAGCGCCAGGCGACTTTTATGGGCTTATTGGCCGGAACAGCAAGGAGCAAACCGTCGCTGAAGACGCCGGATTGTTTACGCAGAGTTTATGCGGCACATGGCGAGCGCAGCTCGGTGCCGCAAAATGTTTCATGCGCACCCCTATTTGGCGAGCCAGCCGGTGGAACCGTCGTTTAAACAACCTTTGCTTGCGAACAAAAAATTTGGACTTGCAAGCAAGCGACACGCTCGTGGACGAAAAAGGGTGCGGCCGGCTCTTGGGGGAGAGCCGGCCGCGCGCGACCCGGTCTGGGGACGGGGAGGGGTGGGGACGTGACCGGGACGCGTATCTCCTTGTTCAGCGCGACGTTGCTGTGAGCGGTACCGAGCGCGGTTCGCCGAGCGCGAGCCAGACGTTCGGGTCGGACTGCGACTGACGCTTCACAAAGCGGTAGCCAGTGTCAGACCACAGCGCGATGTCGTCGGTCTGATTGTCGAGGACGTATTCGCCTTTGTTGGTTTTGACCGTCAGGATGGCGTGGCCGTCACCGTTCTTATCGCGCACCACTGTGATCAGCAGCGCCTCGCGCGGCCAGCCGGCTTGCATCAGCATCTTGCGCTTCTGCAGGACGTAGTCTTCGCAATCGCCATAACCGTCGTCCGGGTAATTCCAGCGTTCGACGACGCCCCAATGCTCCATATCGGTCATCGGTTTGACGTGAGTATTGACCCAGAGATTGACGCGCTGGAGATCCTTCCAAGCCTGTGCTGACAGCACCACATCGCGCGGTGCCGACGGCTTGGTTTTGCACTCCGGATCATATTCGGCGCAGAATTCGACCCAGCCGATCGGCGCACGTGTGGTTTCGCCGACCGAGATGAACAACGGTCGCTCCTGGGCGGTGCTGGCGCTGGGTGAAGCGAACATTGCGAGCACGACCAAGCTCGCAGACGCAGTTCGCCCAAGAATTGTTTTTGTATGCGAACTCATTTGACCCCATCCCGTCTCGACAGGGTCACGTTTCGCACAAAGTTTTTGCGTCGCCGCTAAGTTGAGTAGTTCAATTTGAAGTAATATATCTTCAAGACACAGCAAAACTTGACGAGTTGCTGCTACGAATATTGTATAAAATTTGAACTATACAGATTTAATTCAAATGGTATGCAATGTCGGACATCCGCAGTTGCGGCGCTATTTGTCGTAGCGATCGTGCATGTAAGGCAATGAAATTCGCTGCTGGAGGGATAGCCAAAGCAACGGCAATGGCGCGCGAATACGCCTCCGCGCGATGACGGAAAGAGCCGAATATTTTAGGCTTGGCCTTTACCCGCCGGTGACGTTGTCTTCGAGGAAGTCGGGATGTTGCAGCCGGGTGAACTCGATGGCGAAGCCGTTCTCGAGGTGGCGCACCACCCGGCCTTGCACCTTGCCCAGCGTGATCAGCGCACCGATCGGCGGCCGTTCATCGGACGCAATGCCGGCGCCCGATTGCGAGACGTCGATAATGCGGCAGGCGAGGTTGACGCCGTTAGGCAAAATCAGGCGTCCCATAGGGTTCTTCGGCGCAATACGGCCGTGGCGGCGATCTTCGGGAGAGTCGAGGATATGGCGGTTGGCAAGCCAGGTGAGCTGGGCCGCGAGCTTGTCGCGCTTGCGCTCGGTCGACCCGATCGTCATGGCGAAGCCGTTGTCGAACAGGCGCGCAACGTGGCCTTCCAGCCGACCCAAGTGATCGACATAGGCAATAATGCGTTCGCCCGGCGCGCCGCCGACCGGCGCGATCACCGCCATGCCGCCCGGCGACATGTTGATGACCTGGCAGGGGAATTCCCGTCGGTCCGCCAACATGTAGCGGCCGAGCAGATTGACTTTGACGCGCTGAAACCGGCGACGATCCTCGCTGAGGGCCCGCAACCTTGGCTTTCGTTCAACTAAGGCCATGCGATTGTTGCGCCCGCCAGACGTTGGTGGGCCGGAGCCTAGGCGCGCGATGTTAATGGGGCGTTATATTCAATTAATACGTAGTTTTTCAAAATTGCCGCCTAAGTACCTCACACATCGAAGGAACGCCTAGGAACGGCCGCCTTGGTGGACGACGAGGCCACGGCGCGGAGCCATGAAACGCGGCAACAAGCGTGTCTTGGCTGCAGCGCCGACGTGGCGCCGACCGGCCAGCGTCAACGCGCCGAGCGCGGTCTCACCGAGCCACGCCGGCGGATTGAGCGGCGCCAGGATGCCGATGGTACGGGCCAGACTTGGCCGCCGGGTGCCGAGCGGCAGCAGTAAAAGCTCCAGATCGAGGGGCTCACCGCAAACGTTCTCCGCGGTCACTCCGGCGACGGTGCCGACGCTTTCGTCGGACGAGATGGTCAGCAGGTCGGAAATCGCTTGCCGGCTGCCGGTGGCCCAAAGATTGACGAAGGATTCGCCTTTGAGCTCGCGGCCGAAGAGCGCGCAAACCCGAGTTCCGGCAAGCCGGAATGAATGACCCTGCGTGGCGTCCGCCAATTCAAGGATGAACGTATCGCTTAACGCCTGGCGAATTGCGCCCGGCTCGATGTCAGCGCGTTCCGGCGCCAGCCGCGCACCGCGCCGTCCTTCCCAGTAAGCATAAAGCTCCCGGCTCGCTGCATGTTTCATGGTCGCCCACTCCCTTCGCCGTGTGCAGCAGCCGACCTGTCCCTGATCGGGACAGGCTTTGCGCTTTTCGGCCGCGCGATGAGTTGAGGAGCAGGCGGTGTGCCGCCGAACTGTGCCGGGAGGGGCGGGCGGCGCCAACGCAGAATTAGTCTTAACGAAGCGTTGACGTTGGCGGCGGGAGCTCCGCCCCCTAGGGTTGGGACGCATCGAGCACCTGCCGCACACGATCCCGTGCGGCGGCTTTTCACATAGAGGGAGGCGAGGTTGCTGTGACCGACGGCGTGGCCCGGTTCGGCCATCTACCGTCGGCATGAAACCGCGCAACTGGGTGCAAAAGGGAGGGCAACGCCCTCCCTTTTGTTATTTTGTCGCGAAGGTCGAATGTTTGCGCCGCTTGCCGGAACAGCCGGCAGGCCCTATCTCGGCCTGACGCAGGTATGTCTAGGTGACGGAACGCCACGAGCCGATATTCAATGTGCCGCCGGCCGTGATCGCGACCGTGATCGTGCTGTTGCTGGTGCATGTGTTGCGCGCGCTGGTGCTGAGCGACGAGCAGGACACGCAATTTCTTCTCACCTTCGCCTTCATCCCGGCGCGTTATGACACCGGCGGATTGATCGGCGCTTCGCTGCCGGGTGGCTTCGGCGCCGAGCTGTGGACTTTTTTTACCTACGCGTTCATCCATGCCGATCTTCTGCATATCGGTCTCAACTTGGCATGGCTGTTACCATTCGGGACCGCGCTCGCGCGCCGTTTCGGGACTTGGCGATACATCGGCTTCATGCTGGTGATGGCGGCGGCCGGAGCGTTCGCTCATCTCGTCACTCACCCGGGCGCGATGGTGCCGATGATCGGCGCGTCGGCAGCGATCTCGGGTGCAATGGCGGCAGCCATGCGCTTTGTCTTTCAGCAGGGCGGCCCACTCGGCGTGTTCCGTGCCGGCGGCGATGCCGACACCTACCGCGTTCCGGCAGCATCATTGCTCGCCACGCTACGTGATCCGCGGTTTTTGATTTTTCTAGTGGTCTGGATCGGACTCAACGCCCTATTCGGGCTCGGCACCGTGTCGATCGGCACCGAGGCCGGGCAGGAAATCGCCTGGCAGGCGCATATCGGCGGATTCTTCGCCGGCCTCATTCTGTTCAACGCCTTCGATCCCGTTATTCCGCCAAGCGAATTGGATACCGAACCGAGCGCTTGATCGCGGTTCGATGTTGCGTCGCAGCGCAATTGGTTGCGCGGCCCGCGGAACCAGGTGCCGCTCCCGGACATTGAACACGGCACCTTCACTTCGCCATCACGCTGTCGCGAATTCCGGCGTTGTGAAGTTCAGGGAGGTAACGATGACCGTCAGCTTAATCCTCGCCGGCAAAGGCCGTGATGTCGTCACCATCGAACCCAATGCTACTCTCGGCGCCGCGGTGGAGTTGCTCGCCGAAAAGCGCATCGGTGCCGTGCTCATTCTCGGCGCGGACCACCGTATTGTCGGGATTCTGTCTGAACGCGATATTGTGCGGGCGCTCGCCGAGCGCGGACGTGGCGCGCTCGACGAGACCGTAAGCGCTTCGATGACGCGCAGGGTCTCCACCTGTCACGAGCGCGAAGCGATTTCCAACATCATGGAACGGATGACCACGGGCAAATTCCGTCATGTTCCGGTGGTCGAGCAGGGCCGCCTCGTCGGCATTGTGTCGATCGGGGACGTGGTCAAGCACCGCTTGAACGAAGTGGAGCGCGACTCCGCGGCGATGCGCGATTATATCCTGACGGCGTAGCGCCGCGCATTGCTGCGGGCTTCTTGACTAGCTGAGTGCAGCGATCGACTCGGTGATCGGATCGAGCGCCTTCTCTGCCGCGATCTGGCCGGCTTCGATGGATTCCGCCGCACGGTGGAAATCGAGGAAGCCGATGTGGCCGATGCGCGGGGTGATGTGCACATCGGGCGGATCGCCCGCAAGCCGCATCCGTGTCAGGCGGTCCTGCATGATGTTGAACGACTCGACCATCACCGTGGAAAAGCCCGGCCGCACACTGCCGGCGATGAATTGACGTTTGATCGCGCGTTCGGCACCGAACATGCCTCGCAGGCCGAGGAAACCGTTGCGCGCCTTCTCCGCCGGCACGGCCGGATCGATGTCGTTCGCGTCGGCGCCGTGGCTTGAAATAGTGGCGCCACGCCCGAACCGGTCGGCATTCAGATTGACCGCGATGACGACCCTCGCGCCAAAGGCGCGCGCCACGGAAACCGGCATGGGGTTGACCAGCGCGCCGTCGACCAGCCAGCGGCCACCGAGACAAACCGGCGGAAATATCCCGGGAAGTGCGTAGGACGCCCGCAGCGCCAGCGCCAGCGAGCCGCGCGCCAGCCAAATTTCATGGCCGGTGCCGATCTCGGTGGCAATAGCGGCAAAACGGATCGGCAGTTCTTCTATGGAGATTTTGCCGACGGACTGGTGAAGCCGCGCCGCAAGCCGGCCGCCGCCGATCAAGCCCGAACCGCCAACTCTCACGTCGAGATAGCTGAGGATCCGCCGTCGCGTCAGCGAGCGCGCCCACTCTTCGAGCGGAGCAAGCTTGTCGATAGCGTAGCAGCCGCCGACCAGTGCGCCGATCGAAGTGCCGACGATGATATCGGGCTTAATGCCGGCGGCATGGAGCGCGTGGATAACGCCAATATGTGCGAAACCGCGCGCCGCGCCGCTGCCGAGCACCAGCCCGATCTGCGGCCGGCCGCGCTCAATCTCGACAGGATTACTATCAATGGGCACAGCCGCAACGGAATTTGCGGCAATATCTCTGGCACGGCCGGCCGGGGCTTCAACTTCGATGATGCTCACTTCATCCTCGTAATATACGGACTGCCGAAGCCGGAGTTTAGCCGCGGCCGCACCAATAACGCGCGGCAAGGACGAAAGTGCCAATAACCTTCAAAGGCTTGACGCAGCGGACGGGGCATGAAAATGCCGTGATTGCCACCGAGAAAAACGTCATGGCGGGATGGGTTTTTAGGGCAATTTTGCGCCGCTACATGGTTTTAGCGGCGGCGCTTGTCTGCGTCGCGCCTGTCCATTCCTTGGCGCAAGTGCGCAATCTGACCGCGCCGCCACAGGCTACGCCAGCCGCGCCGCTAACACCCGGCACCGGCTCTCCCGGCGCCACAATTGCCAACCCGGCGCCATTGGCGCAGCCGTCAGCGCTGCCGCCGGTGGCGCAGGCCGTGCCAATCATTCCTCCCGGGCACGTCGCGCTCGCCGTCGCCGCGCGTTACGGCCATGATTCGCCGCCAATCAGCGGCGGCCTGATCTGGCGCGTCTATGGGGCCAAGCCGGACTCGACTGGCGTATTTCATCTGCTCAAGGAAGATCGCGGCGCGGCGCCCACATTTGTTTTGCCGCCCGGCAATTACGTTGTGCATGCAAGCATTGGGCTTGCCAGCGCGGCCAAGGCGATCCAGTTGCGCGCCGATACGGTGCATGAAATCTTCGACATCCCGGCTGGCGGCGTCAGGGCTGAGGGCCGCGTCGGTGATGTGCGCATTCCCACCGGGCAGATCGCGTTCGATATCTTTCCGGGTAGCCAATTCGACACCTCCGATCGCCGGCCGGTTGCGCAGAACGTAGCGAGCGGCGACGTCGTCATGCTATCCGAGGGGACGTATTACATCGTGTCCAACTACGGCGATGCCAATTCGGTGGTGCGCTCGGACGTCCAAGTCCAGGCGGCAAAGCTCACCGACATCGTCGTCACCCACCGCGCCGCAGTTCTCACGCTCAAGCTGGTCAACGAGGCGGGCGGTGAGGCGCTGGCCAACACTCAGTGGACCGTGCTCACGCCCGGCGGCGACGTCATCAAGGAGTTGATTGGCGCTTTTCCGCGTGTCGTGCTGGCCGAAGGCGACTATCACCTCATCGCGCGCAACGAGGGCAAGACCTTTCAGCGCGATTTCAAGGTCATTACCGGCGTCGACGGCGAGGTCGAGGTTTTGACGCATTGAGGTTGCGTCGCCCGCAGCAGTGGGAATCACGCTGCCTGCTTCATCCGCGCCACATCCGGTGCCACGGCTTCCTGCGCCAGTGCCGCAAGCGCTGCATCGAGTGGCATCACCTGCTGGCCGTCGTGGCCGAGACGCCGGATCGAAACCGTGCGTTCGGCGGCCTCCTTCCGGCCGAGAACGAGCAGCACCGGGATTTTCGCCAGCGAATGCTCACGGACCTTGTAGTTGATCTTCTCGTTGCGCAGATCGCCCTCGACCCGCAGCCCCGCGCGCCGCGCCGCGCCGATTGTCTCGCGCGCATAGTCGTCGGCGTCGGACGTGATCGTCGCAATCACGGCTTGCAGCGGCGACAGCCATAGCGGCAGGTGGCCGGCATAGTGTTCGATCATGATGCCGGTGAAACGCTCGAGCGAGCCGAACATCGCGCGGTGCAGCATCACCGGCGTCACTTTGTTGGAATGCTCGTCGATATAGAACGCGCCGAGCCGGCCCGGCATGTTGAGATCGACTTGCACGGTGCCGCACTGCCAGTCGCGGCCGATGGCGTCGCGCAGCACATACTCGAGCTTCGGTCCGTAGAAGGCGCCTTCGCCTTTGTTGAGCGTCCATGGCCGGCCCGAATTATTCAGCGCCTGCATCAAGGCGGCCTCGGCCTTGTCCCAGACCGCGTCCTCGCCGATGCGCTTTTCCGGCCGGTCGGAGAATTTGATGCGCAAGTCGTCGAAACCAAAATCCTGGTAGATCGACAGGATCAGATCGTTAACCTTGAGCACCTCGTCGGCGATCTGCTGCTCGGTGACGAAGATGTGTGCATCGTCCTGGGTGAACGCGCGTACGCGCATGAGCCCGTGCAGAGCGCCCGACGGTTCGAAGCGATGCACCTTGCCGAATTCGGCGATCATGAACGGCAGATCGCGGTACGATTTGAGCCCGTTCTTGAAGATCTGGATGTGACCGGGGCAGTTCATCGGCTTGATGACGAAGGTGCGCTCATCCTCCTCGCGCGGCTGCACGAGGAACATGCCGTCACGAAATGTCGCCATGTGTCCGGATGCGACCCACAACGAGGAATCGATAAGCTGCGGGGCGTTGACTTCGAGATACCCGGCGTCGGTCTGGCGGCGGCGGATGTAGTTTTCCAGCGTCTGAAACAGCGTCCAGCCCTTCGGATGCCAAAACACTGAACCGGGCGCTTCTTCCTGAAAATGGAACAGGTCCATCTCGCGGCCGACTTTGCGGTGATCGCGTTTCTCCGCTTCTTCGATTTGTTTCAGATGGGCGTCGAGCTCTTCCTGCTTGGCGAAAGCGGTGCCGTAGATGCGCGACAGCATTTCGCGGTTTGAATCGCCGCGCCAATAGGCGCCCGCGACCTTCATCAGCTTGAATGCGTTGCCGATCTTGCCGGTCGAGGTCATGTGCGGGCCGCGGCACAGATCGAACCAGTCGCCCTGCTTGTAGATTTTGATCTGCTGGTCTTTGGGGATGGCGTCGACCAGCTCGACCTTGAAGCTTTCTCCCATGTCGGCGAAGACGCGCTTGGCTTCGTCGCGCGGCCACACTTCCTTGGTGAACGGCTTGTCGCGCGCGATAATTTCGCGCATCTTTTTTTCGATGGCCGCGAAGTCCTCCGGCTTGAATGGCTCGTTGCGGAAAAAATCGTAGTAAAAGCCGTTCTCGATTACCGGCCCGATCGTGACCTGGGTGCCGGGCCACAGCGTTTGTACGGCCTCTGCCAGCACGTGCGCGGCGTCGTGGCGGATGAGTTCGAGCGCGCGCGGGTCGTCGCGGGTGATGAACTCGATCTTGGCGTCATGCTCGATCGAATCGGACAGATCCGCGACCTGGCCGTTGAGCGCCATGGCCACCATCCGCTTCGCGAGCGAGGGCGAAATGCCTTTGGCGATATCGAGCCCGGTGGTGTTTTGCGGATAGTCCCGACGGGCGCCGTCGGGAAAGGTCAGCGCGACCATCTTCAACTCCTGTTGCTCACTCGCTGCCTACGAACGCAGGTAAGCGTGGATGGGGAGATACAGCAGGGGAGGGTCGTGGCGCAACCCGATCATGCGTTGCCCGAAGGCGGGCCACAATTCGACGACAACAAAAGAAGAATCTGAAATTTGGTGTCCGATTACGGCAAAGCGCGTCTCGGAATCACCAAATCACGATCATATCGTCGCCGTATTCGGTTACCAACTTGTCATGAGACCACGCACGACCGCGTATCAAAATAAAACGCGTGCAACCTTCAAGCGTGGCAGTGGTGGGGTGTCAGACGTTGCGGATCTGCAATGCAAGTGTGTGTGTTGCGTAACTGCGTAGGTTCGCCGCTCGGGGGTAGAAAATGAGGGGAGGCTTGCGGCCGCGGCACCGGCCAAGTCAGGTGCTTTGCGTATTGGCCGTGGTTGTTCTAACCGCAGCCCTTTCAACATTGCAATTCGGCTTTACCGGGCGCGCCGGGGCACGTCCGATGCCGGACAAGCCAAATCTCGGCAGCTTGGGCGAACGTCTGAACGCCAACACGATCGCGATCGTTGCCGGCAATCCCAACGCGACCTATCTGTCGATCGCCTACGACATGTCCGACGTCCTCGATGACGGCGATAATTTTCGCGTGCTGCCGGTCATTGGAAAAGGCGGCGGCCAAAATATCCGTGACGTCCGCTTCCTCAAGGGAGTCGATCTTGGCATTACGCAATCGATCATCCTCAATCAATTTCGCGCCGACAGCGAGATCGGCAATATCGACGACAAGATCGACTACATCGCCAAGCTCTTTAACGAGGAAATGCAGGTCGTCGTGCGCGCCGATTCCGGGATCAACGCGCTTTCGGACCTCAACGGCAAGGCGGTCAATTTCAGCGATGTCGGCAGCGGCAGCCAGTTGTCATCGCGCGATATATTCCGGCGGCTGGGAATTGCTCCGCACGAAGTCAACATGGGGCAAGGGGATGCGCTGGAGAAGTTGAAGTCCGGCGAGCTCGCGGCGACCATTTTGATTGCCGGCAAACCGACCGGCGCCATGAGCAAGCTGCGGGCCAGTGACGGATTCCGCTTCCTGCCGGTGCCTTTCGCCAAACCGTTGCAGGCCGATTATCTGCCTGCTGTGCTCGGTCACAGCGATTATCCCGGCATGGTTGACGCCGGCCATGACGTTGGCACCATCGCCGTGAGTGCCGTGCTTATCGCCTACAACTGGCCAAAGGATTCAGATCGTTACCGCCGCATCGCCAATTTCATTAACGTGTTTTTCCCGAAGCTCGGCGAACTGCAGAAGCCGCCGCACCATCCGAAATGGCGCGAGACCAATCTCGCCGCAACGCTGCCGGGCTGGACGCGATTTCCCGCTGCGGAGGAATGGCTCAATCAACACCGCGAGCCGCAATCAGCCGACGCCACCCGCGCGCAGTTCGATCAGTTTCTGGCAAGCAAGGGCGCGTCGGCCGCCGGCGATGGGGCGGCAAGGCCAGCCAATCGCGAGCAATTATTCCAGGAATTTCTCAAATGGCAGGCGCGCGCGCACTAATGATCAAGGAGACTGGAAAGTAGTTTTGTAACCTTCGGAGCTTGAAAGCAGGGGGAGGCTATCATGAGTTCTCCGATACACCATCCTGAAGATCTCGATGTTGCTTTGATGTATGCCCCGCCTTGGGCACGCGAACAGGGACGGTTGGTGCCGTTACGGCCCTCGACCGCACTGGCCGGAGCGCCGCACAAACGGCGGCGCTTAATGCAAGGCGACTCCGCATACAGCGGGGATCAGGACATGGCGAAGCTGCAACGGCAGCTCGCGCTGGACCCGGACGCGGTTCCCGAACCGCCGCCCACTGACATTGAGGCTTTATGGCCGATGGCGCTGCGGTTGTGCGGTGTCGCGGGGGTTGCCGCAACCGTCTCGCTGCTACTGGTGTCTCTGCCCAGTGTGAAGTTTTTTCACGCCGAAGCGGTCACTGCGAGCGTGCCCGCAGTGCCCGTTGTCGGCAATGGCAAACAGGACGATCCGTTGCACGCGGCCGCAGCCGTCGGACTTCTGGTTCAGCACGGACTCGCAGACGCGCACGCACAGCCCGCTCCGGCCGAAATTTCGCCGATTGCGATGCTGCCGCCGTCGCCGAACGAGGCCACATCGGTGGCGGTATCGCAACCTGTCGCGGTATCGCAACCTGTCGCAGAACAACCGGTCAATAGTACCGTCCCGGCCGACAGTAATACCTCGCCGCTCGATAGCGACGAAATCGCCCTCTTGCTCAAGCGCGGCAAGGATTCGCTGGCAAACGGCGACCTTGCGGCAGCACGCCTGCTGCTTCGGCGCGCCGCGGTGGCCGGAAGCGCCGAGGCCGCATTGGCGCTGGGCGCGTCGTTCGATCCGGCGGTGTTGCAGCGCCTCAAAGCGATTGGCGCCGCGGCGGACCCTGCCGAGGCGCGCAAATGGTACGAGAAAGCCGCCGCACTCGGGTCGGCGGCCGCTTCCGGGCAACTCGCAAAGCTCACGCCGACGTCGCAGTAAATTTGTGAGCAGCAAATGGCTTCAGGCAAAACGCCGACGCGCCGCGTCAGCGCACAAGTCCGGCTGCTCTGCGGCCGGCCTCGTCGTCATCGCCGCTCATCGATCCGCCACC
This sequence comes from uncultured Alphaproteobacteria bacterium, assembly GCA_963733645.1. Taxonomy (GTDB): domain Bacteria; phylum Pseudomonadota; class Alphaproteobacteria; order Rhizobiales; family Xanthobacteraceae; genus BOG-931. Next base: position 58,547 of record CAVTFP010000033.1, read on the forward strand.
GGCCGAAGCGCCAGGGTAGGTACCAGCGCGGGCAGGCGGGGCGTGCCTCTGGAACGAAGTCAAACCCCGACGAACCTTAGGGACGACAGCATACGTGCTGCGTCGCAACCGATGAATCCCAGCGCCCGGATCGTCGCGTCATCCATCTGGCGCTGCGCTGGGTGCTCGATCGTTCGCCAAACGCGCTCAGGTCTCGTCTATGGCACGCGCTGACGCATTGGTTCCGCGCCACCGTGCGTAACGCCACGGCAGGTACCACCGTGCCTTCGGTGAGATGGTGTCGGGCACGAAATCAAGTCCCGATGTTCCCAACGGCTGGCAGCGCAGCAATCGTGCCAGTGTCATCCAGCCGCCAGCCCAAAGTCCGAAGCGCGAGAGCGCCTGATCGGCATAGTCGGAGCAGGTCGGTAGATGCCGGCATTCGAGCCCGATCAGTGGCGATAATGTGTGCCGATAGACCTGGACAAAGCCGCGACCGACACGGCGCGGGGCGAGACGGCAACATTCGGCGATGTGCCGCAACCTACTGTGCCGCGGTTTTGCTGCCGCGCTTGGCCTCGATCTGGCCGATGGCGTCGACCACGGCGTCAAATGTCAGCAGCGTGGAAGCGTGGCGCGCCTTGTAATCGCGCACCGGCTCGAGCACCGCAATATCAGCCCACTTTCGACCGGCCGGCGGTTCGCCCTTTTCCTTGAGCATCTTGCGGACGCCCTCGCGCAACGCGCGCAACTCGTCCGCTTTCGAGCCGATGATGTTGCTCGCCATGATCGACGATGAGGCCTGGCCAAGCGCGCAGGCTTTCACCTCATGGGCGAAATCGGTCACAGTGTCGCCGTCCATTTTCAAATCGATGGTGACGGTCGAACCGCAAAGCTTCGAATGGGCGGTGGCGCTTGCGTCCGGGTCGGCCAGCCGTCCGATCCGCGGGATCGTCCCCGCGAGCTCTATGATCCGGCGATTGTAGACCTCGTTGAGCATTGCAAAAGCGCGCGTTTACTTGTTTCGGCCCGGGTTTATTGTCTCTACCCGCCAATCGACTATATAGGCGCAGACACGGTGGAATTGAAGTTCGGGTATGGGACTGGGGTTGGCGGATGCCTCGGCTGCCAAGCCGGCTCATTGGAGAGAAAATGGACGCCGTCATCAAGAAACTGTCTCGGGAGCCGATGCCCGACCACGTGCACGATGTGCCCGCGGCCCTAGAAAAGCGGCCTTCGCGCGAAGAGGCGGAAGCGGCGGTGCGCACGCTCATTGCCTATGTCGGCGATAACCCGGCGAGAGAAGGCTTGCAGGCCACGCCGAAACGGGTGGTTTCTGCTTTCGACGAGCTTTATCGCGGCTATCACGAGATCCCTGCCGACACGCTGGCCCGCACTTTCGGCGAAACGGCGCCCTATGACGATTTCGTCCTGATCCGCGACATCGGCTTCACATCGCACTGCGAGCATCACATGATGCCGTTCTACGGCAAGGCCCACGTCGCCTACCGGCCGGTAGAACGCGTCGTCGGGCTGTCGAAGCTCGCCCGTGTTGTCGATGTCTATGCCCGGCGTCTGCAAACCCAGGAGCAACTCACCTCGCAAGTGGCGATTGCCATCGAGGAAGTTCTCAAGCCGCATGGCGTCGCCGTTCTGATCGAGGCCGAGCACACCTGCATGTCGATCCGAGGCGTCAGCAAGCCGGGCGTCTCGACTGTGACGACGCGATTCCTCGGCACGTTCCGCGACAGCCCGGAAGACCAAATGCGCTTCGTGACGCTGGTGCGCGGCGCCGCGGCCGGAACGTAACTCGCGCTGACTTCAAAGCAGGGCTCCGTGTCGGATAAATCACCATTCCCGTCGCCTGGCGCTGCCGCCGATCTGGAAGAAGGCAGAGCGCTGACGCCGAAGTTCGATGCCGACGGGCTCGTGACCTGCGTTGCCACCGATGCCGCGTCGGGCGATGTGCTGATGGTCGCGCACATGAATGCCGAGGCTTTGGCCAAGACAATTTCGACCGGGGAGGCGTGGTACTTCAGCCGTTCGCGCCATGCGCTGTGGAAGAAGGGCGAGACCTCCGGACACACCCAGCGCGTCGTCGAGATGCGCATCGATTGCGATCAGGACGCCGTGTGGATCAAGGTCGAACAGGTCGCGGGCGCCTGCCACACCGGTCGCCGCTCGTGTTTTTACCGCGCGGTACCGCTCGGCAAAGCCGGCGGCACGAGGCTGGAATTTCGCGACGAGCGGGTGTTCGATCCGAAAGCGATCTACCCGGCCGGCAAATCGTAGCCGCGTTTCTCAAGCCGCGGTTGTGCGTCGCGCTGCTGTTATCATGTGTCACGCGTGGGCGTGACCGCTTGCGCCAGCAGACGTTGCGCGCGCGCCAGATGCGGGCGGTCGTACATGACGCCGCCGATGCCGACGACCCCGGCGCCCGGATTGGCCTCGAACGCATCGACAATCGATTGCGCGCGCGTCAGTGCATCGGCCGACGGAGTGAAGACCTCGTTGATAATCGGCACTTGGGCGGGGTGGATTGCCATCTTGCCGACAAAGCCGTCACGGACGGCTTCTTCGCATTCGCGGCGAAATCCGTCGCTGTTGCGGAAATCGACATAGACGGTGTCGAACGCCGGCACTTGCGCCGCGGACGCGCTGGCCAGACACAGCACGCGCGCCAGCCGATAAGGATCGAGAAATCGGCCATCCGCACCGCGGTTGGCCTGTGCGCCGAGTTCGGCGGAAAGGTCCTCGGCACCCCAGGTCAGGCCGCTCAGTCTTCCGCTTGAGCCGGCGAAAGTATTGGCGACAAACAAAGACGTCGCGGTTTCCGTGGCGATCGGCAGGATCTTGATGTGGCCGTCGGGTAGATTGCTGATCGCCTCGCGCACGGCAAGCTTGGCGTCGGCATGCAGAATGGAAGCGCCGCCTTCGGCCTTCGGCAGCATGATGGCATCCGGTTTTGCCGGTGCGACGGCGTCGAGATCGGCGTCGGTCAGTCCGGTCTGCAAGCCGTTGACCCGCACCAGGATGTAGGGCCGCGTCTTGCTCGTCATCGCCTCTTTTACAAACGCGGCGGCGCTTTCCCGCGCCTTCGCCTTGCCGTCGAGTGCAACCGAATCTTCGAGATCGACGATCAGCGCATCGGTACCGCTCGTCATTCCTTTTTCGAGCTTTCGCGCACTATCGGCGGGAACGAAGAGCAGCGAGCGCATCAGATTTCGATCTCGCCTTCGGTGACGATGACAGCAGGTCCGCCGACGCTGGCCGATACCAGCGCACCGGCGCGCTTGGTCAGGCCAAGTTCGATCATGCTGCGGCGGCCCATTTCAAAACCTTGTTCGATGATGAAACGATGCTCGCCGTCATCGAGCGATAGTAATTTTGCGCAGAAACCGGCAAAAGCTGCCGCAGCCGAACCGGTGGCCGGGTCCTCGCGCACACCAAAACCTGGCGCGAACATGCGGGCATGGAAGTCGCTGGCTTTGTCTTCGGTCTCGCGGCTGAAAATGTATGCACCGGAGCCAGCAAACGCCGCATCCCATTGCGCGTCGAGGATTCGGCAGCGGCGCACCGCGTCGATATTGCGAACTGGAACGAACGTGAAAGTGACGCCTGCCGACCATTTCGACGGCAGGTGGCCGTCGAAACCGATGTCGTCGGTTGCCAGTCCGAGCGCCGCCGCGATCGCTTCTCGGCTTGGCGCTGTGCCGGCTTCGCTGGGCAGGGCCGGAAGGAGGAAAGTCGCCCGGCCGCAGTCGGGGTCCGCAGCCTGCACCCGGCATTTCAACAGTCCGATTTTCTCCTCGAGCACGATGTCGCTGCCGGCATTGCGGCGCAACGCAAGCACCACCGCGGTGCCGACCGTGGGATGGCCGGCAAAGGGCATTTCAAGCACAGGAGTGAAGATGCGCGCGTGCGCCGTGCTGCCCGGGGCCTTGGGCTTGAGCACAAATACCGTCTCCGGATGATTGAATTCGCGCGCGACGGCCTGCATCGCCGCGCTGTCGATGCCGTCAGCATCGAACACGACGGCAAGCGAATTGCCGGCAAAGCGCGCGTCGGTGAAGACGTCGAGCGTCGCGAATTTGAGTTTCATTCGATCGCGCCGGTTATTTCGGTTGCATCAGGATGAACGCCTGTCGGCGGCATTCGGCGACCAGCTTGTTGTCCTGATTGAAGGCGCGATGATGAAACTCGACAATGCCGGCGCCCGGCCGCGATTTCAACTCGCGCTTGCCGATGACCTCGGTCGTGCAATGCACGGTGTCGCCCTCGAACAGCGGGTGGGGGAATTTGACGTCGGTCATGCCGAGATTCGCGATGGTGGTGCCGACCGTCATGTCGGATACCTGGATGCCGATCATAAGCCCGAGCGTGAACAGCGAGTTCATCAGCGGTTGGCCCCATTCGGTCTCCTGCTCGCAGAAGTGCCGGTCGATATGGAGCGGCTGCGGGTTGAGCGTCATGTTGGAAAACAGCATGTTGTCCATCTGGGTGACGGTCCGCGTGTAGCGGTGCTCAGTCAATTCTCCGGGGGTAAAACCCTCGAAATAAAGCCCGCCCCTCTTGTGCCGCAGGGCTGTCTGTTGGGTCATTTCCGCCTCCATTCCGTTAATTGCCCATTTACCATAATCGTTAATCATTCCTAAGCCCGAAGCAGCCGGTGGGAGCCGGCGGCCCGGAGTAGCCGGCGAGAGCCGGCAGGGGAGTTGGCAATGCTGGTCGATTCCAGCACGACCACCGTTGGCTCGACGGTGACCGGCGCTATTCGTCAGGCGTCAGCGGTCACCGGGACGAGCTTCAATTATCTATTGGCGACGGCGCAGGTCGAGTCCGGCCTCAATCCGCATGCCGGCGCCTCGACGTCGTCGGCGCGGGGACTGTTTCAATTCATTGATCAGACCTGGCTCGGCACCATGAAACAGTCCGGCGCCGAACTGGGCTATGGCCGCTACGCGGCCGCCATCAGCAGAACCACGTCCGGCCACTATCAAGTCGCCGATCCGGAAATGCGAAGCGAGATCCTCAAGCTCCGCAACGATCCGACCGCGAACGCGGTGATGGCGGGCGCGTTCACGCGGGCCAATGCCGACATCCTGTCGAAGAAGCTCGGTCGCGCGCCAAGCGAAGGCGAGCTTTATATCGCGCATTTTCTCGGTGCCGGCGGCGCAGCGAAGCTGATTTCGGCCGCCAAAAGCAATCCTGATGCGAAGGCGACGCAATATTTTCCGACTGCCGCAACCGCTAATTCATCGATCTTTTTCGACCGCTCGACCGGCGCTCACCGCACTTTGGCGCAGGTTCGCAATATCCTGACTGCGCGTTATGACATAGCGCGCCGGCGCTCTGATCCGATCCAAACGGCGCAAGCCACGACGACGTCTTCCACGGCGGGTGAGCCTGCGACGCTCACTGCGTCTCGCGCGGTACGCGCGGCGAACAGCAGCACGGCCGCCGCGCCGGCCGCGCCACTCGACGTCACCGCGATGCTCACGTTCCGCGCTCCTGATTCTGTTTCTGTCGCGACCGTGAAAATTACCGCGCCCGATACAGCCGGCATCACCTCGGCCTACGCGGCCGCCGCGCCGACGCCCGTGGAGATTCCGGCACCGGCAAAGCTTCCGGCGCATGCCGTCGCGGAGACTCAGATGTTCCACGGGCTGTTTCAGGATACCGATCGTTCCGCGCCCGTTGCCGCTATCGTGAGCCAGCTTTGGACGACGCCGAACGTGCCGATCGGCGGCAAGAGTGAGTCGGACGTGGGAACCGGAGAGAGCAGTTTGCGGAACCTGTTCTCGGATACCGGGCAAGGCTCGTAAGGCGCGCATTCGGGCTCAAGAGTCCGGTCACATTTGCAAAGATTTATGGTGAACGATTTGTTAAGCGCGCGGCGCTACGATCACTTATGGCGAAATCTGTTGCGTGAGCGAACCATGATCGTCCGCAATTTCCTTCAGTGGGTGCGCACCGCGTCGGCTGGCGAGAGGGCCGACGCCACTGCGGCGCTGGCCCGCGCCTATCTCTATTCCGATCTGTCGCCCGACGATCTCGGCGCTGCCGAGGGCGCGATGCTGATGTTGCTGGACGATCCGTCGCCATTGGTGCGCCGGGCATTGGCCGATGTGCTTGCGGCCAGTCCTGATGCGCCGCCGGCAATCGTTTTCGCGCTGTCATCCGATCAGCCGAGCATCGCGGCGCCGGTTCTGGCGCTGTCACCGCTCTTTATCGATGCCGACCTGGTGGACGCTGTCGCGACCGGAACGCCAGCCGTGCAGGCCGCAATCGCGAGCCGCGCCGCCTTGCCGCGCTCGGTCGCCGCGGCGATCGCCGAGGTGGGTACGGCAGAAGCCTGCCTAATGCTGGTCGAAAGCGGCGATGCCGATCTCGCGCCGCTGTCGATCGATCGCATCGTCGAACGGTTCGGCCATCTCGCCGCCTTCCGCGAGTCGCTCCTTGCGCGTGACGACCTGCCGGTGGCGATACGACTAATCCTGGTCGCCAAGCTGTCGGCGGCGCTTGCCGGTTTCGTCGCCGGGCGTGAATGGCTCGATCCCGATCGCGCCAAACGAATTGCGCGGGAAGCTTGCGAGAAGGCGACGGTGGTGATTGCCGCCGACACGTCAACCTCCGAACTTCGCCCGTTGATCCGCCATCTGCGCGGCACGGGCCAGCTTACCGCGGGCCTGATTTTGCGTGCGCTGTTGTCCGGCAACGTCGCGCTGTTCGAGGAGGCGCTGGCCGAGCTCGCGGACATGCCGATTGCCCGCGTATCGGGTCTGGTGCGCGACCGCGGCAATGCGGGCCTTCTCGCATTGCTCGAGAAAGCGGGGCTGCCGCCATCGACCTACCCGGCCTTCAAAGGGGCGATCGAAGCGATGCGTGAAACCGGGCTTGCCGATCAGCCGGGCGATGCCGCACGACTGAAGCGACGCATGATCGAGCGCGTTCTTACCAGTTGCGAAGAACAGGACCTCGGCGAGCTCGAACCGCTGCTTACGCTGCTGCGGCGTTTCGCGACCGAAGCCGCGCGCGAAGAGGCGCGTCTGTTCTGTGATGGGCTGGTTGCGGCACCGCTCGACGCCGAATGCAGGGAAGCGGCGTAGCCTGGCTTAGAGGCCCAGCACCAGCGAAGGCGCCAGGATATTTTCCAGATAGTCTGGCCGGAACTGATTTTCCTTGATCAGGAATTCGTCCGTGACCTCGCGCAGCCGCTTGGTCAACTGGCGAGCGATGTCGAGGAGATCGGGGCGCGCATACTCCCGAATGATAGCACGCACGGCGTCTACATGCTGATCGACCAGATCGATCGGAATACGCGACATGTCCGGCGTATGTTCGACCAACCGGCACAGGCTGTCGGCGACACCGGCGACGGCCGGAAAGCCGAACGTGCCGGCCTCGCCCTTGATGTCGTGGGCAGAGCGAAACAGTGCGTCATGCGTTTTTTCGGTGAATCCTTCGCGTTTGACGGCCTGCCTCGCCGTTTCGAGCCGTATGCACTCTTCGTCCATCCAGCTGCCGAATTCACCGGAAAGCTCTGCCAGCGCTGCTTCAGCCCGCGCTACCGGATCGTCGATTTCGTTGCTCGCCGCAGCGACGGCTTTGCGCAATTCATGGGTCGGCGTGATCAGCTCGTGATCCGCGAAGGTCGAAACCGACGGCGTATCGCCCTTACGAGGTGACATGCTAATCACGCTCCTTAAGCATCAGACCAATGCCCTGGCTTTTTCAAGCAGCGGCAGCTGGCGCGTCACTTCGGCTTTGCCACCCTTGCGCCGTTCCGGGCCGACATAGTTCGGATTAACATTGCGGCGGCGATCGGGCCCGAAATAGCTCGGGGTCTTCACGAACGGCCGCGGATTGGCGACGACGTTGAAAATGCGTTCGTACAACGCTTTGGCGGAAATAGGCTTGGTGAGGAATTCCGTCACGCCGGCGTCACGCGCGCCGATGACGCGTTTTTTCTCGGAATGGCCCGTGAGCATGATGATCGGTACGTAGGGATTGGCATTGGCGCCTGGCTGCCGGATCATCTGCGTCAATTCCAGTCCGTCGAAGATCGGCATCACCCAGTCGGTCAGCACGATATCGGGCACGTAGTGGGTGAAGGCTTCAAGGCCGGCGGCGCCATCCTCCGCTTCATGGACTTCGCGCGTGCCGAAGCCGTGCAACAGCGTGCGCAGAATGCGCCGCATGTGCGCGTTGTCGTCGATCACCAGAAAGCGCAGCCGGTGGAAATCGATGCGAACCATTAGGCCTCTCGCGCGGCGGACGCCGTCAGTCCTCCGCACCGTCACCATCCGAAACCGTAAAGATTTGTCGTTAACGCTCGGTTAATACTTGGCGCTTCGGCTAAGACTAGGCACTTGCGCTGTCACGCTTCGGTCATTCAGCGCCGTGTTGAGCGGCTTGCGCCGGCGCCTTTGGCCGGCAACTTTTGCAGCCAGCTCTCGATGACGCCGGCAATGGCATCGCTGTTTTTTTCCAGCATCATCATGTGGCCGTTACCGTGGATGCCGCGATCGGCGAGATGGACAAAGGTGTTGGCCACCCCCGCTTGCGTCAGATATGCGGCGGTGCAGTGGTCGTAAGACGAGTGATACGAGGCCTCCGAGGAAATAATCAGGACGGGAATATCCTTGAGGTTGGCGAGCTTGCGCGCTGGCGCTGCTTGCGACCAACAGCGCACCAGATCGGCTTTGTCGGCCTTGTCCTGGCGCACGAACGCAAGTTGTTCGCCGTCCTTGAGCGGCGGATCGTAGGTGAGCGGAACTTCGCCGAGGCCGGAAATCTTTGTCTTGGTGACATCGCTAAACCAATCCGGGGCGCCCTTGAACTCGACGTCATGGACAGGCGGTCCGCTGGGCTCGACGGCGACGATCGCCTTCACCAAATTGGGCCGTTCGTCGGCGATTGGCCAACCCATGGCGCCAGACTGCGAATGGGTAAGCAGGATCGCTGGGCCGATCTTGTCGAGTAGCGCGGCGCCGGCGTCGCGGTTGAGCTCTTGCTGCTTGGCAAAATCTGTCAGTGATGGAAATTGCGTAGCGTAGAAGGCGTCGAAAATCGGATCGCCGGGCTTGGGGACGCCTGGCCACTGCGTGTGCAGATGCGCTTGGGGCCAGAGATTGTAGCGCTCGGGTGCCGCAAAACGCTGCAACGTTCGATCGAGGTCCGGTGCGGTGACGGGACCGTAGCTTTGCGTCCAGTAGCCGGCGCGACCGCGCGCGACCTGATCGACGACATAAACCGCATAGCCGCGGCGCAGGAAATATTGTGCCCACCCTTCGCGGCCGTCCGGCGTCCCGGTGAAATTGGTTCCGGTCTGGCTGCCGCCATGGATCATGACGATCGGGTACAGATGCGTGAGTTTTTGCGGGATTTGGAATTCGGCGTAGAGCTGCCCAATCATCGGAGACCCTTTAAGCGAAGTATCGATTTGGCCTCCGGCAAACAGATAGCCGGATTTGGCGATAACGAGCGGGGGCTCGGCGGCCTCGGCCGGACGCGTCGCGGTCCACGGCAGTGCCGCCAGACAGGCGGCCGCGATCCGGCGAATGATGCTCATGCGGATTTTGCTCCTTGCGATCCAGCGCATCGTACCCTCCAAGTTTTCTTTTGGCTTTGAGCGCGCAAGCCTAGAGCCAGCGTCGGTGCGCGACAACGCTCTTGACGTTGGAGAGGATGGGCGTTGGCCCAATGAATCGCGAGGATAGTAAGGACGCGAATGAAAATCGCGATCAGTAGCCGAATTGCTCGGTGAGGATTCGCTCGTCGAGGCTGTGATCGGGATCAAACAGCATGTGCATGTCGATCGAATGATCCATGCTGATCTCGACGGAACGGACGGAGCGCACCTCGTCATGATCGGCGACGGCAGCAACCGGGCGCTTGTCGGCTTCGAGTACTTCGATCGTGACCCGCGCGGTGTCGGGGAGCAGCGCGCCGTGCCAGCGCCGCGGCCGAAACGGACTGATCGGGGTGAGCGCCAATAGGGGCGCGCCGATGGGAATAATCGGGCCTTGCACGGAAAGATTATAAGCGGTCGATCCGGCCGGCGTCGCTAACAATAATCCATCGGCGATAAGTTCCGGCATCCGTACTTTACCGTCGATTAGCACGCGTAATCGCGCGGCCTGATAGGTTTGACGGAACAGCGACACTTCGTTGATGGCGCGATGCCGGTGGACGCGGCCGGCGGCGTCACGCGCGCGCATCAGCAGTGGATGAATTACCGTGACCTGGGCGGCGGCGAGGCGTTCCGCGAGACCTTGTTCGGAAAACTCGTTCATCAGAAAACCGATGGTGCCGCGATGCATGCCGTAGATCGGCTTGCCCGAATTCATGAACCGTTGCAGGGTCGCAAGCATGAAGCCGTCGCCACCGAGCGCGACGACGACATCGGCCGTCTCCGGCCGCGCGTCGCCGTAGCGGCGCGTCAACCGGCGCCGCGCTAGCTGCGCCGCAGGCGCGTCACTGGCGACGAAGGCGACGCGGCTATATCGGGGCGCTGGGCGGCGTTTTGGCATAAAGGTCGCAATCAAGCGGCGCAGCGCCGCGGTCAGTGGACTACGGGAGGCGGAATTGGAACGCGCGGTGTTCGTCTATACGACCTATCCGTCCATTGTCGAGGCGGAGCAAGCGGGCCGCGCCCTCGTTGAGCGGCGGCTATGCGCCTGCGTCAATATCCTTCCGGGCATGATTTCGTTCTACTGGTGGCAAGGCAAAATCGATCGCAGCGAGGAGGTGGTCATGATCATCAAAACCCGCGCTTCGCTCGCAGAACCGGCGCGCGCAGCCGTCAAACAGATGCACTCCTATAGCACACCTGCCATACTCGTCCTGCCGGTCGAAAACGTCGATGCGGACTATCACGCCTGGATCGTGGCGGAAACGCAAGGGAAAGGGATGTGATGCGCAGGCTTGTCGCGATCGTATTTTGTGTTGTTGCCGCGACTTCGATTCTGCCGGCACGCGCGCAAAACTTTCCCGATCATCCCGTCAAAATTGTCGTGCCATACCCGCCTGGCGGGCCATCGGACACCACGATGCGTGTCTCGACTCGTAATCTCGCGGCCAATCTCGGCCAGACCGTCATCATCGAAAACGTTCCCGGCGCCGGCGGCAGAGTTGGCGGGCGCGATGTCGCGCGTGCGGCCCCGGACGGTTACACGCTGTTGTCCGGCGGCTCCAACGAAAACGCGATCACGCCAGCGCTGTACAAAAATCTCGACTACGATCCGGTGAAGGATTTCGTTCCCGTAGCCGCGCTGGCGACCGACTCCAATGCAGTCGTGGTAAATCCCGCGGTGCCGGTAAATTCGCTTGCTGAGCTTGTCAGCTACGCCAAGGCCAACCCAGGCAAGCTCACGTCAGGTTCCGCATCCGGCATCGCTCCGCATCTGCTGCTCGAGTATCTGCGCGCACACACGGGAACGGATATTGTGTTCGTTCCGTACAAGGGTGCCGCGCCGGCCATCGCCGATGTGCTGGGCAACCAAATTCAGCTTAATGCCAGCGCCAAATCGGTTTTGCTGCCATTGATCAAAGCTGGAAAACTGCGGCCGCTTGTAGTGACGAGTGCAGAGCGGTGGCCCGAGCTTCCCGACGTGCCGACGCTGCGCGAACTCGGCTTCACCAATTATCCGACTACGCTGTGGTTTGTCGTGATGGGGCCGGCGGCGACGCCGCCTGACGTCATCACCAAGCTCAATGCCGCCGTTGACGCCGGATTGCGAGCGTCCGAGACCCAGGAGGCGATCGCCAAGCTCGGTTTGCAGCCGCAGGCGCTTTCGGCAGCGGAGATCGCCGCGATCATGGCCAAGGAAGTGCCGCTCTGGAAAGCGGTTGCCGACGAGGCCGGTGTGCATCTGGAGTGACGGGACATTGACGACATGGCTTGACGACGCGCCTTTGCCGCGCCGGTTCGATGGGCCGGAGGAGGTGGACGAATTCCTTAGCCGCCCGAGCCGGGCGCTGGCGGCGGATCTCGCCGAGGTCGATGGCGACATCGCGGTACTCGGCGTCGGCGGCAAAATAGGGCCGTCGCTGGCGCGGCTGGCGCGCAATGCCGCGCCCGGGAGACGCGTGATCGGCGTCGCGCGCTTCAACGAGAAGGGGTTGCGCGAAAATCTTGAAGCTTGCGGCGTCGAAACCATCGCCTGCGATCTCCTGGATCGCGCCGCGGTCGCGGCGTTGCCGCAAGTCCGGAACATCGTCTTTATGGCCGGACGGAAATTCGGCGCGCAGGAAAATCCGGCGCTGACCTGGGCGATGAACGTCCAGGTGCCGGGGATAGTCGCCGAGCGTTTCCGCACCGCGCGCATCGTCGCCTTCTCGACCGGCTGCGTCTATCCGTTCGTCGCAGTCGACAGCGGCGGTCCGACTGAGGCGACACCGCTCTCCGCACCCGGCGAATATGCCAATTCCTGCATCGGGCGCGAGCGGATTTTCGAATATTACTCTCAAATCTACGCCACGCCGGGCCGGCTGTTCCGCCTCAACTATGCAATCGACATGCGCTACGGCGTCCTGTTCGACATTGCTTCGAAGGTTCGCGACGGCGAAACGGTCGATGTCGGCATGGGATACGTCAATGTCATATGGCAGGGCGATGCCAGCGCGCAGGCATTGCGCAGCCTGCGTCACACGACAACGCCGACCAGCGCACTCAATGTGTCGGGACCGGAAACCATCTCCGTACGCTGGCTCGCCAAGGCGTTTGGCGACCGGCTTGGCAAGAAGCCGCGCTTCGCCGGCGACGAGGGGTCCACGGCGCTGCTGACAAACACGGAGCAAGCCGTGCGGTTGTTCGGCAGGCCGATGATCGATCTCGCGATCATGATCGGTTGGGTCGCCGATTGGGTCGCCCGGGATCGTCCGAACTTGAACAAGCCGACCCATTTCGAGGTCCGCGATGGGCACTACTGACCTCCTGCGCCTCGACCGGCTCGCCGGGCATCATGTCAGCAGCTGCATGGCGCTGTCCGCCGAAGCGGGATGGAACCAGACACCGGACGATTGGACGTTGTTCTTGCGGCGCGGCACCGTTTACGGACTGCCCGGCAGTCACGGCGAGCCCGTCGCCACCGGCGCGGTGCTGCCTTACGCCGGCGGTTTCGCCTGGATCAGTATGGTGCTTGTCACAGCGCCGCGCCGCCGCGATCGGATAGGCACCCGCATTTTGCAAAAGTGTTGCGTCGATGTTGTGGAGCGCGGTCTGGTGGCGGTGCTCGACGCCACGCCGGCGGGCGAGCACGTCTATCGGCAGCTCGGTTTCGAGCCGGTATTCGGTTTGTCGCGCTGGCAAGGCGAGTGCGGCGCTGGCGGAGGTCGGCCCGCCGGCATCCGCGCCATGACCGAGAGTGACCTTGTCGCGGTGGCGGCAGTCGATGCTGCTGCGTTTGGCGCCTCGCGGTTGTTTTTGCTCGAAAGTCTGTTCCGCCGCGCCGTGCAGCTTGCGTTCGTGACGGTAGACGGTTCAGGTTTCGCGCTGGCGCGTCCGGGTCGGCTGGCGACCCAGATCGGACCGATTGTTGCCGCTAATGAGCACTCCGCTGCGACGCTGCTTGAGGCCGCGCTCGGTGCTGTCACGGGGCCGGTATTTCTCGATCTCACCGACCGCTGGGATGAGCTCAAGCGCAATCTTGAGCGGCGAAATTTTACGGTGCAGCGACCGTACCTGCGGATGGGATTGCGTCATGCCGCACCGTTCGGCGACCCGTCGCGCCTGTTCGTCGTCGCGGGGCCCGAGTTCGGCTGACTCGTAATGAGCCTTCCCTGCGCAGCAGGGGAGGGTAGGGTGCCGGCTAATACGTCTTGGTGCCGTCGATCACGGCTTTGAGTTCGACATATTCACGGCATTCGGTATTGCCGCAGATCGCATGCACCTTTTCCAGATCGTCGCTGGCCTTGAGCAGGTTGCCTTGCTCGGCGTGCCACATGCCGTAATAGGACCAGGTCAAAGCGTGGTTTGGATCGGCGGCGAGCGCCTTGTCGTACCAGTATCTGGCGTCGTCATAGCGGCCGAGCTTGCGGCTGGCGTAACCGATCAGCGTAGCGACGTCGGCATTGTCGTCAAAACCCATCGCGCGCAGCACGGCGATGCCGCCGGCAAAATCGCCCTGGTCGTAAACCAGCGCGTAGGCCTTGTGCCAGCCGTTGTAGAAATCCTCAAGCGAGCCGCTGCCTTGCGGCTTCGATTTCTTCGCCTTCTTTTGCTTCGCGCTTGAGCTGTCTGACGGTGGTGGATTTTGCGGCGCGGCGGGGCTGGCTCCCTCAATGGCCTTGGCAAAATTGGGTGCGCCGACGGCGGCGCTCAGGAGACAGGCGGCGGCAAGCAAGGGGATTTTGCGCATGGACGGCTCCGGGCTTGAGGGCGTTACGCCATTAACACCGCATCATAGCATTTCATCCCGACCGTGCCTTACCGAAAGTTCACGTAGATGAACGGCTGCCACTGCCGGGCTTCAGGGTGCATTCAGCGCCGGCCGCGTAAGACTCGCCTCGACAATCGGCGCGACCAGAGAATCGACGCCGTAAAACAAACAAGGAGAATGGCCATGTTGAAGACTATTTCAGCCGCGCTGGTTGCAACCGCCTTGGTTGCCGGCACGGCTTTCGGCGCGCAGCCTTCCGCCAGCACCGCGACAACCACCGCATCTGCGCCTGCGTCGACGGCCGTGCAAGCGCCCGTCAAGCAGACCGCCGTTAAGCCGGTTTCGAAGGTCAAGCACGTCAGCGCGCGCAGACAGCATCACGCCGTTCATGCCGCCAAACCCGGCATGTCCAAAACCGTGAAGTCGCCTGCGTGATGGAATTGCCTGCGGCCCGGTGTTTCAGCAACCAGTGATGAGGTCGGATACCGGATCGTATGCACCGACTTGCGGGCGTTCCAGATGTTCGCCGTTCGCTCGCAAGTCGGACCAAAGTCGTCCCCGGCCGGCGTGGCCTATAGGGCCTCGCCAGACAGCAAGAACAATGCCGACGGGATCAAAGAGGCCGGCCGAATAGCCGGCCTCCGATTTTTTATTACAGGTTCGGCTGCCACGGCGCCGGAACGTGCTCGTATCCGCCGGCCGTCTTGATGAGATGGCCGCAGGCTGGAAATGGGAAATGGTAGCCGGTCACCAGCATGCGATCGGCCGCGGCGCGGTCGAATAACGTCTTGCGTGTCGCCACCGCCTCCGCGCCATCCACATCGAACGCGGCCTGCCAGTTGGGATGGCGCGCGAAGATCGCGGGGTGCTGCGCGGTATCGCCGAGCACCAGCAGCGATTGATCGCCGGAATGGATGGCAAACACGGTGTGGCCGGGTGTATGGCCGGGCGCCGCCAGCGTGACGATGCCCGGCGACACCTCCTTGCCGGGGTCGAAGCGAGTTACCTGCGGCGCGATGTCGGAAAATATCCGGCGCTGATTGAGGAACGTGAGTTTCAGGTCTGCTGGCGCCGCGTTCAGGTTGGCGTCGTCCATCCAGTAGGCCCATTCCGGCGCCGGCACCATGATCTCGGCATTGGGAAAGATCAGCGCGTTGTCCTTGTCCTTGATGCCGTTGATGTGATCGGGATGGAAATGCGAAATGACGATCTGGTCGACGGCCTTCGTCGCAATGCCGGCAGCGGCAAGATTGTCGCCGATCATGCCGGCGGTGGGCGAAATCTGGCCGCCGGTGCCGGTGTCAATCAGGATGAGCTTCTTGCCGGTATTGACGATGAGGGTCGTGAACGGCGTCTCGAGCTTGTCATGCGGCATGTAGGCCAAATCCAGCGCATGCTCGACTTCGGTGAAGGAGGCGTTGCGGATGAATTTGTCGGTGATCGGACGATACCAGATGCCGTCATATAGTGCGGTCAGCTCGAATGATCCGATTTTGTAGCGATAGACGCCCGGGCTCTGCTTTCCCGCTGGCGGCGCTTCGGCGGCAGCCGGTTCGGCGCCGGCCAAAAAGGCCGTAGTCGCTGTGCCGGCGAGCAAGGAGCGGCGCGTCAATGTCGGCATGACGATTCAACCCCCAAAACCTGGTCCTTATTCCTTCGCAGCCAAGCATGGTATTATTGCGATGATGAAAAAGGGATTTGCCGCAGTTTCGATAGGACTGGCGGCGCTGGCCTTTGCCGCCGGCCATGCCCCTGCCCACGCTCAATCGGCCGATGTCGTGTTGTGCGATCGGCTCGCGGCCGACCCGACCGACCCGGATAAGCCGGCGGACGTCAAAGGGACGTCCGCAATTGCGCTTTCCGATATCCCGACAGCGATCAAGTATTGCAAAACCGCGTCGGGCGCGTCACGCCGGGCGCTTTTCGAGCTCGGTCGCGCCTATGCCGCCAGCGAGCAGCTTGCGGCAGCCGTCGCCGCGTATCGCAAAGCGGCCGACAAGGGCAGTACCGCCGCCATGGTCGAACTCGGGTTGCTGTATACGAACGGAACGGGCGTCGCGAAAGATCAAGATCAGGCACGCAAGCTGTTCGAACGCGCTGCTGCGGGCGGCAACCCCCGCGGCGCCACTTCACTCGCGGCACTTACCGCGAGTGGTGGCATGCCGTCCGATCCTGTCGAGGCGAGGGCTATGCTAGAAAAAGCCGCAGCGGCGAATTCGGCCGAGGCGCAGTTCCAGCTTGGCTTGATGTACGCGGAAGGTACGGGCGGCCCGAAGGACGACGGCGCGGCCCGTGCGCAGTTCGAAAAGGCGGCCGCGCAGGGGCATGTCCAGGCGCTGGATTGGGCCGGAAATTTCGCCGAAAACGGGCGAGGGGGCCCGGCCAACAAAGATGCCGCCAAAGCCTATTACCAGCAGGCCGCGGCGCTCGGTAGCGATGACGCCAAGGCCGCCCTCGAACGCCTGAAATGTCCCTACGTGATGAAAGATAAACGCGGGCACGTCATCACCGATCTTTGCTTCTAAACATGCTCATTGCCGATGCCGGCAATCGCATGTACCAACCCGTATCCGGATAAGGAAGAAAGCCTGAAATGTCGAAAGAATCGATGCGCGCAGAGGCCGAGCGGCTAGTGAAAGAGGCGATGGAGCGCAAGACCGTCAGCGTCAAGCAGGGCAATACGCGCATAGAAGCGATTTGCGGCAAGTGCGGCGCGCCGAACCGCGTTTCGGCCGCCCCGGGCGAGACACGCGTCGCCTATACCTGCAAGGAATGCGGCGACAAGCAAAGGACACTGTAGATTGGCTGGCGGCCAGAACGGCGAACAGGGTAGTAACGGCGTCAGCCGCTTGCCCTCGCTCGCTGTCGATCTTCAGCCGCCTACTGTTTCGTGACGGGTTTCAACACGCCGAAGTTGCCTAGCTTGGCGCCGACTGAACGGGCACAGTCCTCGTCTGCGCGTCAGACTGCAGCCCGGCGGCGGAAGCGTCTCAGTCTTCGAGGTTCAGCCGGCTGTTGTTGAGGATCGGGAGAACGACCTGTCCCAAAAATTTCGTGTTGAATCGGAAGTAGATTGGCATGGAGCCGCTCCATGTAGGTCGGGAACTCTCTGCTAATACGCCGATAGCTGGCAGCCCACGGTTCTCCCGCCTCGATCGCTTCACTGTAGCGTAAGAGGCTTTCGGCGAACGGCACTTCAAAACGGCTGCTGTACCACGCTAAGAAATCTCGCTGTGCTTCGCAGGCACGGCGAAATTCCGCCTCTACTTTCAATAATTCAACCTCAGCGTCGCAAGGGTCAGCGCTCGCCATCGAAGTTCCTCCCCGCCCGTTGGGTAGGAGCAGGCGCGGATTCACTCCTGCGGTATGTGATCTGGATCACAATCCTGCGCAAAGTGCGCTTGTCGCGCGACGACCGCCACGTAATTCCCCGCTTAAGTGACCTTGGCCTAGTTATTTATTGGGGGCGTCGGCACGGGCGAAGGCGGCGGCCATTTTTTGTCGTAGCAGGACAATCGGCCCTGCGGATTCGACAGATGGGCACAAGCTGGGGTGCTTTCCGCTGCCGCCATATCAGGTGCCGGGGCGCCCGCCGCAGCAGGCGCAGACGGTGCAGCAGCGGTAGTAGTTGAACCGGCTTCTGCCGCTCGTTTCATTTTTTCATTTAATCGGTGGAAACAGGTGAATTGGGCTGTCGTGTCGGAGATGGATCGGCATCGGGCGACCTCATCGGGCGGCGGTGCTTGAGCCACGGCGGCTCCCGAGGGCCACAGAGCTGCGAGAACAATAATCGTGGTGGGGACGAGCAGTTTTTCTCGCATTCGCTCGCTTCTCCCATATGATTCCAAATGTTGATTTCCGAGAAGATTCGCTCGATCGTTATTGCAAGATATGCCTTTTTTGGTGCCGGATGAGAGAATCGAACTCCCGACCAACGGTTT
>CAVTFP010000034.1:2500-215684 GCA_963733645.1 uncultured Alphaproteobacteria bacterium
CCACTATCGAAGGTGGGTTTCCCCATTCGGAAATCCGCGGATCAAAGCTTCTTCGCAGCTCCTCACGGCTTATCGCAGCGTAGTACGTCCTTCATCGCCTCTCAGCGCCAAGGCATCCACCAAATGCCCTTAAGTCACTTGATCGCTCTCATTATCAATGCCCACTCATCTCGGCGATGATCCGCAACACTTCATGTTGAGCGCATACGCATTCAACACGCCTTGCTGCGGCCGGACACTGATTAGAAAGACCAGCTTGCTTCATAAGATCGACCCAACGGCATTGCGGTCAAGCTTTGCCGACAAAAAGCGTCCCGCGGCTTGCGCCGAGGGAAACAATTGGAGATAGCGCGCTGCCCGTGACTCACGTCACGCGGTGCGCTTGGATCGACCTCCTCTTCACGATGTCAGACAACACGCGCAGTCCGGCCGAAGCCGGAGATGAGCGAATTGATATTTTCACGAACGAGTTTCTTTGCGCCGTCTGGTGGAGCCAGACGGGATCGAACCGACGACCTCCTGCTTGCAAAGCAGGCGCTCTCCCAACTGAGCTATGGCCCCGCACCAGTCAGTATTGACTGATTTTGGCTTGCCGAGCCGTAGCTCGCGCGCGGCTTGCACCGCCCGCCTTCGCTACGCTTCGGCGCGGCAGCCTTCCCTCGCTACGCGAGCGAAGGCTGGTGGGCCTGGGAAGATTTGAACTTCCGACCTCACGCTTATCAAGCGCGCGCTCTAACCAACTGAGCTACAAGCCCGCCATCCAGGGATCAGTGATCAGGAATCAGCAACCGGCACGGACGCACTGCGTCCGATCTCGATACCTGATTCCTGATAACCGATCCCTGGTCTGGGCTCGTTCGTGAAGAAAGAGAAATGAAGACGGCGGCGTCCCGCATAGAGGCAAACCGATCCGAAAACCGGCCTGCCCTGATGTTTCCAAGAGATCCGATAAAGACGCGGAAGCGCCTCTGAAGGATCATCCTTAGAAAGGAGGTGATCCAGCCGCAGGTTCCCCTACGGCTACCTTGTTACGACTTCACCCCAGTCGCTGAACCTACCGTGGCCGGCTGCCCCCTTGCGGTTGGCGCACCGTCTTAAGGTAAATCCAACTCCCATGGTGTGACGGGCGGTGTGTACAAGGCCCGGGAACGTATTCACCGCAGCGTGCTGATCTGCGATTACTAGCGATTCCAACTTCATGTGCTCGAGTTGCAGAGCACAATCCGAACTGAGACGGCTTTTTGAGATTTGCGCAGGATTACTCCATTGCATCCCACTGTCACCGCCATTGTAGCACGTGTGTAGCCCAACCTGTAAGGGCCATGAGGACTTGACGTCATCCCCACCTTCCTCGCGGCTTATCACCGGCAGTCCCCTTAGAGTGCCCAACTAAATGATGGCAACTAAGGGCGAGGGTTGCGCTCGTTGCGGGACTTAACCCAACATCTCACGACACGAGCTGACGACAGCCATGCAGCACCTGTGCTCCAGCCCCTTGCGGGAAGGAAGTCATCTCTGACGACCATACTGGGCATGTCAAAGGTTGGTAAGGTTCTTCGCGTTGCTTCGAATTGAACCACATGCTCCACCGCTTGTGCGGGCCCCCGTCAATTCCTTTGAGTTTTAATCTTGCGACCGTACTCCCCAGGCGGGATGCTTAATGCGTTAGCTGCGCCACTGACGAGTAAACCCGACAACGGCTAGCATCCATCGTTTACGGCGTGGACTACCAGGGTATCTAATCCTGTTTGCTCCCCACGCTTTCGCACCTCAGCGTCAGTACCGGGCCAGTGAGCCGCCTTCGCCACTGGTGTTCTTGCGAATATCTACGAATTTCACCTCTACACTCGCAGTTCCACTCACCTCTCCCGGACTCGAGCTTCTCAGTATCAAAGGCAGTTCTGGAGTTGAGCTCCAGGATTTCACCCCTGACTTAAAAAGCCGCCTACGTGCGCTTTACGCCCAGTGATTCCGAGCAACGCTAGCCCCCTTCGTATTACCGCGGCTGCTGGCACGAAGTTAGCCGGGGCTTCTTCTGCGGGTACCGTCATTATCTTCCCCGCCGAAAGGATTTTACAACCCTAAGGCCTTCATCATCCACGCGGCATGGCTGGATCAGGCTTGCGCCCATTGTCCAATATTCCCCACTGCTGCCTCCCGTAGGAGTTTGGGCCGTGTCTCAGTCCCAATGAGGCTGATCATCCTCTCAGACCAGCTACTGATCGTAGCCTTGGTGAGCCGTTACCTCACCAACAAGCTAATCAGACGCGGGCCGATCCTTCAGCGATAAATCTTTCTCCTTACGGACGTATTCGGTATTAGCCCAAGTTTCCCTGGGTTGTTCCGAACTGAAGGGTACGTTCCCACGTGTTACTCTCCCGTCTGCCGCTCCCCTTGCGGGGCGCTCGACTTGCATGTGTTAGGCCTGCCGCCAGCGTTCGCTCTGAGCCAGGATCAAACTCTCAAGTTGGAGAGAGATATGATCTCGGCTGATCACACGTTTGACGAGGTCCCACTCTTGTCTTTCGCAAAGCTTGCGCTCCACGAAATCCAATAGTGATACCTAAAACGTCGACCGCCGAAGTCTCTTCCATGACCGTCTCTTTTGAGAAATTGCTTTCTCGCGAGAGAGCGGTCCGCAAGGACCCCGCCGTCCACGTTTCTCTTTCTTCCGATTCACTTGTCAAACAGCCCGGAACCTCGCGGCTCCGTCGTCACTATAATGTCTCCGGCGAGGCCGGAGCCGAAACCCACACATCCGACATGACCATCAGCTCATGGCCGGATGAGCGTTCACCGCGTGAACAGTGAGGGGCTTCGCAGACGCGTCGTCACACAGGGCGGCGCCGCGTCCAAGAGGGGCTATATAGTCTTCACCTACCGGTGTTGTCAACGCCGGAGCACCTGAAAAACCGCTGTGGATTGCGGTTTATTCGGCAATTATTGCCTGGTCCGGCAAAATGCCTAGAAGCTCCACAGCGGTGACCCGCTGCCGCATTTCACGCCGCGGATGCGGCACCGACGCTTCCACCTCGTCCGCATTTGGCGTCCCACGCGGTGCCCCGCTTGGTGCCCCACTTGGGCCATATTCCTCCGCCGTTCTTCTTATAATATATCGGGGACGTCGCCATGCGGGGATCCGACACCGTCAGTTGAGCTTTATGCCTTGGTTTGACCGGTCGTTGACGGGCCGGAACCGCCAATGCATCGTGTTATCGCTCGATTTTCCGACCTGATTCCGCAAGGCCGAAGCGTTGAGCGAACGCGGCGCCGCCTTTTGCGCTGCGGGAGGACAAGCTTGGGCTGCGATCGCGAGTGCAGGGGGACATAGCGCTTGGACCAAGGCAGGCTGTGCGGCGCCAGAGAGTTCCACCGCCGGAGGTTTGATGCCGAGGCCATCGAGCTCGGCAATGAGCCGCCGTTGCTGGTGGACGGCGGCAGTGGCGGCCTGATCGACCGGCGCCGGCTCTCGGTCCAATGGTTCAGCGGCACGATTTTGACCGGGCTGTGCGGCGCTGCATTGATGGGCGGCGCCGTTTTTGCGTCGCTCGACGGCGAGACCAATTTTGCCAGCGCGCCGGAGCGCGTCGAGATGGCGCTGCGCGGCGCGATCTCCGGCCTCGGCGAACGGCTCAACACTTTCCGCAAAGCCGACCGGCTGCCAGCGATGAGCGAGGCGAGCGTGACTCGCCAGACGCTCCGCGTGCCGACGTCGACGCGCGTGCGCGACCGCGAGCTGGTGCGCACCCGCGCCTTCATCCGCGTCTCCGGCAATCTTTCGCCCACGCTCTCCGACCTCTCGGCCAATATCCCGCCGTTCAATCCGCAAAAACTTCTCACCGACGCCGTGGCTGGCGATGACCAGACGCCGGCGGCGGAGCCGGACGCCGAAGTGTCGTTCGTGACTTGCGACCTCGCCACCGCCGCGAATGCACCGCGCGCCAAGATGACGCCGGCGATGTGCGACATCAATTCCCTGTTGTCCAAGATCAAGCCGTCGACCTTGTTGTCACTCGACGAGGTGCTCACCCGCGTGCGCGACGTCGCCAATGCGGCGGCGGCCAACACGCCGTTTCTCACCACTGCCAATGTCGGCGCCGGGGGGCTGACGATGAATTACGCGGCCGAAGGCGACTCCGCCGCAGATTTCGGCTTCGTAGCCCGCGTAGTGCCTGAGAACGTCACGCTGCGCGCCAAGAACGCCAGCCAGACCAGCGGCGGTACCGACTGGAGCGAGCGTCTCATCACCGCCAAGCACGGCGAAACCGTCGGCTCAATCCTGCGCGAGCTCGGCGCCGCGCCTGACGAGATCAAGTCGATTCTCGCCGTGTTCGGCCCGGTCGCCTCGACCCCGCTCAAGGACGGCCAGCGGCTGCGCGTCTTGATGGCGCCGGCCGGCATCGGCCACATGCAGCCGCTGCGCGTCATTATAATGGGCGACAGCGCGATCCAGGCCGCCGCCGCCCTGTCCGACACCGGAAGCTACGTCCCGGTCGACATCCGCAATGTCGATCCGAATGTCGCCGATGCGGCCGCCGACGAAAGCAGCGACGACGATTCCAACGGCGCGCGGCTTTATCAATCGCTCTACGGGACCGCGCTGCGCAACAACGTGCCGAAAGCGGTGATCGAGGACCTGGTGCGGATCTATTCGTACGACGTCGACTTCCAGCGCAAGGTGCAGCCGGGCGATAACTTCGACGTGCTGTATACGGATGATGAAAACGGCGAGGGCCACAACGAAGTGCGCTACGCGTCGATCACTGTCGGCGGCGAGACCAAGAAGTACTATCGTTTCCAGACCGCCGACGATGGCGTTTACGACTATTACGACGAGGACGGAAAGAGCGCGAAGAAATTCCTGGTGCGCAAGCCGGTCGCCGTCGGCATGGTGACATCGCCGTTCGGCTGGCGCACCCATCCGATGCTGCACGTCAGCGAGCTGCATACCGGCGTCGATTGGGCAGCGCCGTTCGGCACGCCGATCTTCGCCGCCGGCGCCGGCATGATCGAGGAAATCGGGCTCAAAGGCGGCTACGGCAAATATGTCCGTGTCAAACACCCGAACGGCTACGAGACCGCCTACGGCCACATGACGGCGTTCGCCCGCGGTCTCGATGTCGGATCAAAGGTGCGGCAGGGCCAGGTCATCGGTTTCGTCGGCTCGACCGGCATGTCGACCGGCTCGCACGTGCATTTCGAAATTCTCATCAACGACCGCTTCGTCGACCCGATGAAGGTCAAGCTGCCGCGTGGCCGCGTGCTTGACGGCGCGACGCTGGCAACGTTCGAGAAGGATCGTGAATCTCTCGACGGCGTGCTGTCGCACGCGCCCGGCCCCGCCGCCGGCGGCCACGTCGCCCAGGCGCATTGATCTTCTTCTCCCTCCCCCTTGTGGGGAGGGTGGGGTGGGGGTCGATAGGTAACAACGAGCGTTGACGACTACACTTGCCTCACGACCCCCACCCCTACCCCTCCCCACAAGGGGGAGGGGAAAAAGCCGGAGCTTTTTGTGACTCAACCCTCGTCAGCCGACGACTACTTAAGCGTACGATCGAGCCGGCTCTGGTCGCTATTTCACTTGAGCTTGACGCGGCTCATCTTCCCAACGCGCATGATCGCCGATCATGTCGGCATTTCAACCAAAGAGGTCAGGTTCTGGCTCACGCCGTGGGTGCGCACTGACGACCATCTGCCGCTGTCACATATCGCGGAAGTCCTGCACAATCGCGGACTATTTTGGGACAGCATCAGCGTCGAAAGCTCTGGCGGCGCAAACCCACTGGTGATCCGCGGCGTGTCGAAATTTGGCTCCGGCGCCTTCGTCGAACACGTGCGCGAGTGGATCAACCAGGCTGCGGGCGCGCCACCGCCGCCGGCGAGGCAGCCAAGGTAATAATTCGAACTTGTCATGCTCCGCGAAGGCGGAGCATCCAGTAAACGCCCGAGACGCGGTGATTACTGGATCATCCGCCTGCGCGGATGATGACAGTGAAGTATCGCGGAGCGCGAATTTGGCGGCGCGTCACGCCGCCTGCGCGACGGCCGCGCCGTTGAAGGTGAGCCCGTCGCGGCCGGCGGAGATTTTCACTTTCTCGCCGTCGCGGATCTTGCCGGAGAGAATGAGCTCGGCGAGCGGATCCTGCACCGCCTTCTGGATCACGCGCTTCAATGGCCGCGCGCCGTAGGCCGGATCGTAGCCCTTGTCGGCGAGCCATTCGCGCGCTTTCGGCTCGAGCGTGATGGCGATCTTGCGATCTTCGAGCAGCTTTTGCAGCCGGTCGAGCTGGATATCGACGATGCGGCCCATGTGCTCGCGCTTGAGCCTGTGGAACAGGATGATCTCGTCGACACGGTTCAAGAACTCCGGCCGGAAGTGCGCGCGCACCTCGGCCATCACCTGATCGCGCACCGCTTCGGTGTCTTCGCCATCGGCCTGGCTGACCAGATATTCGGCGCCGAGGTTCGAGGTCATGACGATCAAGGTGTTGCGGAAATCCACCGTGCGGCCCTGGCCGTCGGTCAGGCGGCCGTCGTCGAGCACTTGGAGGAGCACGTTGAAAACGTCCGGATGCGCCTTCTCGATCTCGTCGAACAGCACGACCTGGTAAGGCCGCCGCCGCACCGCTTCGGTGAGCGCGCCGCCTTCGTCGTAGCCGACATAGCCGGGCGGCGCGCCGATCAAGCGCGCCACCGAATGTTTCTCCATGTATTCCGACATGTCGATGCGGATCAGCGCATGCTCGTCGTCGAACATGTAGGCCGCCAGCGCCTTGGTGAGCTCGGTCTTGCCGACACCCGTGGGGCCCAGGAACATGAACGAACCGATCGGCCGGTTCGGATCCTGCAAGCCCGCGCGGGCGCGCCGAACCGCGGTCGACACCGACTTCACCGCTTCGGCCTGGCCGACCACGCGCTTGCCGATCTGCTCCTCCATTTTGAGAAGCTTGTCGCGCTCGCCTTCCATCATGCGATCGACCGGAATGCCGGTCCAGCGCGACACCACCTGCGCCACCTGGTTGGCGGTGACCGCTTCCTCGGCGAACGCAGCGCCGCCGCCGCTCGAATCGCTGGCTTCTTTCAGCTTGCGCTCGAGCTCCGGCACAGTGCCGTATTGCAACTCACCGGCCTTCTGATAATCGCCGCGGCGAACGGCATCAGCGAGTTCGGTCTTGGCCTGGTCGAGCTTGTTCTGCAAGGCGGCTGCGGAATTAAGCTTGTCCTTCTCCGACTTCCATTTCGCCGTCAGCGCATCGGCCTTCTCCTGGAGCTGCGCCAGGTCCTTTTCCAGCCGCTTGAGCCGATCCTTGGACGCCGCATCGCGCTCCTTCATCAGCGCCTGCTGCTCGATCTTGAGCCGCACGATCTCGCGGTCGAGATTGTCGAGCTCTTCCGGCTTGGAATCGACCTGCATGCGCAGCCGCGCCGCCGCCTCGTCGACCAGGTCGATGGCCTTGTCGGGCAGGAAGCGGTCGGAAATGTAGCGGTGCGACAGCGTGGCGGCGGCGACCAGCGCGCCGTCGGTGATCTTCACCTTGTGGTGGGCTTCGTATTTTTCCTTCAGGCCGCGCAGGATCGAGATCGTGTCCTCGACCGAAGGCTCATCGACAAACACCGGCTGGAAGCGCCGCGCCAGCGCCGCATCCTTCTCGATATATTTGCGATATTCGTCGAGCGTGGTGGCGCCGATGCAATGCAGCTCGCCGCGCGCCAGCGCCGGCTTGAGCAGGTTCGACGCATCCATCGCGCCGTCGGCCTTGCCGGCGCCGACGATGGTATGCATCTCATCGATGAAAAGAATGTAGGCGCCGGCCGCCGCCGTCACCTCGTTCAGCACCGCCTTGAGCCGCTCCTCGAACTCGCCGCGATACTTTGCGCCGGCCACCATGGCGCCGAGATCGAGCGCCAACAGTTTCTTGTCGAGCAGGCTTTCCGGCACGTCGCCATTGATGATGCGCAGCGCCAGGCCTTCGACGATCGCGGTCTTGCCGACGCCGGGCTCGCCGATCAGCACCGGATTGTTCTTGGTCCGGCGCGACAGCACCTGGATCGTTCTGCGGATTTCCTCGTCGCGGCCGATGACAGGATCGAGCTTGCCGTCGCGCGCCGCCTGCGTCAGGTCGCGGGCATATTTCTTCAGCGCGTCATAGGCGTTTTCCGCCGACGCCGAGTTCGGCGGTGCGGCCCTTGCGCAGCGCCTCGATGGCGGCATTGAGGTTTTGCGGCGTGACGCCGGCCGCGGCGAGGATTTTTCCGGCGTCGCTCGAGCGCTCCAGAGCGAGCGCAAGCAAAAGCCGCTCGACCGTGACAAAGCTGTCGCCAGCCTTCTCGCCCGCCTTCTCGGCGGCATCGAACACCCGGCCCAAAGCCGGATCGAGATAGACTTGCCCTGCCCCGCCGCCCGAAACTTTGGGCCGCTTGGCCAGCGCCGCCTCGACGGCGGAGAGCGCCGCGCGCGAATTACCGCCGGCGCGATCGATCAGGCCCGCGGCGAGCCCTTCCGGGTCGTCGAGCAGAACCTTGAGCAGGTGTTCGGTCGAAAATTGCTGGTGTCCCTCGCGCTGGGCGAGCGACTGCGCAGACTGCACGAAACCGCGGCTGCGGTCGGTATATTTCTCGAAATTCATAGGCAACACTCCCTCGGCCTAATCCAGACGCCCCGAAGGCGCGACCGGACCATCGTCACTGGGTTTCTAACGGCGTTTAAGTGCCGGTATTATGATGCAAATCAGCGATTTCCGACACCCGTGGCGGACCCCCGGAGGCGGCCTGCCACTGAGAAATATGGGGAGCGAAGTGGCTGGGAAAAGGGGCTGCACCGTGCAATTGGCCGACTTTCAGGCAAGTGCCGAAGCCGTCGAACGACGGCTATCCGAGTTCGCAGCAATCAATTCAGAAAGCATCTTAGACGGCCTACAAGCTTGGCTTCTAGTCGGGTCTCACACTCCCAAATTATAAGCACTTTCCACCCCGACGCCCTAAGCTCAGTAATAGCTAAGTCGTCGCGCTTTCGGTTGCCTGCTATTTTTGGCCCCCAATACCCTTTATTGCTTTTAGCGCCAGTTCCACCAACTTTGCATCCGTGGCCATGCCAATAGCAACCATGGACGAATATGATTTTCTTTCGCGCCACGAAGACGAGATCAGGTTTGCCCGGTAGACCGCGCCGATGAAGCCGAAAGCGGTAGCCAAGCCGATGCGCGATTTGGCGCACGATCATTTCCGGTTTTGTGTTAGCCGAACGAATCCGCGCCATGTTGGCGGAACGCCGTTCCGGAGTGATCTTGTCCATTTAGTCGATATGCTGCGCGGTACGTAAAAGCGCAATCTCAGCCGGATCGGTCGGCTTGTAGGATATGAATTCGTCCGGTCCTACTGGACCAAGTTTCAGCTTTTGAATTAGACCCTTGTCGCCGGTGCCCCACAAGATCGCAACTCCTTTAGGCGCCAGCACGTCGCGCGCTCCGCCGTTGCGGCGGACGCGCTTCATGTAGTCGTCTTGCTGAGCAATCGCTTGCACGATGACGCGCGAAATCGGTTTCTTTTGAACCACCTCGAAGAGCGCTGCGAGCCGTGCTGTTCCGCCGCCTGCGTTCATAATTGCCTGCCGTTGATTAAGCGGCATCATCTCGAAAAAATTTGGCGGATACGGATGATCCTTGAGCATCCACCAAACATTTTGCAATCCCGCTACAGAAAAGCTTCGCTTGGCGTCGCGATTGCTACCAGGGTTCAGATATGCATCACGCGCAATTATAATGCCGACGGAGCAACGCGCGGTTTTCTCGTTCTCCTTGAGCAGGAGGCAGGGATGACCAACGCCTCCATTGGAATTGTCCAATTGCTTCCCATTGTGTTTTTGATGTCGGTCTCGACGCCAGCGATTGAGAGATCGAGGACATTTCCCTTCGGCAAACCTAAATATGCTCGCAACAGAATCTCGATCTTAGTCCCTAGGTAGGTTTTTTCCGTCTTTTCTGTCTCGGAAAGAATGAAACGGTTCGTTCGGGGCGCATCAATAACTTCATCGATGGCTCTGCGGATGATCTGCGGAATTTCCTGAGTGAGTTTCGACAATCCACCCGCCGCTTTGATAAAGGCTGAAACTAGCGGAGCCAAGGCCCCATAGTCGCCATGCGACGTCGGAAGCGGGACAGACGACATGATACGCAAACTCACGCAATTCCGAGCCCCCACCAGGCTTCGGAAATCTCGGTGAGTTTCGCACTATTTTCGGCTGGCTGTTAAGAGGCTTCTCAGGGCTTCCGATTATCAGATTGAGCAGCAAATCGAGATTAGCGCGCTCTCTAAGCGTTGCACACGCATGCGGATCAAGCTCGATCAAAGCTGATGGGATAAAACCGGCGGTCTCAAGGCCGAGCGCCGCACCGCCCCCACCAGCGCAAAGCTCTAACGAAGTCAATTTTTGCGCTGAGCTTCTCGCCGTGTGCTTCCGCATTTCACCGCTACTATGAACTCGAATCAGTGCTGATTCGATGACTGAGCTTTTAGCGTCTTTGGCGCTATGTCCAAGCGCCAACCCCTTGAGAACTTGTATTTCCCTTGGGATCGGAAGACGAGCGCCACACTCATATTCGGCGGCAGTTTCCACTGAAAGCTTTAGGAGTTCCCTAGCTTCCTCTGTCGAAAGACCTGCCTGCTGACGCAATTGAGAAAATGAAATCATTGCAGCACCAAGAGATTTCAAAATAGAACATAAAGAGAACAATTCGTCAAGTCACTACTACCCCAGTCGCCCAGGTTGTTGAAATGTCTACGCGCTTTTTGGTTTGACGCATCTGGTCACCCCGGCTCGCGGGGCAAGCGTGGCGCCCGCCGCCAAGGCTCTCACTTTTGCTCTGCGGCGGCTCGGGCGTCATTCTACCGGCATCAGACCAGGCATGCGAGTTCCTCGCTGGACTGAGACTGACGCCTCGCCGGGGGGACCCCGTCTCGACTCCACCGCTGCCTTGTTATGATGCCGCCATGAATGTCAGTCCCTGGAGAGCCGCCGCGAACGACCGAGATACCGCCTCCTACACGTTGGCCGAAGCTGCACGCTATTTGCGCCTGCCCTCGACAACGTTGCGATCTTGGGTGCTTGGCCGCGAATATCCGACTGAGGAGGACAGCGGTGAATTCCCGCCGTTGATCCGGCCCGCATCCAAGCAACCTCCCCTCCTGTCGTTTCCGAACCTGATCGAGGCGCATGTCTTGCGATCGTTGCGGACCAAGCATGGCGTGCCGGTCAAGGCGCTGCGCAGCGCGCTTACCTTTGCCCAAGAGACGCTCGGCATTGACCGGTTGTTGCTCCGGCCTGAACTCCGCGCAACCGCCGGCAAGGTGTTCCTCGACTGCTACGGCGAATTGATTGACCTATCGGCGTCCGGCCAACTCGCCATACGTCAGCTCTTCAACGAGCATCTCAAACGTATCGAATGGGACAAGTCGAATTTTCCAGCGCGGCTCTATCCGTTCCTGTCCGTCGTCTCGGTGGACGGCGATTGCCCGATCGTTATCGATCCACACATCGCATTTGGGCGACCGGTGGTCGTGCGCAAGGGTGTCTCCACATCCACGATTGCCGAACGCATTGATGCCGACGAAAGCGTTGAAGATGTCGCCAATGATTACGATCTTGGCAAGACCGAGATCGAGCAGGCGATTCTCTACGAGCGGGCGGCTTGAGCTTTGTATCCCTGTTCGGCCGCGGTCGTGGCAGGCAAGCCGAGCGTCTCGATCTTCGAGAGGTCGAGCTTGCGGGAAGCGTGGTCGATATCGAGACCAACGACATCGCCCTTGGCATCAAAATCCACCAGCAGGCCCTCGACGATTTCCCGTGTCTCGGTGCCCGGCACGCCCTTGAGTTCAATGTAGAGGCTGTCCGTCTCCGGGTAATAGTGCAGCTTCATGATCCGTCCTCGCGAAAATTCCGATCGAAAAGGCAATTTGTGCCACTTATTGCCCGTCGCGCGGCACGATCCGTTGGAGCGACGCGATTAACGGATGAAGGTGGCCCTGAACCGTATCCCAGACCCGATTTACGTCGACATCGGCATAGCCGTGAATGAGCCGATGGCGCATGCCAGTGATGTCTCGCCACGGTATTTCAGGGTACGCCGCATGTGTCGCAGGGGAGACATTATTCGCAGCTTCGCCGATTATTTCCAATGAACGAATGACCGCACTTTGGTGCAGGCGGCTTTCTAGAAAAGTATCCTTGCCAATGCCCGCGATATAAAACCCTGCGCATCTTGCGCCGCGAGCAACATGTCGAGAAGCAAAGCGGCGTCCCGGTCCGGCAGTTCAGCCATAGATCGGCTCGGCCTGTTTCAGAATTGAGCGGCGGCGAATGTAATTGCGGCTGGCTTCAACCGCTCCGCGATCGACAAGATCAACCGAACGCCCGAGGACCTTCTCCAGCGCTTCTTTCAGGTCGAAATAAGTCCCAAGGTCCTTCCCCGCCGATGGCTCGAATTCGACCAGCAAATCGACGTCGCTTCGCGCCGGGTCAAAATCCGTGCCGCGCGCCGCCGAGCCGAATACGGCGAGACGCCGCACACCGAAGCGGCGGCATAGCGCGGCGATTTCAGGGCGGTGTTCTGCGACGAGCGGAAGCATCGTTATCACTCAAAGGCCAGTAGAACACCGCATTGTAACGTAGTTTCGTTTCGGAAGATGCGCGACGTTGCGAATTTTTATTTCGCGTATTTGCTCATTTTAGGACAGATCGTGGCCGAGCCCGATTCCCACAAGTTATTCTAACCTCTCAATTATCTCCGATCTATTGACATCACGTCCTCATTTCAATTACCGGCGATCATCCCGCTCGCTTACGGACGCCTTTCGCGAAGGTATTCTCGAAGGTGGAGCGGGTGCGGTGCTCGCGCGCGGAGCCATACAACTCCGCTCTCGGGCGGGTCCGGGCATCATGCTCGCCGGCATTTACGACGGTGCGTGGGGTGCTTCCACTGGACTGGGACAGGCGACCGCGGGTAACGCCCGCGGAAACCGGGTCCCAGGAAGCCTGGCCTGGACCTGAGCCTTTGGGACTGGCGTCCCTCTGGCGAGAGCCGCGGTGGAACGCCGACAGGCGGGCGTGCCCCCTCCCAACCTCCTCTCGCTACGGGGAGGAGAAAGAGACAAAGGGCGCGCTCGCCGCACCGGTAAAACGGTGCGGAGGTTGTTACACAGCGCCTGCCGGCGTTCTGCTTCCCTTTTTCGCTTTTGACAATGAAAGCGAAAACAGCGGGAAGCCGTCTTGCTCTCCGCGCATCGGGAGAGATTCAGAACTTTCGTACACGCACTCGCGCGCATAAAGGGCGGCGCGAGAACGGGGAAGCTTCTCTCCCCCGCTCACGGGGGAGAGGCGAGCGTAGCGATGCCAGAGGGGGCAGGTGTTCGGATGCTGTGCAAGCGTTGAGGCCGCGCCCCCACCCTGCCCTCCCCCGCAAGCGGGAGAGGGCAAAGAAAGGAAACGGAGAAGCGATGATGTCGAGAGCCGCGTCAGGCAAGACAGTGCCGCCGAAACCATTCGCGTTGACGGCCGGCGGCATGACGTTCGAGATCCGGTTGCCGCGAACGATGACGGCGCGGGACTACGAGGCGCGGTATCGCGCCGAAGTGAAAACGCTGCGGCGGTATTACTGCACGCTGTTCGCGTTCTGGAAAAGTTGCGGCTTTCGGCCATGCCGCAGGGCGCGCGCCTGCGCCGGCGATGCGCTCGCCTGTTTGAAGCGCAACGAAGCCGGGGTGTCGCGGGAAAAGCAGTTCGCGGCGCGGCAGCGAGCTGCTCGAAGCGACGCCCGCCAACATCGGCGCGCCGGAGCGGCTGGCGCGGCAGACGATGCCGGGTGGATTGTGCGGGTGAGCGATCTTCTTCCTCTCCCCCGCTCGCGGGGGAGTGGCGAGCGCAGCGATGCCAGAGGGGGCAAGTGTCCGGACGCTGTGCAAGCGTTGAGGCCGCGCCCCCACCCTAACCCTCCCCCGCAAGCGGGAGAGGGGAAGAAAGGAAGCGCTATGGAAGCGATTAGATACGCAACAAACGCTTGGCGTTGCCGGAAAGGATCTTGGCTTTGTCTTCGTCGGACAACAGCACGGTTTGCCATCCAGTCCATCGCCGGCGGGTTCATCACGAACGGCCAGTCGACCGCGAACAGGATGTGGTCGACGCCCATTTCCATGACGCAGCACAACAGCGCCGGATTGGAGAAGTTGCCGCTCGTCGTGATGTAATAGTTGCCGCAAAAGATGTCGCGAAAGCTCAGCGATTTCTGGCCCGGGCGCTTGAGCGCCTGGTCGATGCGCCAGACCAGAAACGGCAAGGTCTCGCCGAGATGGCCGAGGATGATTTTCAGCTTCGGATGTTTTTCGAACACGCCGGAGAGCACGATGCCGGATCGCGGTGGTCGCGGTCTCCACCGTATAGCCCCAGGCCGGGCGCGCCACGGTCGGGAAATCCTTGACGTAGTCGTCGTAATAGACCCGCGACACGTCGGCCTGCGGCAGCGCCGGATGGAAATAGATCGGCACGTCGAGCGCTTCGGCGCGGGCATAGATCGGCCAGAACTTCTTGTCGTCGAGGAACGTGCCGTTGGACAGCCCGTGCAGCATGGCGCCCTTGAAGCCGAGGTCTCTCACCGCGCGCTCGAGCTCGTCGGCGGCGGCATCCGGCACCGCGGTCGGCAGGCAGGCGAAGGCGGCGAAGCGTTTCGGATTGGCGGCGACCACTTTGTGCAGCCGGTCGTTGACGCGGCGCGTGATCGCGGCCGCGGTCTCGGCGGGAAGCTTTTGCGTCGACGGCGCGCCGTGCGAGAGCACCTGCATGTCGATGCCGGCGTCGTCCATCTCCTTGATGCGGATGCCGGTGTAATCGTGCAGGCGCTTGGCCTGCTCGCCGGGCCGGCCGGCCTCGCCGCCGGTGTAGGTCTTTTCCAGTTCCTCGTCCCAGAAATGCTCTTCGATGGCGATGACCGGACAATGCGGTTTCGTGAACATGTGCGCTTCCCTGTTATTCATTTCGTCATTGCGAGGAGCCATAGCCCGTCGAAGACGGGCGTGAACGCCCTTATGGCGACGAAGCAATCCAGAGCCGCTGGCTTTGCGCGCTGGATTGCTTCGCTACCGCTCGCAATGACGGCAGGTGGTAGCAAGGCGGGCGTGATGAGTCATCACCCGGTTCCATCGGCATCACGGGTTCGTCACCGTTATGGCTGGAACTGTTCCGGCCATGACGCTTTAGGGCGGAACCATCGGGCCGGCGCCGGATTGTGGGTGCGTGAGAGGCTTCAAGGAGACCACGACCATGCGTACGATTGCCTTAGCAGCCTTCTTGGCCGCAACGCTGGCGGCGCCAAGCGCGTTCGCGCAGGGCGACTATGTTCACCACAAGTTCTGCCTGAAGACCGGATCATCGGACCAGGAATGCGCCTACGATTCGATGGCGCAATGCCTGGCGTCGAAGCACAGCAACACCGATACCTGCATTCCGAACAGCCCGCCGCAAGATCACTGACGGGACTTAAAGCGGCGGCGCTCTATCGCCGCGCTGTCTCAGTGTCCGATCCGCGCCGCTTTGGCGTGGATCGGATGCTGCTTGTAATAGGCCGCGTCGTCGGCGCTCTGCGTGAAACCGGCATGGCCGCGCCAGGCGACGTGGCGCGACGCCATATCGGAACCGTAGCGCACGCGGAACAACAGCGTGCGCGCCGCGCCGTTTTCATATTCATGCACTTCGCCCGGCGGATGCACGACGAAGGCGCCCGGCGTCACCGCGATCGTCTCTTCCGGCGTGCGCATGGTGCCGCCGCCTTCGAAGCAGAAGTAGATTTCGGTGGCGTGCGGGTGGCAGTGGTTGGGGCTGATCTGGCCGGGCTCCCAGCACGCCACGGTGACGTCGCCATCCTCGACGGTCCCAAGGATTTTCTCGACGTGCCGTTTCGGATCGAAGCTGGCTTCACGCGTGACATTGAAAACGTGCATGGATGTCCTCGTCGGTTGCTTCTGGCCGGTTTTCTTGTGCCGCAAAATCTTAAGCTGAGAAGAGTCTTTAGCGGAAACCGGTTGCATTTGCGACGGCCTGTTTACGCGCCGGTTACGCGGAAAGCCACGCGATGCTTGCAAAGCTGCCTTGCCGGGGCGCACCATGACGGACATTCGAATCGCGCGTTACATGAGCTGAGGGGGAGCGTCGAAGCGGGGCAGTTGCAGGACTGCCAAGGAGGGCGATCATGGCCCATCTCGCCGACAAGGCTCATCTGGATCGCGCCACGCTCGAGCGCGTCAATTCGGCCGTCGTGTTCGGACTGGTCAGCGCCGGGGTTCTGGCCTGCGCCATCGGCGCCGTCACGTTCGACGTTGTGCGCTTGTTTTCCTGCTGGTAGCGCGTCCGTTCGCCGCTTTTCCGACGTTAAATCCGCTGCATTCACAATGGTTAAGCATTCGTAAGAGGACCTTAACTTCGGCTGCGGTATTGTGCCGCCCTGATCGCATTGGGCTTAAGGGGCAAATACCAATGAGCGAGCGCCGCGGTAACAGACGGCTGAAGAGTTTCCTGCGCGGCTTTGTCTATTTCGACAAAAAGCGCGGCGCGTTGAGCTGCCTCATCCGCGACTTCAACGAGACGGGCGCGCGTATCATCTTCTCGGAGAGTGTCACCATCCCCAACATCGTCAATCTGCACCTGCCGCACAAAGACCAGACCTTGCGCGCCAAGGTGACGTGGCGCCGCGGCGACGAGATCGGGCTTGGCTTCATCGCCGTCGCTGCGCCGGAGCCGGCGCTGCCCGGATCGCCACGGAACTGATGAAGCGCGTCGTGGAACTGGAATCCCAGATCGTCGCGCTGCGCCGGATGCTCAAGCGCCTCAAGAGCAACCAGCCGCCGAGCCATCACGACGACGAAGCCGCGGCCTGACCGCCGGCTTCGCGCATTGGCCGTCCGTGCGGCGCCGTCCGTTTTGCTAGCCGCCGAGGCGATTGCGCCGCCCTGCGCGGCATGGCACCACCTTGATCGAGCGCCAAACGCGCGACCGACATAGGGAGACAGCCATGGCCAAGGCCTATTGGGTATCGACATATTTTTCCGTTTCCGATCCGAACGCTTTGGCCGAATACGCCAAGCTCGCCGGGCCAGCGATCACCGCCGGCGGCGGCAAATTCATCGCCCGCGGCAATGCCGCAAAAGCCTACGAGAAGGGCGTCATGCAGCGCATCGTCATCATCGAATTCGACAGCGTCGAGAAGGCCGCCGCCGCCCATGACGGCCCCGGTTATCAGGCCGCGCTGAAAGTGCTCGGCAACGGCGCGCAACGCGACATCCGCATCGTCGAGGGGCTTTAAGCCCGATCGTTTGTCGCCGGCGGGGGAGCGATGCCCATGCGCGCGGTCCTGATCTCGCTCATTGCACTTTCCGCGCTGGGCACCGGCGCCGTGGCGCAGATTTCGTCGGCGCCGAATACGATCCCGGGCACGGAGACCAATCCGTTCCCGGTCATCCAGATGCGGCCGCCCGACACCGCGCCCGATCATTACCGCCACCTGCCCTACCGCGACCTCGCCACCGCGATCCGCATCGAGATCGCGGCGGCGGCGCTGTACGATTTCAACACCGCCCAGGTGCGCAGCAATGCGGCAGACTACCTGCAGCAGGCCGCCAACCTGATTTTCGAACGCGCCGCGGGCCCGGTGCGCATCGAATGCCGCACCGATCGTGGCGTGCCTGCGGCGGCGCAGAAGCTTGCCGCGCAATGTGCGCTGGCCATTTCGCAATGGCTGGCCGTGAAGGAAAAACTCAGCAAGGTAAAATTCGTCACGGTCGGCACCAGCGTGCCACCGCCCGCCGCGCCCGATCCGCACGATCTCATGCCGAAGCCATCCCCGAACCTGAGCAACGTGACGATCGACTTCGCCAAGAAGTGACGCATTACGGTTCGAACATCCTGTCTCCCTGCAGATCGATGATCTGGCGCGCTTTGTTGAGCGTGAAATTCACCGCATCGTCGTAGGAAGCGTAGGCATCGGCGCGGATGAAGCGGTGCTCCTTGCGCACGCCGCCGATGTCGCGCGCGATCGAGCCCGCGGTCTGGTAGTGGCCGTTGTTCTTGTACGGCGCGGCGACGATGACATAGCCCTTGTATTCGACCGGATCCGAGACCTTTACGGTCTTCGCGTTGCCGCCGCCGAACAATGCGCTCCAAAACGACATCGCCGCCCTCCCCACAGTCCGTTTGTGTTGTCCGTCCGCACGGCCGTTCGTTGCGCCCTGTGCAGTTCGCCGGCCCAAATGCTACAAGAGCGCGCCGTTTCGTCCAAGGAGTGCATCATGCCGAAGGGTTACTGGGTCACCGTCTATCGCTCGATTTCCGACCAGCAAAAACTCGCCGCTTACGCCAAGCTTGCGCCGCTGGCGATCGCGCCGTTCGGCGGCCGCTATCTGGCGCGCGGCACTGCCGCGGCGGCCTTCGAGGCCGGCCAGAAGGAGCGCATCGTAATGTCGGAATTCCCGAGCGTCGAAAAAGCCATCGCCGCCTACCAGTGCCCGGCCTATCAGGACGCGCTCAAGGCACTCGACAATGGCGCGGTGCGCGACATCCGCATCGTCGAGGGACTGGATTAACGATTTCATCGCTTCGGTTCCCGCCCCAATTGCAAAATCGCCGCGGCGTTTCTATATAAGCGGCCAACAAGAGGAGAAGCCGGCGTCACAGTTGCGCCGGCGTTTTCGCTTCTATAAGCCGCCGCAAGAGAGCCCAGGAGATCGCCATGCCGAGGAAGCCCGGGAAAAATTCCGAATTCGTCATGTTCGACGTCATCTACGAAGACGGCACGCAGCGCTCGAACCGCAAGGTGCCGCGCGAACTCACCGGCGGCCTCGACGGCGACAAGCCGGCGCACGGCTTCCTGATCGAGCAGGACCGCGAGATCGCCGAAAAGTCCGGCAATCCGCCGGCCAAGATCGCGAGCATTTCGCGCGCCGGCGCCAAGCGAAAGGACGACGACGCCTCCTGGAAACGCGCCGGCTGATCGAAACCTGACCTCAAGTCAGCGATATCCGGTGCGCGCGAAATGCGCGCGCAGCAGCGCGACGTTGCGGCGGTTGGCGCGGAACATCACGTCGAACGCGTCGCCAGCGACCGGCACGACGCCGATAGCGCCCTCGAGCAGCACATTAGCCGCCATGCGCGCCAGCAGAAGCTTCGGCACGCCAAGCCGCGACGCCTCGTACAACAGATAAAACGACAGCGCCGACGCCGCGACATCGCCGACGCCGGGGATAAGGCGCATCAGCGATTCCACACCAAAGCGGATGCTGGTACCCGGCACGATGAAGGCCGTGTCGAACGCGGTTGCCAGCATATCGAGCCGGTCGAGCGCCGCGCGGCGCGACACGGCGTCGTAGGGGCCGGCACCGGCGGCGTAGCGGAAGCCGGCAAAGCCGGCGCGTGAAAAGGCCATTGCTGCCTCGGGCGTTCGTGATCTCCGCACAGATGGGAAGAGCCGCGCCGTGCGCAAGTGCGCAATTTCCCTCGACATGATTTCGCGGCCACGCCACACGCTTGCACGATACGCGTATTGCGGCTCAACGTACAACCCGCCGGAGCCACCCATGCCTGACATCAAAATCCTCAACCCCGAAGCCCTCGGCAAGCCGCTCGGGCAATATTCGCAGATCACCCGCGTCAAGGCGTCGGAGTTTTTGTTCATCGCCGGCCAGGTTGGCGCTGACAAGAACGGCAAGACGCCCGCCGATTTCGACGGCCAATGCGTGCAGGTGTTCGCCAATATCGGCGCGGCGCTTGCCTCGCAGGGCGCGAGCTTTGCCAACATCGTCGAGTTCACGACGTATCTGGTGCATTCGCAGGATATTCCGAAGTTCATGGCCTACCGCACGCGCGAATTTCCAAAACTGTTTGCCAACGGCGCCTATCCGCCCAACACGCTCTTGATGATCGACCGCCTGGTGCAGGAGAATTTCCTCATCGAAGTCAGCGCCGTCGCGGCGTTGTAAGGTAGCTCGCTCTCCCCGCAAGCCGGTCGTCCGCCGAAAGCGGGAATGACCGGTGCATGAAGGATAGCCTCCGAAAACCCGCAAGCCGCGACACGAAATGTAAATCGTTTTGCGCGACACATTTCCCTCCGGGCTTTGCCCATCCGAGCTTTCCGGAGCCGCGCCATGCCTGCTTTGCCGCCGAAAATTCCGCAGGCTTATGACGTCTGCTTTTACGTCAACGGCCGGCCCTTTCTGCGCAAGCTCGAGCGGGGCGTCACGCTCGACAACGACGCCACCGCCTGGACGGTGGACGGGCGCCGCACTGAAATGGCCTTCGGCTTTATCGTTGCGATCAATCTGAAATCCACCGGCTCGCGCGTCATCGTCGAGCAATGCGCCATCACGTTCGCCGACAACAATGTTCTCACCGTCGTCAATTCCGGCCCCGGCGGCTATTCCGACAGCGAGCGCGCCGCGGCCTATCGCGATTTTGTCCGCGAGCTGCACGTCAAGCTCGCCGGCAGCGCCTACGCCGGGATCCGCTTCAGCGCCGGCGTGCCGCGCGGGCGCTACCTGGCGACGCTTGCGCTCACCACCACGGCCACGGTGGCGTGCGTCGTCTTCGGGCTCTTCGAATATCTCATGACCCGCGATTTGCACGGGCTCGGCCTCATCCTTGTCGGCGGTTATCTCGGCTGGCGGCTCGGCCGCAAGGCGCTCGCCAATGCGCCGCGCGATTACACGCCCGATCGCCTGCCCGACAACTTGCTGGCGTGAGCGTTGCCGCATTGAAGCCCTCAGTGATTAAAATTCGTCGACGGAAAATGCCGCAACTCTTTTTCGGCGTGCGTCGTCGGCGGCCGCCGGAACGGACCGCCGGTTTGCACCAGGTCGTAGGCCCGCTTCTGTTCCGCCACCGACATCAGCGGCCAGCCGCGCTTGATACAGGCGCGCCGATCGCCGAGGCAGCTTTTGTGCCGCCGGCAAGGCCCGCGCGGACAGACGCGCCACAGTGGCAGCGACTCGCAATACAAATCCCGGATCGCCACGAGCGCGGCCTCTCTGACCGCGCTCAGCTCATCGTACGAGAGGCCCTTGTCCCACTCGCGGCGTTTGCCGGGTTTTTTCCTGCGCCGTTTCGACATCGTCTGTTTGCCTCCTGCTGTTAAGAGATTCGGTTGCACGCTCTTCATCCTGCCCCGCGATAGCGGGGAAGGGGGACCGCGCACTTGCGCGGTGGAAGGGGCGCGGGACTCAACGAGCCACCGTCGGCGACAACGAAGCTCTGACTCAGACGCCCCCTCCACCACGCTTCGCGTGGTCCCCCTCCCCCGCTATCGCGGGGGCGGATAAGCGATCCCGTTCCCGCGATGCCTGCGCATCCGAGCTTGCGTCACGGAAAGCCACGAATCATTTGCCTCCAAAAATAAGGGGAGGCGGAGCGCCGACAGGCGCACCATGTCTTTGTCCGCATCGCGCCTTCGGATGTTGCCACCCAAAAGCGCTCCGATGCGGAAGCGCGCCACACGGACCGATGTTGCCATCTGCCCGCGCTTCGGGCGCGCTCGCCTATCGGCGCTCCACCGCGGCACTTGGCAAAGCGAGCGAACGCCTTGCCTCAGTCCGGGCCGCGCTTCACGCGATTGGCAGCGCGCAGATACGGGCAACACCGTCAATCGCGCTTAAGCGAAGCACCTCGCGCAGCGGTCGTAATGCCGCCAGGGTCGATGCCCGAACCGCCCGGGAGCGGGGTTACGAGCCCCGCCCGCAGGAACCGCATCTCGCTCCATCAACGGTACGTCACCGGTTGACGTCCCTTTACGCGAGCGAGATTCGCAGTAAGTAAATTATTCGGTGACAATTGTCAAGACCAAAGTCGCCGGATAGCGGACGGGATACCGAAACCGTCATGGCCGGGCTTGTCCCGGCCATCTCAATTCACTCGGCAAGGCCGTGCCACCATCATCGAGATCGCCGGAACAAGTCCGGCGATGACGCGGTTCGTCATTGCGAGCCAACGGGACCGCGCGAAGTCGCGCGTCCCGATGACAGGCTCCGCGAAGCAATCCAGCGGTCAACGCAAGCGGCCCTGGATTGCTTCGTCGCATAAGGGCGTTCACGCCCGTCTTCGACGGGCTATGGCTCCTCGCAATGACGCGGAATACTTACGTCCGCCCGCCGAGTTGCTCGGCGAACAGCACCAGCGTCTTGCGATAGGTCTCCGAGTGATTCCACTCGTGCATCGCGTCGAAGTTCGGCGTGCCTTCGTGATACGGCTGTCCGGCCTGCCAGCCGTTGGTTTTCAACAAGTTCGCCGTCGAGGCCAACACGTCCGGCACCGAGTGGCGCAGATCGACGCGGCCGTCGCCGTCATAGTCGACGCCGTATTTGATGTAGGACGACGGCAGGAACTGGGTCTGGCCGATCTCGCCCGCATAAGCGCCGATCAGGTCGCGCAACGGCAGATCGCCGCGCTGCACGATCTTGAGCGCAGCGATCAATTCGCCCTGGAACAGTTCGCTGCGCCGGCAATCCCAGGCCAGCGACGAGAGCGTGCGGACCACCGGCAGCTTGCCCATGTCGCCGGTGCCGTTGTCGGTTTCCATGGTCCAGATCGCCATGATCAGTTCGCGCGGCACGCCATACTGTTTCTCGATGCGCGACAGGAGCTCGGCGTAACGCGCCATGAGCTGCTTGGCGCGATTGATGCGCGCCGGGATGACGCGCGTGCGCGCATAGTCCTCGAAACTCTTGGAGTGGAACATGCCGTGCTGGCGACGATCGAAGGCGAGCACGGTCTGGTCGGCTGAAAGTCCGGCAAACGCGGTGCTGATGGTTTGCGCCGATACACCCGCCGCTTGCGCGTCCTTCTGCATCTGGGCGAGGAAGCCTTCGTAGCTGCCGCCGCAGGTCGCGGCCGACGCCGGCGCGGCGAGCACCACGGCCAGAACGGCAAAGCCCGCCGCAATAAAACGCACCATCAAAAAACGCGCGCGCATCCCTCACCTCTTGTGTCGTCCGCGAGGGTTTTACACGCTGGGAGAAGGCTTGTCGCGGTACCGACAGACTATCCCAAAAGACGTTTCCCGGACGCGGTGCAGCGTGAAACGCTGCTCCGCTGATCCGGGATCTTCGCCGGCACGGAGCAAATTGATCGCGGCCAGCATGGTGCCAATCCCGATCCCGGGTCTGCAGCGCGTCATTCCGCTTCGCTACATGCCGCACTGCGCCCGGGAAACAATGGCTTGTCATCATCCGCGAAGGTGGGCGATCCAAGCTCCAAAAAAGACGTTTCCCGGGCGCAATGCAGCACGGAGCGAAGCGGAGTGGTGCGTTGCAGACCCGGGATCGTCGCAGACTCAGAGCCCAGCGAAGATCCCGGATCAGCGGTGCATCACTTCGTGCTGCACCAATCCGGGAAACGAGCTAGAGTTCGCCTGCACCTTTCGGATACAATCCTGACACGAAGGGGCATTATGCGTCCGCCCGAAGCGAAGCTGCGGAACCCGAACAGGAACCCGAAAACATGCCGAACGCGCGCCAGAAGCTGTTTCTCGAAGGACCGATCGGCACGGCGCTGACCCGGCTTGCGATTCCAATCATGCTCGGCAACCTGTTGCAGACCGGCTACCAGTTGACCGACGCGTTCTGGGTCGGCCGCCTGGGCGCGGCGGCGGTGGCGGCGGTATCGGTCAGTTTTCCGGTCACCTTCCTGCTGATCGCGCTGGGTGCCGGCCTAGCCATCGCGGGCGCCACGCTGTCGGCCCAGTACATGGGCGCTGGCCGCCAGGACATGGTCAATCACGTCGCGGCGCAGACCATGCTGATGGTCGCCGTCACCTCGATCGTTCTGGGCGCGGCGGGGTATGTGCTGGCGCCTTACCTGCTCGAACTGGTGGGCGTCGCCAGCGACGTTTATGCGGGCGCGCTCGGCTTCATGCGCGTCTCCTTCATCGGCATCATCTTCGTGTTCCTCTACGCCATGTTCCAGGCGTTGATGCGCGGCGTCGGCGAAACCCGAATGCCGCTCATGATCGTGCTCGGCACGGTGCTGTTGAATTTTGTTCTCGATCCGCTGTTCATCTTCGGCTTTGGGCCGCTCCCGCCGCACGGGGTGATGGGCGCGGCGCTGGCGACGCTGGCGACGCAAGCGCTCGCCGCGTTGCTCGGCATTATCATCTTCCTGCGCGGCCGCCACGGCATCCAGTTATCGTGGCGCGGCTTTCGGCCCGATCCGGCTTACATCAAGCGCGCTTTCTTTTTGGGGTTGCCGGGCTCCATCGAGCTCGCGACCCGCGGACTGGGGCCGATGCTGATGTCGTTTTTGGTGGCGGGCTTCGGCACGGTGACGCTGGCGGCCTATGGGGTCGGCTCGAACATCTTGATGTTCGTCACCATCCCGGCGATGGGACTGTCGATGGCTGCCTCGACACTGGTGAGCCAGAACATCGGCGCGGGCAATGTCGGGCGCGCGGCGCGGGTCACGGTGCTGGGCGCCGTCGCCGGCTTTGTCATCCTCACGCTCGCGGGAATCGTCGCTTACGTCTTTGCGCCTGCGATCGTCAGGTTCTTCGTGCCGGGCGCACCCGACGTCATCGCCGAGGGCGCACGCTTCATCCGCATCATGAGTCTCCGCCTGGGGCGGCATCGGCGTGCAGCTCACCATCGTCTCCGCCTTCCGCGCCTCGGGCAACATGCTGATCGCCATGGTGATCGCGATCGTCGCGCAATTCATGTTCCAGTTCCCGCTGGCCTATATCCTGTCGAAACACACCAGCCTTGCGGCTTCGGGCCTGTGGTGGTCGTTCCCGATCGCCAATGTCGCCGTTGCCATCGTGTCGGCGTGCTGGTTCGCGGAAGGAAGCTGGAAAAAGACCCGCCTGACCGAAGAGGACCGGGAAGCCGCTCAAGTCACGGTCGAGACGATTGCGGAAGAAGGGATTCGGTAGTCGGCAGGATGCTGCGCCATCAGCCGCTTGGTGCGGCTGATGCGCGCCGGGATGGCGCGCGTGCGCGCCAAAAAAACGAACGTGGTTAGCGGGACAAAACCAAAAAATTGTCTCCGTAATAGAGACATAATATTGACGGAATTTTCTGGACTCAAAAACACTTGTAAATTACATTGAATTTAATGCCGTAAATTGGCGACCTTTAGGAGAAACCTATGCTCGATAAGACGGGTTCAAATGGCTCGAAGAGCAAGACCGAAAAACGCGATAAGTTTATCAAATTGGCGGAGAAGCGAACAATAAATGCCATTAAGGCAATCCGCGTGATCGGCAAATTGGGCAACAAGAACGCTTATCAGTTCGACGAAAGCGATGTGCAGAAGATCGTGCGCGCGCTGAGCAAGGAAATCGACGCACTCAAGACCCGCATGTCGTCGAACAGCAGCAAAGAGTTTGTCGATTTCAAGCTCTAGTATTAGGAACTCGAGGGATGGGGATGTAAGATGCAAGACAAGGATTTGCTGCTGGAACTCCTCGAATGCGAATATGCTGATGACGCCGTGGCCGTGCTCAGTAACCGCGGGCTGTTTGACGAGAAGCAGGCGCGTCGGCGGGTTCCGGTCGGCAAGATGCGCAACAATCAGTCCGTGGTGCAGGCGCAGATGTCCTCGCCAGCGGCAGCTCTGGTCGAGAAGTTTACCAACGGCCTAGACGCCATCCTGCTGCGCCGCTGTAAGGCGGACGGACACAACCCGCGCGGTGTGGCGGCGCCGGAAAGCATGGGCAAAGCCGTGCAGCGGTGGTTCGGCGACCTCAGCGAGAAGACGCAAGCCGAGATTCGCACCATCGCTGAGGAAAATCTCGTTCTCTACGCGACCGGCGCCAAGCAACGCCCGTGCATCTCGATCTACGACGCCGGCGAAGGACAGCTTGCGGAAAGCTTCCCGTCCACCTTCTGCTCCCTCGTATTCGGCAGTGACGATGGCTCGTACAAAGGAGCTGTGCCATTCGTTCAAGGCCGCTTCAACATGGGCGGCACAGGTGTGCTGCCCTTCTGCGGTGAAGACCGCATGATGCAGCTCATCGTC
Organism: uncultured Alphaproteobacteria bacterium; assembly: GCA_963733645.1. Lineage (GTDB taxonomy): Bacteria > Pseudomonadota > Alphaproteobacteria > Rhizobiales > Xanthobacteraceae > BOG-931. Next base: position 28,527 of record CAVTFP010000034.1, read on the forward strand.
TCACGCGTGCCGTCTGACGTGGTAAAAGCGCCGCACGAGTGGGCCTTCACGATGTTCTGCTACTTCCCCTCGCGGCAGAGCCCGGAGTGGAGATACCTCATCGGTACCGACGGCAACGTGATGACCGCAGGCACTGAGCCACTAGGCTTGGTGCCGAAAACTGGCGCGAAGTCGGGCGAGGTATGCGCCCCGAGGGAGCGCGCTGTGCCGCATGGCACCCTCATCAAGATGTACGACTATCAGGCACCACGATCCAATGTCTGCGGCGAACTTTTCAAGAAGCTCGAGGAATATCTGTTGCGGCCGATGCTGCCGCTCCGCATCGTCGAGTGCCGGCCGGAATACAAGGCTAACGTTATGGGCGTCACGGTCTGGGACCGCTTCACGACGTGGGCAGAGCGCGGCAAGCTTGAGGAAGGTTTCGCGGAAGGCGCAAGCATCCAGATTAAACTCTCATCCGGCGAGACCATCCCCGCCGAGGTCCGAGTGTTCACGGCCGAGCATACTAATGACGACGACGTGCAGACCGGCTTACACGCGCTCATCAACGGCCAATGTCACGCGCGACGCGATACTGTGTTCTTCAAGGGCAAGGCCGTAGACAAGGAATATATCGGGGCGAGCATGTTGGTGACACTGGACTGCTCGGAGCTCGGCCAATCCTCCCGCAACGCGCTCTTCATGAGCAACCGGGAAATGTTCCGGGAAGGGCCACTACTCAGCGACCTTTTCAAGAAACTGCAGAACCAGCTTCGCAACCACGAGGGGCTTATCGCGCTCGACCAGCGCCGCTACCAGGAGAAGATCAAGGACGCGACAAGCGATGACGACGGCATCAACGCTCTCGAAGAGCTGCTTGAGACTGACCCCGCACTCGCCGAGATGTTCGGCAGCATGGTCAAGGGCAAGGTCGCCGCGAAGACTATTGCTGCCGCGGTGGCCGGGATAAAGGTCGAGGGTAAGGCCCCGAAGTTCGAGGGTACCGAGTTCCCAAGCTACTTCAAGCGCAAGGACGGTTCCATGGTAGTCGAGGTCGAGCTGCCTCAGAACGACGACGCGCGATGCTCGTTCCTGACCGACGTTAAGAACAACTACTTCACACGTTCAAAGTACAAGGGGAAGTGCGAGTTCGACGGGTTAGTCGAACCATCCTTCCGGCTGTTCAATGGTCGCCTCACGTTCACGTTCCACGCCGAAAAAATGAAGAAGCCGGTCGGCACCGAATTCGAGGTCGCGGCGAAAATCTCAAACTCCGCTCACGGGCCGTGGTCCCTGAAGATGCGCGTCAAGGTGGTCGAGCCTCGTCAGAAGCAGGAGAACGACAAGCATAAGCCGAAGCTGCCAATGACCCAGGCCGCGCCGAGCCGTCCAGACATCCTAGAGGTCCACAACGGACCGGATGGAGAACCTATCGTCTTGGCGAAGGTCCCCGGCACTACAAGGGTTCAGTTGCAGATCAACGTGGACTTGCACCTGCTTGTCGAGGCTAAGTCCATGCGCTCACCGGCAGAAGCTGCCGCAGTAGAGTTCGTGTTCAAGTACGGCCTCGCACTCATCGCAATGGGTCTGCTCGACTCGGCCAAGAAAACGGACGAATGGGCGAAAGATGAAAACGGCGTGCGTGACCGCATCTCTAAGTCAGCCGCTGGTGTCGGCCGCGTTATCGTGCCGCTATGCCTGACACTGCCCAAGAAGCTTCCGAAGGCTGCCTAACCCGCCCATCCGCTTTGCGGTGGATGAGCACGACTTCCTGCGATGCAGGCGTTTCTCCGCGTTGCTGGCTATACCACCGCCGGCCCGGAACACTTCGCCATAGCCTGCCGTCGCGCTCACATCGGAGCGCTGGTAGGAACGTTTCAGTTAGCCCGGCTTCTTCCATCGTCTTAAGATAGCGCGGGAGCTGCCACTTCGGCTCTGAAAACGCGATCATTTGAACAATGACGGTGTGCGTGTCGGCCAGCGCTGCCACGGAAGTCATAGTAGCCTTGATACTTTCGAAGTAAGTCCGCAGCTTGGGATATTTTCGGTCGCCCATAGTGTAGTAACTACTGCCGGCTCCATCGAGTTTGTTGGCGATCATAAAAGGCAGCGGTGCTTCTTTGCGGCCATCCACCTGCCAGCGATGATAGAGCACGTGCACCCCGGGGTACGGCGGCGACGTCAGGACGAGCTTCGGCGCGCGCACATTTTGCATGCGCTTCTCGTTTTCAAGTCCGGCAGCGCTTCTATTAAGGATTTGGACGGAATATTCGCCATTCGCTTTCACGGCTCTGCGGAGTTCGCGCGCACCAACAATCATCTGGAATGCAAATTCTCGGAGAGAGGTCCGAAATTCATCAATTGAGGTACGTTTACTTCGACCGTCGAGCGCCCACTGTGCGGTTCTCAGAACGACGCAACGCCAAAACGCCTCTAGTTGAGAGGTACCGAGACCAATTGCACTTGCAAGCGCCTGCTCAATTCCTTTTCTCAACCGCCAGCGCGATGGATGGTCGAGGTGCTTGTAGTAACCCAATTCAGCAAATTCGGTGAACTCGACCAAGCGACCATGAATATGAACTACGCTCGGCAGATGCTCCGACCACGATTCAAGCGTGCTCAACTCGGCCTCTGAGAAAATGGTGCATTTCACCCGCGTTACGAACTCGGCGAGAGGGCTAATATCCACGCCGACCGCTTCGCGCCCTAATGCCCGAGCTTCTACGAGACTGGTTCCACCTCCCACATGAGGATCAAGAACAAGATCGCCGGGCTTAGTGAACGCTTCAACGGCACAGCGGGCGAATGCAGGAGAGAATCTAGCCGGATACTTATAGTAGCCGTGCGTCAAGCCGCGCACCGGCGCAGCGTCTCAAGCGCCCGCGATGAGGTCGAGCTCGCGGCGGCGCGCAAGTTGGAGGTCAGCGGGGCGCCGATCGGCCATGGTTAAGATTTTGCCTGGTTATGGTTAACCATTGGTTTCTTGCATATTGCAGTACAGCTAACGCCTGCGCTTATGGTCTTTGCTGCGAGCAGCTAACCACTCAAGCACGGCATCTTCCGCGAGTTCGTAAGCGTACCGATTATCATCCAACGCCACGATCTTAAGCCGCTTGATTAGCTCTGGTCGCAAATAGACCAGCATCTGCTTTCGACCGTCGACCCGTTTTTTGGCTTTCAAACTTGGATTTATCATTTGAATAGTTAGATATTTAGCTATCTAGATAGCTACATATGGCAAAAGGCACAAGCGATTTATAAGCTCGATCGCACCATTCCAGCCCCTTATGTCATAGCCATCCGGCCAGGTCTGCGCCGGCCAATGATTGCTTGACAAAATACATAATTTATATATTTTAAGGCAATGCAGTCTTTTGCGGCTTCGGAACTCCAGCGGAATCCCGCCGAAATTCAAAAAGCGGCGCTGATGGGACCTGTCTTTCTCACGTATCACGACAAGCCTCGGTACGTGATGATGTCGCTGGACGAGTTCGTTCGGATCCAGGGCAAGGACATCACGGGTCATCTCGCCGCTTATCCGGCCGCGGTGGCTGCCCATATCCGCGAGCTGACAAAGGCTCCCGCAGGGCCCCGCCTCACGCCGGATGCCGTGGACAAACTTGTCCTGGCCACGGTCAACGCCCCATACAAACGAAGTATCGATGCGGCGACCTTGCAGAATTGCCTCGCCGGGCTCGATCTCGACCGATGGCTGGTTCACATTGCGACGTTCTTTACCGACGTCGCGCCGGGGCTGGTGTTTAAATTTGCCGACCAACACGGTATCTCAAGGTCAAAGCTCGCCAAGGCTTATCTCGCAATGAGAAAAAGGACCGGTGAGCAGAACCCGGATTTGGAGACCGACCTTGTCCCAGTGGCGCCTTCTCCTCGGTCGAACCATCGACGGCCTCGCCCGTCTTCGAGACAAAGGAAGCGCGGTTCCTGAGTGGGTTCTCGGAGGCGGGACCGCCCTTATGCTTCATACCGGTCACCGCTTGAGCAAGGACATCGACGCTTTCATATCGGATCTGCAATATATTCCGATCCTTTCTCCTCGTCTGGGCGGAGAGGACGTTTGGGCGTGCGACACCTATGACGAGTTCCCAAATCATCTGAAACTGGTTTACCCGGAGGGTGAAATCGACTTCATCGTGGCCGCACCGATTACTGACCTGGCTTGCGAATCGATGCGGATTCCAGACGAGCAGGACGACGAGTCAACCGAGATCGAGGTCGAGCATCCCGTCGAAATAGCGCTGAAGAAGCTCTTCTACCGCGCGGGCTCGTTGAAGGTTCGGGACATATTCGACATCGCGGTCGTCGATTCGCTTCATCACGATTTGCTGCGATCAAACCTTCGTCACGCAAGCCACGTGAAGAGGGATATTCTCACCAGATTGGCGAATCTCCCGGGAGATTACCTCAGTCAAGAACTCGCCGAACTCGACATTCAGGAAAACTGGAAACGTCTCGCAGACGAGTGCCTTGCCCGGACGACAACGGTCATCGAAAGCATTCCCTGACTAGAGGTCGCGGGCTGTATCCTGAAGAAAAAACCCCGGCTGAATGATCCGTCATCCTGAGGTGCGAGCGTTTGCGAGCCTCGAAGGATGAGCGGCCGCAGCGTCCGGGCCGTCGTCCTTCGAGCGCGCCTTCGGCGCGGGCATCCTCGGGCCACGCCCGAGGACAGGCTCTCAGTGTGACGGGTAAAACTCAATCAATTCTGCGGGGCTTAGGCCTTGGAAGCTCGTTCGGCTTGCCCCAACTCTCCATCCAGGCTTTGACCTCCTCCCAAGGTACGCCCATTCGGGTCCGCTCGAACTCGCGGAGGCGCCGCAAATCCTCCTCGATATCCGGACCTTCGACGTTCACAGCTCACTCCGCCGCTTCGCGGCTAAGCTCGCCGGCCGCAGCCATTTCCCGCCGCAGCCATTCCGGCGCCATATCGAAGCCGTTCGGCCATGTTGGGGCACCGAATTCAAGAAAGACGCGTGCGAAATAATTCTCATCGCGCAATGGCTCCAGCATGGGCCCTGGCTCATGAACCAGCGCGGTAAAATCGTGCACCCCCGTGCTCCCGTCGTTGAAGCTGACGCGCAGCAGAAAGCCGCCGAGTTTTTCGAGACGTGTGATCTTAGCCAGCATCGAGACCCGCTATCTTTTCAAGTGGAAGTTTAGCACGGGCGCGGTCCCAATTCGACTTCAATTCGGCCTGATGCGCGAGCGTCCATTGTTTGACCAAACGAGCAGCCGTTAGTGGCAATTTCCCGGCGATGGCCTCGCCCGTCTCAATGGAAACATTCGCTTCATGCTCGCCATAAACGGCTTGGAAATGCGGCGGCGGATGGTCCAAAACGTACATCCGAATCGCGATCCCGTAGAACCAGGAAATGGTCGGCATCGGAGCGCTCCGGGCCGCCGTCCTTCGAGGCCCGCGCTTCGCGCGGGCACCTCAGGATGAGGCATCAGCGATAACGAAGCGTCTGGTCAGACGCCCCCTCCACCGCGCAAGAGCGCGGTCCCCCTCCCCCGCTTCGCGGGGGCGGATGATTAGTTGTCGAGGAAGCTGCGCAGCTTCCGGCTCCGCGACGGATGCTTCAGCTTGCGCAGCGCCTTGGCTTCGATCTGGCGGATGCGCTCGCGGGTCACCGAAAACTGCTGGCCGACTTCTTCCAGGGTGTGATCGGTGTTCATGCCGATGCCGAAGCGCATGCGCAGCACGCGCTCTTCGCGCGGGGTGAGCGAGGCCAGTACCCGCGTCGTGGTCTCGCGCAGGTTCGATTGGATCGCGGCGTCGATCGGCAGGATGGCGTTCTTGTCCTCGATGAAATCGCCGAGGTGCGAATCCTCTTCGTCGCCGATCGGCGTTTCGAGCGACAGCGGCTCCTTGGCGATCTTGAGGACCTTGCGCACCTTCTCGAGCGGCATGCCGAGCTTTTCGGCGAGCTCTTCGGGCGTCGGCTCGCGGCCGATCTCGTTGAGCATCTGGCGCGAGGTGCGCACGATCTTGTTGATGGTCTCGATCATGTGCACCGGGATGCGGATGGTGCGCGCCTGGTCGGCGATGCTGCGGGTGATGGCCTGGCGGATCCACCACGTCGCATAGGTCGAGAACTTGTAGCCGCGGCGGTATTCGAATTTGTCGACCGCCTTCATCAACCCGATATTGCCTTCCTGGATCAGGTCGAGGAATTGCAGGCCGCGGTTGGTGTATTTCTTGGCGATGGAGATGACGAGGCGGAGGTTGGCTTCGACCATTTCCTTCTTGGCCTGGCGCGCTTCGCGCTCGCCCTTCTGCACCATGTGGACGATCTTGCGGAACTCGCCGATCTCGAGGCCGGTTTCGCTCGCCAGCGTGTGGATGTTGGTGCGCAGTTCCTTGATGCGGTCCTTGTCGCGGGCGACGAAATTCTTCCAGCCCTTGGCGGACAGTTTCGAGACGCGGTTGAGCCAGCGCGGATCGAGCTCGGTGCCCTGATAGTTGCGCAGGAAATCCTCGCGGCTGACGCCGTGGCTTTCCGACAGCCGCATCAGCCGGCCCTCGTGGCTGACCAGCCGCTTGTTGATGTCGTAGAGCTGCTCGACCAGCGCATCGATGCGGGCCTGGTTGAGGCGGAGCGACTTCACCTCCTGGATGATGTCTTCCTTGAGCTTGCGCGACTTGCGCTCCTGCGCCGGCGACAGCGTCTCGTTGTGCAGCTTGCCCTGGATGTCGAGCTCCTGGAGGCGGCGCAGCCGCTTGAAGGCGTCGGCGATGTTGTCGAAGGTCTCCAGCACTTTCGGCTTCAGCTCGGCCTCGATCGCGGCGAGCGACATCGAATTCTCGAGTTCGTCCTCGTCGAGATCGGAATCGCTGATCGGGGTTTCTTCCGAACCTTCCTCGCCGGCGCCGGGTGCGCCGCCGTTCGCGCCCATGGGCTTGAACGGTGTCGCGCCGGGCGGTGCCGACGGCGGCGCCACCGGTTGCGGCGGCATGTAGCCGGGCGCGCCGGGGCCAGGCGCGATGCCGCCCGGGTGGATCGGCTGGCCATCGGGGCCGAGAATCGGCGGCGCGACCTGCTTGGCGTCGGGGCCCGCATAGGTCGCTTCCAGATCGATAATGTCGCGGAGAAAGACTTTTCCTTCGTTGAGCTCGTCGCGCCAGATGATGACGGCCTGGAAGGTGAGCGGGTTTTCGCACAGCCCCGCGATCATCGCCTCGCGGCCGGCCTCGATGCGCTTGGCGATGGCGATTTCGCCCTCGCGCGACAACAGCTCCACCGAGCCCATTTCGCGCAGATACATCCGCACCGGGTCGTCGGTGCGCTCGGACGGTTCCTTGGCCTCGGACTTGGCGATCGGCTTCGGCGTGACCTCGACCAGCTCGCCGCTCTCGCTCTCCTCTTCCTCGGCCTCGTCCTTTTCCTCGTCGCCGTCGGCCTCGGCCTCTTCGTTCTCGACGACGTTGATGCCCATCTCGTTCATCATCGCCAGGATGTCTTCGATCTTCTCGGAGGTGACCTCCTCCGACGGCATCACGGCGTTGAGCTGTTCATAGGTGACGTAGCCGCGCTTCTTGGCGCCCTTGATCATCTTCTTGACGGCGGCGTCGGACAGGTCGAGCAGCGGCAGCGGTGCGTCCGGGCTCTCGGCGCCCTCTTTCTCGGGCGTTTCGCCGCCATTCTGCGGGGCGGCCTTGGCCGGTTTCGCTACAATCTTGGTGGCCGCGCTCTTCTGGGTTGCCATGCTCATGTATCTCCAACGCCCTGTAGGCCTGCGCCTTGCCCCGTCCGGCCGCCGCAGGAGGGGGAACTTGAAACGTCGCCCCCTACCCTATGCGGTGAGTCTCGGTGGGCGGCGATGACTAAAAAGGGTGCACCAGGGGATTGACCCATGCCGCACCACCCGAATCGAGGCCCAGACTGTGTCAGGGGCGCGTTAAGCTCCGACTAACCACGATGGCCGGGGCGACCTCCGTTTCCCCTGCCGCCATATTCAACTCAACTCCTGGTCCCAACTTTCGGCCCTCGCGCCTAAGAGGTAAAGGGCTCCAGCACCTTAGCCCTCCCCCTCTAACGGGGGAGGGTTGGGTGGGGGTCAGTGCGAGCGTCCCAAACCCCTACCCGGCATCCTTGCGGACGCCGACCTCCCCCGTTTCAGGGGGAGGAAAAGCTACAACGATCTGGCCGGCCGGCCCGACGAAGCGCCAAAACCCTCGATCAAGGCCTCCGTGCCATCAAGCGTGGACAGCCGGGCCTTCACATCGAGGAGCCGCGTGTAGTTCGCCTCGGAATTATCCTGCCCGAGGGCCAGTTCTGCGTCCTTAAGCTCCCTAGTTAGGGAATGCCATTGCCGATGCAAGGCAACAAGCTGCTTCCATGTCGCTAAAACATCGTCCGCGCCGGCGTCCGCCCGCGCGCCCCAGACCGAGGGCGTGGTGATCGAGCGCTCGACGCGAGTCAAGAGCTGCGCGACACCGGCCCGTTCCAGTTCCGCCAGCAAGGCCACGCGATCGGCCTCGCCCTCGTGGCTGAAGTCGCCGGCGGAATGGTGGGCGAACACGTCGATCAGCGCGCCTTTGAGCTTTTGCGTGTCAACATGGCTGAACTCGGACTCGGCCAGTTCCTCCATGTGGTCGTGCAGCAGCCAGGGGTGGTTGATGGCGGCGAGCAGGATCAGCGCCTCGCCGCGCGGGATCGCGGTGCGGTGGCCGCGATGCACCGGGCTCGTGGCAAGGTGCGGGCTCGCCGCCACATAGGTTTCGTTGGCGCGGAAGGCGGCCTTGGGCGACAGCGGCTGCGCCTTGCCGCCGCCGAACCGCGGCTTGCCGCCGAAAGAATTGCCCCCGAAAGGATTGCCGCCGAAATTCTGCCGGCGCGGTCCACCGTCGCGCGACGAAAAACTCGCCGGCGCGAACTGCTGGCGCAACCGCGCCGAGAAATCCTGCCGGTAGTAGCGGCGCACGGTTTCGTCGGCGATGGTGCCGGTGACTTCGTTCAGCCGCGCCTCAAGCGCGGCGCGCCGCTCCGGCGTGTCGAACGCTCCCTGCTCGCTCTCGCGCTGCCACAGCATCGCCGCCAGCGGGCGCGCCGCGCCGAGCACGTCCTCGATAGCGTCGCGGCCGCCGGAGCGGGCGAGATCGTCGGGATCCTGGCCGTCGGGCAGGCTGGCGAATTTCAGGCTCTTGCCGGGCTTGATCAGCGGCAGCGCGATGTCGATGGCGCGGTAGGCGGCGCGACGGCCGGCGCCGTCGCCGTCGAAGCACAGGATCGGCTCGTCGTTGAGCCGCCACATGAGAGCGAGTTGATCGGCGGTGAGCGCGGTGCCGAGCGGCGCGACGGTGGCCTCGAAGCCGGCGGTGACCATGGCGATGACGTCGATATAGCCTTCGACGGCGATGACTCGCGCACCTTCGTGGGCGGCTTTTCGCGCGGCGGCGATGTTGTAGAGCGTCGCGCCTTTATGAAACAGCGGCGTCTCCGGCGAATTAAGGTATTTCGCCGAGACTTCTTTCTCGAGCGCGCGGCCGCCGAAGGCGATGACCCGGCCGCGCCAGTCGCTGATCGGGAACATGACCCGGTCGCGGAAGCGGTCATAGGGCACCGCGATGTCTTCGCCGGTGACGAGGAGGCCGGCTTCGATCATGTCCTCGACCGGAATTTTTGCCGCGCCGAGATGCTCCTTCAGCGCGTATCGATCGGACGGCGCATAGCCGAGGCGGAATTTGAGCTGGGTCGCCGAGGCCAATCCGCGATCGGCGAGGTAGCCGCGGCCGCGCGCGCCGTTACGCGACGCCAGCGTCGTCTCGAAGAATTTCGCCGCCAGTTCGACGATGTCGTTCAGCGTCCTGCGGCGCTCCTCGCGTGCTTCCGCCTCGGGCGTGCTCTGCGGCACCGGCAATCCGGCCATCTGCGCCAAACGCTCGACCGCTTCCGGAAAGCTCACGCCCTCGGTTTCCATGACGAAGTCGAAGATGTTGCCGTGCTTTCCGGAAGAAAAGTCGTGATAGAAGCCCTTTTGGTCGCTGACCGTGAACGATGGCGTCTTTTCCTTGTTGAACGGCGACAGGCCTTTCCATTCCCGGCCCGCCTTGCGCAGCTTCACGCGCCGGCCGACGACTTCCGAGACCGGAAGCCGCGCCCGCAGCTCATCCAGAAATTGCGGCGTGAAGCGCATGGTGATTCGGCAGATAGGGTAGCGCGCCCGGGAAGCGAAGATGAGGGCCTCTGCGATTGTCCCGGCTATCCACAGGGGTGTCTCCCGCCCCGCGATAGCGGGGAGGGGGACCGCACGAAGTGCGGTGGGAGGGGCGCTTGCGTGGACGCTTCTCCTAACGCTCCTGGATTTTCTCGAACGCCTGCGCCCCCTCCACCACGCTCCGCGTGGTCCCCCTCCCCCGCTATCGCGGGGGCGGATGTTCAGAAACCCGCCAGCCGTCCGCCGTGTAGCCGAACAGCCGCTGCACCCGGTAATAGCGCGCCGAGCGCGGCGCGGTGAGGCCCCAGAGTTCCGAGCGGCCGGCGGTATACTTCCAGTAATGGGTGTCGTGGGTCGCATAGCTGTCGTCGATCTGTAAAACCTCGGCGGCATATTCAAGCGGCACTTCGTCGGGCCCGCAGAAATAGGCGAACACATTATTCCCCGGCCCGTGGCGGCCCGGACCCCATTCGATCGGATAGCCGTTGTCCTTCATCCGCCCCATGCCGCGCATCACCGAATCGATATCCGGCACGTCGAAGGCGATGTGATTGAGCGTCGCCAAATCCATCTTGCACATCACGATCGAACAATGATCGCTGTTCGCGCAATGCAAAAACGTGAGCGGCGTGTTCTCGTCGACGATGCGAAAGCCGAGCACTTTGGTGAAGAACGCGATCGTCGCGTCGTGGTCGCGCATATTGAGATTGGCGTGGACGATCTTGCGCGGCTTGTCGGGGCGATCCTCGTTGTCGGCGTGGTCGGCGCAGTCGCAGACGAAGGCGAGGTTGCGGCCGTCCGGGTCCTTGCAGCCGAAGCCATAACCGCCGCCGGGGATCGTGAGCGCCGCCGGCGCAGTCGCATTGCAGCCCGCCGCAACGACCGCCTTATGTAGAGCATCGACCGTGGGCCTCCCGGCGACATCGAACACGATACGCACCACCGCTGGCTGCGCACCACGATGCAGGCCGATGATGTGATGGTAGCCGGCGGTGCCGCGGAAATAGGCCGCGTCGTTGCGCTTCTCTGTAAGAGTGAGATTCCACACCGACTCGTAGAAGCGCGCGGCTTCCTCGAGATTGGTGGCGACCATCTCGACACTGCGCAACCCGCGAATGGGACATTCCGGCATCGTGTTTCTTCCCCGTCATTTCTTGGCGGCACTCTGTCGTTTTCCAGATACACCGTACTGCAAGAAAACATTTTTATTCGACATCAGGGCCCCGGTAGACCACGCCGAGGCAAGCAATGTCGTCATTTCGCGGCGACCCGTTCTCGAATTTCGTCACCCTGTCGACGATGCCACGCACAAGATCCTTGGCCGCCACTTCGGCGAACTCAAGCGCAGTCAGTTCGAACCGCTGGTCGCCGAAAAAATCGCCGGCAGGACAGGTCGCTTCGGGCACACCATCGCTGAACAGGATCAAGCGATCACCCGCCAACAGACGCCGGGTCGATGTCTTGAACGTCGCCTCCGCGCTCGCCGCCAGTGGCGGTCCAGTCGGCGTCAGATGGTCGATCGTGGCACCGCGCCGCAACAGTAGCGGCGCGTTATGTCCGCAGTTGCTGTAAGTAACCTCGCCCGTTTCGACGTCGATGACCGCACAAAATGCCGTCGCGAACATCGACTCCTCGTTGTTGGCGGCAAGCAAACTGTTGACCCGGGCGATTCCCGTTGCCAGGTCGCCGCCCTCCCGGATCATGAGCCGCATCAGGGACTGGGTCATTGCCATGAACAGGGAAGCGGGCACGCCCTTGCCGGACACGTCGCCAATGCTGACAGCGATCCGCCTGTCGTCGATCGCGAAGTAGTCAAAGAAATCGCCGCCGACTTCGCGCGCCGGATGCAGTTCACCGTGCAGATCGATCGCCGCAAAGGCCTTCTCGGGCTTGAATGGGCGCGGCAGCATTGCGCGCTGGATTGCCGCGGCATTTGCCATTTCTTCGAAACGCTGGCGCTTGATCGTGATCTGTTCGGCGAGCCGGAGAAATGATTGCGAAAAGTCAACGAGCTCCGGCAACGGATTGCGCAATTCGTCGAGCAGCTTCGGGTCCAAATCGTTTGACTCAAGCGCGCTCAGCGCATTGGTGTAGAACCCGATAGCCCGATTGAGCCGCGACATTCGCTCGCCGAGTTGACCGACGACAAACAACAGGAGCTGAGGATTGGTGCGGCCGAGCTCAAGCAATTGCCTGCGTTCGACCCGCAGGGCATCGAGCGTCGTGCGGGCCCGCACGGTAGCGATCCGGGGCACATGGGCGAACGCGCCGATCTCGCCCATCATCATTCCAGGCGAGCTGTGGGCGATGTGAATATCACCGTACGAAGTTTGGACCAGAATGTCGGCTTCACCGGCTACGATGAATAACGCAAAATCGCTGGGCGCACCTTGCTGCAGCATAATCTCGTTGGGCGCGAAGCGAACTAACTCGCTGTTATCGAGAAGCGTCTTGAGGGCGGCTTCGGGAAGCCCACCGAGCGTCACATGCTCGCGCAGCAGATCGATGGCCGTCGCCTCCGGTTTCGCTGCATTCATGGCGATCATCAGCGGAGTTCCGGCGTCCTTTGAGCCAAGCGTGCTAAACGGTCCGGCTGGCCGTTGCCGCCGTGCGGGAGGTCATTCACATCGTTTTACTGGTTGATACCAAGTCGAATTCCAACTGTAATATAGCCTGTTTATAAAGCCGGGTAATGCCAATGGACGCTCGCCGCGTCGAAACTCGAATCCGAAACCGCATTGCCGAGGTCGAGTCGGTGGCCGAGATCGTCAGCCAATTTTGCCTGACGCATAATCTATCCGATCAATTGCTCGTCGCGTTGGGCGTTTCGCTCGATGAGGCTCTGAGCAATATCATACGATACGCCTATGGCGACGTTCGCGATCACTCGATCCTGGTGCGACTGGACTATGAATCGGGCAGTGTCGCCGCGACCGTAGAGGATGACGGCCGGCCCTTCGATCCGCTGTCGGTCCCCGCACTGGATCTCACTTCACCCGACCGAGACAGCGGCTTTGGCGTCCATTTCATCAAGAACCTGATGGACGATGTACGTTACGTGCGCGAAAAAGGAATCAACCGTCTGGAAATGCGCAAGCGGATAGGTTGAGCCGGGGGGCCTGGAAGGAGACGATGATGGAAGTTATTGAACAAACGGCAGGTCCCGTAACCATTCTGGAGCCGCGCGGCCGCATCGACAGTGTGACTGCCAAGGATTTCGGCGAGTGCCTGGCGAAATTATTGAATGCCGGCCGGGAGCATATCGTCATCGACCTTCACAGCATCACTTACATCAGCAGCGCCGGTTTCCGACAGCTCCTCATCGCAAAAAAGACAACCCAGGAGAAAAACGGCAAGTTGGCGCTATGCGGCATAGCGGGCGAAGTGAAGCGTTTGTTCGAAATTGGTGCTTTCAGCGAGCTTTTGCCGGTCTTCCTCTCGCGTGAAGATGGCATCGCGAGCGTGCAATGAATGCTGCGTTGGAGGGCAAGGTTGTTATAACGCCGGGCGAACAACGGCAGGGGCAACGAAGCGGCAATCCGATACGCACTTTCCTCGAACGCGCCTATGGCGCACCGATCCTCCCGGCTACTGCCAAGAAGCCCTCCTCGCTGATTTACAATGCAGACGACCGGCCGAATATTGTTATCGCATTATCGAATGGAGTTCAGCACGTCGGATTGATCTCGATCAATCTCGTATACCCATTGCTGATCTGCCGCGCGGTCGACGCTCCGATATCGCTGGTGGAAAATTTGCTCTCGGTCGGCATGATCGTACTTTCCATTGGTACCCTTATCCAGGTGCTTCGGCTCGGGCCGGTCGGATCCGGCTACATGCTGCCCTCGACGTTCACGGCGAGCTATTTCGCACCTGGCCTGATTGCGGCGCGCATCGGCGGCTTGCCATTGGTCTTCGGCATGACGATTTTTGCCGGTGCGTTGGAGGCACTCGTCGCGCCAATGCTCAATCGGCTCCGCAAGTTTCTCCCTGTGGAAGTTTCCGGGCTGGTCATATTCATGCTCGGCGTAGCGGCGGGTCTTGCGGGTCTGCGCACTTTGCTGGGTCCGGCCGCCACACCTGTGAGTTCGGCCGAGTGGCTGGTCGCGGCTATGACACTCGGGAGCATGACCGCGCTGAACGTCTGGGCCAAAGGTCTGGCGCGCATGTTGTGCGCGTTGATCGGAATCACTATCGGCTACGCTGCCGCCGCGGCGGCTGGTTTATTGAACCCCGCACTGTGGGCAATCGTCGCGCAGGCAGGTTGGCTGGGAATTCCCCACTTCGATCACGTCGGCTGGTCGTTCAACCCCACGCTCGCCGCGCCATTCGCGATCGCCAGTCTTGCTGCAGCAATGAAGGCCGCGGGCACGCTGACGATCTGCGAGAAGATGAACGACGCGAACTGGGTCCGACCCGATATGCGCTCGATAACGCGTGGCGTGCTCAGTGACGGATTGGCGACCATGATTGCCGGACTCGCGGGGACTGCCGGAGGGGTTAATACCTCAACGCCGAGCGCCGGCCTTGCTTCCGCGACTGGCGTTGCCAGCCGCAATATCGCGGTAGCGGCAGCTGCGATTTTTTTTCTGCTGGGCTTTTGTCCGAAACTGACCGCCCTTCTGGCGATCATGCCTCGCGCCGTCGTGGTGTCCGCGCTGATGTACGCCGTCACCTTCATTTTGATCAACGGGCTTCAGGTCATGATGTCGCGCATGCTTGATACGCGGCGCACCTTCGTACTCGGCCTCAGCATTCTGGGCGGACTCATGATCGAGGTTTTTCCCAATAGCGTGAACTTGATGCCGAGTGAGATCGCGGAGGTCGCCGGCTCTTCGTTGGTGGCGTCGACCGCCATCGCTTTGGTGTTGAACCTCGTATTTCGAATTGGTGTGCGCAAGACCACGACGTTTGACGTGGAACGGGAGCACATCGATCCGCAGAAAATTGAGAATTTTTTCGTCGAGCAGGGCAAGGCTTGGGGAGCCCGTCAGGACGTGACTACTCGGGCGAGTTTCGGCGTAATTCAACTCATCGAAGCCATCGCGGAGACTTGCTGGCAAACCGGGACAATGGCCGTGCGCGCGAGCTTTGACGAATACAACATGGAGATCGCCGTCACGTATCCCGGTGAGCGGCTTGAACTCCCGGAAGAACGACCCTCCACCGAACAAATTCGCGACCGCGAGGACGGCGCCCGCCTGCTGGCCGGATTTCTTCTGAGGCGCAATGCCGATCGCGTTCGGTCCGGAATCAAGGACGGAGAATGCACGGTGAACTTTCATTATGATCATTAGTAGTGCGAGACGTCCAAGAGGCGAATACGCCTCGCGGGGCCGTTCGGCGCCGAGGTCTCGCGCTGAAGTACCGCAGCATTAATGAGGCGCAGCGCCGAAACGCGTCGAAATCAGACCCGTCGTTGCACCCCGGAACCGTCGAGGCCGCTCTTTGACACAACGCCCGCGACCAATTCGTCGGCGCGCGACACAAAGCGCTTGACCAGCGCCGAGGTGTTCGAGCGGCTGTAACCCATGACCAGATCAATCGTCGGCGGCTCGCCCTGCAACGGCCGGACCACGACCGAAGGCGGCATCATCAACCGCACGTAGAGCGGCATCAAAGTAACGCCGCCGGTCGACGTCACCAGCGACAGCACCGAGGATATATTCTCGGCGTCGTATTGCGTCTTCAGCGCGATGCCCACCTTGGCCGCGTAGCTTTCGATGACGGACTTGAGCACCGGCGCCACGCGGGTCGGCGAGACGTAGGTCTCGCCGGCGAGATCTTGCGGGCGGATTTTCGCATGCGCGGCCAGGCGGTGACCGGTTGGCAGCACGGCAACGAGCGGTTCCTTGACCAAAAACTTGAAAGCCAGCCCCGGCGCCTGCGCTTCGCGGCGCAGAAACGCCACGTCGACCTTGCCGCGCATCAGCGCGCCGGCGAGTTCCGGCGAAGACTGGCTGGCGAGTGTGATTTCGATGCCCGGCTGTTCCTCGCGCAGGATGCGCAGCGCCTCCGGCAGCCACACCAATTCCTGGCCGGCGAGGAAGCCGATGACGAACGCCGCCTTTTCGGGCTGCGCGGCCCGGCGCGCCGCTTCGCCGGCGGCTTCGACCTGAAGCAATGCCAGCCGGGCATGATCGAGAAAGGTGCGGCCCGCTGTGGTCAGTTCGACGCCGCGCGCGCCGCGCTCCAGCAATTTGACGCCGACCTCCAGCTCCAGATCGCGGATTTGCCGGCTGAGCGACGGCTGCGCGGTGTGCAACCGCCGCGCGGCGGCATTGGTCAGGCTGCCCTCCTCGGCGACCGCGATGAAATAGCGCAAATGCCGCAATTCCATGGCCTATCCATACTTCAAAAGCATGGCTTGAACATACAAAGTCTTTGTCCAAAGGCAAGCGCAAGGCCATTTTCATGCCCAGCGACGATGCCTGATGGCTTCGTCCAACCGAGCCTCAAGGAGACCGCCATGACCAATCTCGCCAACAAGATTGCCCTCGTGACCGGCGCGTCACGCGGTATGGGCCGCGCCACCGCGGTAGCGCTCGCCGCCGCCGGCGCCCGCGTCATCGTCCACTACGGCCGCAATGCTGGCGAAGCCAAAACCGTGGTCGATCAAATCCGCGCCGCGGGCGGCCGTGCCGACGCCATTGCCGCCGATCTCACCGCGCCCGACGGCGCCCATGTGCTTGCCGCCCAGGTCCGCAACCTCGTTGGCGATCGGCTCGATATCCTCGTGTCCAATGCCGGGATTTCGAATGCGACGACATTTGAGACCATGACGGTCAAGGATTTTGACAGCCTGTTCGCCGTCAATGTCCGCGCTCCATACTTTCTGCTGCAGCAGTTGCTGCCGATCATGGGCGACGGCAGCGCCATCGTGTTCCTGTCCTCGCTCGGCGCGCGCGCGGCGGTCGGAACATTGTCGGCCTATGCCAGCACCAAAGGCGCCATCAATACGCTGGTGAAATATTTCGCATCCGCGTTCGGCCCGCGCGGCATCCGCGTCAACGCCGTCGCCCCGGGCGTGATCGACACCGACATGTCGAACTTCACCAAGACCGAAGAAGGCCGCACGGTGGTGAAGGGCATGCAAGCACTCAAGCGGATTGGCCAGGCCGACGACGTTGCTTCGGTCATCGCATTCCTGGTTTCGGACGAGGCGCGCTGGATCACCGGCGATATCATCGCCGTCGACGGCGGTTCGAAGCTCTGAGACGGCGCACCCCGCAACACCTTCTCAAAATGGAGCAAGCCATGAGCACCTGTACCGTATGTGTGCGCCAACAGCCGCGCGCATCGCTTTCGAACGCGGTCACAACCGTCGCCGCGGTGATCGCCGCCATGACCTTTGCCGCCAGCGGCGCGGCGCCGACGCCGCTCTATCACCTGTATCAGCAAAGTTTTGGCCTGACGCCCTTCGTGGTGACAATCATCTTCGCCGCCTACGCGCTGAGCCTGTTGACGGCTTTGCTGACCGTCGGCTCGCTGTCTGACTACATCGGACGGCGGCCAGCAATTCTCGCTGCGCTGCTGTTGAACATCGCCGCGATGGCCATGTTCATGACGGCCGACTCCGCGATGACTCTGGTCGCCGCACGCGCCGTGCAGGGTTTTGCCACCGGGCTTGCGACCGCAACGCTGGGCGCGGCGATCCTCGACACCGATCGAAGCCGCGGACCGGTTTTGAACAGCGTCACCGCGTTCAGCGGCATGACCGTCGGCAGTCTCGGCGCCGCCGCCCTTGTCAGCTACGCGCCCTATCCAGGCCAGCTTGTCTATTTCTTCCTGCTGCTGCTCTCGGCCACCGAGGCGCTGGTGCTCTGGCACATGCCCGAAACGGCGCAACCCAAGACCGGAGCGATTGCGTCCTTGCGTCCGCATGTCAGCGTTCCGCCGCAGGCGCGCGGCGCTCTGGTCCAGGTGACGCCGGTGACAATCGCCACTTGGGCGCTGGGCGGCTTCTATTTTTCACTGATGCCGGCGCTGGTCCGCGCCGCCACGGGCGTTACCTCGCCGCTGGTCGGCGGCCTCGTGGTGAGCGCTTTGACGTTTAGCGGCGCGCTCGCCGTGTTGTCGCTGCGTTCTGTTCCCGCCAGCCGGATACTCGGTGGCGGCATCGCTGCGCTGGCGACGGGCGTCGCGATCACGCTCGCCGGCGTTCATGCCCAACTCGTCTGGCTGATGCTCGCCGGCACGATCGTGTCGGGGACGGGATTCGGCGCGACGTTTTCCGGCACCATGCGCACGGTGCTGCCGCTCGCGAAAACGCATGAACGCGCCGGCCTGCTGTCGGCCTTTTATGTCGAAGGCTATCTCTCGTTCAGTCTGCCCGCGGTGCTGACTGGATTTCTGGCGCCGATCGTGGGGCTGACCATTGCCGCCAACGTTTACGGTGCTGCCGTCATCGTCATGGCGCTTGCATCGTTGATCGCGGTCGGATTCTCGCGCGGCGAACATTAGCGGCCGCCGCGACGAGCCGCGTTCAGAATTGATCGCGCGCTAGAATTTGATGCCGGCGCCGACGCGCCCAGTATTGATACTCACGATCGTGGCCGCTACCGGCGCGAACTGGATGTATTCATATTCGGCGCGCAAAAATATGTTCTGGGTGAGCGCAACATCCAAACCAGCTCCGATGGTGCCGCCGTAGAGCCACTCTGAGTTCGTTCCGGCGGTGCCGGTAGCCGAAAAGGCGATACAGGGCGGCGTGCTGGCGGAGCTGCAAGAGCCGGAGGCGGGCGGGTTCTGCTGTCCCGAGGTGGTTTCCGTAATGTTGACATTGGCCCGTCCGATCGCGACGCCGACGAACGCATAGGGCAGGAAATTGCCGAGGGCCCAGCCGGCCCTCGCTCGTAGCGTGCCAAAGTTGAGATCCGTTATCGTGCCGCTGCCAGTAATGGTGACGAGGTAATTGTTACCTCCACTGTCCGCCGGCGTAATGCGCCCGATTGGCGAATTTGGTGCGAAGAAGGAGAGAGAAGCCTGGTCGTAGTTGGCCTCGACCCCGAGGACAAATTGCTCGAATTGGGTGTTGTAGCCGACGAAGCCGCCAAAGCCGGCCGCCCCGTGGTTGGCCGTGCCCAGAACAGGCCAATTGGACGGAGCAAACTCATTCTCCAGCGTTAGTTCACGCAGACTGTAGGCGATCGGCGCCTGGGTTGATTTGCTGAAATCGGCGCTGCCATCGCTGTAGCCAAACTGACCGCCGACATAGAAGCCGCGCCAGTTCATGAAATTTGCCGGACCGACGGATTGGTAACCGGGCAGCAGACCGAACCTGTCCGCGAACGTGGGCGCCGGGGCAGGCGGCGGCGCCGAGCCGGTTACTTCATAATCATCCAACCCCCGCAGACTGGGCGGCAATGGTGCGGCGCTTTCGGTGATTGGCAACAGTGATGGCAGCGCGGATTCATCGGCCGCAAACGCCGGCGTTCCGACCGTCCACGCGATTGCGATCGCACTCGGTAAATATTTTAATACTCGCACCGCACACCCCGCGCCCGTTTCAATTCTTGTTCTCGCGCGGAAAGTTTGATTCAAATTGTTTGCGTGTTCCTTTATTGCGAGCACCCGATGCGGATCAGCATGAGCGCCTCGTAAAACTTCACGGTGTATGAAAACAAAATACTAGGCTTGTCCTGCCAAAGCAGGCCACGCGGACTGACGCAAATGTCTATGGCGCCCAGGATAGTGGTTTCTTCACCATCGCGCTGGCCTTGTGGAGGCTATTTGAAAAACACCCGAGCGGGATTGGTTGGGCCAAACTCCGGCAACCGCCACCGATGAACGTGCATCGAAGTTTCGAACCGCGCGTGACGCTCTCCAAATTTTGCGCGGATACGCCAGCGGGTTATGGCGACCCAGCGAGCAGCTTCTTTACTACCGCGCTCGCCTTGGAAAAATCCATGCGGCCGGCGAATCGCTCCTTCAGCGCCGCCATGGCGCGGCCCATGTCCTTGATCGTCTCGGCTTCGATGTCCTTGAGCAGCGCGGAGATGGCGTGGCCGGCTTCACGATCCGACATCTGCTTGGGCAGATAGGCGGAGATGATGTCGATCTCTTCGCGCTCCTGGGCGGCAAGCTCGGCGCGGCCGGCTTTGTCGTAGATTTCCATCAATTCCTGGCGCTGCTTGATCATCTTGCCCATGACGTCGAGGATTTCAGGGTCGGATAATTTCAGCCTCTCGGGTCCGGAGGTCTCGCGCTGGAGAATGGCGGCATTGATGAGGCGCAGCGTCGAAACGCGCCGTGCCTGTCCGGCTTTCATCGCTGCTTTCATCGCGTTGTTGATATCGTCGCGCAACACGGCTATGGCCTCATCCCAACAGCGCCCGCGCGGGTCGGCGGGCGGTGGAACATGTAGGCCCTCGCCCATGCCGACACAACCGCAGTCTCAACCGGCATCGTCCTCGCCTTGGGACGAACCCAAGCCCACGGCGCTTCTGGTCATGGCCGACGGCACCGTGCTCGAAGGCATCGGCTTCGGCGCCACGGGCCACGCCGTCGGCGAAGTCTGTTTCAACACCGCGATGACCGGCTACGAGGAAATCCTCACCGATCCATCCTATGCCGGCCAGATCATCACTTTCACATTTCCGCACATCGGCAATGTCGGCACCAACGAGGCCGACATCGAGACCGTCAATCTCGCGGCGACGCCGGGCGCGCGCGGCATCGTGCTGCATTCGGCGATCACACGGCCGTCGAACTATCGCGCCACACGTCATCTCGATGCCTGGCTGAACAGCCGCGGTGTCATCGGGCTCGCCGGCATCGATACCCGGGCACTGACCGCGCTCATTCGCGAGAAGGGCATGCCGAATGCGGTGATCGCCCACGAGCCATCCGGCCGCTTCGATCTCGACGCACTCAAGCGCGAGGCCAAGGCGTGGCCGGGCCTTCTCGGCATGGACCTGGTGCCGATGGTGACGAGCGGTCAACGCTTCACCTGGAGCGAGACGCCGTGGACTTGGGGCGAAGGTTACGGCGAGCGCACCGACGCGAAGTATCACGTCGTCGCCATCGACTACGGCATCAAGCGCAATATCCTGCGCCAGCTTGCGGGCCATGCCTGCAATGTGACGGTGGTACCGGCCAAGACTTCGGCCGACGACATCCTGGCGCTCAAGCCGGACGGCGTTTTCCTGTCCAACGGTCCTGGCGATCCGGCGGCGACCGGCGAATATGCCGTGCCGGTGATCCGCGCGCTCATCGCCAAGCTGCCGGTGTTCGGCATCTGCCTCGGCCACCAGATGCTCGGCCTCGCCGTCGGCGCCAAGACCATGAAAATGCATCAGGGCCATCACGGCGCCAATCATCCGGTGAAGGACCTGCAGACCGGCAAGGTTGAAATCACATCGATGAACCACGGCTTTGCCGTCGACCGCGCGACGCTGCCGGGGAACGCCGTGGAAACCCACGTGTCACTGTTCGACGGCTCGAATTGCGGACTGGCGCTCAACGACCGGCCGGTGTTCTCGGTGCAATATCATCCCGAAGCCTCGCCCGGCCCGCGCGACAGTCATTATCTGTTCGGCCGCTTCGTCGAAATGATGCGGGACTTCAAGCGCACCTAACAAGCGTATATTGGTAGTGCATCCAGTTTAAAAAATTGGCTAGTGGCTGACCGTTGTTCGCGATGTATTACAATTTCGTTCGCATCCATAAGACGCTCCGGACAACTCCTGCGATGGGCCACTGGCGTCACGTCGCGGCTTTGGGAGATTGGCGATATCTTGGATTTATTGGAGGCTTGGGAAGCGGCACAAAAGCATGAGCAACGAAGAGATTGACGAGCCTGAGCTTATAAAGACGCTTTTTGACGATCTAATAGAGACAGCCCCTCCGATCATTTCGCCGCGGATGCCCCGGTGTGCCGGATGACGATGGTGTTTACATCATCTACGGCCACTGGGAGGGGCATGTGTTTTACGTCGGGCGAACCTATCGCGGATCGCTGCGCCGATACCCCTTTCGGAGAGGGCTGCGGCGGCGCCTTCAAAGCCATCGCAGAAAATACGGCCGCTTCACCGGCTTCCGATACCTAGTAGCTCGCGAGCCGCGCCAGCGTGCTCTATTGGAAGCCTAAGCAACCGGCGCGTTATGTCCACCTAATCTTGGAACCGGCGGATATAGGCGTAGCAATAACGAGCCATCGCCTTAATCAAAGTAGCCCACTCCTGAAATTTGACACCCAAAGGGTTACATCCTAGTATTCCGGATGATCCGCAGCTTCCGACACCGCGGACTAAAACGCTTATACGAGCGTGATGATGCATCGCAAATTCACGCCGCCTATCGCAAAAAGCTTGCGCGTATTCTCGCCGATCTCGATAACGCGAGGAACGCGCAAGACATGAATTTTCCCGGTTTGCGCCTGCATCCGCTAACCGGTGACCTGAAGGGTTTCTGGAGCGTGAGCGTTTCGGGAAACTGGCGGGTTGTCTTTCGTTTTGATGATACCGATGTCGTGGATGTCGATCTGGTCGACTACCATTGAGGACGTGACATGCCTATGCTCAACCCGCCGCATCCTGGAGAAAACCTGCGCGAGGATGTACTGGCGCCGCTCGGACTTTCGGTTACCGAGACCGCGAAGGCCATCGGCATCAGCCGCAAGACGCTTTCCGAGATCGTGAATGGCAAGTCGCCAATCACCCCTGACATCGCCGTGCGGCTGGAAAGGGCGTTTTCAGCGCCGCCCGCCGAGATGTGGCTGAGGCTGCAGGCAGCCTATGATCTACGCCGGGCCGTCCGGCGGCTCAAGAATACGCCTGTGCGCCGCCTTCGGTCGCTCACCGGCAAAAAACGCGCGGCTTAGCCCTTTCAGACGGTCTTCACGTCTGCGGCCGGGTTAGATAATTCAAAGCTGATATTAGTTAGAACTTTCGAGCCGCTGCGCGGCGAAAGAGCCGGTTATGCTGACTACGATCACGCACCACGCCCCAGTCATCCGCACGTTCGCCGACGATGGCCGGATTCCGAACAATCCTGACCTGCCGCTCATCCTGTATCGCGACGCGATCGAGCTTGCCGGCTCACCGGATCCGGAGCAGCGTATTGAAAAGACATTCGGCGAAAACGGCTGGGGCGATATGTGGCGCAACGGCATTTTTCCCTATGCGCACTACCATTCGATGATCCATGAGGTGTTGGGTGTGGCGCGCGGGTGCGCCACGGTGAGGTTCGGCGGCGAGAACGGCGAAAAGATCAAGATCGCGCCTGGCGACGTTGTCATCCTGCCGGCGGGCACCGGCCATCAATGCCTCACACAGACGCGCAACCTTGTCGTCATCGGCGCCTACCCGCCAAGCGGCAGGTACAATCTGTGCCGCGCCACCAAGGCGGAACACGCCAAGGCGCTGGCGTCCATCCGTAAGGTGCCGCTGCCCGCCACCGATCCGGCATTTGGACCGAAAGGACCGCTGGTCACGTTATGGCGCCCATAAACTGGCTGGCGTTCTGGGACACACCGCACTCGATCTACGTCAATGCGCGGCACCGGGACACCCACTATCGCTTGATCGCGGAGCAGATCGCGGCGCTGGTGCCGTCGCCACAGGCGCGCGTGCTCGATTATGGTTGCGGCGAAGCGTTGCACGCCGATCTTGTTGCCGCCGCATCAGCCGAACTTCTGCTTTGCGAAGGCGCACCGGGCGTGTGCGCCGGCGTCGCCGCGCGCTTTGCCGATAATGCGAAAATCCGCGCGTTCGCACCGGATGATGTGAAGCGTCTGCCGGATCGTTCGCTCGATCTCATCGTGCTGCACTCGGTCGCGCAATATCTGACGCCGGAAGTGCTGGCGGACCTGCTGGCGCTGTTTCACCGGTTGCTTGATGCCGGTGGCACGCTGGTGGTCAGCGACGTGATCCCGCCGCAAGTGGCGGCCGCGACTGACGCCGCGGCGCTGTTGCGGTTTGGCGCCGCCAACGGATTCTGCAGCGCCGCCATCACTGGACTCGCCCGCACTTTGTTTTCCGATTATTGGCGCCTGCGGACGAATTACGGGCTGACCCGATATAGCGAAGCGACCATGATGCAGAAACTCGCGGCGGCCGGCTTCACCGCAAAGCGCGCGCCGCAAAACATCGGACACAATCAGGCGCGCATGGAATTCATCGCGCGGCCGCGCTAAGGTTGTGGCATCCGATCCAACAAGAGTTCAGCCGATGCGAAAGTCCACCACCGCCTCTGCGCAGATCATGCCGTTTCCAAGGGACTTCAAGGTCAGGACCATCGCCGCCAACGGCGCAAAAATTCATATCCGCATTGGCGGCAAGGGCCCGCCGGTGGTTTTGCTGCACGGCTTTGGCGAAACCGGAGACATGTGGGCGCCGCTCGCCGCCCAGTTGGTCCCAGATCACACGGTCATCGTGCCGGATCTGCGCGGCATCGGCCTGTCATCGCGGCCGGCAGCCGGTTACGACAAGAAAACCCAAGGCGAAGACATCGCCGCCGTGCTCGACGTTTTGAAGATCGGAAAAATCGATCTCGTGACGCACGACATCGGCAACATGGTCGGCTACGCCTTTGCGGCACAACATCCGGATCGCGTCGCAAAATTTATCCTCATGGACGCACCGCTGCCCGGCGTCGGTCCTTGGGATGATCTGATCCGCAGCCACAAGGTCTGGCATTTCTCGTTCTACGGGCCGGACGCCGAGCGCCTGGTGAAGGGACGCGAGCGCATCTATCTCGATCGCTTCTGGAACGAGTTTTCATTCAACCCGAAGAATTTCCGTGAGGCATTGCGCAAGCATTACGCCAAGCTTTACGCGCGCCCGGGCGCCATGCACGCGGCTTTCGAGCAATTCAAAGCCTTCGATCAGGATGCGATCGACAACAAGGCATTCGTCGCCAAAGGCAAGCTGACGATGCCGGTATTGGCAGTGGGCGGCGAGAAGTCGTACGGCCCGATGATGGCGACCGTTATGCGCGCGGCTGCCACCAAGGTGACCGAGGGCATTGTCCCAAGTTCAGGCCACTGGGTCATGGAGGAGAATCCGTCGGCGACCATCAAACTGATCACTGATTTCCTGCGGTAGCGGCACGCTGTACGGCAGACGAGAAAGCGCAATCAATCCGGCGTAATGCCAGCGTCGCGGATCACCTTGCCGTAGCGGGCATGGTCCTTGGCGATCTTGTCGGCGAACTGCCGGCTGTCGAGATAGCTGAGATCGTAGCCGAGCGGCGCCGTCTTTTGCGCGAGGTCCGGCAGCTTGTCGATCTCGGCCAGTGCGCGGCTCGTTCGCTCGATGATGTCATGCGGCGTTTTCGCCGGAGCCGCAATACCGAACCAGACGCTGACGTCGAACCCGGACAAGCCGCTCTCGTTGGCGGTCGGCACATTCGGCAAAATCGACACGCGCTGAAGCGAGCCGACGACGAGCGGCTTGATCTTGCCGGCCTCGACATATTGCAAGACGACATTCGGCGTCGCCCACATCAGCGGAATCTGACCACCGAGCAGATCGTTGAGCGCCGGCGCAGTGCCCTTGTACGGCACGTGAGTGATGTCGATACCGGCGGCGGCGTTGAGCATGGCGGCGGCAAGATGATGCGGCGTGCCGATCCCAGGCGTGCCGACCGAAAGCTTGCCGGGATTGGCCTTGGCATAGGCAATCAGGTCCTTGAGGTTTGATACCGGCAGCGAGGCGTTGGCGAACAGAAACAACGGCGTCGTCGCAATCTGCGCCACCGGCGCGAAGTCGCCGACGACGTCGAACGGCACGTTCTTGTGCAACCACTTCTGCAAAACGGCCGACGTCTCCATATCGACCATGGTGTGGCCGTCAGGCGTCGCCTTGGCGACCGAGTCGAGGCCAACAAGACCGCCAGCGCCGGGACGATTCTCGACCACCCAGGCCTGCTTGAGCCGCTCGGCAAGCTGCGCTGCAAATATTCTGCCAATGGTGTCGACGCCACCGCCCGCCGCGATCGGCACGACCAGCGTGACCGGACGACTATCGCCGCCAGGGACTTGTGCGAAGGCCCTGATTGCGCCGGCCATTGCGGCTATTCCAAGCCCCAGGCTCAACAGCTTATGGGCCGCCCGCATGGTTCCCTCCCGGCGCGATCTTGTTGATTGCCGGCAGCGTAGCGCGCGGCAACGCACAGGACAAACGCGAAGCGTTGCCGCCGCTTCGAATCTGGTCTAAGACCCCTGCGCGCGGGGCCGGGCCCCGGCGCCGGCCAAAGGACGCGCAGCAGGCGCGCCCTTTTTTTGTGTCCAACATGCGGAAGCGATGCCCAGACGGACCGACATCTCCTCGATCCTGATCATCGGCGCGGGCCCGATCGTCATCGGCCAGGCGTGCGAGTTCGATTATTCCGGAACCCAGGCTTGCAAGGCGCTCAAGGAAGAGGGCTATCGCGTCGTCCTGATCAATTCCAATCCGGCGACCATCATGACCGATCCGGACCTGGCGGACGCCACCTATATCGAGCCGATCACGCCGGAGATCGTCGCAAAGATCATCGAAAAGGAGCGGCCGGACGCGCTGCTTCCGACCATGGGCGGACAGACCGCCCTCAACACGGCGTTGTCGCTACGCAAGATGGGCGTGCTCGACAAGTTCGGCGTCAAGATGATCGGCGCCACCGCCGACGCCATCGACAAGGCCGAAGACCGCAAGCTGTTCCGCGACGCGATGACCAAGATCGGGCTTGCGACGCCACGTTCGCACCAGATCAAGACGCTGATCCAGGCGCTCGAAGCACTCGAAGATATCGGGCTACCCGCGATCATCCGGCCGTCGTTCACGCTCGGCGGCACCGGCGGCGGCATCGCTTATAACAAGGCCGAATTCATCGAGATCGTCGAGGGCGGCATCGACGCGTCGCCGACCAGTGAAGTGCTGATCGAAGAGTCGGTGCTGGGCTGGAAAGAATACGAAATGGAAGTCGTTCGCGACAAGAACGACAATTGCATCATCGTCTGCTCGATCGAGAATCTCGATCCGATGGGCGTGCACACCGGCGACTCGATCACGGTGGCACCGGCGTTGACGCTCACCGACAAAGAATACCAGATCATGCGGGACGCCTCGATCGCGGTGCTGCGCGAGATCGGCGTCGAAACCGGCGGCTCCAACGTGCAGTTCGCTGTCAACCCGGCGGATGGACGTCTTGTCGTTATTGAGATGAATCCCCGGGTGTCGCGCTCGTCGGCGCTGGCGTCGAAGGCGACCGGATTTCCCATCGCCAAGGTCGCGGCCAAGCTCGCCGTCGGCTACACGCTCGACGAAATCGCCAACGACATTACCGGTGGCGCGACGCCCGCGTCGTTCGAGCCGACCATCGATTACATCGTCACCAAGATCCCGCGCTTTGCCTTCGAGAAATTCCCCGGCGCCGAACCGGTGCTGACCACCTCGATGAAGTCCGTCGGCGAGGCCATGGCGATCGGGCGCACCTTTGCCGAGAGTTTGCAGAAGGCGTTGCGCTCGCTCGAAACCGGGCTCAGCGGCCTCGACGAGATCGCCATTCCCGGCCTCGGCCAGGGCGACGACAAGAATGCGATCCGTGCCGCGCTCGGCACGCCGTCGCCCGACGGCGTGCTCAAGATCGCGCAGGCGATGCGGCTCGGCATGAGCGATGCGGACATCCACACCGCCTGTCACGTCGACCCGTGGTTCCTGGCGCAGATCCGCGGCATCGTCGAAATGGAAGCCGAGATCCGCGCCAAGGGCCTGCCGGCAACGGCGCCGGTGCTGCGGCGGCTTAAGGCCATGGGCTTTTCCGACGCGCGTCTCGCGAAACTGACCGGAGTTTCCGCCGAGCAAGTCGCCGCGCACCGCCACAAGCTCGGCGTGCGGCCGGCATACAAACGCATCGACACCTGCGCCGCCGAGTTCGCTTCGCCCACGGCTTACATGTATTCGACCTACGACGTGCCGTTTGCCGGCCGCGTCGCCGACGAAGCGGCGCCGACCGACAGAAAGAAAGTCGTCATCCTCGGCGGCGGACCGAACCGCATCGGCCAGGGCATCGAGTTCGATTATTGCTGTTGCCACGCCGCCTTCGCGCTGAAGGACGCCGGCTACGAAACCATCATGATCAATTGCAATCCGGAGACGGTGTCGACCGATTACGACACTTCCGACCGGCTGTACTTCGAGCCGCTGACCGCCGAGGACGTACTCGAAATCATCGATACCGAACGGTCGAACGGCACCCTGCATGGCGTCATCGTGCAGTTCGGCGGCCAGACGCCGCTCAAGCTCGCAGAGCCGCTGGAGAATGCGAATGTGCCCATCCTCGGCACCTCGCCCGATGCCATCGATCTTGCCGAGGATCGCGACCGCTTCAAGAAGCTGCTCGATGCGCTCAAGCTGCGGCAGCCGAAGAGCGGCATCGCCACCAGCACACAAAAGGCGCGCGCCATCGCCGAGGCGATCGGCTTTCCGATCGTGATCCGGCCGTCCTATGTGCTGGGCGGCCGCGCCATGGAGATCGTGTACGACGCGGCGCAGATCGACCGCTACCTGGTGCGCCTGAACGCCGATCTCGACCGGCCCTCGGAGATTGCGGTTTCCGACCGGCGTCCGCTGTTGATCGATCGCTATCTCACCGACGCCATCGAGGTCGACGTCGATTGCCTGGCCGACGGCACCGATACTTATATCGCCGGCATCATGGAGCACATCGAGGAAGCCGGCATCCATTCCGGCGACTCGGCCTGCTCGCTGCCGCCGCACAATCTGTCAGCCGAGATCATCGCCGAACTCGACCGCCAGACCCGGGCGCTGGCGCTCGCGCTAAAGGTTGGCGGCCTGATGAACGTGCAATACGCCATCAAAGACGGCGACATCTACGTGCTCGAGGTCAATCCGCGCGCCTCGCGCACAGTGCCGTTCGTCGCCAAGGTGATCGGGCTGCCGGTCGCCAAGATCGCGGCGCGCATCATGGCGGGCGAATCGCTCAAGAGTTTCAATCTCGAGCCGCAGCATTTCGAGCCCGGCGCCGCCAAGCATGTCGGCGTCAAGGAAGCGGTGTTCCCATTCGCGCGTTTCGGCGACAAGGTCGATACCGTGCTAGGCCCGGAAATGAAATCTACCGGCGAAGTCATGGGCATCGACCGCGACTACAACATTGCCTTCGCCAAGAGCCAGCTTGGCGGCGGGACGCGGGTGCCGAAATCCGGAACCGTATTCGTCTCGGTGCGGGATGCCGATAAGCCACGCATTCTCGAGGCGACCCGGCTGCTCGCACAGCTCGGCTTCAAGATCCTGGCGACCTCGGGAACCCAGCGTTATTTCGCCGAACAGGGCGTCCCATCGGTCAAGATCAACAAGGTGGCGGAAGGTCGCCCTCACATCGTCGACGCCATCAAAAACGGCGAAGTTCAGCTGGTTTTCAACACCACCGAAGGGGCTACGGCCCTGGCCGACAGCCGGTCGCTCCGGCGCGCAGCCCTCTTGCATAAAGTGCCATACTACACCACTCTTTCAGGGGCTGTCGCCGCAGCGCAGGGCATCAAGGCCTATCTTGGGGGCGACCTCGAGGTGTGTGCGCTGCAAAATTACTTCGGGGCCGGGTCTGATCGAGAATCGGGGCGGCCAAAGCGGCGGTACGTGTAGAGCCAGGTTTGGATCGTGCGGCCGGGCAATGCTTCGGCCCGCGATCTGACTTTGACTCTGGAGGTGAGATCGATGGACAAAATACCGATGACGGCGGCGGGCTATTCCGCGCTCGAGGCAGAGCTCAAACATTGCCAGCAGGTGGAACGTCCGCGCATCATCCAGCAGATCACCGACGCGCGCACGCACGGCGATCTGTCGGAGAACGCCGAGTATCACGCCGCCAAGGAATCGCAATCGCTTAACGAGGGCCGTATCGCCGAGCTCGAGGACAAGCTGGCGCGCGCCGAAGTCATTGACGTATCGAAACTGTCTGGTGAGACCATCACGTTCGGCGCCACCGTCACCGTGGTCGACGAGGACACCGAAAAGAAGGCCGTGTGGCAGATCGTCGGCGAGCCCGAGGCCGACGCCAAGAAGGGCAAGATTTCAATAACTTCCCCGCTCGCCCGCGCGCTGGTCGGCAAGAAGAAAGGCGCGCAGGTCGAGGTCGTCACGCCCGGCGGCGCCAAGGCCTATGAGGTGATGAAGGTGGAGTGGAAATAGCCCGTCGGCCGGCGGCAGGGCGAAATCCTTTTTGACCAATTGACGATATGTCGATAAACCGCATCACCGATAGCACTGGACATTCCAGGCGGCGGCGTCATGCTTTAGGATCAATACTGGAGAGCGAGAATGGCTAAAGGCACTGTTAAGTGGTTCAACGCGCAAAAAGGTTACGGGTTTATCCAACCGCAGGGCGGCGGCGGCAAGGACGTATTTGTGCATATCTCGGCCGTCGAACGAGCCGGCCTCAGCGGTCTCGATGAGGGGCAGGTCGTCGAGTACGAGGAAGTGGCGAACAAGGGCAAGACCTCGGCAGAGAACCTGAAGGTTCAGCGCTGATCGCTGGGGGCTTTTCCCCCGGCAAGAGATATCCCGGCCGGCTAGCTCGATTTAGTCCAGCGCCGGGATGATCACTGCACGGCTGTGCGCGGCCGGGTTGCGTGACTCCGCGTCCTGACACGGGGTCCGCTAGCCGGCCGTTATCGCAAGACCCCCGCCGCGCGCCGTCTCCCGCAACCGCTTCAATCCCGCTATTGTGCCTGCTGCGCATTTGGGGAGGAAACGGGCGGTGAAATTCGGCATTTTCGATCACATGGACGATGCCGGCGTGCCGTACGGCGAGCTTTATGCCGGCCGGCTCAAACTCGCCGAGGCTTTCGACCGCGCCGGATTCCACGCCTACCATCTTGCCGAACATCACGGCACGCCGATCGGCTGCGCCGCGTCGCCCAGCCTGTTTCTCGCGGCGCTGACCCAGCGTACCGAGAGACTGCGCTTCGGCCCGATGGTGTATCTGTTGCCGTTCTATCATCCGCTGCGCCTGATCGAGGAAGTCTGCATGCTCGATCAGATGAGCGGCGGGCGTTTCGAACTTGGCATCGGCCGCGGCGTGTCGCCGTTCGAGACGGCGAATTATGCGCTCGATTTCGCCCAAACCCAGGCGATGTACCATGAGGCGTTCCAGGTCCTGCTCAAGGGCCTGGCTTCAGACGAACTGACATTCGACGGCAAGTTCTATCGCTTCGACAAGGTGCCGATATTGGTGCGGCCGGTACAGCAGCCGCATCCGCCGCTGTGGTACGGCGTGAGCCTGCCCGAGAACGCCGATTGGCCGGCGCAGAACGACGTCAACGTCATCTCGTTGGCGCCGCCGCAAGCCGTGCGCCCGATCTTCGATCGGTACCGCGCGACGCGCCGCAAGCTCGGCAAGCCAGACTCGACGCTCTATGGGGTCGGCCGCCACGTCGTGGTGGCAGATACCGACGAAGCGGCGCTCGCCATCGCCCGGCGCGCCTATCCGCGCTGGCGTACCAATTTTTTCTGGCTATTCGCGCGCCACGGCGCCATGCCCCGGGTTGCCGGCCTCTATCCGGAAAGCTTCGAGGAACTCGCAGGCCTCAAGACCGCCGTCGCCGGCTCGCCCGAGACGGTGCGGACGTTCATTGCGGCCGATATCGAAGCGACCGGGACGAACTACTTCGCGCCCTGGCTTGCCTTCGGCGACATGACCCCCGAGGAAGCCCTGCATTCGGTCGATTTGTTCGCCCGCGAGGTGATGCCGGCGTTCAGGTAATGGGGTCAAAATCAATGTTCGTGGCCTGATGTCGCGGCTTGGCCGCTGTCCCCTGATTCCTGGCCTGCGTCCCTTGCATGGCTCGTCAAAATCCCTACATTCCCAAGGCACTGGCGGCGTAGCTGCCGGATACGGCTGATATCGAATTCGGCCGATCCCAAGACACCGCATCCGATGAAATGGGGCTTCCGGCAGGCGGCTTTAGGCCGAATTTCCTGCCGCAATGAATGGGCTTAATCCGGTGAGCAAAACCACTCATGCCAAGGTCGTCATCGTCGGCTCCGGACCGGCCGGCTATACGGCCGCGATCTATGCGGCGCGCGCCATGCTCGACCCGATCATGATTCAGGGCGTACAGCCTGGCGGCCAGCTCACCGTCACCACCGATGTCGAAAACTACCCGGGCTATGCGGACGTGATCCAGGGTCCCTGGCTCATGGAGCAGATGGAGAAGCAGGCTGTCCATGTCGGCGCCAAGATGATCTCCGATCACGTGAACAGGATCGATGCCTCGCGGCGCCCGTTCCGCATCGAATGCGATTCCGGCGAAGTCTACCTGGCCGAGACCCTGATTCTGGCGACCGGTGCGCAGGCGCGCTGGCTCGATCTGCCGTCGGAGCAGAAATTCCGTGGCTATGGCGTTTCGGCCTGCGCCACCTGCGACGGCTTTTTCTACCGCGGTAAGGAGGTGCTGGTCATCGGCGGCGGCAACACCGCGGTCGAGGAAGCGCTGTTTCTCACCAATTTCGCGTCCCGCGTCACGCTGGTGCATCGCCGTGACAGTCTGCGCGCCGAGAAGATTTTGCAGGATCGGCTGTTCAAGCACCCGAAAATCGAGGTGGCCTGGGACTCCGCACTTGAGGACATCCGCGGCGGCGACAATCCGCTGAAGGTGACGCACGCCTACCTGAAAAATCTCAAGACCGGCGCGGTCAGCGAGCGCACGGTCGACGGCATTTTCATCGCCATCGGCCACGCACCGGCGACCGAACTTGTCGCCGGACAAGTCGAGATGAAGCCGTCGGGCTACATCAAGACCGCACCGCATTCGACCGCCACCTCGGTGCCGGGCCTGTTCGCCGCCGGCGACGTTGCCGACGAAGTTTATCGGCAAGCCGTTACTGCCGCCGGACTCGGCTGCATGGCGGCGCTCGAGGCCGAACGCTTCCTCACCGCCCACGCCGAGCACCGCGCCGCGGCGGAGTGAAATTTGTCCTCTGCCCGGGTTGGGCAGGGCAAGAAAGATGACGATGGATTGGGACAAGCTGAAGGTATTTCATGCCGCCGCCGAGGCCGGCAGTTTCACCCATGCCGGCGAGCAACTCGGGCTGTCGCAATCTGCTGTGTCGCGCCAGGTCAGTGCGCTGGAACAGGAGCTGTCGGTCTCGCTGTTTCATCGTCATGCGCGCGGCTTGATCCTGACCGAGCAAGGCGAATTGCTCTACCGCACCGCCCACGATGTGTTCATGAAGCTCGAAGCGGCGCGCGCCAAGCTGACCGACAGCCGCGAACGGCCGAACGGCGACCTGCGCGTGACCACGACGCCGGGCATCGGCGTGCATTGGCTCACGCCGCGGCTCGGAGAATTCGTCGATCTCTATCCCGACATTCACCTCACCCTGCTCACCACCGACGAAGAGCTCGACCTCGCGATGCGCGAAGCCGACGTGGCTATCCGGCTGCGGCAGCCGACGCAGCCCGACCTGATCCAGCGCAAGCTGTTCTCGGTGCATTTCCACGTCTACGCCTCGCCGGAATATCTCAAGAGGTTCGGCACACCGCGGGCGTTCGACGATCTCGACAATCACCGCGTGCTGGTGCTCGGCGGCAACGTGCCGCCCTATCTGCAACGCTCGCGCTGGCTGATCGAAGTGGCGCGCGACGGCAAGGGACCGCGTACGCCGCATCTCGTCATCAACAACATCCTCGGCATTTTGCGGGCCTGCCAGCGCGGCCTCGGCATCGCAATGCTGCCGGATTATCTGGTCGAGGAGAATGGCGGCCTGGTGCAACTCTTCGGCGAAGCCGACGCCATCGCGCTCGACGCCTACTTCGTCTATCCCGAAGAGCTCAAGACCGTGGCGCGCGTCCAGGCGTTCCGCGATTTCCTCGTCGCCAACGCGCAGCGCTGGAACTTCTGACACCGCGTGGACGTGACAACCTGACGCGCGGATCGCTGCTGCAATGAACTCTCAAGCGCGCGCAATTCGCGCAGATTTTATGCGCCGGTAACGCATTTGCGAAGTCCGCATGGCTGGCATGTGTGCCTTCGCGTTGTGTGCGCGGACTGCGGCTCGCATACTACGCACGTTGCTGCAAGGCAGCGGTTGCCGCATCCTCCCAGATAGGCAATCGTGAATGTCAGGCAGTTTGTTCCCCTCTGGAAGGTGAGTCGCTGGCGCCCCCACGCCGGCGAACTGAACCGGGCCCGAAAGGGCCCGGTTTTCTTTTGCGCAGGACGTGAGGGGCGAATGGCGAATAGGGCACGACTGGAATACAACTCACCACTCGCCAGCTCACCATTCGCTTTCCTCTTATGAAAATTTCGATTCTCGACGACTACTATGACACGCTGCGCACGCTGCCGTGCTTTCACAAGCTTGCCGGACACGAGGTCACGATCTGGAACGATCATGTCCAGGATAACGATGTGCTCGCCGAACGGCTCTGCGACACCGAGGCCCTGGTACTGTTCCGCGAACGAACGCAGATCCGCGCGCCGCTGCTGGAGCGCTTACCCAAGCTCAAATTGATCAGCCAACGCAGTGTCTATCCGCATATCGACGTCGACGCCTGCACGCGGCTCGGTATCATCCTGTCGTCGAGCCAGCATCCGGGCACACCGTCGCACGCCACGGCGGAAATGACCTGGGCGCTGGTGCTCGCCGCCATGCGCAAAATCCCGCAACAAATGGCTTCGCTTCAGGCCGGGAAATGGCAGATGGATGTCGGCACGTCATTGCAAGGCAAGACGCTCGGCATCTATGGCTATGGCCGCATCGGCGGCGTCGTTGCCGGCTATGGCCACGCGTTCGGCATGAACGTGCAAGTGTGGGCGCGGCCGCAAACGCTCGAATCGGCGAGGAAAGACGGCTACGCCGCGGCGCCGAGCAAGGAAGCCTTCTTCTCCGAGTGCGACGTGATCTCACTGCACATGCGGCTTGTCGATGCGACGCGCCACATCGTCAAGGCCGCCGATCTTGCGCGCATGAAGCCGACCGCGCTTTTGGTCAATACCAGCCGCGCGCCGCTGATCGAGCCCGGCGCGCTGGTTGAAGCGCTGCGCAAAGGCCGGCCCGGCATGGCCGCCGTCGACGTTTTCGAGCAGGAGCCGCTGCTCGACAGGAACCACCCGCTGCTCAATATGCCAAATGTGATCTGCACGCCGCATCTCGGCTACGTGACCCGCGAGGAATACGAAACGCAGTTCATAGACATTTTCGACCAGATCAATGCCTATGCGGCCGGAAAGCCGATCAACGTCATCAATACCGAAGTGCTGAGTGGCGTGAGACGTTGAAGGAAGATTTTGCGCATTGAAACGCAAGCTCGTCACCGTCAACGACAAGATGCAGCGCGGCTACCGCTATGAGTTGAGCGCACCCGTCGGCCGCAAATTCGGTCCGGAGTTTCATCCGGACCTGACGCCGGCGCAGATGCTCAAGCTTGGCGTGTTCGGCGGTAAGTACATGACCGACTGCACGAAAGAGTTTCCGCAAAGCTGGTTCGCGCGCGCCAAACTTGCCGGCAAACGTCGCGACCGTTCGCTCAATTATTTCGGTGTCGATGCCAGCCAGCCGCTATCGGTGTGGCGCGAGAAGGGCTGGATCTTCCGCGACGACCCGCGCGGCTGGTTCCAGTGGTATTGTCGCTATTACATGGGCCGCCGTATCCCGGACGAGGACGCTCGGCAGATCAAACGCTGGAAGGCGATCCGCCGTCACGTGCGGCAGATTCAGCGCAACTGCGAACCCGGCGACGTGATGTGCCGGCCGCGGCAGCGGCAGGCGCTTTTGCATTGGGCTTACGACAGCCGGAAGATTTAGGGCGTGTGCTCATTAACGCGGAGCCATGGCCGTATTGATGAGAGTTGAACGAAGGCCAGGTGGTTGGCCGCGAGTTTGTCGTGGCGCGTCGCGATCCGCCGACACTTTTTTTGACTCTATGGAAGAATTAGCTCCTGCTTCGACCCGGCTGCAAGTCCGCTTTCGGGGCGAGACAGACATCGACCGGCAGGCAAAATCGGTTGGGTCGGTCGCGAATGACCCCACACCGGTCATTCCGCGATGGCCCCTCTTACAGTGCGGCCAGGTCGTCGGGCGCTACCGATGAGAAAAGCCCCGGGATGGCAGCACCCCGAGGCTCCCCTCAGACGCTCGATCAGGTTGATTTTCGCCAAGGGATGATCATCGATACGCGCCGTTTGTAGTTGCGGTAGTCGTCGCCGAAAAGCTCGGCGAGATCGTGTTCTTCGAGGAAGATGCCAACGAAGATATAGGCGGCGGTCACGGCGGCGAACAGAAGATGTCCGACCGTCATCGTCGGTACCGCCCAGAACGCGATGATGAAACCAAGATAAATCGGGTGGCGCACAAAATTGTAGAACATCGGTGTCTTGAAGCGCATCGCCGGCATGTTGCGGCCGGTCAAGTAGTTCGCGACCTGATGCAATCCGAACAGTTCGAAGTGGTTGATCATAAAAGTCGAGGCAAGCACCAAGAGCCAGCCTATGAAGGAGAGGCCGATGATCGCGTTGGCGACCCCCGGATTGGCGACCTGCCAGACCGCCGTCGGCATGGGACGCCATTGCCAGAACAAGAGAGCCAGCGCGAGGCTGGCGAGCAGCACATAGGTGCTGCGCTCGACCGGTTTCGGCACGAACTGCGTCCACCAATCCTTGAATTGCCTGCGCGCCATCACACTATGCTGCACGGCAAACAGCGACATCAGCAGGATGTTGACGATCAGCGCTTCGGCCACTGGGACGACCGCCCCGGTATCGATGGCCTTCGGCACGATCATGCCTTCGACGAAGCCGATGGCGTAAAGGAAGGTGACGAAGAAGATGAGGTAGGCTACGAGGCCATAGAGAAACGCGATAAATTTACTCATGAGACGCCCCTGCTGTCGAGCGGTGGACTAGGAGCCGCATCTTCGTCGCTCGGGCCGAAAGACGCAGCGCACTATCGCGACGGCATCCATTCGAACGCCGGGCGCCTTAGCGTGGCCGGGTGTTCAATCACTCGGCCGTACTTGTGGATTCCGGAACGCGTCGAAAAAAAAGATGGCGTTGAGGAGGATTGCAATGCCCGCCGCGGGCACAAACGCCGCCGGCAATTGGCAGGACTTCGGCACGTCCCGCTGGCGGCTCTAGTTAATTCTGCTTTTATCAGTAGCATTTCACAAGGCCATGATGTCGGCTCATGTGCAGGTTTTCGGACGCCGGCATGCCGAGACTATCGACGCGCGCTGGCGGTCGGCGTCGGAAAAGCGCCAAGGCAGGAAATCGCGGTCGGTGGTTCTGCGGCGGTGCGGTGGGCGCTATGGGGATTTGGCCGCGGCTTGTTGCTAGAGGAAGGTTGACTGAGTTGTCCGAGCCGCTCGCTCTATCTTAAAGCAGGGGTGCGCGCGCAAGGGTGAAGGGGCGGATTGCACGTTGTGCGACGAGATTAGCGACATGACTGCAGTCCAATCTGGCGGTCCGATGTGCGCGTGGACGGTGCCGGCTGAGAGCCAGCAAGAATGGCGAGTGTCGCTGCGGTCGTCGATCGATGGTGCCGTCATCATGAGGTGTCGATCCTGATCGCCGCTGGAGCGGGCGTGGGGCGGTGCTTCGGCTGACAGCCGCGCGCGAAGGTCTCGATGATGATCATACGACTGCCGCAGCACGGACATGGACGCGGCAGCATGCGGGGTCCGTCGCGCGCGGCTTCGGGCGTCTCTGGTTCTGTTGGGCGGGATGGAACAGCGAGCAACTTGCGCGCCTGCGCGATGTTGGCGGCACAGTTGGCGCTGGCGAGCAGGCCGCAATGGCGGATGCGATGGAAGCCCTTTGGGAGTACGTGCATCAGAAAGCGGCGAATGAACTCGTGGGTATCGAGCGTCATCGTCTTGTAGCGGCCTGGCCCTTCGATCCGATAATCCTTCCACTTGAAGGTGACGCCTGCCTCATTGCACGAGACCAGCCGACGATTGGAGATGGCAACGCGGTGGGTATAGCGCGACAAGTATCGCAACACCTGCTCGGGACCTCCGAACGGCTGCTTGGCATACACCACCCACTCGGCTTTGCGCAGTGGTTCCAAGTACTCAGCGAACGCATTGTGGTCGGCGAGCCGAGCATGATCGCCGAAGAACTGCAGGCGGCCGGCGGCATGGGCTGCTGTCAGCATGGTGAGGAATAACCGCCGGAACAAACGGGAGAGCACGCGGACGGGCAGAAAGAAGTTCGGCCGGCACGATATCCATTTGGTCGCATCCAGCGACAGACCACCACCCGGCACGACCATGTGCACATGGGGGTGGTGCGTCATCGCCGAGCCCCAGGTGTGCAGCACGGAGGTGACGCCGATGCGAGCGCCGAGATGCTTGGGGTCAGCCGCGATCGTGATCGTCGTCTCGGCCGATGCTCTGAACAGCATGTCGTAGATCGCGGCCTTGTTCTGATAGGCGATGTCGGCGATGGCTGCCGGCAGCGTGAACACCACATGGAAGTACGCAACTGGAAGCAGGTCGGCCTCACGCGCGGCAAGCCATTGCGTGGCGGCAGCACCCTGACACTTCGGGCAATGCCGGTTGCGGCAGCTATTGTAGGCGATGACCGTGTGCGCGCAGTCCTCGCAGCGCGCAACATGGCCGCCGAGCGCCGCGGTACGGCAGCGCTCGATCGCACTCATGACCTTCATCTGGTCGAGGCTGACGTGCCCGGCATTGGCGCGCCGCCAGGCGAGGCCGTGGTAGCGGAAAATATCCGCGACCTCCAGCGCTGGACGGGACATGGCTGCAGGCTGTTACGCCGGCGGCTGGTCTTTGCTGCTGTTCTTCGGCTTCTTGCGAGGCTGCGACAACAGGTCGAGCGGGCTCTCGATGGCGGCGATCATGCCGGTAGCGACGCGCGTGTAGCGTGCCGTAGTGTCCAATTTGTCGTGGCCCAGCAGCGCCTGGATGATTCTGATATCGGTGCCGCGCTCCAGCAGGTGGGTCGCGAAGCTGTGGCGCAGCGCATGCAGCGTCACGCTCTTCTTGATCCCGGCCGCCTCGGCTGCTTCGTGAAACAGGCGGTTGAGTTGGCGGGTCGTCATCGGCTTGCCGAGCTTGGTGCCAGGAAACAACCAGCGTTCCGCCACCGGCGTTCCAGCTTCGCTTCGCGATGGGCGCGCCTTCCACCATTGCCGCAATAGATCGAGCGTCCCGGCAGACAGCATCACATTGCGGTCCTTGCGGCCCTTGGACTGTTCGACCCGAATGATCTTCTGCGCGCTGTCGATATGCTTGACCTTCAGCCGGATCACTTCGCCCGCACGCAGACCGCAGCCATAGCCGAGACTGAGCAGCATGCGGACCTTGAGGCTGCTGGCGACGGCCAGCAGGCGCCGCGTCTCATCCTGGCTCATCACCAGCGGGATCTTCTGCGGCTCACGGATGTGATAGATCGTGGCGGCCAAATCCAGTCGCCGTAGCGTGACCCGAAACAAGAACCGCAGCCCGGTCATGATGCGGTTGCGGTTGCAGATACTCAAGCCCGTCTCAGCCAGGTGCAACTGGAACAGACGGATGTCCTCGGCCGTAGCCGTGTCAGGAGAACGCTTCAGAAATGCGGCGAACCGCCTGCAACTGCGGATGTGGCCCTTCTGCGTGCCCGCACAGAGCTTGCGAGCGTTCATGTCCTCGATCATGCGCTGGCGCAGCGGACTGATGGAATCCGTACTCATTGGAAACTCCTGTCTTGGATGAGGTTGACGACACCTTGATCTTCAAGACAGGACACCCAGCATGCTATCGATGATCTCTACCCCGGTTATTGTGCTCGTGGACACGCCACCTACCTCAGCAACCTATCGCGCAGCGATTTAGTGCTTTGGGCCATCGCAACATTTCGCGGCAGCGCACCATTTCGGTCCCTTTTGGAGTGAAGCGGACATTCAGCGAGCCGCGCCTACAAAACTGTATTTATGAGAGCGCGCCCTAGGCTCGGCTCCAGGCCCTTTGCCTTGAGCACGCGCTTGGCTTCGGGCGTGGTGAGAAAGGCGATCACCGCCCTGCCCGCTTCGGCGTGGCTTGCATTCGCCGGGATGGCGGCGACGAACGGCGTCACCATTTGAATCTCCGCCGGCAGCGGGCCGACCACGTCGATACCTTCGACAGCCATCAGTTCAGCCATCTGCTGAATGCCGATGTCGGCTTCGCCGCGCAGCACGACGAGACCAGCGAGGCCCCCGGCGCCGCCGGCGCCATATTTCGCTTTCGCCTGCATTTGCTCGGCGATGCCGAGGTCGACGAATACCTTGGCGATGTGAACGCCGCTTTGGCCGCCGCCGACCGGCTTCGAGCAGGCAATCGATTTGGCCGCGAGCAACGCCCGCTTGAAGCCCTCGACCGAGGACAGGTCCGGCTTCGGCGCCCCTTTCGGCACCGCGACGCCGATGGACGACTTCGCAATCTCGACGGCGCTGCCCGCGACCATCTTGCCCTGTGCGATGAGATCGCTCGCGCCCGACGCGGAGACGATGGCCATGTCGGCCACTTCGCCTTCGCCAAGCTGCTTCTCCAGCCGCAATGACGGCCCGAGCGTGACGGCAAGGCGGTTGCCGGTCGCGCGCTCGAAAGCTGGCGACAGCTCCTCGAATACCGTTTTCATCGCCGTGGTGCTGAGCACCTTGATGTCGATAGCCACTAGCGCAATCCTAGGCGTCGCGGCCCTGGGTGATGACATTGATCAGCGCCGGCGTCCCGGAGCGCACCGCCTCAAAGCCGCGCTTGATCGCCGCGAATAGATCGCCAGGCTGCTCGACCTTTTCGCCGATACCGCCGCAGGTGGTGATTACCTTTTCGTAGTCGGGCGTCGGCTTGAGCTCGGTCAGCGGCATAGAGTTCGCTTTGGCGGCATAGCCGCCGGGGAACACGTCGAGCGTCGCCGCGCGCACCGCATGCCACGACTGATTGTTGGAGATGATGGTGAGCGTCGGCAGGCTTTCGGCACGGCCGACATAGTGGAACGGCAGTGGATTGCCGAACATGTATGAGCCGTCGCCGACCACCGAAATGACCTCGCGTTCGGGCGCGGCGAGTTTGGCGCCAAGCGCGGCGCCCATGCCGAAACCGAGACCACCGGCGAGCAGGCTGCCCATATAGCTGCCCTGTTTCGTCATTTGCAGCTGGCTCATCGGCACGCCAAGTTCGTTGATGATAATCGCGTCCTCGGTCTTGAGCTCGTTGAGGCAGGCCGCGATGTGAGAGGTCGAGATCGGCGTTCGGCCCTTGGCGGCCTCCATGGCGCGGCGGCGGTTTGCCAGCATATCCTCGCGCAGCGCGGCCACGGCTTTGCGGCGCTTCTCGATATCGCCGGCTTTGAGTTTCCCGTGCAAGGCTTCGCGCAATTGCGGCAGCGCGCCGCGTGTCGTGCCCGCGATCAGCAGATCGGCCTCGAAATCGCGGAATGGATATTGCCTGACCAGCGGATCAGGCGAAATGTGAATGACCTTGGCGTCGCGACCCGGCGTCACCGCCTTGGGAATCCACGGCACTGGCGCGTCGAGCACCACAACGACGTCGGCGCGCGGCAGCATCGACTTCATATCGAAGCCGAGATTCATCGGATGAGTGGTCGGCAGATTGAGATCGTTCGGTTCGCTCTGCACGACCGGCAAGGCGAATTCCTCGGTCAGCGCCGATAGCGCGGCAAAGGCTTCCGGCGAGCGGCCGAGCGCCGAGGTCACGATCAGCGGGAATTGCGCGCCGGCAATCAGGTCGGCGACTTGCTCGATCGCTTCTCGCGACGGCACCGCCGCCATGGCGCCGAGCGAACGATCGCCGTTATGGCCGCGCTGCGCGGTCGCGGCGTCCGACAGCACTTCGCGTGGCAGGGTCAAATAGACCGGGCCGCGCGGCTCGCTCATGGCGATATCGAGTGCGCGATCGACGATCGCCGCGACCGGCTGGCCGGCGCGCAGCTCGTAATCCCATTTGGTGAATTCGCGCACGATGCCGCCCTGGTCGAACGCCTCCTGGCCCCAGTGGATCGGCCGGTTGCGCGAGGCGATGTGGCCGGTCTCGGTGATCGGCGTCCGGCCGGCGGCGAGCAAGACCGGGATATTGTCACGGGCGGCATTCATGATGCCGTTGACCGCATTGCCGGTGCCGACGGTAACGTGGACCATGACGGCGGCCGGTTTGCCGGCGATCTTGTAGTAGCCGTGCGCCATCGCCATGGCGACATTCTCATGCGGAACGGTGATGACGCGGGGGAATTTGCGCCGGCCGTTGGCGTTCAACGCCAGCGACTCGATGACGGGCGCAAAGTCGGTCCCGGCATTGGCGAAGACATATTCGATGCCGCGCTCGGCGAGGCGTTGCAGGTAAGCTTGCGCGGAAATCTCCGGGGCTTCTGGGTCTCTCATCGACTGGCGTCCGTCCTGTTTGGCGTTTCCGGCGGCACAATAGAGCGCAAAACCGGGCTCCGATAGCCCGTTCCGGCGCAGCCATCAGGCCGGCTGCCGCAACCATCAACTCTGTGTGAGATCGCCGGCATCGGAAATCAAATCGCGCTCCGGCACGTATCTAACCATAACAAACCAAGACCGAATTGCTGTACAACATCATCAAATCGCTCGCGTCCGCAGTGCGCTGCCGAGCGGCCTCAGGAGGGACGACACATGCTGACACGCCGCCAAGCCCTGTATGCGAGTGCAGCCGGAATTGCGGTTCTGGCCCTGGGCCGCATGGCTCGCCCAGGGGCCGTGAAAGCCGCGACGGTCTACGAAGTCACCCACACTGACGACGAATGGCACAAGCTTTTGACCCCAGCGCAATATGACGTGCTGCGCCAGGAAGGCACCGAGCGGCCATTCACCAGTCCGCTGTTGAAGGAGCATCGCGACGGCACCTTCGCGTGTGCCGGGTGCGACCTGCCGCTGTTCTCGTCGAAGACGAAGTTCGAAAGCGGTACCGGATGGCCGAGCTTTTGGTCGCCGCTCGACAAAGCGGTCGATGAAAAGTCGGACAATTCATTCGGCATGGCCCGAACCGCGGTGTCGTGCCATCGCTGCGGCGGCCATCTCGGGCACGTCTTCAACGACGGCCCGAAACCGACCGGATTGCGCTATTGCATGAACGGCGTAGCGCTGAAGTTCGTGCCGGCGGCACCGGGCGCGACCTGAGATTGTTCCTCGCCGCTGCAAAATGGCTCCGCCCGAAAAGCGGGGCCATTTTTGTTCTCGCGAGTAAGCTTGATGCCTCATCTCGGATTTAACCTCCGGAATTTCCGCAGCCGGACAGCTTGGTTCTACGCCGGTTCAGCTTCGCACAGCCATTCCGAATGAATCATTGCGAGGGAACAAACGATCGCCATAGCGGGTTATCACGGCAATCTGATCCGTCCGGATCAATCATCTTGGAGAGTGTCATGCCCGTCTTTCTTTGGCTTTTAGGCGTACCGCTAATTGTCGTGATTGCTCTGATGGTGACGCACGTCATCTGACTGAGAACCGGGAGCACAGACTGTTACAGCGCGTTCTGATGTTAGGAGCGCCGAATGAATTCCGCTTTCTACCGATCAACCGACTATCTCTTTGCCCGACCAAGCTCAGACGACGGCAAGCGCGTTGCCACCACAATCACGTTGATTACGGTGGCAACGTGCATGGTCTTGGCAAAGTCATTCGCGGCTCCGCATCCGCCGGGAGTGCAAAGCGGCGAGGTACAGACCGTCAGGATCGTCGATCCTGATTTCTGCAAGAACCAGACATGGC
The DNA here is from genome assembly GCA_963733645.1 of uncultured Alphaproteobacteria bacterium. GTDB lineage: Bacteria > Pseudomonadota > Alphaproteobacteria > Rhizobiales > Xanthobacteraceae > BOG-931. The sequence continues at coordinate 72,350 of CAVTFP010000034.1, forward strand.
CTTATATCGACGCGCGCTGTCTCAAACGCATCGCGCCAGATCAGCCAGTGGCGGAAAATCACGCCGGCATTGTCTCGGCCAATCCTCAGGTAACTCCCACTCCGGCGGCGCCGCTTGCCAGCGCTGCGACCAACGGCGCGCCGGCCAGCGGAAACTTTGCCGTTTCTGATACTTCGGACGCCGCAGGGAGCGCGATGCATGGCACGCCGCTGACGGCTGCGATGAACGGCGCCAGACAGAACGATATTCAACAAACCATCGCTTCGAATACTGCGGCCGCCGCGACCGACAATTCCGTTAATGCACGCGTTGCGGATTTCGCACCGTAATCATCGCTACCGGCATTGGCAGCACGGCGCCTTTTTCGGTTTTCGCTTCTGATCCCTTTCGGGGTCCTAACCGGCGGTGGCTCCCGGATAGCCGTAGCTTCCAATGAGATTGTCGACGATCGTCTTGAATGCCTGCCAATCGGTCTCGCGGAATGAATGGCCGCGGACGATAAAGGGCGCGCCGGCGTAAAACTTCTCGTATTGCTGGTGGCGTCCGGCGAATTCCGAGCCGACCAGATCCCAGGCAAGCTTGAACAGCTTCATGCGCGTAATCGCGTCGCATTGCGGGGTCTTCCAATAGGTCTGGAACTGCTGCGCAAGCTCGGGATCCTTCATCACCGAGATATCGGCCGGCATCTGGAATACGCCGCCGCCGCAAAGCTCGCGCAGGTCATCGATAAACTTGCTGTAATTCTGCGTGCACCACTCCAGCGCGCCATACATCATGCGGCGATTGAAGCAGACATAGCCTTCGGACCCTCCCGGCCAGCTTTCGAAGGCATTGATCTGGCCATTGACCATGCCGGCGATCATGGCCTCCTGCGCCGAGATGCGGCCGAGCGTCTCCCTGACGGCGGGCACCTGATCCGCGCCCGTCGCGTTGGCGATTTTTGCGCACAGCCCGACCAGCAGCCGCATCTTCGACCAATAGCGCACGTTCGATTGATGATTGCCGAAGCAATGGCTCGGCGTCTTGGTGTAGATCTCGCGCGACAGCACCGCATCGTCATGCACGAAGACGCGCTCCCACGGCACCTTGACCTCGTCGCAGAGCAGCATGCTGTCGCTCTCGTCGTAGCGAAAAGCCAGCGGCGAATCGAACTCCGACGTGCAATCGATTTCCATCGGCTTGCGCGACCATAGCCGCAGGCCCCGCGCATTGCAGGGAATGGCGCAGGTGATTGCCTCCTTCTTCTGCTCCGGCGCCAGCGGAATGACATTGCCGATCCAGATTTCGTTGGCGAACAGCGCACCGGTGGCGAGCATCTTCATGCCGGAAATGACGACGCCATCATCGTCCTCACGCACCACGCGTAGCGTCGGGATCGGAAGGTTCTGCCGCGCATAGAAATCCGGATCGCGCGCGGCCTGAGGCGGCAGCACCGCATAGGCGACGTAAAGATCGTTGTCGCGCGCATATTTGTAATAGCGCAGCACGTTGTCCGGATTGGCGCAGGGCGATTTCAGGGCATCAAGGTTCATCGCCATGCCGGCGACGAAGGACGCAACGTGATCCGGGGAACGGCCGAACATGCCGTAGGTGAAGTCGGCGATGCGGCGATGGCCGATCATGCGGCGTTGCAGGTCGTCGCGCGAGCGGGCGCGCAGGAAATAGATGGAATGACGTCCGCCATCCTCCTCGTAGGTCAGTTCATCGCGGAGGGCCGGATCGGATTTCATATCGTAGAGCGCGGCAACGGTCTGCGCCGCGTTGCGAAACGCCGGATGACTGGTTACGTCGTCGATCTTTTCGTTTCCGACATAGACCACACGGCCGTCGCGCATGGATTCAAGATGTTCTTTTCCGCCGCGCAGCATGCGCTATGTCTCCGAGCCGAGGGATCAGGTCCCGACTTTCAGTTCCGACACCAGGCCGCGCAGCGCCGCCACGGTGCTCAGCGCAACGATGAGGCCGGTCTTCGGGTTCTCCGACGGCACGTTGGCGATCGACATCGAAAAGCTCGCAGTGTCGGCATCGACGTCGATGCGGTGATTGTTGCGATCGACCGCCGGGTCGGCCCAGATTTCCAGTTTGGTCTTGTCCGGCCCGATGCCGGCGAGACTGAGCGCGGCAGCAACGTTGACGTTCTGAGGAAAGCCGCGCGCGCCCTCGCGCGCCGTGCCGTCGAATACCTTGCGCGCGGTATTGAGGCCTTTGAGCGAAATACCGCGCTCGACGAGGTACGGCGCGCCGTCGAGGCCGCCCGGCGGCTTGCGGGTGATCATGACGACGGAATGGATCGTCCCTTCGGCGGCGGCGCGCACGGCGTCGAGCCCGATCAGGCCGCCGGTCGGCACCAGGATGCGCGCGGCGGTCTGTTTCGCCCGCGCCACAAAATCCCAGTTTTCCAGAAGCTGACCGACGGACAGCGGCATGAACAGTTTGCCGCGTTCGATGACCGGCGTCGCCACTGTGCGGAACATTGCCGGAGGCAGGCACTCGACAACCAGATCGCAGGTTTCGGCAAGCGCTTCGGCGGCGACAACGGGAATTCGGCTGCCGACCTGCGGCAGGTTGCGCCTGGCCTTTTCCGTGTCGCGCACCGAGACCGCCGTCAGAATGAGGCCCGGTATGCCGGCCTCGATCCGCCGCGCCACGTCGAGGCCGACGGCGCCGAGCCCGGCCAGTCCGATCTTGAGAGGCTCTCGCGCCAAGGTATGCGCCACCTTGTCCCCCTACCCTGGCAGCCGCTCGCGCGGCCCGGTACATTCTGTCTCTATGCGCCGGCTGTGCGGCGCGCAACCTGGTGCGCCGATGACGGATTCCGATCCAGTCCGAAGGGGTTTTATGACCAATATCAATCCCAACACCTTCACCACCCGCCCGGAAATCGAAGGCACCTTTGGGGTCGTCACCACGACGCACTGGATCGCAACGGCGGTCGGCATGGGTGTACTGGAGCGCGGCGGTAATGCCTTCGACGCCGCGGTGGCGACCGCGTTCACGCTGCAAGTCGTCGAACCGCATCTCAACGGGCCGGGCGGCGATGTGCCGGTCATCATCCATGATGCCAAGCGCGGCAAGCCGGAAGTGATCTGCGGCCAGGGCGTGGCGCCGGCGGGCGCCACCATCGCGTACTACAAAAGCGAGGGCCTCGATCTGGTGCCCGGCACCGGGCTCCTTGCCGCCTGCGTGCCCGGCATGTTCGAAACCTGGATGATGCTGCTGCGCGACTACGGCACGATGACCGTTGCCGAGGTGCTGGCGCCGGCGATCGGCTATGCGCAAAACGGCTACCCGCTGCTCGAGCGCACCAATGCCACGATCGCAACGGTCGCGCAGCTGTTCCGCGACTATTGGCCGACGTCCGCCGCCGTCTACCTGCCGAACAACGAAGTGCCGGCCACCGGATCGCTGTTCACCAACAAGACACTCGCCGCCACCTATAGCCGCATCGTCAAGGAAGCCGAAAGTGCCGGCGGCGACCGTGTCGTCCAGATCGAGCGCGCACGCAAATCCTGGTCGCATGGTTTCGTCGCCGAAGCCATCGACCGCTTTTGCCGGACGCAGGAGATCATGGATACCAGCGGTCACCGCCATCGTGGCGTGCTCACCGCCGACGACATGGCGCGTTGGACGCCCCACATCGAACCGCCGCTCACCTACGACTATCGCGGCTATACGGTGTGCAAGACCGGGCCGTGGGGCCAGGGCCCGGTGACTTTGCAGCAACTCGCGCTGCTCAAGGGATTCGATCTCGACGGGCTCGATCCGGCCGGCACCGAATTCATCCATCTGCTGGTGGAATGTTCCAAGCTCGCCTATGCGGACCGCGAGGTGTTCTACGGCGATCCCGATTTCGTCGAAGTGCCGATGGCGACGCTGTTGTCCGATGCCTACAACGCCGAGCGGCGCAAGCTCGTGACCGACAAAGCCTCGCTCGAGCAGCGGCCGGGGTCGATCGAGGGCTTTGGCGCCGTGGTGAAGCTCCGCCGCGACACCGGGCCGATGGCCGCCGGCGCCGGTGAGCCGACCGTGGGCCGGCTCGGCGCCGGCGAACCGACTGTCGGCAAACTCGGCACCATGCGCGGCGACACTGTGCATCTCGATATCATCGATCAGGCCGGCAACATGATTTCGACGACACCGTCGGGCGGCTGGCTGCACTCGTCACCCGTCATCCCCGAACTGGGCTTCTGCCTCGGCACGCGCGCGCAGATGTTCTGGCTCGAAGAAGGCCACCCCGCAGCGCTCGCGCCGGGCCGGCGGCCTCGCACCACGCTATCGCCGACCATGGCGTTGCGCGACGGCGAGCCCTACCTCGCGTGGGGCTCACCAGGCGGCGACGGGCAGGATCAGTGGATCACCCAAATGTTCCTGCGGCACGTCCATTGCGGCATGAACCTGCAGGAATCGATCGACGCGCCGGCCTGGCACTCCGAGCATTTCCCGAGTTCGTTCTGGCCGCGTACCGCCAATCCCGGAAAGCTGGTGGTGGAAAGCCGCGTGCCGAAGAAAACCGCAGAGGAGCTCGAGCAGCGCGGACACATCGTCGAGATCGGGCCGCCCTGGTCGGAAGGCCGCCTGACGGCTGCGTCTCGCGTCGGCCGCCGCCGCCGCGCCGCCGCCAATGCGCGCGGCATGCAGGGCTACGCGGCGGGGCGGTAGCCTCCGTCACGTCGCAAGGAAGTCCGTCAGCGCTGCGCTGAACGCGGCGGGTTGCTCGATGGGCGACATGTGACCGCTGTTTTCGATGATTTTCAGCGCCGCATTGGGAATGGTCTGCGCAATAAGCCGTGCCGCTTTGCTGCACACGTAATCCTGTTGGCCGACGACGACCAGCGTCGGCACGCGCACGGATTGCAGAACGCCGGTGAGGCGGAACAGCGATTTGCGCTTCGCCAGTACCTCGGAAAGCAGAAATCGCAATCCATGGACCGGGGTCGCACGAATAAGTGCCGCCATGTGATCGCGGCGCCGCGCATTGCGTCTGGCGTAGACCTTGAAGAGTTCGCTGCGCAGCATCTCGCAAACCAGTTCGTCCACCGCCCCTTGCCCGATCAGCGTGACCCACCGTCGCGCCATCGCCTCGATCTTCAACGGATCGTCGGCGCCGGCGCCGACATCGGCGAGCACCAGATGCGACACTCGTTCCGGCTGGCTGACGGCAAGCGCCAGCGCGGGAGCACCGCCGAGCGAAAAGCCGACGATGGCAGCCCGCTCGATTTTGAGCGCGTCAAGAACGCCGACAAGATCCCGCGCGAGCAGCGCGGCGGAATAACCGCTGGCGACAGTGGGTGCGTCGGTCTGGCCGTGGCCACGCTGATCGTAAGCAATGACACGGAAGCGATCCTTCAGGGCCCGGATCTGGTGAAACCACATGCGCTTGCCGCAGGCGAGGCCGTGCAGCAGCACCACTGGCGGCCCGGCCCCGGTATCGCTGACGTCGACCGCCAGGTCGCCGACCTGGATTTTCCCCATGCAGTATCCCCGATCAGGTCGGCACGAAGCGTAAGTCGGTCGTCATTCCAGCGAAAGCGGGAATTCGTAATCGCCGACGCAGCAATCAGGCCCAGACCAGGATTATGGGTCCCTGCTATCGCGGACAGCCGCGGAGATTACGCCGCCACGGTGCCGAGGAATTCCTCGACCTCGCCGCGCAGCTTACCGGTCGCCTGTTCGAGCTCTTCGGTCGCCGCCAGCACGGTTTGGGCGGAACGGCGCGTCTGCGTGACCCCGCCGGCGACGTCGTTGAGCGCGGCAACGATGGATTTGGCGCCGGCTGCGGCACTGGCGACGTTATGCGAGATTTCTCCCGTGGCGGCTTCCTGCTGCTCGACCGAGCCCGCCACCGCCGAGGTATAATGATTGATGTCCTGCATCCGCTGCGTGACATCACGGATCGCTGACACGGCGCTCTTGGTCGAGCTCTGCACCGACTGGATTTCGCGCGTGATCTCCTCGGTCGCCTTGGCGGTCTGCACGGCGAGTGACTTCACTTCGGAGGCGACAACCGCGAAGCCGCGTCCGGCATCGCCGGCGCGCGCCGCCTCGATGGTCGCATTGAGCGCCAGCAGATTGGTCTGGCCGGCGATATCCTGAATGAGCTTGACGACGTCGCCGATTTTCTGCGCGACGCGTGCCAGCGCCGCGATGTCGGCGTTGGTTGCGCCGGCTTCGGTCACGGCGACCTGCACCACATCGTTGGCCTGCATGAGCTGGCGGCTGATCTCTTTGATCGAGGCCGACAGTTCCGCAGTTGCGGCGGCTGCGGTCTCGACATTGATCGAAGCTTCGTTCGATCCGAGCAGCGCGCCTTCGGCACATTGCAAGGTGGTATCGGACGTCGTGAGCAATGTCTTCGCCGCCGACTTCATGGCACTCGCGGTTTGACCGACAGTGTTCAGCACGCTCTCGACCCGCGCCCGGAAGGTGACGATCGCCGCGTCGATGGTACGGCGGCGTTCTTCGCGCTGGCGCAGCAAATCGCGCTCAGTCTCCGCCGATAATTGATCGGTCACATCGTTATGGGTGGCGACCCAGCCGCCGCTCGGCAGCGGCCGGCTGATCAGCGTGATGACGCGGCCGTTGATTGTGTTGGTCTTGGTTTCGGTGCGCTGCTCGGCAACCCGTTTTAGGCAATCAGCGACATAACGATCCGGGTCGCCGGAGAATGTGCCGGACGCACTGCGGTGCATGAGGAGTTCGCGCAATGACGTGCCGGCGCGCCCGTGCTCGGACTGCAAGCCGTACATCTCGAGATATCGCTCATTGCACAGCGTCAGTCGCGCCGCGCCGTCGAACATGCACAGGCCTTGCGTCATATTGTTGAGTGCCGCACGCAGCAAGCGGCTTTGCGTGCGGCGGCGGCTGTTGGCGAACAGGCCCGCCACAGCCGCGGCGCCGAGCGCAAATGGCAGCGCCACCATGACGCAGGCGACCGGACCAGGCGCTTGCGTCAGCATGGCGACGATCCAGGCCGCCCCAAACGTCAGATATCCGGCGACGCCGCTGCAGAAGCCGATGGCGCCGGCCGCGACGACGAGGACCCAGTTGCGGCTGGCTTTCGCTAAGGTTCTGCCCACGAGCATCACGGAGCGCCAAAAATGAACCTGCGAGCGTATTCACGAACCGGTTTTTTTGTCGTTAAGGAACCATGCAAGATCTATTAACGAAGCGTATATTGTGCGCCGCGGCTCATGTGCACGCGGCTCAACCGCGGCATTGCCGGCCTATTGTCGAACCACGTCGAGAGTGGTGAGCCGCCATGACGTTAGACGCACTTATCCTGTCGCGCTTGCAATTCGTCTGGGTCATCGCGTGGCACATCTTGCTGCCCGCATTTACGGTCGGTCTGGCGTCCTACATCGCTTTCATTGAAGGCCTCTATTTCTCGACCGGGCGGCAGTTGTACTTCTGCATCTCGTCGTTCTGGACCAAGATTTTCTCGATTTCTTTCGGGATGGGCGTCGTCTCGGGAATTATCATGCCGTTCCAGTTCGGCACCAACTGGAGTCAATATGCCGACGCTACAGCCAATATCCTTTCGCCGTTGCTCGCCTACGAAGGACTGACGGCTTTTTTCCTTGAGGCCGCGTTTCTCGGCGTGTTGCTGTTCGGCCGAAAACTCGTTCCACCGTGGGTGCATTTTTTCGCCGCCGTCATGGTGGCGGTGGGGACTCTGTTCTCTTCGTTCTGGATCCTCGCCGCCAATAGCTGGATGCAGACGCCGGCAGGATACGAACTGATCGGCGGCCGGTTCTTTCCGAAGGACTGGATGCAGATCATCTTCAATCCGTCGTTTCCGTATCGGCTTGCACATACAGTCATCGGTTTCTACGTGACGACGGGTTTCGTGGTGTTGGGCGTCGCTGCCTGGTTGATACGGCGCGATCGCAGCGCCGAGGAAGCGCGCGTGATGCTGTCGACCACGCTCTGGCTGCTGCTGGCCTTGGTGCCGCTGCAAATCTTCCTCGGCGACCAGCAGGGGCTGAACACGCTCGAGCATCAGCCGACCAAGCTGGCGGCGATCGAGGCGCGATGGAATACAGCGGCGCGCGTTCCCTTGGCGCTGTTTGCGATACCCGATGAAGCAAACGAGACCAATCGCCTGAGCATCGAAATCCCGGTGCTCGGGAGCCTTATCCTCACGCATGACCCGAATGGGACCGTTCACGGCCTGAAGGATGTGCCCGCCGCCGACCGACCGCCGGTGGCGATTCCATTCTTCGCCTTTCGTATCATGGTCGGGATAGGACTCATCCTGCTGGCAGTAGCCTTCACCGGCAACGCGCTACGCGCCGGCGGCAGGCTCTATCGCAATGTCCTGTATCTGCGCGCCTGCGAGTGGGTCGCGCCACTGGGCTTCGTCGCCGTTCTCGCGGGCTGGGTGACGACGGAGGTCGGACGCCAGCCCTGGACCGTCTACGGCCTTCTGCGCACTGCCGATTCAGTTACCCCCTCGCTGACCACAACCGACGTCGCCATGTCATTCGCGGGCTATATCGCGGCTTATCTGATCATGTTCCCTGCCGGTATTTGGCTGATGGCGGGAATTGTCCGGCGTGGTGCGCAAGCGCCGGAGCCAGAAGGCCCTACCGCCAGCGGCCGTCCGGGGTCGCCGATCGAGGCGCTTCCATCCGGGCGGCCTGAAGGAGGCGGATCGCGATGATGCTCGATCTGGTTCCGATCTGGACACTCATTCTCGGCCTCGGCGTCTTCTTTTATGTGTTGCTCGACGGGTTCGATCTCGGTGTCGGTATCCTGTTCGGGCTGGCGCCCGACACCGCGTCGCGCAACCTGATGATGAATTCCATCGCTCCGATCTGGGACGGCAACGAGACCTGGCTCGTTCTAGGCAGCGTCGGACTCCTGGCCGCCTTCCCGCTCGCCTTCGCCATCATCGTGCCTGCGGTCTATTTCCCGATCGCGATCATGCTCGTCGCACTGGTGTTCCGCGGCGTCGCTTTCGAGTTTCGCTTCCGAGATTCCGAGCACAAGGGATTCTGGGATCACGGCTTCGCCTATGGCTCGACCATTGCCACTTTGGCTCAAGGCATCGTGCTGGGCGCATTCATCCAAGGCTTCAAAGTCGACGGCCGCCACTTCACGGGCTCGAGCTTCGATTGCTTCACCCCGTTCTCGTTGCTCACCGGCGTCGCTTTGCTGTTCGGCTATGCGCTCCTTGGAGCCGGCTGGCTGGTGATGAAGACCGAAGGCGAACTGCAAGCCTGGGCGCGGCGGCTTGGCCGCATCGCATTTCTTGGCGTCCTCGTGGCGATTGGAATCGTCAGCCTGTGGACGCCGGCCGTCGATCGAGGCATCGCGCACCGCTGGTTCTCCTGGCCGAATATCGCCTACTTGTCGCCCATCCCCATTATCACCGCGCTCATCGCACTTCTGGAGTGGCGAAGCCTGAACCGGCAAAGCGAAGCCGGCCCATTTATTGGCGCCGTCGCACTTTTTCTGCTGTCTTATATCGGCATCGCCATCAGCCTGTGGCCGATGATCGTGCCGCATTATTACACACTGTGGCAGGCGGCTGCGGCACCGAGTACGCAGGCCTTTTTGCTGGTCGGCACGCTCGTGCTGCTGCCGGTCATCCTGCTCTACACTGGCTGGTCCTATTGGGTGTTCCGCGGCAAGGTCCGCGGCGACATCGGCTATCACTGATGGTGCATTGTTGAGGCTGCGCCGCCGTCGGATCGACGGCAGTGACTCAGGTCCCGGCGGCGCGCGCATTCATGCTTCCGACACTTTTTTAACGGCAATGTCGCGACGACGCGGGGAAAATTTCATGATCCGGCCTGGTGCGGTGGTGCTGGTCTGCGCTGCCATGATAAGCGCTGCGGCACTTACCGGCTGCTCCGGCGTCAGTGCACCAGAGGGTCTACCGAGCTTTTACCGTGACCTTGCGACAAGCGACGCCACCGTGGACGCCGGCGCGGCGCAGTCGATGATTTCCGGCTATCGCGCCAATAACGGCCTCGGCCCGGTCGCCCTCGATCCCGAACTCATGAAGCTTGCGGCCGAGCAGGCCCATACCATGGCAGCGCGCGACAAGCTCGATCACGAGGTCGGACGTCCTTTTCAGGATCGCATCCAGCGATCCGGCTTTGACGCCAGTGTCGCGGTCGAGAATATCGGCGCAGGCTATCACACGCTGGCGGAGGCATTTTCCGGCTGGCGCGATTCGCCACCGCACCGCGCCAACATGCTCAATAACCGCGTGACCAAGATGGGCATCGCCGCGGCCTATTCACCGCAGTCGAAATACAAGGTGTTCTGGTCGCTCATCCTCGCCGCGCCGGACGAGCAACGCCACGGCTGAGTTTTCAATTAGCTACTGACGCACGCCCTTGGCGGCTGCCGTCACGATTTCATAGGCTTCGCGGACGTCGGGCTTCGTCTTCGACACGTCGTCGCCGACGCTCGCAAGCATAGCCATCATCGACGCCTGCTCGTCTGGTGGCAGGGAAATCAACTCGCCGCCTCCGTCGGTCCAGCCCTTGCGCATCGTCGCAAAAATCTGAAGAGCCTGCGGCGCGATGGCGGCCGATTCCGCGGCTCCATCCTGGTCGACGATCTTTTGCAGATCCGGCGGCAGCGAGTTGTACCACTTCTGACTGACTTCGACGATGATGAAGACGGCGGGCTGATTGGTCTCGGTCACGTACTTCGCCGCATCCTGATAGTGAAACGGCGTGTACACCGTTAGCCCGGCAATGGAGCCGTCGATGGTGCCCTGCTGCAATGCCGGCAGCACGTCGCCCAGCGACATCGCGATTGGCGTCGCGCCCAACCGCGAAAACGCCGCGGTCTGAAACTGTGAGGCAAATACCCGCAGCTTCTTGCCACTGAGGTCAGAGAGATGGCGGATCGGTGATTTCGAAACGATCGACGACATTTGCGTGCTGAACATGCCGACGCCATGCAGTCCTTTGCTGGCGCCGAGCCCATTCATCAGTTTCAGCACAGCAGGATTCTGGGATAGCCGCAGGGCCTGTTGCTGGGAATCCACCAGACCCGGTGCAGCCATCACTTCGAAACGTTCATCAACGCCGACAAAAAACTCTGGCGGAATGATCGCGCATTGGATGGCGCCGAATTGCACGCCTTCGATCTGGCGCGGTATCGAGCCGAGCTGGCTCGCAGGATAAATTTCCGTCTTGATACGTCCGCCGGAATCACGCTCGACCGCTGCCGCATAGTTCTTGGCTAGCTGGTGCTGCGCTTCGTTCACCGTCGGCAGAGTGAATTTCATCACGTAGGTCTTGTCGTCCGCCTGTGCCGCCGTCGCGGCGGAAATAAGGGCACAAACAATCGCGATTTTCCGGGCTGACACCGCGCATTCAATTGGGTTCACGGATTTTTCCTCCGAAGGGCTCAAGGACCACGAATGCACGAATTATGCCACGTCCTCAGATCAGCCCAAACATCTCCCAACCATAAGTTGTACGCGCCTCGGCAAGGAGCAGCGCCACGGCGTCGCGGAATTGGGCGTGCTGGCCGGCGTCAAGTTCGGTGATTTCGCAACCCGCGGCGAGGATGGCAGCGCGCGCCTCGCGATCTTCCTCGATGGCGAGGCCGCGCTGGAAGTCCACCGCCTTTTTGATTGCATTGCGCATAGCGCGCTGCAAATCGCCCGGCCAACCCTCGAATGTCGGGCGATGCAGGAAGATCGGCCGCGAGATGTAGAAGTGGTTGGTCACCGTGTGGAAGCGATGAAATTTATGGACGCCATAGGTGACGGTATTGGCGAAAGGATTTTCCTGTGCGTCGATGGTGCCGGCCTTGATCGCCGCGATGGCCTCGGTCAAATCCCAGCGCAACGGAACGCAGCCGAGCAATTCGAACGTGCGCGCCTGCACCTCGCTCGGCAATACACGAATACGCATACTTTTGAGATCGGCTGGCGTATGCACGGTGCGCAGCCGGTTCGAGATTTGCCGGAAGCCATTTTCAAACCAGCCGAGGATGCGATAATTCGCCCGGTCTTCGATCTCGCGCGCGAGAAAATTGCCGAGCTTACCGTCCATCGCCGCGCGCGCCGCATCGGTGCGATCGAATAGAAACGGCAGGTCGACAAAGCCGAGCGCCGGCACACGGTCTGTCAGATAGCTCGACGACTGATAGCCGAGCGTCAGGATACCGTCCTCGACCAGCCAGAGAATGTCTTCGGCGCGATAGCCGAAATCCATAATGTTCCAGACATACTTCACGCTGATGCGGTCGCCGAACTCCGCCAACAGCGTGTCGCCGATCAATTTCAGCGAGCGTGAAAAGGATGTCGTGGGCGGTCCATAGCCGCCCATGCGGATGGTTATCGGATCGGTCACCGTGTGATTCCCCCCAGCGCGTGACATAAACTACCCGAGGAACGCGCCGACCTCAGCAACGAAAAAGCGAATGCGAGAAAGCCCGGGGATGACCCGGGCTTTCGCGACGCGAAGTGTGGGAGGTTCCGCGGTCAAATCGTGCTCGGCAGGCGTTAGTCCGGAGCGCCCGGGACATAGCTCGGATCCCATTCACTTCGGTTCTGCTGAGTCCCGGTTCGCGCAATATCATTTGGGTAGGGCGTGTAATCCGGCGCCGCCGCATACGGCGTAGCCGGAGAAGCGTACGCGCCGGGAGCGTACATATAGAGTTGCCCGCGAGCCGGAGGGTCAGACCGGTGGATTGTACGCGCCAAAGCGGGGCTGCTTCCCGCAATGCCCACGGCCAGGAGCGCAACAGCTACTGGGATAGATATCTTCATGATTCCAAGTCCTTCTTGGTTGTTTATCGCCCCCTCTCGTGCCCAATGCATATGGGTCGGCCCGGCCTTTGTTGCACTGCAGCAATTGCAGTTCTTATATGCCAAAAGGGCAGTCGGGCCGACCTAGCGGAACCTTTTCCGGACGCCTTTGGCAGCCGCGATTGCTAGTCTGCGCATCGGTTCCATTTTCCGGGCCAGCGCAAATCCCGCTCGCGGCCGCACGCCGATCAGCCGGTCGCACAGCATCAACCGCTCGCGCCAGATGTGGTCGATCATCGGATGATTGGCGGTGGCGCAGGAATCCGTCCGCACGACGGAAGGGTCTTCGATCAGATCTTCGGTGACGCAATAGCTGATTATGACGCCGGGCGAGTGCTGCGCGAAATTTTCGTCATAGGCGATCTTCCAGAACCAGGCGGTATCGGCACTGCGCAGCGCGATCGTGGCGGCAATGGTGCGACCGTCGATCAGGATGCGGTTGATCGCGACTTTGCCATCCGTCGCCAAACCGCTGACCGCCGCCGTGACAAACCGCTGAATATCGTCGTTAAACGCGGCGGCGGTGCCCGCTTGACCTTTCCAGCCGCGCAACTCCAAGGCGAAGAAATCGCGAAGCGCGGCCAGTACGGCGTCGGGCTCCGTCGCTACAGTGAACAGAATGGCCCCGGTATCCCCCAGGCGCCGTACGCTGCGGCGCAATTCCTTGTGTTTGTGCTGACCGAGCGTGCGCTCGACATAGAGCAGGCGCTCGTTGCCCGGAACGAGTTGCGCCCGGCTATGGCGATTGAAATCGGCGGCCGGCATCTGCACCCGCATTAATAGTGCATCGAGCACCGTCGCGAACGGCCCCTGTTCCGGCAGATACGGCAACAGCAGCAGTCCGGGCAGTTCGTTGTCTTCGGCAAGATAGCCAAGCCACGCGGCGATCACCGGCTCCGCGGCATCGCGCTCGACAAGCGGCGTGCCAAGCGGAGCATAGGCGTGCGTCCAGCCAGTGAGGACCGGCGGACCGATGCCGTAGCGCCGCCGCTCGACGCGCGCCGGAAAGAAGCCGAGCAGCTTGCGTGGGCTGGTGCCCGACCAGACCAGCACCGCGCCGGCATCGGCGCCGAATACGGCCGCTGCTTCGAGCGCGAACGCGGGCTCGTAGAAGACATTCGGCTCGAGCGCGCGGGAGGCAAGCTCGCGCCATTCGTCCACGATCGAAAGCAGTCCGCCAAGGCTTCGCCATTCGGCGGTGAAGGAATTGGCGTAGCGGTCGGCAACGACGGCGCGGCGGGCGCTGGCGATGGCCGAGGCGGCGCGGTCGAGCGCCGGGATTGAAGGATGATCTGCCGACGTGATCGCCGCCATGACCGCAGCTCAGGTTGCTTTGGAGCGGCCGAAGACCAGGCAGTGGAAGCCGAGACGGAGTTTTGCGACCAGGAACAAACACACCAACTCCGCGACCAACGCCACTGCGCTCGCGATGGCGGCGCCGGTGGCGCCGAAATGCGGGATCAAAACGAGACATAGGAAAAGATTAAGCAGGAACATGCCGGCATAGACCTGGGCACAGCTGCGCCGCTCGCCGAGCATGTTGAGCAAGCGTTCGACCGGCCCGACCGTGGCGCGGGCGAGCAGCCCGATCGCGAGGATGAACATCAGGTGGTAGCCGCCCACAAAATCCTTGCCGAACATTCGCAGTAACGGCTCGCCTAGCGCGAGAAACAGAACGATCATCGCCAGCGACGGCCAGAACGTCATGCGGATCGCGTGCGCGACAAATTCGTCGAGCTGCTTGCGATCGCCGCTGACATGAAGTTCGGTGAATCTATGGGCTACCGTCTGCGCCACCGCGAAATGGATGAAGGCGACCAGCGCCAGCGTCTTGGCGGCGGCGTAATAGACCGCGACTTCGCCCGGCGGGCGAAACTGAGTGAGCACGATAACGTCGCAATAGGTGAGCAGGACGTAGAAGCCCTCGACGAGCGAGATCGGCATTGCGGTGGAAAGCCAGTGGCGCAGGGCAAAGGTCTTGGAGCCGCGCTCAATCCTGGATTTTAGCCGCCGGTCGAGGACAAGGAGCTGGCCGAGCGTGCAGCTCCATAAGGTGATGAGCGTGACCGCCATTGCGGTAACCGCGTTCATCGGCAGGCCGGCGAGGTAAATCGCGCCGATCAGCGCCAGCAGCATGATCTGGCGCAGCACATAGGCTGGCGCCAGCCCTAGATTGATCCAGTTGTAGGACCGGGCAATGCCGCTCTGCACCGTCGCCATGGCGAACGCCGGCAATGCGGCGCAGGCCAGGCATAACGGCAGGAACGACGTAGAATCTCGGAGCGGTGACAGCGTGATGACCACGATGGCGAGGCTGGCAACAGTCGTTGCAATGATCAATGCCAGCCAGCGGCTGCCGGTGATAAAGCCACGCAACAGCGCAAATTGCTTGAGTTCGCCATATTCGGGAATGAAGCGCTGCGCCGCGCTGCCCAGACCGAGATCGCTGACGCCGCCGATCAGTAACAGCCAGGTCCAGGCGTAAACGTAGACGCCGAACTCGAAACCTCCGAGCCAGCGCGCCAGCACAATCTGCGACAGGAAGGCGAGCAGTGCCGACACCGTGCGCAGGACGTAGGCAGTGCCGGCGAGACGTCTGACCCGCGAAAGATCGCTGGCGCCGCCGAACAGCGCCAACCCGCGAGCGATATAGCTTTTGATGTCCGCTGACCAAGAGGCGCGCCAAAAGGAACGCGGCGCTTGCTCGGATCCGATCGATGCCACAACGACCTCTGCACCGCGACTGGCGGCAGGAAGCGATGCGGCTTTCCTAGCAACGAAGCGTTAACATTCCCTTGGGCGAAATTAACAATTGCGTCCGAATTGCCGGCGCACGGCTTCAAGCCTGCGCCGGCTCGGCGAGGTCTTCGAGGGCCGCGGCGATAATACGCCGCTCCTCCGCGCCAAGTGGCTGCTGCGGCGCGACCGGATCGCCGACACCGTAGCCCTGCAATTCCAGCGCCGCCTTGATGCATGCCGCAAGGTTGAAGCGCGCGAACGCTTCATTGATGCGCCACAGCTTGCGCTGCAAGTCCATCGCTTCGCCCCAGCCGCCGGCGCGGCAGAGGTCATAGAGCCGCACGCTTTGCCGCGGGACAATGCAGGCCGGACCTGCCATCCAGCCAACGCCGCCGATCAGCATGACGCAGGCTGGAATGTGCGCGGAGGCGGAAAATACCTTGAGCTGCTGACAGCGATTCATGATCGACAGCAGCCGGCCGGTATTGGTCGAAGCATCCTTGATGTAACGGATGCCCGGATGTTCGGCGAGCCGGGCGATGACATCGAGCGACAGGTCGGTGCGCTGGAATTGCGGGTTGGTATAGAGCACGACCGGCACATCGACGGCATCGGCGATGGCGCGGAAATAATCCTCGACCTGCGCGTCCTTCAGCGGAAAGTAGGATTCGAGGATGGCAAGAATGCCGTCGGCGCCGAGCTTGGCGTACAGCCGCGCCTGCGCGACCGCATCCGCGGTAGCTGTCGCGGCGACACCGGCGACCACTGGCACCCGGCCAGCCGCCGCTTCGATCGAAACGCGCACGATGGCTGCGCGCTGCTCGTTGCTGAGATAGGCGAATTCGCCGGTCGAGCCGAGCGGCGTTACGCCATGCACGCCGGCCCTGATGAGATCGTCGATCAACTTTGCCAGCACAGCACCGCGGATGCCGCCGCGTTCATCGATCGGCGAGACCAGATACGGAAAAACGCCGTGAAAATCGCTCATGGCTTGCGCCGTGCCATGGCGTCGGTCCAGACTTTCGAGCGGTCGTCGTCGAACACCAGCGCCGGATCCTCCGGCATGTTGTACCAGTCGCCGCGCCCGATTTCGTCGTCGAGCTGCGACGCGGCCCAGCCGGCATAACCGAACGCGACCAGGCTTTTGGCCGGCCCCTTACCGTGGCCGATGTCGCGCAGCACGTCGGGTGCCGCGGTGAGCGCGACGCGGCCGTCGATGTCTACCGTATCGGCAAGGCGATACTCGGCGCTGTGAACGACCAACGCCACCTCGGGACTGACCGGGCCGCCGAGAAAAACCCGCACATTGTTCTTGACGCCGCTCGCATCTGCGCCGAGCGCATCGAGCAGGCTCGCGATCGAGCGCTGATCGAGCGGGCGGTTGATGATAATGCCCAAGGCACCGTCGCGGCTATGCTGCGCGATCAGGATTACGGCGCGCTCGAATGGCGAGCCGCTCAATGCCGGCGCCGCAATCAAAAGCTGACCTGCAAACGAAGTCGGGCCGGAAATGTCGGGCGACGTCGGCAGCGCCGCGTGCAGCGCGCCAGCCGACAGCACGATGGCGGCCGCAGCCAGGCTCCAACGCCCAGTCGCCTGTGCCAACACGGCGCGACGATCAGACAAATTGCACTGCAATGCCGCCAAGCTGGCCGAAGTCGCCATGCAGCGTATCGCCCTTTCTGGCATGCACCACGCGTGTGAACGAGCCGGCAAGAACGATGTGACCCGGCTCGAGCGTCACGCCGTGCTGGCCGAGCTTGTTGGCGAGCCAGGCGACGCCGAGCGCGGGATGCCCGAGCACGCCGGCGGCGACGCCGGTCTCTTCGATCTCCGCATTGCGGTACATGATGCCTCCGACCCAGCGCAGATCCACTTCGAGCGGCCCAACCGGGCGGCCTCCGACGACGATGCCGGCAGCGGCGCCGTTGTCGGACACCGTGTCGAAAATCTTGCGCGGATCCTGCAATCGCGCATCGACGATCTCGAGGGCCGGCACCACATATTCAGTGGCGCGCAGCACGTCGGTCAGCCCAACGCCGGGCCCCCGTAACGGTTTGCCCAGGATGAAGGCGAGTTCGACCTCCACGCGTGGCAGGCAAAAACTTTCATGCGGCACGCGGGCGCCATCGGCGATCATCATGCTGTCGAGCAGGTGGCCGTAATCCGGCTCGTCGATCTGCGATGAGCGTTGCATCGCCTTCGAGGTCAGCCCGACCTTGTGGCCAATGAGCTTGGCGCCGGAGGCGATCTTGCGATTGGCAACTTCGGTGGAGATCGCGTAGGCGTCCTCCATCGTGATATCCGGCCAGGTCTTGGTCAGTTGAACCGCCTGCTTTCGCTCTTTCTCGGCGGTGATGAGAATGTCGGCGGCCTTGTTGCGATCGGCGCTGGACATCATGACGCTAGGCTCCCCACTGAATAATCCAGCGGTCAACTTAGCATATTTGCGATGTCAGGCAGGCCTGCGCGCCGCCGCTGATGGCGCTACTGGCAGACGATGCCAAGAATATAGGTCTCGTCGCGGCACTCGCCCGCGGCCGGAGTGCGTCCCGACATCAGAACCGCTGGCGGACAGACTTGCGACGTGCTGATGCCCATAGGTTTGCCGTCATTGAAACCCCTGCCGCGGCAGGCCTTGTTGGCCGCCGTCGGACAGTCCGGCGCACCGTTCGCGGCGGTGTGGCAGAGCTCGTGGAGCTCGAACACGCGGGTGCTCGGCAAACGCACCACAGCTTGCGCCGCGTTCTTCAGCGCCTCCTGGGTCGCCGCAGTTGCATCCTTCGCCGATTGATCCTGCTTGAGGTCGTCGAGCCTGTCCTTCGCGCTCTTCATCTTGGTGTTGAAATCGCCAAAACCCTGATTCCACCAGAGCCCGAGCTCATGCAGGAAGCCCGGCTTGAACGCAGGCGCCGGCTGGGCCGGAAGCGAATTGTTCGCCGGCGGCGAAGCCGGCGCTGGCGGCACCGCAGCCGGACCTGCAGGCAACTGGCTGTCTTCGGCCGCAGCCGTGCCGGCTGCCGCGACCGTCACGACGAGCTGAAGAGCGACCGCCACCAGCCAAAAGCATCGCATATTGCCCGGCCTGATCATGGGCCAACCATCACGGAGAATTTCAACAAGCGGGATTTTACCGCTGTCGAGTGTCGCCGCCAAATAAGGTCAAAATAGGCGCGCGGCAGCTTGGCCAGCTTATCGCCCGAAATCGCGGTTGTCGCGCCACCGCGACCAGACAAACCAGGCAAAGCCGGCCACCACGATGACCGCGATGATGGCATCGAAGTCGTGGAATAGCTTGCGAAAGGTCGGATCGCTGTCCCAACGCTTGCCGAGCAGAGAACCGATATAAGCGAGCGCGAAGCACCACGGCCAGGAGCCGAGGAAGGTGTATATCTGGAACTTCAACATCGGCATCCGCGCCAGTCCGGCGGGGAAGGCGATGAAGGTCCGGACCACCGGAAGCAGCCGGCCAAAGAACACCGCGACGACGCCATAGCGCTCAAAAAAACGGTCAGTCCGTTCGAGTTCGGTCCTGCCAATAAGAACGTATCGGCCCCAGCGCTCGAGCGCCGGCCTGCCGCCCTTGGCGGCAACGTAATAGGCAACAGTCGAACCGACGTTGCAGCCGAGCGCACCCGCGGTCGCCGCACCGATCAGGCTGAATTGCCCGAGCGACACCAGATAACCCGCGAACGGCATGATCACTTCCGAAGGCAGCGGAACGCAGGCAGATTCGATCGCCATCAGGAAGACAACGCCGCCATACCCGGCAGCCGAAATAACCGCGACGATCCAGGCCGCCAGCCCCGAAATGATCTGGTCAATCATCGTTTGCTGAAACGCAGATTATCGTTCGCAGAATTGCAGATCGTCAGCGCCGCTTGCGCGCGCGACGGCCTTCGAGGCTCACGACTTTGCGCCGTGACGAGGCATCCTCGATGAACTTCTTCTTCGGCACCTTCTCGGCGATGCCCAAGAGCCGCTCGCGGCGGTCCATTTCTTTCCAGACGTCGTCCGGGCGAATGCCGGATGCGACCCACAGCACGACCAGATTATAGATGAGATCCGCGCTCTCCTTGACGACGGCATCGCGGTCGCCGTGCATGGCGTCGATCACGACTTCGACCGCCTCTTCGGCGAGCTTCTTCGCCATCTTGCTACGGCCCGAGCGCAGCAGGCGCGCGGTCCGCGACGTCGATGGATCGTCGTGCCGGCACGAGAGCACGGCCTGGTAGAGGCGTGAAACCGAATCAGTCATGGCCCATCAGAATAGCCTGAAGTTGTCGTGATTGTGTTAATTCCGCTGACGCCCCCAAGGGGTAGCGGTTAACCGGAAGTCTATTCGCGGCTAGTCCCCTTGGGCGAGAAGGCTCGCGTTGCCGCCGGCAGCGGCGGTGTTGACGGTCACGACCTGCTCGGACGCAAAGCGGCGCAGATAGTTCGGGCCGCCGGCCTTCGGTCCGGTCCCCGACAGATGGGTCCCGCCAAAGGGCTGGGTGCCGACCACGGCGCCAATCATGTTGCGGTTGACGTAGACATTGCCGCTTGCAAGCCGCGCCGCGACCCGGGCGGCCGTCAGATCGATCCGGGAATGAATGCCGAGCGTCAGGGCCGTGCCGTTCGCCGCAATGTCGTCGAGCAGACCGTCGAGCTCATCGGCGCGCCAGCGCACCACGTGCAGCACCGGGCCGAACACCTCGTCCTTCAAGTCACGCGCGCGGTCGAGCTCGATCACGACCGGCCCGACATAGGTCCCGCCGGGCGGAAGCGCACCATCGCTGTCCTTGCGGAAACGCAGGCGGCCGGCCCGCTCCATCTCGGCGATCCAGAACTCGAGCTTCTGCTTCGCCGCCGCGTCGATCACAGGGCCGACATGGGTTGAAATGTCCCGCGGATCGCCGACCTTGAGCTCGCGCGCCGCGCCGATCAGCATATCGACGATACGGTCCGCAACGTCGTCTTGCAGGCATAGCAACCGCAGCGCCGAGCAGCGCTGGCCGGCGGAGCGGAAGGCTGACGCGACCACGTCGTCCGTCACTTGTTCGGGCAGCGCCGTGGCATCGACGATCATTGCATTGATGCCACCGGTTTCGGCTATCAGCGGCACAATGGGTCCGGTCTTCTCGGCAAGGGCGCGGTTGATGGCACGGCCAACTTCGGTCGAGCCGGTAAAGGCAACCCCCGCGATGCTGGCGTTGGCAACGAGTAATTCCCCGACGGCGCCGCCGCCGGGAACGAGATGCAGCGCATTCGCGGGTACGCCGGCCTTGTGCATGATCGTTACCGCAAGCGCGGCAACCAGCGGCGTTTGTTCGGCCGGCTTGGCGACGACGGTATTGCCGGCCACAAGCGCAGCGCTCACCTGGCCGAGAAAGATAGCGAGCGGAAAATTCCACGGGCTGATGCAGACGAACACGCCGCGGCCGCGATAGCGCAGCTCGTTGCTCTCGCCGGTCGGCCCGGGCATTGGCTGCGGCGCGAGCGCAATGCGGGCCTGCGCGCCGTAATAACGGCAGTAGTCGACCGCTTCGCGCAGCTCCGCCAATGCATCGTCGAGCGTTTTGCCACCCTCGCTCTGCAACAGCGCGATAAATGCGCCGCGATTCACTTCGAGCAGGTCACCCGCGCGTTCGAGCGCCGCGGCGCGCTCGCCGACAGGCGTCGCAGACCACGCCTGGAAGCCCGCCGCGGCAGCCGCCATCGCCGCCGTCGCGATGGCTGCGTCGGCCTCGCGGACGACACCGATGGAATGCCCGTCGATCGGCGACGTGACGGGGCGTTCGGCGCCGGAAAGCTCGACACCGTCGATGAGCGGCGCCGCGACCGGCGACGGGCGTGCGCCAGCGCGAACCTCCTCCAGCAAAGCGTCAAGCGCCGCGCGCTCGCCGAACTCGACACCTGCTGCGGCGCGGCGCTCGGGCAGGTAGATATCCCGCGGCAGCGGGATTTTGCTGCTGCGGGCCGCATGCGCGCCAGCGATGACGCTGCGGGGACGGCGCAAAATGTCCGCGATCGGCACGCTTGGATCGGCGGCCACCGACACGAACGAAGAGTTCGCGCCGTTTTCGAGGAGGCGCCGCACCAGATAGGCCAGGAGATCGCGGTGGCCTCCGACCGGCGCATAGACGCGGCAGGCGGCTTGCGGCAGTTCGGCGAGCAGCGCTTCGTAGAGCGCCTCGCCCATGCCATAGAGCCGCTGGAATTCGTAGCCTTCGACGCCACCGGCTTCCTCAATGACACTCGCCACCGTGAGCGCGTTGTGGGTGGCGAATTGCGGAAACAATCGGTCGCGCGCCGCGAGCAGACGCTTGACGCAAGCCATGTAACAAAGGTCGGTCATCGCCTTGCGGGTGAAGACCGGGTAATCGGCAAGGCCGCGCTCCTGCGCGCGCTTGATCTCGGTGTCCCAATACGCACCCTTGACCAGACGAATCGTCAGCCGCCGTCGCGCGGCGGCGGCAACGCCCTCGATCCAACCGATCACATCCAGCGCGCGCTTCTGATAAGCCTGCACCGCCAGGCCAAATCCGTCCCAGTCGCGAAGCGCCGTGTCGCTCAGCACAGCGGCGATGATATCGAGCGACAGTTCGAGCCGGTCGGCCTCTTCGGCGTCGATCGTGAATTGCAGATCGTGTTGGCGCGCCATGCGGGCAAGCTCGATGACGGACGGCGTCAGCTCTCTGCACACCCGGTCGCGCGAGATGGCCTCGTAACGCGGATGCAGTGCCGAGAGCTTGACCGAGATGCCTGGGCGGCCAGGCTGCGACGTGTTGCCGGCGCGCGCCCCGATGGCCTCGATCGCACCGGCGTAGGCGTCGAAATATTTGTCGGCGTCCGCCGCCGTGCGAGCGCCCTCGCCGAGCATGTCGAACGAATAACGGAATTCGGTGTGGCCGCGGGCGCGCGACAGCGCGTCCTCGATGGTCTGCCCCATCACGAAATGCGAGCCGATCAGCCGCATCGCTTGCCGGATCGCCGTGCGCACCGCCGGCAAACCGATCCGGCGCGCTATGCTGTCGAGGATAGTTTCCGGCGTCTCGCCCGGATGAATGATCCGCGCGGCCACTCCGAGCGTCCAGGCCGACGCCGAGACCAGAATGGCGTGGGATTTAAGGTTATTGTCCAGCCAGCGGCCGGCGGCGAGTTTGTCTTCGATCAAGCGGTCGGCGGTGGCGGCATCCGGCACGCGCAGCACCGCTTCGGCCAGCACCATCAGCGCCAGACCTTCCTTGGTCGAGAGCGAATAGGCGTGCAGGAACTCTTCGACGCCGCCTAATCCGGTTGCCTTGTCCCGGATCGCTTCGACGAGCCGTGTGGCGCGGGCATCGATTTGGGCTTCAGCGGCATTGTCGCGCGCGGCCTCGGCAAGAAAGCGCCCCGCCAGCTCGTCGTCGGGCGGCGCGAACGGCGCTCGGAATGGTGGCAGGCTGGAATCAGCCGCGCTCATTCCGGCAATTTATGCTCTCGCCCGCGAGCGCGGGAGAGGGATCAGGCGCCGCGGGCGACAAAAGCCTCGAGTTTGTCGATGGTCTGCGTCCACCCGATCTCCATGCCTTGCAGATAGCCAATGCCCACTTCAGCCACCGCAGCGGCCCTGGTGTGCAGTGTCATTTTTGTTTTGCCCCGCTCCTCCGCGAAGACGACTGTCGTGAGGCCTTCGAGCACGTGCTTGCCGGTCACATCCACCGCAATGTTGGTAAAAACCAGCCGCTCCGGCGCAACGATCTCCTGGATAACACCCTGCATCGGATAGATGCTGCCATCCGGCCCACGCATGTGGATGCGCAACGCGCCGCCGGGGCGAGGATCGAATTCGCACACCGGAATGGTGAAGCCTTGGGGACCCCACCATTGCGTCAGATGTTTCGGGTCGGTCCATGCCTCGAACACCAGCGTGCGCGGCGCATCGAAAACGCGGGTAATGGTCAGTTCGCGCTCCGCGAAGATTTTGGGCTGAGTGGCTACGGTCACGATGTGGCTTCCTTCTTCACGCGTGGCCGGCATAGGCTTGCGTAAGTCTTTCCAGATCGAACTTCTTCATTGCCATGACCGCGCTCATCATACGGTCCTGCCTGGCTGCGTCTCCGCCGGTCAGCATCGCCGGCAATGCCGACGGCACGACCTGCCAGGACAAGCCGTATTTGTCTTTGAGCCAACCGCACTGACCTTCTTGACCGCCTTGCGACAGCTTGCTCCAAAAATGATCGATCTCGGCCTGGGTGTCGCACATGACCTGGAATGACACCGCTTCGTTGAATTTGAAGTGCGGGCCACCGTTGAGCGCGGTGAAGATTTGTCCTTCGATCTCGAACGCGACGACCATGACCGAGCCCGGTTCCTTGCCGTGCACCTCGCGGCCCGCTTGGCCATAGCGGCTGACGTGTTTGATGCGCGAGTTTTCAAATACGGAGACGTAAAAGTTCGCTGCTTCCTCCGCCTTGGTATCGAACCAGAGACAGGGCGAGATTTTCTGCTTGATGGTCGGCATCCACGGCCTCCTACTGAATGCGCGTAATGGGAGATATTATTTCGCGTTCGCCACATACGCGCCGAGTTGATCGAGCGTGCCGCCCCAACCCTGCTGCATGCTGTCATGGCCGGCATCGAAGGTTTGCTGCTCGGCCTCGGTGGCTTTGATCGGCGACCAGCGGATCGTGAGCTTGGTCTTGCCGCCGGGCTCCTCCTCGAAAGTGAAGGTTGTCAGCAGTTCCAGCGGCCACGTCGGGCTCATCGGATGCCGCGTGATGCCGCCGGCCTCATCGGAGAATGAGTTCACCAAAACCAACCGTTCCGGCGCGGTAATTTCGCGATAGACGAACTTGCCCCACATCACCTGTCCGTTGGGCATACTCATGCCGTAGTGAAAGGTTCCGCCGGAGCGCAGATCCATTTTGGCCGCGACAACGGTGGCGCCCTTGGGACCCCACCATTGTTTCATGCGCGCGGGATCGGTGAAGCATTCCCACAACAGCTCGCGCGGCGCCTCGAAAACGCGCGAGATCACAAAGTCGCCCTTCGTTTCGGTAGTCATTGTTGCCTCACCGCTGAATGTTGAAAGCATCGCTTACGGCGCCACCATGACCATCCAGCCGACGCCGAACTTGTCGGCAAGCATGCCGAAGTTTGACGAAAAGAATGTCTTGGTCAGGGGCATATTCACTTTTCCACCTTCAGCGAGTGAGCTGAATATCCGCTGGGCGTCCGCGTCGCTGGCGACGCTGAGCGCCAGCGCAATGCCGTTGAAATTCGCACTGCCGGTGCAACGTCCGTCGGACATCAGGATCTGGGCATCGCTGGCGCGAAGCGCAGCGTGCATGACTTTGTCGGCGCTACCCGGCGAGATCATCGACTGGTCGGGCGATTCCTTAAAACGCATCAACATGTCGACCTTGGCGCCGATCGCCTTCTTGTAAAATTCGATCGCTTCGTCGCAGCGGCCTTCGAAAGACAGGTACGGTTGAATTTGCATGACTTGGCTCCTTGTTGGGTTTGAATCCGAGTTCCAGTTGCTGTCGTCATTCTTAAGAACGCATTGGCCGGCGACCTGCCTACACCGTGAAGGAATTTATTTTCATGCCGGCTGGCCCTCCTTCATGAGCCCATCGAGATGCAGGCGGATATGGGCCGCTTCTAACTCAGTGACGCCACATAATCGGCCATGCGCGCCATGGTCTGCTTCAGGCCCTCGGCGGCATGGTATTCCTTGATCACGCGATCGCGCTCGGCCGCCGACGGGAAATCGAGACGCATAGTCAGCCGCGTCCTGCCGCCAAGATCCTCGAAAACGACCGTCATGGTGTGCTGCACCGGCTCGACGTCTTCACCACCGCCGTGATGAAAGACGATGCGTTCGGGCGGCACGATTTCGTCGTAGGTGATGCGGTTCTGATAATCGCGACCGTCGGGTCCGTGCATGACGAGCCGCCAGACACCACCCGGACGCATATCAAAGCTGTTCGTGGTGATCGTAAAGCCGTTCGGTCCCCACCATTGCGCGAGATGCTTGGGGTCGGTCCACACCGAGAAAACGAGATCGCGCGGCGCGTCGAATTCACGGATGCCGATGATTGAGCGCGGGTCGGTATCGAGCTCGAGGCTATTTTTTGCGGCCATGTTTTCCGTCCTTGGTCTGCGGTTCTTTCGCCTGGAGCTTCTTCAGGTAGGCGTCGAGGCGATCGAAGCTTTCTTCGAAGAAGCGGCGATAATTCTCCAACCAATCGTCGACGTCCTTGAGCGCGCGCGGATCGATGCGGCATGGCCGCCATTGCGCTTCGCGCGAGCGCGTAATCAGGCCGGCATGCTCCAGGACCTTCAGGTGCTTGGACACCGCCGGCAGGCTCATGGCGAATGGCTTCGCCAGGTCGCTCACCGAGGTTTCGCCGAGCGCCAGCCGGGCCAGGATGGCGCGGCGGGTCGGATCGGCGAGCGCGGAAAAGGTGGTATCGAGGTTCATAACCATCCAGTTAAATAACTAGATGGTTAAATACAAGCCTCGACCAAGCGCGTCAAGCAAAAATAGTCTGCGGGCGGTGCCGGCTAGACGGAGTGGCGGGCGCCCTCGGGGGTGATGGCTTGCAGCGGTGCCAGCGGTATCGGCTGCAACGCTGCCGGACGCAGCGCGTCGGCAAAGCGGTCTGCGAGCAGTTCGAGCGTTTCGTTGGCCGCCCCCTCGCGAACAAAGACGCCGCCATAGACCGGCTGCGCAGGCGGCAGCGGAGTGTCGTCCCAAGCCTGCAGTTCGGCCGGAATTCGGCGGCGCGGAACCAGCATGACGCCGACACCGGCGGCAACAGCGCTGCGCAGCGCCTCCGCGGTATTGGCGCGGAACACCAGCTCGCCCGCGAAGCCCGCTGTCTGGAGAGTTGCCAGCGCGACTTTGTGGCAGAGGCACCGGTCACCGTATGCAACGAGCGGAACGGGGAGCTTGAGATCGAGCACGGTGTTCTTCCCACGCACCCAGGCTAACTCCTCGGTCCAGTAGTGGCGCGCCATTGCCTCCGGCTCGCCGGGCACGAGCGCGACGACCAGATCGACCTGATCTTCCTTGAGCTGCGCCAACATGCGCCGCTGGCCGGCAGCAAGCACCGAAAGGCGCAAGTGCGGCCATCGCGCTCGGGCCGCCGCCAGGATGCCGGTGAGCTCCTCGCCCATGCAGTCCTTGCGCACGCCAATGCGCACCAGTTGCGACGCGGAATTCGGGTTAACGATCTGCACGATGTGGTCGTTGACCGACAGCAGGCGACGCGCGGATTCAATGACGCTCCGGCCGAGCGGCGTCAGGCTGACGCCCGGCGCGCTCTTGTCGAATAATTCGGAGCCCAGAAGGAATTGCAGGCGCCTGATCTGCGCGCTCACCGCGGGTTGCGTCATACCCTGCGCCTTGGCGGCACGCGTGAAGCTGCGCAACTCGACGACAGACACAAAAGTGCGCAGTAGGTCGGTCGGGATATTCTTCATGCGGCTGACCTGTCGCCTGCAAGTACCGACGCCGCCCCCGGCGGGGGATGTTCTCACTTTTCCGGCCATCACGCGACCGAAAAAACCGGTGTAACGACACTGTCACTTCGGCTGCCAACAACGCTAATCTGATCGCGCCGTCCGGAACAGAAGCCATCATGTCCTTCTTTCGCATTTATCTCCGGGTCCTCGGTCTGCTCGGCTCCGAGGCCCGGCTCGCCGTCACGCTCGCGGCCGCGAACATCGCGCTTGCCGTGTCGCAGTTCGTCGAGCCGGTGCTGTTCGGCCGCATCATCGACGCCTTATCGGGCGCGCTGCCTGCGGCACTCACTCCGGCCGCGCTGGCGCTGGCGCCGCTCGTCGGTACCTGGGTCGGGTTCGGCCTGTTCATTATCGTTGCCGGCGCGTTGGTGGCTTGGTTTTCCGACCGGCTGGCGCACCGGCGCCGCAACCTGGTGCTGGCGGACTATTTCGAGCACGTGTTGCAGCTTCCGTTGGCCTATCACGCCGGCGCTCATTCCGGCCGCCAGGTCAAGGTCATGCTCAGCGGTACCGATACGCTGTGGTGGCTGTGGGTGTCGTTCTTCCGCGAGCATTTTGCCGCCTTCATCTTCATCTGCGTGCTGCTGCCGGCGAGCCTGGTCCTCAACTGGCGGCTGGCGCTGCCACTGCTCGTGCTGTGCGTCGCCTTCACCGCGCTGACGCTTTTGGTCATGCACAAGGCCGGCGCCATGCAGCGTGCGGTCGAACAGCATTATTCCGATCTCGCCGAAACCGCCGCCGACGCCCTCGGCAATGTCGCGCTGGTGCAGAGCTTTGCCCGCATCGAGCTCGAAGTATCGCTGCTGCGCGGACTGGTGAACTCGCTCTTGCGGGCGCAGATGCCGGTGCTGTCGTGGTGGGCGGTTGCCGCCGTGCTCACACGCGCGGCTACGACGCTGACGTTGCTCGTGATCCTTGTGACCGGGACTTACCTCAAGCTGGTCGGCCTGGCGTCGGTCGGCCAGATCGTCAGCTTCATGAGCATCGCGGCGCTCTTGATTGCCCGGCTCGAGCAGGTGGTCGGCTTCGCCAACCGCCTGTTCATGGATGCGCCGAAGCTCGCGGAATTCTTCGGCGTGTTCGACACAGTGCCCGCCGTGCGCGACCGGTCCGACGCGGCCGATCCCGGCCGCCTGCGCGGCCTGGTCGAGTTCAAGGAAGTCTCATTCTCCTACGACGGCAAACGCGCCGCGGTGGCGGACTTGAGCTTTACGGCGCTGCCGGGCGACACCATCGCGCTGGTCGGGCCGACCGGAAGCGGCAAGTCGACGGCCTTGGCGCTGCTGTATCGCGCCTTTGATCCGCAATCGGGGCTGATCGAGGTCGATGGAACGGATATCCGTGCCTTTCGGCTCACCGGGCTGCGCCGCAATATCGGCGTCGTGTTCCAGGAGACTCTGTTGTTCAACCGCTCGATCGCCGAGAATTTGCGCGTCGGCAAACCTGATGCGTCGGCCGACGAGATGCGCGATGCGGCGGCGCGGGCGCAGGCGCTGGAATTCATCGAGCGCAATCCCGACGGGCTCGAAGCGCGCATCGGCGAGCGCGGGCGGCTGTTGTCGGGCGGCGAACGCCAGCGCATCGCCATCGCCCGCGCACTTTTGAAAAACCCGCCGATCCTGATCCTCGACGAGGCGACCAGCGCACTCGATCCGCTGACCGAAGCCAAAGTGCAAATGGCGCTCGACGAGGTGATGAAGGGCCGCACCACTTTCGTCATTGCGCACCGCCTCGCCACCATACGCAACGCGACGCGCATCCTGGTTTTTCAGAATGGCCGCATCGTCGAGAGCGGCACGTTCGAGGAACTGCATCGCCGCGGCGGCTTCTTCGCCGAGCTGGTGCAAGCGCAGTTTACGACCGCGAACGCGATTACTGGGAGCGAAGCGAAGCAATCCAGTGGCGCGATGTAGCCTAACGGATTGCTTGGTCGCTTTATTCCTCGCGATGACGGCTAACGAATACGCTCCAGAATGCTGACGTAGTTGGCAACCGCGGCGCCGCCCATGTTGAAGATGCCGCCGAGCTTGGCGTCCTTGATCTGCATGTCGCCGGCGGTGCCGGTGAGTTGCATTGCCGTAATCGCGTGCATCGAGACGCCGGTAGCGCCGATCGGATGGCCCTTGGACTTGAGGCCGCCGGATGGATTGATCGGCAGCTTGCCGTCCTTGGCGACGATGCCGTCGGCTATGGCACGCGCACCCTGCCCTTCCGGCACGAGTCCCATGGCCTCATATTCGATCAATTCGGCGATGGTAAAGCAGTCGTGCACTTCGGCGAACGAAAGGTCGCTCAGGCCGATGCCGGCCTGTGTGAGCGCCCGCTTCCAGGCTACCGCACAGCCCTCGAACTTGAGGATGTCGCGCCGCGACATCGGCAGGAAATCCTGCACGTGCTCGGCGGCGCGGAACACAATCGCCTTTTTGAGCTTGAGCGCGGTTTCGACATCGGCGAGCACCAGCGCGGCGGCGCCGTCGGAGACCAGCGAGCAGTCGGTGCGCTTGAGCGGGCCGGCAACCCGCGGGTTCTTGTCACTCTCGGTACGGCAGAAGTCGTAGCCGAGGTCCTTGCGGATCTGCGCATAGGGATTGCCGACACCGTTTTTGTGGTTCTTGGCGGCGATGCGCGCCAACGCATCGGACTGATCGCCCCAGCGCTGGAAATAGAGCGAGGCGATCTTGCCGAAAATACCGGCGAAGCCGCCTTCGATATCGGCCTCCTCGCGCACATAGGAGGCCTTGAGCAAATTGTGGCCGACTTCGGGGCCGGGTGTTGTGGTCATCTGCTCGACGCCGACGACCAGCACGATGCGCGCAGAACCCGCCGCAATGGACTTGAGGCCTTGATGCACGGCCGCCGAACCGGTGGCGCAGGCATTTTCCACCCGCGTCGCGCGCTTGAAGCGCAAATCGGGCGAGGCCTGGAGCACCAGCGAAGCGGTGAAATCCTGCGCCGAGAATCCGGCATTGAAATGACCGAGCACGATCTCATCAACATCGCCCGCCGCAATTGCGGCGTCGGCGAGTGCGTCGTTCGCCACGCGCACAATGAGGCTTTCGACAGTTTCGCCCGTAAGTTTACCGAAGGGCGTGTGCGCCCAGCCGACGATACAGGCGGTCATGATGGCTCCAAATCGCTGGTTGCCGAATTTTGGTCGCTTTTCCTTGGCTTAGACTGTCCGCAACCGGCCGGCGATCCACATTCGCGTCGAGGATAGCCGTATTCGGCTTTGCGTTCGAGCCACGCTTTCGGTTACATAGGGACGCGCCCGCGCCTCGTGAACCCTTCCGTGAACCCTTCGCGGCCCCTCGGGCCTCGACCAACCGAACGGACCGCGACACGTGTTTGGAATGAAATCTCTCCGGGCGCCGGCGCTCGGCATCGCGTTAAGTTCGATCGCTCTCGCTTCCGTCGCATGTCTGGCTGCGACTCCCGCGCGTTCCGAAGCCGTCATCCTGATCGATGCCGACAGCGGTAAAGTCCTGCGCGCCGAGAACGCGACCTACCCGTGGTATCCGGCCTCCACCACCAAGCTGATGACGCTCTACATGACGTTGAGCGCGATCAGGGATCACCGCATCACCTTCGACACGCTGTTCACCGTATCGCCCAACGCCAATTCGCAGGCGCCGACAAAAATGGGCTTCCCGATCGGCACCCAGGTCACCGTCGATAACGCGCTGAAAATGATGATGGTGAAGTCGGCCAACGACATGGCCGTGATGCTGGCCGAGGGCATCGGCGGATCGATCGACGACTTCGCCCAGCAGATGACCGACACCGCGCATCAGCTTGGCATGACCGAATCGAATTTCGTCAATCCGAACGGCCTGCCCGCCGATGGCCAAATCACATCAGCTCGCGATCTCGCCATCCTGGCGCGTACGCTGATCCGCGAATTTCCCGAATACAGCTTCTATTGGCACATTCCCGCAATCAAATTCGGCCGGCGTGTCGTGCGCAATTATAATCCGTTGCTCGGCCGCTTTGCCGGCGTCGACGGCATGAAGACGGGCTTCATCTGCGCCTCGGGATTTAATCTCGTCGCCACCGCAATACGCGGCAACAAGCGCTTGATCGCGGTGGTGCTCGGCGCGCCGTCGGGCGCGGCGCGTGCCATGAAGGCCGCGGAAATGCTCGAAGGCGGCTTCAATCAAAACCCTCTGGCGTGGCTGACACCCTCGCTCGGCACCGTCGATGCACTGGCACCGATGGATGTCGCGCCGCCTAATCTCAAGGACCAGACCTGCGGTGGACATCGCAAGCGGCCCGCAGCGGAAGACGAGGATGCTGACGCCGACAGCGGGCAGTCTGCCGCCGATGTCGCGCAGCAACATTCGTTCCTGCTGTCGGCATTGCGAGCGCCGACCAACCCGGTTCTGCTGTCCGATCTCGGACCGGTGATGCCGATCGTTGTTTATACCGGACCGACACGGACGCCGGCCCAATTGGCAGTGTTGCAAGCCGTACCGGAAGCAGCAGAGCCCGCCAGGAAGAAAACGAAATCCAAGGCAGCCGCATCGCCCGGCGCCACCAAGTCAGCCGCGCTGAAACCAGCCGACGATAAGCCGGCAGTTGTGAAGCCAGCCGCCGTGAAGCCTGCGGCCGCCAAGCCTGTTGTAGCCAAGCCTGTTGTAGCCAAGCCTGTTGTCGCGAAGCCTGCGGTCGCTAAGCCCGCGGCTAAGAAGTCCACCACCGGAAAGGAAACGCAGGCCAAGCCGACAGAGAGCAAATCCGCTTCGGCCGGCCCGTGGTCGACGCTTTCTTCCTCGGCGCTGGCGGCAAGTCCCCCGCCCGAACTCGGATCAAGTCCGGGCTCCACCTCGAAATAGCCGGCTGAAGCTCTATCGCCGCCGCCGTGCTAGAACACCGGTGGCTACGGGAGCAATCGAGGACATGGCTGACAGGATGACTGTTGCCGCGCTTCAGCAGATGAAGCGTGAGGGGCGAAAAAGCATCGGCGTCGTCGCCTGGGACTATCAGATCGCGCGCATCGCCGACCGTGCCGGCGTCGATTTCGTCTCGGTGGGCGATTCGGTCGGCGTCAATCTCTGGGGCCGTGACGAAGTGCTTGAAGTGACGCTGGACGAGATGCTGATCTGCTGCAAGGCGGTGCGGCGCGGTGTCGAGCGCGCGCTCGTGAGCTGCGACATGCCTTACGGTCCGGCACAGCGAGGCATCGAGGCCGCACTCACCGCCGCTGTTCATCTTGTGAAGGAAGGCGGCGCCGACATGATCAAGGTCGATGCTGCCGCCGAATTTCCGGATGTGGTAACCGCGCTGACCAACGCCGGCATTCCGGTGTTTGCGCAGTTCGGCCTGACGCCGCAAACCGCGGCCAAATTCGGCATTCCCTACAGCGCGCAGAACTCACAACAAGCCGTGGCTAGCGCCGAAGCCGCGGGCAAGCTCGTCGCGGAGGCAAAGCTGCTTGAGGATGCAGGGGCGGCGCTGCTCGATTTCACCAATTCCGGCCCGGTCGCCGGTGCGGCCGTCGTCGAGGCGGTGCAAATCCCGGTGATCGGCGGCTTCGGCGGCGGCCCGTGGCTGGACGGCCGCGTGCGGCTCGCGCACACCGCAATCGGCTACGCCGAGAAATGGATCGATTCCAAGACCGACACCTATGTGAACACCGCGAAGGCCGCTCTCGATGCATTTTCCGCATTGATCGCCGACGCGCGCGCCGGCAGGCAGATCAAGGGCTGACCATGGCGAGCGCGATCATCGGCGGCATTGCAACGCGCTATGAAGTGGTCGGGTCCGGCCCGCCGATCCTGATGTACGCACCCGGCGGATTCAACGCCGTGGTCGAGTCGTGGTCGACGCTCGGCATCTACGCCAAGACCAAAATGCTCGACTACCTGCAGAAGCAATTCACCTGCATCATGTTCGACCGCCGCGAATGCGGCCAGTCCGGCGGCCGCGTCGAGGCCGTGACCTGGCAGCACTTCGTTGCCCAGGGCAAGGGGCTGCTCGAGCATCTCGGCATTGCGCGCGCCCACGTCATGGGCGGCTGCATGGGTTGCCCTCCGGTCGCTGCCTTCGCCGTCGCGCATCCCGAAACGGTGCTGAGCATGGTCCTGTACTGGCCGGTCGGAGGCGCCAAATACCGCATATCGAGCCACCGGCGCTTTACCGAACATCTCGCTTTCGTTGCCAGCAATGGTCTCGAAGGCGTCGTTGCGCTGGTGGCCAAGGAAGGCAAACCGTTCGGCGCCGACCCGCGCGGTGGACCATGGGCTTCGGTGATCAAACACGACCGCGCGTTTGCCGAAGCTTACGCAACGCAACATGCCGAGCGATACCGTGACATTTGTGACCAGATGTGTCGGGCGCTGTTCGACCGCGATACCGCGCCCGGCGCCGAGCCCGAGGCGCTGATGCGCGTCGACATTCCGGCGCTAGTCGTGCCGGGCCATGACGCCGCGCATGCCACTTCGGCCGCGCGCTACCTTGAAGAATGCCTGCCGCGGTCGGATTATTGGGACGTTGCGGTCGAACAGCAGACCGGAGACAACGTGCCGGGCCGGATCGCGGAATTTCTCGGCAAGGTCAAATCGTAGGACGGACCGCACGATGGTCGACTACTACTCCGCACTGTTGCGCGCCGTGACCGCGCCCGATGCCGGCGACGTGCAATGGCGTCGCGGCATGTACGACCGTGCGCGGCAACTGCTGGCCACACGCCTGCGCGAGCGCCGTCCGCCGGCGCGGCAAGCCGAGATTACAGCCGAACTATCCGCGCTCGACGCCGCGATCGCCCGGATCGAAGCCGAAATGTCGTGGAACGACCAGGGCGGCGACATCGCCGACGTCGGCACGATCAAGCCGGAGCGCGAACCTATTACCAAGCCGTTGCAATTGCGCGGCTCGACTTGGTTCGTGCTCGCCGTTGTCGTGGCCGCGCTCGGCGCCGGCGCCTTGGTGTTCTGGCCGCATAAGGCGCAAATGCCCGCGCCGCCCGCGACCAAAAGCGAAACCTCAAGTGCCGCGCCGAAACCAGCGCCGGTGGCCAAGGCCGCAACCAGCAGAGACGGCGATCTCGCCGCCGGGATTGATGGCGGTTCGAGCGATCCGGATCAGGCTTATGTTTTTCGCCGCCAATCGACTTTCTATCGCACGCTGCAACCGGTCGGTACGGTGATCATCGATAAGTTGCAGCACTTTCTCTATCTCATCCAGCCGAACAATGTCGCGGTGCGCTACGGCATCGGGCTTGGCGGTCAATGCACAGAACTTGCGGGGCTCAGACACGTCGCGAGCAAGACGGAATGGCCGCCTTGGCAACCACCGCCGGGAGTTATCGAGCGTAACCCGGCACCCATGCCTGGCGGCCCGGGCAATCCGCTCGGCGCGCGCCTGTTACAGCTCGACGACAACAGCTCCCGCATCAACGGCACCAATGCGCCAAAGACCGTCGGCACGACCGTGATCTTCGGTTGCTTCCGGCTCGCCAACGACGACGTCGTCGATTTGTATAATCGCGTTCCCGTCGGAGCGTCGGTCGTCGTGAACTAGACTACGCGCAGCGGCGCGTCGGTGACGTCCTGCAAGGCATCGAGCGTCATACCCGGCACCATGTCGCGCACGGCGAAGCCGTCGTCGGTGACATCGAGAACGGCGAGATTGGTGTAGACGCGTTTGACGCAACCCACGGCGGTCAGCGGGTAAGTGCAGCGGCGCACCAG
Organism: uncultured Alphaproteobacteria bacterium; assembly: GCA_963733645.1. GTDB lineage: Bacteria > Pseudomonadota > Alphaproteobacteria > Rhizobiales > Xanthobacteraceae > BOG-931. The sequence continues at coordinate 107,063 of CAVTFP010000034.1, forward strand.
CCGGCTCTCGCCGGTCTTGGTGCTGTGATCCATCAGCACCCAAAGCTGCCGCGTGCCGGAGGCGAGATCCATGGCGCCGCCGACCGCAGGCGCGCTTTCATTGTCCGATGTCGACCAGTTGGCGATGTCGCCATTCTCGGCGACCTGAAACGCGCCGAGCACGCACAGATCGAGGTGGCCACCGCGAATGAGCGCAAAGCTGTCGGCATGGTGCATGTACGATCCGCCGGTGCGCAGCGTGATGTATTGCTTGCCGGCATTGATCAGCCAGCGGTTGATTTTATCCGGCTCAGGCGCCGGTCCCATGCCGAGAACGCCATTCTCGGATTGAAACACGACTTCACGCTCGGCCGGCACATAGTCGGCCACTTGCAGCGGCGCGCCAATGCCGAGATTGACGTACCAGCCTTCCGGAATGTCGTCGGCGAGGCGCGCGGCCATTTCACGGCGCGTCAGCGGCTTGCAGGCGGCCTTCACCTCCACGGCATCCTCCCTTCCTCGCCCCTCACGTAACAGTCGGCTCGCCATACGGCACGTGCAGCACACGGTCCACGTATATTCCGGGTGTCGCGATCTTTTCCGGATCGAGCGCACCCAGTTCCACGATGTGCTGGCTTTGCACGATGGTCAACTTGGCCGCCGTGGCCATCACCGGATTGAAATTACGCGCCGACGATTTGTAGGTCAGGTTGCCCCAGCGATCGGCCTCCCAGGCTTCGACCAACGCGACGTCGCCGTACAACGCCTCTTCAAGGATGTAACGGCGGCCCTTGATCTCACGCTCCTCTTTACCTTCCGCGAGCTTCGTGCCGGCCGCGGTCGCAGTGTAGAACGCCGGAATACCGGCGCCGGCGGCGCGCATGCGTTCCGCCATGGTGCCCTGCGGCACGCATTCCAGCTCGATGCGGCCTTCGCGCCATAGCGCCTCGAAGACCACCGGGTCGGCAGTGCGCGGAAACGAACAAACGATTTTGCGCACGCGCCCGGTTTCGAGGAGCGCCGCAAGCCCGACGTGGCCGACCCCGGAATTATTGGCGACGACAGTCAGATCCTTCGCGCCCTGTTCGATAAGACCGGCGATCAGCGCGTTCGGCTGGCCGATGCTGCCGAAACCGCCGACCAGCACGACAGCGCCATCGCGGACATCGGCCATCGCCTCGGCCATGCTCTGCACGATTTTGTTGATCATCGGCAGCGCTTTGCTCTATCCGACGACGCGCATCCGCGAACCGTCGAGGAATGACGGCATCACCTCGCCCGCGAAGCGGCGCAAGCTCTCGTGCGCCGGGCCGCCACCGTTAAGCAGCACGTATTCGACGCCGAGCTTGCGCAATTTATCAAGCTTTGACGCAATCTCCTCCGGCGTGCCGTAGAGCGCGCTTTCCTCGCTCGCCTCGCGGGTGTCGGAATAGGCCATGATACTGGCTGTGTTCTTGGTGCCGGGCGCGCTCGAAATCGCCTCCAGCCGCCGCTGCGCTTCCATGCGGCGCTCAAGCGCGGCGTCCTTGTCGGCGGCGTCCTTGGCAACGAAATAGGCGCGCGCGACGCCGACATTGTGCGGATCGAAAGTAAGACCGCGCTCCTCCAGCGCTTCCTTGTAGATTGCGATGCGCTCGGCGACCGTTTCGAACGAGGCGAACTGGTCGAGCAGAAGATTATAGCCGCGCGCGGCGACTTGCCGGATCGAATCTCGCGAGCCAGCGCCCATCCATATCGGCGGATGCGGTTTTTGCGCTGTCGGCGGCTCGACGATGATGTCCTCGAAATTCCAGTATTTGCCGTGATGCGAGAAGCGTTGCTTCGAGGTCCAGGATTTGACGATGACATCGAGCGATTCATTGAAACGCCCATCAGCTTCCTCGATCGGCACGCAGAAGCCGGCAAACTCATTGTGGCGATAGCCCTTGCCGGCGCCGAAATCGAGCCGGCCGCCGGAGAGGAGATCGATCGTTGCCGCTTGCTCCGCAAGAAGCACCGGGCTGTGCCAGGGCAGCACCAGCACCGCGGTGCCGAGCCGCAGGGTCCGCGTCTTTGCCGCCAGCCAAGTCAGCAATGACAGGCTGGCCGAGACCTGGCCGAAGCCGGTGAAATGATGCTCGACCAGAAATGTCGAATGATAGCCCAGCGCCTCAGCCTCGATATTGTATTCGACGAACTGCTTGTAGCCTTGACCGGAATCGACATCCGGCCCGCCGTGGCGGGCCGTGGCGCTGCCAAAAAGTCCAAATCTCATACCGGCGCTCCCTGCGTCATCCCGTAATGTAGCGCATGCGGCGCCGGCGGAGCTATAGTCGCCGCATGGGGGAAATCACAATGCGCGCGGTCGTCCGCAAGAGTTTTATCGCGTTTATGCTGCCGGCCATGCTGGTAGCGTCGCCGAAGAATCAGGCTGCCGCGCAGGACTATCCCAGCCGGCCAATCACCATGATCGTGCCGTACCCAGCCGGCGGCGGCGTCGATGCCATGGGCCGGATCATCGGCGAGAAGCTTTCAGTCGCACTCGGCCAGCAGTTCATCATCGAGAACCGCGGCGGCGCCGGCGGCATGATCGGCACCCGCGATGCTGCCAAGTCGGCCGCGGATGGCTACACCATCGTGATGCTGCTGACCGGCCTGAGCCTTGGCAACAATCCCGGCTATGATCTGCAAAAGGATTTCGCGCCAATCGGAATCGTCGCCTCGACACCGATGATCGTCGTCTCAAATCCATCGTTCCCGGCGAAATCGCTCACCGACGTCATCGCGCTGGCAAAGAAGGACCCCGGCAAATATTCCGACGGCACGCCGCCGGCGCCGACAATGAATTATTTTGCCGCGCAACTTTTCAACACCATGGCCGGCGTCGATATCACTGTTGTGACCTACAAAGGCACCGGACCGCTCACGACCGATCTGCTTGGCGGGCATGTGCCGCTTGGGATCGACACCATTCCGGCATCCGGCAGCCAGATCACTGCGGGACAGTTGCGCGGCCTCGCCGTCGCCGACACCAAACGCTCGCCGGCGCTCCCGGACGTGCCTACGTCGGCAGAGTCCGGTCTGCCGGGCTTTGAGGCGGTGCAGTATTACGGCCTCGCCGCACCAACCGGAACGCCGCAACCGATTGTCGCGCGGCTCAACAGCGAGCTGGTCAAAATCCTGAACACCGACGAGATGAAAAAGCGCCTATTGCTGGAAGGAAGCGTGCCGACGCCTGGCCCGCCCGAGGCCTACGCCGCCAATATGCAGCGCGAGGAAGCCAAGTGGGCGGCGCTGGTCAAAAAGCTAGGATTGAAATTCGAATAGTACCCGTCATTGCGAGCGGAGCGAAGCAATCCAGCGCTCAATGCCGGCCGCCCCTGGATTGCTTCGTCGCTTACGCCTCTCGCAATGACGTCTCTTCCGGCTTGAACATCGGCACCGGCGGGCCGCCCTCGGTATCCTTGAACACGACGGCAACCGGCTGACCGATGTGCAAGCTGTCGAAATTACAATCGACGATATTCGACATCATGGTTGGTCCTTCGGCCAGCGTCACGTAGGCGATCGCGTAGGGTTCCTTGGCGCGGCGCATGACGCTGAACGTGTAGATCGCGCCCTTGCCGGACGCGTCGCGCAACTGCACCTTGTCGCTGCCGCAGAACGGACAGATCGCGCGCGGATACCAATGCGTCTTGCCGCAGGCACTACATACCGGAACGGTGAAGCGGTGCTGGCGCGCCGCGTTCCAGAACGCCTCGTTCTCGACGTTGATGATCGGCGCGGGAATTTTGCGAGCGTCCGCCATCGTTCACTCCCGTTCCATGATCAGCGTCGCGCTGCCATGACGCGTGCCAAGCTGCAGCCCGGTGCCCTGCGCCAACGCCAGATCGCAATTTTTTACCTGCACCGCGGGATGCGCTTCGCCGCGCAACTGCCGCGCCGCTTCGATCACTTTGGTCATGCCGCCGCGATTGGCTGGATGATTGTTGCACAGACCGCCACCGTCGGTGTTGAACGGCAGCCTGCCGATGCCTGAAATTAAATTTCCGTCAGAGACAAACTTGCCGCCGGCGCCCTTCTCGCAGAAGCCAAGGTCCTCGATCTGGATCAGCACAGTGATGGTGAAGCTGTCGTAGATCGAGGCGTATTTGATGTCGGCAGGCTTAACGCCTGCTTCCGCGAACGCCATCGGGCCGGTACGCGCAGCACCGGACGTCGTCAGATCAAACGTGCCGCCGGAGAGATGCTTCACCGTCTCGCCCGCGCCGATGATCTTCACCAGCGGCCGTTTCAGGTTCTTGGCAATTTCCGGCTTAACGATCACCAATGCGCCGCCACCATCACTGATGACGCAGCAATCGAGACGGTGCAGCGGCGAAGCAATCACCGGCGAATTCACCACCTCCTCAACCGTCACAACGTTCGGCAGCATGGCGTTCTGATTGTGCTGCGCGTGATGCGATGCAGCGACCTTGATCCAGGCCAGTTGCTCGCTGGTAGTTCCGTATTGATGCATGTGGCGCATCGCGCACATCGCGTAACTGTTCGCCGTGGTCAGGCCATACGGCCCCTCCCACGGCGCTTCGGGCTGGCTGGCATCGCGTTGCCGCGGCGCAGTGCCAGTCGCCTGGCCATCGCTTCGCGGCCGGCCGGCGAGCGTCACCAGCGCCACGTTGCATTTGCCAAGCGTAATGGCTTCCGCCGCGTGTGCCGCAAGCGCCACATAGGACGTGCCGCCCAGCTCGGTAGAATCCAGATGACGCAACTTCAGGTTCATGTACTCGGCCATGGTGGCCGCACCGGGCGCCGGCGCATCGCCGGCGCAGAAATAACCGTCGACGTCGTCGCGCGTCAGGCCTGCGTCCTTGAGCGCGCCGAGCGCTACCTCGGCGTGTAATTGCGCCACCGTCTTGTCCGGCGCGTGCCGCGTCGGATGCTCGTAGACGCCGGCGATGTAGGCCTTGCCTTTGATTGTCATTCACGACCGTTCCCTGCCCGGCGCAACCGTAGCCCGGATTGAGCTATAGCGATATCCGGGGTTGATTCACGCAACGACCCGGATGTCGCATCGCTCCATCCGGGCTACAACAGAGCGCTTCGCAGGAGGAAATGAGGATGGAGCTGGGACTGAAGGGCAAGATCGCGCTGGTGACCGGCTCGAGCCGCGGCATCGGCCGGGGCGTCGCGTTGGCGCTCGCGGCGGAAGGTTGCGATGTGATGCTGACCGGCCGCGACCAAAAGGCGCTCGAAGAAGTCGCCGCCGCAATCCGCAAGCAGGGCCGCCGCGCCGCCGTCGCCGTCATCGATCTGCGTGCCGCGGACGCGCCGGCCAAGCTGATCGAGCAAACCAAGCGCGAGCTCGGCGGCCTCGATATCCTGGTCAACAACGCCGGCGCGACCAAGCGCGGCGATTTTATGGATCTCACCGACGCCGACTGGGAGGACGGCTATGCGCTGAAATTCTTCGCCCATGTGCGGCTTGCGCGCGCCGCGTGGCCGACCTTGAAAGAGCGGCGCGGCTCGCTAATCGCCATCGGTGGCACTGGCGGGCGTAAACCGACCGAGGAATTCACCATTGGTAGTTCGGTGAACGCGGCGGTGGCCGCTTTCTCCAAGTGCCTCGCCGATCGCGGCAAGCATGATGGCGTCCAGGTCAACTGTATCCATCCGAGCATGGTCGAAACCGACCGGCTGTGGCGGCGCATCAAGGCCGAGATGGACCGCACCGGATTGCCGGAACAAAAGGCCCGCGAGGAAATGTGCCGAGGTTTCGGCATCACCCGGTTTGGCAAGGTCGAGGACGTCGCCGATCTCATCACCTTCCTGGTTTCGTCGCGCGCCACCTGGATGCACGGCGCGACCATCGATCTCGACGGCGGCGAGATCCCGACGCTGTGACGAACGTCCTCCTCACGCCGGCGCGGATCGGGCCGGTCGAAATCAAGAACCGTATCGTCATGCCGCCGATGACCACGCGGACGTCAGACGCGGAAGGTTTCGTCACCGACAACTCGGTCGCCTACTACATGGCGCGGGTGCAGGGCGGCGTGGGCCTGATCACGGTCGAAATGGCATCGCCGGAAAAGTGCGGTCGGCATCGCAGGCATGAAGTCGGCATCTATGACGACAAGTTCGTGCCGGGCCTGACGCGGCTCGTCGGCGAAATTCATCGCGGCGGCGCCAAAGCGTCGATCCAGCTCGGCCATGGCGGTGGCCACACCCGCATCGACATTTGCGGCGAGACGCCGATCGCGCCATCGGCCATTCCGCACCCGGTCTATGAAACGACGTTCGAAACCATCATTCCGGAGGCGATGACCAAGGCGCGCATCGATCAGACTATCGCCGCTCATGCCGCCGCCGCACGACGTGCGCAACAGGCCGGCTTCGATTGCGTCGAGGTCCATGCCGCGCATGGCTATCTGATCTCGCAATTTCACGCGCCGTTCGAGAACCGCCGCACCGACGAATATGGCGGCTCGCTGGAGAACCGCGCGCGCTTCGGCCTCGAAGCATTACGCGCGGTGAAAGCCGCGGTGCCAGGCCTCGGCGTGATCTACCGGCTTTCGGTCGAGGACTTCTTTCCGGGCGGCCTCATATTGGAGGAAGGCCGGCAGATCGCGCTCTGGGCGGCGGAGGCCGGCGCTGACGCGTTGCATATCAGCGCGGGGCACTACCGCTCGCTGCCTTCGGCGCAGGTCGTACTGCCGCCGATGTCGATGCCGGACGGCCCGTTTCTCGATTTTGCCGCCGACGTGAAAAAGCGCGTCGCCATCCCAGTCATTGCCGTGGGCAAGCTCGGCGATCCGGCGCTTGCGGAATCCGCTGTCGCAGGCGGCAAGGCGGATTTTATTGCGCTCGGCCGCACGCTTATCGCCGATCCGCAATGGGTGGATAAAGTCCGGCGCGGCGAGCCGATCCGCCGCTGCCTCGCTTGCAACACCTGCATCAATGAAATGCGCGGCGGCGCGCGCATCGGCTGTGTGGTCAATGGCGCGACCGGCCGCGAGACAGCGTTCGCCGATCCACATCCGCCGCGCGGCGAGCGTATCGCAGTAATCGGCGCCGGGCCCGCCGGACTGACCTACGCGTCGCTCGTTGCCGACGGCAATAGCGTCACCATGTTCGAGAAGGCGGAACGCGCCGGAGGCAGTTTCCGCTACGCCGGCAAAGCGCCACTGTTCCAGGAGGTGGAAGCAAACCCGGCGAGTTTCGAGCGCTACATCACCGACATGGTGGCGGCATGCAAAATGAAAGGGGTTGCGTTTCGCTTCGCGACCGATGTGTCCGCCGATCCGGATTTGCTGACACCATTCGATCGCATCGTCGTTGCGACAGGTGCTTCGTACCGGTTCGGCCTCGGCGCGCTCGCGGTTTTGGCGCTCGATAGTGGCGCCGCGCGTTGGCCCGGGATCGCGCGGCTGATGTCATCGCCAAAATTGCGCGATTGGTTCTATCACCGGGCGCGGCAGGCGACCGGCCAGCAGTTCAAGGCCCTGGCGCGCCCCGGCCAAACCTTCGTTGTCATCGGCGACGCCGTACGCGCCGGCAAGAGCAAACCCGCAATCGCGAGCGCGTTCGAGGCGGCCTTGCGGCAAAATCCCGGTGGCGGCGGTCCGTAGGCTCCTATTCGCTGGCACGCTAATTGCTGTACCATTGCGGTGCGTAGGGACCGCGTAATGCCCGCGAAACTTCGCCTTGAACAAGTCCGAATGACCTTCAAGACGCCGAAAGGCGCCTTCCAGGCCCTGGCGCCTGTCACATTGGAAATCGCCCAAGGCCGTTTCGTCAGCCTGATCGGCCCGTCGGGCTGCGGCAAGAGCACAATCTTCAATATCGTTGCCGGATTGTTGGAACCGACCGGCGGCCGCGTCCTGATCGAGGGCGCCGATGCCACCGGCACGATCGGCCGCGTCGGCTACATGCTGCAAAAGGATTTACTGCTGCCGTGGCGCACCGTGCTCGACAACGTCATCCTCGGCATGGAAATCCAGGGTGTGCCGCTTCGCCAGGCACGCGAGCGCGCGCTGCCGCTGCTGCGCCGTTATGGCCTTGCCGGTTTCGAATATCTCTATCCGAACGCGCTGTCCGGCGGCATGCGCCAGCGCGCGGCTTTGCTGCGCACATTGTTATTCGACACCGATGTCATATTGCTCGACGAGCCGTTCGGCGCGCTCGACGCGCAAACCAAGCTGCAGATGCAGGAATGGCTGCTCCGGCTTTGGAGCGATTTCGGAAAAACGGTGGTGTTCGTCACCCACGATATCGATGAAGCGATTTATCTGTCCGACGAAGTCCATGTGATGGCGACGCGGCCAGGCCGCATCGTCGAGTCGATCCCGGTTCCGATCGGCCGCCCACGGCCGCGCACCGCGACGCTCACCTCAGACTTCATCGCCATCAAGGAACGCTGCCTGGAATTGCTCACCGCGCATCATTCATCCATCGATGAGGCCGCCTGATATGGCGCGATTCGCATGACCGTTCAGGAGACATCACGGGTCGCAGGCGTCGGCGTTACGCGCCCCGACACGGCGCCAGCGCAGCCGGCGCAAAACGTGCGGCCAAAAAAACCGATGCGCCGCCTGCCGGTGCAAAAGGACTGGCCTTTCTGGGTGATTATGCTCACGCAAGTCGCCATCCTGATAGCGGCTGTGGGGCTGTGGCAAGCTGCGGCAGACTACGGCTGGATCGATGGCTTCTTTTGGTCGAAGCCCAGCGCGATCGGCACGACCCTGATCAAATTCTTCACCGAGGGCGACGCCTGGACCGACATCAGTTTTACGTTTCGCTCGACGATTATCGGCTTTTTGATCGGCACCACGGCGGGCTCGATGCTTGGACTCTCGTTCTGGTGGTCGCGGAATTATGCCGCGATCGTCCAGCCCTACGTCATCTGCTTTGAATCACTGCCGAAACTGGCGCTCGCGCCGCTGGTGATCCTTGTTTTCGGCCTTGGCCTCGCGTCAAAGGTCGCGATCGCGACTGCGCTTACTCTGGTCGTGTCAACGCTTACCGCCTATGCGGGCGTCAAGGCAGTCGACCCCGATCAGGAAAAGCTGTTCTACTCGCTCGGCGCCAGCCCCATGCAGGTGTTCCGCAAGCTTGTCGTGCCGTTTTGCATGCCATGGATCATCTCGGTGTTGCGCGTGAATATCGGACTGGCACTGACCGGCGCCATCGTCGGCGAATTTATCGCGTCGCAACACGGCCTCGGCCGTCAAATCCTTTACGCCGGTCAGACCTACGATATCGCTTTGGTCTGGGTTGCGGTGCTCGTGCTCTCGACCCTTGCCATCGTCATGTACGTCGCCGTCTCGTGGCTCGAGAGCGCGCTGCGAAAAGGCGTTAAACAATAACCAAGCAGATGTAACAGGAGAGTTTGTCATGACCACACGCAAATACAGCCGGCGGACAATCTTGAGCTCGTCCGCCGTTGCTGGCGCAACGATTATGGCGCGACCTTACATCGCCAAGGCTGACACCAAAGAGGTGCTGATCGCGGAACCGGTACACGGCACCGGCTATCTGCCGCTCTACATCGGCATCGCAAAAAATCTGTTTGACGACGTCAAGGTCAACATCGTCACTATCGAGACCGGCGCCGGCCACACCAACGCAGTGTTGTCCGGCCAGGCCTTTGCCTTTATCGGCGGCCCGGAGCACTGCGCTTATGCCAAGGTGAAAGGCGCTGAGTTGCGTTGCGTGGTCAACTGCGTGGATCGCGGCAACGTCTATTTCTGCGCCGCATCCGACGTGCAGCCGACCAATCAGGACTGGCCGAGCTATTTCAAAGGCAAGACCATCGGCACCAGCGGCTTCGGCGGCACCCCGAATTCGATCACGCGTTACCTTCTAAAGAAGTGGAACCTCGATCCGAGCCACGACGTCACGCTGGTCGAGACCGCCAATTCCGCCATCCTGCCTGTGGTGAAGAACAAACAGGCGCAGATCGGCTGCTCCACCGAACCGTTCATCACGCAGGGCGTGCGCAGCGGCGTCTGGGGCGAGCCGTTCATCAATATCCCGAAGGACCTCGGTCCCTACGCCTACTCTACTTTCAACGTTCGTCTCGACTCCATTCAGAAAACGCCGGATCTGGTCACTGGCTTCGTCCGCGGCATGATGAAGTCGCTGAAATTCGTTCAGGAAAATCACGACGAGGCGGCCGAACTCGCCCAGAAACAGTTTCCGACCATGGCAATCGAGGATCTCAAGGCGACGCTCGCCCGCTCTTTTGCCGACGAGATGTGGAGCAAGGACGGCATGGTCAGCCGCGCTGCATGGGACACGGCGAAGTCCGTCGTCATGGGCGCCGGTATTCTCAAAACCGATGTCGGCTATGACGAGATCATCGATATGAGCTTTGTCGAAAAAGCCCGCGCCAGCCTGTAAGCTTTGCTCCGACGATGAAACGATCTATCGTCCGCAAACATCAATTGTGAAGGAAAGCGCCATGCCCGAGTCCGAACCGATCTGGAACAAATTCCTCACCGAACGCGACAAGGCAGTTTTCGGCACATCGGGCTATGGCGCGCCTGGCGGATTCGGCAAACGGCCGGCACTGCTGGTGATCGACGTCAACTGGGCATTCTGCGGCGACCGGCCGGAGCCGATCCTCGAATCGATCAAGCGCTGGCGCAATTCATGCGGGGAGGACGCGTGGACCGCCCTGCCCTACATCCGCTCGCTGATCGACAAGTGCCACGATAAGGGCGTGCCGGTCATGTACACGACCGGCGTGCGGCGCGAGGACAACTGGGATTCCGGCTCATGGCTGTGGAAAAATTCGCGCGGCAATGAAGACCGCGAAACCATCGTGACCAATCTCGACGGCAACGAGATCGTCACGCCGATCGCCCCGGGTCCAAAGGACATTGTGGTGCTCAAGCAAAAGCCGTCCGGTTTTTTCGGCACCAACATGGCAAGCTACCTAACGCTGCTGCAGTGCGACAGCCTGATCGTCACCGGCACGACGACGTCTGGCTGTGTGCGCGCGACAGTGCTGGACGCGTTCAGCCTCAATTACCGCATCGCGCTCGCCGAGGAAGGCTGCTTCGACCGCTCGCAGGCAAGCCACGCTATCAATCTCTGCGACATGAACGCCAAATACGCCGATGTGGTGAAGACCTCCGACGTGCTCACGTTCCTCGATACGCTACCGAGCGGCATGTTCGATTTGCCGGCAGGCAATAAGCCGCCGCAGCGCGGCGCAAAACACGCGGCGAATTATTGATCAGGCCGACTCTTTCGCGCCATACACCGCGCGCAGGAAGCGCGGCATCGTCAGGCCCTGCACGACAATCGTGAAGACGACGACCGCGTAGGTCACCACCAATAGATCGGCGCGCCACGGCGAAGCGGGCAGCGTCAGCGCCAGCGCGATCGATATGCCGCCGCGCAACCCAGCCCAGGTCAGCACCGCGACGTCGCGAACCTTGTCGCGCATCCGCTCTCGCGACAGCAGCAACGGCACGGCGACGCTGACCAGCCGCGACAGCACTGCGAGCGGGACGGCAAACACCACCGGGATGAGTTCGATCGGCTGGATGACGAGACCAAGAATCTGCAGGCCTACGGCCAAAAACAACAAGGTATTCATAAGCTGATCGAGCAGCGGCCAGAACCCCATCAGGACCGCCCGCGTATCCGGCGTCATGCCGAAACGCGGCGATGGCGATGCCAGGCATAATCCGGCACTGACCACGGCAATTGGACCGGACAATTCGGCCAGGTTTGCCAGGCGATAGATGCCGATCACCAGCGTCAGCGAAATCAGAAGCTGCAAGCCGCCATCGGTGACCCGCCGCAACAGGACCGCCGCCAGCCATCCGGCGACAACCCCCAACGCCGCGCCGCCGACGATCTCGCGCAACAGCGCAAGAAGAACCTCGCCGTGGCCGAACACGAACGTGTCCCCCTCCGTTACGCCGAGTGCCAACAGGAACAGCACCACGCCGGCGCCGTCGTTGAACAGGCTCTCGCCGACAATTGCAGCACGCAGTCCCGGCGGCAGAGGCACCCGGCGCATCAGATTCTCGACCACGACAGCGTCCGTCGGGGCCAAAATGGCGCCGAGTACGGTGCACCACGCAAATGGAACCGCAGTCCCGATCAGGCCGAACATCAGCCACATGCCACCACCGAAAATCACCGTCGAAAGGATGACGCTCGCCGTTGCCAACAGCAGAATGATCCACCGCCGGCGGTTCAACTCGGCAACATCGACATGCAGACTGCCGGCAAAGAGCAGAAGCGCCAGCACGGCATTGAGGAATACGCGCGGCAAATGCGCGGCATCGAGTGTACCGCGAAACCACGACATTACGTGGAGGTGAAACACCCGATCGCTTGAGACGACGAGGAGCGACACCACGAGCGAGCCGAGCAGCATGCCGATCGCCGGCGGCAACCTGACCCACAGGTTGTTGATGCACCCGATCAGCACCGCCAGTGCAAGCACGATGGCGAGGAGGTCTACCGGCTCGAACATCGAACTATATTCCGCTCGCCTTATATGCCGTCGGGGAATTGGAGTGGGCCGAAGCCCTGCGACCCGACAATAGGCCACGCGCCTTGGCACCCGAGCAAGAGTGATATCCCCGTGCTAGGCTACAATCATCCTCAGAGAATTGCGCCAGATGAGGCCAACAAAACGTTCGAGCGGAGGGATGCGAGATGGCCAAGGAATTGCACCCGGTGAAGATCGCGCCCAAGGGTATGGGCCTGAACGACTTCGTCGCCATGCAAGAGGGTTTTTTCGCTGCCGAAGGTCTTGACGTCGATTTCGACTGGAAGACCTTCCGCGGCACGCAGTCAAGCTGGAAGAGCCTCGACTATTTCCAGCGTCCACAGGATCGGCCCTACGCCGAAGGCAACGCGGAGGTGATTCAGGGCGCCTGCGTGTGGGGCAGCATCTGCAACGCCAGCGCCGGGATGGGCCGCTTCGTTGCTGATGCTTATGGCGTATCGCCGTGGGCGATCTTCGTGCGGCCGGATTCGCACATTCACCAGCCGCGCGATCTCAAGGACGTTGCAATCGCCGTCGGCATGCGCGCCGGCAGCCACTTCAATGTGCCGTATCGGCTCGAAAAATATCTGCCGCTGGAAAACATCAAGACCGTCAATACCGGTGGCTTTGGGGCGCGGCTGAAAGCCCTGCTGGACGGCGAGGTCGAAGCCGCAAGCCTGTTGCCGCCGCAGATTGCGATGGCTGAGCAGTTAGGCCTGCGCAAGATCATTGAGGACACGTTTCATACATTGTGGTGGGTGCCGGAAGGCTCACCGCCGGAAATCGTGACCGGCTACTTGCGCGCACTCGACCGCGCCGAGAAGGCAATGGACGCCGATCTCAAAAAATATTTACCGCTTTGGAAGCTCGCGGTGCCGGCCGAGTTCGAGAACACCCTTCCGTGGGATTTCACGCGCTTCGGCCGCGGTGAGCGCTTCGTCTACGAGACAATCCCGCAATCGGAATTCGACGAGGTGATGGATCAGGTCAAGCGCTGGGGGCTCGACCAGTATCTCAAGGACCGCCGCTTCGAGAATTTGGCGGCGGAACTCACTCGTTAGACGGGTCGATCCAGGTGCGCGGGCGTTAGCCCGCGCCTGTACGAATGACGGGCGCCTACGCCCGGCCCGTCAGCTTCTGCGTCGCCGTCAGGTGGCCATAGCTCTGCACCGGCGCGCACATCAGGAAGCGATAGCCCTCCTTGATGATGCGCTCGGCGTTACCGGCTTCGACATGCGGGTGACCAACCACGACGTTATGTTTCTTGCAGGTGTCGACCACGCGCTTCATCCATTCCAACACGGTCTTGTGCTCGTATTGCCGCGGATAGCCGAGCTCCTGGGACAGATCACCCTCACCGATCAGGATGCAGCCGATACCCGGCACGTTCTTGAGCATATCGTCGAGATTATCGACGCCGCGCGTATCCTCGATCTGCAAAATGCAGAAAATCTCGCCTTGCGGATTGAGCGGCCAAACGTCGGCCTTCTGATAATAGTCCTGCTGGCCCAATCCCCAGAAACGCGCGGCCGTCGTCGGACCGTCGCCCCGGATTCCGGCGGGTGCGGGAATTCGCAGCATTTTTGAGCCGTGGGTAGCGGCAGGCTCCGACCGCATTGGCCGCCTCGTCAACGGTTGAAATATGCGGAAAGACGATACCGTAGCAGCCCATATCGAGCGCCTGTTTGGCCTGCCACTGCGCCATCTCGACGCCGTTGACCGGAATGCGCACCATCGGGGTGACGCCCGGAACCACCGAAGCGGCCTTGGCGATCTGCGCGCGGTTGAGCATGTATTGCAGACAATCCCGCAGCAGCCTGCCGTCCCACGGGTTGTGCTCCATCTCGAACACGCAACCGTCGAATTTCGACGTGCTCATCGCGACGGCGCTGTTGATCTCGGCGGGCGCGAAGCATGTCAGGGCATGTTGGCCCGCTTCGAGCGCTTTAATGACGCCATTGAGACGCGGTAGATCGGCCATTCCCTGGTCTCCCCAATCGATAATTGGCGATCCTAGCAGAATGTCGTCCCCGTTTGACAATCGCGCCGCGCACCGTAGCATCGGCCCTCCCCCAACCCCTTTTGTACGGCGTTGTCATGATCATCGATTGCCACGGCCACTACACCACCGAGCCCAAGGACCTGCACCGTTTCCGCAAGGAACAGACGGCGGCGGCCAACGCCAAGGACAAGACGGCGATGCCGTCGCGCGCGGCGCTGAAAATGTCCGATGACGAAATCCGCGAGAGCATCGAGCAGAACCAGCTCAAGCTGCAGCGCGAGCGCGGCACCGACGTTACCATCTTCTCGCCGCGCGCCTCCGGCATGGGACACCACGTCGGCGACGAGAGCGTGAGCCTGGAGTGGTCGCAGATCTGCAACGACCTGATCGCGCGCGTCGTCTCGCTCTATCCGCAGAACTTCATCGGGGTGTGCCAGTTGCCGCAGTCGCCTGGCGCAGATCCGAAGCATTCGGCGGGCGAGCTGGAACGCTGCGTGAAAATGGGCTTCGTCGGCTGCAACCTCAATCCCGATCCGTCAGGCGGCTACTTCAATTCGCCGCCAATGACCGACAAGTCGTGGTTTCCGCTTTACGAGAAGATGATCGAGCTCGACGTGCCGTGCATGATTCACGTCTCCGGATGCTGCAATCCGGCGATGCACACCACCGGCTCGTATTATCTCAATGCCGACACCATGGTGTTCATGCAGGTTCTCTTGTCCGATCTGTTCAAGACCTTCCCGAAGCTGAAGTTCATCATTCCGCACGGCGGCGGCGCGGTGCCGTTCCACTGGGGCCGCTTCCGCGGCATCGCGCTCAACAACGGCAAGCCGGAGCTTGCCGAGATCATGGGCAACAACATTTTCTTCGATACCTGCGTCTATCATCAGCCGGGCATCGATCTGCTCACCAAAGTCGTGCCGATCGACAACATCCTGTTTGCGTCGGAAATGGTCGGCGCGGTGAAGGGCAACGATCCGAGAACCGGCTTCGGCTTCGACGACACCAAACGCTATGTCGAGAAAGCGCCGCTCAGCGACGCCGACAAGAAGAAAATTTTCGAGGACAATGCGCGCCGCGTCTATCCGAGGCTCAACGCTCACGCCGCAATGAAGGCGCACGCGTGAGCCGCGATTTTGACCAGGACTGAACGCATTGGCAGGATCAAACGAGCTGCCGAGCCAGCGCCGAACGCAAACCATCCGTATCGGCACCCGCGAAATGGAGATGCGCGGTGCGCCGGGCGGATTCTGGAGCGACCTCTATTTTCGCTCGATGACGGTCTACTGGCCGGTTTTTTTCGGCACCGCCGCACTGATCTTCATCGTTCTCAATACCGTATTCGGCTTCCTCTACTGGCTGGGCGATCATCCGATCGCCAATGTCGCCGCTGATCTGCCGCTGCCGTTGAGCCTGTTTTATTTCTCGATCGAGACGCTGGCGACGGTCGGCTACGGCGATATGCATCCGCAAACCAATTACGGTCACCTCATCGCTACCATCGAAATCTTCACCGGCATGAGTTTTTTGGCGGTGATGACGGGCCTGATTTTCGCCCGGTTTTCACGGCCGCGGGCGCGCTTCGTGTTTGCCGAACACCCGGTGGTCGGGCTGCATCAGGGCCGGCCGACGCTGATGGTCCGGGTGGCGAACGCGCGCAACAACACCATCTCGCAGGCCACCGCACGGCTGTGGTTCTTTCTCGTGGAAAATACCATCGAGGGCACGCAGCTTCGCCGCTATTACGAACTGGAGCTCGAGCGCCAGGAACATCCGATGTTCACGCTGAGCTGGACTCTATTCCATGTCATCGACGACAGCAGTCCGCTGTTCGGACTGACCGAAACCGATCTGGCCGCCGCTGATGCTGCGTTTGCGTTCAATGTCAGCGGCGTCGACGACAGCTCCGCACAGCATCTCCATGCGCGCAAACTCTACGCGCACCAGGATATTCTATGGCGCCACCGCTACCGCGACATCACCAGCATGTCGCCGCAAGGCCGGCTGCTGATCGATTACAGCAAATTTCACGACGTGCTGGCTGAAGAAGCATGGTCGATCACCGGCACAAACGTCTTGAAATTATAACGCGACCGCAGCGCTGCCAGAGAGCCCGTCCTCAGCCTGCCCTACGCGCGCCGATCCAGCTGCCCAACGCTTTGACGAACGCCTTGGGCCTCGATTTTTCGTAGTCCATCGCGATGACGTGGGGGGTGGCAGGCGCGCCCGGCGATCGCCGCTTGCTGGCATCGCGGCGCCTGACACGGGACGTCCCGCGGGCGGATTTCCTGACAGCCTGCAGCGCAATCGGACCGACATGGGTCAGAAACACTTTCTCGTGCGGGCGGCTCAGTATGTCGATGGCTTGCTTCAGAGACAGCCATTTCACGGCTTTGACATCGTCCGACAGTTCGCGTCCTCGCGGGGCGATCGCGCGCATCAGCCAGAACTGGACGATCTTGATCCTGCCGTCGGCCGGATAAGCCACCGAGCCGAGAAATTTATGGACCGATACATCGTACCCGGTCTCTTCCAAAACCTCGCGCTTGGCGGCATCGCGCGGATGCTCGCGCGGCAAGAGCTTGCCCTTCGGCAGCACCCACGCCTTTTCCCGGCGCATCCGCACGACGGCGAAGCGCGGTTTGGTGTTACCGCGAAGGACTATGCCGCCAGCAGCCAGAATCGGCGCGTGGCCTTTCGCCAAATCAGTCATGGCAAATTTATGCCGGACGGTGTCCCGCCGGGCAAGCCGGGATTTGCGCGATGCAGCCGACCGGCAGGGGAACGGCGCGTTAGGCGACGGTTATGACGATCTTGCCGAAGTGCTTGTTGGCGTTCATCTCTGCGAGGGCGTCGACAATATCGGCAAGCTTGTAGGTCTTGTAGATCGGCAGACTGAGCTTGCCGCTCTCGACCGCAGGCCACAGATCCACGCGCATGGCCTTGACGATGTCGCGGACCTCTTCGGGCGTGCGGGTGCGGAAGGTGACGCCGATATAGTCGATGCGCTTGAGCGCGTGCAGGTCAAAGTTGAACTCGCCCATGGTGCCGCCGAGACGCCCGACATTGACGATACGCCCGAGCAGTGCCGCAGCTTCGAGATTGCCGATAGCGACGGGCGCCGACACCATGTCGACGATGAGGTTGGCGCCCTTGCCGCCAGTCGCTTTTTTGACGTCCTCCGGCCAATCCGGCTTGCTGGTGTCGATCGCAACATCGCAACCGTAATCGTTAAGCTTGGCGCGACGTTGCGCATTGGTCGACCCGCCCATCACCACCGACGCGCCCATCAGCTTGCCGATCTGCATACCCATGATGCCGACGCCGGAACTGGCGCCTTGGATCAGCAACGTCTCGCCGCGCTTGAGCCGCCCCGCCGTCACCACGGCGTTGTGCATGGTCTGCAACGCGACCGGGAAGCAGGCGGCCTGTTCGTAGGTCATGTTGTTGCCGGGAATGCGATGCACTCGACCGGCGTCGGTAACGGCATATTCGGCAAAACCGCCCGGTGCCGAGCCCATGACGCGGTCGCCGGCCTTGAAGTCCTTGACCTCGGCGCCGACTGCCTCGACCTCGCCCGAGCATTCGAGCCCGATGCGGGCGCCGATGCCGCCGACGGGTCCGTGCTGGATGCCCGCCGCGACCAACGTATCGGCGCGGTTGAGGCTCGATGCCCGAACGCGGATCAGAACCTCGTTCGGCTTCGGCTCCGGCTTCGGCAGATCGCGGACTTCAACGCCTTTTTCGCCGAGAACTGCTGCTTTCATGGCGGCTCCTCCCATTTGGTATTGTCGGCTTCAGGGGAAGCCTCACCGTGCTATCGTCCATGCCGGGGCCGATTTCAACCGGGTGATTGGCGCCACGAGGAAGCGATGACACGAAAAACATGGGCCGTGCTTGCGGGAGCGGCGATGATTTTGACGGCGCCGCCGCTGCTGTCACCGGCGGCCGCCCAATTCCAGGCGCAGATCGCCTGGTGCGCAAACCGGGCGCACAATTTTTCCCGCGATATACAGATCAGCGGCTGCGCGACACTGATTGAATCCGGCAAGCTCAACGGCAAGCCGCTGGCCTGGGCCTACAATAATCGCGGCGTCGGCTACAAGAATAAACGCAACTTCGACGCCGCGTTTGCGGACTATGCCCAAGCGATCAAACTCGATCCGACTTACGCAGCCGCGTTTTATAATCGAGGCATGGCGTATGACGATAAGGCCGACCACACGCACGCTATCGCGGACTTTGACGCCGCTATCCGGCTCGACCCGAACTCCGCCGATGCCTTTACCGGCCGCTGTGCCGCCCATGCCGAAGCCGGAACTGATTTGGAAGGGGCGCTGGCGGACTGCAACCATTCGCTGACGATCCGCGCCAACGATCCGTTTGCTCTCAATAGTCGCGGCTTCACTTTTCTACGGCTTAATCAATTCGACAGCGCCATCGCCGATTACAGCGCCGCTCTCAAGCTCGACCCGAAGCTCGCCAGCGCGCTGTACGGCCGCGGTCTGGCGAAGCAGAAAAAAGGCGACGGTGCCGGCGGCCAGGTCGATATGGCGTCAGCCAATCTGTTGCAAACCGACATTGCCGAAGAGTTCGCGGGCTACGGCGTGAAGTAAGCCGGCTGTGATCGCCTCCGCCGCATCTGTGGAACCCCCATGCGCGGTGTGCTAATGTCCGATTTCTTCAGGCTTAATCGACCATGAACCAAGCCATCCGCCCGCAAAAGATCGGCGCTTCGGCCTGTCCGCATGACTGTCCGTCGACCTGCGCACTTGAAGTTGAAGTCCTCGACGCGCGGACCATCGGCCGTATTCGCGGCGCCGAAGACAATCTCTACACGGCGGGCGTGATCTGCGAAAAGGTCGCGCGCTACGCGGAGCGCGTCCATCATCCGGACCGGCTGTTGCATCCGCTGCGCCGTACCGGCGCCAAAGGCTCGGGCCAATTTGCGCCGGTCTCGTGGGATGACGCCCTCGATATCGTCGCCGAGCAGTTCCTCCGGTCCGAGCAGGCGCACGGCTCGGAAGCCGTCTGGCCGTACTATTACGCCGGCACCATGGGCTACGTCATGCGCGATGGCATCAACCGCCTGCGCCATGCCAAGAAATACTCCGGCTTCTTCTCGACCATCTGCGTCAATCCGGCATGGTCAGGCTTTATCGCCGGCACCGGGAAGCTCGCCGGTGCCGATCCGCGCGAAATGGCGAAGTCCGACCTCGTCGTGATCTGGGGCACCAACGCAGTGAACACCCAGGTCAACGTGATGACGCACGCGACCCGCGCCCGCAAGGAGCGCGCCGCCAAGATCGTCGTCGTCGACATCTACATGAACGCCACGATGCGGCAGGCGGACCTTGCGGTGCTGATCCGGCCCGGCACCGACGGCGCACTCGCCTGCGCCGTGATGCATTGCCTGTTTCGCGACGGCAAAGCCGATTGGGACTATCTCGAACGCTATACCGATGCACCGCGCGAGCTCGAAGCGCACGTCCGCAGCCGCGATCCTGCGTGGGCGTCGAAGATCACCGGCTGTCCGGTCGAGACCATCGAGGCTTTTGCCAAGCTCGCCGGCGAGCGCAAGCGCGCCTATTTCCGTCTCGGCTATGGATTTTCGCGCTCGCGCAACGGCGCCACCAACATGCATGCGGCAAGCTGCATCGCCGCCGTCACCGGCGCCTGGCAGCTCGAAGGCGGCGGCGCCTTCCACAACAACGGCGATGTCTTTCACCTCAACAAGACCTTGATCGAAGGAACTGACGTACGCGATCCGTCGATCCGTATGCTCGACCAATCGCGTATCGGTCCCGTTCTCACCGGTGACAAGGAGGCGCTGTTGGGAGGCGGGCCGGTCACCGCGCTGCTCATCCAGAACACCAATCCGGTTTCTGTTGCGCCCGATCAGGAAGTGGTCAAGCGCGGCTTTGCCCGCGACGATCTGTTCGTCTGCGTCCACGAGCAATTCATGACCGACACCGCCAAGGTCGCGGATGTAATCCTGCCCGCCACCATGTTCCTCGAACACGACGACTTCTACACCGCCGGCGGCAGCCAATACCTCCTGCTCGGACCAAAGCTGGTCGAGGCACCTGGCGAATGTCGTTCGAACCATGACGTAAACTGCGCGCTGGCCCACCGGCTCGGCGCGGAGCATCGCGGTTTTGCCATGACGCCGCGCGAAATGATCGACGGCACGCTGCGCGATTCCGGCTGGGGCACATTGGCGGAACTCGAGGCCAAACGCTGGATCGATTGCCAACCCGATTTCGCTACGTCGCATTATCTCAACGGCTTCGCCTATGCCGACGGCAAATTCCGCTTCAAGCCAGATTGGCCCAAGGTGCCGTTCGGACGCTGGCACCGCAACGTTCCCTCGCGCCCGTTGCCGGAACTGCCGGACCACTGGGACGTGATCGAGGAAGCCGATACCGAGCACCCGTTCCGTCTCGCGACCTCGCCGGCACGTGGCTTCCTCAATTCGACCTTCACCGAAACGCCGACATCGCAATCGCGGGAGCGGCGTCCGACTGTGATGATTAATCCCGCTGATGCCGCCGCTTATGGAGTGGCGGACGGTGAGCAAATTGTGCTCGGCAACCGCCGGGGTCAGGTGAACATTCACGCCAAGCTGTTCGAGGGCGTGCGCCGCGGTGTGCTGATTGCGGAATCGCTGTGGCCGAATTCGGCATACGCCGATGGCCGCGGCATCAACACGCTCACCGGCTCGGACTCGGTCGCGCCGTTCGGCGGCGCTGCGTTTCACGACAACAAGGTCTGGCTGCGGAAACTTTGATCAGTCGGCTCCGTGGCGGCTCAAGTCGTGCCCCAGACCTCGCGCGCAGTTTCGACAACGAGCCTGAGCTTGGCGATCTCATCGTCTACCGTCATGGCGTTGCCGCCGATACCTGATGAGAAGCCGCATTGCGGCGACAGCGCGAGCTGGTCTAGCGGCGCATAGCGGCTCGCCTCGTCGACGCGGCGCTTGAGCTCGTCCCTGGTTTCCATCTTCGGGCTTTTCGTCGTGACGAGACCGAGCACGGCGATCTTGCCCTTCGGCAGAAACCGCAGCGGCGCGAAGCCGCCGGCGCGTTCACTATCGTATTCCAAGAAGTAGCCATCAACGCCGATCTCGTTGAACAACAGATCGGCAATCGGCTCATAGCCGCCCTCGGCAATCCAGGCGCCGGCGAAATTGCCGCGGCACAGATGCATGCAAACGGTCATGTCGGCCGGCTTGCCGGCAAGTACCGCATTGAGGAGCCTGGCGTAGGTCTTCGGCAGCGTCGCCGGATCCTCGCCGATGTTGGCGACCTGCCGGCGCAATTCCGGATCGCACAAATAGGCGAGATTGACTTCGTCGATTTGCAGATAACGGCAGCCGGCTTCGGCTAGATCGCGGATTTCGGCCCGGTACACTTCCGCCAGATCGTCGTAGAACGCATCCATCTCCGGATAGGCTTTGGCGTCGATCGCCTCTCGGCCGCCGCGGAAGTGCACGATTGTCGGCGACGGGATGGTAATCTTCGGCGTCACCTGCGCCACCGATTTGAGGAACTTGAAATCGTCGACGAAGATGCCTGTGGGACGCGACAGCTTACCGACAACCTGCAGCGACGGCGGGCTGTGATCGCGCGCGCCAGCCGCCGAATGGAACCGCACCGTGAGCCGCGACGGCATGTTTTTGACGTTGCCGATCTTGAGCAGGAAATCGCGCTGCCAGGAAAAGCGGTTGTACTCGCCGTCGGTGGCGAGCCGGAGCCCAATGTCCTCCTGCATGCGCACTACGCCGCGGACCGCCTCGTGCTGGATGCGTGTCAGTTCCGCCGGCGTCATTTCGCCCTTTTCTGCGGCTTCGCGCGCCTTGATCAGCACGTCAGGCCGGATCAGGCTGCCGACATGGTCGGCGCGGAACGGCGGCTTTACGCGATCTTGCATGGGTCAACCTTATGACGCCGCGCTGATGCGAGCAAATAGGGCCACCGCATAGTGATCTTGCCGTCAACCCGCATCTTCTCCGCAGCGACTTTTATGTCCTGCTTAATTGCGTCGCGCGCCTGCGGTGTCTGCGCTTCGATCAGCATCGGTGCCCGGACAATGGCCCGATATATCAGAGCAAGAAAATCTTCGCCGGTCGCCCCCGTCCAAAGAGCCATTTCCTTCCGTATCGCGATGTTGCGAAATCCATGGGACGTCAGTACCCGCTGCGCCTCGCTCTCATCAGCAAACCGGAATGGTGCCGGAGCCGGCGGCAAATCGACGTCCATCGTGCCATGTCTGTGCACGGCCTTCACAAGAAGATCAAACATATCCCAACCTTGCTGCGGCGGTAGCCAAGTCGTGTATGTATATGCGCCATCTTTTTTCAGGACTTCGCGCAACCTCGGCCAATGCCTTGTCCGGCTCGGCCAGATGCCAGAGCCCGAAAGAGCAAAGCGCCACGTCAAAGCTTTCGTTTAGGAAAGGCAGCGCCTCTGCATCGCCGACTTGAAACCTGGCACTTGCTACTTTCGACCGGGCGATCTCGATCATCGTCGGCGCGAAGTCAATCGCCGTGACGCGCGCGCCGCGCGTCAATGCCGCAGCCGCGAGATTTCCGGTGCCGCAACAGATGTCGAGCACATCACACCCGTCAACATTCCCGGCAGATTCGAGAATAGACCAGTTTGCCTGGTCCGTGATCGCAGCAAAATGTGCATCGTAAGCCGATGCTTTTTCGATCCAGCCGGATTGTTCAAGGCTCTTGAACGTTGCCATGTAACGACACCAAGAACAGCGACGACCGCCCCAATGGCAGATTGCAACGCCCGGACGAAGGCCGTTCCAACCGTCATGCCATCGGTGTAAAAGGATGGCAAATCGCAACGAGGCGCAAATGGTACCGCAAGCATTGGGATATGTCGGCGTTCGCGCCAAGGATCTGGACGACTGGGCCAGCTACGGCTCGGGCCTGCTCGGCCTGCAACGCATCGACAAGTCGCGTTCGACCCTCGCCTTCCGTATGGACGACCGCAAGCAGCGCATTATCGTCGATGCCGACGGCGGCGAGGGTATCGGCTTTTTCGGCTGGGAGGTCGCCGATGCCGCGGCGCTGGACGCGATCGCAGCGCAACTCGAGAACAACGGGATCACGGTCGCGCGCGGCGCCCGTGCGCTGGCCGACGAACGGCACGTCAAGGATTTGATCGTGCTCAATGACCCGCTCGGCAACCGGCTTGAAATTTTCCACGGCGCCGAAACTGCAGCCGAGCCGTTCAGGCCCGGCCGCTCGATCTCCGGCTTCCGCACCGGACCGCTTGGCCTGGGCCACGTTGTGCTCAACGTCGACTCGCGCGAGACCATCGACCGGTTGATGGCATTTTATCGCGGCATCCTCGGTTTCCGGCTGACGGACTACTACGACCATCCTTTCGTCGCGCGCTTCCTGCACCTTAATCCGCGCCATCACAGCCTCGCCTTCATCCAGACCGGCAAGAACGCCGTGCACCACATCATGATGGAGCTGTTCAGCTTCGACGATGTCGGCCAGGGCTACGATCTCGCTTTGGGCGAAGAGGGCCGCGTCGGCGTGACGCTCGGCCGGCATACCAGCGATTTCATCACCTCGTTCTATAGCTGGACGCCGTCGGCTTTTATGGTCGAGTACGGCTGGGGCGCGCGCTCGATCGACGTCGCCACCTGGCAAGCCTCCGAGCGCAAGGAAGGCCCGAGCATGTGGGGCCATGACCGCACCTGGCTGTCGAAGGAAGACAGCGCCAAGGCCCGCGCACTGCGGTTGAAAAATGCCGAGGACAGCTTCCGCCGCCCGGTGCAGGTGATGGACGGAAATTACGACGTCATGTCCGGCGTTTGTCCGTGGTGGGACAGCCTCAAGTCGCGCTCCGCCGCGCGGTGACAGCTAAAGCCTGGGTCAAAGCATGAGTGCGCATGCCGGCGCCGGTAACGCCCATACCCGCAGGATCGCCGAATTCGTTTCGGGACTGACCTACGAAGAGATTCCCGCCGACGTCTGCGACCGGATCAAGCTTCTCATTCTCGATTCGCTCGGCTGCGCCATCTACGGCGCGGACCTGGAATGGTGCCGCATTTTGCGCGGTACGCTCGAGAAGCTCGACACGACGCGCACCACCTCGATATGGGGCACCACTGCGCGGCTGTCCTCAGACCATGCGGCCCTGGTCAATGGCACGCAGGTCCAAGGCTTCGAGCTCGACGATGTACATCGCAAAGCGGTGCTGCATGTCGGCGCTGTCGTGCTGCCGGCATTGATTGCGGTTGCTGAAAGCCACGCCCAGTTGTCGGGCCGCGATTTCCTCACCGCCGCCGTGGCCGGCTACGAGATCGGGCCGCGAGTCGGCCTTTGCATGGGACAGGAACACATCGGCCAGGGCTGGCATTCCGGTGCCACCGTCGGGATTTTCTCGGCGGCAGCCGGCGCGGCGCGTGGGATGGCACTCGATGCCGAAAAGACCGTCCACGCCCTCGGCATCGCCGGTACGCAATCATCCGGCCTGATGGCGGCGCAATACGGCGCCATGGTCAAGCGCATGCACGCCGGCCGCGCGGCGCAGAGCGGGCTTTACGGCGCACTGCTGGCGAAGGACGGCTTTACCGGTATCGTGGATGTGTTCGAGGCGCCTTATGGCGGATTCTGCACCACATTCTCGCGCTCGCAAGATCGCTTCAATCTCGACGAGCTGAGCGCCGGTCTCGGCGAACGGTTCGAGACCTTACGCATTTCACTGAAATTTTATTCCTGTGTCGGCAGCAACCACACTACACTCGACGCCATCCGCGATATCCGCAAGCGCCGGCCGTTCACGCTCGACGAGATCGGCAGCATTGTCGTTCATGGCTCGCAGGTCACAGTCGATCACGTCGGCTGGCCCTACAAGCCCGAAGGGCTGACGGCGGCGCAGCTCAACCTCCCTTTCTGCGTCGCCACATTGTTGCTCGAGGGCGATGTGTTCGTCGACGAATTTGCGCCCGGCTGCGTCGATGACGACGCGCGCATTAAACTCTCGCGCAAGGTCGAGGTGGTGCACGACCCGGCAATCACTGCGCTCGGCGCCGCCCAACGCCATAAAGTCCACGTCGAAATCAAATTCCGCGACGGAGCGACCGAGCAGGAAACCCGCGAGGCGCCGCGCGGCAGCGAGCAGTCGTTCGCCAGCGCCGATGACATTATCGCGAAATTCCGCAAATTGACCCGCGGCGTCATGCCGACGGCGCAGCAGGATGCCCTGATCGATGCGGTGCTTGGTCTGGACAAATTGCCGGACAGCCGTACGCTAATCGAACGCTTGCGTGTTGGATAGCAGAGGCAGTCATGGAATTCGGCGTATTCGATCACCTCGATCGCACCGGCGGGCCGCTGCCGGAGTTCTACGAGGATCGCCTGAAAATCGCCGAAGCATACGACCGCGCCGGATTTTACGCTTATCACCTCGCCGAGCATCATTCGACGCCGCTCGGCATGGCGCCCTCACCGAACGTTTTCCTCGCCGCGGTGGCGCAACGTACGCGCCGGCTGCGCTTCGGACCGCTGGTCTTCGTGCTGCCGCTCTATCATCCGGTGCGGCTCATTTCGGAAATTTGCATGCTCGACCAGATGAGCGGCGGGCGCCTCGAACTGAGTTTCGGCCGCGGCGCCTCGCCGATCGAGATCGAATATTTCGGCGTCGACCCCGAATTGCGGCAGGACATTTATGCCGAGGCTGTCGAGGTGATCCTGCGCGGCTTGACGCACAAGACGCTCGACTACCACGGCAAGCATTTCAATTTTGACAATGTGCCGATGGAGATCGAGCCGTTCCAGAAGCCTCACCCGCCAATTTGGTATGGCGTGCACGCTCCTGACAGCGCCGAGCGCGCAGCCAAGCGCAATCTGCACGTCGTGAGCCTCGATTCACCCGCCGATACCCGGCTCTCTATCGATCGCTATCGCGCGACCTGGCGGCCGCCGCATCCGGGCGCCGTGATGCCCAAACTCGGCCTCGGCCGCTTCATCGTTGTCGCGGAAACCGATGCTGCGGCGCTCCGACTCGCCCGCCGCGCCTACCTGCCCTGGCATCGCAGCTTCACGCATTTGCCGCGACTACTCGGGCGCGCCCAGACCCATCCGCGGCCCGCGGACTGGGACGCGATGGTGACGGGCGGACAAGGCGTTGCCGGATCACCCAGGACCGTAACGGAATATTTGCGGACGCAGCTTGCCGACACCGGTTGCAATTATGTAGTCGGACAGTTCGCCTTTGGCGATTTGACGCGCGACGAGTGCCTGCGCTCCATCGACTTGTTCGCAAGTGAAGTCATGCCGGCGCTGCGTTCGAGCCCGGTGGAAAAAACACTGGCGATCGCGACATAGTGCGCCCCAGGACACCCTGGCAACTCAGCGCTCGCGCATGGCCTTGAGGTGCTGCATCACCCTGTTGCGCAGCGCCACTTGTTCCTCGGGGCTCCATTTTTGGAAGCCCTGACCGGACTTGAAGCCCAGCTTGCCGTCGGCCACGAGTTCCTGCAGGTACGGCGAAGGGCCCGGCCGGTTTTCGATCGCCGGCAGCACGATGTCGTGGATGGCAAGCGTGAGGTCGGTGCCGACCTGGTCGGCATTTTCGAGCGGACCCAACACCGCAAGCCGGCGGCCGAACGAAGCCTTGACCACGTCATCGACCGTTTTGGCATCGCAGATACCGTGTTCAACCAGCGAGATCGCTTCGCGCCACAGTGCATGCTGAAGCCGGTTGCCGATGAAGCCCGGCACGTCTTTCTTCACATGCGCTGGCTTTTTGCCGGCCGCCTGATGCAGATCCATGGTCCAGGCGATGGCTTGCGGCGACGTCCATTGCGTCTCGATCACTTCGACCAGCGGCACCAGAAAGGGCGGATTCCACCAGTGCGTTCCGACCGCGCGCTCGCGCCGTTCCAGGCCCTGCATGATCGCGGTGATCGGAATGACCGAAGTGTTACTGGCGAGGATAGTATCCGTCCGCACGTGCCGTTCTATTTCGGAAAACAGTTTTTGCTTCAGCGCCAGGTTTTCCGACACCGCCTCGACGACGTAATCGGCCTCACGCACGGCCTCGGCGAGTTCGACGAACGGCAGCACTCTGTCGGCCGCGCTCTCGTCTTCGCCAAGATCGCGCAGGTTGGCGGCAATACGCGATTTCACCGTATCGAGGTTTTGCAGCAGCGAATCAGTGATGTTCACTTCATGGCCGGCAAGCGCAAAAACTTGCGCGATGCCGTGGCCCATGAGGCCGGCTCCGACAACGGCGATGCGCGCCTTCGCCATCTCAGCCCGCTGTGTAGCCGCCGTCGGCATACAGGATATGGCCGGTATAGAAGTCGGACGCTTTGGAGGCGAGGAACAAGAGCGGCCCGGCAAGGTCGGACGGTTCGCCAAGGCGGCCTTTGGGCACGCGGGTGATGAAACCTTTGCGCACGGTGTTGGCGCGTTCGGTGTCCTCGTACATCCATGCCGTCAGTGGCGAGCGGAACACTGTCGGCCCGATCGCATTCACGGTGATACCCGTCTCGCCCCATTCGCAGCCGAGCGCCTTGGTGATGCCGTCAATCGCGGATTTCGACGCGCAGTAGGCCGTGTAGCCGGCCGGATGGCCCAACAGGCCCCGCGCCGAGGACATAAAGATCACTTTGCCGCCGCGGCCTTGCGCCAGCATCTGCTTCCCTGCCGCGCGCGCCATCAGCCAGGACTGAGTGACATTGACATCCATGACCTCGGTGAAAGCGTCCGGAGGCTGATCGACGATTTTCTGGACCTTGTTGATTCCCGACGCGAGCACCACAATGTCGATGCCGCCGAAGCGCCTGACCGCAGCCTCGACGATTTTTTCGCAATTGGCCGCCGAGCTTGGACGCACATTGACCGTTTCGGTCTTGGCGCCCAAATCCTCGCACTCCTTGGCGACTTTCTTGAGGACCTCGGCGCCGCCCGCGGACAACACGACATTGCAGCCGGCGCCGGATAGCACCTGGGCGGCGAGCGCGCCGAAAGCCCCAGTCGCGCCGGTGACGACCGCGGTCTTGCCTTTGACGTCGAACAGCGACAGCGGATTTTTCAGATAGTCTTCAGCCATGATGCTTACTCTGTGTTTGAACCGTCATCCTGAGGTGCGAGCGTAGCGAGCCTCGAAGGACGGCGGCCCCAGCGCCTCGGCCGCATCCTTCGAGGCCCGCCTTCGGCGGGCACCTCAGGATGAGGGATTATTAGTCACTTTACCGGCGCAACTGCGACGGCGATGGTGCAGACATCGTGGCCGCGATTGATGATCTCGCGGCTCTCGTTCGGACCGATATAGCAGCTATCGCCCTGTCGAATGACCGTCTCTTTGCCGCCAACGATCACCGTGAGTTCGCCGGCCAACACGTAATAGATTTTCTCCGGCGGAGAGGCGTCGGGGCCGGCGCCACCGCCCGGCAGAAAATGCGAGATGCCGAACACCAGCGACTGAGAGCCGCCCATCTCCGCGCCGAACACGC
Source organism: uncultured Alphaproteobacteria bacterium (assembly GCA_963733645.1). Lineage (GTDB taxonomy): Bacteria > Pseudomonadota > Alphaproteobacteria > Rhizobiales > Xanthobacteraceae > BOG-931. The sequence goes on from CAVTFP010000034.1 coordinate 136,033, forward strand.
GGAACGATTTGTACTCGCGATGGTTCGGCGCTTCGTATGGCTTTGCTTCAGAGAATTTACGCACGATCATCAGAACTTCTCCCCTTTTTCGATCCGATAACTGCCCTTCGGGTCGATGATCGCCACCAGACGAATGATGCAGCCGTCACCGCGATCCCAATTCCACGGAAAAAATGCGAAGGTGCAACGCTTGCCGGTGACCTTGTCGATATCGCCTCCAACGTTCTCGATGCCCAAGATGCCGTTCTTGAACAGAATGCGATGCACCGGCTCCCATTCCGGGAAGTCGTCCTTCCAATCGCGGCCACCGGACCATTTCTTGTACTCTTCCGCCAGGTGCGGGTGCAGCGGCCCGTTACGCTGCGGGCCGATCGCGGTCGCCAGCGGATGATCGTTGGCTTGGGTATCGTGGCCGACGACCTTTACTTTCTTCTCGACGAACCATTCGCCAGCCGACGAAACGAAACCTGGCGAGCGGCAGAAATAATCTTCACTGTCTTCGTACAGCTTGTGCCAGCCGGTGTTGACGATCACGACGTCGCGCGGGCGTACGATCTTTCCGGCCGCTTTTTCCAGATCGTCGTAGGTAATCTGCTCCCATTTTTTCTTCGGCAACGAAATGACAATACCGGAGCCGAAAAAATGCGGCAGTGGCACTTCGTCGATGAACGGCAGGCCCTGCACCACGTGCGCCGGCGCGTCGATGTGGGTGGTGTTGTGCATCGAAGTCGTGATGCGCTGCGACAGCACGCCCGACTTCGCCATGTAATGGATGCGCTCGATCTTGACGTCTTCGAAATACGGCCAGTTCGGCGATTGGTACCCGAACCGATGCGACAGATTGTAGAACTCCAGTCCCATCGCATTGTTGAGGTTTTCCTCCATCGCAACGCCGCGTATTTTCTTGACCACTGACAACCTCCCTGGCACGCCCACGCGTCCCGGCGCTTATAGCATTGGGCCATATACCATTGCACCGGATATCGGATATAGAGCCTGCAGCCGAGGGAAACGCCGAGGAAACGAATGGTCAGCAAGATTGCGCTGGAAGAACATTTCCTGTCGCCAAGCCTTGAGCAATATTGGTGGCCGACTGTGCAAGGGGTCGACCCCAAGCATGCGAAAAACCTGCTGGCGCGGCTGACCGACTTTGCCGAAATGCGCCTTGGGGCGATGGACGAGGCCGGAATCGCGCGTTCTGTACTGGCGATCGCCGGTCCGGGCGTTCAGGCGGAGCGCGACGCTGCCACCGCGACGCATCGCGCGCGGGAATCCAATGACTTCCTGGCGCACGAAGTCCAGAAGCGGCCTGGCCGCTATTCCGGCTTTGCGCACCTCGCCATGCAGGATCCCCGGGGCGCCGCCGACGAGATCGAGCGCTGCGTGCGCGAGCTGAAATTTTGCGGCGCGATGATCAACGGCCACACCCACGGGCAGTACCTCGATCATCCATCGCTATATCCATTCTGGGAGCGCGCCGAAGCGATTGGAGCGCCGATCTACATTCATCCCACCGATCCGGTCGCGCCGTCGCCGGCGCTCGAAGGCGTCGCCGGCTTGCGGCGCGCCACCTGGGAATGGGGATTCGAGACCGGCTCCCATGCCTTGCGGCTGGTTTTCAGCGGCCATTTCGACCGTTTCCCGCGCGCCAAGTTGATGCTGGGTCATCTCGGCGAGACGCTGCCGTTTTTGCTCTGGCGCTTCGATAGCCGGGCGAAACTCTACGGCATCAAGCTCGCAAAGCCGCCGTCGGATTACATCAAGCAGAATATCGTGGTGACGACCTCGGGCATGTGTTCGGCTGAGCCGCTCAATTGCGCGCTCGCCGCGCTCGGCAAGGACCGCATCATGTTCGGCGCCGACTATCCCTTCGAGTCGGCGCAGGAGGCCGGCGAGTTCCTCGATCGCGTGCCGCTCGCGGAACCGCTGCGCCAGGACGTCGCGTCCGGCAACGCCGCGCGTTACCTGGGCCTGCCGCCGGCATGATCAAAGTCCTTATCGTCGATGTTCATGCCGAGATGTACCGCGACCGGCTGCGCGAGGAGTTTCCCGCGCTGCAATTCGCACTGTTCCGTAACGGACGCGAAGTGTACGGCGATCTCTCCGACATCGACGTCATGATCATGTTCGGCATCGAAATCCAGGATTTCATGCTCAGCGGCGCACCGCGACTGCAATGGATCCAATCGCTGGCGACCGGCGTCGACCATTTCCTGCGCTGCCCATCGCTTAAGCCCGACGTGCTGATCACCAGCGGCCGCGGCATCCACGGCGCGCCGATGCGCGAGCAAGTCCTCTACATGATGATGGCGGTGAGCCGTGACGCGGTGCGCCAGGTCGGCGACCAGAAGGCGCATTTCTGGGAGCGGCGGCTGTGGAGCACGCTGCACGGCAAAACAGCGGTGATCGCCGGCACCGGCATTGTCGGTAGCGCCATCGGCGAACTGCTCAAGGTGTTGGGCATGCACGTCATTGGCGTAACGCGTACGCCGCGGCAAACCGCCGGCTTCGACGAGATGATCGCTGCCGACCGGCTGGCCGACGCAGCGCGCCGTGCCGATTATCTGATCAACATGCTGCCGGCGAGCGCCGACAATATCGACATTTTCAACGACGAGATCTTCGCCGCGATGAAGCCGACCGCCTATTACATCAGCGCCGGCCGCGGCCAGACGGTCGACGAGATGGCGCTGCTTGCGGTTCTGCGCGAGCGCCGCATTGCCGGCGCCGCCCTCGAAGTGTTTCAGACCGAACCGTTGCCGCCGGACAGCCCGTTCTGGGATTTGCCCAACGTCTTCATCACCCCGCATATCGGCGGCTATGTCGTCGAATACGAAGAATTCATCATGCCGCTGGTAATCGGCAATATGCGGCTGTTCCTCGCCGGCCGGCAGAGCGAGATGCAGAACATCGTCGCGCGTTGACTGTCACGCCCACGGCAGCACGGCGATGCGCCCGACGAGATCGGGGGAGTTCACCAGCAGTTCATGCGCCTCGCCGACCTTCGCCAGTGGGAAGCGAGCGGCGATGCGTGTCTTGATGCGGCGCTCGCCAAGCAGCTTGAGCACTGTCAACATGTCATTCATGCGCGCGCCGCGGATGCCGAGCAGGTTCAGCTCGAGCCGGATCATGTCGGATGCGATGAACGGCATCGGCTCGCGACCCTGCTCGCTCGAGATGACAAGGCTGCCGCCTAAACGCATCACGCTGCCGATGAAGCGCAGCAATTCCGGATTGCCGGTATAATCGACCGCATGATCGACGCCCTCGCCGCCGGTCAGCGCCATCACATCGGCGCGGGCGCGCTCGGGATCGACGGTGACGACGGCTGCGTCGGCGCCGAGCTCGCGCAATGTGGCGGCCTTTGCGACATGGCGCGTCGTTGCCAGCACCCGTGCGCCCGCCAGCTTGCACAATTGCATGGTCGCCTGGCCCATGCCGCCAGAGGCCCCGGCAATCAGCACGATGTCGCCGAGCCGTACTTTGAGCCGGTCGTGCACCACCCGGTGCGATGACGAGAACGGCCACAGCGCCACGCCGGCCTGTTCGTAATCAACGCCGTCGGGCAGGGGCAGCCACATCCGCTCGTCACGCACCAGATATTGGGCGTATGAGCCGAACGCCTGATGGCCTGGGATGGCGAGGTTGCGCGACAGGTTGCCAAGCCCGCGCGCGGTCTCGATCGAATCCGGGTCCTCGGGATGGGTGACACCAATAACGCGGTCGCCTGGCTTGAAACGCGCCGCGGCACGGCCCACCGCCACCACGTCGCCGGCCGCTTCGCGGCCCAGTTGCTGCGGCAGCGGAAATGCGGCGCGGCCGGGAATTTGATAGCGCGCAAGGTCGCCGGCACGGTATTTCACATCCCAGCGCGACACCGAGCCGGCCATGTTTTTGACCAGTACGTCGCGCTCACCGAGCGGCGGCAGATCGTATTCGCCGTAAACGAGCTTCTCCGGCCCGCCATATTCGAACAAGCGGACGGCCATGGTCCTGGTCGGGATATTCATCGCTCCAGATTATCGCAATCGGCTGGGCGGTGCGAAGCAATGCATGGCGATTTGCCGATTGCCGCGGGTTTCTTTCGCGCCGGATTTATTGCAAAATCGGCCAATACAGGTCGGCCGCGCCTTACGGGGATATGCCCTGCGCGGCGGCGCCCCGGGTAATGGGGCGCGAATGAGGAGGAAGCGATGGCCTTCGCCAAGACCAAGTTACCGATCATCCTGTTCGGCGCGGCGCAACTCCTCAAATGGGCGGCGAGACGCCATCCCGATTTCAAGGCGCGCGTGAAAGAGCACAATCTCGTGGCGCAGATCATGACGCGCGACGAGGAAATCGGGCGCTGGTACGAAATCAAAGACGGTGTCATCACGACAGGCGCCGGCCTGCACGCCAAGCCCGACATCAAATTGATGTTCAAGAATGCCGAAGTCGGCGCTTCGCTGCTGACGCCGCCAATCAACTGGCTCGCCCAGATCAACGCACAGAAGGATTTCGTCCTCACGGTCGACGGGCCGGAATACCTGACCAACTGGTTCGCGCAGACGCTGATGATGAGTCAATCGGCCGGCCTCAAATACGGCACCAAGCTTCGCAACGGCGTGACGCGTTACTGCAACATGACCAACGGCGGGCCAGTGTTTGTCGACGTCAAGGGCGGCAAGATCATTCGCCTGACGCCGATCGATCTCGTCGACGAAGACGGCGCATCTTGGACCATCGAGGCCAAGGGCCAGAAGCTGACGCCGCCACGCAAGACCACGCTCGCCCCGCACGGGCAGAACGTGAAGTCGATTATCTATTCACCTGATCGCCTGCTCTATCCGATGAAGCGCGTCGACTTCGATCCGAATGGCGAGCGCAATCCGCAGAATCGCGGCAAGTCCGGCTACGTGCGCATCTCCTGGGACGAGGCGATCAAGATCGTCACCGACGAGATCAAACGGCAAAAGCGCGAGTACGGACCGGGCGCGATCACCTTCTCGCACGGCTCGCATCACACCTGGGGCAATGTCGGCTACTACCTCTCGGCGCTGTTCCGCTTTGCCAACGCGGTTGGCATGACCCGCATTCATCACAATCCGGATTCTTGGGAAGGCTGGTACTGGGGCGCGGTGCATCACTGGGGCCACACGCTCCGCGTCGGCCAGTCGGAAACTTACGGCACGGTCGAGGATTGCCTGCAGAACTGCGACATGATCGTGTCGTGGGCCGCCGATCCGGAATCGACGTCAGGCTCCTACGGCGCGCAGGAAGGCACCACGCGTCGGCAGTGGCTCAAAGATCCCAAGCTCGGTATCAAAGTCGTCCACGTCGATCCCTACTACAACGCCACCGCGCAATTCCTGCCTGGCAAATGGTTCGCGCCAAAGCCGACCACATCGGTCGCGATGGCGATGGCGATTGCCTACGTCTGGATCAAGGAGGGCCTCTACGACAAGGCTTACGTCGAATCCCACACCGTCGGCTTCGACAAATGGAAAGCCTATCTGGTCGGTGAGGAGGACGGCATCGCGAAGACTCCCGAGTGGCAGGAAAAGGAAACCGGTGTTCCTGCCAAAGACGTGCGCGCGCTGGCGCGCGAATGGGGCAAGAAGCGCGTCTATCTGGCGCCCGGTGGATGGGGCAACGGTCACGGCGGCGCCTGCCGTAACCAGACCGGCGTGCAATGGGCGCGGGTGATGGTCTGTTTGGTTGCGATGCAAGGATTGGGCAAGCCCGGTATCAATATGGGCAACCTGCAATGGGGCACGCCGATCGATTTTAATTTCTATTTCCCGGGCTACGCCGACGGCGGCATGTCGGGCGATCTGGAAAATACGTCGATGCCGGTCGAGCTGTACCAGCGCATGCCGCAATTGCCGACCATGAATTCGAACAACCAGCGCATCCCACGCATTTTCGTGCCGGAGGCGATCCTCGACGGCAAAGCTGAAGGCTATCCGTGGGTCGGCAAATCGATCGAGCACCAGTTTCCGAAGTTCACCTACCCGGCAGCCGGCCATTCGCCGGTGCACATGCTCTACAAATATGGCGGCTCTATTCTCTCGACGATGAACAACACCAATCGTTGGGTGCGGATGTACCAGTCGCCCAACCTCGAATTCGTCGTCAACCAGTCGATCTGGAACGAGGGCGAAGCGAAGTTCGCCGACATTCTGCTGCCGGCCTGCACCAATTTCGAGCGCACCGACATCAGCGAATGGGCCGGCCTTGGCGGCTACGGCCATCACGGCCAACAGCAGCTCAATCACCGCGTCATCGTGTTCCAGGCGCCGGCGATCAAGCCGCTGGGCGAATCGAAATCCGATTACTGGATTTTCAACGAGCTGTGCAAACCGCTCGGCCTCGCCAACTATTTTTCCGAAGGTGTCAACGAGATCGACTGGGTCAAGCGCGTTTATCTCGCCTCCGACATGCCCAAATACATGTCGTGGAAGAAATTTCTCAAGCGCGGCTACTTCGTCGTGCCGGCGGAAAAGGAAAAGCTACGCGCACCGGTGTCATTCCGCTGGTTTTTCGAGAACCGCAAGAAGGACGTTCCGGAGGCGCAGCCGCTGCCATCCGATTACACCGAAGAATATCTGCGCGGCCTGCAGACGCAGTCCGGCAAGCTCGAATTCGAGTGCAACTCGCTTAAACGCTTCCATGATCCCGAACGGCCGCCGATCGTCAAATACGAGCCGTCATGGGAGGGCGCGCATTCCGGCGAATTGTTCGAGCGCTATCCGCTGCAACTGCTCACACCGCACTCGAAATATTCGTTCCACACCCAGGGCGACGGCAAGGATTCGTTCCTGCTCAACATCGAGGACCATCGCGTCAAGGTCGACGGCTATTACTACTGGATCGTACGCATGAACGCCGAAGACGCCAAAGCGCGCGGCATCAACAAGCACGACCTGATCAAGGTGTTCAACGATCGCGGTGCGGTCATCTGCGCCGCGCTGCCGACCCAGCGCCTGCCGCGCGGCGTCGCCCACGGCTACGAATCCTCGGCCGTCTACGATCCGATGGGCGAGCCAGGAAAGTCGGTCGATCGCGGCGGCTGCCTCAACCTCCTCACCCCCGAGCGCACCCAGACCAAGAGCACGCATTCGCTCGCCGGCGCCAATTCGCTGGTGCAGATCGAGCTATGGGACGGGCGCACCGAGCATATGTCGGCCGCGTTCGCCGCCATGGAGAAGGACAAGGAAATCAAGCGCACGTTGCAAGAGGCGCATCTGGTGCCGGCGAAGTGATGTCATGACCAAAAAATGGAACATGATTATCGACGTCGCTGAGTGCACCAATTGCAATCTGTGCACGCTTGCATCCATGGATGAGTATGTCGGCAACGATTGGCCGGGCTATTCGGCGCCGATGCCTAGGCACGGCCATAAGTGGATCAATATCTTGCAAAAGGAGCGCGGGCAGATTCCGATGATCGACATCGCCTACGTTCCGACCATGTGCAATCATTGTGATGACGCGCCATGCATCAAGGCGGCGCCAAAAGATACCATCAAGAAACGCAAGGACGGCATCGTCATCATCGACCCGGTGAAGGCCAAGGGCCAGAAACAGATCGTCGACGCCTGCCCTTACGGTCATATCTGGTGGAATGAGGAGTTGCAGTTGCCGCAAGCCTGGACCTTCGACGCCCATCTCATCGACCAGGGCTGGCAACAGACCAGGGGCCAGCAATCGTGCCCGACCGGCGCCATGCGCTCGATCCAGGTCGAGGACGCGGAAATGGCGCAGATCGCCAGCGACCAGAACCTGGAAGTGATGAAACCCGAGCTAAACGCGAAGCCGCGGGTGTACTATCGCAACCTCTGGCGCTATTCCAAATGCTTCATCGGCGGTTCGGTCGCTGACGAGAAGAACAGCGTTGTCGATTGCGTCGAAGGCGCCAGCGTCCAGCTCGTCAAGGACGGCGTTTCGGTCGCGGTGACGACGACGGACAATTACGGCGACTTCAAATTCGACAAGCTCGACGAGAATTCCGGGCGCTACACCTTACAGATTTTCGCCAACGGCCGGTCGAAGAGCCTGGAAGCTACGCTCGGCACCAGCATCAATCTCGGCGAGATCAGACTGTAGGAAGCGCCGCTCGACCGCGCGCGGCCCGGCGGTCCTGCGCTTCGCTCGCACTTTTCGTAACATGAGCCTCGCGATTGATGAGCCGCAGGTTCGGCAAGCCCCAATAATCGAGGAGTGCCGGCCAAGGCGTCTCGCGATGTTGGCCCCACACCCGAAACAACGGCACGCGGTGGTCCACCTCGGCGGTCTTCCACAGCCGCCCGCCAGATTCGACGCAACGTCGCGCCTGCAGCCGCCGTAATAGCGGCGCCTCGCCGCTCGGCGCATTCCAGAACTGCCAAGCGATCACGCAGGCGCAATGCCAGGTCGCGTTCTTGTTCGGTCCGGCGTCCCAAAGATCGGTGTGCCAGCCGAAACGATAAACCGGCTGACCGCATACGCAGCAGACCCCGGCGCCACGCGAATAGCCGCGTTCGCGATAGGGCGCGGGCGGCGCCCGGAACGTGGCCGGCAGTCCGTTCTTGCGATCGCCACCGAGGCGCCAGTTCCAGCCGGCCGGCGCCCCACCGCGCGCTGCAAGTGCCCGCGCCAACCGATCGGCGCGCAGCGGATGCGCGCGCCAATAGGAATCAATCGCCAGCCGCGGTGTCGGCGGCACGAACGGCCGGCCGAGCGCCCGCGCCAATACGGCCGGCGGAAAGATATCCGGCAATGCTCTGGTGAGGCGCGCGAGCGCCTGCCGGTTTCGTTCTGCCTTCTCGTCTTGCCATCTGGACATGGCTTGCCTCAAAATCAGCAAGCATGCTGCCACGCCGACTCCTAAGCATTTGTCACCGCGCTATGCTAAGGCTCGGCAACACGAATTGGGGCTGATGATGAGATTGTTCGGCGCGCTGGTGCTGCTGGCGTGCCTCGGCGGAGCCGCCGAGGCACAGAGCACTTATCCCGATCGTCCTATCACATTCGTCGTCACGGCCGCGCCAGGCGGCGTGACCGACGTGTCCGGCCGCGCACTCGCCCAGGAGCTGACCAAAGCCTGGGGTCAGCAGGTCATCGTCGAGAACAAAGGCGGCGGCGCCCATATCATCGCTGCCGCAACCGTCGCCAAAGCCCCGCCCGACGGCTACACGCTGCTGGTCGGCGAGTCTGGGCCCTTCGCGGTCAATCCGACGCTTCTACCCAACGAAAAGGTGCCGTACGACCCGGACAAGGATTTCATCCCGATCACCGGATTGGTGCGGATCTACCAGGCGCTGCTCGCCGCCAAGTCGCTCCCGGTATCAAATGCCGCCGATCTGATCGCGCTTGCCAAGGAGAAGCCGGGGCAACTCACCTACGGGACTGCCGGTGTCGGCTCAGCGCTGCATATGAACATGGAATTGTTCGCCAATATGGCGGGCATAAAACTGCAGCCGATCCATTATCGCGGCGCAACTCCGGCGCTGAACGATCTGATCGGCGGTTCCATCAACGCCATGATCGTCAGCATCGCCTCCGGCCTGCCTGCCTTCCGTGCCGATCAAATCAAAATGCTTGGCGTCGGCAGTCCAAAGCGCATGCCGATGGTGCCTGATGTTCCGACCGTGTCGGAGAGCGGCCTGCCGGGCTACGAAGCAAACGCGTGGTTCGGCCTGTTCGCTCCAGCCGGCACGCCGCGCGATATCGTGATGAAGATCGACAAGGAAACGATCCGCATTTTCAACGATCCCGCTTTCCGCGCGCGCTTCCTCGATCCGCAAATGTTCGAAATCCATGGCCGGACCGCCGGAAGACTTTGCCGCCTACATCAAGGCCGAACGCGCCAAGTGGGCGAAGGTCATCCACGAGGCGCACATCCAGGTGGAGTGAGATATTTGTTGAGCATGATCTTATCGGAAAACCGGTAGCCGCTTTTCGGGATCATGCTATTCCGGCGGCGTGCCGTTGGCGGCCAGGACTTCGCCCGCAAGATACAGCGAGCCGGTGATGAGAACGCGCGGCGCCGGCGCCAGGTCGAGCTTGCCGGCGACCGCAACCGCGCTCTCGAGCGTATCGCGCGACAGTGCCGGAATGCCGACGCTACCTGCAATGTCGGCGAGCTGCGCCGCCGGGACCGCCTTGTCCTGATGGATCGGCACGGCGATGACGCGGCGCGCCAGCCCGGAAAAATTGCGCAAAAATCCTGCGCTGTCCTTGGTCGACAACATGCCGACGACAAGAACCAGCGGCCGCGACACACGCTCCTCGAGATCGGCAAGCGCGCCGGCGATGGCTCGCCCGCCGTCGGCGTTGTGGCCGCCGTCGAGCCAGAGTTCGCTTTCCGGTGGAAGCAAAGCCGGCAGCGGACCGTGCGACAGGCGCTGCATGCGCGCCGGCCATTCGACCCGGAGCATGCCGGCCTCGAACGCCGCGGCGGGCAACTTCAGGCCGCTCAGGCGCAGCGCCGCGATTGCGGTGCCGGCATTCTCGAACTGATGGCGGCCGTAAAGTTTCGGCGCCGGCAGGTCGAGCAATCCGTCGCCGTCTTGATAAACCAGCCGGCCGCGCTCCTCGGTCGCGGTCCAGTTCTCGCCGGCGATACTGAGCGGCGCGCGCATGCGTGCGGCCTGGCGTTCGATCACCGCCAGCGCTTCGCGCGCCTGATCCGCGATCGCCGCCGGCACCTCGCGCTTGAGAATTCCGGCCTTTTCGGCGGCAATCTGTTCGAGCGTATCGCCGAGAAAATCGCGGTGATCGACCGACACTCGCGTAATCACACTCGCCAGCGGGCGCTCGACGACATTGGTGGCGTCGAGCCGGCCGCCCAGACCGACCTCGAGCAACAGCACATCCGCCGGATTGCGCGAGAACAAAAGAAACGCCGCGGCGGTCTCGATCTCGAACACGGTAATTGGCGCTGCGCCGTTTTTGGCTTCACATTCCGCGAGCGCGTCGGCAAGCTCGGCATCGCCGACGAGTATGCCGCCGCCCTCATGTCCGATGCGAAAGCGCTCGTTGATGCGAACCAGGTTGGGCGAGGTATAGACGTGCACGCGTTTGCCGGCAGCCTCGAGGATCGCGCGCATGAACGCGATCGTCGAGCCTTTGCCGTTAGTACCGGCGACATGGATCAGCGGCGGTAAGCGCCGCTCCGGGTGATCGAGCGCGGCAAGGAGGCGCTCGATGCGGTCGAGCGACAGGTCGATGCGCTTGGGGTGCAGCCCCAGGAGCCGCGTCAGGATCGCGTCGACCGCGGCCGGGCCTGGAGGCCGGACGTTCACGCCGGGGCCGGGGCCGAGTCTGGCGCCGGCAGGCTTACACGCTGCGGCACACTTGCGGGCGCCTTCGTCAACAGCCGGCATAGCCTTGCGACGGTCGCGCGCATGTCGTGGCGATGCACCACAATGTCCACCATGCCGTGGTCGCGCAAATATTCCGCCCTCTGAAAACCGTCCGGCAACTTTTCGCGAATCGTCTGTTCGATGACGCGCGGACCGGCAAAGCCGATCAACGCGCCGGGTTCGGCGAGATGCACGTCGCCGAGCATCGCATAGGATGCGGTAACGCCTCCGGTTGTCGGATTTGTGAGGACGACGATATAGGGTTGGCGCGTCTCGCGCAGGCGCTGCACCGCGATTGTCGTCCTCGGCAACTGCATCAGGGCGAGAATGCCTTCCTGCATGCGTGCACCGCCAGAGGCCGCGAACAGCACGAAGGGACAACCCTTCTCCACCGCGGTTTCGAGTCCCGTGATCACCGCCTCGCCTGCTGCCATGCCGAGCGAGCCACCCATGAAATTGAAATCCTGCACCGCTATCACCGCGGCCAGTCCGTCAAGCCGGCCGTAGCCGAGCTTCACTGCATCGTTCAGTCCGGTCTTGCTGCGCGCATCCTTCAGCCGGTCGACATAGCGGCGCTCGTCGCGAAACTTCAGCGGATCCGCCGGCACTTCCGGCACGGCGATATCGAACCAGGTCTCGTTGTCGAACATCGACTTGAGTCGCGCCGCGGCGCTCATGTGCATGTGATAGTTGGAACCGGGAATGACGTACTGATTGGCCTCGACATCCTTGTAGAACACGAGCTGGCCGGTCTCCGGACACTTGATCCAAAGATTCTCCGGCACCTCGCGCCGGAGCAGGCTGTTGATTTTCGGCCGGACGACGTTGGTGATCCAATTCATCGCATCACTCGCATTGCCGCAGATAATCCCTCTGGCGGACCTCCACGATACCCATTGCCTGACATTGTAGCACTTTTCAGGCGCCAAACGATATTCGCGCTCAAACCAATATGATAATAACATCAATTTGTTACGAGCGTGACGCCGATCGCGACAAGAATCGCCGCCAAGCCCTTCTGCACCAGTTCCCGCACCGAAAGGTCCTCCCGGCTGAGCTTTGGGAAGAAAATGCTGAGCACGACGCCGAAAACGAAGACGAACAATGTCGTTGTCGAGCCGATCGCCTGCACGATACTCAGCGGCGCGAACAACAGCGCATAGCGATTTCCCAAACTGCCGCTGAGGTTGATGATCTCGTTCGAGCCATTGATCGACAGCAAGGCAACCGTCTGCTGGCGAAACAGCGCCAGGAACTGCCGGCGATATGGGGTGATCGCGAGCAGGCCGATGCCGAAGATCGCCTCGCCAACGAACATCCAGAATATGGTGGTCCAGAACTCGACCTTGAGCGCGAACATTTTGAAAATCAGTCCGCTCAAGGCCATGATGAACCCGCACGCCAACATCAGCATCGCCAGTCGCGCCTTGAATATTTTGGCACTCTGTCCGAACCGGATCGAGACGAATAACGCGCCGACGATGATCAGTGCGCCGCCCGCCATTTGCCGAGGCGTCAATGTTTCGCCGAGAACGAGATAGGCCAGCACATAGCCAAACAGCGGGCCGGACTGGAAGAAGGGCGCCACCACCGACGCCTCCTCGGATTGCAGGGCCTGCAGATAAAGCAGCATCGCGCTCAAATAGAGAATTCCGGACAATATCATCAGCGCGATGCTGCCGACGTCGTGATGCAATACGCCAGGCTCCAATAACCAGATGAACGGCAGCAGCAGCACGCCGATGAACGCCGTGAACAGCAGCAGCACGGCGACGTTGCTGTCCTTGAAGAAACGCTCGACCAGATACTTGTCGAAATGCACCGAGATGGCCCACAGCACCGGGCCGGAGAAGGCGAAGAGGAGCCAGGACAGTTCTCATCCCCCCGTGGCGCGGTGGCCGAGTGCGTGGCTTGCTTGGCGTTCCGACGGTGGATCGACGTGCAGATCGATGACGCAGACGCCGCCCTTCTTGAGCACGTCGACGCCTTTCTCGATTGCCGGCTTGACGTCCTCCGGCTTCGTCACCGGCCCGATGCCGACCGCGCCCTGCGCCTCGGCGAGCTTGGCGATGTTCGGCGTCGGATCTTCCAGCCGCAGACCGATCCAGCGGTTCTTGACCTCGCGGCCGCGGGTGCGCGCCACATTTTCCTGATGCAGCTCGTCGTTGAAATAGGAGCGGTTGTTATTCACCAGCACGAGGAGCGGAATACGGTGATGCGCCGCGCTCCAGATCGCGGTCGCGCCCATGCAGAAGTCGCCGTCGCCAAGCATCGAGATCGCGTAGCGGCCCTGGCCTTGCAGCGCGAGCGCCGAGCCGACCGACAGGCCGGGCCCCGAGCCCAATCCGCCACCGCCATCCTTGCCAAGATAGGCCATGCCGCTCTGCAACGGCCAGATGTCGAACGGCCAGCCGCGGCCCAGCGTACAGAACGTCACGTTCTCCGGATCGTTGAACTGATCGCGCAAAGCGAGCGCGACCTGCTCCATGCTGATGGCGGCGCCGTTGGCCTTGGTTTTGGCCGGCACCTTTACTTTCCAGGGGTTCTTGTGGCCCTTGCCGAGCGCGTCGTTGAGTTCTGCGACGACAACATCGGCCGTGGACGCCATCGAGACATCGACCGCCGGCAGCGCCTGGTATTCCATGTTCGCGCCGGTATGCAGATTCTGATCGAGCGAACCGGCGATGACTTTCGCGGTCACATCTCCGGCATTCTTGGCCTGGCGCAAAGCGCCGCCGAGATCGACCCAATCGAGCGCGACGATAACATCGGCTTCGCACAGCAATTCGCGCGCATCCTTGCCGAGCACGTTGAACGGCGGGCAGTAATGAGCCGGGTGATCGGTCGGGAACATCGCACCTTGCTTGAGATCGGTGACGACACAAGCACCAAGCCGCTCGGCAAGTTGGATGCGCGGCGCCCAGTATTCGGCCTCGCGCGAGCCGCGGCCGAGCATCAGAATTGGACGCTGCGCGCTTTGCAGCAGAGCTACAGCTTCGTCGACGGAATTCTTGGACGGCCGCGGCGGTTGAGGCGGCTTGAACCGCGCAACATCTGGCCATTCAGGCTCTTTGTCGAGCTTCTGCTCCTGGAAGCCAGCATCGAGGCAAATATAAACCGGCGCCGTCGGCGCCGAACGCGTCAACATATTGGCGCGCGTCATGAACTCGACTAGCGCGTCGGGAGATGTCGGCTGATCGTCCCATTTGATGATGGAGCGGATATAGGCGCCCTGATCGCGCGAGGTATGGATCCAGTCGATCCAGGGCCGCCGCTTTTCGGCGGCAACCGGACCGGTGGCGCCGAGCACGAACATCGGCGCGCGATCGCACCAGGCATTGAACAGTCCCATCATGCCGTGCAGCAGCCCGACATTCGAGTGCAGCACGCAGGCCATCGGCTCGCCAGTCGCCTTGGCGTAGCCGTGTGCGATCGACACCGAATGGTCTTCATGCATGCAAAGGATAATGCCCGGATCCTTGTTGCCGAGATGATTGACCAGGCTGTCGTGGAAACCGCGGTAGCTCGCGCCGGGATTGAGGCTGATGTAGCGGATGCCGAAACGCCGCAGCATTTGCGCGGCGATATCGCTGCCCCAAGCGACGCGGCCGTCGGGATTTCCTTCCAATTGATCGAGACGCATTGCCAAACTCTCCCTAGGTTACTTCGCCCCTGCGAGACCGCGATAGGCGGCGACCATATCCGGCGTAGCGACCCGCGCCAATTCTTGAATCATGATCTGAAGCCTGGCGCCGTCGATCGGCGATCCGACCGGCTGTTCGGCCTTGATCGCATCGGCCTGATAATCCGGGTCGGCCGCCATGGCGAGGAAAGCCTTGCGTAATATGTCCACACGTCCGCCCGGGACGCCCGCAGCCGCAACAAGAGGAAGACCGAAATCCTCCGGCGCTTCGAGCAGCATCAGCAGCGGTCGCACCGCTTCGGGCATGATGTCGCGCAGGACCGGAACGCCCGGCAGATGCGGCCGGCTTTGCAGAATTGGCCTAACGATATTTTTATCGAGCAAATCGTGCCGGCGGGCGAACAAATCCTCGACGGTCCAGAAACCGTCGATCTCGCCCTGCTCGAGCGCAAGCAGGACGCGGGATGTGGAGACGTATCCGGAAATCAGCTTGATCGGGTAGCCCTTTGCCCCCAGCAAGCGCCGGCACCATGGCGGTCGGGGTCGTGCTGCCCAGCGTGCCGAACGTCAGCGGCTTTGGTGAAGCCTTCAGCGCAGCAATGTTTTCAACACCTGTCGCGGGGCGCACGTAGAGCGCCGAGTTCACTTCGCCCGGACTGCCGATATAGCTGAGCTTGTCCACATCGAACGAAATGCCGGGCCCCTTGAGCGCGCCCTCGACGTACCAGGAGCGGCCGGGCATTGCGACGGTAAGGCCGTCGGCGGCAAGACGCTTGTCGACATAATTCATGGCGACGAGGCCGGCTGCACCCTCCATGTTCTGCACGACAAGCCCGGGCTGGCCCGGAAGGAAACGCACGAGATGCCGGCCGACCACCCGCGCTGTATTATCGACGCCGCCCCCCGGCGCAAAGCCGACGACCATGGTCAGCGTCTTGCCTTGATAGAAATCGGCGCCGAATGCTTCGACTGCGCCAACCGGAACAGCTAACGCCGCGGCCGCCCCGAGGAATCCTGCCCAGCGTTGTGCCCTCATGTGCCATCTCCTCCCCGCAGAGCTGGAGCGGTTCGAGGCGTAGCCGACCGCAGCGAAATATTATACCAAGCAGGCAAAGGGCAGAGACCGATTATACGGGGCGGAAGCGTGGCGGGCAGTGAGAGCGTGTTGCGGTCGCCGGCGAGTATGCTGAGCGCCGGAGCCGTGGCAATTGTCGGCGCCTCCGAACGGGCGCGCTGGCCAAGCCATATCTTCAGCAATCTGCGCGATTTCGGCTATGCCGGCCGCATCTATCTCGTTAACCCACGACAGCAACAGGTTTACGGCGAACGCTGTTACGCCTCGCTGCGCGACATCGGCGAGCCGGTCGATCATGCCATGGTGATCGTGCCGGCTCCGAATGTCGCCGGCGTGCTCACCGATGCCGAAGCCGCGGGGGTGAAATCGGCGACAATCTACGCCGCTGCGGTGGGCGATGGCGAGAGCGAAGCATCGCGCGCACGCGGCGCATGGCTGAAGGATTTTCTGGCGACCAGCAGGTTGCGCGTCAGCGGCCCGAATTGCATGGGGTCGTTCAGCTTCCGCGAAAAGCTCTTTGCCTATCCCAATACTGAACTGTGTCTCGTGCCTCCCGGTCCGGTTGCGGCATTATTCCAGTCCGGCGGCAACATACAATTCTGGATGAAAAGCGCCTCCGACCGAGGCTTGCGCTTCTCCTATGCCGTGTCGTCGGGCAACGAGGCCGATCTCGATCTTGCCGATTATCTCAACTTCGTGGTGGACGATCCGCACACCAGGCAGATCGTCCTGTTCATCGAAGGCATCCGGCGGCCGCAAGCGTTCATGCACGCGGCTGGACGCGCCGTACAGGCCGGCAAGCCGGTATTGGCTATCAAGACCGGCGCAACGCAGAAGTCGCGGGCGGCGGCGCAATCGCATACGGGTGCGATCGGCGGCGATTACGCCGCGTATCTTGCGATGTGCGAGCGTTACGGAATCATCAACTGCCGCTCATTCGAGGATTTGCTCGAAGCGACGCTCGTGTTCCAGAATGGCCGGTTGCCGAAGGGCCCGCGCATCGGGTTCGTCACCAATTCCGGCGGTACGGTCGACTTGCTTTATGATTATACGGAATTCGAGAACGTGGCTGTGCCGGCGTTCGATGCGGCGACCAACGAAGCGCTGATGCCTCACATGCAGGAAGGCATCCTGCCGAAGAACCCGCTCGATACCGGCATCCCGTCGACGCTCAAGGTGGCCGTCGACCAGTGCGCGGTCGTAGCCAGCGATCCGAACATCGACATTGTCGCCTGGTGCACTCCCATGCCGGGCCGAAATCCCAACTGGTCGGACAGTCACGAGTTGTCGCGGCTGCTCACCCTCACTGACAAGCCGGTCGTCGCATTCGCGCGAATGATTCACCAGATGAGCCCCGACGGCCTTGCCATCCAGGAGCAGGCCGGATTTCCATTCCTTCAGGCACTCGAGCCGACGCTGCGCGCCCTCAACGGATTATGGTTCCACGCGAAGCGGACGGGCCGCGCGCCCGCCGTGCCAGGACCGGCGCCGGCGAGCGATCTGACGCCGGCGACGCTCGATGCGACGCTACAACGCTATGGCGTCACGCTGCCGCGTAGCCGCGCGGTATCCACCGCGGAGGCCGCTGCCGACGCCGCTGTGGCAATCGGATTTCCGGTGGCGCTGAAAATCCAGTCGGCCGACATCGTGCACAAGACCGAAGCCGGCGGCGTTGTCCTCGGTCTGGTCAGCTGGAACGATGTACTTGGCGCCGCGGATGCGCTGGTAAAGGCCGCACGTGCGGCGTATCCCAATGCCAAGGTCGACGGTTTCCTGGTGCAGGAAATGGTCTCCGGAGTGGAGATGATCGTCGGTGCGCGCTCCGATCCGCTTTACGGTCCGGTGCTTCTCATCGGTTCCGGTGGCACCCTGGTCGAACTGCTCCGCGACGCCGCGATGCGGCTCTTGCCCATCGGCCCAGGCGACGTCGGCGCCATGATCGATGGCCTCAAGGCGAACCAGTTGCTTGCCGGCTATCGCGGCAAGCCTCCGGCCGATCGTAAGGCGCTTGAAACTATGGCATTAGCGCTGGGCCGCTTTTATCTCGATCATCGCGCGCGCGTGGAAGAGATCGAGATCAATCCGCTGATCGTCGGCAGCCAAGGCGCGGTCGCGGTCGACGTGCGCGTTGCCTGGCGCGACGCCAAGGAGCCCAAGGAGCCTTTGTGATGGACTTCGAGCTTCCCGAAGAGCTGCGTATTTTCAAGGACGCGCTGCGGCGTTTCGTCGATGCCGAAATGATTCCGGTCGAGCGCGACGCGTCGACCAATACCGAAAAGCTCAAGCCCGAATATTACGAACGCTTTAGCCAGCGCGCCAAAGACCTTGGCTTCTGGAAAATGGACATCCCGGAGGAGTACGGCGGCGCCGGATTTTCGGTGTTGGCGCGCTCGATCGTCGAAACCGAGTTGTCTCGGTCGGTCGCGCTGCCGGCGCGAGGCTATGGCGGCATCGCAGGTCCGAGCGTGCGCGCCATCTTGTACGCCCTCAAAGGCGAGATGAAAGAGAAGTATCTGCTGCCGTCGTTACGCGGCGAGAAAAAAGCCTGCTTTGCGCAAACCGAACCCGATGCCGGCTCCGATCCGGGCGGCATGCGCACCGTCGCGGTGCGCGACGGCGACCATTACGTCATCAACGGCGTCAAACGCTTCATCTCCCACGCCAAGGAAGCCGACTTCATGCAGCTCATGGCGGCAACGGACCGCGCCAAGGGCTCGCATGGCGGCATCTCTTGCTTCATTGTCGACATGAATACGCCGGGCGTGAAATTGACCACGCAGTACAAGACCATGATGGGCGACGAGCCCTGGGAGATCGTGCTTGAGAACGTACGCGTGCCGGTCAGCCATCGGGTCGGCGAGGAGGGCGATGGCTTTCGCCACGCCCAGCAATGGCTCAATGCCGGCCGTGTGCGCCATGGTGCCAGCGCGCTGGGTGTGACCGAGCGCTGCCTTGAGCTGGCGACATCATATGCCAAGCAACGCTCGACCTTCGGCCGCCCGCTCGCCGACCGGCAGTCGATCCAATGGATGCTCGCCGACATGTATGTCGAGCTGCAAGCCGGACGGCTTCTGGTCTACAAAGCGGCTACTCGGCTCGACAAAGGCGAGGACGCCCGCGAGGACGCCTATGTCTGCAAATACTATTGCGACGAAATGGCATTCAAGGCCGCCGACATGTGCATGCAGATCCACGGCGGCATCGCGCTCACCACCGATTTGCCGATCGAGAAGTTCTGGCGGCAGCGGCGCAGCTTTCGTATCACCGAAGGCGCCACCGAAGTGATGAAAATGGTCATCGCCCGCCACGTCCTCAAGTCATATGCCTGAAGTCTCCGGAATCGATTGCAACGCGGTTAATTCGCCGCTGACAACCCGTTGAGATCAGGGCGATTTACCATCCACGGCGTTAACGCGGATGCCGGCGCTGTAACGATAGGCAAACGAATTAACCTTTAGATTCGGAACCGTTTCGCATGCGCTGCGGAGCGTGCCATGTCTATCCGCTTCAATGCGGTTTTGCCTGCGGAGGCCGGTTGTGAATTTTCTGGAGCTGACACAACTCGGTGCGCATCACATGCGCAATGCCGTAGCCGAAGAGATTTACCTGCGCACCGGACGCGACGTCACCGTACCGGTTTCGATCTATGGCGAGGTGATCGAGCGTTGCAATTACAAGTGCCGCTACTGTGATTACTGGCGACGGCCGAATTATCGCGAAGAGATGTCGATCGAGGAGTGGAAAAAAGCGCTGCTCGATCTCAAGGAATTCATCGGCCATTACCACATCGAATTTTCCGGCGGCGAGCCGTATATCAAAAAAGGCTTCATCGACCTGCTCAAGTTCTGCGGCGAGCAGGGATTGAAATGGGGTGTCACCACCAATGGCGGCGCCTTCGGTAATGAGAAGGTGGTCGACTGGACCGTCGCCGCCAAGCCGTTCAACATCAACATCTCGATCGACTCGCGCGACGCCGATATTCACAATTACTCACGCGGCATCGAAGGCTCGCTCGACGATATTGTCGCCGGCATTCGGGCGCTGACCCGCGCCAAGGCCAAGCACGGCGTCGACTTTCCAATCATCATCAAGGCCGTGGTCCACAAACTGAACTTCCGCAAGCTGCCCGACATGGTCGAATGGGTGCGCGACATCGGCGCAACGGCGATCAATTTCCAGCCCGTCGAGCAGGTTACCGAGGAAGCCCAAGGCGAATTCTGGATCGGCCCTGACGAGATCGACGATCTCATCGTGGTCAGGGATCAACTGCTGGCAATGAAGCGGAGCGGCGCTCCAATCCTGAATACCGAACTCCTGCTTAGTCTATGGCCGAACCACTTCCGCCGCGAGAAAGCGCCGCGCGAAGCGATGCCGTGCCGCATCGGCATGCGCAATTATTTCATCCGCTCGGATGGCCGCGTCGAAGTCTGCTGGAACTTCCCGCCCATCGGCAACGTGCGCACCCAGTCGGCACGCGAAATCTGGTACGGCAAGGAAGGCACTGAGCGACGCAAAGAGACCGTTGCCTGCGAAACGCTGTGCCTGTTCACCTGCCTGTCGCAGAAGAACCTCGGCGACAAGATCAAGATGGGCCTGAAGCTCATTAATCGTCCTGCGGCGTGAAGGCGTAGCCGCGACGGGCGGCGCGCCGATACCACAGGCGGGATTTGGCATTGGCGCAGGCGGCGTGGAAACAATGAGGTCATCGTGACGCCCCGGCTGCGGCTCAATTTCGCCTTTCTCGCCAATACAGTACGACGCGGCGGCAGCTTGGAGCGAGTAAGCCCCGGGTAACTATATCCTGCGTAGATGTGGCGGCGGCGACGTCCTTGAAGTTGGAACATCGGGAATGAAGAACTTTGTGGCCGGCTGTGTCGCTGTTGGCGTGCTCTTTGCCGCGCAGTGCGCCGGCGCGGCCGATCTGTCCGTGGCGCCGCTCTATAAGGCTCCACCGGCCGTGATGGCGCCAGCCTACAATTGGAGTGGTTTTTATGTCGGCCTCAACGGCGGCGGCGGCTGGGGCCATTCCTATTGGGATAGTAGCGCCGACCGCATAGGGCTTTCCGGCGGCCTGGCCGGCGGCACCGCCGGCTACAATTGGCAGATCGGCAACGCGGTTCTCGGCCTCGAAGGCGATATCGATTGGGCACACCTGAACGGAACCAATATCTCGGCGGGTTGCCCGGCGGGCTGCACCACCAGCGATAGCTGGCTCTCCACCGTGCGCGGCCGCGCCGGCTACGCTTTCGGCGGCATCATGCCCTATGTCACCGGCGGCCTTGCCGTTGGTGACATCCGCGCTGCAACGCCTGGCTTTGCCGGCGCCAGCGAAACCAATGCAGGTTGGACCGTGGGCGGCGGCATCGAATTCGCCCTGCCCGGCAATTGGACCGCCAAGGCCGAATACCTGCATGTCGACCTCGGCCGGTTCAGTTGCGGCGTCAACTGCAACGGTACGCCGACCGACAATGTGTCGATGCACGACGACGTCGTCCGCGCCGGCGTGAACTACCGCTTCGGCTGGGGCCAATAATCTGCGTCATCATCGCTGCTATGCGGACGCCGGCGCTGATTGACTAAAGCGCCTGCACTTGGTGTCATTGCGCCTCAAGCAGAGACACCCCGATGACCCAAGCCGCCTCGAAGCTCGATTTCGATAAATATCGCCTGCGCAACTTCGTCGATCGCCTGATTCAGGCCGGCGAGGTCGAAATCCATGACAAACCGGTGCCGCTGACCGGCTTAAGCCCGATTATCGAACGGACCGAGAAGGCGGTCCTGTTCAAGAAGGCCGGCCCAGAACAAGTCGAGATGGTCGCCAAGACGGCGGGCAACCGCAAGCGCCTCGCTGCCGCCTTCGAAACCACCGAAGAGAGGCTTTACGAGGAATATTTCAAGCGGCTCGCCAACCCGCAGCCGCTGGTCGAAGTGCCGTCCGGCGACGCCCCGGTGCACGAAATCAAGATCACCGGCAAGGACGTCGACCTCACCAAGCTGCCGTTCCATCCGCAACACGCTATGGATGGTTCTTGCTACATGAGTTCCGCGATCGACTACGTGACCGACCCGGCGACGGGGCGGCGCAATGTCGGCTGCCGCCGCCTGAGCCTGCGCAACCGCTACGAAACCGGCACCAATGTCACGGCGCCGTCCGACCTCAAGCGCATCTATACCGGTTGCGTGGCCCGCGGCCAGAAACTGCCGATCACGTTTACGGTCGGCACGCACCCGCTCGATTTTTTTGCGGCGACCACGCGCCAGCCCGGCGACGAGCTGGCGCTGGTGGCAAGCTTCCGCGGCGAGCCGGCGCCAGTGGTGAAAAGCCTCACCAACGATGTTCTAGTCCCGGCCGACGCCGAGATGACGCTCGAGGGCTATCTCGACGAGCGCGGTTATGTCGAGCCGGAAGGGCCGTATGGCGAATACATGGGCTATTACGGCGCGATCCACATGGACCCGGTGTTTCATTGCACCGCCATCACCATGCGGCGCGACGTGCTGCATCACACGCTCCTGCACGGCTCGGCCTTCGTGCTCGACCAGACCGACAGCGCCAACATCTCGTCGATGCGGGTCGAGGCCGACGCCATGAAGATTCTGAAATCGACGGTGCGCGAGCCGGTTGCGGTCTATCTGCGCTCGGTCTCCGGCGGCGCCAACACGCTGCGCGTCTCGATGAGGCAGCGCAGCTACGGCGAAGCAAAGCAGGCCATCGCCGCCTTGTTCGGCGGCATCATGCGGCTCAAGCACGTCTATGTGTTCGACGAGGACATCGACATCCACGATGACCGGCAAGTCGATTGGGCGATGGGCACACGATTCCAGGCCGACCAGGACATGGTGATCTTGCAGGGCATCCTCGGCATGACGATGGACCCGTCGCTGAACGGCCGTCGCACCGGCGCGAAATCCGGGTTCGACTGCACAAAGCCGTTCGGCCGCGACGGCCAGGTTCCACTGATGCGTTGCGCCGCCAAGGTATTCAGCGGTCCGGCACGCTATCAGAACGTCGAACAGGCGCTGACCTCATCGCCGATGTTCTACGCCGACATCGTCGAATCGCTCGGCTCACAGGACGGCCGCGAAGTGGCCTGCGCGCTCGACGAATTGCGCCAGGCCGGCCGCCTCGGCCGCGATCGCGACGGCCGCTATCACCTGCAAGCAGCGAAGCCCGGCGTGACTGGCATCGTCGGCGAGCTCTATCACGACCCGAACGATGGGGCGTGAGGATACCGAATATCTTCGGCACTCATTGCAAAAATATTTCACAACTGCTCGCATCAATGATAGCCGCCATGGCTAACGTCTGGTGGTGGCAGCCGCGCCAGAGCCCCTTTCGCGCTCACCTTTTGGATCTATACGGGTTTGCGCTTTATAGGCCGATTCCACCTTGCCAAAATTATTTGTCTCATGAATTTGCCAATTCACACGGTGAATTTCATCCGCGGCGACGGTATCAAAATGCATCACATGGCCTTCGAGCTAAAGGATTTCATCCATTTGCAGAATTCCTGCGACCTGTTTGGGCAGCGCAAGATCCCGATCATCTGGGGGCCGCTGCGCCACGGGCCGGGCCACACCATCGCTACCTATCATCGCAATCCCGACGATTAGGTGATCGAGTTTTTCTGCGAACTCGACAAGATGCTTGACGAGAACCTGGGCTATTTCGAACCGCGGCCATGGCACCAGGATACGCCGCAGCGGCCGAAGACCTGGGTCGCGGGCAAGACCAATATCTGGGGCCCGCTGACGCCGGATTTCCACCGCGGGCGGGACGCGATGTCAGCTGCGTCTCCGGGCGGACAACACTGAGGCGCCATTCTGGCATCGCGAGGCACGCTGCCGCGGCGAGTTGGTAGAAACCGGCGTACCGGCTGGGGCCTTCTTGGTCCGGCATCCAGTTCCATTTCGGAAAAACACAATTATAAGTTGTTCTGATATCTGCCACATGTTTAAATTGTGACCTGAAAACACCTCTTCGGCAGATTCCTGTTCGCCTTAAGCGCAACCGAGTCGCCGCGCCGGCTGCAGTGAAATGCACGGTGCAATGTGCTTCAGGACGTTTATTTTCAGTCGCGCGGCTTCCGTTCGCGCGGCTCCTAACCCGATGTCCGCAGAGTCTTCGCTATCGTTTGCAGGTCAGGTTGCATCGACTTGCCCGGCCCGCCGTGTTCAATTTCCTGAAAACCGACGATATCTTCCCACGGCAATGCCGGGCCCGGAGGTAATGTCCGAGTTGCCGCTTGCTGAGATCCGTACGCCGTTCGATCCCACGCCAACCATGTACGCGCGCTTGGGTGGCAGATCGGGAATCGGATTGACCGCGATCCAATCGAGATATTGCGTGGTTGCGTCGATCTGATCGTCGAATGGGCCGTAAGGGAATTCCACGAATTCCTTGATGTAGTCTGCCCGCCAAGGTGCATTCTCCGGAAGGTGCAAATGGTGCCGACGAATGAGCGACTTGTGAACGAGAAGCCGTGCCGCCTTCGAGCGATTATCCGGTTTTATTTCTTCGACGCGAACAAGCCGCTTGCGCATGGCATGGGCAATGAGCGCGGGCCCATTAGCAGTCGCCTCAATCAGGGCAACGCTCGGGCGAAGATGACGAACAAAATACCGGTACCGGTCTAATAGCTCGTCATAGCCACATTGTTCGCGCCATTGGTCGAGCAAAAAGTGATCCCCCTCAAACGGGCACCAAGCCTGGATGACGGAAAAGCTGTTGGTCGGCCCCCCGCGTAGACCAGGGTCGACACTGAGTAGTATTGGCAGGTTCAGCGGCATCTGCTGCCGATCGTAGGCCGCGAAGTGCTCGGCCTTAATGCTCACAGAAGCGCTGCCGCCTTCACCCTGCTGGTAGAACAATTGAAAACCAGGATTGATGGCGTTCTCCCGCAGATGCTTCAGCTGCTTGGCGGAATGAGAACCGGGGCGTAATAGTTCGCCGCGCTCACGGGTCCATTTCCCATAGCCAAGGTCATAGGTCTTTTTCCGTTCGGCGACTAACGGCAGAACAATCTGACGCCAACCGCCTTGCTTGCGAACATAGGCGGACAAGTCGATTTCGTTGAGGCGGTGTGCAATGATCGCAATCTGACCCGTCTTAGGTTTATTGCGGCGGGATAAAATCGTATCGGAACGCCTATTGACAAGGTCGAGTTGTTTGATGTTGCCAGCATCTTTGAGATCGAGGGGATCATCGATAATGATATAGTCACCGCCACGCCCGGCGAGTTGACCGCCGATTGATGTTGCAAATACTTCGCCGCCCTTCGTCGTCGCAAAGTCGTCAACCCGTGAACGGTCCTGAGCAATCCGGGTCGGAAAAATCCTTTTGTACCAATCGGACCGCAGAATTTTTCGGATGCGGTAGGTGATTTGTTCTGCGAGGTCATCGCTGAAGGTTATCACCATGATCCGCGCGGAAGGGTTATGGGCAAGAAGCCAAGTTGTTAGGCAAATCGACCCTAGAAATGTTTTGAGATGGCGTGGCGGCAAATTGATCACAAGCTGCTTGGTCTCTCCTTTGGCAAAGAGTTCGAGGTGGTGACAAAGGTAGTCGACATAGGGCTGTTTGCCGAGTGTTTCTCCGTTATGATCGTCGTAAAAGGCTTTACGGACGTACGACGCAAATTCGGTACGGATGAGGTTGTCTGAGGTGGCTGACATATTTTAACTCGCTTTTTTGGTGGGATTGGTGTGTTTGGTGTCGGCTACTTGAGATCGGCGGCGCTTGCGCTCGCGCGTGACGAAGGCTTCGATTATGTCGATGTCATCAGCCGTTGGGGGTTTTTTGACATCTTCATCCGCTTGCTCTCCGAGCGAGCGGGTGCAGAAGGACACCAGCGCGCTGGTCGCGCGCATGTCGCCTTTGATCGCCGCGGCGACGAGCGACTTGATGAAGGCGCGCTGCTTTGAAATCATGCGGTCGCGACCGTTTTCGCGGACGGCAATTTGCTCGCGAAGTTCGTCGAGCAGATCGGTCTTGAAGTTACGGACATTGTCGGACCGCTCGCTTGGTCTGTCGCTCTGGCCGGACTTGAATGGGCTGTACTGCGGCGGCAGCTTCTGGCCGACGTCTCGGTCGTCTTGGCCTTTAGCCATGAGGTGTGCTCTGGTTGTCTTCGGTGAGCTTGAGATCGACGCCAAGGTTCACAAGTTCCTGAAGCTCGCTGCGCAGGCTTTCGTTGTTCCCCGCCGCCTTCAAGGGGAAACAATTCAAGGCGACCCGAAGCGGCTGAGCCTTGGATTTGTTGCGGGCAACGATCGAGATGGCGACGGTTTCGCCGGTTCCGATCTCGCACGTGGGAGTGTGCAGGGCGATACCGCTGACAGAGGCATTGGCGCCATCGATAATGGTCGGTGCGACTTGCACATAAGACGCGACTAGCTTCTCGTGCTTTTCGGGCTTTGCCTTGGCGTGCCGACGCGCATGGCGTTCATATGGTTTGACGCCGTCGACCGGCAGCGCGTGCGATTCTCTTGAGTTTGCAATAAGCATTGGTACCTGATGACTTTTTGGGACCCGGGAGCCCGTGTGAGCTTTGAATGCGAAGTTCGACGCAAAGTGATCATTGCGCCGGCAACTACCATCGAGAACGGCGCGCCGCTTTGACATGCTCTGCCATCGCTCGGAACAGAGGCTCGGCATCGACAACAAGAGTGTGGGATCCTTCGTAGTAGTCAGCTACGCGTGCCCGAAATGTCAGACCGAGAAATTAAATCTTGACCGTTTTGCGATGGGATGCGGCCTCCATCAGCCCAGGCTCTCCATCAACTTCGAACTGGCGAGGGACGCTGCCGCCGTCAGTCGGCAGCTGTTGCTGCAGCGTGACACGGCCCGCTGTTTTAGCATAAAGGATCAGCGCGGCCTCGCCAGCGATGCCCAGAAAGTGGCGCATCGTTGGTCCGATCCCGATGGGCATCGGTCGGGCGTTAACCGGCTTGGTCAAGGCGAAGCGTTTAAAGAGAGGTGAGATCGTAATCGGGATACGGCCCCCGTCTGCTAGATGCACTTCGGCGGCACCGTCCTTAACCGCGGCTGCGATCAAATCCTCGCGGCCACAAAGATAGGTGCCCTGGAATGACGGGCGCGGGTCCGTGTTTACAGTGAGGTCAACTTCGCCGGTCGTTCCGTCTGAAAACTCGGCGACGCCCGAGCCATCGATTATATACCTAGTAAGTCTTACTATAATCATTGGTAGTCTCCGAAGGTGTGAGTGGGTTTGGAGATGGGCCCGCGTCGCTGTCGCGGTATTGTTCGCCAAAATCAAACGTCGAACCGACTATGAAATTAACGTACTGACTGACTCAAGGAACGCGAACTACCTCAACACAATTCGATGCACCTAGGTTCTACAGAGCCTCAAACCTTTTTTTATCCACGTCGATCTGAAACTGCCGTCGAGATTGCGCGAAGAATGTCTCCAATAAAGAGTTCTTGCACGACCGTCGAAACGCGAGCCCACGATATCGCGTTTAGGACGCCGTCGTTCGTCCACGCCGTCTTGAGAGCCTCGAATGCCTGTTGATCGTCGAGCGACGGTAGGCGACGATCTGAAACGGATAGGGCGCCAGCGTCCGCCGTTGGTGCCAGCGACGGGCTGACAGCCGCATCAAAAGCCTGATCGGCAGAAAAGGGCCGATTGAACCCTTCCTCGTACGCTACCAGGGTGCTCGTCGTCTCCTGCTGATCAGCGGCGCTGTCCGCCTGATCGGCATTGCCCGCAGTAACCGGAACGTCGACGACGGGCATTGACGTTTCTTGAGCTAAGTCGGGGCTCGGGTTGTCGCGCGCCAACGCAGAAGATTCTTCGGGCTGAGCTGTCGCGGGATGAGGATCAGCATTTGCTGGCAGGGCGGTCTCCTCAGAAGAGTGGGAGGAGCAATTCGCATTAAGCCATTTCTGTAGACGGGCGCGAGTTGTATCGGGATGAAGAGCACGGAAATCAATAGCCCGATCCAGATCGTCATCGCAGAGCTGAGTCAGCAAATAGACGGTCGTGTAATATGGCGGGAGGAGTCGCTGAACGCTTGGCGCCTGCAATCTCTCGTCCCTTCCAATCGTCACGAACTTACTGAAAGTAGTCTGCCCGAATGGCAGGTTACGGACGAGCGTCTCCCTTTCGTCTGGTGTAAGGCGCTCACTGGCGTCGGCGCAAAGGCATGCGACCTGCATCATGGCCGTCACTGTGCGGTCCCAGATCGCGCCAATCGACTTCGCGTAAGCGGCGACTGAGGACGCCTCGTCCGATGGGGACAGACATTTCCCCAGGGAAATTTCGCTGCTGCTGGGACGCTCGGCACCGCGGTCCAAAACGTCGACCTGTTGCGGCGCAGTGTCGTTGTGCAGGAGGCTGTCCCGTGTGCGCCCCGCGCGCTTCTTACTGATCGACTTCTGCGACATTTGACATTCCTTTTGTTGTTGGTGGTTATTCTGCGTCGCCGACGCCAGTAGTGACGTAGGTATGCCCTTTAGCAACAACAGCAACGCCGAGCCCGCCGCGTAGCAGCTGAAAAGTGCACGTTCAATCCGATGGGCAACGGGGGACTCGACGAATCCCACGTGCTAAATGCGATACACGGCTCGTAGACTTTTTTGATATAATTCTTCGTTCTATGATGATTGGAGGTCGGATATATAATGAAAAAGGCAACGTTCAGTACGAAGGCAGCCGTTCTTGTTCTTTCTAGAAGCAATGATCCGCACGAGCTCTATTGGCATGTTTTCCGACTGCTCGCATGGGCTTTCTTAGATCAGAAAAACGGCAAGCAGCCGCGCAGCGCGCGAAACGCGCGACACGTTGGCCATATTATTCTGAGCAAACGGCTGCACGAGCATTGGCGAGACGTCGACAGCGGCTCCATCAACGAGGATTTGCGGAAACTCCTTGACGAGTACCGGAGTTTTGGCGGGATTAAACGAGGCATCACAACGCCAACTCCCCGCACGCTAATACAACGCTACAGAAAAGCAGAGGTCGAAACGCGGATCGTGTTTCAGATTGTTGATTATCTGTGTCGGGTGGAAGCGGATGGAAGTTTTAAAAAGAATAAATTCACGATCAATTTCGCCAAGAACCTCGTTAGGGAAATGCAGAAGCCTCACGATGATGAAAGGCCTCACGGCGAGAGCAAGATCAGCAAGATCTGGGAAAAATATGCGCCGTCGGCAGCAGTCGTTTACGCTGCTTATAAGATAATGCCTCATTTGGGCGCCGCGGAGAGCCCAGAACAGATTAGTCGTGCACTGCGCGAAATGTCAGCAGAGCCGCAGAGGGTGCGCCGCTTCATCGGAACTGCAGCCTACGCGGCAGATGTCCTCGACAAAACGACGGTGCGCAAAGTGTTCATAAAATCTTTTGAAGCTGCTCCACGGGAAAGATGTTCACCAGAGCCATTTTCCGATCAGGAGCGGGAGGCAATCAACAATATCGACCTAAAGGCTCCGATCCCATGAATTGATCGATATGCGTTCTTAGGAGGCGAATAATTGGTATGTGCCAATCACTATGCAAAGCTAGATCCGTACGTGACTCACCATTGCTGCTGTCCATAGCAGTACGCTCGCATATCCACACGGATCGATTACATAAGAGCGGTCTTTGTCGCGAGGCCGACGCGGTTGGCCCATGATACACGGGCCATTTGGTGGATGGTTGCACAAAACAAGCGCCCTTCAAGCCAAAAAAAACGATATAACGTTTTTTCTTCACTTACTTGTGTTCATCCTGTTGAAATGCCTACCGCGGGCGCAGCCAACAATCTGGATCAATCGCGGTGGCACATCGTGGCCGAGCCGACGTGACTTCCGACTGCTGCATTCAAAAGACTTTTCTGGATCTAGACCACGCTAGATTCGCATTCGCCACGGGCGGCGACGAAGGGGGCTCCGGTGACTTTTGCCGCCGTACAATTGGGGTACAGGTTCGATTATGTGCGGTCACGCAGCTTTAGGTCGCGCTGCGATGCGCGGGGGAGGCGCAGATCCTACGTCGCTCGAGACGGACTTGAGTCCCCTCAATAAAAGCAGACGTTTTATACATTTATCGATCATCGCATCCAGTCGTTCTTGAACTTCCAATTCCTTCATTAGATGATCAACTGTCGCTGTCGGGCCGAGTTGAACTAACTCGTAAGCCTCTCCAAGTTCCTTTTGTGCTTGGTCTTCTGCGGCACGGGTCGCTTCTTTAAGAACTGCAGGATCAACGGGATTGACTGGTCCCAGCGTCATAAATGAATAATCGAGCTGGGGCTGCGGGATTATTTCAGCCTTGATCTGGGCATAACGGGCGCGCGCATGTTCAGCAATTCCGAACGTCGCTAGGTTTTTCTTGCGCCAGATGAAATGCACCATCGTCGCGACGATATCGTCCTCGAGCGCCCCGTTCGGGTTTAATTCAGTAATCACATTCTGATGCAGCGTTTCGAATTCAGCTGTGCTTTCTCCAGGTAGGATAGTGGTTGCAGAATAGCCGGCATGTTTGAGGGCGGAATGGTCCTTTTTACCTTGTTCAGACATCATATGCTCCAGAAACGAATGATGATTCTTTTACGTGAAATAAGATAGCCGAACCCAGTCATCAAGCCGCGTACGACGCGTTAGCCTTGAAAGGGCTCCGAGCCTTTATTTCTGTATTTCTGTCGCCACCTTCGCAATCGGACACTGGGGCCTGCCGCCGTTCTCCTCGATGAACTCGATGCTTGCAGCGATCGCCGACTCTCAGCGAAGCCAATCATAACCAACGGGAGCCTGCGCCGCTTGCTGTACGGCGTAGACGAAAAGGATGGCGACCGGTCATCCTCGCAATACACGTCCGATGCTGGCGAGCCAGCGTTGCGGCGCGAAAACGCGCTCGGGCAAACCCTGCATGTCGTCGGCGGTCGGTGGAAAGCGGCGCTGTCGAATGCACGGCGGTGCACCAGGGTCAGGCGCCCCACGCGGCAATAAGAACTCGCTAAAGCATGGGCTGTATACGCGCGAGGCGATAGAGAGGCGGAAGGTGCAGACCCTACTGCGGCAGTCGCACAAGCTTATTCGGGGAATTGGCTGATCGACTTGAACGACTACGGTTTGGAGCACGACATTGGCTTCGTTTTGCAGATGTATCGTTTTCGTGCCAGATTGAACCGGAAAGCGCCGTGGGATGCGTGAGCGCTGCGTCGCCGCAGCTGCTCATGACGTTGGATCGCATCGTCATCGTCGCAGCCCCCTCAGGACTGTCCTCGATGCTTCCCACACATTGGCGAAGATTCGAGCTTTTGGCATTTAGATCCTCATTTCAGCGCCCGCAGTCGCGCGGCGGCAAGCGCCAGCTCCCTCTGTGCGGTCTTTTGCGATTTCTTCTGGAACGCGTGCGGCACATGAATGGCGTCCGCCAAAGCTGCAGTGTAGATCACACGATAAGCTGCAATGCCGTCGCGGATTCTCATATCGCGGACGCCGGCACCGATCGTTGGCATGGGCTTCCAGTCACTCGAATCAAGACCCTTCTGAACTTGGTACAGGTCGTGACCGGCGTTTTCAAAGGTTTCCCGTTAGCCATAGTATGGTGCCGCCGATCGCATTGGTCGACGTCCTGATTATTCGTGAAATTGGGTCAAAATTAACGCCGAACTGTGAAGCAAGCAGGGGCAACAAGAATAACAATCCGATGAGTATCAACATGCCATAAGGTTCGGCGCGCGACAGTTGCCGCGCCACGACGCCGGGAAGCACTCCTACCAAAATACGTCCGCCATCGAGAGGCGGGATCGGCAAGAGGTTGAAAATCGCCAGAACAATGTTGAGCACGAGGGCGTTTC
Source organism: uncultured Alphaproteobacteria bacterium (assembly GCA_963733645.1). GTDB lineage: Bacteria > Pseudomonadota > Alphaproteobacteria > Rhizobiales > Xanthobacteraceae > BOG-931. Next base: position 167,888 of record CAVTFP010000034.1, read on the forward strand.
TTAGGTTTGCGCCCAACCACTGCGCCCCCGGAGCCGGAACGTAGCCAACGACATGAAAGCCGAGAGCCGCGATTGTCGCGAGAAGGAGGTTCATCGCAGGACCAGCCGCCGCGACCAATATCGCATCCAGGCGCGGGCGACGAAGTGCGCGAAAATTAACTGGCACCGGCTTCGCATAGCCGAACAGAAAGGGTGAATGTAACAGCAACAGGATACCTGGCAGCACGACCGTTCCGAACGGATCGATGTGCACTAGTGGGTTGAAGCTGACCCGACCCAAGCGCCAAGCAGTATCGTCGCCCAAAAGGTTGGCCACATAGCCATGAGATGCCTCATGGAACGTAATGGCGATAATAGCTGGGATCGCCCAGATCGATATTTGATACAGGAGGACATTGATCGATCCGTTCATTCTACTGCTCCGGCAATCCCTGGTTTTATGAGACCACGCCTGGTTTACGAAACTTCTCACCGTTGTCTCAGATTGCACTTAAATCCGTTGCACACCATTGAGACCTGCGTCGCTATCGTTCCGCGCCATGTCAACGGCGCGAGATCAGATAGGGATTTCAGGCATCGGCATCCCAAGAATCATGCCGACGACGGGAACGTCACGGCGGATTTCCAAGCGTAAGCCCGAGATTGATCGCAACACTGACGACGCCCGAAACAAGTTCTAACTCTGCGTCGCCATTACCGGACTCGCCCGGTAGCGGCAGGCTGGTCGACAAGACTGTTTAGCTAAATGTCTGAGCTCGCGACGTCTTGCGTCGTCAATTTAATCCTTTCAGAAATTCTTGAACCGATCAGGCCCCATTTCGGTGTAGCGCACCGTGTGCATGATGTTTTGTGGCCCATAACTGGTGACGGCAAACCTCGCGCCTCCACCACTCACACGAACACCGTGACCGTTAAAGCAACCGCCACCAAAGGAAAAGTCCACGTTACCTAAATTTGCCATGGTTTGCTGCCTGAAGCCGGGCGCCGCGGCAGCACCGGCATTTACTTTGCCACCTAGAAATTGCTACATATGACTACTCTAGTCATTTATGGGATGTCATGCGCAAGATTCAATTGAAAGACGCCAAGGCGAAATTCTCGGCGGTGGTGGATCAGGCTATGCGAGGCAAACCGTCCGTCATCACCCGACATGGCAAGCCAGAGGCGGTTGTCCTCGGCTTTGGCGATTGGGTGCGGTTATCCCGCGTTCCGTCCTTTGGCCGCCTGCTGGTGTCTGCACCTCTTGAGCCTGGTGATCTGCCGGCGCGCGATCAGGCGCCGTTGCGTGATTCCGACCTGTGACGGGCTATTTGGTCGATACCGACGTCATCTCAGCTACGTCGCTCACTATCATTGTAAGGCGCCCCGAGCTCATTGAATGGATGGATTCGCATTCGTCTAACCTTTTTCTGTCGGCTGTCACTATTGCGGAAATCAGCGACGGTATCGCGAAAGCCAAGCGCGAGGGCGCGAAGCGGAAGGCTCTCAACCTATCGGCCTGGCTGCGAACCGTGCTGCACCTCTACGGCGATCGTGTGCTGTCCTTCGACGGACCGACAGCTGAGATTGCCGGCGTCTTGGCCGACCTGGCGCGCGGGCGTGGTCATTCTCCAAGCTTTGCCGATATCGCCATTGCTGCAACGGCACGTCGGCATGGGCTAACAATACTCTCGCGCAACACGCGTCACTTCGCACCAATGGACCTAGCTGTCTTTGACCCGTTCCGAATTCTTCCACCAGGCAAATAAGCGTCGTGCTCACTATTGTGCGAAGCCCACGAGCCCTGTCTGCGCGCTCAGCTGATAGACGAGAATGTTGGTGTCGAAGCTGAATCAATTTTCATGCATCTCTTCGCGCTTGAATTTTTGCACGGTAGTGCTCCAGGAAAAACCCTTCGCCATCACATCGATCGCATGTTGAATGGCTTTTTTGCGCTCTAAAGTCATCAGCGGCCGACGATAAGGACGTAAAACCGCGACCGGCTTACATCGTTTAGTGATGAGGATATCCTCTCCGTGCTCCACACGCGAAAGCAAGTCCAAAAACTCACGGTAGCTTGGCGCGCGCTAACAGTCTTCATCATCGCCACCTATGGAGGACATGTAATAAATTCCCAGCACACCCGACGCCGTACTTATCGTTTCTTCTCGGGTGCGCCTTGGCGGCTTTGCGGCGAGCTACTTTCGCGGCAGCCGCCGGTTTTGACGCACTGGCGGGCTCGGTCGGGCGCGCTGCAGCGGCCTTGGTGAGGCGGACACCAGGCTGATCACCGTTGGTGAACTCGACACCGGCCGCTTCAAGCGGCCCGTTTCTGTCTAGACTCTGATGAGCGACTCTGCGGGAATGCCAAGCCCTTCATGCAGTCGCCAGATCATTTTTAGCGTGAGCGAGCGCCTGTGATTGAGCACCTCGTGCACTCTGTTGCGACTGCCGATGAAGGGAATTAGGTCGCGTGGTCGAAGCCCATTCTGGTCCATATGATACTTGATTGCCTCCACCGGATCCGGAAGATCGAACCGATAATGCTTCCGCTCCCAGGCTTCGACCAATGTGACAAGCACGTCTAGTCGATCGCCCTCGGGCGTGTTGCGCTTTGCGGTCATAAGGCCCTCGATCTCTTTGAGGGCGCTGCGATAATCATGCTGGGTCTTGATTGGTGTGATGTTCATGACTCCCCCTTCAAACGGTTTTTGCGTCGATCCTATCGTACTGCCGGTGCGTGCCGATGAACCGGACATAGACGACCCGATAGGGATAATTGATCCACACCACAATGCGATACTTGTTGCCGGCGATGTTGAACACGACACGGCCGTCCTTGAGAATGCTCGCGCTGTGAATGGCTCGCTTCACGTCCGCTGGCGTCGCCCAGTCAGCTCCTCTGACCTGCCGGTACCAAGCCATCACTGGATCGCGCGCATCGGCGTGCACAGGGCTTCGGCTAATGAAGCCTTTAAGCGTACTAAGCGCGATGATCCTCACGGCCACAAAGCTTAGCATAGTCCCAGGTCGGGACCAAGGTCTTTTGTAGCCGTGCGTATACTTCGATTTCGGAAAAGCAGAGTGTCATTGAGAAATTTACGGCGATCTTGCTTTGGAATGGCCTGCGTGCGCGCCAAAATGCCCGCCATCATCGCCGCCTCTAACCAAATTTCGTAGTTGGGCGCGATGACGCGCGCCGGATTGATTCGCGTGAGCATCTCGACGATCGGCGCCAGCGTGGCATTGGTGCGGCGGTCCGCCAAATCAAGGGCAACGATGGTAACTGCCAGTTCGGCAAGCGCGGTTGCACCATGCAGGATGGGCCGAGAGGCCAACAAATTGACGATAGGGCTCGGCAACTGACCCTTTAGCTGATCGATATAAACGGTGGCGTCGAACAGGAGAGGTGCCCCAGCTGGAACCCGCAGTGGCTCAAAGGGAAGATCCGCCTTAGGCCGACGCGCCAGGGTTCGAGACCAGCGACCGGGATCGTGATGAGCGATGATCGATTGAACATCAGAGCTCAAGCTCAAAATCATTGGGCAGGCGTCCGGCCTGAGCTGCGAACCAAGGTCCAAAATCATCGGGTGCGGCAAGCACCGCAAGCGCTGGGTGCCATCGCCGCTGGCCGCGCTTCCCTATTTGCCGAAGAAGATCACGGGACCGCTGTTCACTGGTATCGCCCAGGCTGCGTCGAAACGGTTGAATAGATTTTTGCGCGATAGCGGCGTTGGCGCTTCCGACAAGGTCGTCCATAGTTTGCGGCATCGGGCGGCGGATGGGCTCCGGGCCGCTGGCGCGCCGGTCAATATTCGGCGCGCCTTATTTTGGCATGAGACGCGCACTTGCAGATTCTTACGGCGCGGGTCATCCCGTGCCGCTTTTGCGCAAATGGATTGATAAAATCGGTTTCTGATATCACGATTCTGAAAACGAAAAGCCCTGCAACGTCGCCGAACTTTTTTTATTTGCTCGGTCGAATCTTCGCGATGAAGACGCGAGGAAACAGCTGCTTCCCTAGAACGCGAGCGACAACGGTGGCGCACAATCGTCGAAAAACGCGATCAACCGAAGTGAGCCATGCAGGTCAACAACAGACAGAACCGCTAGAGCACAAGCTTTCGTAGTCGAATTGCAGCGATGACTCAAGAGAATTCCGACGCAAACTGCTTGCGCAGCTGGGACTCTCGCCAATAGGCGATGCAGCAGGCAATGGTCCACATCGAACTAACGTGAAGATAGTTCAGCCAGCTCGTGGCCAGCGGCACGTGCGACTCCATCATGATCATGGCGTGCAGCACGACCATAACCGAACCGATCAATATCGTAGCCGCGGCGCTGAGCGGGAACATGCCAAGTCCCGCAAGCGTCAACATGAAATTCATCGTGCCGTTGCCGGTCTGTATCTGAAACGGCGTCTCCTTGCTGAGCAAGTTCACTGAAATGTAGACACAAATGCTGACCGTGATGGCGAACGCTGCAAGAAAAATTGTCGCGCGGCGCTTGGCAAAATCCTTGTAACTCAAGCCATAGAAGATGAGGATCAGTGGGCATGCCACCATGAACCGAAATCTCGTCGAACCCACCGCCGTGCTTGCCATGTCAGACACGCCATACACAATATAGGTAACAAGCGTGAGCAAGATCGTGAACTGCGCGAAACCGTATGTCCGCTCCCTGAAGTATTCCTGAAATCCTTTCTCGATGACCTTTTCGGGAAAGCGCAGTCCCGCCGCCACCATGAGGTCGACATACGTCTTGACGATCCGGTTCGGTTCGACGTCCACCTTCGTTAGTTCCGGCAAAGGCTCGGGCAACGACGGCGTTGCAACGGTGGGCGCTACGTTGCCGGCCGTCACCGCTGCATTCGGGATAACTCTGCGATCAAGCCTTTTTGTCAAAGCTGCGATGAGGCGCGAAAAGGCTTCGCCGTCAGTGCCATCTTGCCAGCCATCGAATTCGATTGTTTGAATGTGCAGGAACTGCAGCGGCGGCTCGACGTGATCGATCGAAATGGGCAAGAGCTTATGCTTGCCCAAGGCGTAGGCCGCTTCTGCACGTACCCATTGCGATTTGACCGAGTTCTTGGACCAGAGAACGATGACGACACGCGTTTGGGCGATCGCATCCTCGATCTGGGTATCGTAGGCGTCGCCCTCTTCGATACGGCTTTTGTCGAGCCAAACTGACAGACCTTTCGCGCTCAAGGCCGTTACCAGCGCCTGTACAGTCGATAGAGTCCCGCCGAGAGTAGCTGAGAAATATCTCGTACATGGGTTCAAACCCACCGAAAGCCGAGGTTATGTTTGGATTGCCAGATAATGCTGCCCCAAGTGCTGGGAGCTCATTTACCAGGGGACGGATTGGATTCCCATTCACCGCGAGTACAAGTATCGTAGCACGCTGATCTGCGCCAAGTAACCAATCGGGCGAGATTGACCGCAGCGTCAAATACGAGGAGACAGCCTGTCCGAATGGACCTGTTCGGATAGTCCTGCGCAGTTGCAGTAGAGGAAGCGATGACTAGCGGGGGAAAAAGCAGGAGAGGAAGTTACCGCAAGGCACGCGGAATATTGCCAGTCTATTGAGCATGGTCCTTGACCCGGGTGAGCGCGGTGGCTTCGTTCTGCCAGATCTCCAAGTCACATCCAACTCGCCGCCGGTGGGTTCGTTTTTGACAAATCCTAAGTCACAGCCACCTCGCCCTGTGTTCAGTTAGGGATTCCCAAATCAGCATTTGAGTGATTCATGGGCGGTCGGCCTCGAGGAGGGGTCGACCGATGCGACGCTACGCATTACGCGACGACCAGTGGGATCGGATCAAGGATTTTCTCCCCGGCCGCGAGGGCCATGTCGGGGGCACGGCGGCGGATAATCGGTTGTTCGTCGAAGCCATTCTCTACAGATATAGAGCCGGCATCCCTTGGCGCGATCTTCCCGAGCGTTTCGGCGATTGGAAGATCGTCCACCAGCGCTTTAGCCGGTGGGCGAAGAGTGGGGTTTTCGAGCGTATTTTCAAGCTGCTGGCGAGTGATCACGACAACGAATACATGATGATCGACGCCACCATCGTGCGCGCGCATCAGCATAGCGCCGGCGCGCGAAAAAAAACGGAGAACAAGCGATCGGCCGATCCCGCGGCGGACTGACCACCAAAATCCATGCCCTGGTCGATGCCTTGGGCAATCCGGTCGAATTGATGCTTACGCCGGGGCAGGCGCACGATCTGACCTGCGCGGAGCCGTTGATCGACGGAGCCGATCCAGGAGCCTTGCTCGCCGATAAGGCCTACGACACCGATACTCTGATCGAGACTCTCACCCAGCACAAAATCACCCCGGTAATCCCGCCAAAGTCCAACCGCAAAGTGCAACGGGCATGTGACTACGCGCTCTACTGCGAACGCAATCTCGTCGAGCGCTTCTTCAACAAGCTCAAACACTTCCGCGCTATCGCCACACGCTACGACAAACTTGCCAGGAATTTCCTTGCCGCAGTTCAACTCGCCTCCGCTATAATCCTGCTCAACTGAACACAGGCCCTAAATAAATTCCGCGGATAACCGAATAAGCAGTGGCTATCAAAGGCCCCCGGGATTAATTGACGTTTGGTGCCGCACCGTTCGAAAGGCGGCCCGGAGGCCCCTGACCGTGGATCGAATTTGGGCTCTGACTCACTTTTGATGAAGTTCAGGCGTGGGCTCGCGTTGGTTTCACAAAGGAATCAAGATGATGCAGCGAGCCCTGCGTCCGTCGGCCCTGGTGAATTCGCGGGTTTGACGTGGAGAGCGCCGTCTGCGACGGCGCCGCGACAAGTTGCGTCAGAGCCAAATTTGAACGCCGATTGACATTCAAATCGCCGGTCAGCCTATTCGCCGCAGTGCACGGGAGTAGAGGACAATGAGCGAGAAGCAGGAACTATTGCAGCAAGAGGCCAAGCGCATCGCCGCAGCAATGTGGAAGGCGCTTGGATCGAACTTATCCGGAGCTTATCGTCGACCCTTCAATACACGTTGGCGAGTTGTTCCGGGAGATTGGTCACGAACTTTTCGAGTGCGCTAATCCAATCGACGACTATGACCGCGCACCCGCATGGGGCATTTTTGAGAACGTGATAACGGGCATCGTTGAGGCCTCAGATATTTGGGATAGTCAGCACATGGATGCTGGCGACGATGGCGAGCCGGAATATCGAGCGCGGAACACAATGCTCCGTCTTGTGACGCGCGACGGCGAGCGAGTTGAATAGGTGCGCCTCCATGCCCAAAACGTCGCGCAAAACCGATTGGATTTTCCAGCGGCCCGGATCGGCGAATTGGTGGATCAAGCTCAGATCAGACGGCAAGCGTACCGAGAGGTCACTAGGTACGTCAGATCGCGAGCGCGCGGTCAAGCTGGCCTGCGGACAGCTGCCGGACACCGGCCGCGATCTGTGTTCCCAGCCGACCCTGTCGCGCCCGGATTCTGATCTCGCGGACGCCGGCACCGATCGTTGGCATGAGCTTCCAGTCACTCGGATCAAGACTCTTCTGAACTTGGTACAGCTCGTGACCGGCCTCGCGGCGCGCATCCTCTGGGAAGTTGCGTAATCGATCCAGGGATCTCCATGAACCGTTACCGGCTTGAATGCATAAGACGAATTATAGATATAAATTTCAAGTGAAAGCCGATGCGCATCGTTAGAGTGATGCGCCTAGCTTGCCGACAGTTTCAGGCCCACGCAGGTCATCAGCGGACTACCCTGCCGAACCTCGCCCGGTGGCTCCACATGGACCGACCCCAGGCAAGTCCCTGGGTCAAGGCATCGACTTGGTCGTCGTGACGCCCCGGGAAAGCCAAGAGTTCGGCGGTGAAATCTTCGAGCCACGGGTGCAGTCTTGGGAAGCCGGACCGAACCACCGGCGAACAGATCGGATTGGGCAATCAGGCGAGACCGCTTGTCGGTTTCCGGCGCATACTTGGTGACGTTGATCGAACTGAATCGAGACCCTTGCTGATGGGCGAGTCCTCGATCAGCAGCGTCCCCGCCCCACGGCGTTCCGCGTTTCGGCTTCGCTGGGTGCCAGATGAAGGCGCAGGAATTGTCTTTCTGGTGTTGATTGTACGTACTCTCATTTCAAGCTCCTTTTAAATGGTTGGGTCCTGACGCGATTTGCGCGTGCGCATGCATTCGCTGAGTCGCGCCAATACATTTGCGATGTGGATGTTCGAAACCGCGGACACCTGCCCGTCGGCAAAAATTAAGTTCTTCTAATCGGCCAGAAACGTAAAGCTCGAGAGCAGCAGCAAGTCCTTAGACACCGCCATGACATAGAAATAGCAAAAACCAACAACCAAAAAATTGTAAACTTAATTTTTCGCGAAATCAACGCTTATACGAATTTGCACCATGCCTGACCATCGTGTGGGGCTGAACCGCTGCCCCCATCACCAAAACATTTGTTCCCTCAAGGGGATATGAATTACCGAGTTGCGACCTGCATCAATTCCTCATGAAGTCAATGTTAACGAGGGTTAGTATTAGTCCCTTTGTCTCATCGGGGAACGAAAAGAAGTATGTAAACTAAGAGTTGACATTCGTAAGCAATTAGCTGACATTGCGGTGTGATCAGGAGCTTCAAAAGCAAGGGTCTTGCCGAGCTTTGGGAGAAAGGACGCACAGGGCAGATTGACGCCAAGATGCATGTGCGCATCTTGCGCCGACTGGACCGCTTGGACGTCATTATGCGGCCCGAAGAGATGAACGTCCCCGGCTTTGATTTCCATCCCTTGCGAGGCTTCAGACCGACGCGCTATTCGATCCATGTGAATGGACCGTGGTGCATCACGTTTGAATTCGAGGAAGGTGACGCCTGTCGCATCGACTTTGAACAATATCACTAAGGAAGGTCAATCATGGTTCATGTTGCCAAGCGCTATTCGGGTCGCTGCCCGACCCATCCCGGCGCTTTGCTGCGAGAGGATGTGATTCCAGCGACTGGCAGGACCAAAGCCGAGATCGCACAGCTGCTCGGCATCTCCCGCCAGCATCTCTACGATATTTTGCGCGAGCGCAAACCAGTGTCTCCTGCCGTTGCGGTTCGGCTCGGCAAATTGTTCGGCGACGGTGCCGGAGTCTGGGTACGCATGCAGGCCGCCTACGATACATGGAATGCCGAACGCAAAGAGGATGTCAGCAAGATTCCCACACTCCGCATTAAGGCAGCGTAGACTTCGCTGCCAGCAACGATTGTATGGTGTCCTGGAAATAGTCTCCTGGTCAAGGTTGGCGGGAGGGGCGTGTGGTCTGGTGGGGGCAATTGCGCTGGCGCTGGTTCATGCTGCTTTCTTTTCGCCGGCGCGGCGTCGCAGGCTGTCGCCCTTGAGTTCGATACGGTGAGCGTTGTGAATGATGCGGTCCAATATTGCGTCACCGAGAGTTGGATCCGCGATAATGTCGTGCCACTGCGTCACGGGCACCTGACTTGTGATCAGCAGTGATCCTTTGTCGTAGCGATCATCGACGATCTCGAGCAGATCACGGCGTTCGTCGGCGGCGAGCGGCTCGGGTCCCCAGTCGTCGATGATAATCAGATTGGTGCGCTCCAGCGTGGTCATCAGGCGCGTCAGGCGACCTTCGCGGCGGGCCTGGGCGAGGTCGGCAAACAGGCGTGAAGCTCGTTTGTAGAGGACGGAGAAGCCGTCGCGGCAGACCTTGTTACCGAGCGCGCAGGCGAGCCAGACTTCCCCGTACCGGTCGGCCGATGATTGCCAGATGGTTGAGTCGCGCACCCACTGGCTGGTGGTGAGGGCCTGGAAGAGAGCGCGGTCGAGACCGCGCGAGGTCCGAAAATCGATGTTCTCGATGGTCGCGGCCTGACGGAGCTTGGCGGCGGTCAAGCGGCGCGAGAGGCGACGGTTGTCGCGAAAGGTGGCTTCGCGATCGATGGGCAGGCCGAGCCAATCGGCATGCGGCATCTCGGCCGCCTCAGGATTGTTCTGCAGTTCGATGAGCGTGTCGGCCATGGCAGCGAGGCCGAGGGAGCGCAGGCGTTCGACGGTGGGATGAATGAGCATGGTGATCTCCTGATCAATTGTAGTAGCTGCGACCGCGGATGTTTGAATGGAAGAGGATGGGCGCCTCCTGCGTCGGAGGAGTTGTTTTGTCGGTGCCGTTCTTCAGGATGGCGGCGACGGATTTGTAGGAGCGCGCGTTGAGCAAAAGGGCACGGGCACAAGCGGCGTCGACGCGCTCTGACCCATAGCGCTTCACGAGCCCGAGAATCCCGATGGCTGAGCGGAAGCCTTGTTCGGGATGCGGGCGCGAGCGCAGGATGACGTCGATCAGAGTGTCGGCGTCGGGCCCGACCTTGGCGGCGTCACGGCGAATGCGCTCATGTGTCCAGTCACGATAGCGCCGATGAGAGCTTGGCATATGCTCGGCGACGGTCGTTGGACGATGCGGCAGGGTGCTGCGCAGATGCGACGCCACACGCTTGCCGCGCAGGAAAATCTCGACGGTCTTCTGGGTGATCCGTGCCTCGACCTCCTGCCGTACGAGGCTGTGGGGAACACTGTAGTAATGTTTGGCAATCTCGACGTGATAATCGAGATTGATCCGGCAGCGCTTCCATTCGGCATACTCGTAGGGCTGATCCGGCAACGGCGTGAGCGCCGGACGATCGAGCTCGTCGAATAGTTCGCGCCGACTTCGCCCCCAGCTACGCAAAGCTCGATTGTTCAGATCGATGAGAAGACCACGGATCGCCTCGTTGAGGGCCGCGAGCGAGAAGAAACGGCGATCCCTCAATCGTGCCAGAATCCATCTACCGACAATTTGGACTCCCACTTCGACTTTAGCTTTATCCCTCGGATGATACGGCCTCGCTGGCAGAATGGCAGTTTTGTAGTGGCGGGCGAGATCGGCATAGGTGCGGTTGACCATCGGCTCGTGGAAGCACGCCGAGTGATGCCCGCCTTTAGATTGTCGCTTACCGTCTGCCGGGCCACGCCGCCAAAAAAGGAAAATGCCCGAACATGTGATGAGATCCAGTCGGGCAAGCTTTGGGTGAAGGTCGCCTCGGCGTAGGTGAAGTTCGAGGCGCCGAGTACGGCGACAAATATCTGCGCCGTGAGCACTTCACCGGTGAGCCCATCGATCACCTCCATGGTGTGGCCAGAATAGTCGACGAAGAGCTTCTCGCCGGCGACATGAATTTGGCGCAGGGTCGGCTTCAGGCGGCCGGCCCATTCCTTGTAACGTTCGCAGAACCACGAATAGCTGAAGCCGTCGGAGGTCGTGTCGCAGTACTCCTCCCACAACAGCATCAGCGTCACGCTCGGTCGGCGTAGCTCGCGATGCACCACCGCCCAATCCGGCTGCGGACGGTCATCGCTGGGCAAATCCGATGGTGGCGGATAAAGCCGGTTCTCGAGCCGGACATCGTCATCCAGCTCCGGCGGTAAAGGCCAGGTCAGGCCAGCGCGGCGCGTACGGTTCAGGTACTTGCTGACCGTTCCTTGAGCCAGGCCAAGGCTCCGGGCAACGCTGCGCTGGGACATGCCGACGCTGTGGTGGAGGCGTAGAACTTCACGAATGTGGCGCATGGACAGTCTCTCGGTCGGCATCTCGATCCTCTGCTCTGGGGGCAAAGGGCCAAGCTACCTGGGTTGCAGACTGTCAGTGGTGAGCGCCTCCCCATCGTCTCCAGGCTGATCACGATCGCTGGAAATGGCGATCACGATCCGCTGGAAACCGTGATCACGATGCTCTGGAATTGATGATCACGATGCTCTGGAAACCGTGATCACGATCAAGGCGAACGCGCAATCGAGGGCATATACGGTATTGGCCAGTTCTACGCCAAAGTCCTCGTTGACGTATCGCTCATTGCGAGGATTCCCTGCCCCGTGATCCTTGAACGCGATAACCCGCATGCATCCTAGTCTAAGTCACGTGATCGCTTGCCCGCAGCGCGGGCAGGCTGTGGGGTGGCAGGCGCGGCACCACGCTCTGCCACAGGATATGCAGGGAGATTGGCCGGCCGCATCGGTGATATGGAGATGATCGTCGCAGACGAGGCGCGAGCGCTCCAGTCCCAAGCCCCAGTCGCTTGGCGGCGGCTCCATAAGACGTACCGTTGGGTGCCAGTCGATGCGTATGGGCCTTTCGCCCTTACGGCGTTTGACCAGCACTTCGAAGCGCTGCACCGGAACAAACAACTCCAGTCCCTGCGCCCATGCGATCGTCACGCGAAGCGCATAATTGCGGCGCAGATCGTCGAGCTTGGCGGAATATTCCCGCTCGATCGCCGCGATCCGCAGCATCTCCCGCTTGCGGTCGCCTTCCGCCTTTTCACCCGAGGTGCCGGCAAGGCTGGCGAGCCTCTTTTGAGCCACGAGATGCAGATCGTTGTGGTACTCATGGATGCGGTTACGATCGCGGTCGAGACGGCGTCGCATCGTGCGCAGAAAAGGCTCCATTTCGAGTCGCACTCGGTGTTTGAGCAGCGGCCGCACCCGCGCTTCAAGAGTGGGCGCATCCCACGCCGGTCCCGCCGCGTGGCGGACGTCAGGGTTGGGTGCTTGCCATTCCGTGTCCGCCGCCAGCAGCGGACGCAACCGCGCTAAAACGTCGTCGATGACCGCGCCGGTTCCCTGGTTGAATCCGAGCCAGACCAGCCCTTCACGCTTCTCGTCGGAGACCGCGGTGTAACGGAACGCCAGCAGCAGGCAACGCGCCCAGGCTGTCGATACGCCATGCAAGCGCCAAATGGCATTAGGAAGATCGAGGGCGTGGTCGAGCAGGCGTTCGGGATAAGCGATGCGCGGCATCGGGTCTGGGAGCACGAGCTGTCGCTCAGCCCAACGACCTCGGTCACGCAGAAGCGCGCCAAAGCGGTCGAGCCAGTCGCCTTCGAATCCGACGGCCATCGCTCCAGCCGGAAGTTCGGCCCCGAAACCGAGTCGCACCAGTTCCGGCCAGCCCATGGACGTGCGTAGGGGTTCGGGCGCCAGCACTTCCAGGCCGTCTGGCTCCACGGCCTCGACGGCCGAGCCTTCGATATCCAGCACGTCAGAGACGAAATCGCGCAGTTCGCCCATCGCTGGCTCCCTCACGCCGTTTCAAAATCTTCGCCGAACAGCGCCGTATCGAGTGCCTTGGCGCCCTCATGCTGCACCCGCGCATCATCGAGCCGGCGGCCCAAGGCACCGAAGGCATCGGCCCGACCAGCCTCAGTCGCTTCGAGCCAGGCGTCGAGCGCCATCTCAGGGAAGTCGCGTTCATCCCCCAGCCCGCCGAGGATCGCGCCAACCTCACCGACGACCAACTCAAACATGGAGATCTTCTCCTCGAGCAGCGCCAGCAACTGATCTTCCAGTGTACCGCGCGTGACGAGGTTGAACACGAAGACTTCCCGATTCTGGCCGATGCGGTCGATGCGGCCAATGCGCTGCTCGATCGCCATAGGGTTCCAGGGTACATCGAAGTTGATGAGCGTGTTGCAGAACTGAATATTGCGGCCCTCGCCGCCGGATTCTGTGCAAAGGAGCACGGGCGCTTTTTCGCGGAAGGCGGCGATCGCTGCATCCTTCTGCGGCCCGCTGAGGCTGCCGTCGAAGCGTGCGAAGGGCAATCCGGCGTGGAAGAGCAGATCGGCCAGGCGGGCTAGCGTCTCTCGGGAATGGACGAACACCAGCTTCTTCTCATCCGGGTTGCGACGAAGCAGGTCGAGTAGCGCCATCTCCTTGCCACCAGTCTCAATCGCTGCCCAGCGTTCGGCCAGAGCTCGCCACTCCGTGTCGTCAGGATGGCGTGCTGCGAACCGCGCTACGGCAACCGCCGCGGCGACCGGCGATGATCCGGCCGCGCCGAGCAGGTGGTGCAGCGCAAACCGGTGCCCGCCCGCCCCGGTCTCGGCCGCGAGGCGGCGCACTGCGACCGCCAGATCGGCATAGGCCTCGACTTCGCCCGGCTGACCATCGACCTTAATCGTGACCGCGTGGCGGCGCGGAAGTTTCAGAGCGACGACCGCGCGAGTGTTGCGGATCATGGCGCCCCGCATCAATTCACGCAGGCGCTCGGGGTTTGCCGGCTGTCTCGGCTTGCCGGGTGTCATGTAGGCAGTGCGGAATTCCTTGAGTGTCTTGAAGATGCCAGGCTTCAAGAGCGTCATTATGTTGTATAGTTCAACAAGGTCATTCTGCACCGGCGTCGCCGAGAGCAGCAGCAAGAATCGCTTGTTGAGCGCATCGACGAGCTTCCAACTCTGGCTCGATCGGTCGCGCAGATGATGTGCCTCGTCGATGATGACGAGGTCGAAGGTGCCTCCGAGCAGATGCTCAGAATGCTCGCGTCGTCGAGCCGCCGAGATCGACGCGACGATACGCTTCTGCCCCCAGAATGCGTGCGGGTCGTCGCGCAGCAGCTGGTCGTGGGTCGTCGCGAAAGACAGGCTGAATTTGGTCTCCAGTTCCTCCCGCCATTGCCCGACGAGCGAGGCCGGCGCCAGCACTAACACTCGCTCCGCCATGCCGCGCAACGCATATTCCTTGAGGACCATACCGGCCTCGATGGTTTTTCCGAGGCCGACCTCGTCGGCAAGCAGCACGCGGCCGCGAAACTGCTTCAACACCTTTCGCACGGTCTCGATCTGATGCCAGAATGGTTCGACGCCGGTGAGGTGCGGCAGGCAGAGAAGTTCGTCGAAGCCTTGAGCAAAGCCGAGATGGGTGAAACGCTCGCGCAGCCCCCACCATCGTCCCTCCCGTTCGGGCACATGCGCAACCGCATGGAGCAGGGGTGCAAAGTCAACCTCGGCCGCAAAGGAGATGTCGATTTCGATTCGCGGTAAGGACTGGAGCGAGCTTGCCGCGACCTTAGCGACTGATGGCGTGGACTTGCTGGAAGGGCCTGCGGGACGAAGAGCGGGTGCGGGTTTGACGTTAGTCTTTGCTGCGGCCATTTGGCGTCGTTGCGGAGAGGGCTGGTCGCGATCCATGATTGCGTCGATCTGCCTCACCATCCATCGCATGCGTTCCCTTCCGCCGGGGAAAGCCTGGAGCGCGGCATGCCACTCGGTCAGTTCGTGGCGTTCCAATAGCGTCCGGGCCGCCACACGTTTTCCATCTTGGAACAACGCCAGCGCTTGTAGCAGGCGATCGGTCGGCGTCGCGGTGTAGCGCTTGGAAATCCGCTTCAGAAACACGAGCGCCCGCTCGGGCCGCTCATCCAAAAGGGCCGCCGTGGCAGCGAGCGTGAGGACGATCGGATCGCTGGGGCAGGCGTCAACCGCTGCCTCGGCTATCGCCAGGAATCCGTTGTGGCGACTGGTATCGTCGAAAGCCCGCGACAGCCGCTCTACCCAAACGTCCGCATCACCCGACGGTTCGAGGGGAAGTAGAGCTTGGTGCGGCAAGGCACGCATAAATAGGTCACGATCCCGTGGCGACAGAATCATCGGCTGCCAATGCTTCGAGAAGGCTAGCTGAGCATGAGGCAAGATCAAGACTTGGAAGGTCGCGGACAACCCCAATTGTGAATATCGGGTCGTCCAAGGCCATGCCGCGAGCCTCTCGGTCTCGATACGTCTCGCCCCTAGCCGGAGCGAGCCCAGCCGCCGTAACGCGCTCAACAGCACAGGGCCGAAAACAGAAGTTGGAAAAAGCCGCTCGCGCCGCAATGTCGTCCGCCATGGTCTGACCGCGGAAACGGTGATCGCGGTCCTAATCAAACTCATCGGCCGGCTGATGAAGTGCAGCTGGTCCGTTTTGATGATGCATATAGCAAGGCGATGCTTGACCACTGTTGGTCAAGCCACTATATATTTGCTGTCGACTGGATCATCACCAATGAAGATCAAGCAGCTCAATCTAGCGGAAGCAAAGGCGAAGCTCTCGCACCTAGTTGATCAGGCCGCGAGGCAAGACGGTTGTCATCCCCAAGGCGGGTCTGCCTATTGCCAAACTCGTGCCAGTCGATGCCGGGCCCAAGAAAATAAAATTTGGCGTGCTTAAAGGGACACTTAGCGAGCAGGCCATCGAAAACCTCGAGGCGCCGTTGGATCAGGAAACCGTGCACCTAATGAACACCGGCTCGCTGCTCGCGCCCGAGCACGCATGAAGTTGTTGCTCGACACCAACATTCTGTTGCGCTTTTTGTTCGAGCCTCGCAAGCTATCGCGCGCCGCAGTGCGCAGGATCGAGAGCGCGCGGGCTGTTTATGTCAGCACCATTTCGATTTTTGAGATCGGTATCAAGGCCTCGAAGCGCAAGCTCGACATCGACTGTGAAAAACTCGAAGCTGGGCTTATCGAAGCTGGATTAAATCCACTGCCATTCAGCTTGCCTCATGCCTTACGCGTTCAGGACATCGCGCCGGCACATCCTGATCCCTTCGACCGCGCGCTCTTGGCGCAGGCCTTGACAGAACCGATGTATTTGCTCACGACCGATGAGGCGCTGGAATCGTATAGCCAACTCGTCATCATCGCCTGAGTGCAAGTGACTGTTCCGTAGAGCGGGGGCTGGTGTTGCGGTTAGTTTCACGGCTCAGGTGTCAACGCCGGAGCAAAAATGCATCGGCTGGCCGGAGCGAAAATACATCAGCGATGCTGGCAAGAAGGGCCGACACGCTGTGCACAAGCCCATAACATCGCGTCCCAGAACGCCAGACGGTGAGCTCTCACGGCCTCAAGTGCCGCCGAAAGATCGCTATCGTCGGCCGCTTGTACCGGTATGACGGCACGCCAAGCATCAATTGTCCGTCGTATGTCCTGGACTGGTATTCTCGCTTTCCGAATTGCCACATTACTGAACTCCCCAAGGGTCTGCAGCAGCAGCACGCTCGATGCAGCTCGCATCGCGCGAGCGACGAGGTCACGCGCCCGTATCACCTTCACGTCGGATATCGAAGTAGTCGCATAAATGAGAACGTTAGTGTCGAAGCTAATCATCATCACTTTTCATGCATCTCTTCGCGCTTGAATTTTTGTAAGGAAGTGCCGCCCCAGGAAAGGCCTTTCGCCATCACGTTGATCGCATGTTGAATGCCTTTTTTCCGTTCCGGCGTCATGAGCGGCAGACGATAGGGACTTAAAACCGCAACCGGCTTACTCCGTTTAGTAATAAGGATTTCTTCTCCGTGCTCCACGCGCGAAAGCAACTCCGAAAATTCATGGTTGGCTTGGCGCGCGCTAACAGTCTTCATCATCCCCACCTATGTAGGACATGTAATACATTTAGGCAACGGACGAGAGTTGGTCAAGGTCTCTGCCGGGCAATTTCAGTTCGATTCACATCATTTGCCTGTCTGGATTAGCTCAATTTTGAGGAGTTGTTGTGACCTCGGTTTTGTTGGGTATTCAGGTCGCAAAATTGGCTTCGTTTCGTAAATGTTTCGCTAGACCTTCGTTGGTTGGCGCTTTCGCAGCCGGCCGACGCGCCAGGGTTCGAGGGCCCTGGATCACAGGTTTTCGTTTTGGGCGCGAGCCGAACGAGGGCAAGCGCAAACTCAGACCGCTCGATTGTCAGGCAAATGCGAGAGAAATTGGAGTGTCCGTATCAGACCGTCGGCAATTGCCGTCCGTTAGGTATTTTCACCGAGGGGCTGTCGCCAGCGCGGCCCGCCATTTGGAGCCATGCATCATGAGTTCGCTCGATATTGAGAAAAGGCGCCACTCTCCGCGCCACCGCTTCGGAATGCACGTCACGCGAAGCGGGCCCTCGACATGAAGGCGAACAAGACTGATGCAAACGATCCGGAGGGGCTAGCGCATTTGGTGCGGACCGGGTGGTATCGGGAAGTGCGGGTCAAAGGTCGCAATGCCATGCTGGCTACGCCAAGCAATACAGTACGATGACGTGGCACGATGATGCGGCCAGGCGTTGTTTGGCCCAATCGTCGATCTACGATTTAAGCACGGGCGACAACCGGACTGCCGTCACTGGATCCCGGCCGGTTGCTGGGCGACCGCGTCTTTTTCGTACTCCGGGAATTGAAAGCCCACATTGCCGAAATTTGCCATGATTTCGCCACGCTCATACCGGGAAAAGGTCGCCCGCTTTCTTCGATTAAAGGCAGGCGTTGAGATGGCGATGCCAAGAAGGGTTGAAAAAGCGCGGTGTTATCGCCGACGCCGACTTCCCCATCGCTCCCCTATCGACGGTGGTAAAACAGCACGCGATTATTTGGAAAGAGTTGATCGAACCAATCGAATTCGCGAACGTTTCGGGTCAGCACCATCTGACCTTGCTCCACTCCTTGGAGATATAGAATTGCATCGTTTAAGACCGCTTGGTCACGTCCCGATTCAACACCCGCGAGTCGAGCGACGAGGCCGGCCAAAATGCCAGCCTCGCCCTGCACATTCAGTGAAGGGGCTGATAACCGGTGCGCCGGCATGTCGAAGATCACTCCCGAGATCTCGGCGAGTACTTGTCCGGTCCGGTCATCTCGTGGATCAAGCCGACCGAACAGATGCGTCAGTTCGGCGAGGGCCACGCCGGAGTGATTAGTTAAGCGCGTCGTCAGCAGACTCTTAACGTGCTCGGGTGCGCGACGCTGCAAGACGTCGATGTAGACGCAAGTGTCGAGGAGCAGCTCTGGTCCGCCTGTGGCCTTTTCAGAGACGAAGGGAAGCGCCTCGTCGGGTCTTCGAATTAGACGTGCGGTTCGCCGCCCAGATTTGAGGCGTCGCAGGGATCTCGCGAGATCAAAACTCAAGATCGACGTCCCCCGGCACACGTCCCTGCCGGGCTATCAGCTTCTGCCCAAAGTCATCTTCGAGAGCGACACGGGCGAGTGCATACTCGAGCAATTCGGTGTCGGACTTGATGCCGGAACGTGCCTTAGCGGCATTGACCAAGTGCCTACGGATTCTTGCGGCAATCCGGCCATTCGCGCCCGTCAGGAGCCCAGCATTCTTGGCGGTCTCAAGGACCGCATCCCGGCGCGGATTTCCTTTGCGCCGACCTGGTCTTGAATTGGGATTTCGTAAGGCGGTCATGGCAAGTCTCACGGCTGTCACGTGTTGTACAACATAAACAATTTGTGCAACAACGCAAGCCGATGCCCTGCGACGGTGTCTTGCGGCGTCCAAGATCGCGGGGATATGAGGCGTCGTTGCCCACGCCATCGATGACGACGCGGTCGCTTTCTACGAGCGCCACGGTTTTTTTCGTTCGCCGCTCGGCGAGCGCATCATGCTGCTACCGATCGAAACGGTTCGGTCGCTGGTCGGCAAATCATAGTCTGAGCCGCGGGAGCCGCGCGGCCCCGGAATGGCCTTGGTTTCAAATGCTGCTTTTGTCGCGATTTTGCTTTAGCCGCGAGCGACTAGGCGCCAAATTGCTGCCGAACGCGAAGGTTTGTCCAGTTGTTGTTTGGCCCAGGCACGGGCGACAACCGGACTGCCGTCACTGCATCCCGGCCGGTTGCTGGGCGACCACGTCTTTTTCGTACAACGGGAATTGAAAGCCCACGTTGCCAGAATTTGCCATGATTTGCCTGAAGCCGGACGCCGCGGCATTCGCATTTGCGTTGCCAGCTAAGAAATTATATATGACTACTCTAGTCATTTATAGGATGTCATGCGCAAGATTTAACTGAAAGATGCCAAGGCGAAATTCTCGGCGGTGGTGGATCAGGCTATGCGAGGCAAACCATCCGTCATCACCCGACATGGCAAGCCTGAGGCGGTTGTCCTCGGCTTTGGCGATTGGGTGCGGTTATCCCGCGTTCCGTCCTTTGGTCGCCTGCTGGTGTCGGCACCTCTTGAGCCTGGTGATCTGCCGGAGCGGGATCACGCGCCGTTGCGCGATTCCGGCCTGTGACGGGCTATCTGGTCGATACCGACGTCATCTCAGCTACGTCGCCTACTGTCGTTGTAAGGCGCCCCGAGCTCATTGAATGGATGGATTTGCATTCGTCTAACCTTTTCTGAGTTGGCAAGCGCTGTGGCGCCCGCCGTTCCTCATCGGTGATAATTCTCAAAATCGACCCTGGTTTTGGCTTCGTTTTGCAGACGCATCGTCCTTCGAGTTGCGCGTTTCTGAATTCCGGAAGTCGGGCTTCTCACAAGGTCTAACTCCGACACCCGTTCGATATCACCGGAATTCCGTGATGCCTCGGCTTAGTGGAGTAGCAAGATTAGCGTTGAACCTTTAGATTTTGTGCCGATGTTTTTCCCCTGTCGGCGACTTCTTCGTATTCGACGACCTGCCCCTCATTGAGGCCGCTGAGGCCGGCTTTCTCAACAGCCGAGATATGGACAAACACATCTTTACCACCACCGCTTTGCGGCTGAATAAATCCGTACCCTTTTGCAGAATTGAACCACTTCACCGTGCCGCGCGCCATTATCGATCTCCACTTTTGATGTTTGAGAATAGCTTCGATACTTCGCAATAACAACGCCGGTAGCGGCACCGCTACGCGGCATGGAGGCGGTGAAATTCACATTACGGATTTTGGAAAGGTTTTACGGGCTGTCAGGGCTTGGTTGAGGACGGATTGTCGGCTGTTGCGACGAGCTGGGGCGTGGCATCAGCCGCTGTTACACACTATGCGGCTTTGTCGGGTTACGTGGAATTGTCGGCGTTCGCAGAATTTCGCGCATGTCGCCGTGGTGTACTCTGGCCACCTTCCCATTGTTCCAGGCGATCGTAACCGCGTCCCAACTGGTTTCGGTGACGATACCACTATCGGCGGCATCGCCCCGCCAATAAACGCTGGCACCCTTCGCGAGGGCCTTGGATTCGTCGACTGTCATCATTGCTCCTGGCCGTCTAAGCCGCACCCAACCCGGCGAGGTCGTATAGCTTGTCATTGGCTCTGCGAGTTAGCGCCTCGGGTCCGTTGTCGACATCCACCACGATCGCATCGTAGGCCAGTCGCGACATCAACCTCGGGGACACTGACGCGCGCGGCCGAGTTGAGCAAGGTCCAGGGGGGATCACCGCCATCTCTCAGGGCCGCCCGCGTCCCTTACGATGGCGTGTGGCGCGTGCTCGTCGATCAACCAGGGCGGCGGGAAGACGATCTGGGTCGCCGATCATAAAGGACTCGTGGGTTCGACACTCATGAGTTGAACTTAAAAAACGCCCGGTAAATTTGTTAACCGTCGATCGCAGCCAAGTCGACTTGCGGTGCCAGCAAGACGTCGAATTGTGGATGGCGCGTGAGAAGTCACAGGTCGTCATCATTGCCGCCGGCACTGTTGGAGGGATAGCTGCAAACTCTGTCGAGAAATTACTTTTTCTCGGTTCAACCTGCATCTATCCGAGGCTTGCAGCCCAACCGATCGACGAAGAATTGCTTTTGACCGGGCCGCTTGAGCCAACGAATCAATGGTATGCCATTGCAAAAATCGCTGGCGTCAAGCTTATGCGCTGCCCGCGCGCCACCGGAATCGAACCACTGTTGCACACGGACGCCGTCTTCGTTCTTCCGGTAACTACGCCGGGTTTTGATAGATGAGACGTCCATTTGGTTCGCTTGGACTCTCGCTACTGATCGCAGGAAGCATGTGAAGTCTTGACATATGCCGCAGCATATGCCAGATAAATTGGATGAATGAGCGGCGCGTCAAGCTATTTAAGAACGGCCGCAACCAAGCCGTCCGCATCCCGCGCGAGTTCGAGCTGCCTGGTGAAGACGCCATTATGCGTCGGGAGGGTGACCGGCTGATTATCGAACCGGTGCCGCGCAAATCGCTGCTCGCGATACTTGCTGCACTTCCTCGACTCGAAGAAGAGTTTCCGCGGGTCAACGACCTCCCGGCGGAGCCTGTGGACCTGTAACTGTGCGGTTTCTGCTCGACACCAATATTATATCGGCCCTGGTACGACAGCCCAAAGGCCGGCTTACTGATCGCATCGCAGTGGTCGGTGAGCAGAATATTTGTACAAGCATCATCGTCGCCGCAGAATTGCGTTATGGCGTCGCCAAAAGAGCTTCCTCGCCGCTTAAGCGACAGGTCGAAGCCGTATTAGGTGCGATCGATATCCTTGCGCTCGAATCTCCCGTCGACGCCATCTACGGCGAGTTGCGAGCACGCCTGGAGCGAGTGGGCCAGCCAGTTGGCGCCAATGATATGCTCATAGCGGCCCACACCCTTGCGTTGGGCTATACCCTGGTAACTGACAACAAACGTGAGTTTTCGCGA
Organism: uncultured Alphaproteobacteria bacterium; assembly: GCA_963733645.1. Lineage (GTDB taxonomy): Bacteria > Pseudomonadota > Alphaproteobacteria > Rhizobiales > Xanthobacteraceae > BOG-931. Next base: position 190,014 of record CAVTFP010000034.1, read on the forward strand.
ATTGCCGATCTTCGGATCGAGAACTGGTTACGGTGATCACGCCGTGATCTGATCAGATTGAGTTGGATCCGCTAGCAACCGCTCACATATGAGCAATGCCGCGTCCAGCTCCTTGATCCGCTCAGTGTTAGCAGCACATCGAGGCGATTAGCCCGAAGCCCGCGATTGCACTTCTGCCGAAAATATACTTGCCGTCGGATCGTCGCAAATCCTAACCCTTTTTCTGTTGCCGCTTTCGCAACCGGACACCGGGGCCGCCGCCGTTCTCCTCGATGAACTCGACGCCGGCGGTCTCCAATGCGCGCCGTACCGCCAAATTGTTGGCAACGGTCATTGAAGTAGCATGCTCTGCACCTTCCGCACGTCTGATTGTCGCTAGGCCAAGCGCCGCCTCCCGGGCGAGGTCTTCGGCGCTCCACCGCAGCAGTCCGCGGGCCGCCCTAATCTGAGAGCTTGTCAGGGGCTTCATTTTATCGCTTGACTTCATTGGTATCGTTCGATACGTTTCAGATCATATGATCCATAGTGGACCGTAGATAGCAAACGTCATTTTAGGCGGTGGAGGAAGTATGAAACATCACTTGTGTACAGATTCTACGCAGAGCCGCCGCTCTTTCATCGGCGGCTCGGACGCCCGGATCATCATGGGCACTGATGAGGCGGCGCTGCTGCGGCTGTGGCGGGAAAAGCGCGGCGAGGCCGAGCCCGAGGACCTGTCCGGCAATCTGATCGTCCAGCTTGGGGTGGTGACCGAGGACCTCAATCGGCGCTGGTACGAGCTCAATACCGGGGAGGCCATTACCGATATCCAGCGGCGGGTCCGGCATCCGGCGGTTCGCTGGCTCGGCGCCACATTGGATGGCCGAGTTGAGTCCAGCGGGGCGGTATTCGAGTCCAAGTTCATGCTGCCCTGGCAGTTCTCCGAGGAGGCGGCGGTCACGAAATACATGCCGCAGCTGCAGCACAATATGTGGGTGGTGGCGGCACGGACCGCGGTGCTCTCGATCATTACCGGCGGCGGCAAGTGGGTGGAGATCAAGACCGGTGCCGATCCGCTCTATCAGCATTTGATTGTCACGGCGGAGCGGAAGTTCTGGCGCTGTGTCGAGAGCGGCGAGACCCCTACCCTGTTTGGCATCGAGCCGCCGAAGCCGCGTATCGAGGCGGTTCGTATTGTCGATATGAGTGCCTCGAATGCCTGGGCGGAGTTCGCCGGGGTGTTTGCCCGGACCCGGTCGGCGCATCTCGAGCACGAACAGGCCAAGACTGAGCTCAAGGGCCTGATGCCCGAGGATGCCAAGGAAGCTATGGGCCATGGCATCCGGGCCAAGCGCTCGAAGTCAGGTGCGGTCAGCTTTGACCTCCTGGAGGCGGAGGCAGCAAGCCATGCAGCGGTCTAGTCCCTCGATCGCGAGCCTCGCCGCTGCACTCGCCAAGGCGCAATCTGAACTCACCAATCCGGAGAAGTCGCTGACCGCGACCATCCGGGCTGAGGGACGTGGCGGGACCGAGCAGACCTTCCGCTATGCGCCACTGTCGAGCGGCCTCGACATTGTGCGCAAGACGCTTGGTCAGCATGAGATCGCGACGGTGCAGACCACCGCGATCGACCAGTCTGCCGGCGTCGTCAATCTGACTACCATGCTGGCGCATGCGTCGGGGGAATGGATTGCGTCCGATTGGCCGGTCTGCGCCATCAGCGAGACCCAAGTCCCGCATCGGATGGGAGCGGCCCTGACCTATGCCCGCCGTTATGCGCTGTTCACGCTTGTTGGCATCGCGGGCGAGGACGATCTTGATGCGCCCGATATCGCAACGCCGACCGGACAGTCAGCTGAGCCGGAGAGGCCGAAGGGGAATGCGGCCGGCAACGGCGTGGGGGACGGCACCGGTAGTAATAATAATGGCCGACTGAATGGCGGTCATTATCGCACTCAGCCGGGGCCTTCGCGCCGCAATGGCACCCAGCATTCAAAACCCGCCGAGCCAATGCTCGGTGCGGACGCATCGGCACAATTGCGCGACCAACTTCTTGCCGAACTCAATGAGCTCGCCAGCGGCGATGATGCGGCGCTGTGGGCGTATCGGTCGCTGCCTGCCAAGAACCGCATGTCGGAAGCTGATGCCAAACGGATCGAGGAGGCGTTCCAAGGCAAGCTTACGACCTTCGCGCCGACGACCGCAGAAGCGGCCCCTGCTCCATCGGCCGCCGCAGCCGTGCAATTGCCCGGTCTTGCGTTGTCCGAACCGGAAAAGCCAAAACGCAGGCTGCGGTCCAAGGGCATCGAAAAGAGCGCGCTGGCGCTGCCGGAGCCGCGCCGCATTCGCGACCGCGAGCACGTGCGGTTTGTGGCGCACCAGGCTTGTCTCATCTGCGGCCGGCAACCGTGCGATGCCCATCATCTGCGCTTCGCGCAAAGCCGGGCGCTTGGCCGCAAAGTCAGCGATGAGTTCACCGTCCCGTTGTGCCGCGGCCATCATCGTGAGGTCCATCGCCATGGCGACGAAGCCGCATGGTGGAGCAAGGCTGGGATCGATCCCACGGTCGCTGCCCGCGCGCTCTGGCTTGAAACGCACCCCCTCCACACAGCTCGAAAGAAAATAGGCAGAGAAAGCCCGACCGCCGAAGCCGATATCGACACCGATCAAAACAATGCCAAACCCGATCGGCAGGTCAGCAAAATAAGTTCAAATTACAGAACGAAGCCAATTATCGTGGCTCGCCCTCAATGACTTCCTTCAGGCAGATCGATGCCAACCGTCGCAATGCCCGCAAAAGCACCGGCCCAATTACGGACGACGGCAAACAGCGGTCCCGCCGCAATGCCGTCCGCCATGGGCTCACGGCCGAGACGGTCATCGGCGCGCTGGAAGATGCTGAAGATTACAAAGCGTTCGAGGCAGCCATTACGGCGGACTACGATGCTCAATCAGCCGTAGAGCGGGAACTGGTGTTGCGGTTAGCCAGTCTGCTGTGGCGGCTGCGCCGCGCTACCACAATAGAAACAGGTCTCTTCGAAATCCAGGCCGGCCATCTGAGTGACTTCAGGCAGGCTCGCCAAGCTGAACGGGACTCTCGGGAAATTCTTTATGCGATGTTCGGGCGGCCTGACTTGGTCCATTCCGACAACGTTCTCGGCACCGCAAGGAAGCACAAACAGTACAGAAGCCGTGCCCTGCTCGAAATCGCAAACTATCAAACATACCGTCGATCCGGGCGCTGACCTAACGCGTTGCTTTTTGCGTTTGGCCAATCTGCCCAGCTACCCGCTCGACCGCCTCAGCCGCTATGAGGCAACCCTATCGCACCAGGTCGGCCGCATCCTTATTGCGCTCGATGCCTTGGATCGCCGCAAGCCACAGGACAGAAAGCATCGTTCTCCTGCCAGCAGCCGTGAGAGCTTTCCGGCATACGGGCGCGGTGAGTGTTGACTTTTGGGGCGCGCCAGTCCAGGCAATCAGCGTACGATCCACGCATTGCTCGACAGCACTACCGCATTCTTGAGAACATCGATTGCAATCACGGGATCTCGTACACTGTCGTCGCGTCGGCAATGCCGCGCAGCGCCGCGTGCTGCATCGTCGGTCGCAAACCCGAGCCTTCGAGGATTTTGGCTGCCCTTGGATCATCCACCACCGACTGGGTGACGAAGATCGCGCGCGACGATGCAAGGCCCTGTACTCTCGCTGCCAAGTTCACCGTCTGGCCAAAATAATCCTGACTGTTGTTAAGCGTGACAGCAAGGCACGGCCCCTCATGAATGCCGATTTTAAGAAGCAAGTCATCGTTGTGGCGCTCGGCATTAATACGGGTCATTTCCTCGCGCATGCGCAACGCAGCCGCGAGCGCCCGGTCGGGCGTCAAGAATGTCGCCATCACGGCGTCGCCGATCGTCTTCACAACCGCGCCAGCCTCCGCCGCGACGACCTCATGGAGAATCCGAAAGTGCTGGCGCACCAGATCGTAGGCGACGAGGTCGCCGACCCGCTCATAGAGCGCGGTCGAGCCCTTGAGATCGGTGAACAGGAAGGTGAGGCTGGTGATCTTGAGCCGCTGATCAACGTCGAGCGTGTCGGCGCGATAGATGTCGCGAAAGGTCTGATTGGTAAGTAGGCGTTTAGCGGTGAGGAATGGCTTGCGCTTTCCAAGCAGTTGGTGGAGCGCATCACCTGCGATCCACAGCGCTGGCAGCACGCGGCGGTCGGTGCGATTTTCGAGCGACAGCCGGAGCGGCCCCGGTCGCATCTCGACCGTCCCGACCGGCGCCTTTACCTTGTTGAACACCATCGAAAGTGTTTGCCGCTCCTGCGTCGGCTCGCCCTTGACGTCGAGAAACTGCGTCCCGTGCGTCACCGGATCGAAGATGATGACGAAATCGTTGGGCAGATGCACCGATAGGACCGCCCTCTCGCTCGGGGCCAGTTCGATCGAATTGACGGTAAACTCGGCAAGGCTGTCTCCCAACGTCTCCGGCAGATCGACGCCCGAACTCCAGAAAATCTGGCGGTAATATTCGACCTCGGGGAGCGTATCCGGACTGTGCGCGGCGATGCGGCGCACGCGCGGGCTCACGGTGAAGGTCACCTCCACCATCTCGTCGAGAGTCGGCTCGTATCCGGCAGCGCACAGACCACAAGCATATTCCTCATGGTTGACCGTCTTGAGCGTAGCGCCCGCATCGAGCACGCCGCCACAGCCGGGGCAAAGCACGTTCCACGACAGTTCAAACAAACCGAGCCTGGCGGCGTGCAGGAATGCAGCGATAGTCCGCTCCTCGTCGAGGCCGTGCCTGGCTGCGAAGTCGAGGACGTTGGTGCGGCACAGGTCACGATCAGTGCCCTCGCGAACCACGCGCTCAATGGCGGTTGCGCACTCAGCGTCGGCCGATTGTCGTAACACGCCGAAAAGAGCCTCGCTTTCACTCATTGTGAATAACTCGGACTTATCCGATCAGGTGTCTATGGCTCGCGGATCTGAGACTGATAGTAGCCCGGCAGGGCTTGGATCGGATGTTGTCTCCATCACAACTGTCGCTATTTGAGCCGATTTTGCCTTCTCTGTCATGGCGGCGTCCATGGAAAGCGCAGCGGCCTGCCGAGCTCGCGCGACTGCTATTCCCTCGAAAACTGCCGTTGCGGCGTCCGCCATCGTGCCACTTCTGGGCCAGGACCAGCCCCACGCACGTTTATGCCACGTACTCGCCGGTGGAGAAGCCTCCGGTAGCACCCGTCAGGGGAGTTGTCCTAGTTGCCCGACCAACAACCCAAAATCCGGAAAACGAAGGATCACATTGAGAGTTACCAATAGGCCGAGCGCGCAGAAGGCGATCACCGTGATTAGGTCAGGATCTGTGATCGTCGTAACAAGCCGGCGATAGAGGTTCTCCGGCGCCCCAACCCCGCGACCACCGGGGTTTCCACGTGTTGGAAGCCCGCGCCTCAGCGGCAAATGACTCATCGGTGCGCTCCCTTTTTCGCGACCGACCAAAACTCAGTGATGTCTTGTGCGTGCGGCCAGCCCCGATAAGTGACGGTTACTCGATACCTCGTCACATGTGCAGCGTCCACACGATGGAGGCGATACCCAAAATGCGACCAAAGTAAGCAGATGGGCAACGCTGGTCGACATTTCAGCTATGCACAGATCGACTGATCGCTGTGTGCAGTATTCGCCCTCTCAGCGCCCCACTTCTCTCAGAGCAGTTTGATCTGAGAGCAGCGAGACAGACGTGCCGAAGTCTCTGTCATTGGTGAATGTGCAGCCATTGTCCCATAGGAGTACGTTCCTCAGAGACGAGAGCGTCTTTTCCCGTCGCGCATAACGATGACTGGCGCGAAAGCGGCGCGCCAATGCGAGCGGCCTTTTCTGCCGGACCAATTTAGCTATCATTGCGGGCCTTGACGGAGACCGATCTTGAGCGCGCCGATTTTTATCAGCTACTCGTCGAAGGACCAGGACATCGCCGAAACCATCTATCAGGCGCTCGAGGCGCGCGGCCTGGATTGCTGGATCGCCTGCCGCAACGTCAATGCCGGCGAGAATTTCCAGGAAGCGATCGTGCGGGCGCTGCGCGCGGCGAAGGTCATGGTGCTGGTGTTCACCAGCAACGCCAACAATTCCGACGAGATCAAGAAGGAGCTGGTGCTGGCTGGGCGGCATCATGTGACGGTGGTGCCGGTGCGCGTCGAGGATGTGGTGCCCAACGACGCCTTCACCTACGAATTCGCCACCCGGCAATGGATCGACCTGTTCAGGAATTGGGAGCAGGAGATTGAACTGCTCGCCTCGCGGCTCGAACACGCCCTGGCGAACGCCAAGCCCGACGGGGCAACGGCCGGCCCGCCCGTCACCTTGCCGCGGCGGCTTCCGAAAAAATCGTCGAACTTGCCGCTGATCTGGGGCGCCATCGCGCTGGTCGCCGTCATTATTGTTGGTGGCGCCGTCTTCCTGATGCGGCCATCGCCAAAGCCAATGGTTGCGGCTGCGCCGCCAGGGGTCGCGCCCGTACGCAAGCTGCCGCGCCCACCATCGCGCCTGCGCCGTCGGCGCCACTGCAGACCGCGGCGCAAGCACCGGCCCCCGTGGCGCCCGCACCGATACCGGCGTTGCCGCCTCCGCCAGCTCCGCAAGTTGCCGAGGCTCCCGCCGCGCCGTCTCCGGCTGCCCAGCAAAGTCCGGAGGATGCCGCTTGGCAGGCGGCCGACACCGCCAACACGCCGGACCTCTTTTCAGGCTATCTGAAAAGCTTCCCGTATGGTGCGCATCTGCAGGAAGCGCAGTTGCGGCTCGTCAATCTGATCCGCACCGGCGCGCCGCCGATTAAGACCTTTGACGGCACCTGGCAGACCGAATGGACCTGTCCGAACCTCGGCGGCTATCCGGGCTACAGCTTCAGCTTCAACGGCCAGGTGAAGGACGGCGTCTATCACGGCACTAAGGGCGTCAAGGGCGAGCCATCGTCGATGACGCTCGACGGCAAGATTGAGGCCGACGGCACCGCCGGCTTTGCCGGCGAGATCATCGTCGGCTCGAGCCTGGTCGGCCTTGGCGCCGCGCGCGGCTCGCCAAGCGATTTCCACGCGCTCGGGCATTTCGACCACGGCAGCGGCAACGGTAAGCGCATCGAAGGCCGGCCGTGCACGCTGACATTTTTAAAGCAGTGAGAGCGGCCGGCGGTCGGTTTTGGCTGGCGCGACACCACCGCGACGCAAGTCGACACGTGGCACGATCTGCATCCGTTCCTCACCGACAATTGATCCAAGCGCGGAGCAGTCCATGCCCGCCTGATCTGGCATTACCGAACGCAGCAGCGCAGATCAGTGCATGGCTGCGTCGCCGAACGCCTGATGCAGCGCATCGACGGTGTGCGTCCAGGCGTCTTCGGTATCGTCGGCGCGATAGGTCGCTCCGACAAAAGTGAAATTGTGGTCGGCGTTGGGATAGACGATCAGCTCCATCGGCTTGCTGAGCGCCTTCGCTGTTGCCTGCATGTCTTGAATAGTTGCTAACAGGCAGCAGTCCTTGAATTTGTCTTGCGCCGCCGCGAAGGCCAGCAGCGGCACCTTGAAATTACCGACGAACGCCTTCATGCCGCCGACTTTGGCGATGAAAGCGGTCACCGGGTCATAGGCAATGACGCTTGCGACCGTATTCGGTTGCGCCTCCGCATAGGCCAGCGCGCCACCGCCGCCCACGGCAAAACCGATCACGGCGACTTTGCCGGGGAGTGCATTGGGCGACGCTTGCGCCTTGGCGATGACCTGAGTCAGGCGCGTGCCGCCCTGCCGGTCCTCAGACAGGATCGCATTTCCGTCCACAAGAATGGTGAAATAGCCAAGCTGTGCTACCTTGTTGGCGTAGTCCTGCACCGGACCCGGCCCGTCGATGCCGGACAGCACGATAACCACGCGACCCTTGCCCGAAGGTGGTGCGATATCGGTTTCCGACGCCAGCGCCGCGGTTGCCGCCTCGTGAGCGCCGGCTACCGCCATCAGCTTCATGACGCATTCGCGCGCCTGATCCATGATGGCGGCGCGGCATCCGGGAATGTATTGGGCCGGCGAGCCGCCACTCGCCATAACCTTTTGGCGCACGCAATCCTTCACTACCGGCACAAATTTCTCGCGGCATTGCGCCCGTGCCGCTTCTTCGTTGTTTGCCGCGTTTGCCGCGCCAAGACAGGAAGAAGTCATCAACAAAATCGCGGAAATGAAAGCTGCACGTCGCGCAATGCGCTTGAGGCTCATGGTTTCACCTTGAGCAGATATCGACGCCGCCCACCCCGTCATCGTAGCGTGCGGATTGCGACAAAGAAATAACCCCGATTATTCCCGCGAGCAGATAGGGATTAATCCCACTTCACTTGTGGTTACTCCAATTTGATATCCCCCGATTTGATGATTGTCTGAAAAAATGCGCCGGTCTCCTGAACCATAGCCGCAAACTCGTCGGCAGAGGTCACAGTCGGAACGATGGAAAGCGTTTTCAATTTCGCCTTTATTTCAGGCGCTACAACGACCTTGCCGATTTCGTCCGCGAGCTTTGAAACTATGGCCCGAGGCATGCCGGGCGGGCCGTAGAATCCATAGAAGGCTAACGGCCGTCGGAAAACAAAGCCGGGCATTGCCTTTGTGATCGGTGGGATGTCTGGCGCGTCCTGGAAAGCTTCTGACTGGAGCAACGCGAGGATCCTCACTTTCCCATCGCCGGCGAGCGGCAGACTGGACGCGAGGTTTGTTATGGCGACGTCAATCTGCCCGCCGGAGAGGGCGGTCATCACCGGTGCAATGCCGTTGAAAGGCACATGGAGCATCTCATAGCCCTGCTGCTTGAAATATTCCCCGATGAGATGCTGAGATGAACCGTAGCCAGTGCTGCCATACGTCAGCTTTCCGGGGTTTGCTTTGACGTATGCGAGAAATCTTTCCATCGTATCCAGCCCCAAGCCTGGGCGCGTCGCGATTGCTCCCACCGGGCTTACGGCGGAAGTGATTGGCGTTAGATTCCGAATACCCTCAGCCGTACTGGGCCTGTCTTGCAACAAAGTCAGATCGGCACCAGCCGTATAGAGAATTGTGTAGCCATCTGGCTCCGCTCGCGACACAAACTCGGCGGCGATCTTTCCCGCTGCGCCAACCTTGTTATCAATGATCAACGTTTGCCGTAGCGACGGCCCCAAGCGCTCCGCCAGAATGCGCGCAGTGAAATCGATGGCGCCGCCAGCCGCATAGGGCACGATGATGTGAATGGGCCTGTTCGGATAGTCCTGCGCAGTTGCAGCAGAGGAAGCTATGACTAGGGCGGGAAAAAGCAGGAGAGTAAGTTGCCGCAGGGCACGCGGAATATTTGCCAGTCTGTTGAGCATGGTCCTTGACCCGGGCGAGCACGGAGGCTTCGTTTTGCCAGATCTCCAAGTCACATCCAACTCGCCGCCGCATAATTTGGCCGGATCGAGTTGGATCTTCTCGATGGACTCTACCCCGGCTCGATGAGCGTTGCTGTGACGGTAGCGTTGCCGCATCTCTCACGTACCTTCCGGTTTCGATTGCTCGGCGAGACCGGCAGCGACAGGAACGTTCGTTTCGTCAAGTCGCGTGATTCAGAGGAAGTCATAGACTTTACACTCTGCTCATCGCCAGCAATCTGGCTGGGGTTTGAGAGGAGAACTTGTCGCCGCTTCAAGAGAGTGGAAGTACCTTATTGATCAATTGATCGTTCTCTCGTTTGAAAGGATTGACGAACGCGACGCCCTGCAACACGAAACCATCCTGCAAATCTTCGGTAAGCAGGTGCCTAACGCCAACACGCTGTGCACAGGCCCATAACATTGCGTCCCAGAACGCCAGACGGTGAGCTCTCACGGCTTCAAGTGCCGCCGAAAGATCGCTATCGTCGGCCGCTTGTACCGGTATCACGGCACGCCAAGCGTCAATTGTCCGCCGTATATCCTCGACCGGTATTCTCGCTTTCCGAATTGCCACATTGCTGAACTCTCCAAGAGTTTGTAGCAGCAGCACGCCCGATGCAGCCCGCATTGCGCGGGCGAGGAGGTCACGCGCCCGTCTCACTTTCACGTCGGATATCGACGTAGTGGCATAAACGAGAACGTTGGTGTCGAAGCTGATCATCACTTCCCATGCATCTCTTCGCGCTTGAATTTTTGTAAGGTACTGCCCCAGGAAAGGCCCTTCGCCATCACGTTGATCGCATGATGAATGGCCTTTTTGCGTTCTGGAGTCATGAGCGGCAGACGATAGGGACTTAAAACCGCAACCGGTTTACTCCGTTTAGTAATAAGGATTTCCTCTCCGTGCTCCACACGCGAAAGCAACTCCGAAAATTCATGATTGGCTTGGCGCGCGCTAACAGTCTTCATCAATCGTGACCCGTGTAGGACATGTATTACATTTAGGCAACAAACGAAAGTTGGTCAAGGTCTCTGCCAAGCGCTTTTAGCTTGAGCAGCGGTGTCGTGACGGCTTGGATTTCGGGCATTGGCATGCCTATCCCGAAGGGCTACACTTTGCGGCGCGTTGCGAATATCTACCCCCTCGCGACGTGCAACAGGTGCCCCGGTTGTGAGCCGTCACAGCCGGGGCTTCACTTTTAGGTAGGAAGCCATGAGCGGCCTCGACATCGTGCGCAAGACGCTTGGCCAGCATGAGACCGCGACCGTGCAGACCACCGCGATCGACCAGTCTGCCGGCACCGTCAATCTGACTACCATGCTGGCACTTAAGGGCAGGCATAGGGAGCCGCGCAGATTTTTGGGCGATGGCTGCGAATGTGAACTCGAACTGGCCGCCGCACGAGCCGCTCACTCGCAGCCGATCAAGCCCGTAGAATTATCGCGCCATCGAGCTTACCAAATCCTAAAGGCAATCTTTACTCGCGGAGGATAGGCTCAAAAAGACACCCAGAAGGGTGCTTTTTGATTGCCGGTAATGATACAGCTCGATTCTGTCATTAGAGAACTTGAAGGTGCAATCGCGGGCGGCTCGGCGACCCGATGCTCGGAGATTTCCAAGGGGATCACCGATTTATTTGCCGTTCAGGCGCCACATCTGTCTGATACGGAAATAGAGATATTCGACGAACTGCTCACGCGTCTGACAATCGAGATCGAGGTCACGGCGCGCGCGATCATGGCGGTTCGTCTCGCGCCGATACGCAATGCGCCTCCAAGGGCCATCCGAAAGCTCGCCTTCGACGATGCAATCGAGGTTGCGGCGCCGGTCCTCTCGCAATCGGAGCGGCTGACCGATGCCGATCTGGCAGAAAACGCGGCGTGCAAAAGCCAGGACCATTTGCTGGCGATAGCCGGGCGCACCGTTCTCAATGAATCGGTCACTGATGTTCTGGTCGCGCGCGGTGATCGTCGTGTTCTCTTGAGCACTGTTGGCAATAAAGGAGCCCGGCTCTCCGACACAGGATTTTCAGTTCTTGTGCAGCGCTCAGACGACGATGGCGAACTGGCAATCATTGTTGGATCGCGCACCGAAATTCCGCGACCACTGCTTCGGCAATTGGTTGCGACGGCCGCAGAGGCCGTTCGCGCGAAGCTCACGGCAATTCGCCCCGAGGCGGTTGAGTATGTCCATGACATTGTTGCCGAGGCTGCAGGGGAGGTCGAGGCCGGCGCGATCGAGCGCTCGCAGCGGCGCGGGACGGAACAGAAGCGCCTAACGCCACCCACGCGGAACATTGATCAGAGTCTGGCACAAAATGACCTTGTCGGTGCTGCTTCGGCAGTCGCCGCGTCGTGCAACATGCCGTTGGAATTTGTCGAGCAGGCCATCGGGCAGAAGAGCGTCGAAGTGCTTCTGGTTCTGGCGCGCGCTGCAGATCTGTCAGTCGCGACTTTACGTGAGATTTTTCAGTTGCGCGGTATGGGGCATATGACCATCAATGAGATCGAGAAGTCTGTAACGGCATATCGGCGTTTAAAGATCGAAACAGCCGAGGAAATACTACGCTTTTATCGAACACGCGCGAAGCAGCCGCGGTTTTCATAAGAAGCCCCGCTCCAGCGCCCGACCTTTCGCAGACTACTCGATAGTCGATGGGGCAATGGCAGCAGCGTCCCCCCGCGCTTCCGCGTTTGCTGACGGCCTCGGCTTGATCGGCTTGCTGGGCGCGCGGAAGCGGCGGAGGGCTCAAGCAGCCTGACCGCGACCTGAAACGGAATGCCGAGGCCCGCCACGAGGCGGCCCTTTGTTTGCAAAGATCAACAACCGGCAATCTCCGCCGCGTCAGCTCGATAGCCGTTCCAGGCCGTTAACCATGGCAGGTATTGGTTCTAGCGCCCGGAGTTCATCATTTGTTAACCATCCGGCATGGCGTCGCTCACATGATGAAATTTCAGCACATCAATTCACCGATCGCGCTTGCAGCATTTGGCGCGTTTTTCGTGCCAGAACCACTTGGCATCTGCCTTGTGCTGGCATCCGCGATTTGGTGGCTTACCGGAGTCACCGCGATGGCACAGGGAATGTCTAACGCCAGTTCGGAACGCGATCGGCAATCGCCGCCGCACCTGCAATATGCGGCAATTCTTATTATGGGGACTGTCTTTTTGGTCGGATTATGGACGACTATTAAGTCACCATCACATCGCCTGCAAATTCAAACTTCGTATGGCGGTAATCAAACAAATTCGACATTGTCGATCGGACCAATCGACCGGGTCGAAATACCGGCCGCTGGCATTCACTGATCAGGACCTGGCTTGCCGACAAAACCGGAACGCGATGACGACCGAGCGACGCGGTCTCGGTCCCGAACTCCAAACTCGCGCGCCGCATAAGGCGCCAACACGATGAGGAACGACATCGTTCGCATCGTTTCCGCGCTCCGCCGGAATGCGAACAAGCCGTTAGACCCTCGGCTTTTCCGCGGTGGCATTTGTTCCGGCGATGAAACCCTGACAGGTGGCACGGGCAAGGCCGTGAAGGCTGAACCCACCCGCGGACTCGCCGCCGCAATAGAGGCCTGGGATCACCTGGCCGTTCATGTCGACAACCTGGCACCGCGCATTGATCCGCAAGCCGGCGCGCGTGTCGTGCAGCACCGGCGTCGCCCACCCGGCATAGAAGGGGGGCTTTGATATCTTGTAGAGCGGCTTGGGCTTGCCGAAATCCTCGTCCACACCCGAATCGACGAAGCTGTTGTAACGCGCAATCGTCGCCGCAAGAGCTTCGGGCGGCATCGGCACGCGCTGGTATTTCATCTCGATCTTCTTGGCCAGGTCCTCGATCGTGTCCGCGGTGAAGCAGAAACCGGCCTCATAATCGACGTTCGGCGGCTTCGGATCCCATTTCTCGCGGGCGACGGCATCGGCATCGAAAATCGCCCAGATCGGGCCGCCGCCATTATGCCCATCGCCGATCCCGGCCAATGCCGCATCGAGGAAGGTATTGGGTTTGAATTTCAGATTCTGGCCGTTGCGATAGCTGTCCGGGACATAGGGGTCGATCGAGCCGTAATTGCCCGAGCTGAACTGCCGGCCGGTCTCGTCGTAGAAGCGCTTGCCGATCATGTTGACGAGCACAACATTCTGCCAGTCGTTGACATGCAGGCCGGTGGCGCGGGCCTTGTCGAAAACTTCGCTGCCCGGGAACCAGCGCAGATTCACATAGCCGTACTGCCCGCCGATTGTGCCGGGCTTGGTAATGCCCGATCCGAATTCGCCGGTATTGTTGAAAAGCCCCCACAGCGACGCGCCGATCGCCATGCCGGCAAGCTCGCCGCTGGCGTCCTGATCCGACCAGGGTTGTCCGGCCACGCCGCAGTATTCTTCAGTGAGGCGTGGATCGAACATGCGGCGGAAATTCACGTTGGTGGTCGATCCGCCGGTTGCCGATGATCACGGCCTTGCGCGCGCGGATATTGACGAGCGTGCCATTATTGTCGGCGGCGATGCCGAGCACGGGCCCGGCGTGCGGCGCCTCGCGATGGATCGCGGTCATCCTGTGCGACAGAAGAATCTCAACGCCCGCCTTTCTTGCCGCCGCGGCGAGCGGATGCATGAGACCGTTGCCGGTGGACATGGTGGTGCGCTTGATCCGGCGCGGCCGGCTTGCCGGTCTGGATCAAAGGCCAATCCATCGGCGCCGCGTGCATTTCGCGCGGCACCGAGTTTCCGACCGAACTTCCGCCCAGTGTGTCGGGCGCCTTGTCGACGAACACAACGCCGTGCGCGACCAGAAATTCGTAGGTCGCGGCGCAATTGTCGGCAAAGGCCCGGATCACTTCGCGGTCATTGAAGCGATAATCGGGGAAGCCATTCGGCTCCACGACCGACCAGTCGGTCAAATCCTGGAAGACGAGGTCGGGGGAATCCTGGACGCCCCATTTCTTTTGGTAGCTGGTGCCGCCGCCGAGCGGCACGTTGCCGCCGCTGCAGATCGCATGCCCTCCGGTATGGTTTTGCGCTTCGACGACGATCACCGACGAACCGCCTTCGCGCGCGACAATGGCGGCGGGGAGGCCTGCGGCACCCGACCCGATCACGACGACGTCGGCCTCGCGGTGCCAGTGAATGCCGGATTGTGGTGTTTGGGCCTTCGCTTGCGCAGAGAGCCCGACGGCAGCCACACTCGCCGCCATGCCGGCGCCGCCCACAAGCAAGTCGCGTCGCTTCATCGTCATGATCTTCCTCCCGCATTACACATTTTGGTCCGAGCCCGGATTTCAGGCATAATACTCATGATGCAGCGTCGCGGTCGAGCGGGACTAGCGTTCGCATCACCTGCGCTTCGCCCAAAGGCCGCGCGCTCGGGCGCAAGGTTAGCGACGAGTTCACCGTCTCGCTGTGCCCGGGGACATCACCGCGGGGTTCATCGTCACGGCAATCAAGCCGCATGGTGGAGCAAGGCCGGAATCTAGCAAATCGCAACCGCCCGAACCCCGTGGCTAGAGATCCATCCGAGCGAGAGCGGAACAGCAAGGCGAGGGCAAGGCAACTCATCCTGTTCTTGAAGCATCTCACGCAAAGGCTAACCCACGGCGATGTTTCCAGGCTGGTGCTCGAAGATGCGCTGCATTATCGGGGATGCTGACATGCGTGCCAGCTAAGTCTGGCACATTGTTGCGGATGTCGATCTCCGTGACCCTCGCGCGCTTAAAATCCCTGCGGGATTGGCGAGCAGCGCGGAAGCTCTTTCGCTATCACTGAAATGAAAAGTCGGCGCCTGAAAAAGCGCCGTCGATCTCATCATCACATATTTCATTCAGAGGTGTTGTAGACGCATTCGCATTTCAACGAGCCGATGATGGATGCGCCGCCGGCGGCTTCTTTTCGTTGGCCGGGTGGGGATTGCACCTTCGATTTTCTCGACGTCAATCCATTCAACGTCGGCAACTCCGCTCCCACTCTCTGCCACGCAGATTAGCGTAATTTCAATTGTTGGCCTTACCCGCGGAACGACGCCGATCGCTTAATACAATTGAATTTAGAGAGCTAAGCACTCTGACTATTGTTGCTCATCGAGAGACCGACCTGAGATCAGAATTAAATGTAATGTCATGGTCTCGCACGTTAGCGCGCCAGCGGCAGTACTGCTAAAAACCGCAACCCGAATGCGGCGAAAATGAGTATCAGCCCAGCAGCGCCAACCTGGGTAAACATCGTTTCGAAGCATGATTCATAGCAGGCCAACAAACAGATACGGAGGAACAGTAATTTCAATGGGGCGCTCGTTGGGTCGGGCGGCGACCGGTGATAGTCGATAAGTGGCAGCACAATGAGCCACAACATCACCAAAGCGGCGCCAGGTATGCCGACGGTAAGCGCAAGGTCGAGATAGCCATTGTGCGCATGATACGCGGTATTAGCCCAACCCGTTTCGCTCATTCCATAAACCACCTGCTCGGTGCCCCAAAAGCTGGCAAATCCATAGCCGGTGATAGGCCGCTGCGCGACGTGATCGAGTGCAAATTTCCAGACGTCGGCCCGTCCCGTAAAAGTCGGATCCGGCATAATCGCTTGTGCGAGCGCGCGGCCAGCCTCGAGGTAGACTGACCCGATAGAAATAAGGTTTAAGCCGGCCATTATCGAAAGCGCTACGACAAGGCCCTTTGCGGGACGAACGTGCGCAAAAACAATCGAGACAATATAGGCGAGAATCACGGCCGCCATCGCGGTTCGCGAATGTGCGAGGAAGAGAAACGCCGATGAGATCACAACGATCGCCGTACCAAGCGCGCTGCTGCGTATCTTCGTGACAAAGCAGCCTATAAAAATGAATATTGCCATCGTCACCCCGGCCCCATTCTTATGACCGAATAGGCCGCGCCACTCGCCGGCCGAATTGGCGTCGTGAGCGTCCGACGCTTGGTGAAATGCCAGCGAAGGTGAAGCAACCAGTTCAATACAGCACAGGGCAAGCACGGTAATAACAACGGCGGCCAGCACGTCGCTCAGGTGCCAAGGATTTCTTGGCAGCAACAGCACCATGCCTGCAATACCAATAGTAACGAGAGCAAATGCAAAACGTCGAGCGGAAGCCGATGGATCCCATGATGTGGCAACACTCAACGCAAACCAAAGCACCGTCATGATCAAGATGGGTCGAAGCAACAGGAACAATCGCTGCGGATGATGCAGCGCGCACCAGACCGCAAGCATGATAAATAGTATGGAATATCCGAGTTGGTTGGCTAGATTTCCTTCGTCACCAGCCTGCCGACCGTCTGGTAATGTCGGAAAGGGATTGAATGAAATCCAGATGAGGAGAAACACGGCGGCAAGGAGAATACTGCGGATGAGTGTATCCGTCGGATCGGCTCTTTCCTGTCCGACGTAATCCGGATTCTCAAAGGTCGACACGCCGGATTCCTCGCTGCGGGTTTCGACAGCCGCCACGCCCGCACTGCTATGCTGCGAGCAATCTCCCGGTCAGCACACGACCACGGATTTTAGCGGAATCAGTTCCAAGATCTGCTACCAATCGGTCCATTGCTTGGTCATCGGTCCGATCCGCTTTTGCGACCAAGAGGATGTGGTCGACTACTTGGGCCAGGGCGAAGGCGCTTGGGATTAACCACTGCGCGATGCCGACCACGATCACCACGTCGAAGCGCCTGGTTTGTTCAAATGACGAAACGACATCGACGTCGACGGGGAATCGACCTACGGTTCGCACTACGTTGATGTTTGTTGCAGGATCGTGAGTAATCGCATTCGCGAGATTGCAGCGCCCCGCGGCGACATCGAGAAGTCCAGTTTTGGATTGGCCACCGGCAAGTGACGAAGCGGTGCGACCTTCGGTATCAGCGTCGATCAACAATACACTCTGTGTCGCAGCCGCAGTGGCAGCGAGACTTGCTGCAACGGCTGCGGCGTCTTCTCCATAATCGCAAGCAAGAACAAGCAACCGCGGATGCTGCTTGTCCATTTGGCAAGCACGGAGCGCCCCATAGACCTTGCTGATCCCGACGGCAAAATCCGTGTAATCAAGGTTCCCCGCGCTTGACCAATCTATGGCGGGCAAATGGGCAAGGATCGGAATGGTCACCGGTCTGGGCAAGGTCGTCGGCGAGGCCGCCAGCTGTTTGGCGTCCTGGAGCGCAATGACCGGACCGTGGCGCTCCTGCTGACTGGCCCGTTGATAGGAAGCCCGGATCACGGTGATGCCTGTCCCCGACGCCAGTCCCAGCATCAGGGCCCCGAGTGCGATCAGTTTGAGCGGCGGCGGGAAGCTTCGACGCAACGGGATCTGGGCTTTCGAAATGACGTGGATGTTCTTGGTATCGACCTGCTCCTGTTCCGCCGTTTCGCGGGCCCGCACCAGGAACGCCTCATAGACCGCGCGATTGGCTGCAACCTTGCGTTCGAGCTCCCGCAACCCGACCAGAGCTTGATCCGTATTCATGGTGCCGTGTTTGAGAGCCTCGAGATTGCCGGTTAGCTCCGCCTCGTTGGCGTTGGCGCTTTGGTAAGCGGTCCGCGCCGACTGCGCGGTACGATCGATCTCCTCCCGAATGGTCCGTTCCAGACGTTGGACTTGGGCCTCGATTTCCACCACCGCCGGATGCCGATAGCCCAATGAGCTTTTCTGTTCCGCCTCGCGACGCTGCAATTCAGCATATTGAGTGCGCAGCGCCACTATCGTCGGCGACGCAATCGCATCGGGAAACGCGCCAATCGCGAGGGGAGATTTCTGTACCCGCTCAACTTCGGCAAGCCGCGTCCTTGCCTCCACGGTGTGAGCGTGAGCTACCGTGAGTTGATCGTCGAGGCGCGCAAGCTGCTGTTGGATGAGAAGCTCGCCATTGGCGTTGACGATGCCGGTTTGCCTTTTATAAGCCTCAACCCTTTCTTCGGCGTCGCGGACCCCATCCTGAAGGTCATTGAGACGAGCCGATAATGATCGGGACACTTGACGCGCGTCAGCGGCGAGGTTGTCGGTTTGCTCGGCGAGATAGGCCTTGACGATCGCATTGGCGATGCGGGCCGCTTTCGCGGCTTCGACACTGGTGACTTTGATGTCAACGACGTAGGTACGCTCGGCGCGCGTGACCACGAGATGTCGCCGCCGCAGCTCATCCAGCGCGGTCAAGACGCCATTATCAACCGTCCCCGAGCTGCCGGAAAATTCCAAATCATGATCGAGACCTTCGGCCTCTACCACGTGCCGAAGCACATTATCGGATGTGATGACGCTGACCTGGCTTTCGATTGTCAGCACCATGGCGTCACTTTGTTGGGTGCTCGAGGTCACCTCATGCGGAGCGCCGTTGAGTGCCATTGGGTCAATAAGGATCTGGGCAATTGCCGTGTATTTGAATGGCACGACGGCAACGACTAACGCCGCAAGTGCAAACGCGGCAATGATCGAAAGCAGAATTGTTATTCTGCCCTGCCAAATATCATTCCAGATTTGTCGCGCATCGATAGCCACGAAGGGGCCCAACGCTGGAGCGAGAGGGGCCTGCGCAACCAATGTCGCCGATGTGGATCGTGACGGTTCAAACATCTGGATAATTCAAAACCACTGAAGCAATGTTTGGCGAATTGCTGTCGCCGAAAGTCGATCGCTTACAATCAAAAGCAAGCGCAGACGTATGTACAGAAAACTCACGTCGTTCTGCGGTTCACCGCAAATTAGCGTTAACTGCGCCGCGCCTCACGCCGACGACAATAGGGCTACCTCAGGAAAGCCGAACAGATGGATCGGACTACGAAATGTTGGCCGCGCTTAATCGCAGAAGAATGCTTCTCGCTAACACAACAGTCTTCCCGTGAGGGTCCGGCCGCCGTATTTGGTAGCCTTTACTAAAAGGTCATTTTCGTTTGCTACGAGAGCCGCGCCGAGGGAAGTCTGAGCTCGGCAATTACTCCAAAGCCCTGGTTTTTTACCAGGGCTTTTTTTATTCGGCCATGCATTCACTGGTGGCGGTACCTAGCGGTGGCGATCGAGATGTGGAGCCGCCCGCGTGATCATGGCTGGGCCGAAATGTTACCATGATCGTCATTGCCGCATGCCAGGAAGCCTGCCTGCTTGCGAATGAGAGTGTGGCTCGCGCCCTGCCAATGGAGGTCGGTCGCGTTGTTAGTTTTTGCTAGATTGGCGTCCGGGATAGTCCCCGGCTCTCGCCGCCACACGTGGCGCCGCGCTAATAGCTCCGCAACGTCGAGGCAAGCCCGTTAACGCTTTAAGAAAGTGCGTGCAAGAAACAGGGCCGCGGCTGTTGCGCCAGAGGCTAGAACTCCAACGCCGATCAACGGAACGGGAGCTGCCGCGGGCAAAGCCAGCGCCGGCGTAATACCGGCCAGCAGGGAAACTGCAACAAAAACCAAAGTTGATTTTTTCATGTTGGCGTTCTTTCAAAGGTGTTGACTCGTAAGCCGATAGATTAAAAAGCTATGTTATAAAAGAGCTAGCTTTAGGGCCTTGTGCGCATGGTTAAGATGAGCGAGCGTTTTATTTGGAGGCGGCGCGGCGATACATTCTCTTCGTGGCCACTGCTGGTTTTCAGTTGTGTCGGTGCTGTTGTCGCTTTTCGCTTTTATGCCGCCGCAGGCGACATGGAAGTTCTGCCCGATTCCGATGTAATGCACGCCATGCATATTGATGCGTTCCAGATTCTGGCCTGGGGCGTGGTGATGTATTTGTTGAAGCAGGTGATGCCCGATCGTCGGGCCAACGCTTCGGCCATCGCGGGGGCACTCTGTGTCATCGTCATCGCCCCGTTCAACTCGGCAGCCGGTGTTGCTGCGCTGAGCGCATTCTTGCTGATGAACAGCAGGGGTGATGCGAGGATGATCGCAGTCGCCACTATTGTCGCGGCGCTGTTCACGCAGCAAGCTATTGTTCCCATTATTTACGGGCTGCTCGAGGCGAGACTGATTTACTTCGACGCCATGCTGGTCGGCACCGTGGTTGAGCTCACGGTGAACGGCGCAACGTGGCAGGACAACATCATCGCTGTGCCAAGCGGCCATTCCATCGAGGTCATGAGCGGGTGTTGTTCGTTTCGGAATGTTTCGCTGGCGGTGCTGAGCTGGGTGGCACTGACCAAGCTGGAGCGGCCGCAGTGGTATCCTTTGGACGTTGCTGTTCTGGCGTTGGCCGCGGGGTGTCAGATTGTGCTCAACGTCGTGCGCATCTATCTGATGGCGCTGTCACGGACATGTACACGTATTGGCATGTGGGGACCGGAGAGCGGATTTTTGCCATTGCGGCGTCGGCGGCGGCAGTTCTCATCAGCGCGTTTGGGGCACGCTATGTTTCGGATGCTTGTGCCAATTTACGCAATTGTGCCGAGCCTTCCCTGGTAAAAGTGGCGCGTAGTTTGGTGGATTTATAAATCGCGGTTGGTCGATCTCCGCTTTCACTTGCGAAAGCTATTCGGACTGTCGCTGCCCGCTTAGGCCAAAATCTGGCGCTAAACCCCTGCGAACCCTTCGCGGGGCATCAATCGGCAGCGGCGAGGTGGTAACGGCGAGCGCACCTGGGCGCTCGACTTTGTGGCGCGTAGGTTTTCAGCCATCGCGCCGGGCAAGACGTTATTTCTTATTTTAGGGCGCTCGATACGCTGGTGAACGTGGTGTTCAACTGCGTCCCGAGACCTGTAACGACCGCTATGATGGCAACCGCGATGCCTGCGGCAATCAAGCCGTATTCGATCGCTGTTGCTCCGGCTTGGTCCTTCTGGAACCGAACAATAAGTCGAGACACGATAGCCTCCTGAATATGGCTGTGTCGCCCGGCTCCTAGATACATACGCCCGATTGCCTATCCGTAAATCCACTTACGAAAAATGTAATTAGGAACTCGACAAAAGGAGGCATCCTCAAATTCGAAACAGGGCCAATTGTGTCAAGGACTTACGCTCGCCTCGCTCGGCGCGCGGCGTCTATAAAGCGCCGGGCAGGCGCGAGCCGACAATTTAGGAAAATGCTGGCGAAAATGCTGGCATTGGCCGAAACGGTAGCATCACAATTCGGATGCACGATGGTACGCAAGGGTGATCTTTGCAGGGCTTGGGCCATGCGAGATTTGGTCCTCGCGTTTAGTCCGCTGGCGGCTGTTCTCTACTTTCTGGTCAATCAGGACCAGCTTAAAGAACTGTTGGCTTGGCTCGCAACATTCGTTCATTGAATTGGGTAGCGCCGGACATGCACGCCCGGCTACAAAAAAGCCCCGCCGAGGAAGGCGGGGCAAAGCGCGGGAAGGAAAGCGAGGCAGACTATCAGCCCCGCCGTAGGCTGCCTATCTGATTCTTCCGCCTCGCCGCCAGTGGGTTCGTTCTGCCAAATCACCTTCTCTGTGCGCTACCTAATCGCCTAGATCCGCCGAGTGTGCTCAACGTGCATTTTATCGGCGATGCTGGTAGTGATGGGCGCACGAGTTCGGCGAATCCGTCCCATCCAATCGAGGCCCTCAATGCGAGAGCACGAAGTCGTCCACCCCGTAACCAAAGAGGGAGCGAAAAGCGAGGTGGAAGAAAAGCTTCGAAAGCAACAGGCCGACGAAGCCCCTGACTGAAAAGGAAATGAGCGCGTTCTGCGAGGCGATGGTCAGGAATTTTGAATTGGATTACAGCGCGCTATCAGACGTTCGCAGTTGGGCACGAAGCTGGCAGTCCACATGGCTCCGCTCCTCTGGCAACTAGCTTAGTGGCGGCTGCCCTCGAGCGCCCCAATCCCTAGCGGCTGGCTTTCGGCGCGACGCTGGCATCAAATCGCGCTATGGCTGCAAACGTTGACCCATATCGCCGTTGCAGGCCGATCCGGCTGGGCATCCATATCTTTGCCACTGATGATCAAAATGGCGAGTCGATCACGATTCGCAATTACGACTTGCCGAGTCCCGACTTTGCACGGCTGCGCTTTGAGTCCGCGCGCCTCGCGTGCCTGCGGCCGGCCGACGATGGCAGTCCCGAACTCGTCGTTGAGCTCATCAGCGGCGGCAAAATCCTCGACGCCTTTCCAATGCGCCGCGCCACGCTGCCGCGGCTGAGTGTTATCATTGATCCACCGCCGTCCCCTGTGCCGGACCGTTATCGTGTCGATCTGTATGCTTCCGGTCGCCTAGTCGATGGCATTGAGCGTGAGCTCGGCCGAGCCGCCACGATTGAAGTTGCCACGCGGCTCTATGACGATCAGGCCTCTCTCTATCGGGGGCGCCTCGTGGTACTACGGGGCGGTGTCCCCATAACCGCCAGCCCCATCCGCCGGAGCGACGGCAAGCCCCGCGACCTGGTGATTTAGCAGCAGGCGCACGTTTTTGGGATTGCCTTGACCGTCAGCAGTTGGTGGCCTTAGATTCAGTGAGATTCTGCAGCGTTGATTGGGGATGGCCATGTTCAAGCAGTTTCGGTTTGCACCTGCTCACTTGATTGCAGGCGCCATAATCCTGCTTACCACTGCCGCTGCTTCGGCTTTCAGTCAGCAGACTATTGCGCCTAACGGTAACTATAACTTTGACTATGGTCCGCTGGACGGCAAAACCAAACTCGACGGGAATACAGATAAGTCCGATCCTAATAGTCCCGGCTTTCACTTTAGCGTTCAGGGTGGCCAGCCGGGACAGTTTGGTTTTCACAGCTTTGGGGGCGGCAATGACCCGCCTCCGGTGCCCTACGCTCGACCACTCGGCAACGGTAACTGAACGGTGCGCCGGTTGATGCTGGCTGGTGCTATTTACATGTACAGCCAGCATCGCAAGTACATTCGCAGTTAGTGCCGCACTTGATCGAAAAACTCCCTCGGCTCCCGCAGCTAATCGAACACGACGAGCTTGCGAGCTTTGGGAGTGGCGTATAGGGCTTTGAGGGTTCGCTTCTAAAGGTCTGTTCTAAAGCAGAGAGTTTCAGCGCGTTTTGCGCGGCAGCGATTGTCGTCATTGCCGAAAGGCAACCAAACAGACAGACGATTCAACATCTTTGTCATAGCGCGATCTCCCCCCTGAAGGAAAACATAGCGGGTTGCAACAGCGGCCGCCGTCAAATTCAAAAGGGAACAGTCTCCAAGGCTTGGATTTTATGCGCGATAAGCCGCCGGGTAAAGGTCTTTCATCCTCGACCGTGAACGTGCTTTGGGGGTTTGCGAATATCGTCATGGCCTACCTTCTCACCGCCCGTGTGGGAAATTTTGATCTGCACGCCGCGGATCACGTCATCGCCATGGGTGTGGGCGTTCTGCTTGTCGGTGTGATGGCCCCGCGTTCATTTGGACGGTTCCACGGCGGCAATTCGCCCACGACCTTGTGACGGCAGCGGCCAAGCCAGTGTACCGAGCAGACGATGGTGATTTCGGCTAGCCCAACTTCTTCAACAGTGCTGTCGCTTCTTTGCGTGATAGCGCACGACCAATCATCGTCTTCGGCACCTTCTTGACGGTCTTCGCGTCTAGCTCGTGGCCATCCTGAAATTTGCCCGATGCGTTGGCAAGAATCGCGCGCACGCGGGCGGTGACGATGTCGCCGGCTGGTTGGATGATGACGGAGATATCTTTGCCGGATTTGAAGACGAGCCAGAAAAAGGAGGTCATTGGGGCGGGAGTTTTGGGCATGGGAAGAGAAGGGGAATATGCCCTCGCATTGTGACAATCAAAAGCGGACCACCCTCAAATTCAAAGGAACCACTCGGCGTGTTGGAGGACGATGAGGGCGGCAACTGGGGCGACCTATGCTTCCTTATCGGAATCAGGCTGAGATTGCTGCTGTTGTTGGGCGACGTGACGCAGGCCATCGATACGCGCAAAGCTCCCTGGCGCCAAGGACAATGCCGTTAGCAATTGCTCGCTGACGTTACCCAAATCTTCGATGTTATCGCCCGGTTGGCCTATCTTCTCACGAATGAGACTTAAAGCCATTTCCTTATCCGATACGGCAACGACATAGGCCGCTGGCTTCGGGTCGCCTCGGTATTTAGCCACTCGAATTAATCGGCCATCGGTCCCGGCCATGCATCCCCCATTAGTTTCCCCATTATTTCGGTTTCGCAAAACCTGTCGGCAAGGCGACGAAGGCATTGTTTCGAGGCGGCTGGGCTCGCCGTATCGTTGCGGCCGCACAGCGCACCGGTGTCAGGCGCGCGGCGGAAACGTAAAAGAGCCCGAGATACCCCTCGGGCTCTGATGCATCGCCGTACCGTTAGGTCAGGCAATTCCGGGACCGTTGTACTCGTACCAGCGACGAGGCGGCTTGTTCTTGGCCACAAACTCTCGGCGCCACCAAGTGAAACGGGACTGCGTCTTTTTCACTAGAGCGGCCATGGAAACCTCCATTTGTCTCTGCAACTTGCAATGACCCTACTGGAGTGCAGCCAGCCGCGGCGTGACCTAGGTCACAAGTTTTCGTTTTTGGGCGCGTGCCGAACGAGGGCAAGCGCAAAGGCGGACAGCTCGCAGGCAAATTGGCTTCGTTCTGCCGGACCGCATCCTTAAGTTGTAATACCTGCAAGAACACGCCGAAGTAACCGGCTACGGAAAGCGAAGTTCTTTTATCCGCGGGGCCAGCCTAGCAAGGCTTGCCGCCCGGAGTTCATCATTTGTTAACCATCCGGCATGGCGTCGCTGCCGTGATGAAATTTCAGCACGTCAGGGGGCGAAAATTATGAACATGTTTAGCGTCAGTAGGTACGATTGGTTAGGCGGTCGGCCCCGGGTAAAAATTTAGGATTGTTTATCCAGGTGAGTGCGACCTGAAAAGGCCCCCCAACGACCGCCCGCAAGTAGCAATGCGGTAGCAAATAAGTAGCGGCCAAATAGCGCCGGGTGGCCCAGCAAAAGACCATATGGGAAGCTGGCGAGCGTGCCGCGACAGATGCTGCGGGATATTCTACGGCCGGCGGCGAAAGTGAGTGACGAGTGACGCTTTCCCCCAACGCCGCGGCACCGAGGAGATACGCTATGCGCAGTTTTATTCTGACTGCGGCTCTTGCAGCATTCGCGGCGATCCCCGCCATTGCTCAGGTGACGACCCCGCCACTGCTGCCGGCGAACACCGTCATCGATTGTTCGGCCTTCACCAAGTTGCCCAGCGGAATGTGGCACCTGATCAAGGCGACCACTGTCTCGGTGGAGGGCACTGGGGTAAATTTCCAAGCGGCAAACATTGCGCCACATCGCTCGTTTATCAGCGACTTCGACGTCTACGCAGTGCTCGAGCAGAAGTGCAGTAGATAACCCAGCATCGCGCCACTGTTTACAACGGTCACTG